>CAVVMX010000014.1:0-72087 GCA_963749455.1 uncultured Chloroflexia bacterium
AGTGGGGTGATCTCCCTCAGCGTAACTCGGAGCTGGTAGACCCGTGTCTCGGATGATGGTGCAGGCAAGGGCATGTGCATCTCCTCCTCTAGATCTCGTCTGGCCTTTGGCTTCGATGAGGGCGACGGCGATCGGCTGGGTGTCGGGGTTGACTTTGGATGCGGAGGGTGTAGTCGACGCGGCCGCGGGAGCGCCGGCGAGGGCTGTCGTCAAAGATTTCGATTGAGCCGGCCGTTTCCTCGCGGCGGATCAGGTCTTCGGTCCAGCCCCGGGCGTGGATGGCGGGGTCTATGACCTTGGCTCGGGTGTCGGATATGCTCGGCGGCATCGCGCTCTGTCTCTCCACGGAGGAGTGGGGATGCGGGCGCGCTCCTCCGCTGCCAGTATACCACAGAGCGATATCAGGCGCAAAGGGAGCCTGGCAGGGTATTCTAGGTAATTCGTACGAACGTCGTGTACGCAAAACTTACGATTTTGAGGTAAGAATGTAGGATTTCGGGCGCAAGAACATACGACATCAAGATCATAAGAACATACGATTGACGGGCGACCTCTCACCCGGTATACTGGGTCAGAGGGCACGTTGGGAGGCAAGTCAAGCATCTGTGTGCAATGGTGTGTAAGGTTTCCCCTACACGCGCTGTGGGAAAATTCAGTAATGCAGAATACAGAAAAACCCTATAGACAAAACCTTCCAGATCCCTTATACTGACACCGGAATCGAGAACGGCTTTGCCCGCCAGGTGGCGCAGGGGCTGCACCACGTGGAAAAGGCCAAGCCTCCGTATTTTCTGCAGTCTTGGATGCGTAAAAACCGCAGACTTGGCTGCGGAAACTACGGAATAAGATCTGCAGTTTTTACCGTTGACACACTCGATCCGGCCGTATATACTGGTCTGTGTCTGCTACTTCAGGAGACGTGGAGGGAAATGGGTAGAAATGTGGGCGAAAGACAACATGCTCTACGACCTTGCTGAGGCCGTGGCGATTGCCGATGAGCTCTCGACAGCGGCTGCCCTGCGCAAGCTGGCCCAGGCCGGCTATGGCAGCCTCGATGAGGTGGACAGCGCATCCGATTGGATCCTCCTGTCGATCCCTGGGCTGGGAGTAGGGCGTCTGGGGGCGGTCCGGCGACTGACCAGGCCAGATTGGCAGCCGCCCTCGCCACAGGCGATCAAAGCCGTCGATCGCTTTCTGTCGGCAGCCCGGCTGGCGCTCCGCTTGTGGCCGGTCGAAGCTCTGCTCGGCGTGGTACAGGGTTCATCGCCATCGGGAGCCGCCGACAAGCCGGCCGACGAGCGGCTGGCCCTGGAGCTGCTGTCCGAGGCGACCTATTCGGCGCTGTGCCATTGTTCTACCGGGGAGCTGGTAGAAACACTACGGCAGCTCGGGCACGATCGCCCTGTAGATGCCCGGCGCCTTGATGCACCGGTCGAACAGGGGCCTGCTATACGGCCAGAAACCGATCACTTTGCCTACCCCTATCGCAAGCGCCAGCAGATCGTGGAGCACTATCGCGACGCCCGCAGCAAGGGCCAGATCGTGAACAAGGACCGCTGGGCGCAGACCAACTACCGGATCACCAGCAAGACCCTGTTGAGCTACGAGCGCGAGTTTCAGGACCAAAGGCAGACCGTCCTGGCTGCGGCCGATGGCTGGTAAGGACATGCGGAGGATATATCCAGGTGAACTATCAGGCCGCCGCTTGCACCCTGCGCCGTCTTGGGGCAGAATCAAGCACGAGGCGAGCGGTCAAGACTAGGCCCGCATTTTGTTTGCCGTCGCTTTGCACCTGTGATACAATGCTGCCAGTCGCTCGCCGAAGCGAGCGGCTACTCCAGATAGAAACGAGAGACAGACAAGTGGCTGAATTCAACTATGGCGGCCAGGCGGTCATGGAAGGGGTCATGATGCGCGGCTCGAAGGCGCTGGCGGTGGCCGTGCGCCGGCCCGACGGCGAGATTACGGTCCACACCGAGATGCTCGACCCCAGGATCTATGCGGCTGGGTGAGCAAGGTGCCCTTTCTGCGGGCTTTGACCAGCCTGTGGGACACGCTGGTCTTGGGCATCCGCACCCTGTTCTACTCGGCTGAGGTAGCTCTCGGCGAAGAAGCGAGGCGCAAGTTCAACGGCCCCATCGCCTGGGGCACCCTTGCGCGTGTCGCTGATACTGGGGGTGGGGTTGTTTTTCGTCGCGGCTAGTCAGATAGAAGCGAGAGACAGACAAGTGGCTGAATTCAACTATGGCGGCCAGGCGGTCATGGAAGGGGTCATGATGCGCGGCTCGAAGGCGCTGGCGGTGGCCGTGCGGCGGCCCGACGGCGAGATTGCGGTCCACACCGAGATGCTCGACCCCAGGATCTATGCAAGCTGGGTGAGCAAGGTGCCCTTTCTTGCGGGCCTTGACCAGCCTGTGGGATACGCTGGTCTTGGGCATCCGCACCCTGTTCTACTCGGCTGAGGTAGCCCTCGGCGAGGAGGCAAAGGCGCAGTTCAACGGTCCCATCGCCTGGGGCACGCTGGCCATGTCGCTGGCGTTCGGGGTGGGGCTGTTCTTCGTCACTCCCCTGTTGCTGGTGGGGCTGGTGGACCGCTACATCGAATCCTCTTTCCTGAGCAACGTCGTTGAAGGGATAATCCGGCTGCTGATCTTCCTGGTCTACGTCTGGGCCATCGGCTTTATGCCCGAGATCCGCCGCGTGTTTGCCTATCATGGCGCTGAGCACAAGACCGTCAACGCCTACGAGGCGGGCCTGGAGCTGACGCCTGAAAACGCGGCCCGCTGCTCCACGGCCCATTATCGGTGTGGCACGGCGTTCCTGCTGTCGGTGATGGTCATCTCGATCCTGATTTTTGCCCTGTTTGGCCGGCCGCCGATGGTGTGGCGCATCCTGTCGCGGATCGTCCTGATCCCGGTCGTGGCCGGGATCGCCTACGAGTACATCAAGTTCACGAATCGGCACCGAGACAAGCGGATCGTCCAGATCATGGCTGCACCCAACCTGGCGCTACAGCGGCTGACGACCCGGCAGCCGGATCAGTCGATGCTGGAAGTGTCGGTCGCTGCCCTGAAGCGCGTTCTGGAGATGGAGCGGGGTGAGGAGGCGCCGGCGCCTGCCAGCACTTGAGGCAAAGTTGCCGATCTGTTTCACACCGTGCTATAATGGTGTCCACACGCAGGCACGCAAACATGCAGGACCATTCGTGGCTGCCGCTCGCGGCTAGCAGTAATTGTATAAGAGAATCAGGCCAACGTCCGGAGAGTAGACCATGACACAAAGACAGGCCATTCCTTCAGCGATGCTCCAAAAGGCGCGGAAGACGAACGCGCTGGGTCTTCAGCAGTACGAGCGTTGGGAGATTGACGAAGCAATCGAATCGTTCAAAGAGGCGATCCGGCTTGCTCCCGAGGAGCCTGAGTTTCACCTCAACCTGGCCCGGGCGCTGGCGCGCAGCGGTGAGTATGACGCCGCCAGGCGAGCGTTGGCTTCGGCCATCCGCTATGAGCCGGACAAGGAACTGGCCGAGCGTTTTGAGCAGCTCTTTGCGGAGGGCATGGACGAGGTCGAAACGTTGATGACCCAGCAGATGACGCGCAAGGGGCTGCCGCTGGAGGTCATTGGCGCGGCGGTGCAGATGTGGCTGGAGTATCGCATCGGCGTCGGGCGCCGGCCGCTGGTTATCCGCAAAGCCGAGACGTGGGCCGCAGCTCTGGACTACACGGTGCGCAAGATCAACTTCCTTGAGCTGAGCCAGCGTGAGATCTCGGAGCTGTACGGCGTCAGCGCCTCGACGGTGCGAGCTTATCACAACGACCTGGTCCAGACGCTGGACATTATGCCCTGTGACTATCGCTACTTCCGTGGCGATGACAATCCATTGGACAAGCTTGTCGAAGCGGCAGCCATGCTGGAGGAACTGGAGGAGCGGTTCCGCCGGCCCTGACCGTTATTGGAGAACCGTTTCCGGTTGACCAGCCAGGCGATGTGGCCAGTTGGTGATCCTGAGCCCGAAGTGTTAGCCAGATGCCAGGGTTGCGCCTCGACCAGCCCTGGCATCGTCGATCTCACAATCGAGAGCCATCACCGGGAGGAGGAATGGACAATGGCAGATAGCATTTCGGCAGGAAGCACGGTCCAGGCAAGGACCTTGCTCAATTTCTGTGTTCGCGTATTCGAAAAGGTGGGCGTCTCGCACGACGATGCCCACGTCACCGCGGACGTGTTGGTCCACGCCAATCTGCGCGGGATCGACTCGCACGGCGTCGCCAGGCTGGGGCGCTATGTGAACGGCCTGCAGAGCGGCGTAATGGTGGCCAATGCCCAGCCCAAGGTGGTAGTCGAAACGCCGACGACGATCACCCTGGATGCTCTGGCCGGGCTGGGCCAGCCGGTCAGCCACCGGGCGATGCAGATGGCGATCGAAAAGGCCAAGCAGTATGGCTGCGGCTTTGCCGCGGTGCGCAACAGCAACCACTATGGCATCGCCGGCTATTACGCCATGATGGCCCTCGACCACGACATGATCGGCATTTCCACGCACCAACGCCGACGTGCTGGTGGTGCCCACCTTCAGCCGCGATGCGATGTACGGCACCAACCCGCTGGCCCTGGCGGTGCCCGCCGGCCAGGAGCGGCCCTTTGTGCTCGACATGGCCACCAGCACCGTGCCGCGCGGCAAGCTGGAGGTGTACAACCGCAAGGCGAAAGAGATGCCCCTGGGCTGGGCCACCGACGAGCAGGGCATCCCCACCACCGATGCCAGCCGGGTGCTGGACAACTTTACCAAGCGGGCCGGCGGCGGGCTGCTGCCGCTGGGCGGCGCCGGCGAGGAGTTTAGCGGCTACAAGGGCTATGGCATGGGCATGCTGGTCGAGATCCTGTCGGCAGTGCTGCCCGGCGCGGCCTTCCTGAACTCGGTCTATCCCAAGGGCGCCGACGGCAAGCCGCTGCCGGCCAACCTTGGCCATTTCTTTGGCGCGTGGCGGCTCGACGCCTTCCGCCCGGCCGAGCGAGTTCAAGGCCGACATGGACGACCTGATCCGGCGGCTGAAAGGGGGCCGGCTGGCAGCCGGCGCGTCGCGGATCTATGTCCACGGCGAAAAAGAGTTCGAGCAGACCGACAAACGCATGGAGCAGGGCATCCCGCTGGAAGCCAAGGTCGTCGATGGCCTGAAGCAGATCGCGGCACAGACAGGGGTAGAGTACGACCTGTAGTCATCAGAAACCCAGTACCGAGAGGACACTATGGCAAGATTACACGAGTATCAGGGCAAAGAGCTGCTCAAGCAGTTCAAGATCGCCGTCCCCAAGGGCGGCGTGGCGCGCACTCCAGAGGAGGCGCGGCGCATCGCCGAGGAGATCGGCGGCGAGACGATGGTCAAGGCCCAGGCCTGGGTCACCGGCCGGGCCGGCCTCGGCGGCATCAAGAAGGCCAGCAACCCCGCCCAGGCCGAAGAGGCGGCCCAGCACATGCTCGGCCTCAAGATCAAGAACTTTACCGTCGAGCAGGTGCTGGTCGAGCAGCGGATCGAGATCGCCCGCGAGTTCTACGCCGGGGTGATCATCGACGACGCGGCCCAGCAGCCGGTGATCATCTTTTCCAGCGTGGGCGGCACCGGCATCGAAGAGATCGCGGTGGCCCACCCGGACAAGGTGGCCAAGATGCACGTCGACGTCGGCACCGGCCTGCTCGACTTTCAGGCGCGCAACCTGGTGCGCCAGACCGGCATCACCGGCCAGTTGCAGGTCGACCTGGCCAACCTGCTGGTCAGCCTGTACCAGCGTGGCCCAGGAGTACGACGCCCGCGCCGCCGAGATCAACCCGCTGGTGCAGTTGACCGACGGCAAGCTGATGGCGGCCGACTGCCGCGTCACCGTCGACGACTATGGCATCTTCCGCCACAAAGACCTGGGCATCGAGATCGCCCGCGAGTATGACCGCCCGCCCACGGCGCTGGAAAAGATCGCCTACGAGGTCGAGGAGAAGGACTATCGCGGCACCTTCTACTTTATCCAGATGGCCGAAGGCTTTCAGCAGGGCGAGGGCTATGTCGGCTTTCACGGCGCCGGCGGCGGCGGCTCGATGATGAGCATGGACGCCATCATGCGCCAGGGCTACAAGCTGGCCACCTTCGTCGACACCAGCGGCAACCCGCCGGCCAGCAAGGTCTACCGCGCGGCGCAGGATCGTCATGGCCAGCGGGCCGATCGACGGCTATTTCGGCTCCGGCTCGGGCGTGGCCAGCCAGGAGCAGTTCCACTCGGCGCGCGGCTTTGTCAAGGCGTTCCTGGAAGCCCAGATCGACGTGCCGGTGGTCATCCGCCTGGGCGGCAACGCCGAGGACAAGGCGGTGGAGATCCTGGAATGGCTGAACGGCCGTATCCCGGCCCGGTCGAGGGCTACAAGAAGGACAACCCGCCCGACTATCTGCGCCGCCCGGCTGAACGCGCTGATCGCCGAGGGCAAGCGGATCGAGCCCAAGGCGCGCCCCGAGCCGGCAGGACAGGCGAACCCCGCCTCTACACCTTCAGCACGGTGACCGGCGGGACGGTCACCTACGATCACAGCGTCTGCGCCAACTGCGAGAGCAAGGTGTGCGTCAAGGAATGCGCCGGCAAGATCCTGGCGCTGAACGACGAGGGCGTGCCGGTGCTGAACATCACCCCCGAAGAGGCCAAGAAGGGCCGCTGTTCCGAGTGCCTGGCCTGCGAGGTGGACTGCTTCTTCCAGGGTGCGGGCGGTGGCAAGATCGTGCTGCCGATCCCGGGATTGGACGAGTACTTGAAGGAGGTAGGCAGATGAAACTGCGCCTAGTTGTGCTGGTGCTGCTGGGGGTGATGCTCCTGGCCGGATGCGGGGGCAAGGCAGACACCACCCAGGAGTCGCCGCTCGCGCCGGGCATCGCCAATCCAGCCTCCCAGTTCTGTGAGGAACAGGGTTACACCGTCGAGATCCGCACCGCCGCCGACGGCAGCCAGACCGGCTACTGCATCTTTGACGATGGCACCGAGTGCGAAGAGTGGGCTTTCCAACGGGGCGAGTGCAAGCCCGGCACGCCCAAGCCCTGAGCTACGGACTTGCAGGATCGAATCCTGTTGGGTCAAAGGTGATAGGGCAAGGACGAAAGGAGAGTAGAATGCACAGGGCCAGACTTGCACTTGGGGCCAGCCTTTCCATTTCTCCGAGTGGCCATCTGATGTTGGCCATAGTTCTCTTCCTGCCCCTCGTACGGCCGCTCAAGGCCATATCTGTCCACGCCGATCGTTGGATCACCACATGCGCGGATTGCCCCAAGTACGTGATGGAGGCGACAGATCGGAACTTGCAGCTAGACACGCAAGGGTTGCCCCACATTACGTACGGAGGTGACCACCTGTACTATGCCTGGTACGATGGGACAGCCTGGCGTCACGAAACGGCGGATAGGTCGCGCGGCGTGGGCCAGTACGCTGCGCTGGCGCTGAGCGCGAGCGGCCAGCCACACATCAGCTATTACGACGGTCTCAATGGCAACTTGAAATATGCCTACCGGGATAACGTAGGCTGGCATTCCGAAACCATCGATACAGGGGGAGCTGATACCGATACTGGCCTGTACACATCCATCGCTGTGGACTCGAACGGCTACTCGCACATCAGCTACTATGACATTACCAACCGCGACCTAAAGTACGCCTTTGAGGGTGCCGCTGGCTGGGTGATCGAGACCCCGGACAGCGTGGGGGATGTGGGGGGCTACACTTCTCTGGCTCTCGGTCCAGATCTCGAGCCCCAGATCAGTTACTGCCGGCTGCAATATGAGAGTAGTCAGTACGTATGCGACGCGCTGAAACATGCTGCCCACGGCGATGCAGGCTGGCAGGTCGAGATCGTTGACGAGGAAGAGTATCCGGGGGATCATGCCGGAGCATACAATTCCCTGGTCATCGACGGCACTGGCCAGCCACACATCAGCTATGGGGCTTGGAACGGCGTCCTCGGTAGCCGGCTTAAGTATGCCTATCAGGATGCAGAGGGCTGGCATATCGAAGTGGTCGGCACAGGATCTTCGGGCTTTTACTACACCTCTTTGAGCCTGGATGGCGATGGATATCCGCATATCAGCTACTATGACGGCGGTAGACTCAGTGTACGCAGTCCGAGGCTCTGACGACTGGGCCGTCGAGATGATTGCAGCCCTTGGCACCTACGGTGTGACTTCGCTTGCCCTGGACAGCAGCGCCGCGCCCAACATCGCTTTCATCCCCGCGGACACGTTTGAGCTGAACTATGCGCACCGGGATCATAGCGGCTGGCATGTAGAAACCCTGGTTGAAGAACGCCGCGACGCGGGTCGCTACAACTCGTTGGCTCTCGATGGCGAGGGGGATCCGCATGTCTATGCTCTCAGCTACGTCTTTGCCGATAGCATGTCATACTATGCTAGCCGCGATGCTTTGGGTTGGCATGTAGACGAGCTCGACATCGTCGGTCAGACTAGTCAGAACAGCCTGACAGTGGACTTGAGCGGGTACGCGCACGTCGCGGGCATCACGTACGACGGCGGCTCAACACCCGGAACGCCCAAGCCGTAGCAACAGAATCATGAATGAGGATTGACCTATGTCGATCCTGATCGATCAAACCAAGCGAGTCCTCGTCCAGGGCATCACCGGCCGCGAGGGCATGGCGCGCACCAAGCTGATGCGCGAATATGGCACCAACGTCGTCGCCGGCGTCACGCCCGGCAAGGGCAACCAGGAGGTCGAGGGGGTGCCCGTCTTTGACACCGTCCAGGAGGCCTGGGAAAAGGTCGGGCCGATCGACGTCGCGGTGCTGTTTATCCCGGCCCCGATCGTCAAGCCAGGCGCACTGGAGTCGATTGCGGCCGGCGTCAAGCTGCTGGTGATCGTCCCCGACCGCGTCCCGATCTGGGACGTGCTGGCCATCGCCAAGGCGGCCAAGGAGGCCGGCGCCATGTTCGTCGGGCCGAACACCCTCGGCGTGCTCAGCCCCGACAAGGGCATACTGGGCATGATGGGCGGCCGGGCCTCGTCGGCCAAGGCCTGGTTCCGCCCCGGCCCGGTGGGCATCTCGCTCGCGCAGCGGCGGCATGACCTCCAGCACCGCCTACTATCTGAGCCAGGCCGGCATCGGCGCCACGACGCTGGTGCACGTCGGCGGCGATGCCGTGGTCGGCCTGCCCCACCCTGAGGTGGTCAAGCTGTTCCAGAAGGACCCCGACACCAAGGCGATTGTGATCTTTGGCGAGATCGGCGGCACTCAGGAGGAACGGGTGGCCGACCTGATCGAGGCCGGTGAGCTGACCAAGCCGGTCGTCGCCTATATCGGCGGCAAGGCGGCCAAGAGCGGCACCCGCTTTAGCCACGCCGGCGCCATCATCGAGGGCAACCGCGGCACCTACGAGGGCAAGGTTGACCGCCTCCGCTCCGTCGGCGCCACCGTGGTCGATGCCTTCGGCGAGCTGCCGGAAGCGACCAAAGGGGTTCTGGCCAAGCTGGGGCTGTAGCCGGTAGACATGCCTGACGTCGTCGTTGCCGCGATCCAGATGGACGCCCCGGTGGGCGCCGTGGAGGCCAACCTGGCCCACGCCGCCGCGTTGGTCGAGCAGGCTGCCGCCCAGGGCGCCCAGCTCGTCGTCCTGCCGGAGCTGTTCGGCTGCGGCTACGAGTACACCGACCGCAACTTTGGCCTGGCCGAGCCGCTCGACGGCCCGACCGGGACCTGGATCTGCCGCACGGCGCAGCGGCTGGGCATCCACCTCGCCGGCAGCTTTCCGGCGCGGATGGCCGGCGGCACTTATATCGTCGCCATGCTCGCCGCGCCCGATGGCCGGCAGTGGATCTACCGCAAGATGCACGTCGCGCTGTGGGAGAACGCCTACTTTGCCCGCGGCGCCGACCCGGTCATCGCCGACACCGCCCTGGGCCGGATCGGCCTGCTCATCTGCTGGGACCAGGTCTTTGCCGACCTGGCCCGTGCCTACCAGGGGCGCGTCGACCTGCTGTGCATCCCCTCCTCGCCGCCGATCCTGGTCGGCGACCTGGAGGATGAAGGCGGGCGCCTGCTGGCGCGGATGAAGGACCGGATCGCCGGCGTGAGGATGGACGCGGTGGGCTGGTTCGGCCAGGCGACCACGCTGCAAGCGCAGAGCGCCGGCGTGCCGGCCGTCTATGCGGCGCGGTGCGGCCCGTTCCGCTCCCCGATCCCATACGGCCTCCTTTTTCTGATGAGCCTGGGGCCGGGGACCATGGCCCGTGTGCTGCCGGCTGCCGGCGCCCGCTTCCGGCTGAGTTGCCCGCTCATGGGGCGCTCGTGCATCGTCGATCGGGACGGAACCAAACTGGCCCAGGCCGGCCAGGATGAGGAAGCTGTGCTGCTGGCCACAGTCCGGCCCGGTGCACCCGATCCGGCGGTGTTGCCGCCGCTTCCCAAGCGCAAGACACTGGTGCCGGACGTCCCCGCGCCGATCCTGTGGCTCGACCGTCTGGCGATCCTGGTGGGACGCTGGCACCGGTGGCGCAAAGCGCGATACATTTCAACATGAATAGGTTATTCAAAGGGAGGTAGAATGTCAGAAGAAAAGGAAACCTGGAAAACCGCAATCACGAAGATCGAGCCGAACAAGGTCGTGGTGCGCGGCTATCGCATCGACGAGCTGATGGGCCGCATCTCCTTCGGCGAGATGGTCTACCTGGTGCTCAAGGGCGAGCTGCCCACGCCCCAGATCGGCAAGCTGATGGACGCCATGCTTGTGTCGTCGGTCGATCACGGCGTCACCCCGCCCAGCGCCATCGCCGCGCGGACGGTCGCCACCGGCGGCGCGCCGCTGACCACCGCCATCGCCGGCGGCATCATGACCATCAACCGCCACCACGGCGGGGCCATCGAGGATTGCATGAAGATCCTGCTCGAGTCGGTGGCCTACAAGCGCGACAAGGGCCTCGATGCTCCGACCGCCGCCCGCGACAAGATGGCCGAGTTCCGCGCCAAAAAGATCCGGGTGCCGGGCTATGGCCATCGCATCCACAGCGACGATCCGCGCACCAAGCGGCTCTTTGCCCTGGCCGAGGAGGCCGGCGTGGCCGGCGAGTATGTCGAGATGGGCCAGGCGCTGCGCCAGGCGATGAAGGAGAGCCTTGGCAAGGACCTGCCGATGAACGTCGACGGCGGCATCGCCGCCGTGCTGTGCGATCTGGGCTTTCCGCCGGCGCTGGGCAACGGCTTTTTCGCCATCAGCCGCACCGTGGGCCTCGCCGCCCAGGTGTACGAGGAACAGACGCGCGAGCGGCCGATGCGCAACATCGACTCCAAGACCCACGAATATGACGGCCCGCCCGAGCGGAGCCTCGACCGGTAGAACGCTGCGAGAGCTCGTAGTGAACGACATTGTCGTTTCCACGGGTAAGAAACTGAAATAACACATTGGAGGGAACAATGCGTGAAAAACTGTTGAAAGTGATGCCTGAATTCAACCTGATTCAGGACCCCGAGCTGCGGGAAAAGACGATCCGGGTCTGGGAAGTGGCCATGGAGCGGGGCGGATGGACGCCTGATACCATCGTCCAGATGCCCTTTACCCTGCTGATCAACCCCTGCCCGGCCAACTTTGTCGAGCACGTGCGGGCCGTGACGCTGACCGCCTATCGCGCCGCCCAGCTCTTTGGCGAGATCTATGGCGAGCGGGTGCCGATCAACATGGATTACCTGCTGGCCGGCGGGCTGCTGCACGACGTCGGCAAGCTGCTGGAGTACGAATACCGGGGCGACCTGACCTTCCAGACCCCCTACGGCGCGCTGATGCGCCACCCCTTCAGCGGCGCGGCGCTGGCCTACGAGTTTGGCCTGCCGATGGAGGTGCAGCACATGATCGCCGCCCACGCCGGCGAGGGCGACAAGCTCAAACGCTCGCCGGAAGCGACCCTGATCAACAAGGCCGACTTTATGAGCTTTGAGACTCTGCGCGACCTGCAGATCAAGAAAGAATCGTCGGCCAGGTTAGGATAGCGGGAGGATCTCTATGGGAAAAACGATCATCGAAAAGATCATCCAGGCCCATTCCGACGAGCCGGTGGCGGCCGGCAAGATCGTGTGGATGGGGCTGGACGTTCGCAGCGCCCGCGACTTTGGCGGGGCGAACGTGGTCAAGAACTACCAGGCCAACTATGGCGACACGCCGGTGGCCGATGTGGGCAAGACCTTCTTCACCTTCGACTGCGTCGTGCCGGCCAACAACATCCCCTACGCCGTCAACCAGCACCTGGCCCGGCGACTGGGCCACGAGCCAGGGCATCCAGGTCTACGACGTCGACGCCGGCATCGGCTCGCACGTCATGATCGAGACGGGCCTGGCCCTGCCGGGCGGCACCGTGGTCGGCACCGACAGCCACCTGAACATCCTGGGGGCCATCGGCGCCTTTGGCCAGGGCATGGGCGACCAGGATATCGCCTTTGCCTTCAAGGCGGGCAAGACCTGGTTCGAGGTGCCGCCGACGATGAAGGTCACGGTCAAGGGCGACCTGCAGCTATCCGTGCACCCCCAAGGACCTGACCCTGGCCGTGCCTGCGGGTGCTGGGCGCCAGCGGCGCGCTGGGCAAGGCCGATCGAGTTCTACGGCCCGGCCATCGAGGCGCTCGACCTGCCGGGACGGATCACCCTGTCGAGCATGGTCACCGAGATGGGCGGCATCATCGGCCTGATCCCGCCGTCGGAGGCGGTGCTGGACTATTGCCGGGAGCGCTCCGGCCGCGCCGACCTGCAAGGGGTCTATGCCGATCCCGACGCCGAGTACGTGGAAGAGATCGTTGTCGACATCACCGACCTGGAGCCGCTCATCGCCTGCCCGCCCAAGCCCGACAACGTCAAGACGGTGCGCGAGGTGGCCGGGCACGCGGGTCGACTCGGTGTTCATCGGCTCCTGCACCAACGGCCGCTACGAGGACCTGCGCCTGGTGGCCGACCTGGTCCGGGGCAAACAGATCCAGCCGTGGGTGATGGCCTCGATCGTGCCTGCCACCCACGAGGTGTGGGAGCAGATCCTGCAGGATGGCACCCTGCAGACGCTGTTTGACGCCGGGTTCATCATCAGCAACGCCGGCTGCGGCGGCTGCGCCGCCGGCCAGATCGGCATGACGGGCGAGAAAGAGGTCCAGGTGGGCACCGGCAACCGCAACTTTGCCGGCAAGCAGGGACCGGGCGACACCTACCTGGCCAGCCCGACGGTGGCGGCCTGGGCGGCGCTTGACCGGCGAGATCACGGTGCCCAAGGCATAGGAGAACAAAATGACAGAGACACGAATCCAAGGCCGAATCTGGGTGCTCACTACGACCCGACGGCCGGCTGTACGACGACATCGACACCGACATGATCTTTCACAACCGCTACCTGGCCATCACCGAGGTGGCGCAAGATGGGCCAGTATGCACTGGACAACCTCAAGGGCTGGGAGGATTTCGCCAAAAAGGCGCAGCCGGGCGACATCGTCCTGGCCGGCAAGAACTTTGGCGCCGGCTCCAGCCGCCAGCAGGCGGTGGACTGCTTCCGCGCCCTGGGCATCGGCGCCATCGTGGCCGAGAGCTATGGCGCGATCTACAAGCGGAATGCCATCAACAGCGGCTTTCCGATCGTCACCCTGCCCGATCTGACCCGCATCGACGAGCAGTTCAAGAGCGGCGACCAGCTGGAGGTCGACTTGGCGACCGGGCGCCTGGTGCTGAACGGCCAGACCAGCGTTCCAGGCCGAGCCCTTTCTCAGGTGCAGATGGATATCTACCAGGCCGGCGACCTGTTCGCCTACGGCAAGACGTTGGACAAGGCTTGAGACGTGCCTCCAGGGCGCCATGCCGGCCGGGTGCCGGCGTGGCGCCCTGAGAACCTGTGACCTGACGAGCATGCAACCACAGTTCGATCCGGCTGAAACCGAGGCGTTGATCGCCCGTTATGGGCCGACCCTGCAGCGCGGCTGTCAATTCCAACTGGACGAGAAGGGATACGCCTACTGGTGGCAGGTGAAAGCGTTTGTCCGCCGTGCTGAGGTGGTCATGTTCGTCCGGCGTCCGGATGGGCGACTGCTGGTGCACACCAAGGGACACTATCCGCCCGCGACCTATCGACTGCCTACCGGCGGCGTATTCTGGGGTGAGCCGGTGTTGGACGCCCTGGCCCGCGAGCAGTGGGAAGAGCTGGGCCTGCGCCTGCCGCCGGTGGCCATGCCGGGCCTTATTCACTATGCTCTGCAACACGGCGGGCAGACGATCCCCTTTGATTCCTACATCTTTCTCTTGCAGATGGACGACGACGCAGTACCAGTTACCCAGGACGCCTGCGAGGCTATCTCTGAGCTGTGCTGGATCGAGCCAACCAGGCTGCCGGCTGTGGCCGATCATCTGCGAAGGGTGATCCGTGCCTGGGGCGATTGGGGACCGTTCCGCGCCGTCGTCCACGATTTGATCGCAGAGGTTCTGAGACTATGAAGGTTGTGATCATTGGCGCCGGAAGCGCCGTATTTGGCCTGGGAACCCTGGCCACCCTGGTGCGCAGCCGTCGGCTTGAGGGCGGTACCCTGGCTCTGGTGGATCTCAACCGCGATGGCCTGGACCTGATCGACGCCCTGGCCCGCCGGTTGGATCGTGAGTGGAAAGCCGGGCTGACCATCGAGAGCTCGACCCGTCGCGAAGAGGTGCTGCCCGGCGCCGATTTCGTCATCGTCTCGATCGAGACCGGACCACGCGAAGGGCTGTGGCGGCGCGACTGGGAGATCCCGCTTCAGTTCGGGGTGCGCCAGCCCTACGGTGAGAACGGCGGGCCCGGCGGCCTGGCCCACACCCTGCGCCAGGTGCCGGAGATACTGGCCATCGCCCGCGACATGGAGCGGCTGTGCCCCAACGCCTGGTTCATCAACTTTTCCAATCCGCTGCCCCGCCTGTGCCTGGCCGTCAGCCGCTACAGCCTGATCAAGTCGGTCGGCCTGTGCCACCAGCTCGCCATCGCCTATATGCTGGTCGGCGCAGCACTGGCCGACCGGCTGGGCATCGCCGTGCCGCCCGGTGTGAACAGCAATGCCGACCCCGACATCTGGCCGCTGGCCGGCCAGGTAGCGCGCCAGGCCGAACTGCTGGTGGAGATCAAGGCTGCCGGACTCAACCACTTTAGCTGGATCCTCGACGTGCGCGACCGGCGGACCGGCGAAGACCTGTACCCCGCCTTCCGGAGGCTCTCATGGCCCTGCCGGCCAGCTTTGAGCCGCTGACCCGCGCCGTCATGGACGTGACCGGCCTCTGCCCGGTGCCCGGCGACAGCCACCTGGACGAGTATCTGCCCTGGTGTCACGACCCGCAGACCCGGCCTTGGGAAAAGTATAACCTGTACCTGTATGACTGGGAGCGGAGCCGCCCGGAGGCGCGACGAAAAGTGGCACGCCATCGAGGCCATGGTTCGCCGACGATGCCCCGATCGAGCTCCTCCGCGAGGCGCGCGGTGACGGCGCCGTCGAGGTTATCGAAGGGCTGGCCGGTGGCGTGCCGGCTCTACCGGCCGGCGGTCAACATCTCCAACCGGGGCTGCATCCCCAACCTGCCCGACGATGCCATCGTCGAATTGCCGGCCCTGGTCAGCGGCGGAGGAGATCCATGGGCTGAACATCGGGCCGCTGCCCGAGATGGTCGCCGAGCTGTGCCGCCGCGAAATCGCCGTGGCCAGCCTGGCCGTCGACGCCGCTGCCACCGGCGACTACCAGACGGCCCTGCAAGCTCTCACCCTCGACCCGTGCATCAACGACCTGGACACCGCTCGCGCCATCCTGGACGCCTACCTGACCGAGCAGGCCAAGTACCTGCCCCAGTTCAAATAGAGACCTGGAGGCGCGGTTTCCGCGCCATCCGGCTCCCTCGCCCCTGGGGGAGATCACTGCACAGTGCAGCACAGAGCGTGGCAGGGTAGGGTGAGGGGAAAGTCTGATTTCGAAGAAGGGATCTAGAGATGGAAACGCGACCTCTTGGCAAGACCGGCGTATCGGTCCCTATCCTGAGCTTTGGCGCCCAGCGAATCGTCGACGAGGAAGGCTGCAGCCAGGATCAGGCCGTCGAGATCCTCAACACGGCGCTGGAACGGGGCATCCGCTACTTTGACACAGCCTGGATCTACTCCCGCGGCCAGTCTGAGGAACGGGTCGGCCTGGTGGCCGCCCATCGCCGCCGCGAGATGTGGATCGCCACCAAGACGTGGGACACCACCCGCGACGGCGCCCGCCGCCAGCTTGAACAGAGCCTGAAGCGGCTCCAGACCGATCACGTCGACGAGTGGCGGCTACACAACGTCTGGGATTTCGAGCGGCTGGACAAGATGACCGGCAAGGGCGGCGCACTGGAAGCGGCCGTCCAGGCCCGCGACGAGGGGCTGGTGCGCCTTATCAGCATCAGCGGCCATGCCGACCCCCAGATCCAGGTCGAGGCGCTGCGCCGCTTCCCCTTTGACACGGTGCTGGTCGCCGTGTCGGTGCTGGACCATTTCATCTACAGCTTTGCCGAAGAGTTCCTGCCCGTGGCGGCCAAACATGGCGTCGGTGTGGTCGGCATGAAGGTCTTTGCCTACAAAAAGCTGGCAGGCCTGGCCGACCGGGCGCTGCGCTATGCCCTGGCCCTGCCGCTGACCACGGTCATCGCCGGCTGCTCCACGTTGGCCGAGCTGAAGGCCGACCTGGCTGTGGCCGAGACCTTTACGCCGATGACCGGATCGGAGCGGCTCGAACTTTTCCGCGAGGTGCTGCCGCTGGTCCAGCCGCAGAACATGCCGTGGAAGGCCAGTGACTGGGGCAATCCGACGGAGTGGAAGCCCCGCCGGGAGCCGTACGGGCCGTCTATGCTCGACTAACCGGACCGGATGGACACCGACTATATAACCGTTAACGACCAATTGATCATCCCCCTGGCCGAGCTGAGCTTCCGCTTCTCACGAAGCAGCGGGCCCGGCGGCCAGCACGTGCAAAAAAACTCCACCCGCGTCGAGCTGCTATTCGACGTAAACAGACTCGCCCAGCCTGACCGACTATCAGCGAGTGCGAATACAGGAGCGACTGGCATCTCACATCGACTCGGCCGGGGTGCTGCATCTGGTGGCCCAGTCCGAGCGCAGCCAGCTACGAAACCGGGAGGAGGTCGTGGGCCGCTTCCAGGCGCTGGTGCGTGCGGCGCTCAAGCGGCGCAAGATCCGCCGGCCAACCCAGCCGACGGCTGCGTCGATCGAGCGACGGCTGCACGGCAAGCGAAAGCGCAGCGGCGTGAAGCAGATGCGGCGCGACATCCCCGATGAGTAAAGGGCTTGAAATGCATCCAGTTCTTGTTGCCTACGTCGGTGATTTCATACGGACAGGCGACGTCCCTGCGGATGCCGATGCACTCTTGAGGAGCCGCGGCCGCGCAGACACGGCCGAGCACTGCAAACGGGTCGCTGCTATGGCCCAACGATTGGCGCGGCGTTGGGGCGTGGACGACAGGAGCGCTGAGGTTGCCGGGTGGTTGCACGATGTCAGCGCCATCGTGCCGTGGGATGACCAACTGCATGTGGCTGAAACGCTTGGGCTAGAGGTGCTTGTGGAAGAGCGCCAGGCCCCTGTGCTGGTTCATCAGAAGCTATCGGCGGCGATTGCCAAGGAGGTCTTGGCCATCATCGATGGGCCGGTTCTGGAGGCGATCGGCTGCCACACCACCCTAAAAGCAGACAGCTCGCCGCTGGACAAGGTTGTCTTCGTGGCCGACAAGATAGCGTGGGATCAGGCCGGTGATCCACCTTACCTGGCTGCAGTAGCTTCGGCTGTAGAACAGTCCCTGGACCGGGCCGCACACTGCTACCTGGACTACCTGCGGCGCAAGCACAAGGCGATGCATCCTTGGGCGTCTCAAGCCTACCGGCAGCTCTCGGCCGGGGTGAAGCAGGAACCGGGCCAATAGGCTGCCTGCTGGCGAGGCAGGCAGCAGGCCTTGCCGGCTGTTGTTTTTGTGGGCCGTTTGGCCCTGTGGTATAATGCGGCAGTTGATACCTATAGAGCCAACGGCGGCTTGAGCTGTGTTGACGGCGACGCCCTGCCAGGCCAGGGCGTTGTGCGTTTGTCAGCCGGCCGGCGGCAATTGATCTAGATCGTCCAAGGAATCAAGGTGACTGACGAGCTTCAGCCTGTTCAGCCCGATCCTGACGCCGTGGAGCGTATGCGGCGGCAGTTGGGGTCTTATGATATGCGCCAGGTGGAGATCTGGCGGCGGATGACGCCGGCGGAACATCTGGACATTGTCTTTCAGGCCTATCATCTGGCGCTGCAGATCGTGCGCAAAACCGAGCAGGATCTTCACCCCGAGCTTACGCCACAGGAGCTGAAATGGCGCGTTGTCCGGCGCATGCATGGCGATCTCTCGTTGGGCAGGGATAGAAAGTCACGGACCGATGAGTGATAATATGTATCATGTTCCATTCGACAAAGGAGAGCTAGCCTTCGACCTGCCCGCCGGCTGGCGGGGAACGGTCGTCGAATCGAAGACGGTGCCGCCCATCGAGAATGTGCCGGCGGCGGTGGCTGCGGCGGTGGCCCATCCGGTCAATTCACCGCCGCTGCGCGAGCTGGCCAAGCGCGGCGATACGGTGTGCATCGTCTTTACCGACGTCACCCGCGCCAGCCCTGACTCGCTGCTGGTGCCGCCGCTGCTGGCCGAGCTGGAAGCGGCCGGCGTGCGCGACGAGGACATCACCCTGCTGTGCGGCATCGGCATGCACCGGGCCAGCACGCTACGAGGAAAAGGTGGCCAAGCTGGGCCAGGCGGTGGTCGACCGCTACCGCGTGATCGACAGTGAGCCGCAGAACCCGGCGGCGCTGGTTGACCTGGGCACGACCGACACGGGCATCCCGCTGTCGGTGAACAAGACGGCCTACGAAGCCGACCTGCTGATCGCTACCGGCATTGTCGAGCCACACCAGTACGCCGGCTACTCCGGCGGGCGCAAGACACTGGCCGTCGGCGCGGCCGGCGAGGCGATGATCGCCTACACCCACGGCGCGCAGATGGTCGACCATCCCGGCACCCGGCTGGGCCGTACCGAGGGCAACCCCTTCCACCAGGCCGTCACCGAGGCGGCGCGGCGGGCCGGCCTGCGCTTCATCGTCAACGTCGTCCAGGACGACCAGAAGCGGGTGGTGTGCGTCCGCGCCGGCGAGCCGGAGGCGACCTTTAGCGAGCTGGTGGCCTTTGCCCGGACCCTGTACGAGGTGCCGGTGCCTCAGCAGTACGACGTGGCCGTGGCCGGCGTGGGCTATCCCAAGGATGCCAACCTGTACCAGGCCAGCCGGGCGGCCAGCTACCTCTTTTTTGCTCCAACAGCGGTGGTCAAGCCGGGTGGATTCTACATCACCCCTGCCCCATGCAGCGAGGGCGCCGGCGAGGGCGTGGGCGAGCAGCGCTTCCTGAAGGCCATGCAGGATGCGCCCAGCATCCAGTTCATCCTGGACGACGCCCGCCAGAACGGCTACCCGCCCGGCCAGCAGCGGGCCTTTGTCATGGCCAAAGTGCTGGAGCAGAACGACGTCATCATCGTCGGCGCGCAGGATCCGGAGCTGATCCGCTCGGCCAAGTTCCTGGCCGCGCCCACCATGGATGCTGCCTTTCGCCTAGTCGCCGACAGGCTGGGCGGTGACCTGGACCTGCTCGTCGTGCCCCATGCGCTGTTGACGCTGCCGATCGTACAAGGATAATCGCCATACCAACTCTCTAGAAAGCCAAGACGACATGGAAACTAACAAAGGACCAGTCCTGAGCAAAGCCGAGGGATCAGCCTGGGACGGATTTGAGGCCCCAACTGAAGAGGAAGTAAACCATTGTATCCGCTGCGGGCTATGCCTGGCGGTGTGCCCCACCTACAAGGAGAGCCTGCGCGAGACCGAGTCGCCGCGCGGCCGGGTGGCCCTGGTCACCAAGGCGATCGAGGGCGAGCTGGACCTGACCGGCAATTTCACCGACCACATGTACAAGTGCCTGGCCTGCCTGGCCTGCAACGAGATCTGCCCGGTGGGCATCAAGCCGGCCGACCTGTGCCTGGGCACCCGCTATGTGATCCACCAGGCGCGGCGACAGCCATTTGTGAAGCCGTGGCTTTTCCGCGGTGTCTTTCCCCGCACCGGCCTGCTGGAGGCGTTCACCAAACCGGTGGTGCTCTACGACCGCTCCGGCCTGCGCAAGGTGGTGAACCTGGTCGGCGTCACCAAGATCCTGCCCAAGCAGCTGCGCGACATGGAGCGGATGCTGCCCGGTCACATGTCGGTGCGCGGTGCTCGCCGCCAGATCCCCGTCGTCGTCAAGGCCAAGGGCGAGCGACGGGCCAGCGTCGCCTACTTTCTCGGCTGTGTCCAGGGGGTGATGCTGGCCGATGGCTGCCAGGCAACCGTGGAGGTGCTGGCCGAAAACGGCTGTGACGTGGTCACTCCACGGAGCGTCAAGTGCTGCGGCATGCCGATGATCGGCTACGGCGACAAGGAAGAGGCGCGGGTCATGGCCCGTCACAACATCGACCTGTTCCTGGGGCTCGACCAGCCGGTGGATGCGATCATCGCCGACTGCGCTACCTGCGGCTCGTCGCTCAAGGAATATCCCCACTGGCTGGCCGATGACCCGGTCTATGCCGAGCGGGCCAAGCAGTTCGCGGCCAAGGTGCGCGACGTGAGCGAGTTCCTGGCCGAAATCGGCATCCGGCCGCCTGCCGGCAAGGTGGACGCGGTGGTGACCTATCACGATCCCTGCCACCTGTGCCGCGCCCAGGGCGTGCGCAAGCAGCCGCGCGACATGCTCCGCGCCGCAGGCGTCACCCTGGTGGAGATGAAGGGCGCCGATACCTGCTGCGGCTCGGCCGGCACGCAGCTCATCACCCACTATGAGACCTCGGTGGCGGTCCTGGAGCGCAAGATGGCCAACGTCGCCGAGACCGGCGCCGAGATCATCGCCAGCGGCTGTCCCGGCTGCCAGATGCAGTTGGGCATTGGGCGTCAAGCGACGCGGCTTGAAGGTGAAGGTCGTCCATCCCAGCCAACTGCTGGCTCAAGCTTATCGTCGAGGAACAGAAAAAGTGATTGACAATCGCGATCCTTAAGGAATTGGAAGGCATCGTCGGCAAGAAGCATGTGCTGACTGCCCCTGAAGACCTGGTGGCCTATTCCTACGACGGCACCTTTGCCGAGCGCCGCCCGGAAGTGGTGGTCAGCCCCGACACCACCGATCAGGTCAGCCAGATCATGAAGCTGGCCTGGCGCGAAGGAGATCCCGGTTGTGCCGCGGGGCATGGCCTCGGGACTGGCGGCGGCGTCGGTGCCGCTCACCGGCGGCATCGCGCTCAACCTGTGCCGCATGAACCGGATCCTCGAGATCGACGAGCTGAACTTTACCGCCACGGTCGAGACCGGAGTCATCACCCAGGACCTGGCCGATGCAGTGGCCAAGAAGGGCCTCTTTTACCCGCCCGATCCCAGCAGCATCAAGCAGAGCACGATAGGCGGCAACGCAGCGTGCAACGCCGGCGGCCCGCGCTGCCTGAAGTATGGCGTGACCAGCGATTATGTGCGCGGCCTGACGGTCGTCCTGGCCGACGGGCGGGTGATCAAGACCGGCGGCAAGGCGATCAAGAATGTGACCGGCTACAACCTGACGCAGCTGTTCGTCGGCTCGGAGGGGACGCTGGGGGTCATGACCGAGTTCATCCTGAAACTGCTGCCCCTGCCCAAGTTCGCCCGGACCGCCAAGGCCGTCTTTCCCCGCCTGACCGATGCCAGCGTGTGCGTCAACAAGATCCTCACCGCCGGGCATCACCCCGGCCACCATCGAGCTGATGGACGAGACGACCATCGCCACCATCGAGGAGGCGATGCACCTCAACCTGCCGCTGGACGTGGAGGCGATGCTGATCATCGAGTCGGACGGCATGGACGAAAAGGTGGTCACCGACGAGATCGAGACGATCGCCGCCATCTGCCGGTCAACCGGCGCCCGGGAGGTCCAGGTGGCCCGCACCGAGGCCGAGCGGACCGCTCTGTGGCAGGCGCGGCGGGCCATCAGCCCGTCCCTGGCCCGGCGGTCACCCAACAAGCTGGGCGAGGATATCTCGATTCCGCGCAGCGCCATTCCCGAGGCGGTGGCGGCTATCAAAGAGATCTCGCGCAAGCGGGGCGTCCCCATTGCCATCTTTGGCCACGCCGGCGACGGCAACCTGCACCCCAACATCCTGTTCGACAAGCGCGACCCGGCCCAGGTGGAAAAGATGAAAGGCGCCGCCGCCGACATCTTTGGCGTGGCGCTGCGGCTGGGCGGCACCCTGTCGGGCGAGCACGGCGTCGGCAGTCTGAAGCGGGCGTTCCTGGAGCAGGACCTTGGCGCGGACGCCATCGACGTCATGGCCGCCATCAAGAAAGCCCTCGATCCGAAGAATATCCTCAACCCCGGCAAGGTCATTCCCGGGCCGGTGCCCGGCGCTAAGGAGCTCTTTTACTGGTCAAGTTGATCGACTAGGGGATCGCAAAGAGAGCGATCATCTATACCAACGGAGGTTAACGTGAAGCTTCAAGACAAGATTTCTCAGGCGTTGCAGCAGCATCCCAACGTGCGGTACAACATGAGCCGGCGGGAGATGATCCAGGCAGTGGTGGACAACAAAGAAGCTGTCATCAGCGCCAACGGCGCTCTGGCCACCTGGACGCGGCCTGAATCGAGCGGGCGCAGTCCTCAGGACACCTATGGCGTCAGGCGCTCGGAGAGCGAGGCGAATATCGACTGGGACTCGCCCAACAACATCCCCATGACGCCTGACACATTCGACATGATCGTGGACGACGCCATCCAGACCATTGCCGCCAAGAAGGCGATCTATGTCGCCGATCGGGTTCTGGGCGCCGATCCGGCGTATGCCCAACCGGTGCGCGTGATTGCCACGGCGGCCATGTCGGTCCTCTTTTCCGACAACATGTTCCGGCCGGTGCCGCCCGACATCGAGCGCAGCATACTTGACAAGCGGGGCTTTACCCTGGTGGTGGTGCCCTACGACAAGCTGGATCGGAACCGATATGTGGGCCGCCTGCGCAAGCTGCCTGATGGCAAGACGTCAGACATGGCTGTGGCAATCGACTATGACCGCAACGTGGGCGTGGTCTTTGGCTCGGCCTACTGCGGCAGCGTCAAGAAGCTGATGTTCACTGTGATGGACTATGTGCTGCCTGCCGAGGGGATCTTGCCGCTGCACTGCTCGGCCAACGAAGGTCCAGGCGGCGACGTGGCGCTGCTGCTGGGATTGTCGGGCACTGGCAAGACAAGCTTGTCCGCTGACCCAACGCGGGCGCTGTACGGTGACGACGAGCATGCCTGGAGCGACAACGGTGTCGCCAACTTTGAGAACGGCTGTTACGCCAAGCTGATCAACCTCCGGCCGCAAAAGGAACCGCAGATCTGGAACGCGGTTTTTCACGAGGCACACTATCTGGATCATGGGGCGATTGTCGAGAACACGATGATGTACCCCGACGGTCTTTTTGACGTGGACGACGCCCGGCTGACACCCAACTCGCGAGCCTCTTACCCGTTGACCTTCTTGAGCAATGTCAAGGAGCCGCCCATGGGCGGCCATCCCAAGACGATCCTGTTCCTGGCCGCCGACGCCAACGGCGTGCTCCCGCCGATTGCCAAGCTGACCCCCGAGCAGGCCATGCTCTGGTTCCTGATGGGCTATACCAGCAAGCTGGCCGGCACCGAGACCGGGATCATCGATCCGGTCAGCACCTTCTCCCGATTCTTCGGTGAGCCGTTCATGCCCCGCCTGCCAAGCGTCTATGCTTCGATGCTGGGCGAGCGGATGCGCCGCTACGGGAGCCGGGTGTACCTGATCAATACCGGCTGGAGCGGCGGTCCTTTCGGCATCGGTGCGCGCATGGACATCGACGTCACTCGCACCCTGGTCCGCGCCGCGCTCGACGGGGTACTGGAGACTGTCGAATACGAGGAAGATCCGGTATTCCACATTATGGTGCCGCAGAGCTGCCCCGGCGTCCAATGCGAGATCCTCAACCCGCGCAATACGTGGGCCGACAAGGAGGCGTTCGACGCCCGCGCCAGGAAGCTGGCCGGCGACTTTGGCAAGCACTTTGACAAGACCTATAGCACAAAAGGGATCGATCCGGCTGTCGCCAGCCAGTGTCCCGGGAAGTGACCATGATGGGATATTGTAACTACCTCAGCAACAGATGGACTATCTACGCCGCTACCGGGGGCTGATCGGCGTCCGGAGCAAGGTGCCGGTCAAGGACTCGGCGATGCTCAGCCTGCTCTACACTCCCGGCGTGGCCGAGGTGTGCCGGGCCATCGTTGCCGATCCGCTCAGCTCCTATACCTACACCTGCCGGGGCAATACGGTGGCCCTGGTCAGCAACGCCTCTGGCCTGTTTGGCCTGAAGGGCGCGCCACCTGAAGCGGCGCTGCCGGCGTTGGAGGGCAAGTCGATCATCTTCAAGACCTTTGCCGGCATTGACGCTCTGCCGATCGTCCTGGATGCCGAGCACACCACCGACATGGTCGAGACCCTGGCGGCGCTGGGACCCACTTTCGGCGCGATCTGCCTGGAGGACATTGCCGCACCGCGCAGCCTCCAGGTGGCCAGCTCTGCTGGAACAGGCCATGACCGTCCCTGTGGTCAGCAATCACCAGCACATCGTCGCCATCGGCACCCTGGCAGCGCTCATCAACGCCGCCAAGGTCGTGGGCAAGGATCTGCAGAGCCTCAAGATCGTCATCAACGGCGCAGGAGCTGCTGCCACCGGACTGGTCGACTTGCTGGAAGTGGCGGGGGTGCAAAACGTCGTCGTGTGCGACCGGCACGGCATACTTGTCCCGTTCCGATTGCAGGATATGAATTGGTCCAAGAACTACCTGGCCAAGCGGACCAACCCAGAGCGCCGCGCGGGCACCTTGGCCGAGGCGCTATGCGGCGCCGATGCCTTTGTCGGCTATTCCTCCGGCGGTGTGATCACGCCCGACATGATCCGCACCATGGCTCCCGATCCGATCATCATGGCCTTTGCCCAGCCCGAACCGGAGATCCTGCCGCCCCAGGCCGAGCAGGCCGGCGCCGCTGTGGTGGCGACGGCCCGCAGCGACTATCCTAACGGCATCAACATCGCCTTGATCTTTCCCGGCTTTTTCCGCGGTCTCCTTGACGTGCAGGCGCTGGACATCAACGACGAGATGCTGCTCGGAGCAGCACGCTGCCTGGCCGGCCTGGTGCCCAACCCCAGCCGGTATCAGATCTTGCCCGACGTGCTCGACTTTGGCGTGGCTCCGGCTCTGGCTCAGGCGGTGGCGCGCATCGCCCTGGATACCGGCCAGGCTCGCAAGACCGACGCCGATCCGGCCGCCATCGCCGAATGGACCCGCCGCTATGTGTACGAGGGCCAGGCGGCCATCGTCGATCCGCCCTGTGTTGGCCGAGATGCTTCGCTGAAGGATCAGGCGATTGACCTGCGCCGCCGCTACCGGGGCGCGCTCGAGATCGAGGCCAAGCTGCCGATCCGCGATCACTACACCCTCAGTATGTACCTCTCTCCGGCCGATGCCCAACCGGCCGAGGCGATCGCCCGGCAGCCTCACCTGGCCTTCGAGATCACTGCCAAGGGTAACCTGGTGGCCATCGTTACCGATGGCTCGGCTGTCCTCGGCCTGGGCAACATCGGCCCCAGGGCCGGACTGCCGGTGATGGAGGGTAAGGCCATCCTGTTCCACACTTTCGCCGGCGTGGAGGCCTTTCCGATCTGTGTCGCAACCCAGACTTCCGACGAGATCGTCAATATCGTCAAGCGCATCGCCCCGACCTTTGGCGGGATCAACCTGGAAGACATCGCTGCCCCACGCTGTTTCGAGATCGAGAACAGGCTTCGTGAGGCCCTGGACATTCCTGTCTTCCACGACGACCAGCATGGAACTGCCGTCGTAGTCCTGGCCGGGCTCATCAACGCGCTCAAGATCGTGAACAAGCCATTGGACCGGGTCCGAGTTGTCGTCAACGGCGCCGGTGCGGCAGGAATCGCCGTCACCAGAATCCTGATGGCAGCCGGTGTGCAGGACTTTATCCTGTGCGACACCAAGGGCATCATCTACGAGGGCCGGCCGGACGGCATGAACTGGATCAAGGAGGAGATGGCCCAGGATCACCAACCGGCAGCGTCCTGCAGGGAAGCCTGGCCGACGCCATGCGCGGCGCCGACGTTTTCGTCGGCGTGTCTGGCCCCGGGGTGTTGACCCCCGAGGCCATCGCCGCCATGGCCGAACGGCCGATCCTCTTTGCCCTGGCCAACCCCGACACAGAGTTTGCCCCACGCTCGGGCGCTCCGCGCGACGAGGTGGCGGCTGCCATCCGCGCCGCCGTCAAGACCGGGGCTGTGGTGGCCACAGGCCGCAGCGACTTTCCGAATCAGGTCAACAACTCGCTGGCATTCCCCGGCATCTTTCGCGGCGCCCTCGACACGCGGGCCCAGGAGATCAACGAGGCCATGAAGCTGGCCGCTGCCCAGGCGATCGCCGCCCTGGTGCCCGACCAGGACCTCCAGCCGGAGCGGATCATCCCCAGCGGCATGGATTTTTCCGTGCCACCGGTGGTGGCTGCCGCAGTGGCCAAGGCCGCCCTGGACAGCGGAGTAGCCCGCCTCCAGGTCGATCCTGCTCACGTCGCCGAGCGTACCCGCCGCTTCATCTACGAGGGGCACCTGGCGTAGTCACGAGCAGGAAGGGATCTGGGACGCAGATTCTCGCAGAGCAAGGTGCGGCGCATGGCAGGTGCGCCGCACGCTTGTGTCCAGAGCTGGGGCTTGAGTTTTTATTGACAGCGTGGTACAATCGAGAGTGATATGGTAAAAGTTGTCTATCGCGACAAGACCTGGGAGGTCAAACCAGGCAGCACCGTGCGCCACATCATCGAGAAGGTCGGGCTGAACCCCGAATCGGTCCTGGCCGTGCGCGACGGCCAGCTCATCAACGAGGCGACGCTGACCCAGGATGGCGACACGATCAAGCTGATTGCGGTGGTGTCGGGCGGGTGACGCAGACATGAAATGCCACAAATGCGGCGCCACCGCCGTCATCCAGATGCGCCAGCATCGCTTGCAGTTATGCGGGGCGCATTTCATCGAGTGGGTCACCACGACGACGCAGCGAGCCATCGAGACCTACCGGATGTTCACCCCCGCCGACAGGGTGCTCGTGGCCGTCTCAGGCGGCAAGGATAGTCTGAGCTTGTGGGATCTGCTGCTTAACCTGGGCTACCAGGCCGAAGGGCTGTACATCAGCCTGGGGATCGACGAGGGGATCAACTATTCCGCCAAGTCGCTGGAGATGTGCCAGAAGTTCGTGGCCGAGCATCATCCAGCTGCGCGGCTGCGTGTGGTGGATGTCGGCGCCGAGTATGGGCAGGGCATCCCGGTGCTGGCCCGCACGAGAAGGCGCGGGCAGGCCAAGCCGTGCGCGGTGTGCGGCCTGGTCAAGCGGCACATCATGAACCGTGCGGCGCGCGATGGCGGTTTCGCGGCTATAGCCACGGGGCACAACCTTGACGACGAGGCCGCCGTGCTGATGCAGAATACCCTTCACTGGCAGACCGGCTACCTGGCCCGCCAGGCGCCGGTCCTGGACGAGCGTGGCGGCCTGGCCTGCAAGGTCAAGCCGTTCGTCCGGCTCTACGAGCGTGAGGCGGCCGCTTATGCGCTGGTCCGCGGCCTGGACTATATCTACGATGAGTGCCCCTTCGCCAAGGGCTCGACCACCAACTTTTACAAGGAGCTGCTCAACCAACTGGAGCTGACCTCGCCTGGGGCCAAACAGCAGTTCTACTTGCAGTTCCTCCGGGCGCGGGAGGCCGGCCGGGTGACTTTTGCCGAGGGCGGCGAGCTGGCCCTGCAGCCCTGCGCCCGCTGCGGTCAACCGACTACAGCAGGCGGGGTGTGCGCCTTCTGCCGGTTGTGGGAGTAGAAAGCCAGCTCCACCGAGCAGTGGACTGCCAGGCAGATCCACAGGTTCTCAGTCAAGAGAAATAGCACAGCGATCACCAGGGCCAGAGCGGCCCGCAACCACTGGCCGGCAGCCCGCGATTCCTCACGCCAGCCCCGGCGCCAGAATGGGCTCACGGCCCATTCGGCGTAGACCAGCCCCAGGCCGGCAAAGACCTCAAGGTAGAGGCTGTTGAATTGAAAGGTCATGGCTGCCCGATAGAAGGCCCAGTGCACCTCCAGGTAGGCCACGTCGATGACAATCGCCCACCATGGATGGTAGGGAAAGCGCGGCACATCGTTCGCGTGGCGCCGGGCGAGGATGAGGATCAGCAAGGCTGCACTTCCCAAGCCCAGCCCAGTCGCTGCAGCGCCCAGCCAGCGGCCTACCGTCCAGCGCTGGTCGAGTCCGACAAGGCCCATGTCCTGCAGCGATAACAACCCCTGAAACGGCCCGAGGGGCCAGCCGCCGAGCACCAGGTAGGGGATCCCCAAGTAGAACAGGAACCGGCAAACCTGCCATAGCCAACTGCCCCAGGTCGTTCGGAGCGGAGCAAGGGACCTCGCCAGCCACAGGGCATTCGTTGTCAGGGCGCAGGCCAGAACGGAGCCCAGGAGCCAAAGTGCAAGATGTGAAGGATTGCCAGCAAAGTCAGGCAGGGTCACGGCGACGCCGGCTATGAAGGCTCATTCACGAGAGGTACGACGAGGATGACGCGTGTACCCTCGCCCCGAACCGACTCTATGGTAAGATTCCCTTCGATCAACGCTGCCCGCTCTTTCAGGTTGATCATCCCGAGGCTGCCCCGCGAACCATAGTTCTGCTCTACAGCCTGCAAGTCAAAGCCGCGCCCATTGTCCTCTACCTGCGCCACGAACAGGTCATTTTCCACGACCAGGCGGATAGAGACCCGTGTCGCATGGGCGTGCTTGCGAGCGTTGTTCACCGCTTCCTCGATGATGCTAAAGACCACACCCTGGGCATCGGTGTCCAAGCAGTCACGGTACCGTTCGGTGTCGACGTTCACTGCCAGAAGATCGTCTTCACTGACGTTCTCTGCGTATTGGTTCAGGGCGGCTACCAGGCCTTCTGTCTCGAGGATGACCGGCCGCAACGTGAAGAGCATCGATCGGATCTCTTTTACGGTGCGGTGCGCCAGGTCTTCCAGCCTTTCGAGCTCTTTCCTGGCCCGGTTCACGTCCCGGTCGAGCAGCACCCGCGCAAAGTTGAGACGCATGGCGATGGCCGCTACATCCTGTGTGGGCCCGTCGTGCAGGTCGCGGGCCAGTTTCCGGCGTGCTTGCTCTTCCTTGTCGACGATCCTGTCCCGCTCTGTCGCGCAGGGTCTGGTACAGGCTGGCGTTTTGCAGGGCGATGGTCGCCTGGTTGCAAAAGATCGTCAGCAAGTCGATGTGCTCGCTGGTGTAGGCATCCCGATGAACCGAGGCGAACAGCACTGCCCCATAGCTCTCGAACCCGGCGCGAAGCGGGACACAGATCATCGACTTGCAGTGCTGAAGCGACTGAAAATCCTTCAATTCAGGATCGGAAGCAGGATGCGTGCCGATGACTGCCTGCCCGGAAGAGATGGCCTGCCCGACGATGCCGTCTACTCCACTGATGTGCCGTGTCTCGTCAGCTTTGGCGACTAGATTCCGGTGCGCCGCGGGAAAAAGGGTCTCCTGGGCGTACAACAGGACCAGTCCCCACCGATTCACCGGGCCGCTCACCCAGATCGGCCAGCCCCAGACGGCTAACATCCAGGATCGATTCCAAGACCCGCTCATAGTTCATGGTGGCGCTCAGGGCCGATGCCATCTCGTAGATCGTTCTCAGATTGTCGGGTACGGCTCCCTCTTTGGCACCGGAGCGCCATCGTCCACCTTGATCCCGGGCGACCGGTCCAACTTCGGTGACGACCGCGAGCACCGCCGCTGTCAGGAAAAAAAGCAGAACGTACAGGCCAATCTGGAAGAGTTGGCCGGGGGCCTGTCCCGAGTCCCGCATTAAGGCTGCCAGCAAGCTATAGGCAGCAGCAAAGATGCCGGCAGTGAGCAGACCCGACTGCCAGCCAAAGCGCAGCGTGGCGACCGCAATGGGGAACAGTGGAAAGAAAAAGAAGATGTCCAGGCCCTTGCCGGCCAGATAGAGCAGGGCGATCATGCCGAGCGTGTCGGCGAGCAGCGCGAACGGCGGAATGAAACGAGGGAAGAAACGGACTGCTAACAGCCCCGTGATCACCAGGTTGAAGGCTCCGACGGCGATCAGGTAAGGGGCCAGGTCACCGGCCGACAGGCGATGGGCTGGGTCGAGCAGTACCAGCACTGGAACCAGGGCGAGCAACCCCCAACGCACCAGGCAGATCGCCCAGGCAGTGCCAAGATCATGAGTGCTACGTGCGAGCTTTATCAGCAAGGGCATGGGTTTGCAGAATCAGATCCTTTCCCAGCCTTCCTCGAGGCGAGACGAACCCGAAAAGCATACAACAAACCGTGGTCGCGCAATAACGGTACGACCACGGCCCAACGCTGCCGAGGTGGGCGAGAAGGGACTTGAACCCCCGACCTCGTGTATGTGAGACACGCGCTCTAACCATCTGAGCTACTCGCCCGTAACAAGGGCTATTATAGCATTCCCGCTGGGAAAATGCAAATCGACCCCTCGATTTGCCAATTGCTTTCAGCAATGGTATCATGGGTCCTATGGGTAAGGGATATGCTTTTGGTTTTATGATCGTTGTACTGGTCGTGCTGCTTGGGTTGTACGTGGCTTTTACCGGCTTTATGTCCACACGTGAAGCGCTGCGCGCCCAGGCCACACCTGTCCCGACCAGCCAACTGGGCCAGGCAACCCGCGTTGCCACCCAGGGGACGCCGACGCCCACCGCCACCCAGATGGTGCTGCCGAGCTACATTCCGCTGATCACCGACACGGTGACGGCGACGCCAACCTTGCCGCCCACACCAGAGCCATCCGCAACGCCCAAGCCGGCCAGGCCATCTTCCACCCCACGCCCAGCCACGCCGCCGGTCAGCGTGCCGACGGCTACGCCGGCTGAGGCTTTGCCGTTTCGTCTGCTCAGCACGCAGCCAGATCCCAGCCGACCCGGCTGTTGCTACATCTTTGGCACGATGCGCGACGCCGAATGGCAATCTGCTGGAAGGTGTGCGTGATCCAGGCGTCGAACAAGTGGACCACGCTGCCGCCGGCAACGTCACCAAGGGCGGGACAGAGACAGGACAGTACGACATCCCGATCTGCCCAGGAAAAACTCACCTGGTACGTAGTTCTGGTCGATGCTGCCGGGAATCCGATCAGCCGGCAAGCGGTCGTCAATTTCGACAGCGGCGTTGCCGGCTGGTACCGGGTGGATTGGCAGCGAACCTATTAGAACAAGAAACCCGGTTTCCGCTGGCGGGAAACCGGGTTTCTAGCTCTCGACCTCTAGCCTCTACTTGGCCATAGCCGCTAGTGCATTGTAGGTCTGCGTCGGCGACCGGTCACTATTGATGATACCCCACTGCGAACCCTCCCAATGGGGGGCCGTCACTTTAAAGTTGAGGTTCCACAGGAAGGCCGTGCCGACCCAGCCCCAGCTCTTCATCAATTGGTAAGACTTGACCGTCCAGGCCGCCTGTTCCTCGCGCGAATTGTCTAGGGCGTAGCCATAGTTCGCGTCGCCGGTCCAGTCGGTGGCCCAGCCAAATTCGGTGGGCCAGATCTTTTTGTTGCCGTCCCCGTACTTGGCCATGATGTTGTGATAACCATTCAGGGTCGAGTAGAAGCTCCACGAGTGGTGCGGATTCCTGCACGGCCCATTGAAACTATTACCGTTCTGAGTAATGAAGGTACACGCCTCGGTCCACTTGGTCGACGGGCCTACGTTGTAGCCACTGGGGTGGGCTCCCACGGCGTCGCAGAAGTTCTTTAGGCCGTTCTGGTACATGCCCTCCAGGTAGGTGAAGTCGTCCATGGCCACCCGGCCGCCGGCACCGGTGGGCGTGAGCGCGCCGCTGACGACGATCATACTCGGGCAAGCGGCTTTGATGCTGTTGTAGGCCGGCTTCAGTAGCCTTACGTAAGCAGCCGGATCGATCTTCATGTTGCCCCATTCGTAGTGCAGGTTCTGCTCGTTCCAGACCTCGATGGCTTTCACACCCGAGCCACAGTAGCGGCCGGCCACTGCACCCAGAAAGTCGGCAAAGTCCTGCGGGTTGTTCGGCGGGCCTTCCACACTGAGGTCCTGCCCGCCGCGTGCCCAGTGCGGGGCTTTGACGATGCTGAGCATGATCTTGAGTCCGCCCAAGCCATTGACCTTTTGGTCCAGGTTACCCCAGTTGATGTTGCCCTTTGCCGGCTCAAAGTCCGTCCACGGCGCCTGGAACTTGACCCAACCGAACCCCATGCCCTTGATGGCGCCGGTGGCCCAGCCGAGGTCGTCGTTGGCATCGATCTGGATGCCGTAGCCAAAGTTGGTGTTGACCGGGTTGGCCCTGCTTCCGCCGCCCGACGAGGTCGTGCCGGCCGGTTTGGCGGTCGCCGCTGCCTTGGGCTTGGGCGTCGGGGTTGGGGTTGGGATCGGCGTCTCGGTCGGTACCGGCGTCGGCGTCGGTGTGGGGGTTGGCGTCGGGGTGGGCAGCTCGACCAGAAGGGCGACCTGCTCGCCGCCGGCGACCGTCTGGCCGTTATTGGCCACGAGCTGGGCGCTGACTGCGTATTGGCCGGGCTCGTCAGGAGCCGTCCAGGTATAGGCACTCTGGTCCAGCTCCATGGTCTTTTCCTGGATCCTGACCGTCGGGCTCGGTCACCGTCCACAGCACGGCAAACTGGCTATCTGCCGGCGCTTCGGCCGCCTGGGTTGCGGTCTGGTATTCGCGCACCAGGTCCCAGACGCGCGGATCGTTTCCCTCGTCCCACAGGGCGCGCATGGCAACGCCGCCCAGGTTATAGCGCTGCACCAGGGCCAGCTTGTAGCTGAGACTGCTCGCGTCTTCCAGCCACACCGTCCGCTCTTCGCCGGTGGCCTCGTCGCGGTAGGTGAACCAACAACTGCCCGTCGTCGGATCGGTCTGCAAACCCTAGATTTTCGAGCTTTAGGGTGATCTGATCACCGGGGATGATCGCGTCTTCACCCTGCTGCACAACCACCTTACTCAGCTCGGCCAGAGCATCACGGTAGGTGCGCTCGACCAGTGTTGTGCCGCGCTTTTCCACACTCCCTGCCGTAAAGACAGGCTGTAGCTTGGATCGTTCCACCTCGCCCACAGCCCACTCCAGCAGCGCTTCCATCTGCCCGCCTGGGGCGCAGGCAGCCGGGTCCTGGCCGGCCGGGAACTTGATCCGGTCGGCGGCCTGGCCCAGAGCCGCCCAGTCGTAGGCGCCTGTTTCCCAGCGGTCGGCAGCGACCTGGGCCGGCTGCTCGACGTGGACGCTGAGCTCTTTGCCGTTAGCGTGAAGCTGCTCCGCCAGCCCGTTGACAAACTGTGTAAACTCGAGCTTAAGCTCTGGATTGATGCCCCGGTAATCGAGGTCGATGCCTGCGTACATCTCCCGAACTGCGAGGTCGACTATCGCCGTCGTATGCGCGTCTTGCGACTCGGGGACGGCCAGCATGTTGTCCAGCCAGTCGTTGCGCACCACACCGTCCTCGGTCCAGTTGCGCAGCGTGGGCACTACCTTGTACGATTCGCCGCCTTTAAAGGCCGGCAGGGTTGGCAGTGTACCCTCGATGTCGTTATCGCCGCCCAGGGTATACCCTACCGGATTCAGCTCCGCCAGGGACTGTGCCCCTTCCTCGGGCAGCGACACATAGCCCGGCAGCTCGGCGCTGACCTGGGGGGCCTGCCCTGTATCCTGGAGGACTAGTACTGCTCGGGGAAGATGGTCGAGGTGTGATTCGATTACATCATCCTCGACGATGACGTGGCCGGGCACGAACTCCCAGCGCTCGCCGGTCCAGTTGTAGACGGACAGCATCTCGTATGGTTCTGCATTGTTGGGGATCGGCACGGTGATCGTCACGTCCGTGGGGGCTTGGCCCTTGACGTCGATCTTGTACACAGGGCTCTTGGGCCGCAGGTTGGTTGGCAGCGCTTCGGCGGCTGCAACCAGATCCTTGCCGGCAGAGCCATCCATGAAGCTGGCCATGGGCACCGATTCCTCTTTGATCTTGACATTCTCCTGCAAACCAGCCGGCGACAGGGTCACCTGCATGCCGTCCGAGTCGACCACTGAACCACCGTCATCCCGGTCAATCGCCTCATAGCCCGCATCCAGAATGCGTTCCTGAGCTGAAACCGGGGGCAAAAGCAAGGCCAGAACCAAAAGGACCACGATCAGCAGGTTAAAGACCAGTCCTGTCATCCTGCCTTCGAGCAATCCGCTCAGTCCCTTAAGTATGGGGTCAGGCTTCTGCTCCATTCTGTTTTTTCCTTTCCATTTACTAGATTCTGATCCAAGAAGCAGTATGCTGCACTAGACAAGAATACCCCAAAAGCCAAGCCTGCACAAATCAGGCTCAGCCCGGGGTATGGTCTCAATCTACGCAGCAAAGGCCGCTTTGCAACTACCGTGTCCTGCTTGGGCAAGCACAGTGGGCATTTTAGCATAGACCCACTGGCTTGGCAAATCCGGGCTTGTAGGAAACATGATCACTGGTACCAATGGGGGATTGACAGGAAAGCAGATAGGCGTGTATAATAGCGCAACCCAATCGGGCAGAGGGCCTCGCCTGATACAAGACAAGCGTGGCTCTATTCATCACAAGGTGCGTCACCCGGAAAGAGAAAACTGTTGGCCCAAGTTCACTACATCGGCCACGCCACCGTCCTCATTGACATTGGCCGTATTCGCGTCCTGACCGATCCCTTTTTGCGGGATCGGCTCCTGTTCCTACAACGCCATGGACCCAATCCGGCACCGGATCTGCTGGAAGAACGGTCACCCGACCTGGTGATCCTGTCTCACCTGCATTACGATCATACCGATCTGCCCTCTCTGCGGGGGTTGGATCGCACCACACCACTGATCACTCCACGGGGCACAGGCAAGTACTTGCAGCGCAATACCGGGCTGGAGACATACGAGATCGCCGCCGGTGAGAAGGTGCGGGTTGCGGACGTCGAGATCACCGCACTGCCTGCCGAGCATGGCGGGGCCACGCCTGTTTTGCGGCCGATGACGACCTGTCTGAGCTACGCCCTGTGCAACCACCTGTCGGTGTACTTTGCCGGTGACACGGACCTGTTTGAGGAGATGAGCGACATTGGCGTGCAGTATGATCTGGATCTGGCCCTCCTGCCGGTCTGGGGTTTTGGCCCACGTGTGGGTGGGGGCCATTTGACCCCACTGACGGCAGCCCGTGCCCTAACCATGCTTCGCCCCCGCGTTGCCGTACCGATCCACTGGGGCGCTTTACGCTACGCCGGGCCCCATGCACTATGGCAGACGGTCGACTATATGCACTCACCCCCAAATGCTTTTGCCGAACATGCTGCCTGCCTGGCTCCACAGACGCAGGTGCGGGTCATACAGCCAGGCCATTCGACGGCGATCAGCGCAGCAGACAGAATCCAGCTATCCTAAGTACTTGCGGCAAGCAAGGGGCTCCGGATCCTCATAACCTGGGATCCGGAGCCCTCGATTTGTTTCGGCTGCTTTCGAGGCAGCCCGGCCTACTGGGTTACCGTTATCGTCGTATAGGTCTCGTAACTATTGCCGTCCAGGTCTTTGACAATAAAGCCGACTGTGTACTGGCCTGGGGCTGCATTCATCTCTTTCCAGGTGAACGGCTGACTGCCGAAGGTCAGAGTGCCTCCCTCTTGCGAGGCCATCGTGGCAGCTCCGCCGCTTGAATCCAGGTCCATCCATTTGTCCAGGACGGTGAAGGTGTCGCCTGCGCTCGGGGTGATCTCGCGCGGCGAACCTGTCTCGCCCGTGCCGGTAAAGCCCAACACCTGCTGCAGCGCCCCGTTACTGAAGTACAGCCGGGCGTAGCGCGATTCGCCGCCGTCGGCGAAGGTGTAGATGCCGTCCACCGTGTACATGGCTTCCTCAGCCGAAGCGCCAAAGCTCTGCGGCATGAGAACCGCATTGACCGACGTGGTGCCGTCGTTGATGGCGAACATGAGGGGCTCCCACTCGAACTCCATGGTGAATGCTCCCTCGCCCCAGTCGGGATAGTACACCCCATCGATCTCTCGGGTGTCGCCGCTATCCAGATAGTCCATGTCGGCTACGTAGATCGAATTTGCCTGCTGGTCGAGAAAGCCGGCAAACAGGTAGACATAGCCGACGTTCTCGCCGCTGATGTCGGTGCTCAGCAGCACCGGTTGGCCTGGCGACGCCACGTTACCGGAGGCGGTGATCGACGATACCTGGATTCCGCCGGCTCCCGGTCCTCGGACCGGAATGGCCGCGTCGGGCACGACGATCTCGCGACTCTCTGGCTGGAAGGTACGACCCGTGTAGTGATAGGCCAGAAAATCGTCCCAGGACGAGCTCTGGGCAAAGCGTTGCGCGACGGGCGTGTAGGACCGCGGTCCGGTCATCGCATTCTGGTAAAGCTGCGAGTTGGGGAAGTAGATCGAGACGCCGGTGGCGCCGGGCTTTCCCCGCCCATGCTTCTCGGCGATCACGGCCTGGTCCAGGGCTGCCAGCACCTGGTTGGCGGCTTGATCCACGTCCGCGTTGGTGCTGTTGTCCCTCAGCAACCCGGCCAGGTTGCCCAGGTCGAGGTAGGACGGCGGCACATTGCTGCCAAAGACGCTGGTGAACGACTGGACATAGGACCGTGCCTGGGCGACGCCCTTCTGGTTGAGCTGGGTCATGGCATACGCCAGCTGGTCAGTAGCGGCCATCAGCTCCGGCAGCTTTGCTCAAGTCGACGGCCGTCAGGGTGCTGTTTTGGCCCATCTGCTGCACCAACTGCTCGGCCGACACCTGGCTGTAACCGCCAAAGAGGCCACTCCCGAATCCCTTCCCCACGAACTCTGCCCGGGCCTGGTCGTCGGTAATCCGCAGGTCCTCTTCGATGTAGCTCTTGACGATCAGTTGGGCCAGCTCGCCGCCATTCATGTCTGGATTGTCGTTGAGCGCCCCAAGGAATGAGGTGTATGCCCAGCCCACCGAGGGCTCTGTCTCCTGCGACACCACGGCGTAGCGGGCGTGGGGCTCCAGGGCGCTCAGCACCTCCAGGTGGCCCATCAGACAGGCGTCCATGCCGATCATCTCGAACTTGTCCAGGCCGATCTGGGACCGGATGTCGGTCAGGGCCTGGTCCAGCTCCATCAGGAACAGCTCGTCGCCCGTTGCCGACGACAGGGGAATGTTGCGGTCAGCATTGGCGCCGTTCGCCCCCGGATCGCCATCGCTCCAGCCGCCCGGCCAGCCCATGCCGTGATCCGAAAGGATCAGCACGTACTTGTCGGCCGGATAAGATCTGGACGGCCCACGTCACAAAGTCGACCAGCGTATCGCCGTCGGACATGTTGACTTCGCCTAGGTCCGCCAGCTGTTGGGAGCGTACTCGGGTCAGGTCGTTATCCTGGGTGATGTAGAAGCGCTTGGTCGAGGTCCAGTTGCCGTCGTCTGAGAAGCCGCCCCGGTAGCGGTCCATCTGGGCGACGATCTGCACCCGGTCGGTAGAGCCTGCTCGCTCGGCCTCGTTCAGGTCGATGTAGATGTCCTGCTCCAGGATCTTGTCGTCGGCGTCCTGGTAGAGCATAATCAGCCACTTCTGATCTGCCGACGATGCAGGCGGCTGAACGACGACCTGGGTTGGTGCCGGTGTCCTGGTGGGCTTGGCCGGCGCCGGTGTGCTGGTGGGTTTGACCACCTTGGGCGTCTTGGTTGCCCTGATGATGATCGGCGTCGGCTGCACTTGCTCGGGTACTTCTGTTGCCCACACTTGCTCGGGCACTTCTGTTGCCAACACCTGGGACAGGTCGACCGTCTCCTGCTCTTGTGAGGTCTCGACGTTCCCGATATTCAGCCCCTGCAAGCCTCCGCTCATTGCCATATAGATGCAGCAGCAGAGGCCCACCACCAGCAGTATACCGACGATGATCATCAGCATTTTGGGGCTGAGCTTGCCAAGAGAAATCTGCGGCAACTGGCTACCTGAAGAGGACGAAGATGGCTGTTGATAGCTCTGCCCCCCGCCGGTGCTGTAGCCGGTTCCCGTGGGCCTCGCGCTCGGTGCTTGGCCTCTCCCGCTGTGGCGCCTGGGCCGTTTCACGCTCGCTGGGCTCTGTGGATCCGCTTGGCCGGCGTCGTCCGGCCCGTATTGTCCTTTTGGGCTCGCCGCCTGAAGACATGGCATGCCAGCCCTGCCGCCTATCTGAGGATGGCAGGGGAGCGCCTGACACGGGCGCAAATGCCGGGACCAGCGTTGGCCCCCGGTGTAGGATTGCGTCGAATAGCCGCCTGTTGTTCATTATGCCTCCCATCCGATCACAGTACGCCGTGAAGGGTTTTCAACCGATGCAGGTTACCGGTTGATTATAGGACGAAAGGCCCGGCAAGTCAAATTGCCACAGGCAAGGGAGCCGGAAGCGCCGCACAGGCGACGATCCTCAAACCGCGTTTGCGTTTTACGGCGGCTGGTGGTATACTCTATCCGCCGTGTAACGAACCTTCACCACGGATAGAAAGAGCTATCGACAAACAGCCAACGCGCATTACTGGATCTTCTTCAATCGGGCAGAGCCGCACAGATCAACTCTGCAAGGGAGGTGCCTATAGCGAGAATCAGAGGGCGAGCGGTTTTAGTTGGGCACGTTAAATCTGACATGAATATAGGAAGGAGAAACAACAAATGCGTAACGCTTCGTACTCTGTTCTGCTTGTTGCGGTTGTCATAAGCATGGTGCTGGGGACTGCGATGCTGGCTACGCCACCTGCGGCCCAGGCTTCGGTGGCATCCCAGACCAACCTCCATCTCGCTCCTGAAGCAGCTCCCCTGGCCGCGGCAGAGACTTCTGTCATCGCCCCGACCGAAGTGGCGACGATCACCATCCTGCACACCAACGACTTTCACGGCAACCTGCAGCTCAGCGGCAGCAACCCCGGCATCGGCCCGCGTCGCCTACAAGATCGAAGAAGTTCGCACCGCCGTCGGCGCTGAAAACGTCCTCTTGGTCGACGCCGGCGACATTATGCAGAGCACCCTGCTGTCGAACCTGTTTTACGGCGAGTCCACCATCGACGTCTACAACCTGATGGGCTACGAGGCTGCCACCTTTGGCAACCACGAGTTCGACTGGGGCCAGACGGTGCTGATCACCCGCACCACCCAGGCCAATTTCCCCTTCGTGTCGGCCAACATCGTCGTCAAGGACACCGACTCGTGCGACAACGCCGGCTGGACACCACCGGCCTTTGCCACGCCGTGGGTGACGATGACGGTGGGCGCGGCGGGCAACGAGGTCGTGATCGGCCTGATCGGCGTCACCACGCAGGAGACGCCCTACATCACCGTCGACTGGGCCACCGCAGGGCTGTGCTTCAAGGACCCGGCTCAGTCGATCGACCACTACTACGACAGAGCTTGCTGCTGCCTCTGACGCCATCGTCGTCCTCAGCCACCTCGGCTAACACCGACGGCGGCTATGGCTACGGCTTTACCGTCTATGGCGATCAGACCCTGGCTCACAACCTGTTCGCTGGCCGGCACGCCGGTCGATCTGATCATCGGCGGCCACAGCCACACCGACCTCGCCGCCGCGCAGGTGATCGACGGCACCACCGTCGTCCAGGCGCACTATGCCGGGCGCAAAGTCGGCAGGGCCACCCTGGTCATCGACAAGTCGACCGGCGATGTCAACATCACCTGGCAGCGGATCACCGTCGCTAACAACGGCCCGGAGGACCCGACCGTCAAGGCTCGCCGTCGACTGTCTGGGCCAGCGACCCGTGGTACCAGGAACAGATCAACCGCGTGGTCGGCTTTACCAACGTGCCGATCGTCCGCGACTACAACGGCGACTCGTTGATGGGCGCCTTTGTCAACGACGCCATCTACAACGACCTGAACAACGACGACCGAGCCGCTCAACGACGTCGACATGGTCTTTAACAACGCCGGCGGCCTGCGCGCCGACATCACCTTCCCGACGACACCGACTCTGCCCTTCACCCTGACCCACGGATTGTTGTACAGCATCCTGCCCTTTGGCAACGCCACCGTCGTCGGGGACATGACCGGCGCCCAAATCGTCGATTTGCTCAACCAGAGCGCGACCTTGTTCAAGGGCGCCCTCCAGGTGGCCGGCGTCCGCTACGACTTTTACCGCTACAACAATGCCCTGCCCGGCCCGCAGCCATGGGCCTGGGGCGCCTACAACATCGTGGTCTATGACCGCGGCAAGGCCGGCTGGGAGCCGATCGATCCGAATCGCACCTACCGCATCGCCACCAACGAGTTCCTGGCCCCGGCCGGACAGGACGGCTATGTGCCCTTCAAGTACGTGACCAACATCAGCTACTGGGGCGACATGCTCGACGGCGTCGAGCGCTGGGTGGCTGCCACCTACACCAAGGACTCTCCTTACAACGGCGCCCTCGACGGGCGGATCGCCCGCGACGGCAACGACACCATCGGCAGCGTCGTTCCGGTTACCCTCCTGCACAACAACGACATGCACGGCAACCTGCTCAAGGGCACCTACGTGGGCCTGACCCAATTGGCCACCCTGGTCAACCAGGAGCGGGCCAAGAACCCGGATCGCAATCTGCTGCTCAACTCTGGCGATACCATCCAGGGCGACGCGATGAGCTACTACTTCAAGACCGCACCCACGGGCTTTGCCGCCGACGGCACGCCCATCGCCGACCCGAACATGTGGATCCAGCCGGCCATCGCCGCCATGAACGCCATGGGCTACGATGCCATGACTCTGGGCAACCACGAGTTCAACTTTGGCAGCGCGATCTTTACCAGCGTGCTCGAGCAGGCCGACTTTTCCGTTCTGGGTGCTGTCGTGTCCGACGATGGCAGCTACGGCCTGGCCGACGTCCCGGTCCTACCTTCCATCGCAGGCTGCGCTTGCCTGGGCCGATCGGCGACATCAGTGTGGCCATTCTCGGCCTGGACAACCACCGCATACCGAACTATGAGCTGCCCAGCAACATCCCCGGCCTGACCTTCGCCAACCCGATCAGCAAGGCGCAGGAGCTGGTGCCCGCCCTGGCTGCGGCCAGCGACGCCGTGGTCGCCCTGACCCACATCGGCTTTACCACCATCGCCGGCAGCCTGGAGGTTGACAACAACGTCGACACCTACCTGGCTGCCAACGTCAGCGACATCGACGCCATCATCGGCGGGCACAGCCACACCGACCCGTCCAAGCAAACCCTCTATTCGGGCGCGTACAAGTACCTGCCGGCCATCGTCGGCGCTCCGGATGGCGACCCGGTCATCATCAACCAGGCCTATCGCTACAACAACTACCTGGGCCAGGTCGTCCTCGGCTTTGTAGTCAACAAGAGCAAGACCGGCTACGACCTGGTGACCCGCGCCGGGCGCTACATCGCCGTCACCTCCAGCACGCCTGAAGACCCCACCATCAAGGCCATCGTGCAGCCCTACGCTGATATGCTGGCCGCCTACAACAACCGGGTGCTGGGCTGCACCACGACCCCGATCGACGCACTGCAGGCCTTTACTCAGGAGACCAACGCGGCCAACCTGCAGGCCGATGCCTCGGTGTGGGAGCTGGCGCAGAACGGCGTTACTGTGGACTTTCATCTGTCCGGCGCCATGACCAACAAGGCGATCGCCGCCGGGGCGACCGTCACCGACCCCCTATACCCTGACCGTGGCCAACATGTTCACCCTGATGCCCTACGAGAACTCGTTGGTGGCGATGACGATGAACGGTCCGCAGCTCAAGACCGTCCTTGAGCGCTCCTACCGCAACTACTACTACTACAAGTACGTGCCGGGCTATGGCGGGTATTCCTACTATACCACCTGCTTCCTGGACACCGACGCCGGGAACCAGATCATCTACTACGATGGCTATCCCATGCTGCCCAACGGGCACAACGTCGCTGCCCTGATCATCGACGGCCAGCCGGTGGACTTTGACGATGCCGGCACCTACTATACCGTGTCGACGGTCAACTACCTGGCAGCCGGTTCGTGCAACTACAAGGACGAAGGCGTGACGCTGTGGCCGCTGGACCAGATCGTGGCCGACACGCAGTTCTACGTGCGCGATGCGGTGATCAACTATGTGCAGGCTCAGGACGGAGTGCGTATCACCTGCCATTGAGGGCCGTGTCCAGTTCCTGCCCGAGCAGTTCTTCTACCTGCCCATCGTCGCCAAACACTAGTACCGCGCGATCTAGAATGAGAGGGAAGGGGTGCACCCCTTCCCTCTCCTTTTTAGCCTACCAACCGCCTCAGCCGCCGCACCACCTTGTCGGGCCGGGCATAGCGGCCCCACAGATAGCCGGTCTGGCGGCGCACGGCGTTGATCGGCTTGCGGCGCTGGCTCTCCTTCAGCGCCCACTGCAGAAACTCGAGATCCTGCCCCTTGATCTTGGTCTCCCACGGGTTGCGCCGATACTGGTCGTGGCTGGTGATCAGGCTCAGGTCGTTCTCGATGCAGTAGTCGTACAGGTCACTGCCGGGGTGGGGTGTGTAGAATGCCGGGCTGTACCAGTCGGGGTCGATCTCTTTGAGCATCGAGACCGTGTCCATGACCTCTTCTTTGGTCTCGGTCGGCAGGCCGAGCATGTAGTTGGCCCAGATCTTGATGCCGTATTTCCTGCAGATGCCGGCCGCCGCCAGGTTCTTGGCCCGCGTTGTGCCCTTGCGCAAGAACTTTAGTACGCGATCGTTGCCGCTCTCAAAGCCGATAAAGTAGCCCTTCAAGCCCACCTGGGCCATGCGCTGCACCATCTCCTCGTGGCGGACGATGATGTCGGCCCGGCTCTGGCAGAAGAAGGGCTGGCGAAAGCCCTTGCGCTCGTACAGGTCGCAGAACTCCAGGACCCATTCCCGGTCTTCGGTCAGGCAGTCATCGTGGAACATGAAACTGGCAAAGCGATACCGCTCGCGCAGCAGCTTCAGCTCGGCGATGATGTTGGCCGGGCTGCGCTTGCGCACCTTGCGGCCGAAGAGAAGCCGCTCCGCCGGCTGGCAGAAGTTGCAGTTGTACTGGCACCCTCGCCCGGCGATGATGGTCAGGAATGGCGGAGGCAGATCGGGCACGAAGGGCACCTCGGGCGAGTCGAGCGTGTAGCCGTACTTGCGCCATTCGTCCAGGAACAGATCCCGGTCGGGGAAGGGCAGCGCGTCCAGATCGGGCATCTCGCCCTCCAAGATGCGGCTTTCTGGACGACGCCCAGCACCCAGCTCACCCAGCAGCCAGGGGAAGGTGATCTCCCCTTCCCGGGTGACCACGTAGTCGAACTCGGGGATCTGGGCTACTTCCTCGACCGCAATCGTCGGATGCGGGCCGCCGACCACCGTGACGGTACCTGGGCATCACCTCTTTGACGATGCGCGCCGCCTCGGTAGCCGGGCTGATAGTCCACGCTCATCATCGTCAGCCCGACAACGTCGGGCTGACGGCGCAGCAGCTCTTCCCTGAACTGATCCCAGCCAGACAGCGCCCGCAGGTCGATCAGGTCTATGTCAAAGCCCTGGGCCTTGGCCGCGCTGGAGATGTGAGCCAGTCCGTGGCTCACCCAGCCGGCTTCCATGCCTTTGCCCAGGCTGCCGAATCCGTACCCGGCGATGCCGGGATAGACCAACGTGGTTTTCATGCACCTCACCTCAATTCAGTCGGCAACAGATGCCAGGCAGCAAACGACCGCCGCCTGGCATCCCACGGTCGGAACGCCGACCAGTTATTTCCGCCGCTGAAAACGGGTCAGCTTTAGCATCTTGCGATGTTTGTGCTTGGCGATTTTCTTCTTGCGCCATTTCTTCAGGCTACCCACACTGTCACCCCCTTTCCTACAAGATTCCTACCTTGCTGTGATCGCCCAGCGTCACCTTGAGCGCCTTGGGCTTGATCGGCGAGCGGGTAATCTCCGAATCCCGCCCGATCAGGCTGTCCTCGATCCGGTAGGGAATATCCAGGATCTTGCTGTTTTCCAGGACCATGCTGTGCTCGATCTCGCTGTTTTCGATCACGACGTGGTGATAGATCGACGTGAAAGGTCCGACATACGAATTGACGATGCGCGTATCCTCGCCGATGATGGCCGGTCCGCGGATGCGGCTGTTGATGATCTCGGCTCCTTTTTCGATGGTAACCTTGCCGTTGAATCTGTGACTCGCGGTCCACATAACCCTCAATAGACGGGGTCACCTCGTCCAGCACCATGTCGTTTGCTTCCAGCATTTCACCAGGCTCGCCGGTGTCGATCCACCAGCCCTCGTGGACGTAGGGATGGACGACGTAGCCCTTGTCCACCAGGTATTGGATGGCATCGGTGATCTCTAGCTCACCCCGCCATGAGGGCTTGATGGCCGCCACGGCTTCCCAGACATGCTCGTCGAACATATAGATGCCGACCAGCGCCAGGTTGCTGGGTGGGTTGCGCGGCTTTTCCACCAGCCGGATGATGCGGCGTGTCTCGGGATCCAGCTCGGCCACGCCATACGACGAGGGGTTATCCACCGCTGTCAGCACGATCTGGCAGTTGTATTGGCTCGTCTCGAACTCGCTGATCAGCCCTGAGATGCCACCTTGGATGACGTTGTCGCCGAGGAACATGACAAACCGGTCGTCGCCCAGGTAATCCCGGCTGATCTTGACGGCGTGGGCCAGGCCCAACGGCTCCTTCTGCGGAATATAGGTGATCTTGACGCCCCAGCGCTTTCCGGGGCCTACCGTCTCTCTGATCTCCTTTGCCGTGTCGCCTACCACGATGCCGATTTCGGTGATCCCCGCATCGCGGATCGCCTCGATGACACGGAACAGGACCGGCTTGTTGGCCACCGGCACCAGCTGCTTGGCCCGTGTGTAGGTAATCGGATACAGACGGGTTCCCTTCCCGCCGCTCAGGATCAGACCCTTCATCGACCTATAGCTCCTTCCTGGTCTCCATCCACAAGGCAGGCGTTGCAGCCCTGGCAGGCGTCACGCCCCTGACGGCGCAGCCACTCTCGGCGCTGGGCCATAAGCTTGCTGACCGCTTCGGGCGACAGCGTTTTCACCTGGCCTAACTGCCGAGCGATCAGCGTGATCTGCGCCGCATGTTCCACTTTTTCCAACTGCTGGTAGGCATTCCACAGGGTCTGCCCCACCGTCAAAGTGCCATGATGGGCCAGGATGACGGCATCATACTCGTGAATGGCCTGGCCGATGCTTTCAGGCACCTCCGCGGTGCCCGGCGTCGCATATTCGGCCGTGGGAATGCCGCCCAGAGTGACCACTACCTCAGGCAGTATGCAACGGGCCAGCGTCACTCCGGCAATGCTAAAGGCCGTCGCCGTCGGCGGATGGGCATGCACGACGGCGTTCACATCGGGCCGCTGGCGGTAAACCTCCAGGTGCATCAGGATCTCGGACGACGGCTTCCGGCCCCGTCCCCGATAGGACGGCACCGGCGTCGCCGTCTGGCCGGATCACTACCAGGTCTTCGGTTGACAGAAACCCTTTACTCAGGCCGCTCGGTGTGGTCAGCAGGCGGTCGGGGCCGAGCCGGGCGGAAAGGTTGCCCTCCTCGGCCACTACATAGCCCCGCTCCCACATCAGCCGCCCAATGCGGACCATCTCCTGTCGCAGCTCATATTCTACGACGTGCTTGTCACCTGCCATTCTTGCCAACGCCATGACTCACTATAGCCGGTATCGCTCGCGCAGCGTTTCTGACGCCGCCTGCACTAGAGCAAAGGCCCGTTCTACCGTCACAGCCTGGTCTGGGTTCACCAGGCAGCAGGTGGCCGGCGCCAGTAACCCTTGCCGGACGATCTGCTCCCGGTCCACCCCCTGCTCTGTCAAATAGTCCCATTGAGCTTCCAGCCGCTTCACCAGTGATTGGATGCTTTCTGGCGCCAGGTCCGCTACTCCGGTCGGCACGATCCCCCAGCTCAGGACGCCGCCCCGGTCGAGGAACCGCTTGATCTGGCCCGCATACCGGGTGAAAATCTCTCCCCGGGCATAGGCGTCGAAAGACAACAAGTCCAGGCCGGCAGTCAGCAGAAAATCCCAATCAGGGTTGCCGCACAGGTGCAGCCCCTTGAGCCCCTGGAGGCTATCCAGGAATCCGGCCAGGTCATCGCGGGCCACTAGGTCGGTGTAGCCCGACAGGCTGGAGAAGATAAACTCCAGGCCTGGATCGTCCAGCCAGACAAAAGCATCAGGATGCACGGCTTGCAGCTCGGCCAGCTGGCGGTTGATCTTGCCGGCCAGGAACTCGAGAAGGATCGCCTTGACGTCGCTATTGTAGATAATCGGCTTGCGCGCCTCGTCCGTCACCTTCAGCCCAAAGCTGATCGGGCCGATCATCTGCCCTCGTATCGCCACGCGGTCATGCAGGTCGAGCGACAGAAACCGCCGCAAGACCGTCGAGTAGAGCGGCGATAGCGTAAAAAACGCCGGGTCTTGGCTCGCCTCGGCATAGGCCAGTAGCTCGTCGTAGAAACGCGCCGTGTCCAGTGTTATCCGTTGGTTTTCAAGGTCCAGAAAAATGCCAGGAAAGCCTTCCGAGGCCTGAACATACATATCCTCGTAATAGCTGACCTTGGGCAACTGCGGCCAGAAAGGGATATCTACGCTCAGGGCCAACGCCAATGCCGCTTCCAGGTCGGTGTGGGGCAGGATGCCCATGGCCGTGGTGCGGAGGGCCGCCTCAAACATCAGCCCTCGCGTCGCCTGCCATGGCAACCTCGTCCACGATCCCCACGATCACCGCCCGGATCGCTCCGTTAGGCTCCCGATCGACTATCTGCCGCGCCGAGTTGCCCTCGTCCAGCACCAGCACAATGTCACCCTCGCCGGCCTGAACCATGTCTACGGCGATGTCGTACTTGGCTCCTGGCCGTCCCTTGGCCGGTTTCCCGGCGGATAGGGCGGCCAGCCCCGCCAGGTCCAGCCTGTCTACCACCAGCAGCTTGCGGCCCTGGAATAGCTCGTTCTTGATCGTCGCCACGACGGTGCCGCTCACGCGTCCGACATACATCAGCGCACATCCGCTTCGTCTACGATGCCGACGATGGCATGATCCACCGGCACAAAGGGCTCGGGCAAGGCAAGCGCCGCCTCGCGGCTGGCGATGATAAACACCAGCTCCCCGGGTCCCGCCTGAGCCGTGCCGTCAGCGGCAATCACCGGCTCGCCAACCGGCTGCCGGTGTTTGTCCAGTGGTTGGACGACCAGGAACTTGACTCCTTCCAGTCCTGCGGCCTTTTGTGTGGCCACCAATGTGCCGATGACTCGTGCGAATTGCATCTTATAGAATCTTGGCCCGCATCTGCTCGTGGAGCTGCGGGATGATCACCTGGCGGATCAGCAGCCCTTCCTGCTTCGCCGGAGCCACGCCGGCGGCCACGGCAGCTTCGACGTCGGCTACGGCGCCTTCCAGCAGCACATAGCTCTTGCCGCCCAGGCCGTTTGCCAGGCGGATCTCCAGCAGCTGGATGTCAGCCGCTTTGGCCGCCGCATCGGCGGCGACGATGCAGATGGCTGCCGTCACCGTCTCGATGATACCCAGCGCCTCATTGTGGCGTGGCGCCGTCGCGCTCATCAACGCCGGGAACACCGACCGATGTACATTCGGCAGAAGCAGGTGGTCAACCAGGGCGTCGGCCGCGGTGGCCATTCCCACTTGCCATGACTCGCGCACTGGCTCTACTTCTCCGGCTATGACCACCACATACTTGCCCGGACAGACAGGACGGGCCTCCAGTAGCTGCACGACCGCCTTTTTGACCATCGCGTCGCCAGCCAGGATGCCGGCGGCGATGCTATTCGTCTCGATTAGGGCCAGCGCGGGCTCGAGCATCTTTCCCTCAATCTCGATCTGTCACGCAGATCCGGCAGCCAACCCGACCACCTGCTGCGCCAGGGTCCGGATGGCAGCCGCCAGCGGAGACTCGGGCTGGCTCATAATCACCGGTTGCCGACCCGGCGACCAGGGGAGCACGGCGGCTACCGGCATTCCCAAGGCCTGCTCCACCTGCTCCCTAGACTGGATCTCCGTTCTGCGGGATGCCTCCTGGTCGGCAGGCAATCCATTCAAGACCGGCATGATCTGCAATGTTTCGGCTGCACTCTTGATGATGGCAGCCAGAGCTGCCTGAACCGCTCGCAACGACTCGTCCGGGCTCAGCAACAACAGGACCAGCGACGATGACTCGAGCAAGACGGGGGCCAGGTTGCTCAGGTCGGCCGGCGTGTCTATGACCACGTAGTCAGACCAACCTCGAATTACCTGAAGCAGCCTGGCCAATCTCCACATTTCTGGTGGAACCATGCCCAGCGGCGACACGGGTGCCGGCAGTGCGAACAGCCCACTGCTGTGCCGGAGCAGGAGGGGCGCCAGTTCATCCATTCCCCGGTCCCCATGCCATGATTCGACCCACGACCGCTCGGCCTGCAAGCCAAGCATGCTGCCGATTTGGCCGCCGCTCAATACGAGGTCGACGGCCGCAGTCAACCGGCCCTTCTCCTCAGCCAGCGCGAGGGCCAGGTTGGCGACCAGCGTCGTTGTGCCTACGCCCTGTTTCAGACGCAACACCGCGACCTGGTACCCCAACGGATGTGCCTGGGAAGCCCTGGCTGCCAGCAGGTCCTGGACCGCCTGCACCAGGGCTTTGCCGCTGAATGGCTTGACCAGGTGTGTATCGGCTCCGGCGCGGAGTGCCACCTGCTTGTCGATCTGCTGGGTCCGTGCCGTCAGGACGGCGATCGCAGTCCTCGCCGTGCGCGGGTCGGTGCGCAATCGCCGGCACACCTCGTAGCCGTCAATGTCCGGCATCATGATGTCCAATACGATTAGGTCGGGGCGCGTCGCTGCTGCCTTCTGCAACCCCTCTCTACCACTTGTCGCCGCCTCGACCGTGAAACCGGCGCTTTCGAGAAGGCGCCCGATCAGAGTCGTCAACGCTGCTTCATCGTCGATAATCAGTGCTTTGGACATCTTTCTACTCGCTCAGGCCGAAACTCTCCAGCCGTGCCCCGTTGACCAGAATCGCCTCGCCACAGAAGGTCACTTCCGGCAGGGCCGCGATCTGGGCCGTGGCCTCGGTCACGATCACGAACGGATCGAGACTGGCCGGTGAGAAAGTCTGCATATCGACCCGCAGTGGGCCCAGAAACTTGCCCGTGATCTCGAACGCCGGCAGGGTGATGAGCGCCCTGTATTCCTGGGTCGAAAACCGAGTCCGTTCAGCCTGCCGTGCTTCTCGCGCCTGCACAACGACAAAGCTCAGGTTTTCCTTCGACAAATAGGCCACCGGCGCATGGGCGATTATCTCACCCGGTTCCAGCAGCCGCGAGATGTACACATTGACCGCCATCATGTACGATAGAGACCTGTCGTTGAGCAGGTCGCTAAGCGGCTTGGGGCCGGTATGCACCTGGCCCGATATCCGATGGGTCGTAGTAATAGAAATCAGCCTGGGCTATTCGACCAAATTGGACATTGCTCATTCTCGCTACCCTGCTTGCTTAAGCCACGATCTCGACAGTTGCCTCAGTCACCTGTGATACCCGCCCGGTGATGGAAGCGTGCACAGTTCGCCCCGAGCTTGCCCTCCGGAACGTGGGCGATCAGGTCGCCAGCCGCCACCTTCTGACCAACAGCCACAAGCGGCACGGCCGGCGCGCCGATGCCGCGTGGATGCCGCAGCGGTATGGTCACGCGCGCCGGGCGATAGTCCGCCTCGTCCAGTGGACAGACCTGTTTTTCCCATTCCGTCAGCCCCAATCGGGCGATCAGCCGATGGGTCGGCACCAGCCGGCAATCTCGCATCGGATGCGGCTCCAGGCTGACTCCCTCCCGCCGCTTTTCGGGCCTCCAACCCAGCGCCTTGAGCTGCTCCTTGATCGCAACGTAATAGGACATGGGCGACAGCTCTAGCGGACAGGCATAGGCCTCACACAGCCGGCATTCGCAGCACAGGATGGCCGCCGTCACCTTGCTGGCGGGCCGTTCGAGCCCATAGTTGACAGCCCGCATAACCTCGTGCGGTTTGAGGTCGTGGCCTAACAGGTATCGCGGGCATAGATCGGTGCAGTCCCGGCACTGATCACAAGTCGAGACGCCTCGCCTCACCCATGATTTGCGAGAACGGGTCAGGTAGCGGACGACAGCGCTGTCGTTCGGCAACACCAGCAACCCGCTGGTCATCTTGGTCACAGGCTGGTCAAGGTTCCCCGGCACCTGTCCCATCATCGGGCCGCCGACCACGACGGTATAGTCTTCTCCCGTGCGCTGTGACCAGCTGGCAGGACGGATCCCGCCGGCCCATGCCAGCACGTCGCGGATGGGCGTGCCCACGGGCGCCCACAGTGTGACCGGTCGTACTATGGCGCCCGCCACAGTCAGCAGACGGTGGGTCACCGGACGGCCCTCGGCCGCCCGATTGATGTTAAACAGCGTTTGCACGTTCTGAACCAGGCAGCCGACGTGCAGCGGCAGACCAGCTTCTGGTACCACCCGGCCCGTCGTCTCGTAGACCAGCACAAACTCGTCACCGGCCGGGTAGCGGCTGTCCAACAGGTGCATGCTCAGAGCCGGCTGGCCGCCAGCGGCCTTTTGAGCAGATGATACTGCCCGCTGCAGCGCGGCTATGGGCACCTCGGTATTCTTTTTTTAGGGCCAGGATGCCCTGCGCCGCGCCGGTGGCTTCCATGGCCAATTGCAGCCCGCGCACCAGCTCGGCAGCGTGGCGTTCCATCAAGCGCTGATCGCACTGCAAGAGCGGGTCGCACTCGGCGCCGTTGGCGATGACGGTATCTACCCGTGCGGCAAGCTTGACGTGGGTCGGAAAACCCGCCCCCCCCGCGCCGATCACTCCAGCGGCCCTGACTGCGTCGACGAGATTCTGACCCATCCGTTAGTCTATCGGCTAAAGTGCGCGAGTCCTGACCCGTAGCCGGTCATCTCAACGAACCCATTGCCGTTGACCGTCCCGGTTACCGACACGCTCCCTTCCCAGTAAAGCGGCGTGAGCTGTACAGCCATCTCCTGGTCAGGGAAAGTGGCTTCTACCGTCGCCTGCAGACCAAAATCGGGTACCGCCACGGTCCACTTGATCGGATAGGTCGCGCCAGTCCCGGCGCTGGTCCACCGCTCCAGCACCTGCACACTGAAATCACCGGCCTGCAGGTGGTGGGTTGTCCCATCTGAGTCGATCCAGGTGCCGCTGGATTGGGGCTGAACCTGGCCGTCCGTCGCCTCGGAAGTTGAACAGCATTGCCTGGTTGCCGTCGTCCAACCGCAGACTGAACCAGTCCCATCCGGCAAAGCCCTTATGGCTGTCCCAGCTGCCCCACTGATGGTCCATCCAGGCCGTGACGTTTACGGTCTGCTGGATGCCATCTATGGTCAGAAGCCCCGCACCTCGCAGGTCGGTGTAGGAATAGTAGTACGACGTGCCGGCCTGGCCCATCTCTACGACGCCGGTACCTCCTGCGCCGTGAAGCACGGCCGGCTTGGCCGCATCCAGGTTGAGCCACAGGGCATAGTTCCCGGCCGCCGCCTGCAGGTAATGCTTCCCGCCGCTGCCCCATGTGCCCCACTTGCCGTTCCACACCGCGTGCCCATCTTTCTTGGCGCCTGCACTCCAGAACTGCGGGAAGTTGGACTGCTCGAAGTAGACGTGGTCGCCGGCTGCCAGATCGCTAACGGCAAAGTGAGCCACGTACACCGGGTTGCTGACCCAGTTGATCGGCAGGACATTCGCTATCTTGGCTTGCGACGGCGCGAACCCCTTGAAGAAAACGAGCTCGAACCCGTAGCGCTTGCCGTCCGCGCCGGTCATAAAGCCGGTGTAGTACCACCATTCGGTTGTTACGTTAAGGTGCGCCGCCTCGTCGCGCGGCAAGGTCACAGGCCGGTCGGCTGTTGCCCGCTCGAACTCGGTCGGTGTGGGCTGGCGGAAGACAAAAAGGGCCGTCACCAATCCGGCGGCCAGTACGAGCAGCAGCGTCAGGAATGCCAGGATCAGTCTGCGGATCATACACTACTCCGTTGCCCAACTCGGAGGGTATCATACCATCGTTTGGCGGCCTTGGCAAATGCCTGACAAGAACGGGCAATTACCACATCTGTCTGGCCACCCGCGCGACGGTCGGTGGGTGGAGGAGCATGTTGGCGTAACTGGCGTTGGCCATCGGGCAGGCGCACTCTCGGCCCGCGATGCTCTTACGCAGCTTTTGCATCTTGCCGACCTGCTCGAACCAGATCGGCCGCAGGTCGTAACCGGTCTGGCGTAGATTGCCGATTGGCTCGGCCCGGACGCAGCAGGTCCACACGTCGCCGTCTGGGGCGATGTGGCCGCTGGCCCAGCCGGCCTGGCAGGGGATGACCTGCCTCTGCTCCTGCAAGATCCGCCTGGCAAGCTGATAGTATTGGGCGCGAAAAGCCTGAGTAAAGCGGGCCAGCCCTTTTGCCGGCACCGCCCGGGCCCGCGCCGAAAGATAGTCGGCCACGGGGCCATACTCCTCGGGGGTCGGCGTGATCGCCCAGCCTATCGTTCCCAGCTCCACCCTCTCTTCCGCTACCTCGGTGATGTAGGAATCGGGCTCCAGGGAGGCCAGGCCTTCGACGATGTCGCGGATGCGCCCTACGTTCAGGCGGGAGACAACGGTGTGGACGCTCAGCACCAGGTTTTTGTGCCCGGCCTGCAGCGCCTTGAGCCCCTGCCACGTCTCCATCGCTCGCTTCCAATTGCCGGGCACGCCGCGGATCTCGTCATGCTCTGGCCCAACCCCGTCGAGCGATAGGTTAAGGCCGATCTGTGACCAGGGCGCAGCAGTGCAGATCTGACCGGTATAGTCGATGATCCGTCCGGTTAGCAGTCCATTTGTCGGGATGGTGATGACACTCGGCCGGCACAGCTCCGCGCCGGCAATGACCAGCTCGTGCAGATCTGCTCGCAGGAAGGGCTCGCCGCCGGTGAAGGTCAGGTAGAAAGGCGCCCGACCGAGGTTGGCAAAGACACGCCGCCATTCGGCGGCCGTCATCTCGTCGCTAGGTCGCTGCCAGACGTTGCACGTCTGGCACCTGCTGTTGCAGCGGTAGCTGACGCTGGCGACGACGCTGAACGGCAGCATCCGCGGCCGGCCGAGACGGTAAAAGCTCCAATAGAGCGGGAGCTTGGGCAAGAGTGCGAACATGGCTCAGACTTTACCACACAGGCCCGAATATGGCAAGAGCCGGATCTCGGTGGGTCTGAGGTTTGGGGACGTGTCAGGTCTCTTGTATAATAGTCCGCAACACTCATCGAAGGGAGAGCAGCTATGCCTACTGCAGGTCTCGCCAGTCTGAATCCGGTCGTTCAGGCCCTGTTGGCTACCGGCTTTACCTGGTTCGTGACGGCCCTGGGTTCTGCGACCGTTTTCGCTTTCAAGAGCATCAACCGCCGGGTTCTGGACGCCATGTTGGGCTTTGCCGCCGGGGTGATGATCGCCGCCAGCTTCTGGTCGCTTCTGGCTCCGGCCATCGAAATGGCCGCCGAATCGGGCATGCCATCCTGGCTTCCTGCCACGGTTGGTTTTCTGCTGGGCGGGGCATTTCTGTATGGAGTCGACAGGATCCTGCCCCACCTGCACGCCGGGCTGCCGATGGAACAGGCCGAGGGCATCCGCACCGGTTGGCAGCGGAGCATTCTCCTGGTGCTGGCCATCACCATGCACAATATCCCCGAAGGGCTGGCCGTCGGCGTGGCCTTTGGCGCTGCGGGCGCTCAGCTGCCGTCCGCTTCGCTGGCAGCCGCCATAGCCCTGGCGGTGGGCATCGGCCTTCAGAACTTTCCCGAGGGCGCAGCCGTGTCGATCCCGCTGCGCCGGGAAGGTTTCTCCCGGCTGAAGAGCTTCTGGTACGGGCAGCTATCGGGCCTGGTTGAGCCGCTGGCCGGTGTGGCCGGCGCGGCGGCGGTCCTCCTCATCAGGCCGATCCTGCCCTACGCCCTGGCCTTTGCCGCGGGCGCCATGATCTACGTCGTCGTCGAGGAGCTGATCCCCGAATCGCAGCTATCCAAGAATTCGGACATTTCCACGCTGGGCGCCATGCTCGGCTTTGCCGTCATGATGACTTTGGATGTTGCTCTCGGTTAGAGCCATGCAATCGGCGCCGCAATGAATGACATGTCACTCCAGTCCCCGCCAGTTCTAGGGTGATCCCTGCAGTTGGCGCACGCACGGCTCTATGATACAATGGCGGGCATTGCCAAGAGCTGTGTAAGGAGCAACTTGCCATGCGAATTGAGCGACTTGCGGTTCGAGGGACAAACTGCTACCTGCTGCAAGGGACCGCCGGGGTGGTTGTGATCGACCCCGGGCCGCCCGGCAGCGCGCCGGCGATCATCGACAAGATGACCGGCGCCGGCATCCCGCCCGAGCAGGTACGGCTGATCCTGGTCACCCACGGCCACCTGGATCACTATGGCGGGGTAGCGGGGATCAAAGCCTGGTGCGGCGCGCCGGTGGCGGCCCATCCCATCGCCCCAGGCTTTAGCCGGGACCGGCGCAATGCGCTGCCTCCGGCTCAAACGCTGCGCGGCAGCCTGATCCGCTGGACCTATCTGCTGCTGTCGCCGCTGACCCGTTTCGCGCCTTTGCAGGCCGACCTCCTGCTCGACGAAGGCGCCGTGCCTGTCGCCCTACGGCCTGGATGCCCGGCTTGTCGCCGTGCCCGGCCATGCGCCGGGGTCGCTGGCCGTCGTCACCGGCGAAGGCGACATTCTGATCGGGGATCTGTTCGTCAACTATGCCGTGCCCAGCCAGCCGATCTACCTCTCTGACCGCCAGGCATGGCGGCTGAGCTGCGAGCGCGTCCGGGCGCTCAAGCCGCGCACCGTCTATGTCGGCCACGGCGATCCCTTTCCGGGCGACAAGCTTGACCAGATCTATCCGGCCCGCTACCAGCTCCGCTGGTGGGTGCGCTGATCACACTACGGGGAGACAATGATGTCCGAAGGATTGAAGGTTTTTCTCAGCACCTTTGCCCTGCTGTTTGTCGCCGAGCTGGGCGACAAGACACAGCTGGCCGTCATCACCATGACGGCCAAGCACAAAATGCCACTGTGGGTCTTTCTCGGCGCCACGCTGGCCCTGGCGACCGTCACCCTGATCGGCGTCGTGGGCGGCGAGCTAATAACCCGCGTGATCCCGGAGGCGACGCTACACAAGATCGCCGCCGTGCTGTTTGTCATTATGGGCGTGCTGATGTGGTTTGAGAAGCTCTAGGACACTGTGCGTCACTAGGGATTCGACGGTTGAGTTCCTGGGCAACGAAATAGACATCCACAAAGTCTTTCGGTTCGGCGCGATTGAACAGCGCCGACCCCGCGCATATGAAGGAGCCGGGGCATGGACCCCGGCTCTCTTTGATTCCGTGGCCTGCTATCCTCCCAGCCGCGCGTACTCCTCTTCGATCACACTCTCGTCCAGCTTTTTGAACAGCGGCGCCGGCTGGCGCAGCGCCTGGCCGGGCGGGAGCCGGCTCGGCGCCCAGGTCCCCACGGCGCCGCTGTGGTCATAGGTCAGCGCCTGGTGACTGCGGGTCTCCTCCTGGTACTCGACCACCTGCTGCGTGCCAAAGAGCTGCCCGTCGTAGCCCAGGTACTCGTGCAGCTTCTGCGCCGTGTGGGGCAGGACCGGCGCCAGGATCGTCTTCAGGTTGTCCACGACACGCAGGACGACGTACACCGTCGTCGCCGCCGCGGCCCGATCCTCCTTGATCTGGAACCAGGGCGCCTTGCGGTCCAGGTAGCCGTTGGCCTCGCGGGCCAGAGCCATCGCCTCGCCCAGGGCGGCGCGGAACTTGCAGGCGGCACACAGGTCGCCCACGGTCTGGAAGCCGCCCTCGACCTTGGCCAGCAGCTCCTGGTCGGCGGCGTCGAGCTCTCCCGGCTCGGGCACGCGGCCATCGAACTGCTTGTAGGCAAAGCTCAGCATGCGGTTGGCCAGGTTGCCCCAGGTGGCGACCAGCTCGTTGTTGTTCCGCTCCACGAACTCTTCCCAGGAGAACTCGGTGTCCCGCGTCTCCGGCGCGACGGCCGTCAGGTAGTAGCGCAGCGGGTCGGGGTCGTAGCGGCTCAGGAAGTAGGGCACGTCCACGGTGCGCGCCCCGGCTCTTGGAGAACTTCGCCCCTCGAAGTTCATGATACTCGTTGGCCGGCACATCGTAGGGCAGGTTCAGCCGCGCCTCGCGGTCGTCGCAGTAGAGCCGGCCCACCGCCAGCAGCTCCGCCGGCCAGATGACGGTGTGGAACGGGATGTTGTCCTTGCCGACAAAGTAGTAGGTCAGCACCGCCGGATCGTACCACCACTCCTTCCAGGCATCGGGCGTGCCCTGGTTGGCTGGCCCATTCGATGCTGGCCGAGAAGTAGCCGATCACCGCCTCGAACCAGACGTACAGGCACTTGCCCTCGTAGCCCGGCAGCGGCAGCGGGATGCCCCAGTCGATGTCGCGGGTGATGGGCCGTCCCCGCAAGCCGGCCTGGACATAGTTCCGGGCAAAGTTGAGCACATTCGGCCGCCAGTGGTCCTTGCCGTTGCTCAGGTAGGCTTCCAGTTCGCCGCTCAGCTTCGCCAGGTCAAGGAAATAGTGCTCTGTCTCGCGCAGCTCGAGCGCCGTGTCGCCGCTGGCCTTGCTGTGCGGGTTGATCAGCTCCGTCGGCTCCAGCAGCTTGCCGCAGTTGTCGCACTGGTCGCCCCGCGCGTCGGCATAGCCGCAGTGGGGGCAGGTGCCCTCCACGTAGCGGTCGGGCAGAAAGCGGCCCTCCTTCGGGCTGTAGAGCTGCTTCTGCACCTCCTTGTACAGGTAGCCGTTCTCCAGGATCTTGAGAAAGATGTCCTGGGAGACGCGGTGGTGGTTCTCGGTGTCGGTGTGGGTGAAGAGGTCGAAGGTCAGGCCGATCTGCTGGTAGGTCTCCAGGAAGGTCTGGTGGTAGCGCTCAAAGATCTCGCGCGGCGGCACTCCCTCCGCGTCGGCGCGGACGGTGATCGGCGTGCCGTGGGCGTCGGAGCCGGAGACCATAAGCACGTCGTTGCCCACCAGCCGGTGATAGCGGGCAAAGATGTCGGGCGGCAGGTAGGCCCCTGCCAGGTGACCCAGATGCTGGTAGCCGTTGGCGTAGGGCCAGGCCACGCCGATCAGTATTTTCTTGGCCATGTGATTCTCCTCCCTTCTAAAAAGAACGAGCGAGGCAGTCCCCTCGCTCGGATTCGGCAGATTCCGATGGCTCCGCGCCGACGCGCGGAACCGGGCGGCAAGGGACTCAGGCTGGATCCATCATGCTCACTTGGGGGCGGGCCCCCATGAAGCCCTTGGCCGCCGAGGTTTGACGGGTGATATTCGGTTGCCGAAATCGAATCCTGTCGAACATGACCCACCTCACGGCGGCTATACTACCACAGATCGCCGAAAAGGGCAAATACATCAACCAGACGCATTGCACGATCTTGACAATCGGAAGGCTATATGGTAGGATCAACTTGTTTGCACAAGTATACAGGTGCTCACGGACAGTATGGAGCCGATCGACAAGACCAGTCCCATTCCCTACTACCTGCAACTCGCCGAGATTCTCCGACGAGAGCTTGCCGAGCGCGGGTCGGCGCAGCAGGTTTACCAGCTCCCGTCGGAGAATGAGCTGGCAGCGTTGCATGGCATCACCCGGGCGACGGTCCGCCGCGTCCCTGGACGTGCTCGAGCGAGACGGCTGGATGTACCGCAAGAAGGGCAAGGGCTCCTTCGCCGCCGTCCGCCGCGTGGAGCACGACCTGACGCAGCTCGTGTCTACTACCGAGTACATGCGCGAACGAGGCTGGCTGCTGACCACGCGCGTGGTCTCGCTGGACCGGCTGCCTGCGCCGCTCAAGATCGCCCATGCCCTCGAGCTGCCGGACGGCGCACTCTGCTACCGGCTGTGCCGCCTGCGCGTGGTGGACGGTCGAACCGGTCAGCGTGCAAACCTCGCACCTGCCGGCAGCGCTCTGCCCGGATCTGGAGGACAACGACCTGACCGGCTCGCTGTACCGGCTGCTGGAAACCCGCTACGACCTGCGCCTGTGGACCGGCCGGGAGATCCTGCGCGCCCGGTGCACCCAGCCCCACGAGCAGCAACTACTGGCGGTGCCCCACTGCACACCGGTGATGGACATGGAGCGCGTAAGCTATGCCGTCAACGGCCAGCCGGTGGAATACCTGGAGGCCGTGTGGCGTGGGGACCGCTATGACTTTACCGTGTCCCTATCCCGGCCGCAAAGATAGAAAGCGTCCTGCCAGAAATCAGTCGAAGGAGGATGAACAAGATGACAAGTAAGCTGCGCTTTTCGGCCAACATCAACACGTTCAACGCCTGCGCCGACCGCTACGTCCTGTCCGGCTATGGCAAGCGCCTGACCAGCGAAGAGCTGATCCAGGCGGCGACCCGCGTGCCAGGGCTGACCGGCGTCGAAGTGGTCGGCCTGTGGCACGTCAACGACGACAACGTCGAGCAGGTCCACCGCCAGATCAGAGACGCCGGCCTGGAAGTGACCTGCGTCACCCCCGACATCTGGGCCTCCGGCAAGTGGGGATGGGGCTCCTTTGCCGTCCAACGACCCGCAGATCCGCCGCGACGCCATCCACGAGGTCAAAAAGTCGATGGAGTGGGCCAGGCAGTTGAACTGCGAGGTGGTCGACCTGTGGTTCGGCCAGGATGGCTACGACTATCCCCTCCAGGCCGACTATCCGGCCGCCTGGGATCGGATCATCGACGGCACGCATCGAGTGCGCCGAGCACGTGCCGGAGGTCAAGCTGGTCATCGAGTACAAGCCCAAGGAGCCGCGCACCCACTGCTTCATCGGCACGGTCGGCAAGACCCTGCTCCTGATCGAAAAGGTCAACAGGCCCAACGTGGGAGCCATGATCGACGTCGGCCACACGCTGATGGCCTACGAAAACGCCGCCGAATCGGCCGCGCTGCTCCAGTACTTTGGCCGCAAGCTGTTCTACATGCACTTTAACGACAACTGGCGGCTGTGGGACGACGACATGACGGTCGGCTCGGTGCACACCGTCGAGATGCTGGAGCTGCTCTACTGGCTGGACCGGATGGACTACGCCGGGTGGTATGCCCTGGACATCTTTCCCTACCGCGAGGACGGCATCCGGGCTGCCACCGAAAGCATCCGCTGGATCGAGGGCCTGCACGGCCTGCTGGACAAGATCGGCCGTGACCGCATCGGCCAGGTGGTGGCCAGCGGCGACGCGATGGCCGCCTCGGCTCTGATCCGCGAGGCGCTGCTGGGATAAAACTTATCCTTCAAGGAGACTGAAGATGGCAAAAGAACTGTACGACCCGCACATGTTCAACTATATGTGGGAGAGCCTGGACCAGGACCGCTTTGTCGTCGGCACCTACTACATCGAGGACAGCCGGCCCGACTGGGACTTCATCGACCACCTGGCCCAGGTGCAGCGGCTGGCCCTGGAGGGCTCTACCGCCAGCTGGATGGACGTCAAAGAAGAGACGCCCGAGGTGCGCGAGCGCCTGAGCAGCAAGGTGCTGGGCTACTACGAGGTCCCGGCGCCCAAGGGGACGCAAGAAGGCCATCGTGCAGTTGGCCTTTCCCGATCGCCGCCTGGGAAAAGAACGTCAACGTGCCGATGATGCTCCTCTCGATCTCGGGCAACATCTTTGCCTTCTGCGACAAGGTGCGCATGCTGGACGTCTACATCCCGCGCTCGCGTCGCCGCCAAGTTCAACGGCCCCAAGTTCGGCATCGAGGGCATGCGCGAGCAGCTGGGCGTCCACGACCGGCCGCTCGTGCCTGCAGATCATCAAGCCCAAGATGGGCATGACCCCCGAGGAGACGGCAGCGCAGGTCTACCAGAGCGCGCTGGGCGGCGCCGACCTGTGCAAGGACGACGAGATGTGCAGCGAGCTGGAGAACTGCCCCTTTGACGCGCGGCTGGAGGCGGTGCTGCAAGGCGCTGGACAAGGCCGAGCAGGAGACCGGCCACAAGACGCTCTACATGGTCAGCATCACCGACGAGGTCGACCGCGTCCACGACAAGGCGCGCCGCGCCGTTCGCGCCGGGGCCACCGGTCTGCTGCTGGCCTACTCCGGCCGGCCTGTCGACCGCTCAAGGTGATCGCCGACGATCCCGAGATCAACGCTCCCGATCCTGCTGCACGTGTCGCACATGCTGGGCATGCTGCCGACGATGAGCTTCCCGGTGCTGTCCAAGCTGTGCCGCCTGTGCGGCGCCGACATGATGCTGACGCCGTCGCTGTGGTCCAGCCTGCAAGTCTGCTCGGTGGAAGAAGAGCTGCGCACGTCGCAGACGCTGCGCGCGCCTTTCTACCACATCAAGCGCACCTGGCCGATGCCGGCGGCCGGCATGTACCCCGGCCTGGTGGAGGCGCTGATCCAGGAGCACGGCATCGACTTTATCGTGCCGGCGGGCGGCGGCATGCTCGGGCCACCCGATGGGCTACAAGGCGGGGGCGATGGCCTGGCGGCAGGCGATCGACGCCGTGCTGGCAGGCATGACCCTGCAGGAAGCGGCGCAGACAAGTACCCGGAATTCCGCGCCGCCGCCGAGACGTGGGGCATCCGCGAGCGCCCCAAGACGCCGTGGGGCTACCACAGCCCGGACTACCATCCCAAGTTCGCGCCCAAGAATCTGTAAAGGCGCAGGCTGACGTGACCGGAGGATCGGCAGACCGATGCTTGAGAAAGAAACTGCCATTCAATCTCCCATATCAAGTAGTCAGCTTCTGAGCCATGTACCGCACGATGCTGACCATCCGCCGCTTTGAGGAGCGGTGCAACTAGCTCTACATGCAGGGCCGGATCCCGTCGACGCTGCACCTGTACATCGGGCAGGAGGCGGTGGCCAGCCGGCGTGTGCGCGCACCTGCGGCCGGACGACTACGTGTTCAGCACGCACCGGCCTCACGGCCACGCCATCGCCAAGGGGGTAGCGCCGCGGGCGATCATGGCCGAGCTGTATCGCCAAGAGCACCGGCTGCTGCAAGGGCAAGGGCGGCTCGATGCACGTCGGCGACATCCGGGTCGGCATGTTCCCGGCCATCGCCATCGTCGGCGGCAACGTCCCCATCGCCGCCGGGGCGGCGCTGGCCGCCAAGCGGCTGGGCGACGGACCGGGTGACGGTCTGCTTCTTCGGCGACGGCGCCAGCCAACGAGGGCGCGTTCCACGAGGGCGATGAACATGGCCGCCATCTGGGACCTGCCGGTGGTGTATGTGTGCGAGAACAACCTGTATGCCGCTTCGACGCCTGTCTCGACCGCCTTCAAGATCGCGAACGTGGCCGACCGCGCCGCCGCCTACGGCATGCCCGGCGTGGTGGTCGACGGCAACGACGTCGAGGCGGTCTACGCAGCTGGCCGGCGCAGGCCATCGCCCGCGCCCGGCAGCGGCGAGGGGCCGACGCTTGATCGAGTGCCAAGACCTATCGCCTGTGCGGCCACTCGCGCAGCGACCCGCGCACCTACCGCACCAAGGAGGAGGAGGCAGAGTGGGCAGCAGCGGGACCCGATCCCGAACCTGGCGCGAGCGGCTCAAGGCAGCGGGGCCTGGTCAGCGACGAGTAGCTGGCAGCCGTCGAGCAGGAGGTGGCAGCGGACGATCGACGATGCGGTCGCGCTTTGCCGAGGCGAGCCCGTCGCCAGAGCCGGAAGAGACGCTGCAGCACGTCTTCTGCGACCGGCGCGGGAGGGCTGACATGGCACAGATGAGCATTGCCGAAGCGCTGCGCCAGGCCATCCGCGAGGAGATGCGCCGCGACCCGCGCGTCTTTTGCATCGGAGAGGATATCGGGATCTCGGGCGGGTTTGGCGGCGCGTTCACCGTCACGCTGGGGTTGTCGGACGAATTCGGCCACGAGCGCATCCTGGACACGCCGATCTCCGAGGAAGGCCTGGTCGGCGTGGCCGTCGGCGCGGCCATGGCCGGGCTGCGGCCCATCGCCGACGTGCAGTATGGCGATTTCCTGTTCTGCACGATGGACCAGCTCGCCAACCAGGCGGCCAAGATGACCTACATGTCGGGCGGAACGGTCAAGGTGCCGATGGTGATGCGCGCGCCGGTCGGCGCCACCAGCCGCGGCGCGCAACACGCCCAGAGCCTGGAGGCCTTCTTCACCCACGTCCCCGGGCTCAAGGTGGTGGCCCCGTCCACCGCCTACGACGCCAAGGGGCTGCTCAAGAGCGCCGTGCGCGACGACAACCCGGTGCTGGTCTTCGAGCACAAGCTGCTGTATGGCAGCAAGGGGCCGCGCTCGGAGCGAGGCGCGCTCAGCCCCGTCGGCGAGGTGCCCGACGAGCGAGTACCTGGTGCCCATCGGCCAGGGGATCGTCCGCCGCGCGGGCAAGGACGTGACCATCGTCGGCAAGCTGCTGACCGTGTACCGCGCCCTGGCGGCGGCCGAGCAGCTGGCCAGGCGAGGGTCGGATCGAGGCCGAGGTGATCGATCCGCGCACCCTGGTGCCGCTGGACAAGGAGCTGATCCTGGAATCGGTGCGCAAGACCGGCCGGCTGGTGATCGTCGAGGAGGACAACCTGACCGGCGGCTGGGCGGCCGAGCTGGCGGCCATCGTCGCCGATGAGGCCTTCGACTGGCTGGATGCGCCGATCAAGCGCGTCTCCGCGCCCGACACGCCGGCGCCCTTTGCCCCGGTGATGGAGCAGTTCTATGTGCCCAGCGTCGAGCGGGTCGTTGCGGCGGTGCGGACTCTTGTCTGAGAAGTGTAGGAGGTAACCAATGGCTACACAGCACTTTTTGGCTTTTGACCTGGGCGCGGAAAGCGGGCGCGCAATACTAGGCCAGTTCGACGGTGCGCGCCTGCAACTCTGCGATCTGCATCGCTTCTCCAACGGGCCGGTGCGGCTGCCCGACGGCCTGCACTGGGACGCCCTGCGCCTGTGGACAGAGATCAGACAGGGTATCGCCCTCGCCCTGCGCGACCATGGCCGCGACCTGGCGAGCATCGGCATCGACACCTGGGGCGTGGATTTTGGCCTGCTCGACCGGGACGGCGCCCTGGTGGGCAACCCCTACCACTACCGCGACGCCCGCACCGACGGCATGCTTGACGAGGCCTTTCGGCGCGTGTCGCGGGCCGAGATATTCGCCCAGACCGGCATCCAGTTCCTGCCGATTAACAGCCTGTACCAGCTCCTGGCGATGGTCGTCCGCCAGTCGCCGCAGATCGAGATCGCTCGGACCTTTCTGACCATCCCCGACCTGTTCAACTACTGGCTCACCGGCGAGCGGGTGTGCGAGTTCAGCAACGCCACCACCACCCAGTGCTACAACCCACGCCGGCAGGATTGGGCTCGGGACATGCTCCAGGACTTGGGCATCCCAACCCACATCTTTCCCCAGATCGTGCCGCCCGGAACGGTCCTGGGCACACTCCTGCCCCACATCGCCGACGAGCTTGGGCTGGCGTCCCCGGCGGGACTGCCGATCATCGCCCCGGCCTGCCACGACACCGGCTCGGCGGTGGTCGCCGTGCCCGCTGCGGGGCCCCACTTTGCCTGGATCAGCTCCGGGACCTGGTCGGTGGTGGGTGCCGAGGTGCCACAAGCACAGATCGACGACAAGGGCCTGCGCTACAACTTGACCAACGAAGGCGGAGCGTGCGGCACCTTCCGCTTCTCGCGCAACGTCATGGGTCTGTGGCTGGTCCAAGAATGCCGGCGGACCTGGCGTCAGCAGGGCGAGGAGTATTCCTATGGCACGCTGGCCGAGATGGCCGCGCAGGCCGAGCCGTTTCAGGCCGTTGTCGATCCGGACCACGGCGACTTTTTGAGGCCGGGTGACATGCCGGCTCGTATCCGCGACTACTGCCGGGCTACCGGGCAGCCGGCTCCTGAGGACAAGGGCACCGTACTGCGCTGCGCCCTGGAAGGAATTGCCCTAAAGTACCGCTGGGTCCTGGAGCGCCTGGAAGAGATGCTGGGCTATCGCTTGGACCCGCTGCACATCGTCGGCGGCGGGACGCAGAACCGGCTGCTGTCACAGTTCACGGCCGACGCCACCGGCCGGCAGGTGATCGCCGGGCCGGTCGAAGCCACGGCGGCCGGCAACGTCCTGATGCAGATGATGGCCCTGGGCCACATCGACACACTGTCCGCGGCCCGAGAGGTCGTGCGGCGCTCTTTCGACCTGGTCGTCTACGAGCCTGGCAGTAGCGCGGGATGGGATGAAGCCTATGCGCGATTGCTGGCAATCATGGGCTAATACACAAACTTTGTTCCTGATTTGACAGAATTTGAAAGGTGTGATAGGCTCTATCGACAAGATTCGTCAACGTTGTCATTAAGTTTCGACAGGGTCCGGCCGTGAGGGGGGCAGCGATAGGATGACCACCTTTGAGCGGCGCCAGCGCCTAGTACGCTTTCTAGAGGAGAGATCGGGCATCAAGGTCACCGAGCTGGCCGAACGCCTGAACGTCTCCCAGGGCACTATCCGCAACGACCTGCGAGCGCTCGAGCAAGCAGGGCAGATCGCCCGCGTGCGCGGCGGCGCCGTGGTCAGGAACGACCATCAGTTCGCCACCCCTTCCTTTGCCGCCCGCGTCCAGGTGCACGCTGAAGCTAAAGCCCGGATCGCCAGCCGGGCAGTGGAGATGATCGAAGACGGCGACTCGATCATCCTGGACGCCAGCACCACCGTTTTTGCCTTGATCCCCTACCTGCAGCGCCTGCACAACCTCACTATCGTCACCAACGGCATCGAGGCAGGCCTGGCCCTGGCCAAGAACACATCCCACACCGTGATCCTCGTCGGCGGGGTGTTGCGCTCCGACGGAACGTCGGTCGTCGGCCACCTGGGCGTGAAGACCCTGGACGACCTGCACATCAAGACCGCCTTTGTGTCTTGCTCCGGATTCACCCTACAGGCCGGCTTGACCGAAATCGACATCCAGGAGGTGCTGCTGAAGAGGAAGATGATCGGCTGCGCCGAACGGGTGATAGCCCTCATCGATTCCCACAAATTCGGCCGGGTGGACCTGACCTCATTCGCCGGCCTGGAGCAGATCTCCCACATCTTTACCGACAGCGACGTGGACCCCGAGTTCGTCGAGCAGTTGCGCCCCACCTGCACCACGCTCACCGTCTGCGGCGACGGCACTGTAACCTCCTTTGACCCATGCGGCCAAGACGCGACCCTCTTGGCCCCCGAACCCTCGGGCACAGCAGAGGAAGCCAAATGAGCACAGCGATTCTGGAAATGAAGCACATCTCCAAGCGCTTCGACATGACCCAGGCGCTGGACGACGTCTCCCTGGACCTCTATCCCGGCGAGATCCACGCCCTGGTCGGCGAGAACGGCGCCGGGAAATCGACGCTGATCAAGATCATGACCGGCGTCTACCGGCCGGACCAGGGCGAGATCCTGCTCGACGGCAAGCCGGTGCAGATCCACAACTCGCAGGAGGCCCAGGCTCTCGGCATCGCCGCCATCTACCAGGAGCCGATGGTCTTCCCCGACCTGAACGTCGCCGAGAACATCTTCATCAGCCACCAGGACCGCGGCCCGATCGTGCGTTGGGGCAAGATGTACAAGGATGCCGAAGCGATCCTGGCCAAGCTGGACGTCAAGCTCGACGTGCGGATGCCGGCGCGCGGGCTGACGCTGGCCGCGCAGCAGGCCGTCGAGATCGCCAAGGCGATCTCGCTCAACGTGCGGGTGCTGATCATGGACGAGCCGACCGCGTCGCTCTCGGCCCACGAGGTGACGCAGCTTTTCACGCCTGGTGCGCTCGCTGCGCAACCAGGGCGTGGCCATCCTGTTCATCGGCCACCGCCTGGAGGAGGTGCTGTCGATCGCCGACCGGGTGACGGTGCTGCGCGACGGCAAGTGGATCTCGTCCCGGCCGCGCGAGGAGGTGACGATCGAAAAGGTCATCCGCGACATGGTTGGGCGCGAGGTCAGTGACTTCTTCTGCCAAGGGGCCAGGCCAACCGCGGCGAGCTGCTGATGTCGGTGCGCGAACCTGGGCAAAGAGAATGTCTTCCAGGGGATCACCTTTGACGTCTACCGCGGCGAGGTGCTGGGCTTTGCCGGCTGATCGGCTCGCACCGCACCGACGTCGGCCTGGCCTTGTTCGGCGTCGAGCCGGCCGACTCGGGCGAGATCGTGATCGAGGGCAAGCCGTGCAGGATCCGCTCACCGCAGGAGGCACTGCGGCTGGGCATCGCCTACGCCACCGAGGATCGGCGCAAGTTGGGCTTGACCATGCCGATGTCGATCGCCTCCAACATCTCGCTGCCCATGCTGCGCCAGGTACCTGAACGCGCCTGGGCCTGATCAGGCGGCGCGCCGAGATCGCCACGCCGAGGAGTTCCGCCAGCGTCTGTCGATCCGCACGCCGTCGGTCATGACCGCGGTGGCACAGCTCTCCGGCGGCAACCAGCAGAAGGTGATGTTGAGCAAGTGGCTCAACGCCGATCCCAAGCTGCTGATCCTCGATGAACCCACACGCGGCATCGACGTGGGCGCCAAGGCCGAGGTCCATCACATGATCAACGATCTGGCAGCGCAGGGGATGGCAGTCATCCTGATCTCGTCCGACCTGCCGGAGGTGCTGGCGATGAGCGATCGCATCCTGGTGATGCGCGAGGGCCGGCAGATGGGGATGTTTGAGCACGCCGAGGCGACCGAGGAGAAGGTGATGACGGCTGCCATGGGCCAGGGACCACGATCGCAGACAGGAGGCCGCACGATGAATTTCCTGATCCGCCGCTTCCGCCCCGAGCAGATTCGCGAGCTGTTCCTGGTCTTTCTCATCATTCTGATCGTCGTGTTCTTCTCGGTCCAGATCGAAGGCTACTTCAACGCCCGCTTCGTCAACCGCATCTCCACCAGCGTCGTCGTGGTCGCCGTGCTGGCGGTCGGGCAGACGCTGGTCTTTCTGACGCGCAACTTTGACCTGTCGGTCGGCTCGATCGTGGGCTTCACGGCCTATTTCGTCGGCCAGCAGCTCTGGCACCACCCGGAGATCCCGCCGCTCGCGGCCGTGCTGCTGGCCATCGGCATCGGCATGCTCATGGGCTCGATCAACGGCGTGCTGGTTGCCTACGGCCGGGTGCCGTCGATCATCACCACCATCGGCACGCTGGCCATCTACCGCAGCTTCCTGGTCGAGTACTCCCATGCCGTGCCGATCACGACCAACAACCTGCCCGACTGGCTCGTGAAGCTGCCGGCCGGCAGCCTGTTTGCCATCGGCGAGGTGGAGTTCCGTGCCCTGTTTGCCATCCTGGTGGTGGTGGTCATCGTCTTCCAGCTGGTGCTGAGCTACCTGCCGTTTGGCCGGCGCCTGTACGCCATCGGCTCGAACCCCGACGCGGCCCGGGTGGCCGGCTTTCCCGCGCAGCGCATCGTGTTCACCGCCTTTCTGCTGAGCGGCGCGCTGGCCGGGCTGGCCGGCTTCATGTTCCTGGCGCGCTTCGGCAACATCTCGGTGCTGGCCGGGATCGGCCTGGAGTTCGCGGTCGATCGCCGCGGTGGTGGTCGGCGGCGTGAGCAACAACGGCGGGTCAGGCACGGTCTTCGGCGCCTTTCTGGGCGCGCTCCTGATCGACCTGCTCGAGAACAGCCTGTTCCGCTGGCAGGTCATCAGCGAGTTCTGGCGCGACGCCATCCTGGGCATGCTGATCCTGCTGGCGGTGGCCATCGACTACGTGATCATCGGCCGGCTGCGCATCCTCTGGGCGCGGGCCGGGCTGCAGATGAGAACCGGGGAACCCGCACGAGCAAGCGGAGGAGGTAACCCATGTCGGCTAAGGAGAGCGTCCTTCTACCGGTGTGGCAGCGGCTGAAAGGCTGGGAAGGGCTGTTGCTCGTCATCCTGGCTGCTGTCTTCGTGATCAACAGCCTGATCGCTCCCAACTATCTCACGGTCGGCAACCAGATCAACCTGTTCATCCTGTCCATCGAGACGGATCATCGTCGCGCTGACCATGACCTTCCTGATCATCAACGGGGAGATCGACCTGTCGGCGCCGTCGATCATGGGCCTGGCCGCCTGCGTCGCCGCTTTCTTGTTCAGCCAGGGCATGGATTTCGGCACTGCCCTCCTGATCAGCATGTCGATCGGCCTGGCCTGCGGCCTGTTCAACGGCTTCTGGATCGCCATCGTGGGGTTGAACTCGCTGGTGGTGACGCTGGCCATGCTGATCTGCTATCGTGGCCTGGCCCGCGTCTTCCTCGAGGATCGCTCGATCGGCAAGCTTCCCGGAGTGGTTCAACCCGCTCGGCCAGCAGAACCTGCTGGGACCTTTCCCGCTGGCGCTGATCGTCTTCTTTGTGCTGCTGCGTATTCGCCTTGATCATCCTGCAGTATTCCGGCTTTGGGCGCAGAGTCTTTGTGATCGGCAACAACAAGGACGTGGCGCGCTACTCGGGCGTCAAGGTGCCGCGGGTCAAGATGATCCTGTACATCGCTTCCGGGCTGGTCTCGGCCCTGGCCGGACTGCTGCTGGCAGCCCGTCTGGGCGCGGTGCGCGGCGATCTGGCCTAGGGCTTTGAGCTGGACATCATCACCATGGTGCTGCTGGGCGGCGTCAGCATCTTCGGCGGCTCTGGCTCGCTCTACGGGGTCTTCCTGTCGATCCTGATCATCCTGAACATCCGGAACGGCATGGGGCTTGCGAATTTCTCGGGACACTTCCAGACGGGCGTGATCGGCCTGCTGCTGATCCTTCAGTGCTGGTCCCGAACCTGGCCGGGCAGGTGCGCGCCAGCCTGAATCGTCGCCGCCGCATCGGGCCTTCGACAGGACACAGATCAGATTCTTCACGCCTCTCCGTCCTCGGAATGAGATGAGCAGTGAGGCGTGCGTTGAGCAGTGGAAAGGGGGGATACTACAAGAAAACAGCTAGGCGTATGGTCGCAAACGGAGTGACGTCTCAAGTTACCAAACAAGAGGAGGCAGGAAGATGAAAACGTTTCGTACAGCGCTCAGTCGCGCTCCTAGTGATTCTCAGCATGCTGTTGACCGCCTGCGGCCCGACGGCAGCGCCGACCGTGGCACCCACTGCGAAAGTGACGGCACCTACCGCGGCACCGACCGCAGTGCCTCAGCCTGGAGTGGTGGAAGCCACGCCGGGCCAGACGGTGAACATGGTGCTGCTGCCCAAGTTCGTCGGCAACCTGGTCTTTGACCAGGCCAACCAGGGCGCACAGGAAGCTCACGCCGAGCTGCAGAACCCGGGCACAGCTGCAGTTCCTCGGCCCGACCGCCGACAACAGCGTCGCCGGGCAGATCGAGATCGTGACCAACGCCACCACCCAGGGCGTCAACGCCATCATGATCTCCAACAACGCCGGCGACCAGATCGCCCCGGCGGCCAAGGCTGCCCGCGACAAGGGCATCACCGTCGTCACCTGGGACTCGCCGATCCCCTCGGCCGAGGGCGAGCAGGTGTTCGTCGCCCAGGTGGACTTTGACGAGACCGGCACGGTCATGGCCGACATGGCGCTGAACATCCTGGGCGAGGACGGCGGCAAGTTCGCCGTGCTGTCGGCCTCGCCGGATGCCGCCAACCAGAACGCCTGGATCGCGGCCCTGCAAGAAGTGCTCAAGGACCGCCAAGTACTCCAAGCTGGAGCTGCTGGACATCGTCTACGGCAACGACCAGTCGGAGGACAGCTACAACCAGGCGCTGGCGCTGGTGTCCAAGTACCCGGACATGGAGCTGATCATGGCGCCGACCACGATCGGCATCGCCGCTGCCGCCAAGGCCATGCAGGACGAAGGCCTGTGCGACAAGGTCAAGATCAGCGGCCTGGGCCTGCCGTCCGAGATGGTCGAGTTCACCCTGAACGGCTGCGCGCCGGAGTTCGCCCTGTGGAGCTTTGTCGACCTGGGCTACCTGACCTACTACATCACCTACCTGCTGGCCACCGGCGCCATCAAGGGTGAGGAAGGCGAAAGCTTCAAGGCCGGCCGGATGGGCACCTACACCATCGAGAAGGACCCGACCCGCGACGACGGACTTGCGCGTCCTGATGGGACCCTTCAGCGTCTACGACAAGACCAACGTCGAGAAGGAAGCCGGCACCGAAGGAGAGGCCAAGGGTGAAGTGGTCAAGGCCACGCCGGGCCAGAAGCTGGACATGGTGCTGCTGCCCAAGTTCCTCGGCAACCTGGTCTTTGACCAGGCCAACCAGGGCGCACAGGAAGCTCACGCCGAGCTGCAGAACCCGGGCACGCTGCAGTTCCTCGGCCCGACGGCCGACAACAGCGTCGCCGGGCAGATCGAGATCGTGACCAACGCCACCACCCAGGGCGTCAACGCGATCATGATCTCCAACAACGCCGGCGACCAGATCGCCCCGGCGGCCAAGGCGGCCCGCGACAAGGGCATCACCGTCGTCACCTGGGACTCGCCGATCCCCTCGGCAGAGGGCGAGCAGGTGTTCGTCGCCCAGGTGGACTTTGACGAGACCGGCACGGTCATGGCCGACATGGCGCTGAACATCCTGGGCGAGGACGGCGGCAAGTTCGCCGTGCTGTCGGCCTCGCCGGATGCCGCCAACCAGAACGCCTGGATCGCGGCCCTGCAGGAAGTGCTCAAGACCGACGCCAAGTACTCCAAGCTGGAGCTGCTGGACATCGTCTACGGCAACGACCAGTCGGAGGACAGCTACAACCAGGCGCTGGCGCTGGTGTACAAGTACCCGGACATGGAGCTGATCATGGCGCCGACCACGATCGGCATCGCCGCGGCGGCCAAGGCCATGCAGGACGAGGGCCTGTGCGACACGGTCAAGGTCAGCGGCCTGGGCCTGCCGTCCGAGATGGTCGAGTTCACCCTGAACGGCTGCGCGCCGGAGTTCGCCCTGTGGAGCTTCGTCGACCTGGGCTACCTGACCTACTACACCACCTACCTGCTGGCCACCGGCGCCATCAAGGGCGAGGTCGGAGAGCGGTTCGAGGCCGGCCGGATGGGCACCTACACCATCAAGAAAGACCCGACCCGCGACAACGGGCTTGCGCGTCCTGATGGGACCCTTCAGCGTCTACGACAAGACCAACGTCGAGAAGGAAGCCGGCACTGAAGGAGAGGCCAAGGGTGAAGTGGTCAAGGCCACGCCGGGACAGAAGGTGGACCTGGTGCTGCTGCCCAAGTTCGTCGGCAACCTGGTCTTTGACCAGGCCAACAACGGCGCCAAGGAAGCTCACGCCGAGCTGCAGAACCCGGGCACGCTAGAGTTCCTCGGCCCGACTGCGGACAACAGCGTCGCCGGGCAGATCGAGATCGTGACCAACGCCACGACTCAGGGCGTCAACGGCATCATGATCTCCAACAACGCCGGCGACCAGCTCGTCCCGGCGGTCAAGGCTGCCCGGGACAAGGGCATGACTGTGGTCACCTGGGACTCGCCGATCCCATCGGGAGAGGGCGAGCAGGTGTTCATCGCCCAGGTGGACTTTGACGAGACCGGCATCGTCATGGCCGACATGGCTCTGAACATCCTGGGCGAGGATGGCGGCAAGTTCGCCGTGCTGTCGGCATCGCCGGATGCCGCCAACCAGAACGCCTGGATCGCGGCGCTGCAAGAAGTGCTCAAGACCGACCAAGTACTCCAAGCTGGAGCTGCTGGACATCGTCTACGGCAACGACCAGTCGGAGGACAGCTACAACCAGGCGCTGGCGCTGGTGTCCAAGTACCCGGACATGGAGCTGATCATGGCGCCGACCACGGTCGGCATCGCCTCTGCGGCCAAGGCCATGCAGGACGAGGGCCTGTGCGACACGGTCAAGGTCAGCGGCCTGGGCCTGCCGTCCGAGATGGTCGAGTTCACCCTCAACGGCTGCGCGCCGGAGTTCGCCCTGTGGAGCTTTGTGGACCTGGGCTACCTGACCTACT
>CAVVMX010000015.1:0-29057 GCA_963749455.1 uncultured Chloroflexia bacterium
TTGCCCGCGCGATCCGTTCGTCGATCTCGTGTGACATGATCCCTACACCTGAATCCCCATCCCTATGGGCTAGTAGATCCCCCCGCACTTGACATTACTCGCTCTCGTTTGCACTCTGATAGTATAGCATAGGCAGTTGCTGAATGCAAGAACCTTGTTCTGGGCAAGAAGGCCGAGCCTCTGACTCCTCGAGGGCTCGGCTCTTTTCCGGATACATTGTTGCTCGACAGATGGGGTTTTCGGCCAGGACAGGAGGTCAAACAGGCCGGCTAAGCTCCTGTCACGGCCGGAAGTGGACCTTCATTGTCCGCCCCGCGGCAAAGGCCTCCAGGGCAGCAGGAAACTCGGTCAGGGGCAGGGTGTGGCTGATCAGCGGCTCCACATGGACGATCCCGCTCGACAGCCAGGCGATGGCTGGCTGAAAGGTATAGCACAGCGCAAAACTGCCGACGACCGTCCAGTCGTGTTGGAAGAGATCATAGGGACTCAGGCTAATGCGTGCGTCCTTGGGCGCCACCCCAAACTGGAGGTACTGCCCCCTTGGTTTGAGGTACTGAAAAGCCTGCTCGATGACGGCCGGCACTCCAGTGGCGTCTACCACCACACCAAAACCGTACGGCGCCAGCTCGCGCAGGGCCTCAGCCTGGTCCGGGCCAGACAAGACCGTCGCGCTGGCGCCTACATGGCTGGCCAGGACAAGTCGATCAGGCTGCTTCTCGACGACCACAACCAGCGATGCCCCCATGTGTCGTAGGGCCTGCACCAGGAGGAGGCCCATCGGCCCAGCGCCAAAGATCAGGACCTCGTCGCCGGGCCAGATGCGAATGCGCTTGAGGCTGTGCACCACGCACGCGACTGGTTCGACATAAGCGGCCTGGGCGTCACTCAGGTTGTCGGGCAGCCGGTAACAAGCGCGGGCCGGGGCCGCAACATACTCGGCAAAGCTGCCCGGCCGCGTGATGCCGATGCCTTCCCAGTTGAGGCAGTGGTTGGACTGCTCGTTGCGGCAAAAATAGCAGTGACCGCAGTAGAGGTTGGGATCCACGGCCACCCGGTCGCCCGGTCGAAAGTTGGTTACCTCCTGACCTACTTCAGCAATCACCCCGCCGAACTCATGGCCCGGGATCACCGGAAAGTGGGACATGTACTCGTTGCGGTAGATGTGTAGGTCAGTCCCACACAGGCCCGAGACCGCCACCTGCACAACCACTTCATCCCGCCGTGGGGCGGGATCGGGCACCCGCTCCACGCTCACTGTCTCAGGGGCTGGAAATACGACTGCGCGCATGGTTCTTTTCCTGTTACTCCAGAATGGTTTGGCGACGACGAAGGTCCTTGGCTCTCCGGTCAGCCTTGCCTCCTCGGTCGGTACTGGATCGCCTTGCGAAGCATCCCGGAGCGAAGCGGAGTGGACGAAGCTGCGCACGATTTCGTCGGGCGTCAAGCCTGCAGCAGGTTGTCGAGCACGACCGACACCATAATACGTGTGCCACTCATGCACGCTCTGCCATGACACACAGTCGGATCGACCGTGATATAGTCTTGCCACCTCATAGCCCCTCCTGACACTCCACTGTCAGCCTCTATCTTATCAGCTTTCTCTCGCGATGTCAACGTCTCGACAGATCGATAAAGAACAAAAGCTTGGAGAGCGCAGCTAGAACTGCCGCCGCGGCCGATACTGGATCGCCTCCGCCAGGTGCACCGTCTCGATCCGCTCGCTCCCCGCCAGGTCGGCGATCGTCCGCGCCAGCTTCAGGATGCGGTGATACGCCCGCGCGCTCATCTGCAACTGCTGCATCGCCGCCTTCAGCAGGCTCTTGCCGGCCGGATCGACCTGGCAGAAATCGCGCACCTCGGCCGGCCCCATGTCGGCGTTGCAGGTCAGGTTAGTGCCCTCGAAGCGGCGCAACTGCCGCTCCCGCGCCGCCGCCACCCGCCCGCGGATCGCCGCCGACGGCTCGCCCAGCCGGTCGTCCGACAGCTTTTCGTACTCGACCCGCGGCACCTCGACGTGGATGTCGATCCGGTCCAGCAGCGGGCCGGAGATCCGCTTCTGATAGCGGGTGACCATGGCGGAGGAACAGGTGCACTCTTTGACCGGGTCGCCGTAGTAGCCACACGGGCAGGGATAGTAACAAAACGGCACTTTTGCTGGCGTTCGAGGGCGTTTCCACCCTGGAAGGGCAGTGTGAGTGGCGGGTGACGGTACTGTGATCCATGCAAAGCGGCCATGATACGGCGCAATTCGCTGCCCGTAAAGCTCTACCGCGGATCTGCCAGATTGTTGTACTCGTCTACTAGTCAACCCCATGTCGCGGATGATCTTGCGCAGCAAGGGGCGCACGATCACTTGCTTTCCGTGATCGGGGATGACAATTATCCGGCCATCAGTCGAGCGAAAGGTGTTATGGCTTCCTTGGCGCCGAGCCCACTTGAATCCCGCCGCCTCAGCGACCTTGGCTAAATCCCGATAGGGGAGAAGCTTGAGGCGGCTCACGCCACCTCAAGGCGTTGCAGGCCCACAAATGTGGGAAAGGGACCCAAGACTTCTTGCTCGTCAAGTGATTCCAGGTACACCTGGATCGCTTCGCGCATGTTCGATTCTAGTTCAACCAGGTTGGGTGCCTGCGAATAGCACCCGGGCAGTTCGGCTACCGAACCGACCAGCCAGTCGCTTTCCGGGTCGCGCTCGATGATAATCGTAAACTCGTGCGTCATATCCGGCCTCTCCATCTTTCTCTTGGTTACGGTATAGCCGAAGAACGTTTAATGATCAAGACTGCCGTCTCGGCCGATACCGGATCGCCGCGGCCAGGTGCATCGTCTGGATCTTCTCGCTTCCGGCCAGGCCTGTCCTGAGCGAAGCCAAGGATCGGCAACCGTCCGCGCCAGCTTCAGGATGCGATCATACGCCCGCGCGCTCATCTGCAACTGCTGCACACTTGCACCTGCGCTGCAAGTGCAGGTGTGTCGGCGTTGCAGGTCAGGGTGGTGCCGTCGAAGCGGCGCAACTGCGACCGAAGGGAGTCCTGCGCCGCCGCCACCCGCCCACTAATGGCCGCCGCAGCCTCCCCCAATCGGTCGTCCGACAGCTTTTCGCCTGGCTTGCAGAGTCAGCCCTGACACGGGATGTCCAAGCAGGGCTTGACTCACAGCTTTTCCATGAACTCGTCTGGTGTCACTCCGGCTTGTTTCAGAATGCCGCGCAGTGTGCCAATGGCCAATTCACGGTGCAAGGGCACTACACATCCCATGGCACCTTCGGCCGTCTCTTTTCTGAGCACCACGTGGCTACCACGCTGCCGCACCTGCCTGAAGCCAAGCTTTTCCAGGGCGCTGATTGCTTCTCGCCCCGATACCCTGCGCAAGCTAGGCACAGGCCGCCTCGCTCTACAGCAGCCTCAAACGTGGTCATCAACGGTTTGCTCACCAGAGGCAGAGGAAACTCCTCCAAGTAGAGTTCTGTGGCCTCTTTCAGGTTGGCGATCGCTTCTTCAACCGTATATCCCTGGCTGACGGTGCCAACCTCAGGGCATTCCGCGACGTACAACTCCTCTTCCCTGTAAAGAACAGCCGTAAGAGTTTTTGTCACCATCGGAAGGATTCCCTTTCCAGATTCATACCATTCCCTTATCCCCACAAACAGTGTACCGTAACACCGTTCGTTGTCACCACCAGTATAACCCGAAATCATCCAACAGTCAATAGCGTCATCTGCTGATCGTTCCACATGGATCGAGACAGCCGCAGCGGCCGACCGAAGGGGATGCGCCTTGCGCAGCACCAGATGCACCGTCTCGATCTTTTCGCAGGTAGAATACCGAGGCTCAGGGGGAGATCGCCTCCTGCTCCAGCTTGAACCCACGCGCCAACATGTGCTGAATGAGCGGGCGGGCGTCGACCAGATGGGGATGGCGCGCCAGACGGGCGAGGGCGCGCTCGTCGCCGGGGGTGAGAGGCTTGGCCCACGCGACGTGGGCGTCGAGCGTGTCCTCGTCCATAAGGTAAGGCATAAAGCGAGGGTGGACCAGGCGTCGCAATTGGGCCAGGATGTTCAAGCCGCCGTAATCCAGGTCGGCCCACACCAGCAGCGGGACGGGCTCGGGGAGGGTGTTGGACAGGCAGTGCAGCAGGTGGCGGCAAGCCGGAGAGGGATTGCCGCCCAGGTAGAGCGCCGCCAGCCCGGCCGGCCGGCGGCGTATCAGCTCATAGAAAGATGTCATGTTCTCCACACATACCACCCGTTTGGCATCGACCGTCACCTGCCGGACCCCGGCGACCAGCCGCGCCGGAAGGCCCACCGACGGCTCGAAATCGGCCAGGGAAAAGCAGACGCCCTGGCCATCCACCAGCCGCCACGAGCCGAAGAGGTAGAGATGATCCGGGTTGGCCACCAGCCCCAGCTCGCGCAGCACCTCGTCGGGCGCCAGCTCGCGCCACTCGGCATGGTGGCGCCGGGCCAGGTGCACCACCGCCCGTTGCACGGCCTCGAACCGTTTGCTGTCGTTATACACCCGCACGCTAAACACGCGGATGGGCGTCTCCTCGGTCACATCCCCGAGCGCCACCAGGGCGGCCAGCAGGTCGCGGTTGTGGTCGTCGGCAGCCAGCAAAAAAGGCGAGGGCGAGAGCCCCGCCCGGAGCTGGGCCAGGGTGTGTTCCACGGCGCGCAGGCGCCAGCCTTCCAGGCGGAACCGGTCGGCGAGCAGGAGGGTGCGCAGGCGGTCGCGCCGGGCGGCCAGCGGGTGACGTCCGAGCAGAGCAAAGAGGTCGCCTGCCCGGTCCGGATTGAGGGTCACCGCCGCCAGGAGGTGGTTGGCCTCGCCGGGCAACCAGGTGAGCGCCACCAGGCCCGCTCGTTCCAGGTGGCGGAACTGGTCATTGGCCACCTGGCGCGGCTCGGGATCCAGGTGGCTGGCATAGCCGGGCAGGGCCAACGCCTCCAGGTCGCAGCGGATGGCGCGGGCGTGAGGGTCCTGGCGCCGCTCGTATTGGTCGAGCAGGTTGTTCAGCACGGCGGCCACGTCGGGCGACGGGTGAAAGGACAGGTGGGACATCACGCCGGCTCCGCGTCCGCCTCTAACTGCTTGAGCATCTCGGACTTGTCGATCTCGATCACGAACGAGTGATTGTTCTTGCGCACCACGGTGCGGACCGAGTCCACGTGGGGCAGCAGCCCGGCGGCCTTGTCGGGCGGCGTGGCCAGGAGCACCTGCAACTGGCTGTCGACCATGAATTGCAGGGCGCTGGCCGTGCGGGCGGTGTCCATCTTGCCGAACGCCTCGTCAAAGAGCGCCAGCCGGATCGTGTCGGCGTGGCGGGGCTGGGTCAGGCGGTAGGCCTGGGCAAACGAGGCGGCCATGGCCACGTAGAAGGGGGTCGTCGTCTCGCCGCCCGATTTCTTGGCGCTGATCTGGCTCAGCAGCGCCCGGTCGCCGTTGGGGTAATGGATGCGGATGTCGTATTGCAGGTAGTTGCGATAGTCCTGCAGCTCGCGCAGCTCCTGGACGGCATCCTCCATGCTGGCCACCGTGCCGGTGGTCAGCCGCTCGAAGAGCAGGTCCCAGCCCTGCTGGTGACGCTGCCGGAAATCCGAGTCAAAAAGCGACGCGCCCAGCACCGCCTGGCTGTCCATGATCAGGTCGTACACCTGGCGCAGCGACGGCTCGGGCCGGGTGATGAACTCGAATCGCTCGCCGCCAAAGCGCAGGGCCGAGAGCGTGGTATTCAGGTAGCCGAGCTGCTGGCGGGCCTCTTCGATCTGCTCGCGCAGGCGGTGGATAAAGTTTTCGACCAGCTCCTGCTCGGCCAGGGCGCGCTGCCTGGCGATGCGCTGCTCGTAGCCGGGCAGCTCCGACTCGACGAATTTGTCGCGCTCGCGCGACGTAGCGGGCCGCGTCCTCGTCGTCGTCGTAGCCAAACTCGTAGGCCAGGCTGTAGGCCTGCTTGGCCTCGCGCAGCCGGTCGCGGCTGCGGTTTTCCGCAATCTGGTAGTCGTTTTCGTAGCGGTCGGCGTTGGGCAGGACCGTCTCCAACGGCTGCCGCTCGCGGCGGCGCTCGTACTCCTTCTGCGCCTCGTCCAGCAATGCCTCAGCGTCCTCGAGCAGCATAAAGCCCTGGGCTTCCTGGAGGGCGTGGTCGGCGTCTCGCTCCAGGCCGGGCAGTGTCTCGTCGGCCAGCGTGGCCGTTCGCTCTTCCAGGCCGCCGATGCTCTCGCTCCAGGCTGCCCGCCTGGGTCTGCAGCTCGTTCGACCCTCGCCTGCTGGCGCTCGACCTCGGCCCGCAGCGTGTCGACCGACCGGGTGTCGAGGCCGGCCAGCTCGGAGCGGAGCCCGGCCAGGTGACTTTCCATTCGGCTCAAGGGGCGACGGCCGGCAGGTCGCGCTCCAGATTCACAGATCGGGCGGACCTTGTCGCGGGTCAGGGCCAGGCGGCGGGCCAGCCCGGAAAAGCGGACTTGCAGGCCGGCCAGTTCCTGGCCAATGTCCGCCAGCCGCTCCTCGCGCTGTTCGATCTGGCGCGGGATGGCCCGCTCGCCGATGAACCAGCGGCGGTAGACGCGCGGGTCCAGGTGGCTGGTGGCATAGTTGCGCCGCACAAAGCAGTCGCGGGTGACGGCCGTGCGGTGGTCGCGCAGATCCTCCAGGCTCTCGCATTCGTGCGTAGCCCCCGAGAAGCAGATCGACAAAGGCACGGGCGGCGGGGTGGTCGGTCTCGACCTCGGCCGGCCAGGCGTGCCAGGCTGGACGGGGCGCCCGTTGGCCAGCAGCCGCTCCTCGTCCAGCAGGCCGACGCCGTGCAGGCTGTCCTTGTGCCGGCGGCGATGGTAGAGGCGCATGGCCGCGTCGTAGTGCTCGGCTGGCACCAGCAGGTGGAAACGGTTGTGGCCCAGCAGGCCCTCGACCGCGTCCTGCCACGATTCGTCGGGCACGCGCAGCAGCGTACAGAGGTAAGGCACCTGGTCGGCGGCCAGGCTCAGCTCGGCGCGCAGCAGCCGGCGCAGGCGGGCGGCCTGCGGCGCTTCGGTCTCGGCGCTGATCGTCACGGTCGCCGGTGCGGAGTTGGGCAATCTCACGCTGCAGCGCCTCGGCCTCGCGCCGCAACTGGCCGGCCTGTTCTCGCAGCACGGCGTCCTGGGCGGCATAGTCGTTCCCCAGGCAGGCCAGCTCGTCTTGCACGTCGGCGATGATTTCCAGCAGCTCGCGGTCGAGCTCGCCCGACCAGCCCGCGAAGCGCTCGAGCGCAGGCGGCGCCGGCCAGCCCGTCTTCTGCCAGCAGCGCCAGCAGCTCGCGGGCTGCGGCCTGTTCGCCAGCGACGACGCGGCTCAGGTCGGCCATGCGTCGTCGCAGGCTCGCCACCTCCTGCTGCACCGTGCCAATCTCCTGCCGCAGGGCCTTATCACGGGCGGCGGCCGCGTCGGTCTGCAGCGCCACCTGGGCATCGAGAAGAGCCTGCCGGGCAAAGCCGAGTGTATCTTCCAGGCTCTCGCGCCGCAGCTCGGCCCGGCTGAGCTCCAGGCGCTTTTCGTCCAGTTCCAGCCGGTACCGCTTCAGATCGGCCAGGTGCTGGTCACCCTGCGCACGGCGCCGGACATAACCGTTTGTGATCCGCAGCCGGCGCTGGCTCACCCGTTCCTGGTCCAGATCCTCGATGCGGTCCAGTTCTTCGATGCGGCGCCGGACGTCGGCGGCCAACGTCTCAAAGTGGCGCAGCGTTTCGAGTTGCTCCTGCAGCACGTGCACGTCCACCAGGTTCTCGTCGAGCAGATAGCTGTGCACAAAGTCGCGAATGTTGGTCAGGGGGCTGAAGGCCAGCCCTTTGACGATCTTGGCCGGGAACGATTCCTTGAGCTGGCCGAGGCGGTTGAGCAGGTGAAAGCGATAGTCCTCCAGCCGGGTGAAGAGATGGGCGCGGCCGCCGGGCAGGGCCAGGTGCTCCAGGTGGCGGCGAAAGGCGCGGCTGTCGAACAGTTGGCCTGGCGCCTGGAAGAACCAGTCGTCGTCGAGGGGGGCGTTGTCGACGACGAAATAGGCCACGTCGGGTGAGCGGCCGTCCTGGAAGGCATCCACCACCGCGCCGTGGACAAAATAGGCGCCGTCGGGGTTGCGGAATTCGAGGGCCACCACGCCGGTAGCGTCGTCGCGCAGGAAGCGCTGCCCTCCGTACCCAGCTCGCCCCGCACGTAGCTGCTCAGGGTGCGGCGGCTGCCGCTCATGGCCGCCTGGTTGAACCGGACGTCACGCTGACCGCCCACCAGGGCAAACTGCACGGCGTCGAGGATGGTCGATTTGCCCGCGCCGTTGACGCCGATGAAATAGGTGGTGCCCTGGCAGGTGATGGTGGTGTTTTCGAACAGGTGCCAGTTGACAAGCCGGATTCGCGTCAGTTGCTTCATTCGTCCTCCTCCGCTGCGCGATACTTTCTGAGCCAGGCTTCCATCTCGTCGGCCGTCTGCACCGGCAGGATCATGCGCACCGAGCCGCGCAGGCGCAGGCGGGCCTCGCCGTCGCGCACGTCGAGGGTGCGACCATCCAGCGGCTCGATCAGGCCCAGCCGTTTCAACTGCTTAAGGATCTCTTCGTACTGGGTGATGCCCAGGTCGCGCTCCTTGCCGGTGATGGTCCGGTATTCCTCGCGCACCTCGCCGACCGTCACCACCGGGTCGGCTGCCAGGCAAAGGCGCTCGACCCGGTCCTCGTACAGCTTGCGCAGGACGACGATCATCAGCGTCTCGTCCAGCCGGTAGCGCTTGCGGCAGTAGGTCAGGTCCGAGACGACCTGAAAAATGCGATGATAGTCGTCGTGCCGCAGGGTAAAGCCAGACAGGTCCAGCAGCGCCTCAAAGACGCCTCGGTGGCGATAGACCAGGTAATAGTCCTCTTTGCCATCCTCGTCGTCCTGGTAGAGAAAGGTCTGGCCCAGCAGGCGGTTCACCACCCGCGGCACCTCGCGGCGCACCTTGTCGGGCAGTGCAGTCAACTCGAGCACCGATTCGGCGGTAAATTCCATCTCTCATCACTCCTTATCGTCCGGCTACGCTAGGGCTTGCCCGCCCGCGCCTTGATGTCTGGGCTGAGGTGCGATGCATCGACCGCGGACAGCTTGACCAGCTGGAACGGCATGATACAGTACCGCCCCACGGCCACCGGGTCGCCGGGCAGTGGCTCGACGCCATAGTCCACGTCGGGGTGGTTGCCGTAGGCGATGGTATAGATGAGCCAGGGCAGATCGTCCCAGCAAGGCCGGCCGGCAGATCGCTGACGTGCAGGACGCGGTGGCCGTTGAAACATGGCCTGACGTAACGGTTTACCTTGTCCGGGGTGATCGCCAGGCCGATCTCGTGCAGCGTCAGCTCGCGCAGCGACGCCTCGTCGGCAGGGTCGATGATCGGCGTGAGCACCGGCTGTGACATCATGGGCGCCTGGCGCTGGGGCAGGGTATAAAAGCTGTTGGCGTCGGGCTGGCGCAGGGGCTGGGCTTGCAGAGTGGGCATCTCGTCCGGCAGCCAGTGCTCCCCGTCGCCCAGCAGAGCGGCCAGCCCGCGCCCCAGGGCGACCAGGCGCTCCTTGAGGCTGCCCTCGGCATTGACCAGTTGGTAGCGGATCTGCCGCAGCGACGTGCGCAGGTACTGGGCGTGGCGCCGGTCGATCTCCTCCAGCAGCGGGTCCAGGCCCTCCAACTGGTGGACGATAAAGCGCACGACGTGGCCGATCTCCTCGGCGGCCTGGGCCGGGCTGCGCCGGCCCTGTACCGCCAGCTCGTCGGCAGTACGGTCCAGCCACTCTTCGTCCATCTGCCAGGCCTGCAATCGGGCAACAATGTCATGCCGGTAGCGTGACACGTGGTCCGACGTTTTCAGCGCGTGGTAGGCCGGCCCAAGCACCTGGGCATAGTCGTCGTATTGCAGGCGAAGCAGGGCGGCCACGTCCAGGCCGCGAGTGGCCCGCTCGGTGTAGCGGCGGATGTTCTGGTTCAGCTCGTTCAGGCCGCGGACCACCTGCCGGACGTTCTCGTACGCCTGCGTCAGCGCCAGGGCCGGCGAAAAATCCTCGGACTCGTTGGTCAGCAGTTGGTGGGCAGCATAGATCTGGCCGGTGAATTCCTGGGGTTTTTGCTCCTGGATGGCACGCAGGGCTTCGAGCAGGGTGAAGGCATAGTCGGGCAGGATAATCGTCTCGGTGTAGTCGGCGCTCTGCTCGCGCTCCAGCCAGCCCGCCTCGACCAACCGCCGCAGCAGATAGCCGGCATAGTCCCGCTCGCCGACGGCCGACTCGTCCTCGGCTTCGATCTCGGACAGCACCTCCTGGTCCACCGCCTGGAGATAATCCACAATCTCGGCCACGACCATCTCGCGGGTCAATCCAAAGCGGTTGAACTCGGCCAGCTCGTAGATGCGAAGGAGGATGGCCATGTAGTGGCGCTGCAAGCTGCCGTGCCCCTGCGTGCTGAACACGTTAAACAGATTGGCCGGCAGGATATCAAACGGATTCGTCGTCTTGGCCGTCATGGTTCCACACCAGGATCTCGTCGAGCCGACAGTCGAGCACGGCACACACGCGGGTCAGCGCTTCCAGGTCCACGTAGCGCGCCTTGCCGGCATCGAGCCGGTAGATCAAGTCCTTGGGCACCCCGGCCAGCTCAGCCAGCCGGCGCGGCGACAACCGCACGCCGGTCGTCATCTGATACCGGCCCAGCAGCGCGGTAATCCTTCCTTTGGTCGTGATTTCGTCCATCTCGAACACCTGTGCCGAAAATTTGTTCTATGGCTATTATACACGACCTTTTTCGGTTTGTCAAGACAGGTGTGCGATTGTGCAGACAGCGGGGGACAGAGGAGAGAATTGTTAGCTTCCAGCTTGCCTTGTCTTCCACTCGCCCGGTAAGGTCAGGCGCTGCACCTGCTTTGGCACGCCGCGGACGAAAGCGTAGTACATCACCCGCCGCGTGGGAATGCCATAGTCCCGCCGCAGGTGATCGATCTGTTCTTTGATCTGGGCCTCGATGCCGGCGGGATCTGCCGGCTCCAGCGTCCTCCCGTCTACCGGGCAAGCATGCCCCAATTCGCAAAGACATGATACCACGATGACCCCACTGGTCAATTTCCAGGAGCGAGCCGCCAACTGCTTCGCCCCCTTTGTCAGCACAAAGGCATTCACCACGGGCTCCCCAGGCTCGACGTACACCTCGATCTTGGAGGGGGTTACCTTGGTCGGTGCCCTCTTGGTCGGACGCATGCTTTTTGGTGGGGCGGGTTTGTCGGCCTGGCGTGCCTTCCCTTTGCTTTTGGACAGAGCGGGCCGTTCTTTCACCTCAGGCTGGGCAGCCTGGGGCGGGACAGCTACGTGGGCAGACGCCTCGTCCTCCGCCGGCTCGGGGGCAGGGGCCGGAGAAGGACGTGCCGGCAGTCCGGCGGAGGCGTGGCACAGCCCGACGTGTTCGCGACAGGTAGCCTTTCCGCATTCAGCGCAGCGGTTCAAGCTGGGAACACATACCGGGCGCTTGCATACGACACAGCGGCTCATCTGACCGGTGCATAGGCGGCAATAGACCCGCTTGCAGTCCACGCACTGCTCAGGCAACAGGCAGTGCTCATGGGCCAGGTGCCCGCCGCTGCACAACATCAGCCGCGTCGCCGACTGCCCGCAAACGTCGCATGCCAGCGGCTCAATGCGGCGCAGGAGCGGGTCCCAGACAACGGTGCGCTCGACGGTGGTAGAGCGGGTGCCAATATGCACCGGCAGAAGCACCTTCGGCTGGTGGATGAACTGGAGGTTGATCAGCTCCAGCTCCACCCGCGGGCGGTACTTGGCCTCAACGTCGGCCAGCTTGGCCTCACGCTCTGCCTGGGTGGCGGCCAACTTGTCCTCCAATGAAGCCCGGCGCTGCGCCTGGTCCTGAGGCAGGTGATCGAGGCGGCGCTTTAGGTCACGGCTGATGTCATTGTAGTACTCCTCGAGGCGGGCGCGATCCAGCTCCAGGTAGCGGGCAGCCCGGCGGCGCAGGGCCCCCAGCGGTGCCGCCAGTTCCTGCAACGCGGCGTCGACAGCCCGCTCCAGTAGCGTGTCCAGCACCAGACGGCTCAGGGGTGCCTGCCCTGGCAACCAACGCACCGGCGCGGGCAAGTGCCTGCCTGGCGCCGGCTCGTCCTCCAGTCGCACCAGCCGCTCCAACCGCGCCAGCTCGGGCACGGCGAACCCCGCCTGGACGTCCATCACCACCGAGACCAACTGCTCCCACTTTTCGTCGGTGATAAGGGCGGCTTTGAAGTCAAAGCGCGCATAGTGGCAGACCGCCACGACCTCGCTCTGGCGAGGCACTTCGGACAGGCGCGCGTTGGGGAAGGCCAACGCCTGGCGGGCCAGCGAGAACAGCCCACGCTTATCGGTGCGTAGGCTGTTGATAAAGACCTGCATACAGGCAGGCTCGGCGCGAATCTCCTCTACCAGCGTTTCCAGCAGCGGGTGGCCATAGCCTATGGCGGTGACTGGTTCCCTGTCGTTGCCGGCCTGCGGGGCTTCGGCAAAGGTCAGACGTTGATAGACGGGCACGTGCCAGCGGCGGGCAACCTCATCAGGCAAAAGCACGTCGTAGCGATCAAAGGCCGGCGGATCGACCAGGCCCCCTGCCTGACGGAGAGCGTTGAGGACAAAGTCGGCCAGCTCACTCATAACGCCGACAAGTCCTCTCCAAATAGCGCCTCGTCATACTCGCGAGTACGCCGATAGGCCTCGCGGGCCTCGGTCAGCGCCTCTCCCAGATGGGCAAAGCCGGCCGCCACCTCGTCCGGCGTTCGGGCCCGTGCCCAGGTATCCATCACGATTTCGTCAAAGTCGCGCTCATCGTCCAGGTGGCCCAGGATCATGTCCATCTCACCGATGACCAGCTCGAATAGATTCAGCTTGCGGTCGAGCACGTCTAGGAGATAGTCCTCAATCGTGCCCTCAGCCGAGAGGTTCCAGATCTCCACCGGGCGGCTCTGGCCGACGCGGTGGATGCGACCGACACGCTGCTCGATGCGCTGCGGGTTCCAGGGCAGGTCAAAGTTGACCATCAAGCGGCAGAACTGAAGGTTGCGCCCCTCACCGGCGGCCTCTGTCGAGAGGAGCACTTGGGCGCTTTGCTCGAAGCGGCGGATGGCCCCGTCCTTGTCCGCTCGCGAGAGCTGGCCGTGGTAGGTCACCACGTCCACGCCCATTCCCCGTAGCAGGTCCGTCAGCAGATCCAGGGTTGCGCGGAAGTGAGTGAAGATGATCACCTTTTCCTGGCGGTCGGCAGCCAGTTTCGACAGCAGGAGCCGCTCCAGAGCCTGGCCCTTGGCCCACGAGGTGAAGCTGCCGGCGCGGTCAGCCAGGCTGAGTAGCGTCTCGCGCTGGTTGGCCAGCAACGGGTTCTCGGCCAGCGCCAGTAGGGTCGGGCGGGCAGCGGCCGGAGAGCTTCCGATCTCCCGTTGGAGGGTGCGCAGAGTGAGACGGTGGACAGCCGGCAGCGGCGCCTCGGTCATCTCCTCCCCATTGACCGCTGGCTGGCCATCCGCTTTAGAGACTGGCGATAGGCCAATGCAGCGTCGCACGAAATGGCTCACGTCGCCGTAGAGCGCCTGCTCGTCCGGCGCCAATTGCAGGCGCACGGTGTTGGCGCGGCGAGGCGGGAGCTGAAGGCCCACCTGTCCCCGCGCGTGGCGCACCATCACGTCGGCGAGTAGCTCGCGCAGCCGGCCCCGGTTCTTGGGCAGTCGCGGGTCACCCTGCACTACGAAATGGCGGCGGAACTCGCGCGGCGTCTTGAGCTGGCCGGGCTTGAGGATCGTGATCAGATTGTACAGCTCGTCCAGGTCATTCTGTACCGGCGTGGCAGTGAGCAGCAGGATGTACTTCTTTTGAAGAGCATTGACGAACTTCCACGACACACTGGCGCGGTTCTTCAGGTGGTGCGCCTCATCGACGATGACCAGATCGTACACGAGGTCGGTGATGGCTCGGCGGTGCTCAGGGCGGCGGGCCGTAGCCAGGGAGGCAATGATGCGGGGGAAAGCGGCCCACGCCTCTGGGCACTGGTCGCGGAACGATGGATCGTGGCTGGTCACAAAGTCGGCCAGGTCGAACTTGCTGCTCAGCTCCTCTCGCCACTGCTCAACCAACGATGGCGGGGTGACGATCAGCACGCGGCCGACCATCTGGCGCGACAAGTACTCTTTGAGCACCAGGCCGGCCTCGATGGTCTTGCCCAGGCCAACCTCGTCACACAAGAGGCCCCGGCCACGGAAGCGGCGCAGCGCGATCTGGGCCGCTCTGATCTGGTAGTCAAATGGGGTAAAGCTGAGCGTATCCAGACAGACCAGCTCGTCAAAGCCGGCGACGAGGGCCAGGCGCTCGGCCTGTAGACGAAGCGAGTACGACAGCCATCCGGCGAACCGTCCGGCGGCGACGGCCTCCAGGATTCGCTCGGCGCCGGGCCGTAGCCTTACCTCATCTGCTTGATCGCCCACCTACGCTGTCTCCGGTAGGTCAAGTCGAATAGACATGGGCCAGTATCTGTTTGCGGACGCTCAACCTTGCCTCCTTGGCCGGTACTGGATCGCCTCCGCCAGGTGCACCGTCTCGATCCGCTCTGACCCCGCCAGATCGGCTATCGTCCGCGCCAGCTTCAGGATGCGGTGATACGCCCGCGCGCTCATCTGCAACTGCTGCATCGCCGCCTTCAGCAGGCTCTTGCCCGCCGGATCGACCTGGCAGAAGTCGCGCACCTCGGCCGGCCCCATGTCGGCGTTGCACGTCAGCTTGGTGCCCTCGAAGCGGCGCAACTGCCGCTCCCGCGCCACCGCCACCCGCCCGCGGATCGCCGCCGACGGCTCGCCCAGCCGGTCGTCTGACAGCTTCTCATACTCCACCCGCGGCACCTCGACGTGGATGTCGATCCGGTCCAGCAGCGGGCCGGAGATCCGCTTCTGGTAGCGGGTGACCATGGCGGAGGAACAGGTGCACTCTTTGACCGGGTCGCCATAGTAGCCACAAGGGCAGGGATTCATCGATCCAATGAGCATGAACGAGGCCGGAAAAGTCAGGGAGCCAGAGCTGCGGGCGATGGTCAACTGCCGGTCTTCCAGCGGCTGGCGAAGCATCTCCAGCAGCCGGGTACCAAACTCGGGCAGCTCGTCCAGGAACAGGACGCCGCGATGGGCCAGTGAGATCTCACCCGGACGGGGCACCTGGCCGCCGCCCACCAGGCCGGCGTAGCTGACGGTATGGTGTGGAGCTCGGAATGGCCGGTGCCGAATGAGAGGCGTATCCTCAGGCAGCATGCCGGCCACGCTATAGATCTTGGTCGTGGTCAGCGCTTCCTCGAACGTCATCGGCGGCAGGATCGACGGCACCGCCCGCGCCAGGAGCGTCTTGCCCGCCCCGGGCGGGCCGATCATCATCATGTTGTGCATCCCGGCTGCGGCCACTTCGAGCGCCCGCTTGACATGCTCCTGCCCCTTGACGTCGCAGAAATCGACGGGATAGACCGGCGGGCGTATCGTCAAAGGGTCGCTTGCTATCGTAGATTGGAATCGGCGCATAGCCATGGAGGTGCCCCACCAGGCTGGCCAGGCTGGCCACCGGAATCACCGTCAGCCCTTCGACCAGCGCCGCCTCGGCGGCATTGGTTTGAGGCACATACAGCGTCGTCACCCCATGCTCCCTGGCAGCGACGGCCATTGGCAGCACGCCGGTGATGCCACGGACCTCACCGTCGAGCGACAGCTCGCCGATCAGTCCCGCCTCAGCCAGATCGGCGCTCACCTGCTCGGTGGCCAGCAGGATGCCGACGGCAATCGGCAAGTCATAGGCTGGGCCTTCTTTGCGCAGGTCGGCCGGGGCCAGGTTGACCGTTAGGCGGGCACGAGGGTGGATCAAGCCCGAGTTGACAATAGCCGCTCGGACACGCTCACTCGATTCGCGCACAGCGGCATCGGGCAGACCAACGATCGTCTGCGAGGGCAGCCCGCGGCTGATGTCGATCTCTACCTGGACGGGCGTGCTCTCCAGGCCGATCAAGGCAAAGCTGGTGACTTTGGCTAGCATCGATGCACCCTCTCTCCTACCGAGAACTGCCTTCAGCAAGTATACCAACAGATTGCCGTTTCGTCAAACAACCATTTGCCGGCGCGTGCCGGACAGCGGACTCGACAACGCACACACCACATGGTCCAGACCCAACCGGCAACCGACCCAGACATGCTCTTTTGACAGGACAACTCATACGACCTATAATGCGCTGGCATTTCGAGCCCATGCTAACCCATAGGCATTCCTGACCAATCAAGGATCCAAGATGACCGAAGACGATCTGCTGTTGCACGGTTTCACCATCACCCACATCACCGACTGCATCGCCGACTCGACCAAGAATCGGGTCGTGGCCGAGCTGTCGGACGACGTGGTAGCGGTGTTTCCCTACCTAAACACCGTAGTGCCCAACATCATCTACAACCCTGGCGCCAACACAGTCACGATCAAGCGCGGCGGGCGGCTGCTGACCTTCTACCCGCACGTGGCGGTCATGGCCAAGATCGACGGCGAGGAAGACGCCGAGGTCCAGCTGAAGTGGTTCCAGGAGCTGTGCAACGACGCCTGGCTGCGACGGGGAGAGATCACGCCTTGCTACGAGCGGCGGTCGCAGTTGGGGCCGTTGGACGTGTACCAGTTGCTACCCCGGCTGAACTGCCGCAAATGTGGCGAGCCGACCTGCATGGCCTTTGCCTTTGGTCTGCTCTTTGGCGAACATGCGCTGGCCGACTGTCCCCCACTGGCTGAGCCGGAGTATGGGGAGGGGAGCCAGCGGCTGGCGGAGATGATCGGATGATCACTCAGGCGCATAGACGGCTGCCAGCCGTCCATACACCTCTTCTGCATTCCTGATCTCTGCAGTAGACAGTGGCGCCTGGCACGGAGTAACGATAAATGGGCTGTTCTGCGGCCCGCCCAGCCCGCCGTGTGTCGCCGCCTGATCCTCAAAAGTGATCACCCGTTGGCCATTCCATGCCCCAAGCAGGATCAGGTCTCCGGCGTGAGGAAAGCGGGCCAGCCGCGCCAATTCATCCGCCGCCCAGGCGGGATCGGGCAGGCCGGTCAGCGGATCCTCCCCCTCCAGCTGGCAGCCATTCGGGCCTAGCCACAGGCTGCCGGCCTTGCCAACCACGACTACCTTTTCCCCATCTCGGCCCGCCACCAGGCCGATCCCCTCATGCTGGATCAGGGTGTCCAGCAGCGTATGATACAGCAACGCTACTTCGCTCAATTCCATCTGCTTGGCGGTGACGTCAAAATAGACGTGCGACAACGGGCCCGAGCTGCGGACAGCGATGTCGGTCCGCCGGCTGAGATCCCAGTCGAGGGCTAGCGCCTCGGCTGGCAAACGCTCCTCCAGCCGCTGACGGGTAGCCCGCAGCAGCCGGGCCGACAGCTGCCTCTGCTGCCGGCTTTCGATATGTTGAATCTCGCTGACCAGCGAGCGGATGCGGGCCGCTGCCAGGCTCTCGTCTTCGGCCGGCTCCCCGCCGCGCACCTCCAGCCCGGTGCCGGCGGCGATGAACTGCTGCAGCGTCTGGCCAAAAGCCTGCCGGAACGACAGCGATGGGGTCAGGCCGTGATCCGACAGGATATATAGGTCGTACTCGCGCCGTTTGGTGAGCCGTCGCATGCGCTCGATCCGCCGGATATGCTTGTCCATGCCCCGCAGCGCCCGGAACGCAGCACGGCTATCGGCGCCATAATGGTGGGCGATTTCGTCATAACCGGTGTACGAGGCATAGATAGACGGCATGCCCCGGTAGATATCCAGCAGGACGCTGAAGGTGGTGATCTCGCGAAAGACGATGTTGCTGGCGATCTCGAACAGGGAACCCAGGAAGGTGAAATGGAACCGGCCGGGCCGGACGATCGCTGCCAGGCGCCGGGCGATATAGACCAGCCAGGTCCACAACGACAGGCCGATCACCTGCACGATGCGCACAGGGCTCAGCAAGAAGAGAACGACAAACCCTAAGCCGCGCACGTTTTCAAAGAGGTGTTCTCCACCCAGGGATCCCAACGTAAAGAGCGCCAGCCGGGCGTCGCCGTCGAACATGTTGGTATAGCTCGACCCACCCCGCAGTAGTCCGACCCGGCCTGCCGACACCCGCTCCTGTACGGCTCGCACCAATCCCGGCAGCTTGCATGTAATCGAGGTGCCGCTGGCCTTGTCGTACCAGCGAAAGCCGGGGATGTCCCAGTTGTTGCCATATAGGATGCCTGCCTGCGCAGCAGGCGTTGTGCTGGGCAGGCCACAGTGCCAGCGCGATAACCGGTATGTCCCATCCCGGAGGAGCCGGGCCAGGTAGGGCATGTCGCCCTGCTTCAGTGCCCGCAGCAGGTAGTCATGGGCCAGCCCATCGATCTCCAGGCCAATAAACCCGCGCCGGCCATCCGCTTCCTCGTTGGGCATGCGGCCCATGCGCTTGGCCACGACCCCGTACTTGCGTCGGTAATACCACCCGGCCAGGGCATTGAACAGGTCGACGATCCGCTGAACCAACCAGGTCATGGCCAAAGGTTAATTGCCTGTGGCAGATGCGCCACTCAGCACCAGGCTGGCGCCAGCCGCAGCCAGTGGCAGCCGGTACGGCCGGACGTAGGCCGGGGTGCGGCCGCAGCTCCGCATCCCGGCGCGCATGACCGGCCTCAACTGCGCCCGACGCCCACGCCAGCCGCTAGAGTGCTGCTTGGTCGTCACGCCCTGCTTGAGCATCTGACAGGTCCAGCCGCGTCTCGAATTCGCGCAGCGCCTGGCGCATCATCTCCTGCCGGATGGCAGTGGTCAGGTCGCCGCGGGTGCGCTCCAGAACGCCGCGCAGGGCATCCGTGGTGTGCCGTAAACCGGCAGTGATGGCGTCTGGAAAGTCGACCGCGATCAACAGGCTGTACACCTCATCCATGATCTCCAGGATCTGCCCGGCGCGCTCCAGCCGGTTCTGCCTCATCAGGTCCAGCGCATGGCGGCGCATCTCACTGGCCGCCTCGGCCAGGCCTTTGAGGTACGCCGCCGGCTCGACGCCCACCTCGGCCGGGCTGGGGGCCGCATCGCCGGTGATAAAGGCATAGGTCAGGCGGGCCTCGGCGTACTCTTTCAGCGCGTCCTGGGCATAACCGGCGTGGTACAGGTCGGGATAAGGTTCCAGGTCGGCCATCATGTCACGGGCGTCCTGCCCCGCCGTATCGAGCAAGAGCCGGGCATCGGCCAGCTCACCCCGGTGGGCGGCGCGGATGGCATTGGCGCAGTGGCGGATCAAGGCACGAGAACGCTCGAGGGCTGCGTCGCGGGCAGCATTCTTGCTTTCAAAGACAGCGCGGATCTCTTCGACGATCGTTTCTAGATTGCTCATAATAGGCTCCTCGCCAGGCTCCCGCCATTGGCAGGGATCGCTGGCAGTGGAATTATCGCACGCGAGGACTCTCTGAGGCAAGGTTAACCAAGAACTCCATCTCTGCAGCCTTACCTCCCAGGATTAGCCGGCGGGCATCAAGGTAGCGCATAAACTCCAGGAAACAGTCCACGATCGCTGCCTGCATGGCCTCGTCTGGCTGGATCCCCTCTTCCCACCACCAATCGGCGATGGTCAGATCACGTGACTTCTTGTCAAAGGCCGGGTCGAAGCGAGCCACAAAACGATCGCCATAGATCACCGGCAATACATAATAGCCAAACTTGCGCTGGGCAGCCGGCTTGTACACTTCCCACACATAGTCGAAATCGAATATCAAGCGAAGCAGGTTGCGGTCCCACATGATATTGTCGAGCACCCCCAGGATCGCGGCCTGTGGCCCGGCCCAAGTCCGAGCCTGTGCTGCCTGCAACGTAGGCAGGTCGGCGGTGCGGACGAACCAGGTGCGGTTGGGCACCCCTTCGACGGACGCAGTAACCAGGTCACCCCGTTCCACCAGGCGCGCCAGGGCAGCCTGCCGGGCCTCGGTCTTGACATCCAGGATGCCATACCAATACTCGCCGGCGCCTGTTTTAGCCAGGCCCAGCCCGCCCACCCGCCGCAGCACGTGCCAGTTCTGATACTCCTCCACGGTCAGGTTCGGGTCGGGCACAGCCAGCAGATCGGCCGGAAGGAGCTTCTCCGTCAATTCGAAGAAGCGGCGAGTGCCGACCCGGTGGTGGATCGTCACCTCGCCCATGCCGTGCAGGATCTCCAGCGCGGCCCTGGCGAGGCGCGTTGGCCCCCAAAACCAATCGACGGTGCCGGCGTGATCCAGGTCTATGGAAGACAGGGGACCGCGCTCGCGGATCGCTTGCAGAACTGACGGCGCGATCGCCATCGACGGATTGGCCGGATCGCCGTGCCGCTGGACCATTCTTGCCCGGTGGCGGGCAAAGTAGGGCCAGTCGGTTACCGGATAGATCCCGGCCTGCTTGTCCCAGCCGTCCAGCAGTTGGTGGTCGGCGTACAGCAGCTCTTCCAGCAGGGAGCGTCGATAGCCTGCCACGCGGGACTGCAGCACCAGGTCCGGGTTGCGTCCCACCACGTCGATCGGGTCAAACTGCACACACCCGACGTGGCGGATGAACTCGAGGATCCCGGCCTTGCCGGTCAGCGACCGGGGTGGCCACAGGCGGTGGTGCGCCAGCAGAAAGCGCCGCGCGTCAGCCTTGCTCAGCGTCAGGGTGGGTGGTGGCAAAGTGCTCATGTCGGTCAGCCCATTATCTCTGTGCCGACCAAAGAACGCAGGATCCTGAGATTTTCCTTGTCTTCGGCCAGGTCCGGCCCCTTGTCCGTTTCCAACGTCATCGGGATGCCTCGGAAACGGGGATCGTTCACCAGGAAACGGAACGGTTCCAGCCCCAGGTGACCCTGGCCGATATGCTCGTGGCGGTCCACGTGGCTGCCGAGGTCGGTCTTGGAATCGTTGAGGTGAACCGCCTTCAGCCGGCCCAGGCCGAGTGCGGTGTCGAACTCTGCCCACGTAGCATCATAGCCCTGGCGCGTCCGAAGCTCATAGCCAGCTGCCAGGGCGTGGGCTGTGTCAAAGCAGACGCCCAGCCGCTCCGGCTCCTTCACCCCGTCGATCATGGCCCGTAGCTGGGCGAAGGTGCGACCCAGATGATCGCCCTGTCCGGCCGTGACCTCCAGCCACACTTGGGCCCGGTAACCGGGCAGACGGGCGTGGACCTCGTCCAGGGCGGCAGAGATCCGGGCCAGGCCGGTCGCCTCGCCGCTGCCCATGTGCGAGCCGGGATGCATCACCAGCCCTGGCAGCCCCAACTGCTCGCATCGCTCCAGGTCGTCGATCAGGGCGTCGATCGATTTGTGCCACAATCCATCGTCCGGCGAAGCCAGGTTGAGCAGGTACAGGCTGTGGCCAAAGACCGGCCAGATGCCGGTCTCCGCCCTGGCTTCCTGAAAGGCGGCGACATCCTCTGCGGTTAGCGGCTTGGACACCCAGCGGCTGGGCGATTTGACAAAGATCTGGACTGCGTCACAGCCTGCTTCCCGGCCGCGCAGCAGCGCCTGGTGCACCCCGCCCGCGATCGATTGGTGCGCGCCGAGCAACGGCTTTGTGTCAGTCATGGTCATTCTCCCGTGCCAGGGTGGGTGGCTGCCCGTGGCGGCCTGGTCTTCAAAGCAGGCCATCACAAACAACAATGACGACAGCCGATTCACATACCGCAGCACCCCACTGCCGGCCAGCAGCCCTTTATGATCCAGTTGCGCCACCAGCCGTTCGGCCCGGCGGCAGACCGTCCGCGCCAGGTGAAGCGCCGCTCCAGGCCGGCTGTCGCCGGGGACAACAAACGCCGTGGGCATCTCAACCTGCGCCTCCAGCTCACCGATCCAGGCTTCCAGTTGGTCCACATGCGCAACAGTAATGCCTCCGGCGAAGGGCTTTCTACGAAAGTCGGCCGCCGCCAGCTCGGCCATCATCTGGTGGCAGTCCCGCTGTACAGCCAGCAGGATCTCCTGGGTGTGGACGTCACAGCTACTGGCCCGCGCCAGGCCCAAAACAGCCTGCATCTCGTCGACTGTGCCATAAGCTTCCAGCCGGCCGTCGTACTTGGGTACCCTCTCCGGACCCAGCAGGCTGGTGTAGCCGTCGTCACCACGCCGGGTGTACGATTTCATCATCTCATCCTCCTAGAACAGCGGGATCTGCACCGCCTCCCGTTCGACGATCGGATCCAGACCAACTATGGCTCGCAGCGCGTATTCGTCCACTTCCTGTTGGCCTATCAACTGGCGCACATGCCGATACTTGATAAACCGCCATCCGGCCTCGTCGAGCGTCGCCTGCCACAGGGGGTTGCGCGCCAGCTTGTAGCTGGCTAGCTCTGCGCGTCCACCTGGGATAACCAGGTAGAGTCTGGCCTCAGGCGCTTTCTCGCTCAGCGCCAGCGCCTCGCTCACCGCCGCCTGCCAGCGCACGACGAACGCCGCCCGGACCCGATTTCCCCCGGCAACCGTGCCGTCGAGCCAGGCCGCGTCGAAACCATCCAGGGTCCTGGTCTGGTAGCCCAGGCGCCGGCCCAGTTCCAGCAAACCGGCGATCATCTTCTGCCGCTCGGCTTCGCGCTCCTGGGGTTCGTCTTCAGGTCGAAGCTGCCAGCGGCCGGTTTCGGTCTCGCGGCCGTAGGCGCGCAGGCAGGCGCAGATCAAGCTCCGCATCGGGAGTGAGCTGGCCCGGACACCGGGCATAGACCTGCCCGGCAAAAGCGTCCTCGTCCAGGACAGGCGTTTCTTGTAGCACGGCATAGGCCACCGCCTCCACCTGGTCCGACAGGGGAGTCGACAGGCCGGTGGGCGCGGCTAGCCACCACATCTCCTCGCCGCCTTCGTCGTCGGCCAGCCGTACCAGCCGGTCATCGTCCCTGGCCGCCTTCACCCACTCGCCGATCGTTTCCGGATCGAGCGCGCCCTCCCCTTCCTGCTGGGCAGCCCAGCCCAACAAGCCGGTCTCGGCCAGCCGCCGATAGGCCGCCGCGTGCAGGGTGCGCCACGGAGTGGGCTCGCCGCGCACCTGGATCGTCTCGATAAACGCCTCGACGACCGCCTGCTGGAACTGAGCGTCATCCACCGCATCAGGCACCGGGGGCGGCGGCGGGGCGGCCACCAACTCCAGGCGATAGTCATCCTCGGACTGCACCAGGCACGCCGCCCGCAACCCGGCCCGTGCCGTCGCCCACAGCAGCGCCTCGAGGACGGCAGTCCGTTGCTCGGCAAGGACCACCAAAATGCGGCCATCGGCGGTCAGTAGGTCGGCCATGGTGCGAAACGATCCGGCCATTACCCGGGCATACCACGCCGGATCGGGGGTGCGCTGCCGCAGCAGAGGGCGGAGGGGCGTGACCGCTTCCGGGCCAAGCAGCCAAGCGCCCCACAGGTACGACAGCGACCAGGCTGCCGAGTCGAGCGGCGGCGGGCTGACCAGGGTCAACGGCAGACTGTGCGCTGACAGGTGGCGAGGCAGATCGCGGACCAATCCTTGGCCGACGAACCCCGCCCACGCCCTGTTCTCTTCGACCTTGTACCGCTCCAGGCTGTCGGCCAGGCTCGACATCGGCCTGCCGACAGCGATCAGCGCTCGGAAACGGCCGGCTGCCTCTTCGAAAGTGCGCCACACGTTCCGCTCGACAAAGCGGCCTGGCCTCGTCAGGCCACGCCGGCGCACAGGGCCCCCCGGCAAGGTCGCCAACGTCGAGCAGCGGTCCAGGCAATCCAGCAACAGGGTCAACAGCGGCCGATGGAGAGGCCCGCCGCCAAACATCGTCTCAATCTTGAGTGTCAGATCGGCCAGGGCGTCCAGGTTGCGCGGTGTATAGAGATCTAGCAGCGACTCGAGCCGGGGCCGCAGGCCTTCGCTTCCCGGCTGAGGGGGTTGAGGCGCAATACGATCCAGGACGTAGTAAAAGTGCATGCCCCGTGCCGGTATATCGGCCAGGCGTTCCAGGTCGGCCGGCTCAACCCCGGCCTGCCCACTGTAGTCGCAGGCCGGGCAGTGCACCTGCTTGGTGACCGGCTTGCCCTGCTCCCAGATGAAATAGTCGGCCACCGCCGGACGAAGGCACGCCGGGCAGGTAGTGGCATACAGCGCCTCCAGGTGCTGGCGGAGGGGAATGCCTTGCTTGCGACTGTCGCCCAAGCGCGCTACTGCGGCGTCCAGATCCTTGATCGACACGGGTTCCAGAGCCGCCTGCACCACCATCAGCAACACAGGGTCATAGTGTAGGGCAAGGGCCTGGCGCTCCAGGTGCAGGACCTCCCGCACCTCCGCGGCGTCCTGGCAAAACGGCACCAGGACTCTATCACCTGGGCGGGTGTAGGCCTCCACGTAGGCACGGATCACACCTGGCGGAACGGGCCATCGCAGGCGCGGCAGGATCTCTTCGCCCTGACCCTCGGCCCAACTGCCAGGCACAAAATGCTCGATCGGCGTCATGTCGCCTCATAGTATACCATAGATGACGCCAAACACAACCCACAATTCTCACCCTGAAGGCAGTCGATGGGCATCTCTATGACGTTTCCTCGACAAGCCCGTAGCTGCTTTCAATCAGCTCTCTAAACCGGTTAACGAAACGGGTGGCCGGTGCGCCGTCGACAATGTCATGGTCCACGCTGATGGTCAGACACAGGAATTCTCTAGGCTCGACACGCCCGCCGACGATGGCCGGTTTTTCGGTGATGCCCCCCAGGACCACGTTGAGGGTCAGGAAGGGGATAGTGATCCCCCAGCCCGAGCCTCGGCCAAACATGCCGACGGCGGTGAGGCCCACCGTGCCGGCCATGTGCTTCAGGGTATTGGGGTTGCGCTGCATCACCCGCCAGGCCAGCGTTCTCAGCCAAGTGGGCAGCCGGGCGACCAGCGGCGCCCAGCGAAACCACTCCATGCCATGTGTGTCCTCAGCGGCACCAGCCTGAGCCGCCCGGATCTCGTCGTGGATCTGTCGAAGGCTCTTCTTGTTGGCCGCCCGGATTATATTCGGCGTCCCCATGGCGCGCCCTCCAACCTGACGCTCGACCATGGTGTTGACATCGACCTCATCGAAAACGATTAGCTTTTTCTTGCCGCGCCGATAGGCGTGCATCGCCTTGTCCTCGTCGACCGCCTTGGCCAGACAGGTGGTGATAAAGGCGGTGAACGACAAGGTCTCCCCCGTGCAAGCCTTGTGCTCGCGGATGCGGTGGCGGGCATCGCTGACGTCGGCTTCCAGCAGGCCGTGGATCATATGCTTGCGGTGCGCCTCGCGCAGCAGGTCAATGGCCGCCTCGCGGATTGCTGGAAACTCGACTTCCTGGTAGGGGTAAGTGGACTCTCCCATCGTTATCCTTCCTTTTCCAGAAACTCCTTTATCGCCGTGGCATACTCCTCATCTCGGGACATGGCCACGCCGCGGCATATCTGCGCAAATCTGCGTCCCTATCCAATCTTTTCGCTCGGCTTACCCGATCCGAAGCGAGCGCATCGATATCGAGCCCATCGTCACCTTGTCGGCAAAGAAACTGACCTGCTCGTCTTGATCCTGCACGGCGAGAGCGTATAGCAGCGGCAAATAGTGCTCGTTCGTCGGTACGGCCAGCCGCGCCGCCCGGCCTAGCTCATCGTAACGGACCAGCGCCCGATGGTCACCCGCCAGGATCAGTCGCTTGACCTTGTCGTCAAACTCGACCGCCCAGTCGTAGGCCACGTCCTGCCAGGCCACAAGCCCCAGGTTGTGAACGGCGTTCCCGCTGCCGACGATCAACACCCCTCTGCGGCGCAACGGTTTCAGCTCTTTGCCCAGCTCGTAGTGAAAGGCTGGTTCCTGGGTGCGATCCAGGCTCAGTTGTACCACCGGAACGTCTGCGCCGGGAAACAGCCGGCGCAACACCGACCACGTGCCGTGATCCAACCCCCAGCTATGGTCCGGCTCGACCCGCGTCGTACGCACCGTCTCTTGGATAAGGCGGGCCAGGTCCGGCGAGCCGGGAGCAGGGTAGCTCATCTCGTACAGCGGCCGAGGGAAACCGTAAAAGTCGTGGATCGTCCGCGGCCTGTCCATCGCGGTCACCTGCGGGCCCGCCGTCTCCCAATGCGCCGAGACGCACAGGATGGCCTGGGGTCGGGGCAGCGATCGGCCGGTCTCTATCCAGGCCCGGCTGAACTCGTTGTCCTCGATGGCGTTCATTGGGCTGCCGTGCCCCACAAAAAGGGCCGGCATCTTGACATCCGAGTCGGCGAAGAGGGCCAGATCACGGGTAAGATCATCAGAGATCATTGGCTAACGCTCCTTCCTATATATCTGCGTAAATCTGCGTCCATATTCCCACCGCCAATCACCCAACACCTTCCATGCTTGGCTTGAGTGCCGCATAGATGACGGCGTGCACCGGCGTCGGCACACCGGCCTCACGGCCGTAACGCACCACCGTGCCGCTCATCGCCTCCAGCTCAAGGCGTTGGCCGGCTTCCAATGCCGCCAACAGCGAAGGCTTGGTCTGGGGGGCAAACCCTTCCGTTATTCTCAGCGTCCGTTCGACCGCATCGGGCGGCAGGGCCACACCCCGTGCCCGGGCTACCGCCTCCACCTCGCCCAGGGCCTCCATGTACAGATGGCGGGTTTCGGGTGTGGCCAGCACGGTCCCCATCGGCTGCCGGGCCAGGCAGCACACGCCGCTGATCGAGGCGATGAACAGGAACTTTTCCCACAGGGCGACGTCGATGGCCGGTGTCAGGACCGCTTCTGCACCGCTGGCCGCCAGCATGGCACGGATCCGTTCGGCGCGGGGGGTGACCGCGCCGTCACGCTCGCCAAAGGTGATGCGTCGCACCGCACTGACCTGGCGAATGACGCCCGGCGCAGGCACACTGGCCGAAACGTGGGTCAGGCCGGCCAGCACATGCTCGCCGCCCCACGCCGTCGCCAGCCGATCGGCCGCGTCCAGGCCGTTGAGCAGTGGCAGCGCAGCCGTTTCCGGGCCAACGAGGGGCCGGCCCGCCTTGGCAGCGTCCTCCAGATTGTAGCTCTTGACCGTCACCAGCACCAGGTCGACCTGGCCGACCTGGGCCGGATCGTCGCTGGCCCGGGCGGGACAGACCTCAAAATCGCCGTGGACACTCTCCACACGCAGCCCATGGTCACGGATCGCCGCCAGGTGCGCGCCACGGGCGATAAACGTCACCTCCTGGCCGCTGTGGGCCAGCAATGCCCCATAGTAGCCGCCAACTGCGCCGGCGCCCAAGATCGCAATCTTCAACTCGCACTCCCTCACGAAAAATGTCGCTCACACCATCATGAGCAGGCCTATTGTAGATCATATCGCCCGCTCGATCAACTTCCTCTCTGGAGGGGGTGCATTTCACTTTTCTGGATAACATAATTGGGGGTTGTTGGCGCTTGCCATGAAGTGGCAGATGTGGTAGAACAGACCCCAGTAGTTGATGCTCTACCATCTGACAGAGGGAGTAGAATATGGCAAAGCGACGATCAACGGCTCGAAAGACCAGACGTGAGGCCCGGGAGGCATTTCTGGCTGCTGCTGGCCACTTGTGGGATGAGTTCCAGACTTGGTATGATGCCCATCCGGAGGCGACCTATGACGAGATGGAGCTGGAACTGAGGAATCATCGGCGAGTGCTGATGGGCGAGACAATCGAGCTGACCTTACAACGGGGAGACCTGGGGGCGAGTGCCCACAGGCCGCGCTGCGAGCAGTGTGGCCGGGTCTTGGTGTTCAAAGGCTATCCGAGCAAGGGGGTACATGGGTTGGAGGGGGAAGCAGAGATACCACGGGCGTACTACGTGTGCCCCCACTGCGAGCTGGGGGTTTTTCCCCCTGGACCATCGACTGAGACTGAGGCGGGATAGCTGGAGTGAGGGGGTGGCGCGCGAGGCGGTCTGGCTGGGGACGATGCAGCCATCATTCGAAGTAGCCGCGGAGACACTCAGTCGGCTGGTGGGCGTCTGGATTTCGGATACGACGGTGTGGCGCTGCCACGGCCAAGTGGCGGCGCGGCTGGAAGGCCAGTTACGTGCTGAAGAAGAGCAGGTGCGTTGTCCAGTGTACAAGGGGCAGGAAGTGCGAGCGCATGAACCGATCTCAGGCCATGCCAGTGTGTCGATCGACGGAACGACGGTGTTGATCCGGGATGAAGGCTACCGGGAGGTGAAGATGGTGTCGGTGTCCGAGGTCCTTCTTCGACCTGAGCCGAACTCGCGCTTGGCAGCTAGCCCTGAACTGGAAACAGAGGTGATGCCTCAGCAGGAATCGGTCCGCGGACGCCAAGACGGTCTGAAACTAACCCATCACAGCTATCGGGCTGTGTTGGGTGACAAGGCAGCCTTTGAGCCGGTGCTGCAAACGGAACTGGCCCGCCGGCGGGTAGGAGCAGCCGCCAAAGTGACCAGCGTCAACGACGGGGCAGACTGGCCGTGGGATTTGGCGGACCGATACCTGCCCGATTGGCGAGTCGATGTTCTGGACTGGCCGCACGCGATGCAGAACCTGAGCAAGGCCGCGGATGCGGCCTGGGGAGAGGGATCATCCACCGCGCACGCCTGGTTGGCCGAGCGGGAAACGGAGCTGTGGGCAGGACGAGTGCTGGATGTACAGGCGGCCCTCGAACAACTGCCCCGACGACGAAAGGCACGCGGCATCGCCATCCGACAGGTGAAGGACTATGTAGCTGGTCACAAAGCGCGGATGGATTATCAGCACTTCCGGGAGGAAGGCCGACCTATCGGGAGTGGGACGGTGGAAAGCGCGGCCAAGAATGTCGTGGGGTGGCGACTGAAACGTGGAGGGCAGAGCTGGAGTCGGGCCGGGTGCACCCGGATGCTGGCTGCCCTGGGCGAGATACATAGCGACCGGTGGCAGGAAGCCTGGACGCGTCTGGCCCGAGCCGCTTAGCCCAACTTACCCAGAAAGTTGAAATGCACTCCCGCTATTGGCCCCGGAAAAAGCGCTTGACGAAAAGCGGCGGCCGTGGTATGATGTGCGAAGTACCGGCGCAAGCAGTGTGGGATTGCATAGGGTCCGAAGGCGATTGGCGAATTC
>CAVVMX010000016.1:0-65110 GCA_963749455.1 uncultured Chloroflexia bacterium
GAACCGAGGATCATCGCCTTTCTGTGCAACTGGTGCACCTACACCGGCGCCGACCTGGCCGGCACCTCCCGCATCCAGTACCCACCCAACATCCGCATCATCCGCCTGATGTGCTCCGGCGGCCTCGACCCCGTCTATGTCTCCAAGGCGCTCCTCGAGGGCGCCGACGGCGTCCTGATCGGCGGCTGCCATCCCGGCGACTGCCACTACCAGAACGGCAACTTCAAGGCCCGCCGCCGGGTGGCCATCCTGCAGTCGATCCTGGAGCAGATGGGCTTTGACCCCGAACGGGTGTGGCTGCGCTGGATCAGCGCCAGTGAAGGGCAGTACTTTGCCGACACGGTCACCAACATGGTGACAGCGCTGAAAGCCAAGGGACCGAACCCGCTGAAGGGCGTCGGGGCGATATAGGTGAGGATGAGAGATGATTGACACAGTCATAGACGCACCAGACGGCGTACTGCAAGCGATCCAGGGGGTGCTGCGCGGCCTGCTCGACAATAGGGTCGTGGATGCCCTGTTGGTCCCCATGGCCCTGCCTGGTGGGAGCGTGGCCCCGATGCTGGTCGGCGACCCGGCGGCGCTCGACCGGGCCGACCCGCTGGCGCCGGTGCTGCCGATCAACGCCGCCCGGGCGGCCTCGCTCCTGACCCTGACCGGCCACCGCGAGAAGCTGGGGGTCGTGCTGCGCTCGTGCGAGATCCGGGCGCTGGTCGAGCTGGTCAAGTTCCAGCAGGCCAAGCTCGACGACGTCCTGATCGTCGGCATCGACTGCCTGGGCACCTACAAGGTGACCGACTGGCAGAACGCCAAGGCCGACCTGGCGCCCGCTCCTGGCCGGGGCGGCGACGGGCGAGCTCAAGCCGTTGGATGGGCTGCAGTTCCGCGCGGCCTGCCAGATCTGCGAGCAGCCGCTGCCGGACGGCGAGCACGTGGCGCTGACCATCGGGCTGGTCGGCGTCGAGCCGGGCAAGCTGTACCTGAAGGCCCGTGACGACCTGGCCCAGGCGCTGGATCTGGCGCGCGGGCGACGCGCCGGCGGGGCGGGCCAAGGCGTCGACAAGCTGGTCACCGCCCGCACCCAGGCCCGCGACGCGGCGATTGCCGAGTTCCGCGGCCGGGTCAACTCCATGGACGGCCTGCTGGCCGAGTTCTCCACCTGCGTCCGCTGCCACAACTGCATGGTCAACTGCCCGATCTGCTACTGCAAAGAGTGCATCTTCCGCACGGCGACCTTTGACCACGACTCGCAGCTCTACTACCAGTGGGCCGAGCGCAAGGGGACGGTGCGGATGCTGCCCGACACGCTGCTGTTCCACCTGACGCGGCTGAACCACATGGTGTCGAGCTGCGTCGGCTGTGGGCTGTGCAGCGACGCCTGCCCGGCCGACATCCCGGTGGCGACGGTCTTTCGGTCGGTGGGGCAGAAGGTGCAGGCGCTGTTCGACTACCATCCTGGCCGGAGCCTGGAGGAAGCGGCGCCGGTGCAAGAGTTCCGCGAGGACGAATTGAAGGCATTGGGGGAGAGACCCCACTAGCGAACCATGAGCCCATCAGGCATCGCTCTGGTATGGAGTGGCCCATGACTGAAGAAAAGAAACAGCCCGCAGCGTTGGTCATTGGTGCCGGCATCGCCGGCATCCAGGCCGCGCTGGACATTGGCAACGCCGGGTTCCAGGTCTACCTGGTGGAACGCGAGCCGAGTGTGGGCGGCCACATGTCCCAGCTCGACAAAACCTTCCCCACCCTCGACTGCTCGGCCTGCATCCTGACGCCCAAAATGGTCGATGTAGCCGCCCACCCCAACATCGAGTTGATGACCTATTCCGAGGTGCTCGGCGTAGAAGGGGAGGTTGGGAGCTTTCGGGCTCAGGTCCGAAAAAAGGCCCGCTACGTGGATCTCCACACCTGCACCGGCTGCGGCGATTGCGCCAAGGTCTGCCCGGTGACCCTGCCCAGCGAGTTTAACCTGGAGCTGGGCGACCGCCACGCCATTTACGTCCCCTTTCCCCAGGCCGTCCCCAACAAGTACACCATCGACAAGCGCGGCTGGCCGCCCTGCAAGGACGCCTGCCCCGCCCACATCGACGTGCAGGGCTACGTGGCCCTCATCGGCCAGGGTAAATTTGCCGAGTCGCTGGCTCTCATCCGCCAGACCATCCCTTTCCCCGGCGTCATCGGCCGGGTCTGCAACCATCCCTGCGAGACCGCCTGCAATCGGGGCCAGTACGATCAGCCCATTTCCATCTGTTCCCTCAAGCGATTTGTGGCCGATTGGGAGCAGTTAGCTGCCAGCCAGCCCTCGGTCCAGCAGCCAGACACAGGCATTGCAGCGCAAGATGCGAACCAGGTCGCGATTGTCGGCGCCGGACCGGCCGGTTTGACCGCCGCTCACGACCTGGCCCTGAAAGGCTACCGCGTCACCGTTTTCGAGGCGCTGCCTGTTGCCGGTGGCATGCTGGCCGTCGGCATCCCCGACTACCGCCTGCCGCGCAGCGTGCTCGACCGCGAAATCGCCCTCATCCAGGCGTTGGGCGTCGAGATCCGGCTGAACACACCGATCGGCGGCAATGGCGGCCCATCGCTCGACGACCTGCGGCGTGATTACGCCGCCGTATTCGTCGGTATCGGCGCCCACCAGGAACTCCAGCTCCGCATCGAGGGTGAGGATCTGACCGGAGTGGTGCCCGGCGTCGTCTTTTTGCGCGACTCGAACCTGGGCCACCCGCACAAGGTCGGCAAGCGCGTCGCCGTTGTCGGCGGCGGTAACGTCGCCATTGACGCTGCCCGGTCGGCGCTGCGCCTGGGAGCCGAGTCGGTGACCATCATCTACCGCCGCTCGCGCGCCGAGATGCCGGCCAGTGCCTGGGAGATCGAGGATGCTGAGGAGGAGGGTATCCACATCCACTTCCTGGCCAATCCGATCCGCGTCGTCGGCCAGGGCGGGCAGGTAACCGGCCTGGAGTGCACCCGCATGGAGCTAGGCGAGCCTGACGCCAGCGGCCGGCGCCGGCCGGTCCCCATTCCCGGCTCCGAGTTCGTACTCGACGTGGATATGGTTATTCCGGCCATCGGCCAGGCCCCTGAGCTGGGCTTCATGGGCCGTGACGGCGCAGTAGGGGTAACCCGTCGCGGCACTCTGGATGCCGATCCTGCCACCCTGGCCACCGCTCTGCCCGGCGTCTTTGCCGGGGGCGACGCCGTCAGCGGCCCGGCAACCGCCATCGAGGCCATCGCCGCCGGCAAGCGGGCCGCCGAGAGCATCCACCGCTATTTGCAGGGCGAGGAGCTGGCCCGCGCCGAGCCCGGCCTGCCCGTGGTGCCGCTTGACGAGGTAGACCTGCGCCGGGCGCGCAAAAAAGCCCGGGCCGCCATGCCCAAGCTGCCGCCGGAACAGCGCGTGTCCGATTTCGGCGAGGTGGAGCTGGGCCTGCCCGAGGAACAGGCCGTGGCTGAGGCGATGCGCTGCCTCAACTGCGCCGTCTGCTCCGAGTGCCGCCAGTGCGTGGTTGCCTGCCAGCCCAAGGCCATCCACCACGACATGCGCGACGAGGTCGTCGATCTGGAGATCGGCACCGTCGTCGTCGCCACCGGTTTTGACCCATTCAACGCCTGCCAGAAACCCGAGTTCGGTTACGGCCGCTATCCCAACGTCATCAACGGTCTCCAGTTCGAGCGGCTGGCTTCGGCGTCGGGGCCGACGGCGGGCAAGATCAAGATCAACGGCAAGATGCCCAAGGAAATCGTCTTTGTCCACTGCGTCGGCTCGCGCGACAAGCAGCAAGGCGGCGAATACTGTTCCCGCATCTGCTGCATGTACACCGCCAAGCAGGCCCACCTGGCCCACGACAAGGTGCCGGGCTCCAACATCACCGTCTTTTACATGGACGTCCGCGCCTTTGGCAAGGGCTTTGAAGAGTTCTACGACCGGGTGCGGGCTGAGGGCATCACCTACCGGCGCGGCAACCCATCCGAGATCTACCGGCGGGGTGAGCAGTTGATCGTCCGCGCCGAGGACACACTGCTGGGCAAGACGGTCGAGGTGCCGGCCGACCTGGTGGTGCTGGCTACCGGCGTCCAGCCGCGGGCCGACGCCGGCCAGGTGGCAGCCATGCTCGGGCTCGAGTTTTCCGCCGACGGCTTTTTCGCCGAGCTCCACCCCGAGCTGCGCCCGGTGGACACCAAGCGCAAGGGCGTCTTCCTGGCCGGTACCTGCCAGGCGCCAAAGGACATCCCCGATACCGTGGCCCAGGCCAAAGCCGCCGCATCGGGCGCGATTGTGGAGCTGTCGCGGCTAAAGCGGCAGATGGAAGCCTCGCTCGACCGGGCCGTGGTGGCCGAGGGCCACGACGAAGAGTTGATCAGTTCGTCAGAGATGGAACAAGGGGGGTAGCATGAAAGTCAATACCCAGGAATTTGCCAAGGAATTCACCCTACTGGAATGCATCCAGTGTGGCCGCTGCACCGGCGGCTGCCCGGTGTCGATGAAAACGGCGCTCAACATCCGGGGGATCATCTACCAGGTCCTGCTCGATGCCGACATCGATCCCCGGGAGATGGAGGTGCTGTGGGACTGCACCAACTGCCTGACCTGCACCATCCGCTGCCCCAAGGACATCCATCCCTCCGACGTGATCATCGGCCTGCGTGGTTATATCATCGGTGAGGGCAAGAAGGTGCCGCCCCGTGTCCGCGACGCGATGAAGAGCGTCTTTACCCGGGGCAACACCCTCGGCTTTGCCACCGAGGGCCGCGACGGCTGGACGGAAGGCCTCGACTTTCGAGGTCAAGAACCTCCTCGAAGCCGGCGAGGCCGATATCTTCTATTACCTGGGCTGCACCCCCGCCTACGACCCGCGCATCCAGCCGGTCAGCCGCGCCCTGGCCACCGTCTTTCGACGGGCAGGGCTTGACTTTGGCACCCTGGGCGTCGACGAAATGTGCTGCGGCAACGAGATCCGGCGCATGGGCGAATCAGAGGGCTTTTCCTCGATGGTCGAAGAGGCCCACGAGATGTACAAAGAGTTCAAGGCCCAGCGCATGGTCGCCGTCTCGCCCCACTGCTTCAACGCCTTCAAGAACGAGTATGGCGACATGCCCTTCAAGGTGCAGCACTACACCCAATTGCTGGTCGAGCTGCTGGACCAGGGCAAGCTGAAACTGGGCAACGAGGTCCGCAAGAAGGTCACCTACCACGACCCCTGCTTCCTGGGCAAGCACAACGGCATCTATGACGAGCCGCGCGCCATCTTGCAGGCGATCCCCGGCCTGGAGTTCGAGGACCTCGACCGCTCGCGCGAGCGGAGTGTGTGCTGCGAGGGCGGCGGCGGGCGGATGTGGGCTGAGGGCACTAACATCGAGGATCGACTGGCCCACCAGCGGGTGCGCGACGCAGTGGACCTGGGCGCCGAGGTGCTGGCCGTGGCCTGCCCCTTCTGCCTGCTGACACTGGAGGACGCGGTCAAGATCTTGGGGCTTGACGACAAGATCAAGGTCATGGACATTATGGAGCTGGTGGCCCAGGCGATGTGACGGGCTAGGAGGCGAGATGCCGTCCAGAATCGGTGTTTATATCTGCCATTGTGGGATCAATATCGCGGCCACCGTGAATTCGGCGGAAGTGGCCGCCTATGCGGCCACGCTGCCCCACGTGGCTGTGGCCCGCGATTACATGTACATGTGCTCCGACCCCGGCCAGGAGATGATCCGCCAGGACATCCGCGACTATGGCCTGACCCGGGTGGTGGTCGCCTCCTGCTCGCCGCGCATGCACGAGGTCACCTTCCGCCACGTCGTCGAGGACACCGGCCTCAACCCCTACTACTTTGAGATGGCCAACATCCGGGAGCAGTGTTCGTGGGTCCACACCGACATCGACATCAGCACCGAGAAGGCCAAGGAGCTGGTCGCCGGCGCCGCAGCCAAGGCCGCCCTCCTCGAAGCGCTCCAGGAGCGCGAAGTGAACGTCACCCGCGCTGCCCTGGTCATCGGCGGCGGGATCGCCGGCCTCGAGGCGGCCCTCGACATCGCCGATGCCGGGCACAAGGTCTACCTGGTGGAAAAGCAGCCCAGCCTGGGCGGGCGGATGGCCCAGCTCAACAAGACCTTCCCCCGCCTGGAGGACGCCGGTGAGCTGGTGCATGGCGAGATGGTGCGGGTCATGGAGCACCCCAACATCGAGGTCCTGGCCTACAGCGAAGTGGCCAACGTCGAGGGCTACATCGGCAACTTCCAGGCCACCGTCGTCCGCAAGCCGCGCTTTGTCGATCCCGCCCGCTGCACCGCCTGCGGAAAATGCGCTGAGGCGTGCGTGCTGGCCGGCCAGGTCCCCGACGACTTTCAGATGGGCCTGGGCCAGCGGGCAGCCGTCTACCGGCCATTTGCCCGGGCTCTGCCGCCGACCTACACCGTCGATCCGGCCCATTGTCTCCTGTTGAAGGACGGCCGGTGCGAAGAGGGTCCGCCCTGCGCCTTGGCCTGCCCTGAAAAGGCCGTCGATTTCGGCCAGCAGCAGCAGGAGGTCAAGCTCGCCGTGGGGACCATCATCGTCGCCACCGGCTATGACCCGTTCGATGCCCGGCGCAAGCCCGAGTTTGGCTACGGTCGCTATCCGGGCGTCCTGTCAGCCCTGGAATTCGAGCGCATGGCCGCCGCCGACGGGCCGACCGGCGGCCGCATCCTAGTCCAGGGCAAGGAACCCAAGCGGGTGGTCTTTATCCACTGCGTCGGCTCGCGTGACAAGCAGTTGGGCAATCCCTACTGCTCACGGGTGTGCTGCATGTACACCGCCAAACAGGCCAACGTCATCAAGGATCAGATCCCCGACGCCGACGTGACCGTCTTTTACATGGACGTGCGGGCCTTTACCAAGGGCGGCGAAGAGTTCTACGACCGGGCCCGGGGGCGCGGCGTCCGCTACCGGCGCGGCAACCCGTCCGAGATCTACCGCCGCGGCGACCACCTGGTAGTCCGTTCCGAGGACACCCTGTTGCAGCGCACCGTCGAGGTCGAGGCCGACCTTGTCGTCCTGGCCGTCGGCCTGGAGCCGGGCAAGTCAGGTACTGAGGTGTCCAAGATGCTCAAGCTGGCCTGCACCGGCGACGGCTTTATGGCCGAGGCCCATCCCAAGCTCCGCCCGGTCGACACCACCAGCGACGGAATCTTCCTGGCCGGCACCTGCCAGGGCCCCAAGGACATCCCCGATACGGTGGCACAAGCCAAAGCAGCCGCCGCCTCGGCGCTCATCCCACTATCACTCGGCGTAGCCAAGGTCGAGGCCATCACCAGCTCGATCCTTCAGGAACTGTGCGCCGGCTGCGGCCTGTGCGAGACGGTGTGCGCCTACGGTGCGCTGAGCCTACACCCCTGGCGAGGGGTCATGACGATCAATGAAGTACTGTGCAAAGGCTGTGGCGCTTGCTCTGTGGCCTGCCCCTCAAAAGCGATCACCCTGGGGCATTTCACTCAGAAGCAGACCCTGGCCATGCTAGATGCGATGTTGGAGTGATGACTGTGAACACAAACGACGAAAAACTCAAAATCACCGAATTGATTCAAGCGGGCATTGCCGCTCTGAAATCTGGCCGTAAGGAAGACGCCGTGTTTCTGCTGGGGCAAGCGGTGGAGGCGGATCCCCAATCAGAACAGGGCTGGCTATGGCTCTCTGGGGCTGTAGATACTGACGAGGAAAGGCGATTTTGCCTCACTCAGGTGCTGTCCCTCAACAAATCGAACCCGGCGGCACAGAAAGGGTTGAAAACCCTGGGGCCAGGGCCTGCATACTCCCCAGTTGCGCTGCCCACCGCCGCCCCAGAGCCAGAACCACCCGCCGCTGAGGTACCTTTGTGGGCTCAGTGGCGGGACCAAGCAGCTCCAGCCGAAGCTGCTCCAGAACCCCCACCACCCGCTGCTGAAGCGCCTGTGTGGTCTATGTGGAGGGACGAAGCAGCTCCATCTGAAGCTACTCCAGAACCCCCTCCACCCACTGCCGAAACACCTGTATGGTCTATGTGGAGGGACCAAGCAGGTCTATCTGAAGCTGCTCCAGAACCCCCTCCACCCGCTGCCGAAACACCTGTTTGGTCCATGTGGAGGGACCAGGCAACTCCGACTGAGGCTGCCACGACACCAGAACCACCCGCTGCCGAAACGCCTGCATGGTCCCGCTGGAGAGACGAGGCAGCTCCGGCTGAAGCTGTCGCGGTGCCAGAACCACCCGCCGCCGAAGCATCTGGATGGTCTCGCTTGAGGCAAGAAGCAGCTTCAACTCAACCTACACGAGCCTCTCTGCCCAAGACCTGGCTCATCATGACGGTCATCTTGGCAGCCTGCTTTATAGTCGGGCTTCTGCTGCTGCTTCTCACCAGCACAGGTATCTTGGGAAAGTAACAGCTCAATACGGGACGGCAGCACCGATGACAGTTCTTCATCCAAGAACGGTTCACATATTCCATGTCGAGGAGGGACTATGAACTCAATCGTCTGTTTGAAAGAGGTACCGGACACCGAAGCGCGCATTGAGGTCCGGAGCGGCAAGATCGTCGAGGAGGGGATCCAGTACGTGGTCAACCCCTACGACGAGTTTGCCCTCGAGGAGGCGCTCAAGTGGCAGGAAGCGTTCGGCGGCAAGGTGACCCTCGTCAGCCTGGGGCCAGAACGGGCGCGTGAAAGCATCCTCAAGGGTCTGGCCATGGGCGCCGATGAGGTCTATCACCTGGCCGAAGACGCCTTCCAGGGCGGCGACGCCTACGCCACGGCCAAAGCGCTGGCCGCGGCCATCGCCAAGCTGGGCGAGTATGACGCCATCTTCTGCGGGCGGCAGGCCGTCGACGACGACAACGCCGCCGTGGGCGCTATGCTGGCCGAGCTGCTCAACCTGCCTCACGTCTCGATGATCACCAAGCTAGAGATCGCTGCAGACGCCAAATCGGCGCAGGCTGAGCGGGAGGTCGAAGGTGGCAAAGAGGTAATCCAAACCTCCCTGCCGGCGGTCTTTACCGCCCAGAAAGGGCTCAACGAGCCCCGTTACCCGTCGTTCAAGGGCATCCGCCAGGCGCGCACCAAGCCGTTCAACACCTGGGGTGTGGCCGACCTGGGCCTGGATCCCAGTAGCGTCGGCGCAGCCGGCGCCCTACTGGAGGTAGTCAACATCCTGCCGCCGCCCGACCGTCCGGCGGGCCGCGTCATCCCCGGCGAGCCGGCCGACGCAGCCAAAGAGGTAGTCCGGCTGCTGCGCGAAGAAGCTAAGGTAGTCTAGGAGGCGAACGATGGGCAACATTCTGGTTTTTGCAGAACAGCGAAACGGCGTCCTGAAAAAGGTCGCCTTTGAGATGTTGGGACTGGGCAGCCAACTGGCTGCCGGCCTGGGCGGTACCGTCGAGGCGGCGCTGCTGGGCTCGGGGCTGGGCGGCCTGCCTGACACACTGGCCCAGTACGGCGCGGCCAAGGTCTATGTCGCCGACGACCCGGCCCTGGCCAACTATTCCGGCGAGGGCTACACCAACACGTTGGCCGCCCTCATCAGCAAGATCCAGCCCGCGGTCGTCCTCGTCGGCGCCACCTTCATGGGCAAAGACCTGGCGCCACGCCTGGCCGCGCGGTTAGGGGTCGGGCTGGCCGCCGACTGCATCGCCTTTGCCGTCGACGGCGGCAGCATGGTGGCTACGCGCCCCATCTTTGCCGGCAAGGCGCTGTCCAAGGTCAAGCTGCTTCGCACCCCACAGATGGCAACCGTGCGGCCTAACGTGCTGCCGGCGCCTCAGCAAGACGCGGGCAAAAAGGCGGTGGTGGAGGCCATAGCGGCCGACGCGAGCACCGTCCGGGCCAAAGTTGTGGACATGGTCTCCGCCGGCAAGGGCGAGGTCGACGTCGCCGAGGCAGAGACGATCGTCTCGGGCGGGCGTGGAGTGGCCGGTCCCGACGGCTTTGCCCCGATCCGCAGCCTGGCCAAGACACTCGGCGCCGCAGTTGGCGCATCGCGCGCCGCGGTCGATGCCGGCTGGATCGAGCATTCGCACCAGGTTGGCCAGACCGGCAAGACGGTGACCCCCACCCTGTACATCGCCTGTGGCATCTCCGGGGCCATCCAGCACCTGGCCGGTATGCGCACCTCCAAGGTGATCGTCGCCGTCAACAAGGACCCCGAGGCGCCGATCTTCAAGGTGGCCTCCTACGGCATCGTCGGCGACCTGTTCACGGTCGTTCCGCTCCTGGAAAAGGAGATTAAGGCGCTGCTGGCCGAGTAGACACAGACCTTTCTCACAGCCAGACCTCCGAGGTTTCGGAAAACCTCGGAGGTCTGTTTTTGTAGCGCTCTGTGGTGCCAAACCCGACCACGCCGACCTTCAGGCCGGTTCTTCCCAACGTGCGGTATTCCATCACTGTGTGTCTCCTTTGTCGCATTCGAGACCTAGATTCCCGATCAGCCTCAATCTGGCATAGACAGGAGAACGCTTTGAATCTTGGCCGAAAGCTCGTTCATTCTTTCTTCGCTTACCCGTTCTTCCTCCGGCACACCCAAGTACCCGAATACCCTCACGCTGCGGCGGTCTTCCGGCTGATTTTCCATGCGGGGCACGATGTGAAAATGCACATGGGGATGGTCTTCATGTTCTGCGAATTGAACCACGTAAGTCTTGATACAACCGGTGACCTCTCTGAGGGCTATTGAAACTCGACGCACCAACCTCCCCAGCTCAATTGCCTCGTCATCGGTGAGTTCGTCAATTGCTTCGATATGTCGCCGTGCCACTAACACCAGCCATCCGGGAAGCGCAGTATTGTAGCTGTGTACAAGATCCCAGAATTGGGTTCGCTGTATACGGTCCCACAGCGGGGCGTCGCCGGCGTCGCGCCGATCGACAAGCTCACAGGTCTTGCACTGTTTCATTTCTACTCCTAACCCAGACGGAACGTCATGGCTACCAGCGACAGCGGCGGCATCTCGATTTCAGCCTGCCCAGCCGCGATCCGCACCCCCTCGACCGGCTGCGGCTTGACCAGGTCGGGCTGCTCGAACGAGTTGGCCGCCTTCGGACCTGGCCCGGTGAGCAGCTCACCGCTGAGCCAGCGCCGCAATGCGCCGGTCGGCCAGCTCCACCCGGACCAGGGCAGGCTCGTCGAGGCTGCGATTGACCGCAAAGACATGCAGCTCGTCACCGGCGAGGATGGCGCTGGTGTCTATGACACTCACCCTGCCGTTCGTCGCCCCTTCGTACACCGGACCGGTCACAACCGGCCGGAGTGAAACCCCCTCGCGCCGCTGTGAGATCATCTCGAAAGGGTAAAAGATCGACTGGATCAGCATCTCGTCGCCGCGCGTCAGCACCGGCGCAATGATGTTGACAATCTGCGCGATGTTGGCGATCTTGACCACGTCGGCGTGCCGGATAAAGCTGTTCAGAAAGCCGGCCACCACCAGCGCATCTTCCAGGTTGTACACCTCTTCGATCAAGTGCGGCGCGAATCGGCCTTCGCCGTCCATCTGCATATTCTTGTACCACACATTCCACTCGTCGAAGCACAGATAGGCGCGGTGCTTGCCGCCTCGCAATGGACGGCGCGCCCTGGCCTGCACGAACCGGCAGGCGGCGTCCATCTCTTCGATCTGGCGGTCGATCGAATTTGTGATCGCCAGGAAATCCGGCGTATCGCCGGTCTGATTGCCCACGTAGCGGTGCAGGCTGATATAGTCGGCCAGATCGCCCACATATTCCAGCACCTGCCGGTCCCAGTCCATGTAGGTTTCCATGCCCACGCCGCACGAGCCGCACACCACCAGCTCGATCGACCTGTCCACGTCCTTCATCATCTTGGCCGCTTGCTGCGCGCGAATGGCATATTGGTCGGCCGGCACATGTCCCAGTTGCCACGGGCCGTCCATCTCGTTGCCCAGGCACCACAGCTTGACGGCGTGCGGCTCAGGACAGCCGTGCCTGGCCCGCATGTCGGCATACCGCGTCCCGCTGGGGCAGTTGCAGTACTCCACCCAGTTGCGCGCCTCCTCCGGCGTGCCTGTGCCCAGGTTCACGGTGAGCATCGGCGTCCAGCCCATCTTGCGGCAAAGCCTGATATACTCGTCCGTGCCAAAGCGGTTCGGTTCGAGGCTTTGCCACGCCAGCTCGCGCAGGGTAGGCCGCTGCTCGCGCGGGCCCACCCCGTCCAGCCAGTGATAGCCCGACGCAAAGTTGCCGCCCGGGATAGCGCATGGCCGTCATCTTCAGCCGCCGCAGGGCATCCATCACATCCACACGAAAGCCATCTTCATCGGCGTGAGAGCAGTTGGGATCGTACACCCCCTCGTACACGGCGCGCCCCATGTGCTCCAAAAACCCCCCAAACAGGCGCGGATCGACGGCCCCGACCTGGAACTTGGTGTGAAGCGCTATTGTAGTTGCATCCATGCTTCTTGGATTCCCCTCTCCTCGGATCGATTGTCAACTACCGCACCGGCATTCTCACGATTGAACCGCATAGATTTCCAGGTGCATCTTGGCCCATTCTATGCCGTTTCTCACTTCTTTTGGCCAAGGGAGCAAACGCTCTCCGTCAAGGTGGTTCTTGTAGGCATACTCTGCAAACATGGCGATGATGGTTGCCGAATCTTGCTCGGCCCACTTTTGCCAGGTGTCCATTCCCATCTCATAGTAGATCTTGGCCCGAATATGCTGCAAGTTCTTTCCCGTGCGGCAGTAATCACACAGCTTGACGATCTCATCTGTGGTGGCAATATCAAGGTTGGCCCTAGAAGCTAACTCCTCTCGCTGTGAAGGCGTCTGCCCCGCTGATATTACCGCCAATTGGTCACACAGGCCAACTCGGGAAAACACATCCATGCGATCCTGTCTGCCTTGGAACCGCTGAATCTCGTCCAGCGAGACCGGCTTGGGGAGCCACATCTCAATGTCATGATTCAAAATGCGAAGCGTCTCCTTTGGTATGGCCGTTTGTTCGCTCAGCTTCCTTGAGCGTAACGGGGTTCTTGTCGCCTGTAAGAGATCGCTGAATCTGAGGGCGCCATTGTCTGTCAATACTGGCATTGCCCTCCTGATTTCCGCTAGATGCTCATCCCGGCCCCAGTACATGATCCCCAAGGAGGTGGTCATTCCGTCGGGAAAGGTTATCACCCTGTTGATTCTCTGATAGAATTCTACCATGCTATCGACGGGCAAATCATAGGCATCGAATATTGCACTCATTTTCACTCCCCATCTCCGACAGCCCACCATCCACCAAACGGAAGCTTTCCGTGCACCTCCTGTCCGGTCCAGATCGAAGCCAGTTCAGTTTCCACGGGGCTAGCATCAGACTGACCAAGTACCACTCGTGAGGCGAGATCAGGGGCGCGTCGCTCCTGGCAGGTCTGCTGGAGCGGCTTGCTGGGTGTCATCGTCCCACGTGCCTGGCACCGGCAGCGGCGAAAAAGAAACCCTTGCCTGGCCCTTTCATGCGCTCGGGGCAGGATCGGCGGCAAAGCTGCCAAGGCGGCGGCAATGAGCTCTGGGATCGTGTGCATGAGTGTCGAATAGCTCTTGTCGTCAAGGTCAAAGTGAGGACAGGCGCCTTTGACCAAATCTTCGATTCGACCACAGGCGTGAGCGCAGGACCATAGACCTTTTCCTGCTTTGTGCGGTACATCGTGAAAGCTAACAGCGATATTTATGTAGAAGCGCCATGGTCCTTCTCTTGAGTTCCAGGAGCTTCCCTGAAAATCCACTATCTCTGTCCTGTCCCCGTTTTCGCGAACAAAGCGATGCCTTCTTTGCGAAAACCCAAGGGCTTCATCGTTGTCTTGTGCAACTCGGTAAAGAACCTGGAGATTAGTGGCCTCATCTGTTCCTCAGGCAGGGCTGAATGCTGAAATTCTGGACTCCCTGAATGGATCATAGCATGATACCCTTATCAAGTCAACTTGGGTATAACAAAGGCGAGCAATAGGTGTTGCTTTCTGTTCCGAATCGTAGTATAATGTGCACAGATGGACTAGAGCCTAGAAAGGTTGTGGAGATGTCTCGCAACTGGAAGCGTTTAGTTGGCACCGTGCTATGGCTGGCGCTCTTCCTCGGCCCGGCGCTCGGCGCCGTGGCCCAGGAAGCGCGCCACGTCGACCTGCTTCAGATCGAGGGCGCCGTCACCCCGATCATGATCAGCTACATCCAGCGCGGCATCCGCACCGCCGAGGCTGACGGAGCGGAGGCCTTGATCGTCGAGCTGAACACGCCCGGCGGCCAGATCGACCTGATGAGCAAGATCGTCCAGTCGATGCTCGATGCCGACGTGCCGGTCGTCGTCTATGTCTATCCCCAGGGCGCCTACGCCGCCTCGGCCGGGACGCTGATCACCCTCGCCGGCCACGTCGCCGCCATGGCCCCCGGCACGACCATTGGTGCTGCCAGCCCGGTCGGCAGTGAGGGTGAGGACCTGGGCGAGACCATGGAAACCAAGGTCAAGGAGGACCTGAAAGCCCAGGCGCGGGCGCTGACCGAGCGGCGCGGCGAAGAGGCCGTCGCCTGGGCCGAATCGGCGATCCAGGAAGCCAAGGCCGCCACAGCCCAGGAAGCCCTGGACCTGGGTGTGATCGATTTCGTCGCCGCCGACCCGGACGATCTACTCGGCCAATTGGATGGCTTCAAGACGACCGTCGATGGCCGGGAAGTAGTGCTGCACACGGCCGGCGCCCGGCTCCAAGAGCTGCCGATGACCCCCATCGAGCAGCTCCTGCACATCGTCACCAATCCGACGATCGCATACATCCTGCTGACGTTGGGCCTCAACGCCATCCTGTTTGAGCTATCCAGCCCAGGTGGCTATGCAGCCGGCATCGTCGGCGTGATCTGCTTGCTGCTGGCCTTCTATTCCCTGGGGGTGCTGCCGGTGAATTACACCGGTCTGATCTTTATCGCCCTGGCCTTTGTGCTCTTTGTCGTGGATATCAAAGCGCCCACCCACGGGGTGCTGACTGCCGGCGGGATCGCCTCTCTCATCGCCGGGGCGCTGATCCTGTTCAACTCGCCCCTCTACCGCGTGTCGGTGATTGTCGTGGTGGCGACGGCCGCAACCACCGGCCTCTTCTTTGCCTTTGCCATCGCCAAAGTGGTCCGCGCCCAGACCTGGCCGGTTGTGACCGGCCGTGAAGGCCTGATCGGCCGCCTGGCCCAGGCCCGCACCCCGCTCGACCCCGAAGGCAGCGTCTTCATCCAGGGCGAGCTGTGGCACGCTACGGCGGTTGATGGCCCCATCGGCCAGGGGGAACAGGTCGAGATCGTGGCCATGGAAGGGCTCCGGCTGCAGGTCAAGAGAGCCACCTAGGATAGCTGCACCCCTTTCCGATACGACACACCCTGGAGGCCAGAGCCTATAGCGGCCCGGCTCTGTACGGAATCCTCCCAGTCTCACTGCGATCATCCGCGCCAATACCCTGCTCAAGCACGGCACCGGCGCGATGCACATCGCCGTCGTTCACGTCCAAGAGCGAGAATTCAGATAAAGATAGAGCTTGTATCGCTGACTTGACTGAAATCGGTATATATGCTATATTCTCATAAGTGCTTTCCTTGTCAACCTTACCAGGGCAACCAACCCACAAAAGAAGGTAGCATGGCACTACATTGTACACCAGGCATCGAGGGGAAAGCGGGTAGGAGGATGAAGGGGTAGAACCTGACATGTCCGTGAGCAAAAAGAGCAACGAGCGCTCCGAGACCTCATCGGCCAGATTGCGCAACCCCTACATTGTCGGCAATCCGCTGGTGAGTGAGGAAGGCTTTTTCGGTCGGCAGGATATTCTGCGTTGGGTAGAGCGCTCACTCCGTAAATCCACGAATAACTCGCTGGTGCTATACGGACAACCACGTATTGGCAAGACCTCAATCCTGCTTCAGCTACAGCGACGCCTTTCCCAGAGCCATTTCTGCCCGGTCTACTTCGAGCTAATGGAGCAGGCCGGCCGTCGATTGGGCGATCTATTGTCCGATCTGGCCGAAAAGATCGCCCAGACAGCAGGTTTCACACCTCCGCCATTCAGCCAGGGTAACGACCGGGCCGACTGGTTCCAAAACCAATTCCTGCCGGCGTGGCTGGGCCAACTGGGCAGCGGGCAGCGCGCCGTGCTGCTTTTCGACGAGTTCGACACCCTCAATTATCCGGAACAACCTGAAATGCCACCGGACGCAGCCGCAAGGGTGTTTGTCCCCTATGTATGTCGGCTGATGGAAGTGGAGCCGCGCCTGGCCTTTGTGTTTGTCGTCGGCCGCCAGATTGATGACTGGCCAAGAAACCTCAGGGCGAGGTTCAGAGCATCCCTGTCCAAGGAAGTCTGGGTCCTGGGCAAGCGAGATGCCCGAAATCTGATCCGGACTGCAGAGCGCCAGGGAACTCTGCGATTCACGGATGAGTCTGTCAGCCGGATCCTGACTCTGACCAGTGGCCACCCATATTTCACCCAATTACTCTGCTACTGCTTGTGGGACATCCTTCATGCCAAGGGTGCCGTGTCATGTCCGGTCGCTGAGGGCCGAGACATAGATGCCGCTGTGCCTGTGGCCTTGGAGCGTGGCGAGCATAACTTCGAATGGATTTGGACAGGGCTCTCACCGGCAGAGAAAATTGCCGGCACAGCTGCAGCCGAATCGGCCGAGGAGTGCGAGAGCGTTCCACGGCAGGAGATCGAGCAGGCACTTGTCCATTATGCGCCGCGCCTGAACGCCCGTTCGGTGACAGCGGCGCTAGGCACTCTGGCAAAGCGCAGGATTCTCATCCGGAAAAGGAACGGGAGCTACCGCTTTGCCGTCCAGCTCCTCTGCATATGGCTTAGGTCGAAAAAACTCTCTACCATCAAAGATGAGCTAAATCGCATCGATCCCGTAGCCAACGTCGATTTCAAGGCTGGCGAGAGGGAAAACACGGAACAGATCGCCGGTCGGCGGCACATCAATCGCATCTCCAAGGAGAGCTCGATAATGAACAACCCTTACATCTATGGGAAGCCGGTCTCCCCAGCCCAGTTCATCGATCGCTCTGTTGAGTTGAAAACCATATTCAGTCGGTTGAGGAGTGGCGAATCTACAGCCGTCGTGGGCGAGCCTCATATCGGGAAAACCTCCCTTCTGCTCAAATTGCAGGATCCAGATACCAAGAGAACCTACCTGGGCTCGGCTGCCAATCAATTCCAGTTTAGGTTCGTAGACCTCCTCGATATTGGGCCTGGCTATACCCCTTTTGATTTCTGGTCCGAGATCCTAGAGCCGTTGGATACACAGCCCTTCACTGCCGGCGCCATTCGCCCTTACTGGGAGAAAGCCAAGAGCTCGGGCTTTGGACGCCTTCCCATGATGGGCCTGTTCCGTGCCCTGGGACAGAACAAGCAGTGCCTGGTCCTGCTCCTGGACGAGTTCGATTCCCTCTTGACCCATCATGGGTTCCAGCAGGCTGACTTCTTTGCCTCACTGCGCAGCTTGGCCACACTGAGTGGTGGATTGGCCGTGATCACGGCCGGCAAATCATCTGTCGCCGCCATGAATGAATCGATTCGTGCACCCTTGGCCGCGGGCTCACCACGGTTCAACTACATGATCGAAGTGAGATTACTTCCGTTCAAGGAGCGTTCCGTTGCCGAGATCCTGGGCTGGGCAGACGGCCACTTTGACACCGCCGATCGCCACTTCATCAGGCGCATTGCAGGCAGGCATCCATATCTGATTCAGGCTGCCGCGGCCGTCATGTACGAAATGAGCGAAACCGGGCAAACCAGACTGGCCACCGCCGGGACGAGGTTCTACGGGCGGATCGCTCACCACTTTGACGCGCTGTGGGCCAACCTTCAGGATAACGTGCGGACCGCAGCCGTAATCCTCAGCCTCATGGAATTGGGCGGCCAGGCGGCCGGCGGTCAGTTCGCTTTCGGTGAGATCGAACGGGTACACAAATTTGGTCCCGAATTGGCCCACCTGGAGGACCTGGGCCTGGCCGAACGGGTCGGCCGGCTGGGCTGGCACTTTGACACCGAGCACTTTTTGCTGTGGCAGGGAGAGCGTTGGACAATCGCCCCCCAGGCTTTCACCTGGTGGGTCCGCGACGTGGTCATCGCCGGGCAGCGCCGGGTACCGGCCTATGAGGAGTGGTTGGCCGACCACCGCTATCGAGGGGTGCTCACCCAGGAACAGTGGGATACCTTGGTGACGGTCGTAAAGAACCTACCCGGTTGGGCCAAGCGGGGTGTTGGAACCCTGGCGCGCACCTTGGCTGAAGAGCTGCTGAAAAAGCTTTGACGACCGCCGCGCAGACCTGAACGTGTAGTCTTCTACTTGGGCTTTCCTGGCACCTGGTGGCATGTTCGGCAGCGGGCTTCGTACGACTCGCTGCCGCCGACCAGGATGATCGGTTCGTCATAGCCGGCAGGCTGCTCATTGATCAGGCGCTGAGTACGGCTGGCTGGCGCCCCACACACCACACAGATCGCCTGTAGCTTGGTCACTTCCTCGGCTTCGGCCATCAACAGCGGCATCGGGCCAAACGGCTCGCCCCGAAAGTCCATGTCCAGGCCGGCGGTAATGACGCGCAGTCCGCGCTGCGCCAGCTCCCGGCACACTTCCGACAGCTCCCAGTCAAAGAACTGAGCCTCGTCAACCGCGACGACATTCGTATCAGGCTCCAGGTGTTCCACGATCTTGCGGGCGTGGGCCACCGGTATCGCCTCCCAATACAGGCCGTCGTGAGACGAGACCTTCTCCACCTGGTAACGGATGTCTATCTGTGGCTTAAAGACCTGGACCTTCTGTTTGGCGATCCGGGCACGGCGGACGCGGCGGATCAGCTCTTCTGTCTTGCCGCTAAACATGCTGCCGCAGACGACCTCCACCCATCCTCCGTTATAGCTATGGCGCATCGCTCTCCTCCCCCAAAACAAAAGGGGGCAAAGTGGTCACTCTGCCCCCTGATTTGCTCGTCGGCTCTTTAGCCCTACTCTTTGATTTCGGCCCGCTTTTCCAGTCGACGCATGAAGCGGTCCACCTGACCGGCCGTGTCGACGATGCGCTGCTCGCCGGTAAAGAAAGGATGGCAGGCCGAGCAGACGTCGGTGCGGATCACCTTCTTCGTTGCCCCGGTCGTCCAGGTATTGCCGCAGGCGCAGATGACCGCGGCATCCGGAAAATACTGAGGATGGATCTTCTCTTTCATCGTTTAGCTCTCACTTGTCGCTGCCAGAACCGGCTCGGAATAGACGCTCACCTGCCGGCGCTGATCGCGAATTATCTCAAACTTGACGTAACCATCAACGGTGGCAAAGAGGGTATAGTCGCGGCCAACACCCACGTTGACACCTGGCTTGAATTGCGTGCCTCGCTGCCGGACCAAGATACTGCCGGACGTCACCTTCTCGCCGTCAAATCGCTTCACACCCATCCGCTGGCCTTGGCTATCGCGGCCGTTGTGCGAGCTGCCTCCACCTTTTTTGTGCGCCATCTCTCACTATCCTTCCTAGCCTGTACCTACGCAATGATCTCGTCGATCTGCAGCCATGTTTGTTGCTGCCGGTGCCCTAGACGGCGCCGGTAACGGTTCTTGTTGTGGTACTTGAAGATGATGACCTTACGGCCCTCAGCCTGGCGAGTCACCGTCGCCCGGACCTTGGCGCCCTCTACCACAGGCTGCCCAACACGGACACTGGCGCCGTCGGTCACCATGAGCACCTCGCTCAGTTCGACCTTCTCGCCAACCTCCTGCGGCAGCTTTTCGACTTCGATGGAATCGCCGGGGCTGACCCGGTACTGCTTGCCACCTGTCTGGATAATGGCATACATTAGAACTTGCCTCCAACGTTTGACATCAACAAGCGGTGGAACCCAGGCCAGCCGGATCCCGCCGCTTCTTCAGCGGGGTGAGATTATACCACGATTCGCCTAGTTGTCAAACTCAAAGTGGAGCATGATCCTTTCGACTGTGTGCGGCAGGTGCGACAGGCCCAACGCATCCAGCACCTCGTCAGCGCGGCCGGCACCCTGTTGGCTTGCCAGCAGGCGCATAGCCAGGATCCACTCTCCCTCCTCCACGCCCGGCGCGACCGCGATGCTCTGGATAAGAGGCCTGAGATCGTAGGTCTGCCACTCACCCTTGTGCAGCCTTCGACGGGGCAGGGTAGACGCCCCAAGAAGCGCCTCCACCCGGGCCTGGATCGCCACGAGCGCCTCGGCCGTGCGCACCACGGCCTGATAGTCGGCGGCGCATACCAGCGATTGGAGGGCGGGCGCCTTCAAATCCACCTCGACTGCTTCCAGGATCTCCAGGCCCAGCGGCGAAACGGTCTTCAGCCGGGCCAGTGTCTCCTCAGGCTCCAACGGCTGCATCAGCCATACGTCCAATAGCTCGGCCCGGCTGGTAACCCCCACCGGCAGCCCGGCCGCGATCTGAAAACGAGGCCGCGGATTGAACCCCTGCGAATAGACAAGCGGCAGTCCGGCGCGTCGGAAGATCCTCTCCCACGCCCGCGTCAGATCCAGGTGCGAGATATACTTGATCACACCGCCCTTGGCGAACTTCAGGCGCAGCCGCTGCTTGAGCGCCTGGGCGTCGGTCATCGGAGTCGCGTCATCGGTCATCGGTCATCGCCCTATCCGAACTACGGGCAGGCCCACGCCCCGGTTGCCACTCCGGCCCGCTCCTGGCGGAAAGCGCCCAAGATGCCACACGCACCGCACTGCTCGCGGCAGTCAGGGTGGGTCTCTCGCCGCAGCGCGGCCTGGTAATCATCCGCCAGGTACTCTTTGGTCACACCGGCGTCGACAACATCCCATGGCAGAACCTCGTCCAACGGCCGGGACCGCCGGGCGTAAAAGTCGGCATCCAGGCCGGTCTCGATGAAGGCCTGGTGCCATACCTCCGCTTTGAACTGGTCACTCCAGCCGTCAAAATGGGCACCCAGCTGCCAGGCGCGGTGGATGACCGCTCCCAGCCGTCGGTCACCTCGGCATAGCGCTGCTTCCAGCAACGTCTCACGCGGGTCGTTCCAGTTCAACTTCAGCCCTGGCCCGCGTAGGTTCTCCTGCAGCACCGCCTGCTGGGCTCGGATATCAGCCTCGGCGGCCAACGGCAGCCACTGGAAGGGGGTGTGCGGCTGTGGTACTAGCGTCGACACCCCGACATTCACCTGGGCCTTGCGGCCGATCGCCCGCACACCGGCCGCCCGCACCCGCCGCGCCAGGTCGGCAATGGCCGCCACATCCTCCAGCGTCTGGGTCGGGTGACCGACCATAAAGTACAGCTTGATCGTCTTCCATCCCCGGCTATAGACCTCCTCGGCCACGGCCAGCAGATCGGCGTCGGCGATCGGCTTGTTGATGACGCTCCTCAACCGCTCGCTGGCCGCCTCCGGGGCAAAGGTAAAGTTCGAGCGCCGGCCCGTGGCCTGCAGCTGCTCCATCAACGCCACCGACACCGATTCGATCCGCAGGCTGGGCAGGCCAATCGATAGGTGTTGGTTGCCGTATCGAGCGGCCAATCCGCCGACCAGCGCCTCGATCTGGGTATAATCGCTGGAGCTGAGCGAAAGAAGCGCTACCTCTTCAAAACCCGAGCTGGCTACCATTGCGTCTATGGCTGCCAGGACCTCATCGGCCGTGCGCTCGCGCACAGGCCGGTACACCATCCCCGCCTGGCAGAAACGACACCCTCGTCCGCAGCCGCGCTGGATCTCGATCGCCGCCCGGTTGTGGACGGTGTCGATATAGGGCACCAGTGGTCTGGTCACCGCCGGCGGCAACGCGGCGACGATCCGCTTGCGCACCGGCAATCGCGCTTCAGGTACCGTGGGCCTAACCTCCGCCACGGTGCCGTCGGCGTGATAGGCCACCTCGTAAAAGCGGGGGATATAAATCCCTGGAACCTCTGCCAGGCGCCGCAGCAGCGCTTCACGGGACCAGCCACGGCGCTTGCCCTCGCGGAGGGCACTGGTCACCTCCACGACCAGCTCCTCACCCTCACCCACAGCCCAGGCGTCTATGAAATCGGACAGCGGTTCGGGGTTGTAGGCCGCACCCCCGCCGGCAATGACCAACGGATGGCGTTCGTCGCGCTCAGCGGCCAGGAGTGGCAGCCCGGCCAGGTCGAGCATGGTCAGCACGTTAGTGTACAACTGCTGATACGGCAAGCTTAAGCCGATTGCGTCGAACTGGGCCAGCGACCGGCGGCTTTCCAGGCTAAACAGTGGTAGCTTGGCGGCGCGCATCGCGCGCTCCATATCCACCCACGGCGCATAGACCCGTTCAGCCAGCACCCCAGGCTGGGCATTGAGGATGTCATACAGGATCGCCAGCCCCAAGTTCGACATGCCGATCTCGTAGATCTCGGGAAAGGCAAGTGCCCACCGCACATCACAGGCATCCCATGCCTTCACCACACTATTCCATTCGCCGCCTGTGTAGCGCCCTGGCTTGGTCACAGTCGGCAGGATCTGGTCCAGGAGTTCATCCATAGCTATGGACAGTGCTTTCTATCCCGCATAACAGTACAGACACCGGTGACACCGCGCCCACTGGCCGTACATGCCGACGTCAAAATAGGGCGCACAGCCGCAGCCCGGCCGGCTGCCGGCCGGCCGCACCCGCCCCGGGTCCCGCCCCGACAGGCTCACGAACCAGTCATAATCGCCGCAGGCTGCCGCCCTCAAGCCCGGCACCTTCCCCGCCAGCCCCGCCGACTCGGCGCAGGTGGCGACCGTCAGCCCGAGTTTGCTGGCAATCTGCACAATCTCCGCAGCAGTCTCTGCCCGCCACGCCTCGTCATAGCCGGGCATTCCCTCCGCCCAGCCGGGCAACGCCGTTGCCAGGCGGCCGTCCACCCGCTTGTACCGGCCCGGCAGCGCGATGAAATTGATCACACACCGGGTCAGCCCTAGCGCTGCTGCCTGCTCCGCCAGCCGGCGAAAGCGGCCCACATCGTGCACAGTCGGGATGACCGGGTCGTAGCGCCACGTGACGTGCTCAGGACCTCCGGATAGGGCGATCAACCTCGCCACGCCGGCAAAGGGCTCTGCCGGCGTCCAGGGTTCCCACTGCGTTCCGCTCAGGCCCGTCACCGACACCTGAGCCGCCAGCGTCGTGCCCTTCAGTCGCAGCCCTCTGAACACACCGCCGCCCTGCACCAAGGCCCCGGCAGCATCTTTGGTCCACAGCTGGACGACCCACGGCGGGCCAAACGCCTCCACCACGGCCCGCAGGTTGCCCCACACCCGCCCGATGCGCGCCGGGTCGGTGCGCCGCGTCACATCCAGGTACGTTGCCTCGCCCACCCGTTCCACGTAGCGGGCATAGTCCTCTAGCCGAAAGGCGAAACCCACGTCGTGCTACTGCCCTCCTTGCCAGCAAGCGGTGTATCGACTCCGCTGCTGACCTGATTGTACCACAGCGTGGGGCACCTTGGCAATTCGCCAACCACTGCCGAGCAGCTCAGAGCTGTGCCGCGTCGGCTCCGATTGCCGTCGAGCCCCAAGCGGAAAGGCCAATCAGCGTTAATTGGCGGTAATCTGCGTCAAGCCAGTCCTCCCAGCCTGTCCCCTCGCTTTGACAGGACCGGCTTTCCCGGCTATAAAGAATTGAAATGCTACAGGTCGGCAACCTATCCAAATCGTTCGGCGACAATCTAATCCTCGACCGTGTGTCGTTTACCATCAACCCTGGTGAGCGGGTAGGGCTAATCGGCGCCAACGGCTGCGGCAAGACGACACTGCTCAAGATCATCCTGGGTGAGCTCCAGCCAGACACCGGCAGCGCCTGGCTGTCACCGGCCGACGTACGGGTCGGCTACCTGGCCCAGGCCCTCGAGGTCGAACCCGGGCAAACCGTAGGCCAGGTCATGGCCGCTGCCCTCGCCGGTCTGGCCGAAGCTGAGCGCCGCCTCGAGACCCTGTCAGCCGCCATGGCCGCCGCCCAGGGTCAGGATCTGCAGCGACTCCTCGCTGAATATGCCCTGGCGCTCAACACCTTTGAGCGCCAGGGTGGCTACGGCTTTCAAGCCCGCGTTGACGCCGTACTGGACGGCCTTGATCTGCGTGATCTGTCCCACGACACGCCGGTGGACATCCTGAGCGGCGGGCAGAAGACGCGCCTCGGCCTGGCCCGGCTGCTGCTGTCCAACCCCGACCTGCTGCTCCTCGACGAGCCAACCAACCACCTCGACATCGACGCGCTGGAGTGGCTGGAACGCTTCTTGCAGGCGTTCCGCGGCGCCGTCCTGATCGTCTCTCATGACCGGACCTTTCTGGACCGGACGGTGAGCTCCATCCTCGAGCTTGGCCAGCTTACCCACACCATCATCTGCTACCCGGGCACCTACACCGACTATGCCCAGGCCAAGCAGCAGGAGTGGGAAAAGCAGTGGGCCGCCTACAAGGATCAGCAGACCTTCTTTGCCCGGCTGGAAAGCACCATCACCACCAAGAAAAACTACGCCCGGTCTATTGAAGCTGGGACGGTCGATTACGCCACGCGCAAGATAGCCATGCGCATCGCCCATCGAGCCGTAATCCAGCAGCGGCGTCTCCAGCGCATGCTCGACTCGGAGGAGCGGCTCGACAAGCCGGAGCGCACCTGGCAGATGAAGCTCCAGTTCATCGACACTCCACCGTCGGGCCGTGACGTGCTCACCCTCGAGGATTTGGCCATGGGCTTTGGCGACCACGAGCTGTTCCGCGACGTAAACCTCACCCTGCGCGCCGGGGAGCGGACCGCCCTGGTCGGTCCCAACGGCTCGGGCAAGACGACGCTGGCCCGCCTGATCCTCGGCGAGCTGGACCCGCTGGCCGGTCGGGTGCGGCTGGGCACCGGCGTCCGGGTGGGTTACTATGCCCAAGAGCAGGAAGATCTGGACCCCTATAGCACGCCCTACGACCTGATCCGCGCCGTTGCCCCGCTGGATCAGACCGAGACCCGCAGCTTCCTCCACTATTTCCTCTTCGCGGGTGACGACGTATTCGTCCCGGTCGGCAGCCTCAGCTTTGGCGAGCGGGCGCGCTTGGCTCTGGCGCGGCTGGTAGCCCAGGGCTGCAACTTTTTGCTGCTCGACGAGCCGATCAACCACCTGGACATCCCGTCGCGCACCCGTTTTGAGCAGGCCATGACCGCTTTCCAGGGCACAGTGTTGGCCATCGTTCACGACCGTTACTTCATCGACCGCTTTGCCACCGGCCTGTGGGTCGTCGAAGAGGGCACCGTCCACCCTTACGCCAACCTGGAGGACATGCGCAGCAGCCAATCCAGGCAGCGCACGATCATGGAGTAGGGCAAGTTGACAACTTGCCCTACTCACAAAAAGATGGTACAATGGCCCATCGGACGATAATTTGACACAAGGAGCCTGTTGCCAGGATGGACTTTGAGGGCATTCTAAATACGATCCAGCCGTTCATCGTCATGTTTGCGGCCCTTTTGGCTGCCTTCCTGACGGCGACCTGGATCGGCGCCGTGATCTGGGCTTTCCGCGACATCCGTTCCCGCTCGCGCGATATCTTTGCCCAGGTACTGGCCACTTTGATGGTGTTGGTCTTTTTCCCACTCTTCCCCGTGCCGGGCCTGTTGCTCTACTTCATCCTCCGGCCGCGTGAGACGCTCTCGGAGGTCTATGAGCGCTCGCTGGAAGAAGAGGTGCTGCTGCAAGGCATTGAGGAGCGGCTGGCCTGCCCTGGCTGCAACCGGCGGATCGAAGATGCCTTTATGGTCTGCCCAACCTGCCACACCCGGTTGAAAAAGGCCTGCTCGTCGTGTGGACGGCTGCTTCACCTCCGTTGGAACATCTGCCCTTACTGCGGCGCGGCCCAGGCCGCGGCCAAAGGCTCCGGCCCGTCCCCCAGAGCTGAGGCGCCCACCGAGGCCTTCATCCTCCATCCCAGGCCAGAGACGGCCCCTGAGCCCTTTGCCTCGCCTCTTGAGGACACAACGGCAGAGCCTTCAGGCCTGTCTCTCGAAGCAGAGATGCCGGCTGAGGCCTACGCCGAAGAGGAGACCATTCCCTCCGACTGGACTGATAGCCCCAGATCATAAACCTGGCGTTGCTGGGGTGCGGCCTGCCGTTTGACGCGCTGTCTGCCCGCTGACTTGATCTTTCAAGGATGTAGACATGCCCCACCGGGCGCCACGATGTGCGAAAAGAGCGGGCATCTGCCTATTTGCCTATTCTTAAGGGAGCCCAATACATGAAGCGAATACACGCCGTCCTGTTGGCCGTCGTGGCGGTGGCCTTGCTCACCGCGTGTGGCCGCATCACTTTGACACTTTCCCCGTCGCCTCCAGTCACGGCGACCACTGCTCCAACATCCACCGCTGTGGCTCAGGCGCCAACCAGCACGATCAATCCGACGCAGGTGCCAACCCGGACGCCGAACCCCACTCAGCCGCCGGCCACCGAGCCGGCTGCCATCCCCAACCCCGAGCAGGACGAGCTGCTGGCAGCCATCGCAGACGAGATGGAGACGATACGAGGCCTGGATGCCACACAGCCGATCAGCAACGGCCTGATGTCCCGTGCTAAAGTGGCCGACTATATGGAGGAGGAGCTCGACCGGGAGTACACGCCCGAGGAGCTGGAGAACGACACCCGGGCCATGGCCGCCTTTGACTTTATCCCCGAGGACTATGACCTGCGGAGTGAGCTACTGGAGCTCTATTCGACGCAGATTGCGGGCTTTTACGACGACGAAAAGAACACGCTGTACGTGGTCAGCGATACCGGGATGGATCTTCTAGCCCGCATCACCCTAGCCCACGAGATCACTCATGGGCTGCAGGATGAGCACTTTAACCTGAATACCTTCCTCGATGATGACCGGATGAGTGACGACGAGATCCTGGCTCGCCAGGCGCTGGCCGAGGGTGACGCCACCGTAGCCATGACCGCATACCTGATGAACCACCTGTCCGACATTACGGCGGAGGATATGGCCGCTCTGGAATCGGAAGAGATCGAGGCAAGCGAACAGCAGTTGGCAGAGGCGCCGGCGATCATCCGCGAGACCTTCGAGTTCCCCTACACCTACGGCGAAACCTTCGTCTCGGCGCTATACGAAGAGGGCTGGGATGCTGTCGACGCCGCCTACGCCGATCCACCCGTCACGACCGAGCAGATCCTCCACCCAGAGAAGTACTTTGCCCGTGACGAGCCGCAGATAGTGGCCCTGCCCCCCCTGACCGCCACCTTGGGCAGTGGCTGGCGCCTGTCCGACGCGGGAGTCCTGGGCGAGTTCCAGGTGCAGGTCTACCTATCTCAACAGATGGACCGCGAGATCGCAGATGCGGCTGCCGCCGGCTGGGACGGTGATCAATATGCGGTATATATCAACGGAGACGACGAGCTGCTTGTCTTGTCCACTGCCTGGGACAGCTCGGCCGATCAGAACGAATTCACCGCCGCCTATGCCGAATACGCTGAATCAAAATACGGGCAGCAGGGCAAACGCAGCAGCGACGTCATCTTGTGGGAAACACCCGATCAGACCGCTTACTTGGGCTGGAACGGTGCCTACGCGTTGATCATCCTTGGCCCCGATCGGGCGACGGTGGATCAAGTGTTGGCGGCTATCGAGTCCTACCTATAGGACCTCGATCCCTTCGCCCTCGAACGCTTCGCCCACCCGCCACACCACCTGCCCTGCCTCGCGGCACAGGTTCTCCAGTCGGTCGGCCTCGCCGGGCGACAATGCGATCAGCAGGCCGCCGCTCGTTTCCGGCGTGAAGAGCAGCAGCTGCATCTCCTCCTCCAGCTTGCCAAACGACACATGGCGGGCGTAGGTCTCCTGGTTCCGGCACGACCCGCCGGGAAAGAGTGACAGGTCGGCATACTCCTTCGCCCCCGGCAGGAACGGCAGCCGGTCGAAGGTGAAGCGCAGCCCGACACCGCTCAAGCTGGCCATCTCGTAGCTGTGGCCCAACAACGCATAGCCGGTGACGTCAGTCATGGCGTGGACTGTCACCTCCTCGGCCAGTTGCGCTGCCCGGCGGTTGAGCTGCATCATACTCTGGATTGCCGCCTCCAGGTGCGCTGCCTCAGCTGCGTCGCCCTTGGCGGCCGTGGTGATGATCCCCACCCCTAACGGCTTGGTTAGCAGGATCTGGTCACCTGCCTGGACGCCGCCTTTGGTCGCCACCCGACCAGGATCTACTACCCCGACCACCGCCAGGCCGAACTTGGGCTCGTTGTCATCGATCGTGTGTCCCCCGGCGATCACCCCTCCCGCTTCGGCCACCTTCTCACCGGCGCCGCGCAGTATCTCGCCGATCACCCGTCCCGGCAGCTTGGGCGGAAAGGCGGCGATGCTCAGCGCCATCAACACCCGGCCACCCATGGCATATACGTCGCTCATGGCGTTGGCCGCGGCGATGGCGCCGTAGGTATACGGATCGTCCACGATTGGCGTGAAAAAATCGGTGGTAAAGATGAGCGCCGTCTTCTCGTTGATCCGGTACACCGCCGCGTCGTCAGGCGAGCTCAGCCCGACCATCAGGTCGGGCCAGTCCCCAGGTTGGAATATCGCTTGCAGAGGGCGCAGCACCTGCGCCAGGTCGGCCGGCGACCTCTTGGCCGCTCAGCCGGCTGCTGTCGTCAGGGCTGTCAGCCGCACGTTGTTCCAGTCAGTCGTCATTTTCTAAATCGGATACACACCCCTGACCGGGATGCTGTTTTCTGACAGGATGGTCACCACCCGGTCCGATTCCTCCCGGTCGAAGCGGAGCGCCATGCCGCAATCAGAGCTGATCTGCCGCGGTGTGGGGATCATCTTGACCCGTACGCCGGCCTGACCCAGCACCCTCTCGCCGCGCATGACCTGAGAAGTCGAGTCGAACAGCGCCACGCTGTATTGAACCATGCTACAGGTTCACCACCTTGCCGGCGCCCAGGATCGTCTCGGCGATGTCGTACATATTCGACACCCGGCCGGCCGCCAGCTTGTCTTTCAGCTCGAAATAGCCCAGACAAGTGCCGCACGCCAGGATCTCGATCCCATCCGCCTCCAGCGCGCACAGGTCGTCCAGCACCTCCGAGCCCTGGCACGCCAGCCGCACGCCGGTGTTGAACAGGATGATCCGGTCTGGCCGTGGCTTGACCTCACCCAGCGTGTGGAAAAAGCTCCGGATCAGAATGTGGCCCAGCTCCTCGTCACCCCGGCCCATCTTGTCCGCCGAGACGACCAGCACCAACGGGCCGGCCAGCGGCTCGGTCCGGCCCACCGGCAGCGGCTCCGGCTGGGGCGCCAAAGCGACCATCTCGATGCGGTAATCCCCGCCTTCCGGCGTCACCTTCACCTGCCAGCCGGCCTTTTCTGCCATGCGCGACACATTGGCCACTGCGGTATCGTTGTCGACCAGCGTGACTACCTGATCCGCACCCTGCATCGCCCGCCGGGTTTTGATCACCGGCTGGGGGCAGGCCAGCCCTCGCGCATCCACGACCGTCGTCACCTTCTCACCTCACGAGCTTGTATGGTTATGAGCGATCATAACTGATATTGGCCTTGGGGTCAATTTTAAGTTATAACCAACGGGAATAATCGAGCCCTCCCGTTGCACGGGAGGGCTCGATTAGTAGGGCGGGTGGGAGTCGAACCCACATGGGGTATTGCCCCAGCGGATTTTAAGTCCGCAGCGTCTGCCATTTCGCCACCGCCCCCTATGGTAAAAAACGGCTGATAGCGCCATGCTATCAGGCCCAGTTGCACCAGAGGCGACGATGGGATTTGAACCCATGAATCGCGGTTTTGCAGACCGCTGCCTTGCCACTTGGCTACGTCGCCCTCAAATAAAGAGAGCGGACGATGGGATTCGAACCCACGACTCTCTCCTTGGCAAGGAGATGCTCTACCACTGAGCCACGCCCGCATTAGTCCGAGTGCCGCAGCCCAGACTTGAACTGGGGACCCATTGATTTTCAGTCAATTGCTCTACCAACTGAGCTACCGCGGCACGAACAGGCCCTATTCTAGCCTAACTTTCCATCCTTGTCAAACAGCGTCCTGCTTTTGGTTATCCACATCTCTTCCCCGCAGCCGGCCAAACTCCGCCACAAACTCCTGTTCCAGGACCGCTTTCCGCTCGGCCGGCAGGAAGCTGGCCCGCAACGCATTCAGGCTCAGCCGCTCCAGCTCGTCTGCTGTGAAGCCTAGATGATCGGCCAGCGCCTGGTACTCGCCCACCAGGTCGGTGTTGAACATCGGCGGATCGTCCGAATTCACCGTCACATACAGCCCCTGCTCCCACAGCCAGCGCACCGGGTGCTCTTCATACGACCGGTACCCCCCCAGACATAGATTACTCGTAGGGCACACCTCAAGCGGGATCTGGCGCTCGCACAGAAAATCGACCAACGCCGGATCTTCCACACTGTGCACTCCATGTCCAATCCGCTCCGCCTTGAGCGCCCGGATGGCCCCCCATACGCTCTCCGGTCCAGCCCCCTCACCGGCATGAGGCACACTGTGCAGCCCTGCCTCCATCGCCACGGCGTAAGCGTCGGCAAACGGCTCTGGCGGATAGCCCTGCTCCGGCCCACCCAGCCCAAACCCAACCACGCCCCGGTCGATCGCGCTGGTCGCCCAGCGAGCCACATCGTGGCGCGTGTGGGGGTCGCTGCGGACGATATCCAGCACCCAGCAAAACTCGACGCCCAGCTCGGCCTGGGCCCGCGCCCGCCCTTCATTCAGCCCGGCCATGATCTCGTCGAAAGGCAGGCCGGTATAGGCAACATTGGTAAATGGCGTAAAAGTCACCTCGGCATAGCGGATCCGCTGCCGGGCCATCTCCGCGCCAAACTCGTAGGCGATCAGACAAAAGTCGTCCACCGTCTTCAGGCAGCCGGAAATGGTAAAATAGACCCTGACAAAGTGCTCCAGGTCGGTAAACTGGTAGAACTCGCGCAGGCCGGCCACATCACGAGCCGGCAGCGGCACATTGTTGCGCTCGGCCAGCGCCAGCAACGTCGCCGGCCGGATGCTGCCCTCCAGGTGGACATGCAGCTCCACCTTGGGCATGTCGCGGATGAAATCGTGCAGGCTCCTGTCAGTAGGCTCCACTCTGACTACCTCCGGTACGCTTGATCTTTTCTGGCTTGTGTTGTAGACTATATCTGCCCGGCAACCCTATCCATTCCACAAGGGAACCGGGTCGGAGGTCATTATACGGGATATTCCCATACTTGCAACTCCTTAGGGGGGAGCTAGGAGAACTCGAGATGTCTAGATCGCGGGCAAAGACAGGTTCCTCTAACACAGCGGTTGCCGTGCAGTCGGGGTGGTATATATGAACCCTATCTTCTTGGTAGTCGGGCCTCCCGCCGTTGGGAAAAGCACCACGAGCCGGGCATTGGCCGCCCGCTTTCCCAAGAGCCTGCACATTCCCGTTGACGACCTGCGGAACATGGTTGTCTCGGGAATAGCGCTCCCCGGCGCTGTTTGGAGCGATGACCTGACTCAGCAAGTCGCCCTGGCCCGCACGAGTGTGGCCCATATGGCCATCACCTACCATCGTGCCGGTTTCGTGGTAGTCATCGATGATTTCTGGGATCCTAATCACCGGTCGGATTACCGAGACCTGCTCGATCACCCCGACCTCCACAAGATCGTCTTGTACCCCGGTCAAGGTGAAGCACACCGGCGCAACCTTCAACGCTCAGGGGAGAGCCCTGCACGTGCCTACATCGATGAGGGAGTCCGGCTCGTCTATCAACAACTGAATGCAGCCATGCCACAACTAGCGCAGGAGGGATGGATAGTCGTGGATACCACCGCACTGAGTGTTGAGGCAACAGTGACGACGATTCTTCAATTGACGGCAGCCGGGACCTAGTAGTTCGCTTTAAACGTGCAGTTTTTTCAAGGAGGAGATATGACTACAACGCCAACCCGTCTCGTGCTGGAAGGTGTTCCCCGCGTGAGCTTCTACGAGGGCGGTCCAGGCTGCCCCGAGGACATCCCCTTCCCATCTGTCATGCGTGCCCTGATGGAATACTTCCGGTGAAGAGGATTTCGGCTGCCGCTCAAGGCACGCACTGAAGCCGGGCTGCAAAGTCACCTGCAGTTATTCCTTTTTCATCGGTGTCTCTGGTGTGGCCTCTTTCTTGTCCTGGAAACCAGGCTGGGCAGGCGACAATCTGGAGATCATGGTTATGTCGGATGACCCTGGAGCGCCATTCGACCACGCCTTCCGGGCCACAGGCTACGAATACCAGGTTATGAGTGTGGAAGAAGGCCGCGACAACGAGGCGCTATTCCGGGAAAAGATCGTCGAAAGCATCCAACAGGGCCGGCCTGTGCTGGCCTTTGGCCCGATTGGCCCGCCGGAATCGGCCATCATCACCGGCTACGATGAGGGCGGCGACGTCCTCATCGGCTGGAGCTTTTTCCAGAGCATCCCCGAGTTCAATGCGGGCGTCGAGTTTGAGCCGTCAGGCCAGTTCCGCAAGCGCGACTGGTTTAGCTATCCGCCGGGGTTCAGTTTCAGCCTCATCGGCCAAAAGAAGCCAAGACCTCCGCTGTCTGACACCTATCGCCAGGCATTGGAATGGATGCTCCAGGTAGCACGCACGCCGGTCACCTTTGGCGACCGGCACAACGGGTTGGCCGCCTATACGGCCTGGGCCGAGCAGCTGCTGCACGATGAGGATTTTCCCGACGACGAAGCTATCCTGCGCCAGCGCCATCAAGTCCATGATGCCGAGGTACTCATGGTCGCCGAGGCGCGCTGGTATGGGTCGCAGTTCCTGATCCAGGCCAGCGACCCTGACGTCCTGCACTTCCGCATGACCGAAGACCTGCTGCACGCCGCTGCCTGCTATGCGGCCGAGCACGACCTGATGTGGAAACTCTGGGACCTGGCCGGCGGCAACGGCAACCCCGATGCCTACCGTCACTTCGCCGAACCTACTGTGCGGCGTCACATGGTGCCGATCATCCACCAGGCGCGCGAGAAAGATGCGCAGGCTGCGGAACACATCGCGCGGGCGTTGGCAAGGTCTACTGTCCAATGACGAAACGATTAGGAGGCATCTGATGCACTGGGAAGAGCTCACCGGCGATCAATTTCCCGATGCTGTCGTCACAGCGCAGGGCGTGTGCTTGGTTCCCCTTTCCTGCCTGGAGAGGCATGCCCATCATCTCCCCCTGGGTACCGACCTCTTCATTGCGCATGAGGTCTGTCGTCGGGCCGCTGCGCTTGAGCCGGTCATAGTCTTTCCCGACATTATCTTCACCCAAATACTCGAGGCCCGCCATTATCCTGGTGCAGTTGGCCTGGAAGCCGAGCTTGTGCTCGGGCTGCTCGATAGCGTCTGCCGGGAGATCGCGCGTAACGGGCTCACCAAGATTGTTCTTGTCAGCAGCCATGGCGGAAATGAGCACCTGATGCCGTTTCTTGCGCAGGCCCAGCTTGCTCGGCGGCGCGACTATCTGCTCTACGTGGTGGCTCCCCACCTGCTGCCCGAGGATGAGACGGCGATCTCGGCCCAATGGGAAACAACCGTCGACGGTCATGCCGGCGAACAGGAGACCAGCATGATGCTTGCGATCCGGCCCGAGTTGGTGCATCTGAGCCAAGCCGGCGATGATTCTGAAGGTCTGCCCCTGCGGCGTCTGGACGCCTTGCGTCAGGCAGGCGTATACACGGGGATCTGGTGGTACGCCGACCATCCCACCCACTATTGCGGGGTCGCTCGTCCTGCCACCGCCGACAAGGGTGAGCGGTTTCTTGCTGCCCAATCCCGGGCGCTTGCTGCCGCCATCCGGGCGATCAAAGAGGACGAGAAAGCTCGGCGCCTACAGGACGAATTCTTTGACGCCGTCGACCGGCTTGGCGTCCCGGGCAGGACACAAGATACATGACGCCTGCCGGCAGCTCACCGCAGAACCGGCTGCTCTTGTTATTGAGCGCCACTTTGACCCTGAAGATCAGGCCGCCGACCCCTACCCCCTGATCCCCTTCGACCTGCCTCCCGGCGTCGCCCGCCTGGAGGTCCGCTACACCTACAGCGACCCCATCTCGCCCGACCCCCTCGAGGCACAGCCCGGCAACGTCGTCGACCTGGGTGTCCTTGCCCCCGATGGCTTTCGCGGTTGGAGCGGCAGCGCCCGGTTGTCCTTCACCCTGACGCCGGGGTGGGCCACGCCCGGCTACCTGCCCGGCCCGCTGCCGGCCGGCCGCTGGCACGTTCTGCTCGGGCTATACAAGCTGGCGCCGGCCGGCTGTGACGTGCAGGCCGAGATCCGGTGGACGTTGGCCGAACCGGGAGAAGCTCCTGCCGCGGCCCCTTTGTCCTGGGATGGCCTCTTCGCGCGTGTGACGAGGCAGGGGGCGGGCTGGTACCGAGGCGACCTGCACAGCCATTCGCACCACAGCGAGGCCCAGGGCTCCCTCCACGACCTCCTGGCTGCCGCCCGCGCACAGGGCCTCGACTTCTTGGCCGTAACCGAGCACAACACCGTCAGCCACCTGATCGACATGGCCGGCTGGCCCGAGCCGCCCTCGCTCCTGGTCATCCCGGCCATGGAGCTCACCACCTACCACGGCCACGCCAACGCCCTCGGCATCCGCCGCTGGCACGACTTTCGCCGCCGCACGCCCGAGCAGATGGCTTCCCTCCGTGCCGAGGTCCAGGCCGAAGGCGCGCTGTTCGTCGTCAACCATCCCAAGATGACCGGTCCACCCTGGGAGTTGGGCGACGAGGCCCTGGCCGACGCCGTCGAGGTGTGGCAGCAGCCCTGGCACGTGTTCAACTATCAGTCACTGGCCGTCTGGGATCGGCTGCTCAAACAGGGGCATCGCCTCACCGCCGTCGGCGGCTCCGACAAGCACCAGGCGCCGTTCGACGGCTCGCTCGGCTTTCACGAGGTCGGCCAGCCCTGCACCTGGGTACATGCCGAGGAGCTGTCGGTGCCGGCCCTGCTGGCCGGACTGCGCGCCGGTCACGCCTTTATCTCTGCCGGCCCGGCCGGCCCTCGCCTGGAGCTGACGGCCACGGTAGCCGGCAGCACGGCCATGATGGGCGATATGCTCTCGCTCCCGGACGGCCAGGAGGCGCGTCTCTGCTGCCGGGTGACAGGCGCCGATGGCCACTTCCTCCTGCTGGTCTCGGCCACCGGCGCCTTCCTGATCCCCATCGACGGGGACGATTGGAGTCACGAACGGTCGGTGGCCGTCGGCGACGGCTACTGGCGCGCTGAGGTCATCGAGCCGCCGCCTGCCCACCAGCGCGACGAGCCCGCTGCTCACATAGCCGTGGCCCTGTCGAATCCGATCTACCTGGCTTAGCCTGCTGAGTCACCTGTCAGGACGGCTCCTCGCCTATCCCCAGATGCAGAACAAATGTTCTTGACCTTCTCTCAATTTGACACGCCCTTCCACTTGTAGTAAAATGGCGATGCAGTTAGAGTGCACGTTACCATATGTCAACGATGCCGGCCGGAAACCCGCTCTCGCCCGCCACAACCTGCTGCCCTGACAGTCGTCTGCACCCCATTTCAGAACCCGCTGGCGCCTTTCCGCCGGCAATATCACCGGTCATATTCCAGGAGGTGACAAAACATGACAAAACCTGACATTTCGCCCAACCAAGAGCGCTTTATTGCTGCTGTGCTCTCGACCCGCACCGTAGCCGACGCCGCCCGGCAGATCGGTATCTCCGAGCGTACCGCCTATCGCTACCTTGATGAGTCAGAAGTCCGGGCCGCCCTCGACTCTGCCCTCGACCAGGCCCTCTCTAGCGCTGCTCAGCGTGCCGCCGCTGGCATGGACCGGGCTCTCGCCGCCCTCTACGCTATCCTCGACGACCCCAATTCGCCGCTCACCGCCCGCATCGCCGTCGCCCGCCTCCTTCTCCAGGCCGGTCCTCGCCTCCACGAAACCATCACTCTCATGCAGCGCATGGAAAATATAGAAAGACGATTGTAAGGAGTAGAAATATGAGCGTTCGCCAAAGGCTGTCGAGGCTGGAACGAGAGGTCGAGGACCGGCGCCAGCCCGGCTTCGACCCCCGAGCGATCTGGGCCACCCGTTACGTGCTGTGGTGCCGCCGTGGCTTGCCCCGCGACCTGCCTCCCCCTACCCACCCCTTCCTGAACATAGAGCAATTCAAGGCCCTCTGGCGCCAGGTCCGCGGCCCCTGCGACCCATACTGAACAGCCAACAGTCTCTCGGAAGGAATCAGCCCGCAATCTCAATCTGTCTTGCCGTCAGCAGCTTTTTCGAGTACAATGGGCATCGTGGAGGTGTCCATGTTATTGAAAGCTCCGTTCCAGGCCCACGACGCCCAATTGAACCCCAGGCCAGAGACCGAGTACTGCCTGCAATGTGCGGTTTGCGGTCTGGTGTGCGTGGTCAACTACGCCGACGTGTATGACCCGCGCCACACCTTCGTCTACGACCTGTTCAGCGACGGCATCCAGGCCCGCGAGACCCTGTGGGGCTGCCCTTCGTGCCATAAATGTGAGGAGCGCTGTCCCTACGACTTCAAGCCATTGGAGCTAGTCAAGGGCCACAAAGAAGCCGCCTTCACCGCTGGCCTGGCGCCCAAAGAGATCTATGCCGAATTCGACATGATCCTGACCACCGGTTCCGCTTTCCCGGCCGGCAGCGTCACCCAACGCCAGCGGGCCAAGCTCGGCCTGCCCGATCTGCCGGCCCGGCCTGTAGAAGAGCTGGCCCTGATCGCCGAGCGCACCGGACTTGCCGCCCGGCTGGTGGCCGCCGACCCAAAGGGTTTTCCGCAACCCTTAGGGTCTGCTGTGGCCCGCAAGGAGGCGGAATGACCGACCGTCGTTTTGCCTTCTTCCGCGGCTGCATGATCCCCACCAAGCTGCCCTACATCGAGTACGTCGCTCAGGTCACTCTGCCCCGCCTCGGCGCCGAGCTGATCAACCTGGACGGTTTTACCTGCTGTCCCGATCCGGTCGGCGTCGGCCCGGTCGATCCCTTCACCTGGTCCACCATCGCCGCGCGGAACGTCAGCCTGGCCGAGGAGCAGGACCTGGACATCCTGACCCTGTGCAACGGCTGCGCCTACACCCTGCGCCACGCCGTCCACGATCTGGCCGAGTCGCCAGAGCTGCGCGGCCGGGTAAACGGCATCCTGGCAGAAACCGGCCACACCTATCGTGGCACACGCCAGGTCAAGCATTTCCTGCCCTGGCTGGCGCAGGAGGTCGGCCTGGAGACGATCGGCAGCGTCGTCGAGCGCCCACTGACCGGCTTGCGGGTGGCGACCCACACCGGCTGCCACCTGCTAAGCCCCTACTACCTCCACGGCTTTGACAACTCTGAAGAACCGGTCGTTTTCGACGCCCTGGTCGAGGCCCTGGGCGCGACGCCGGTCGATTATTCCACCAAGACCGGCTGCTGCGGCATCGGCTTTGCCGTCAGCGGCCAGCCCGATCCCAGCGGCAAGGTCTTGAGCACCAAGCTGACCGACATCCACGCCGCCGGCGCCGACTGCATCGCCGTGGGCTGTCCCTTCTGCTTCCAGCAGTTCGACATGGGCCAGTTGACCGCAGCCCGCAAGTTTGGGCTCGAGTTCCGGGTGCCGGTGCTCAACTACCTGCAGCTGCTGGGGTTGGCCATGGGTTACGGCGCCGAGCAGATGCAGATTGGCGAGCACAAGATCAAGGCCAAGGACACGTCGCTGGGCGAGTGGCTGACCAGGGAGGGAGCAGCATGACGGCCAAAGTACTTACCACCTGCCCCTATTGCGGCACCGGCTGCACCATGTTCCTTCAGGTTCGTGGCGGCCAGGTGATCGGTGTTCTGCCCAACCCCGACGGCGTCGGCCAGGGCAAGCTGTGCATCAAGGGCTGGAGCGCCCACCAGTTCATCCACCACCCCGACCGCCTGACCACGCCGCTGATCCGCCTGCCGGGCGCGCCCCGCAGCCAGCCATCCTTCCGTCCGGCTTCCTGGGACGAGGCGCTGGACCTGGTCGCCGGGCGTCTGCTCGCCATCCGTGACACCGACGGCCCCGACGCACTGGGCTTTTGCGTCTCGGCCAAGTGCACCAATGAGGAAAACTACCTTCTGCAAAAGCTGGCCCGCGCCGAGATCGGCACCCACAACGTCGATCACTGTGCTCGCCTCTGACACAGCCCCACGGTGGCCGGTCTGGTCGCCACAATGGGCAGCGGGGCAATGACCAACCCCATCGACGACATCTATCACGCCGACCTCATCTTTATCATCGGCTCCAACACCCACGAGCAGCATCCACTCATCGCCCGTCGTGTCGTCAGGGCGGTGCGCGACCGAGGAGCCCGGCTCATCGTTGCCGATCCACGCGCCATCGGGCTTGCCGGTTTCTCCGAGCTCTTTATCCGGCAGCGGCCCGGCACCGACGTGGCCCTACTCAACGGCATGATGCACGTCATCCTTGCTGAGGGCCTGGCCGACGAAGCGTTCATCGCCGAGCGGATGGACCTGGACAGCTACAAGGGGCTCAAGGCCGTCCTCGCCGCCTACCCACCCGAGCGCGCCGCCGCGATCACCGGGGTGCCCGCCGACGACATCCGCCGCGCCGCCCGCCTCTACGGCGAGGCCGGCCGGGCAACGATCCTGTACGCCATGGGCATCACCCAGCACATCTCCGGCACCGACAACGTGACAACGGTGGCCAACCTGGCCATGCTGACCGGCAACGTCGGCCGCGAGGGCACCGGCGTCAACCCACTGCGCGGGCAGAACAACGTCCAGGGCGCGTGCGACATGGGTGGTCTGCCCAACGTCTACCCCGGCTATCAGAGCGTCACCGCCGAAGCGGTTGGCGCCAAGTTTGGCCAGGCCTGGGGTCACGTTCCCCCGCCGCGGGTGGGCCTCACCCTGCCGGAGATGGTGCATGCCGCCGGCGACGGCATCCGCGGCCTGTTTGTCATGGCCGAGAACCCGCTCCTGTCCGACGCCGACGCCAACCATGTGCGCGCCGCCTTTGAGCGTCTTGACCTCCTGGTCGTGCAGGACATCTTTTTCACCGAGACGGCGCAGCTGGCCGACATCGTCCTGCCCGGTGCCAGCTTTGCCGAGAAGGACGGCACCTTCACCAACACCGAGCGCCGCGTGCAGCGTATTCGCCGGGCAGTCGAGCCTCCCGGCGAGGCTCACCCCGACTGGCAGATCATCCTCGACCTTGCCCGGCGGATCCACAGCCTGCAACCCACCCATTCCACCGCCCCGTTCGCCGGCTGGGATTACCCTTCGCCGGGAGCGGTGATGGACGAGATTGCCGCCCTCACCCCTAGCTACGGCGGCATCGGCCACGAGCGGCTGGAGGGTCAAGGGTTGCAGTGGCCGTGCCCCACGCCCGATCACCCCGGCACGCCCACTCTGCACAAGGATCGCTTTGCCCTGGGCAAAGGCCGCTTTGTGCCGGCCGATTACCGGCCGCCCGCCGAGGAGCCCGATGCCGATTATCCGTTCGTACTGACGACGGGACGGATCCTGTTCCACTATCACACCGGCACCATGACCCGCCGCTCGCCCATCCTGACCGACCAGATCAACGAGCCGTTCGTCGAGATCCACCCCGCTGACGCCGCGCGGCTGGGCATAGCCGAAGGCGACCGGGTGCGCGTCCAAAGCCGGCGGGGCGAGGTCGACCTGGTCGCCCGCGTGACCGAGACCGTGCCGCCAGGCGTGGTGTTCATCCCCTTCCACTTTGCCGAAGCGCCGGCCAACGCCCTGACCCATGGCGCACTCGATCCCACGGCCAAGATCCCCGAGTTCAAGGTCTGCGCCGTCCGGGTGACCCGGGCCTGAGAGAGGCCAATGGATTCAACGGCTCCGGCCACGATCAACGTCTCCATCGGCACCGCCGCCGTGCTGGGCCTGGCCCGGGTGCCAATGGCCGTCGCACCGACCACGGCCTACCTGATGCTTGGCGGCCGCTGCCAGATGAATTGCGCCTTTTGTACTCAAGCCCGCGACAGCAGGGCGAGCGCTATGAGCTTGTCTCGGGTGATCTGGCCGGAATATCCCCTCGACAGCGTCGTCGAGCGCTTGGCCCAGGCGGCAGCGCAGGGAGCGTTTCGCCGCGCCTGTCTGCAAGTGACCGTCACCGCCGCCGCCTTTGCCCAGGCGCTTACCGTCGTGCATGCAGTCAAGGCAGCATCGGCCATCCCGTTTGACGTCGCCTTCCTGCCCTACGGCATCGACCAAGTGCGCCAGATCGTAGAAGCGGGCGCCGACCACGTCGGATTTGGTCTAGATGTCGCCTGCAAACGGGTCTTTGACCAGATAAAGGGCGGCGACTGGGCCCACAGCCTGGCCCTGATCGAGCAGACGGCTCGAACCTTCCCCGGGCATGTGGGGCTGCACTTGATCGTCGGGCTCGGTGAGACAGAGCGGGAGATGGTCGAGCGGATTCAGTGGGCGCACGACCGGGGTGTGATAACCGGGCTGTTCGCCTTCACCCCGCTGCGCGGCACCAACCTGGCCGACCGGCCGCCGCCGCCCCTGGCCGTCTACCGCCACATGCAGGCTGCCCTCTGGTTGATCGCCCACGACCTGGCCTGCTTCGACGAGATGGCATTTGACCCACAGGGCCGCCTGCTCGACTTGGGTGCCCTGCTGCCCGCTACCGGTGAGCCGTTCCAGACCTCCGGCTGTCCCAATTGTAACCGCCCCTTCTACAACGAGCGGCCCGGCGGCATCCTTTACAACTACCCGCGGCCATTGACCGCCGAAGAGACAATGCAGGCCGTGCAAGCCATGGAGCTGTGTGAGGGACAATGAGCGACCCCCAGCCCACGCCCATGCTTCGCCAATACCGCGAGCTTAGGCGGCGCCACCCCGACGCGCTGCTCTTTTTCCGGTTGGGCGACTTTTACGAGCTATTCGAAGACGATGCCAGGACGGCTGCCCGTGAGCTCAAGCTGGTGCTCACCTCTCGCCGTTTCTCCAAGGCCGTGAACCTGCCGATGTGCGGCGTGCCCTACCGCAGCGTCACCGGCTACATCGCTCGCCTGCTGGAGCACGGCCACAAGGTCGCCATCGCCGAACAATTGGAGGATGCCCGCCGTGTCAAGGGCCTGGTCCGCCGCGACATCGTCCGGATCATCACCCCCGGCACCGTCGTCGAAGACGCCCTGCTCCCCGACAACGCCCAAAACCTGTTAGCATCGTTGGTATCTGATCCCGAATCCAAGAGCGAAAAGTTTGGCCTGGCCGTCATCGACCTGTCCACCGGCGAATTCGCCGCCACCGAGGCCTCCGGCTGGCCGGCGCTGTTCGAAGAGCTTCAGCGGCTCCAGCCAAGCGAGATTGTGCTCCCGACCGGCCTGGCCTCTGACTCAGCCTGGACCGAGCGGCTGCGCCGGGAAACGGGCACGCGACGACCGGTCCGCCTGTCACCTGTGCCAGACTGCGAGGCAGCGTTCGAGGCCGCGCGTGCTCGGCTGCTGGTTCACTTTCGCGCCACCTCGCTGGATGAACCAGGCGCCGGCGAGCGCCCCCTGGCGATTACCGCCGCCGGCGCAGCCTTGTTCTATCTGCAGAATAACCAGATCTCCGACCTGGCCCACCTGCGGACGTTGGCGCTCTACCGCCTTGCCGACTATATGAGCCTCGACGCCACCACCCGGTGCAACCTGGAGCTGACCCGTACCCTGCGCGAGGGCCGCGTCGAAGGCAGCCTGCTGAGCATCCTCGACCGGACCCAGACGGCAATGGGCGCTCGTCTGCTTCGCCGCTGGATCCAGCAACCCCTCCTGGATCTAGAACAGATTCGGGCCCGTCTCGACGCCGTGGAGGAGCTGACTACCGGCCATTTCCTGCGTGCTGACCTGTGCCGGCTGCTCGACGGCATGTACGACGTGGAGCGTCTGGTGGGCCGCGTCGGCTTTGGCACCGCCAACGCCCGCGACCTGCTGGCCCTGCGCCGCTCCCTGACCCGCATCCCCCACATCAAAGCCCTGTTGGCCGGCGCTCGCTCGGCGCGGCTGCGCGCCTTGGACGCCGGCCTGGACGAGCTGTCCGACGTGACAACGCTCATCGGCCGGGCTGTGGCAGACAACCCGTCGCTCCTCCTCCGCGATGGCGGTCTGATCCGCTCTGCCTACCATGCCGGCCTGGACGCCGAGCGCCGCACCGCCGCTGATGGCCGTGACTGGCTGGCCAGCCTCGAGATCGGGGAGCGCGAGCGGACCGGCATCCCCAACCTGCGGGTCAAATACAACGAAGTGTTCGGCTTCTTCATCGAGGTCACCAAGAGCCACCTGTCCAAGATTCCGCCCGAATATGAGCGGCGGGCAACCGTCAGCAACGCCGAGCGCTTTATCACGCCCGAGCTTAAGGCACGCCAGGTCGAGATCCTGACCGCCGCCGACCGGGCCAACGACCTGGAATATGACCTGTTCGTCGATCTGCGCTGCCGGGTGGCAGCCCAGTCCGACCGGCTGCTGGCCGCTGCCCGCGTTCTGGCCCAGCTCGATGCGCTGGCCGCTCTGGCCGAGGTCGCCGCCAGGTACGGTTACGTCCGGCCTGAGATAGACGACAGCGATCTAATCGACATTCGCGACGGGCGTCACCCCGTCGTCGAACAGTCGTTACCCAGCGGCGAGCCGTTTGTGCCCAACGACACCCGCCTCAGCGCCGGCGAGCGGCTGCTGCTTATCACCGGCCCAAACATGGCCGGCAAGAGCGTCCTGGTCCGCCAGGTAGCCCTCATCGTGCTCATGGCCCACATGGGCAGCTTTGTGCCCGCCCAGGCAGCCCGCATCGGCCTGGCCGACCGCATCTTTGCCCGCGTCGGCGCGGCCGATGACATCGCCCAGGGGCGGAGCACCTTCCTGGTCGAGATGGCCGAGGTGGCCCACATCCTGGCCCAAGCCACTCCCCGCAGCCTGGTAATCCTGGACGAGGTCGGGCGCGGCACTTCGACTTACGATGGCATGAGCCTGGCCTGGGCTGTGGCCACCGAGCTGCACGACCGGGTCGGCGCCCGGACTCTGCTGGCCACCCATTTTCACGAGCTGACTGAGCTGCCGTCACACCTGCCCGCCGCCCGCAACTATAACCTGGCCGTCGCCGAGCAGGACGGAGACGTCATCTTTCTGCGGCGGCTGGTGCCGGGCGGCGCCGACAAGAGCTACGGTCTCCACGTTGCCCGGCTGGCAGGCCTGCCGGAGCGCGTGGTGGCCCAAGCAAAGGAGGTCATGGCCCGCCTGGAAAGCGGCGCGAGGACAGGCGAAACAGAAGCGCACAGAGTTGTCAAGGTCGTGCGCGAGGTGGGAGAAGGGCTGCTACTTGCCGGCGACGATGAGGCCGCCTGGGCCGTCCTGCGCGATCTCTATCGGCTGGACATCGCCAATATGACCCCGGTGCAGGCGCTCATAGCACTGAACGAATGGCAGACCAAGTTACGGAACCCATAAACGAAAGGCCCGGTTCCACAACGGAACCGGGCCCTTCATTCGTGCCCCGTCTACGATACAGCTGGAGGCTCGTCACGCTCGATGCGCACCGTACAGCCGCCAAGCAGCGCCGCACCGGCCGCGATAGCCGTAATGAACGGCATGTAGAACGCCAGCACCGCGCCACTGGCTATCCCGACAGCCAGCGGGATGTTCAGTAAGATGCGATCATTGCGGGTGACAACGACCCGCCTGACGGTCCCCTCGCGGACAACGTCGTTGATCGTCTTCTGCAGATCCTTACCCTGCACCTTGAACTCTTCCACACACGGCGGCTGTTTCTCAGCCTTCGGTGTCGTTTGTTCTTCGCTCATCTTTCGCCACTCCTTCCAACGTTTTGTCACATATCAATACGCACACCTTGGCACAGGGTTTCAAGCGCGGGTGGGGTACGTTGACAAATCCCTCCCCCTGCGGTACACTGGAATCCGGTCGAGGGTATTGCCATGAATGTCATTCACATCCTGCCGCCACAAGTGGCTGCCTCCATCGCCGCCGGTGAGGTGGTCGAGCGGCCGGCTTCGGTGGTCAAGGAGCTGGTCGAAAATGCGTTGGACGCCGGTGCAGCAGCGATCAGCGTCGAGGTCGCGAGCGGCGGTCTCGGTCTGGTGCGCGTTTCGGACAACGGCTGTGGCATGTCCCGCGCCGACGCACCGCTGGCCCTGGAGCGGTTCAGCACCAGCAAGATCCGCACCCTGGCCGACCTGAGCACCACCCGTACCCTGGGCTTTCGCGGCGAGGCGCTGGCGGCCGTCGCCGCCGTGGCCCACTTGACGATCCTGACCCGCACCGCCGGGGAGCTGGAGGGAACGCGTGTCACCACCCGCGACGGCCAGGTGATGGCCGAGCCTGCAGCCAGCCCGGCCGGCTGCAGCGTCGCCGTCAGCGACCTGTTCTACAACACCCCCGCCCGTCGCAAATTCCTAAAGTCAGTACTGCGCGAAGCCGAGCTTTGCCAGGAGACGATCGCCCGCTACGTCCTGGCCTATCCGGAAGTGGCTTTCAAGCTGACCGTAGATGGGCGAGAGCGGATGGTTGCGCCGCCGGCCACACCGCTGGAGCGGCTGGGGCTGGCCCTGGGCCGCGAAGCCGCGGCGGAGATGCTGCCCATCGCCTGGGAAGCCGGGGAGCTGCGGGTCCACGGCCATGTCAGCAGCCCCGCGGTCGGCCGGAGCCGGCGCGACGGGCAGTACTTCTTCCTCAACCGCCGTCCGATCCGCTCCGGCCTGCTGGCAGTCATGCTCGAGCGCCCCTACGCCGGCCGCCTGCCGCTGGGCCGCTCGCCGCTGGCCGTCGTCTACCTCGACCTGGACCCGGCCTTGGTGGACATAAACATCCATCCCCGCAAGGCCGAGGTGCGCTTTGCCCAGGAGAGGGCCGTCTACCAGGCGCTCAGTCAGGCCGTGAGCGCGGCGCTGACCCCTTTTCCGGTCCAGGAGACGTGGGGGGTGCCAGGCTGGCCCTTTCCCGAGACGCCAACTGCGCCGATCGCCCTGGCCGACGGGGGCATCGCCTATGAGGTCGCTCAGAAAGCTGAGGCGTTAGGCCAGGTGCGCAACACCTACATCGTGGCCCGCGCCTTCGACGAGCTGATCGTCGTCGACCAGCATGCTGCCCACGAGGCAGTGCTTACCGAGCGGCTGCTGGCTGGCGAAGAACAGGTCCGGCCGTCGCCGCCGGCCCGCCTGGACCTGACGCCCGGTGAGGCAGAGCTGTTGGCCGGCCACCTGGGCACCCTGGCTGACTTGGGGTTGGAGGTTGAGCCGTTCGGCGCGAGCAGCTTTCTGCTGCGGGCGCTGCCAGCCTCACTGGCTGGCCAGGACATACCGATCCTGCTGGCTGGCCTCGTGGCAGAGATGGCCGCCGGCCGCGACTTGGATCCCGACGCCCTGCGCGAGAAACTGGCATCCAAAGCCGCTTGCCACGCCGCGGTCAAGGCCGGCGACCGCCTGAGCGCCGACCAGCAGCAGGCCCTGCTGAACGAGCTGCTGGCCGCCTGGTCACCTGCCACCTGTCCGCATGGCCGCCCGGCCTTGTTCAGGCTGACCGTTGAAGAGATCGAGCGGCGCTTCCTGCGCCGCTGACCTTAACCCTGGCCAGGCGCCAAGCGCTTTTTCAAGGAATAGCGGCGATGCCCACTCCCGGCCGGTATGTCCTCCAATTCGGCAAAGATCGAGTACCCCTGCCGTTTGTAAAACGACAGCGCCTGGAAGTCCATCGTGTCGAGGTGGGCATTGCGGCAGCCGCGCCCGGCGGCCTCTGCCTCGGCGGCAGCTAACAGAGATCGGCCATACCCTTTGCCGCGCAGGCCTTCTTCGACCCACAGGATCTCGGTATACAGCCAGCCCCAGTAGGTCCCGCCCACCAGCCCGGCGACGATCCGCTCGCCGGCGTCACGGACCAGGATCAGCAGCGGCTGGAGCTGATCGTCGGCTGCCCAGGCGCGATTAAATGCCGTGAGCTGCGCCCGCACAAACTGGACATCGGCAGGGTCGGGGGCCTTCTCAACTGTCATGGCATGGCCTGCGTCCATGAATTCCATATTACGTCTCCCTGGCATACCCATAGGTCCGGTGAATAGGCCGGAACCCCGCCGATTGATACAGCCGCATAGCTGCCTCTTCACTCGCATCCACCGGCCCGACGACGACGCTCTTGGCGCCGCGAGCCTGCATGCGCCGCAGGCCGGCCAGCACCACTGCCTGGCCCAGCCCTTGCCGCCGGAAAGCCTGCCGTGCTCCGACCGGCTCAAACTCGCCCACCTGGTTGGCCGGGTCCAACCAGCCCAGGCAAAAGGCCGTCATCGTGCCGTCTGGCGCAATAACCACTGTATCAAGGTCACGGTCGTAGCCCGGCGTCCGCATCAGGCGCAGATAAGCCTCATCGGTCACCCGCGTCGAGTCAAAAGCATCGCGATGGGCAGCGGCCCGCGCTCCGGCCTGTTGCTCACCGGCCACCGAGCGCGCCACGAACCCGCCTGGCAGCGATGGCTCAGCCGCCGGCTCATCGAGAGGGTAGAGGAAGAGTACCCCTTCGTCATCGGTGCGCCGGAAACCACGCCGTTCCAGGGTTGTGATCTGGCCCTGGTCGTCCTCATAGACCCCGACGTCGGTGACCAAGCGACTGGCTGCCGTCGCTTCGGGAGGCTGCGCCTCAACCCAGTCCAGCATCTCCTCTTCCAGGCCACGGCCACGCACTCGGGGGTGGACCTGGAGCTCAAAGGAGATAACACCTGCCCGATAGCGGGACGGAGTCCAGACGGCAAAGCCGACCAGGTGGTCGTCAGCATCGTCCCACAGGCGAAAGGTCTGCCCCAGATCGTGCTGCAGCGATTGGAGGAACAGGCGCCACACCAGGTCGCCCACGTGCCAGCAGCTATGGTTGCCGCCGGCCCGCATCGAGACCAGCAGGTCCCTCATCCGCTCCGCGTCGGCTTGGCCCCGATAGGGATGTGATTGGAAACTCATCGACAGCCGCCTATCTCTTGCCGCGCAGGTAGACCGGTACAAGATCGCCGCCGGTCCAGGCGGTGAGCGCCCGCATGCTGTTGTCAAAGGCGATGCGCTCGGGCAGTGCGTCGGGCGCAAACCATGCCGCCCCGTCGGCGTCGCTGCCCAGGACCAGGCGCCGGCTTAGCGGCCGGGCCAGGTAATGGACGTTGAGAGTCGTGCGCCCCTCATAGTCGTCGACCCACATGCCCAGAAGCCCGGTCAGATCGATCTCGAGGCCGGTCTCCTCGCGCACCTCTCGGATGGCAGCGTCGGCCGGGTGTTCGTCGGCCTCACAGAACCCGCCGGGGATATCCCAATAGCCCCGGAACGGCTCGACGGCGCGGCGCACGAGCAGCACTTTGCCGTTGCGGATGATCAGCGCCCCGGCGCACGGTTTGGCGTTGCGCCAGTGGATCCGGCCGCACGCTGGGCACACCTGCCGCAGCCGGTCGTCTATGATCCGCTCCGCCAGCCGTTGGCCGCAGGCCGGACAATACTCTTCAGTCACTGGACTGTCCAAAGCCTCAGATCTCAGGTTACGGCCGGCAGCTTGGCCAGCATCCAGTCGTAGCTCTGCGCCCAAAGCGCCTCGCGCTCGCCGTCGGCCAGCACATTGTGCCCCGAGTTCTCCAGCCAGACCAGCGTCTTGTCGGTCGAGGCCACCGCGTCATAGACGATCTGTGCCGCCTGCGGGTCCAGGTGCTTGTCACGCCGCCCCTGGAAGATTAGCACCGGCTGTCCGATGCACGGCAGCAGCTTCCGCAGCCGGCGCTGGAGCAGATAGACCTCAGAAGCGCCCCACAGCGGCGTGTCGTCGTAACACCAGATGCGGTTGGCAGCCTGTGGGTCGCCCAGGTCACTGTCGCCCATGCCACCTTTTGGGTTGTACTTGAGTATGTAGCGGAGGCCTAGAGTCAACGGCATCCGCCGGTCCTGGAGCTTGATCGCCGGAGCCATCACGATCAGTCCGGCGATCTCTGGGTGCCTGGCCCCCAGCCACAGCGTCAGCAGCGATCCCAGCGACAGCCCGCCGACAAAGACGGCCTGGCAGCGGCATTGCAGTTCGTTGAGCGCCGATTCCACCGTCTCGGCCCACGCCTGCCAGCGGATGCGGGTCAGGTGCAGCGGCGTGGTACCGTGACCGGGCAGCAGCGGGCAGCGGACCGTCACGCCGCGGGCAGCCAGGTACTCGCCCATCGGCCGCGTTTCGGCTACCGACCCGGTAAAGCCGTGGATCAGCAACGCGCCCCACGGCCCGCCCTCGGCGCTATAGGCAGACGGATCGAGGTGTGCAGGTTGGGGCATGGAACTCATCCTCCCATGTAAACGAAGCAGATTTCAGGGAAGGTCACCAGACTTGACCAGGCTGTCGAGGGGATGGACCAGGTAGGGAAGATCTGGAAAAGTGCGACTAGTGTGTATGCAAAGGCGGGCGGCTCATGCATAGCCTGGCGGGATCGGAGAAATGACAGTCAGGAGCTACCACCCACAATCGGGGATAGTAGGGAGGGTACAGGCCGGCATCGTTGCGGAGCCAACCAACCGCCGACTTGTACCCCCTCTCGACCTGCTATATGCCTTCGAACAGATTGCCGATGGCCAAAAGCACAAAGCCGACCACGAGCAGCCAGAACCCGAACCCCTTGAACAAAAACTCAGGGGCCACGAGCTGGATGATAAAGCCAACTACGGCCAGCAGAACGGCGATCACGAATGTGTAGAACCTGGGTGCGCTGAGCTTCATCCTTCCCTCCAAAGTGATAGATTTGGTGGTCTTCTCGGCTCCGTAGCCGTTGAGCTAGTCTTTGAAGACCTTCCCGTTCACTCGCCCCGAGAACCTTACAGTCTATCTATCCGGACCGAGGCGAGGTTAAGCGGCTTAACTGAAGACCCTACTTCTTGAGTCGAGTTTCTATCATATCACTTAACGCAAAATAAGGCAAATCGGCGCTTCAGCCCACAGACGGACCTCCAGCACTATCGACAGCAAACCTGTTCCCAATCTGAATTGGTCGGCCACCGGGCGATGTGGTATAATCTACCCATTCGGAGATCGGGTTTATGTCTATCATCATTGCCGAACGGATCGCCAAATCGTACGATCCATATGACATCTTCTGGGACGTGTCGTGCAGCGTGGCCCACGGCGACAGGATCGCCCTGGTCGGCCGCAACGGCACGGGCAAGACAACACTGTTGCGCATCCTGGCCGGCTTCGACCAGCCGACCAGCGGCTACGTCCACCGCGCCAAGAGCCTGCGCATCGGCTTTTTGCCCCAAGAGGCGATGTTGGAGGGCGATCAGACCCTGTGGCAGGAGATGATGACCGCCTTTGAGTCGCTGCGGGCCATGGAAGCTCGCCTGCACGACCTGGAGGCCGAGATGGCCGACCCGGCTCGCGCCGACGAGGTGCTGGCTACCTATGCGCCGCTGCGCGAGCAGTTTGAGGACTTGGGCGGCTATACCTACGAAGACCGCGCCCAACAGGTACTGATCGGCCTCGGCTTTCCCCTCCAGGATCACCACATCCCGCTCAACTACCTGAGTGGCGGGCAGAAGACGCGGGCCATACTGGCTCGCCTCCTCCTCGAATCACCCGACCTGTTACTGCTCGACGAGCCGACCAACCATCTCGACCTGCAAGCCATCGAATGGTTGGAGGGGTATCTGAACAATTGGGAGGGGACGGTCGTGCTGGTGGCCCACGATCGCTACTTCATGGACCGGGTCGTGCACAAGGTGTGGGAGCTGTCCTTTGGCGGGCTCGAAACCTACTCGGGCAACTACAGCCACTATGTGCGGCAACGAACTGAGCGCTACGAGAGGCGGCTGAAGGAATACCGCGCCCAGCAGGAGTTCATCGCCAAGGAGGCAGACTATATCCAGCGCTACATGGCCGCAGAGCGCACCCGCCAGGCCCAGGGCCGGCTCAAGCGGCTGGAACGGTTCAAAGAGGATGAGGCCATCGACCGGCCGCGCCAGGAGCAGACGATCAAGCTGCGCCTGCACACGCCGCTCCGCAGCGGCGACAAGGTGCTGTGGACCCAGGATCTGGCCATCGGCTACGATCGCGCCAATCCTCTCTTTCGGTGTCCAGACCTGGACCTCCGCCGTGGCGAGTGCGTGGCGCTGTTGGGGCCGAACGGCTCGGGCAAGACGACCTTTCTCAAGACCGTGTTGGGTCAGCAGGAGCCGCTGGCCGGCCATGCCCGGCTGGGGGCCAGCCTCAAGATCGGTTACTATGCCCAGGTCCACACCGACCTCGATCCCGACAAGAGCGTGCTCGACACGATCCTGGAGGTCAAGAACCTGCCGTTGGGAGAAGCCCGCACCTATCTGGCTCGCTACCTGTTCACCGGCGACGATGTGTTCAAGCGGATCGGGGACCTGTCCGGCGGTGAGCGCAGCCGTGTCGCCCTGGCCAAGCTGGTGATGCTCCGGGCCAACTTTCTGTTGCTCGACGAGCCGACCAACCACCTGGACATTGCCAGTCAGGAGGTACTGGAAGATGTGCTCGACGGCTTTCCCGGCACGATCCTGCTGGTGACCCACGACCGGTACCTGGTGGATCGCCTGGCCACCCAACTGTGGATCATCGAGTCTGATGGCCGATCCCTGCGTGCCTTCAAGGGTACGTGGGCCCAGTATGTCGAGATGCGCGAGCAGGAGCGCGAAGTGCCCCAGGCACGCCAGGCGAAGGACAGGGCGTTCGAAGCTCAACGCCAGGCCAAACGCGACGAGCAGCGTGCCCGCCGCGAGCGGGAGGCGCACGAACAGCGGCTGGCCGAAACAGAAGCTGAAATCCACCGTCTGGAGCAGGAGCTGAGGGCACTGGAGAACGAGATTTCGGCCGCCACGGCCGCCCAGGAGGCGCTGCGCCTCCACGAGCTGGGCATGTTGTACGCCGAGCTGCAGTCCCAATTACAGGTCAAGCTGGACTTGTGGGCAGAGATGGCCGCATGAAACGCCGCCACTTTCTGATCGGGCTGACGGGCAACATCGCCACCGGCAAGAGCCTGGTGGCGCAGATGCTAGCTGAGCTGGGGGCACGGGTCATCGACGCCGACGGGGTTGCCCATGCCGTGATGCTCCCGGGTGGTCCGGCCTACCGCGCGGTGGTCGAGGCGTTTGGCACCGGCATCCTGAGTGAAGCGCCAGTCCCCGAAGCGGAGCGGAGCGGGGCGGATGCCGACGGCGCGATCGACCGGGTCAAGCTGGGCGCCATCGTGTTTCGCGACCCAGCGGCTTTGCGGCGCCTGGAACAGATCGTCCATCCGGCCACGATCGCCGCGGTGAACCGCCTCATTGCTGCCACGGGCGAGCAAGTAGTCGTGGTCGAGGCCATCAAGCTGATCGAGGCCGGCATGCATCGCCGTTACGAAGCGCTGTGGGTAGTCACCGCCCCGCGTGAGGTCCAGATAACCAGGTTGATGGCCATTCGAGGGCTGAGCGAGACTGAGGCGGCCCTGCGCGTCGATGCCCAGCCACCCCAGGCCGACAAGGCAGCTCTGGCCGATCTGGTCATCGTCAACGACGGCAGCGTGGCGGACCTCCGCCTCAAAGTCGAGGCTGCCTGGGCAGAGGTGAGACGCCGTGTCTGGCACGGGCAGGAGCGGGACGGATGAGCGAGAAAAAGCGCCAGGCGCGGCGGATCGTCGACAAGCTCGAGGAACCCAAGGCCGGGCAGAGCGTTCCGGCCGGTACTACGATCGAGGTACGGCGGGCCAGGCGGAGTGACATACCGGGCATCGTCGCCCTGGTCCGGCAAGCCACGCAGGGTAAACACCCCGCGGAGGAGGCCGAAGTGCTCGGCTGGCTGTTCGGTAAGGGGCTCCTGGTGGCTACCGAGGGTGTGCAGGTGGTGGGTGTGGCTGCCTGGCAGGCCGAGAACCTGCTGTCGGTAACCGATCTATTCTACGTTCATCCGGCCAAGCTGCGCGCCGAGGCGGGCGGCCGCCTGCTGGCAGCCATCGAGGCGGAGGCCAACGTGCTGATGTGCGAGGCCAACGTCATGATCGTGCCGCCGAGCACCTCGAAGGCAGTGCGCACCTTTCTCCACAAGCAGGGTTACGAGCCCAAGACCTACCAGGAGCTGCACCGCATCTGGCGGGAGGTGCTGAACGAGTTCGTCGCCGGCCAGCCGGACCTGATGGTCAAGCGGCTCCGCGAAAAGATGATCATGGTGCCGATCTAGGGAGGTATGTATGAAGGTCAAGGATTTCGCAAAGCGACACCCGCGGCTGCTGATGTGGGCCGTCCTGGCGGTTGGGATGGTGATCATCCTGATCTGGGCGGCCAAAGATGTGGGTCTGCTGGCGGGGCAGTGGGCAGCGCTGATCGTGGCCACCACCCTGCTGGCTGGGCTGTGTGTGTGGATCGCCGGCTGGGACGGCGGCGACGAAGAAGAGACGCCTCAGGCTTGATGGCCCCCGTGGGGGCGCGGAGGTTCCTAATCCCTCATAACACTATGAAATGCGGGATTGGTGGAGGTTATTGCAGGTCGACCCTCGCTCACAACATCAAGAATATTACATACAAACTTAAGATTTAGTAATTTTAACCTAAAAATCTCTCCAACCTATTGACAAAATCTTGAATCTGTGCTAGAATATCTCACGGATGGATGAGATATTTTCTGTCATCCACAGACGGTGTAGGAGGTACAGGCATGGATCCGAGATTTAACCTCTGGCAAAGCTGGTTCCAGACAGAGGCGGTGGCAGCGGCTCACCGCAACGGCCGCGCCGGCCTGGCAGAAGAGCGGTGGCTCGTCCCCATGGCGACGGCCAACTATGGCTACGATCGCCTCCACTGCCGGGCGCTGCGCTGGGTAGGGCGCAGCCTGGTTCGCTGGGGATCGCGTCTCCAGCAACGTTACGATACGGCGAGCAAAATCCCGGCGTTTTACCCCGCGAAAAGCATCCGCTAAGCGAAAAATGAGCTAGTCCTTGAAGGAGGAAAGAATATGTTTCCAGTGATAGGTCGTTGTCCTGTGTGTGGCGATACGCTGACCGTGAGCCGTCTTCATTGCCGGAGCTGTGATACGAGCCTGGAGGGGCAGTTTACCCTGGGCCGCTTCTACCGGCTCTCTCCCGAACAGCTGGCGTTTATCGAAACGTTCATCCGCTGTGAGGGCAGGCTGAACCGGGTCCAGGAAGAGATGGCCATCTCGTATCCCACCGCTCGAGGGCGGTTGATCGAGGTGATCCGCGCCCTCGGTTACGACGTTGCAGAAGAGCCCACCCCGATCCCTGCCGAAGACCGCAAGGTGATCCTGGAGCAGCTGGCCCGGGGCGAGATCTCTTCTCAGGCGGCAGTTGAACTACTCAAAGGCAAGTAGGAGAGGGAAATGATCGAAAAACAGATTCCGTTGGCAGAGGGCGCCCAGGTGACGCTGCTGGAAATGGCGGGCGACCTCAAGGTAAGTGGCTGGGATGAAGCGTATGTCCAGGTCGAGCTGGACGGCGACGAGGAAGAGGATCTGCGGGTCGGCGAATCGCCCAGCGGGGTGGAGCTGTCGGCTCGCACCTCGTGTGAGGTGTATGTGCCGGCCGGCGCGCCGGTGACCATCCGGCAGGCGATGGGCAACGTGAAGGTCCGGGAGGTGCAGGCGGTCTTGAAAACCGAGCAGGTGCACGGCGACCTGAGGCTCAGCGACCTGGGTGAGGTGATCATCGACACGGTGCACGCTAACCTGAAGGCCAGTGACCTGTCGACGCTGCGCGTCACCAACACCGTTTCCGGAGACGCGACCATCAAGTCGATGGAGAGCGCCGACCTGCGAGCCGTCCAGGGTAACCTGCAGGCCAAGGCGCTGGGCCGCTTGCAGGTAGGCCGCGTGGCCGGAGATCTGGTGGCGAAGGATGTCGAGGGGCCGGTGAGCGCCGAGCAGGCAGACGGCAACGCCATGCTGAAGGATATTGGCGGCATGGTGACCATCGACAAGGTGGGGGGCAACCTGGTGGCACGCGACCTGCTGGGCGGGGTCAGGGCCGGCCGGGTTGGCGGCAACCTGGTCCTGAGCGGGGATCTGGGCAGCGGCTGCACCTACCAGTTCCGCGCGGGCGGCAACGCAGCGCTCAAGCTGGCAGACGACGCCAACGCCAGCGTGACGCTCAAGGCCGGCGGCCGAGTTGTATCGACCGCAGCCCTGGCCGAAGAGGTGCGAACCGAGAATAGCCTGAGCGGCATCCTGGGCGACGGCGGCACCGAGGTGACGGTCGAGGCGGGCGGCAATGTCATCCTGGGTTACCCCGGGCGCGTGTCGTGGCACGAGGACGAGGAAGGGCTGTGGGAAGAGGCTAAGGACGAGCGCGGACCGTGCGGCATCTCACTGGGCGACGAGATCTCTCGCCAGGTAGAGGAGAGCCTGCGGGCCATCGACGTAGAGGCGATCAGCCGCAGAGCCGGCGAAGAGATCGAGCGGGCCATGGCCCAGATGCGGGCCAAGCTGGAGTCGATCGATTGGGCGCGGGTCGGCCACCAGGCCGAGGGGGCGATGGAGCGGGCGCTGGGGCAGATGCAGCGCGAGCTGGACCGGATGTCCGAAAAAGCGGCCCGCCAGCAGGAAAAGATGCAGCGCGCCGCCGAGCAGCGACAGAGACAGGCGGAACGTCATGCGGAACGGCAGGCAGAACAGCAACGGCGACCAGCCGCCAGGGCCCACACTGTGACCTGGCAGGCCGGCCAGCCCAGACCGACCCCGGCGCCGGCGCCCTCGTTCGACGAGGAGCGGCTGAGCATCCTGACGATGGTGGAGCAGGGGCAGATCACGATCCAGGAAGCCGAGACGCTGCTGGATGCACTGAAGTAGTCTTTCTCTTTCTCTGCAGCGACTTGTTCCAAGTCGCTGCAGAGAAGAGAGGGGAAAGGAAGCGACGGAAGTAACTCCTCCATTTTCTTTTCTCAGCAGCGACATCAGTCGCTGCTGAGAAAAGGGGGGAGGGGCAGGCGGCAAGTTGGAGCGGACGGAGAACAAAGGCAGGAGAGGGAAGAAGTGGGGTCGAGGAGTTGGGCGGGGCGGTTCTGGAGCATCTGGACGGGGCAGGCTCTTTCGCTGGTCGGCAGCAGCGTGGCCCAGTTCGCGCTGGTGTGGTGGGTGACCACGCTCACCGGCTCGGCGACGGTGCTGGCCACGGCGACGATGGTAGCCGTCCTGCCCGGGGTGTTCCTCGGCCCCATCGCCGGCGCCTACGTGGACCGCTGGAGCCGCCGGATGGTGATGATCGTGGCCGACGGGGTCGTCGCCGTGGCTGCATTGGCGCTCGCCTACCTGTTCTGGAGCGGGTCGATGCAGGTATGGCACCTGTACGTGGTGATGGCGGTGCGGGCTATCGGCGGCAGCTTTCACTGGCCGGCCATGCAGGCTTCGACGACGTTGATGGTGCCCAAGGAGCACCTGTCGCGCATCGCCGGACTGAACCAGACGCTGAACGGCGTGATGAGCATCGCCGGGCCGCCGCTGGGAGCGCTGCTGCTGGCGGCGCTGCCGCTGTACGGCATCATGCTGATCGACGTCGGCACGGCGGCAATGGCCATCCTGCCGCTGCTCTTTGTTCAGATCCCGCAGCCGCAGCGATCAACCGATATGCAGGGCGCGGCTGCCGACGGGAAGAAGCGGTCGATCTGGGCCGACGTGGCCGAGGGGCTGCGCTACGTGTGGAGCTGGCCCGGGCTGTTCATGATCCTGATCGCGGCGATGATCCTCAACTTTGTGATGGCGCCGTCCAGCGCGCTGATGCCGCTGTTGGTCACGAAGCACTTTGGCGGGGATGCCCTGCAGTTGGGCACGCTAGAGTCGGTGTGGGGGATCGGGGTGATCGCCGGCGGCCTGTTCCTGAGCGCCTGGGGCGGCTTTCGCCGCCGCATCTACACCACGCTGCTGGGGGTGACGCTGATGGGTCTGGGCATCATCCTCACGGGCGTGGCGCCGTCGACCATGTTCTGGCTGGCGGTCGCCGGCAGCGCCATCGCCGGGTTCATGAACCCGATCACCAACGGGCCGATGTTTGCCGTGCTGCAGGCGACGGTCGCGCCCGACTATCAGGGGCGGGTGTTCACCGTGGTCAACAGCCTGGCGTCGGCCATGATGCCGCTGAGCCTGGCGGTGGTCGGACCGCTGGCCGATTGGCTGGGGATACGCGCCTGGTACGTGATAGGCGGGCTGTCGTGCGTGGCGATGGGAGTGGTGGCCCGCTTTATCCCGGCGATCGTGAACCTGGAGCAGAACCACAGGGAGCGGCCCGCCCAGGGGCAGGCGCTGGTTCCTGCGACGGTAGAAGTCGCAGCGACCGATGTAAAGTTCTTAAGTGAATGATGGTTCGCGTGACAGAGCCGGCAACGATGAACGCGCGATCTGCTGATCTCGGCCGACTGTGCTATAATGGACGAACTCTAGCACAGGACTCCAGATCAGCTATGGTTGTGACGGCGACAACCGAAAACAAGCAGGCGGCGCGCGGCAGAGTGCGGCGATTGGACCCCACGCGGGACATGGGGGCCATTGCCCAGCTCATCGACACGGCCTTTGGCGACGACATGGATCGCCAGGGGCGGGCCGCTCTGCGCGACATGCGATGGATGTCCCGCCTGTCGCCGCTGGTATGGTGGTGGGCGCAGGCCGATCCCAGCTTCCGCGAGACCTACAACGGCTTTGTCTGGGAAGAGGTCGAAGGAGGGCAACACTCCCTGCGGCATACGACGCCGCACTATACGGCGGTGCGGTCGGAGGTTGCCCCTACAGGCGCGAAAGGGCCACGGCACGGTAGTCGGCAATGCCAACCTGATGATCAGTCCGGGCAGCCGGTACCGGTGGGTGATCTGCAACGTGGTCGTCCGCGAAGACTATCGACGGCAGGGGATCGCCCGGCGGCTGATGGAAGAGACGATCGAGGAGGCACGGCGGCAGGGCGCAGAAGAAGCCGTGCTTCAGGTCTACCAGGATAACCTCCCGGCGCTGCGGCTGTACACCGATCTGGGGTTCCAGCAGTTGAGCGGCGAGATGGGGCTGCACCTGGCTGCGGTCGAAGCGGTAGAGGCCGTCGACGCGCCGGGGTATGAGCTGCGGCCCTACCAGCCGTCCAGTGCAGGTGGGCGGGCAGCCTACGACCTGGCGAACCTGGCCGTCCCCACGGCGCAGCAGTGGCTCAAGCCGGTACGGGTGATGGAGTATGAGCCGGACTGGGGGACCCACGTGGGAGGCAGGCTGGCCGATCTCGGTGGCCGGGCGGCGCAGTTACCGCCTGATGGCGTTCAGGGATACTGAGCCGGCGGCGCTGATGAGCGTGGAGGCGTCGCTCCGGCAGCAGACGCACAAGCTCAAACTGCTGATCCACCCCAAGCACCGCGGCCAACTGGAACCGATGCTGGTCAGCCGGGCGCTGAGCATGCTGGCCGGGCTGCCGGGCAAGCGGGGTGCAGGCGACGGTGTTCACCGATCACAGCGGTGCGATCCAGGCGCTGGGGCAGTATGGCTTTCGGGAAAAGCGGACCCTGTTGACCATGTCGTACAGGCTGGCCAAGAGAGGGCGGGCGATGAGTAACGCTGAGGGCCAGACGGGGAAGAGCAAGGTCGCCTACGGGCAGCTCCTGGCCAACCGAAGCTTTCTGGCGCTATGGCTAGGCCAGATGATCTCGTTCATCGGCGACTATTTCTACTGGCTGGCCGTGCCGATCATGGTCGAGCGGCTCACCGGTTCGGCGCTGTTGGTCGGGCTGTCGGTCATCACCACCGCGCTGCCGATGCTGTTTCTAGGACCGGTGGCCGGCGTTTTCGTCGACCGCTGGGACCGCAAGCGGATGATGATCACCGCCGACGTGCTGCGGGCGCTGTTGGTGCTGCCGTGCCTGCTGGTGCGGACGCCCGACCAGGTGTGGATCTACTATGTCGTCGGGTTTTTGATGTCGTGCGTGAGCCGCTTCTTCTTCCCGGCTCAGAACGCCGTGCTGCCGCTCATCGTCCCGGACAAGAGCGATCTGCTGGCCGCCAACGGGCTGATGCAGATGGTCCAGACGGTGGGCCTGCTGGCAGGGCCGGCGCTGGCCGGCTTTCGATCGGCCTGTGGGGCGAGCAGATAGCCTTTATCATCGATTCGGCCAGCTTTCTGGTGTCGGCGGCGGCGATCATGACCATGACCGTGCCGCGCACGACACTGGGCCGACAGGCGGCAGCAGGCGGGCAGATGGCAGCGGTGTGGGCCGAGATGCGGGAAGGGGTGACCTACCTGTTCGGCAACCGGACGATGGTGGGGATACTGGTGTGCATGGCGGTGGTGCAACTGGGCCTGGGGGCGATCAACGTGCTGTGGGTGCCCTACCTGCAGCGGACCTTTGGCGTCGGCGCGGAAGGGCTGGGCATCGTCGACTTGGCGCAGGGAGCAGGCATGGTCCTGAGCGGGCTGGCCCTCGGCTTGATCGCTTCGCGGCTGAACCGGACGGCGATAGTCGGTTGGGCGCTGATCCTGATCGGGCTGTTCCTCGGTGGCATGGGGTTGGCGCCGGCCTTTGGCTGGGTGATAGCGCTGAGCCTGGCCGTCGGGCTGGTGCTGGTCCCGGGCCAGTCGGCGCTGATGACAATCATGCAACTGGCCGTGCCCGACCTAAAACGGGGGCGGGTAGGCAGCGCCATGAACGCCATGACCATGGCGGCCGGCCTGCTGTCAATGGGCGCCGCGTCGGTGCTTGGCGAGGTGGTGGGGTTGCGGCCAATATACGTCATCGCCGGTCTGATCACGATGAGCGCAGGGGTGATCGGGCTGTTTGTCCTGACGGAACCGGAGCTACCGGCGGAGGAGCGCCTCCGAGACAAGGGCCTGGAGCGGAGAGAGGTTGTCAAGGCGGCGGGGGACCAGACTTGGTGAGGGAGTGATGGGCGAGGAGCAACTGCAGATCCTGAAGATGCTAGAAGAGGGGCAGATCGGAGCAGAGGAGGCGGCCGAGCTGCTGGCGGCGCTCCGCCCTGTGGCAGCCGAGGAACACCCTCAAGACGAAGGCTGGGAGCAGGGCAGCGCAGCACCCGGCATGGAAAGAGCTGAGCCCGTGGTGGAGAAGGCTGCCGCAGCGCCCGGCTGGGAAGGGCCGCCGGCCCGATGGTCCAGGTTCTGGATCTACCCGGCGCTGGTTGGCGGAGGGCTGCTGATCCTGGGGGCGGTGGCGCTGGGACTGCTGTACGCGGCCAGCGCCGCGGCCGGCTGGCGGGTGTTCTGCGGTTGGCTGCCGATGATCCTGGGCCTGGTGGTGGCGCTCCTGGCGCTGTGGAGCCGGAATGCGCGGTGGCTGCACCTGAGGATCAAGGAAGAGGGGAAACACAAGATGGCACTCAGCTTTCCCCTGCCGCTGACGCTGACGGCGTGGATCGTCCGCATCATCCGGCCGTACGTGCCGCAGCTCAAGGAGACGGGCGTGGATGAGATGATCCTGGCCCTGCGGGACACGAACCAGGAGGAGCCGTTCTTTATGGATGTGCAGGATGAGGAGGACGGCGAGCAGGTCCAGATTTATATTGGGTAGTAACTTGCTCTTTAAGTTTGCTACGCAAACTTAAGAGCAAGTGGGGAGTATTCGGTCTTTGTGGGTTTGCTGCGCAAACCCACAAAAGGGTAAGGATAGGGTTATTATTCCTTCTGTAGGTTTGCGCCGCAAACCTACAGAAGGGCAAACTGAAATAAGGAGGAAAACATGGCAACAACAGAAGAGAGGATGCAGATCCTCAAGATGGTAGCGGAGAAAAAGATCACGGCTGAGGAAGGGGCCAAGCTGCTGTCGGCCCTGGAGCCGGATAAGAAGCGGGATGCAGCGGTGGTGATGGTCGGAGGGCCGAGCTCGCCGCGCTGGTTCCGCGTCCGGGTCACCGACATCGAGACGGGCAAGACCAAGGTCAACGTCAACCTGCCGATGAGCCTGGTCAACGTGGGGATAAAGATGGGCGCCCGCTTTGCCCCGGAGATCGAGGGGATGGACATGACCCAGGTCTTTGAGCAGATACAAGAGGGCGCGCAGGGCAAGCTGATCGACGTGGAGGATGTGGAGGATGGTGAGCGGGTAGAGATCTATGTCGAGTAGACCTCGCCTCGCCGGGATGCCGGCCTTTATCGTCGTCTGGCTGGGTCAGGCCATCTCGCTGCTCGGCACCGGCATGAGCGGCTTTGGCCTGACCATCTGGGCCTACGAGGTGACCGGGAAGGCGACCGCCCTGGCCCTCGTAGGCTTTTTCTTCATCCTGCCGATGGTCGTGTTCAGCCCGATCGCGGGCGCCATCGTCGATCGCTCGAACCGCAAGCTCATGATGATGATCAGCGACCTGGCGGCGGGGGCGACGACGATCGCCGTCCTGGCGCTGTACGCCACCGGCCAGCTCCAGATCTGGCACCTGTGCGTCAGCTCGTTCATCACCGGCACGTTCCAGACCTTCCAATGGCCGGCCTACTCGGCGGCGATCACGCTGATGCTGCGCAAGGAGCAGTATGGCCGGGCCAACGGGATGATCGAGCTGGCCGGCGCCTCGTCGGGCATCTTTGCGCCGCTGATGGCCGGGGCGCTGTTGGGCGTGATCGGCATCAGCGGGCTGCTGATCATCGACATTGTCACCTTTGTCGTGGCGGTGGGGGCGCTGCTGTTCGTACACGTCCCCCAGCCGGCCAGGAGCGAGGCGGGGGAGAAGGCACAGGGGAGCATCTGGAAAGAGTCGGTCTATGGCTTTCGCCACATCTTTGCCCGGCCCAGCCTGTTGGGGCTGCAGATCGTCTTTTTGCTCGGCAACCTGTTCTCCACGGTGGGTTATACGGTGATGGCGCCGATGATCCTGGCCCGCACCGGCAACGATGCAGTGATCTTTGGCGCTGCCCAGACGGCAGGGGCCATCGGCGGGGTGATCGGGGGCGTGGTGATGAGCGCCGGGGCGGCTTTAAGAACCGGGTGCACGGCGTGCTGAGCGGCTGGGGGTTGACCAGCCTGCTGGGCCAAACACTGATGGGCCTGGGGCGCGCCCTGCCGGTGTGGGCTGCGGCCAACTTTTTGGGAGCCTTTTTTGGCCCGATCATCAACGGCTCGAACCAGGCGATCTGGATGGCCAAGGTCGAGCCGGACGTGCAGGGACGGGTGTTTGCCACCCGGCGGCTGATCGCGTGGCTGGTGTCGCCGATCGCCACGCTGGTTGCCGGCCCGCTGGCCGACTATGTCTTTGAGCCGGCGATGCGGGAAGGAGGCCAGCTCACCGGCACCTTTGGCTGGCTGGTGGGCACCGGCCCGGGCGCGGGCATGAGTCTGATGATCCTGCTCACCGGGCTGGCGGCAGCGCTGTTGGGTTTCGGGCCTATGGGGTGCGCGCTGTGCGCGACGCGGAACGCCTTCTACCCGATTACGACGCCGCCGTAGCGGCGTCGTGATCGGCGGTGGAGAGCTCGGGCCTGGCTCGGGGGCGTAGCCAGGCCCGAACCACGTCGAGAATCGGTGCTGCGATTCCTCGTCAAAAGGCAAGGGCGTCGAGCTCCGCCAGCCGCTGCCGGACTTGCCCGGCATAGATTGGAGCGCCCACCGCCTCGAACTCGGAAATTACCTGGCGCAACAGCTCTCGCGCCTGCTCGGTGTCGCCCGCTTCCCCACGGGCGAGGTGAGCCTCGGCCCAGTCGCGCAGGACCTGCGCCCGGTACCAGCGCGCGCCCGCGCGGGTGATCTGGTGGACCACATAGTCAAAAGAGGCCCATGCCTCCGGCCAGCGCTTCTCGGCCGCCTGCAGATTGGCTTCAGCCCAGCCCGTCTGGACCGCTTCGACGAGGTTCAGGGGCCGCCCGCCCACCTGGTCGCGCACCCTGTCCAGCAGCTGGCGCGCCGCCTCGATCTGCCCCTGTTTGGCCCGGTAGGTGACCATGCCCAGATAGGGAGGTGGCTCCCCCAGTTAGCCGTTCGATGGAGGTGGCCTCTTGCAGGGCAGCTTCTGCTTCGGCCTCCCGCCCGAGCTCGAGCAGCGACTCGCTCAGGTCGGACAGGAAGCCCAAGAGGAACTGCAAATCGCCTGCGGCCCGCGCTTGGTCACACAGCGACCTGACCTGCTCCACCGCGGGCTCTAACTCGCCGCGGTAGCGCTGAAGAAGGGCTTCCGCCTTGTGCAGGCTCAGCGCGGCCAGCCCGGGATCGGGAGCCATCTCCAGCAGCTGCCGCAGTGCGGCTGTCTCCTGTTCTGCATACGCAAGGTCTCCCTCGAGAAGCCCGATCTCGACCGCCTGGTTCCTGGAAAAGATTTCCTCGGCCGCCGCCCCAGTCTGCCTGGACAGATCCGCCGCCTGCCCAAAGTGGTATCGCGCCGCCGCCAACTGACCTGCTGCCCGGCCAGCGCGTTACCCATGTTGTGATGGGCCCGACTGGCCTGGGCAAGCAACCCGGCCGCCTCGGCCAGCCCGATGGCCCGGCTAAAGGCTGCCAGCGCGTCCTCGGTCGACAGGTTGGACAGAAGGCCCAGGGTAGTCAATGCCTCGGCCTGCACCCGCACCACGCCCAGCCGCTCGGCCATCGCCAGCGCCCGACGGCACAGCGTTTCCATTTCTTCCGGCAACCCGTTAAAGTGGCAAGCTCGGGCGGTTTCGTGGAGCAAGTCGGCCAGGCCAGGGCTGTCGGGCGCCCCGCCGACAAGCGCCATCCCCTCGCGGCAGACGACCAGCCCGCGAGGGGTGTCGCCGGCATACCAGGCCGCACGGGCAGACCGGGCGTACAGCTCGCCGGCAGCATCCTGATCGCCCAGGCTGCGATGCAGGTCGATGGCGTCCTTCCAGACCTCGATGGCGTCCAGGTAGCGGCTCTGGCGGGCCAGCGCCTGCCCCAGCTCGGACAGGAGGTGGGCCCGGCCGTCGGCGGCACCTTCGGCTAGCTCCAGGGCCGCCCGGAAGTAGCGCTCGGCCTCGACGTTGGCGTAGGCGGCCAACGCCGCTCGCCCGCCCGCGTGCAGGAGGTCAGGGCCCGTTCCTCGTCGCCGGCGGCTGCCCAGTGGTGGGCCAGCGCCTCATAGTCGTCGGGGCGCAATCGCTCGACGGCTGCCGCGGCGCGGCGGTGCAGCTGCCGCCGACGCAAGGTGTGCACCTCTTCGACCAGCGTCGTTGGGATCAGTGCGTGGGCAAAGGCAAAGGCTACGTCCCTGCGGCCTGGCACCTCCTCGATGAGTTGGGCGTGCTCGGCGATCTCGAGCGCCTCGATCAGGCCGTCCTCGTCCAGCTCGCTCGCGCCCGCCAGCACCTCGAACTCGAACTCCCGTCCCAGGATCGCCGCCAATTGCAGCGTCTCCTGACGACCGGCGGCAACTGGCTGACGCGCGACTGGATGGCCATGCGCACGCTCTGCGGGATGCCAAGCTGCTCCATGCTCGGCCGCTGCCAGCTCCCGCGGCAAAGGCCAGCTCGCCGCTCTCCACCAATGCCTTGCACACCTCTTCAACAAAGAAGGGGTTGCCCTCCGTCTCGCGGTAGATGCCCTGGCAAAAAGTCGGGCGTGATCTCTTCGGCAAGCAGCGCGGCCAGCAGGTCGCGAGTGCCCTCCGGGCTGAGGCGGGCCAGTTTCAGCCGGGTGGCCAGGCGTTCCCGGTTGAGATCGACCAGCAGCTCGATGGAAAGGGCGCGTCGTCGAGCTCGACCTCGCGGTAGGTGGCGACGATCAGGATCGGCTGGCGTCGCCGCTTCGTCGTTCGCTCGGAATTCGCGTGGATGCGGCGGGCCAGATGGCGCAGCAGGGCCAGGCTGCCGCTGTTCGCCCAGTGGGGCATCCTCGACGCACCAGTAGGACCGGGGCGCGTCGCTCAACGCCGCGCAAAAGGCCACCACATTCTCGAACAGCCGCTGCTGCTCGGCCTGGGGATCCAGCGGCGGGTTGGCCGGCACGCCGGGGAAGCGGAAGACGCAGGGCCGGAGCAAGCGCCACCAGATCGGCCAGCACGAAATCAGGCAGGTCCAAGCCGTCGCCGGCGCCATCGCCCAGAACCTGGCCCACGATCTGAGCAAAAGGGGCATAGGGCGCGCCTCCCTCGGCGTAGCACTCGCCCAGCAGCGCCCAGGCGCCGGCCACCTGCACCTGGGTCAGCAGCTCGCGCACCAGGCGAGTCTTGCCGATGCCCTGTGCCGCTCGCCGATGAGCAGCACCTGGCCCTCTCCGGCGGCCGCCCTCTTCCATAGGGCCCTGGCCTGGGCCAGCTCCTGCTCGCGGGCCACCAGCCGGCCGCGCACGATGCGGTCTAGTATCGCCGGCTGCCGACCGCCCCGGGATGGTCTTCACCACTTCACCCGACGCCAGACGGCCAGGCCGGCCCGCTACCTCGGCGGCGGAGCCGGGCGGTCTCGGCCTGCTTGCTCAGCAGTTGGACGACGAGGGCGTCGAGGCCGGCAGGAATTTCGGGCCTTCTGGCCCGAGGCGGGACGACCGGCGCGTGTAGGTGCTGGGAGATGACGGCGATTGGATCGTCGGCCACGAACGGCAGCTCGCCGGTCAGCAGGCCCGTGCAGCATCACGCCTAGCGCGTACAGATCAGCGCGACCGTCGAACTCTTTGCCCAGCGCTAGCTCGGGCGCCAGGTAGAACACCGTGCCAACGATCGCGCCCTTGGTCGTCATCCGGGAGGCCATCGAGCGAGCCAGGCCAAAGTCGCTGAGCTTGGCCTGGGCGCCTGTCCCCGGCAGGGAGTCTGGCGCCAGCCCCGTGTCGGGGCGAGCAGGACGTTCTCTGGCTTCAGGTCGCGGTGGACAATGCCGCGGGCGTGGGCATGCTCCAGGGCGGCGCAGACCTGACGGCAATGGCCAGGATGTCGTCCAGGCCGGATGGGCGGCGCTCGTGGAGCGAGGGGCCCTCGACCAGCTCCATCACTACAAAGGGGATGGAGCCCTCGCCGTTCGGCAGATCGCTTCGCCGGCATCATGAACCGAGACGATGTTGGGGTGGTTCAGCTGAGCGGCGGACCGCGCTTCGCGCAGCAGCCGCGCCCGGCTTTCGGTGGTCAGGACGGCTGCGGAGAGGAGCTTGACGGCCACGTCGCGATCGAGCGTGTATCGTGAGCGCAATAGACCACACCCGCGCCGCCTCGCCGAAGCTCGGCTTCCAGGCGGTAGCGGTTGTTGAGCAACGTGCCGATCATCGTCCCTCCTTGCCCCGCCACGTTTTCCTGATTGTACAGCAGTTTATGGTGTGCGTCAAGCCGAAACGAGAAACCACATAGAGCAAAGGCATTTGATACGCCTGCTGGGAGGGC
>CAVVMX010000017.1:0-164228 GCA_963749455.1 uncultured Chloroflexia bacterium
CTATCCTTTCAAGCTGAACAGGGCGGCCAGGCCAAAGCCCACGATCACCACCCCCGACAGCCGGTTGACCCAGCGCAGGGCGCGGGCATCGAACCGGGTGCGGAACAGGCTGACCAGGCCGCTCAGGGTGAGCCACCACAGGGCCGATCCGGCGAACACTCCGGCGACCAGGATCGCCGCCGAGGCGTAACTGCCGCCGCCGGCCGCGCCCAGGCCGGCAAAGATGCCGGCGAAAAAGAGGATGGTGATCGGGTTGGTCAGGGTCAGGAACAAGGTGGAGGTGTAGGCGGCCAACAGGCCTCGCCCTCCGGCCGGGGCCGGCGTAGCCGGGCCAGCCGGTTTGGCCAGCAAGGTCTTGATCCCCAGGTAGCAGCAGGAACAGCCCGCCAACGAGGCGAAACCAGACCTGCTGGCGGATCAGAAAGCCGGAGATGAAGGTCAGGCCAAAGGCGGCGATGAAACCGTACAGGGCGTCGGCGGTGGCTGCGCCAAGGCCGGAGACCAGGCCGGCGGCGCGCCCTTCGGCCAGGGTGCGGCGGATGCACAGCACGCCGATCGGTCCAACCGGCGCGGCGATCGACAGGCCGATGAGCAGGCCGCGGAAGAAAAAGGTGACGTCCATGGCAGGCAGAGTACCCCTGGCAGGAGTCGGACCTGCGACACGCGGTTTAGGAAACCGCTGCTCTATCCACTGAGCTACAGGGGCGAATCGGGGGATAGTATAGCACAGGATCGGCCAAAGGCAAATTCAGGACCAGACTTCCGATCTCGAGAGGCATCGGAAGTCTGCTCGGTTGTAGCCGGCCGGCTTGTATGGTATAATCGGCCCGACATCACCGAGGGAGGTGACATCGTGAAACGATTGCTGTCGGGCAACGAAGCGGTGGCCCGGGGAGCGTGGGAGGCCGGCGTGAAGGTCGCCGCGGCCTATCCCGGCACCCCCAGCACCGAGATCCTGGAGAACCTGGCCCGCTACCCCAACGTCTATGCCGAGTGGTCGCCCAACGAAAAGGTGGCCCTGGACGTGGCGATGGGCGCGGCCTATGCCGGTCGGCGGGCGCTGGCGACCATGAAACACGTGGGCCTCAACGTGGCCGCCGATTCTGTCTTCTACGCCTCGATGACCGGCATGGAGGCCGGCCTGGTGATCGTCACCGCCGACGACCCGGCGATGCACTCGTCGCAGAACGAGCAGGACAACCGGCGCTATGCCAAGTTCGCCCGCATCCCCTGCCTGGAGCCCTCCGACAGCCAGGAGGCCAAGGACATGGTCGGCGTGGCGTTCGAGCTCAGCGAGCAGTTCGACACGCCGGTCTTCTTGCGGCTGACCACCCGCATCTGCCACTCCAGCACGGCGGTGGAGCTGACGGAGGACGCCGAGACGCTGATCGCCCAGGGCAAGCCGCCCCTGGACAAGTTCCCCCGCAACCCGGCCAAGTACGTCATGATGCCCGGCCAACGCCCGCAAGCGCCACCCGGTGATCGAGGAGCGGATCCGGCTGGCTGGCCGAGTTCGCCGAGACATTCGCCTTCAACCGGGTCGAATGGGGCGATCACGGTCGCTGGGCATCGTCACCTGCGGCGTGGCCTACCAGTACGCCCGGGAGGTCTTCCCCGAGGCCTCGATCCTGCGGCTGGGCATGACCTATCCGCTGCCGCCGAGGCTGATCCGCGAGTTCGCCGCCGCGCGTCGAGCGGCTGATCGTGATCGAGGAGCTCGACCCCTTCCTGGAGGAAGAGATCAAGCTGCTGGGCATCGCCTGCGAGGGCAAGAGCATCTTTCCGATCTGCGACGAGCTCGACCCGCGCGTGGTGCGCGAGAGCGCCGTCAAGGCCGGGCTGCTGCCCGAAGTCGGCGCACGTGCCGCTGTTGGAGCTGGACAAGCCGCCAGTTCCGCCCCGCCCGCCGGTGCTCTGCCCCGGCTGCCCGCACCGCGGCGTGTTCCACGTGCTGAGCAAGATGCAAGCTGCCGGTGGCGGGCGACATCGGCTGCTACACGCTGGCGCTGCTGCCGCCCCTGTCGGCGGTCCACACCTGCGGCTGCATGGGCGCCAGCATCGGCGTGGCCCACGGCGCGGCCCAGGCAGGCATCGGCGAGCGGATGGTGGCGGTCATCGGCGACTCGACCTTTTTCCACACCGGCCTGCCGGCGCTGGTCAACGTGGCCTACAACCGCAGCAACGTGATCACGATCATCCTCGACAACCGCACGACGGCCATGACCGGCCACCAGCAGAACCCCGGCACCGGCCACACGCTCCAGATGCAGGAGACGCCGGCCATCGAGCTGGAGCCGCTGGTGCGGGCGCTGGGCATCGAGCGGGTGGTGACGGTGGACGCCTACGACGTCAAGGCGGTCGATGCGGCTCTCAAGGAGTTTGTCAAGGCCGACGGCCCGAGCGTGCTGATCGCCCGGCGCGAGTGCGCGCTGCTGCCCGAGGCCCGCCGGCGGTGGCTGCCGCTGCGGGTGGTGGCCGACACGTGCAACGGCTGCACGATGTGCTTCCGCATCGGCTGCCCGGCCATCCTCAAGAGCGACGAGCTGGACGCCAAGACGCAGCGGCCCAAGGCGCAGATCGACCCGCTGCTGTGCACCGGCTGCGAGGTGTGCGCGCAGGTGTGCCCGCGGCACGCGATCCTGTTCCGCGAGCAGTTGGAAGAGGTGCACCATGACGAGGAAGCTATAACTTTCTGCTGGCCGGCGTCGGCGGGCAGGGGACGATCCTGGCCAGCAATGTGCTGGCCGACGTCGGCCTGGCGGCCGGCCTCGACGTGAAGAAATCGGAGGTGCACGGCATGGCCCAGCGGGGCGGCAGCGTGAACACGCACGTGCGCTGGAACGCGGAACAGGTCTTTTCGCCGCTGATCGGCATGGGCGAGGCGGATGCGGTCCTGGTGTTCGAGCGGGCCGAGGCGGTGCGCTACATCGAGTACCTGAAACCGGGAGGACTGGCCATCGTGGACAGCGAGGCGATCCGGCCGATCACGGTCACGTCGGGAGGTGCGATCTATCCGACGGAGGAGGAGGTGGAGGCGGTCTACCGCCAGGCGACCAAGCGCTTTTGCCTGGTGCCCGGCGCCGAGATTGCCCGGTCGGCGGGCAATGCGCGGGCGGCGAACATTGTGCTGCTGGGGGCGCTGTCGGCTTTCCTGGAGGTGCCGGAGGAGACCTGGCTGGAGGTCATCGCCGGGCGGGTGCCGGCCAAGTACCTGGAGTTGAACCGTCAGGCGTTCCTGAAGGGACGCGAGGCGGCGTGCAGCAGGTAGAACAGAAGCCCGGTCTGGCGAAACCGGGTTTCCAGATAGACAGCGATAAAGCAGAAGCCCGGTTTCGGCGCCGAAACCGGGCTTCTGGTTGGTGTCAGTTTCGCTTTACTGCTGGACAATCGCCTCATTGGGGCAGACGTCGATGCAGGTCAGGCACTCGACGCACAGTTCGTTGTTGATGACGTACTTGCCGTCGCCCGGGCTGATAGCCTCCTCCGGGCATTCAGGCTCGCACGAGCCACATTCGATGCATTCATCGGTGATGACGACCATCGGACAAAAACCTCCTCGCTACTTGAAATTGCTCGCCACCGGCGGCGGCTATATTATACACTGATCCAGTCCGGCGTCAACTTGTCACCCTGCTTATGTAGCCTAGTTACAGGGCAGGTCCTCTCTATGCGTGCCGGGCGTGCGATTCTTGCTTTTCCCTTGGGTTGACCCTATAATGTACCTGCCCGCAGAAGGAGGCTGACCGGGAAGCAACACGATAGGGGAAGATAGCGCAGGAGCTTGGTCACGGCAAGGTGACCAAGTTGACGAGGAGCAGGTTCCCCGCCGCAGGGCGGGGCTAATCGCCCTGATTCCAAGGGCGAGAAAGTCGAGAGATCAGCGGATGCCTGCCGGGCTGCGGCCACAGCCCGATCCTTCCCCTCCTGAGAATGAGCGCGCCAGACAAAACCGCCGGGTGACCGGCGGGACAAAGGGCAAGCGCGGTGGCCGATAATCCCAAGCTAACAGGAGGGAATATCCCATGTGTGGCATCGTCGGTTACGTGGGGCCGCGCCAGGCGACCCCCATCGTTCTTGAAGGGCTGAAACGGCTCGAGTACCGGGGCTATGATTCAGCCGGCATCGCCGCCATCCAGGACGGCCAGATCGCAGGTCCGCCGCGACGGTGGGCAAGCTGGCCAACCTGGAGAAGCTGCTGCAGGCCGAGCCGATCAGCGGCACGATCGGCATCGGGCACACCCGCTGGGCCACCCACGGCAAGCCCTCGCCAGAGCAACGCCCATCCCCACGTCGACTGCACCGGCCAGGTCGTCGTCATCCAGAACGGCATCGTCGAGAACTATCGCACCCTGCGCCAGGAGCTGCAAGGCAGAGGGGCACCAGCTTCGCCTCGGAGACCGACACCGAGGTGATCGTCCACCTGGTCGAGCGCTATCTGCAAGCAGGGCGCCGACCTGGAGACGGCGGTCCGCCAGCATGCTGCACCAGCATTCAGGGAGCGCACGCGATCGTCGTCATGAGCAGCCTGGAGCCCGACAAGCTGGTCGCGGCCCGGCTGGGCAACGCCGGCGGGGTGACGGTGGGCGTGGGCAGGGGCGAGATGTTCGTCGCCTCTGACATGCCGGCCATCCTGGAGCACACCCAGCAGATGATCTACCTGGAGAGCCGGGAGATGGCGGTCGTCACCGCCGGCGGGCGCGCGGTTCACCGACCTGGACGGCCGCCCGGTCCACAAAGCAGGCGCACACCATCCCCTGGGACCCGGTCCGCGGCGGCCAAGGGCGAGTATCGCCACTTCATGCAGAAGGAGATCTACGAGCAGGCCGAGACGATCGGCCACACCATCAGCGACCGGATAGACTTTGGGCAGGGCCGGGTTCAGCTGGCAGACCTGAACCTGACCGCCGAGCAGGCGCGCCAGATCGACAAGGTCGTGATCGTCGCCTGCGGCACGTCGGCCTACGCCGGGCTGGTGGGCAAGTTCCTGATCGAGGCGCTGGCCCGCATCCCGGTCGAGGTGGATTACGGCTCCGAGTTCCGCTACCGCGACCCGCTGATCGACGACCGGACGGCGGTGCTGGCCATCACCCAGAGCGGCGAGACGGTGGACACGCTGGCGGCGATGGAGGAGGCGCGGGGCAAGGGGGCCCGGCTGTGGTCGATCGTCAACGTCATCGGCAGCCAGGCGGCCCGCCTGGCCGACGGGGTGATCCACATGCACGCCGGCCCGGAGATCGGCGTGGCCACCACCAAGGCGTTCACCGCCTCGCTGGTGGATCTGTACCTGCTGGGGCTGTACCTGGGCCAGGCGCGGGGGACGATCGGGCCGGAGCGGATGGACGGGCTGCTGGACGCGCTGCTGGCCCTGCCGGCGCTGGCCGGGCGGGTGCTGGCCAACGGCCACGAGTACGACGAGCTGGCCAGCCTCTTTTTCAAGCGGGAGCACTTTCTGTACCTGGGGCGGGGCATCAACTATCCGATCGCCCTGGAAGGGGCGCTCAAGCTCAAGGAGATCAGCTACATCCACGCCGAGGGCTACCCGGCCGGCGAGATGAAGCACGGGCCGATCGCCCTGATCGACGAGAAGATGCCGGTGGTGGCCATCGCCGTGCAGGACAACGTCTACGACAAGATGATCAGCCAGATCGAGCAGGTCAAGGCGCGCGACGGGACCGTCATCGCCGTGGCCACGGAGGGCGACGAGTGCATCCGCAGCAAGGCCGACCACGTCATCTACGTGCCGCAGACGTCGCCGCTGCTGACGCCGGTGCTGACGGTGCTGCCGCTGCAGCTCCTCGCCTATCACATGGCGGTGCGGCGCGGCGCCGACGTGGACCAGCCGCGCAACCTGGCCAAGAGCGTGACGGTGGAATAGGGTTGGAGGTTGGAGGAGGTTGGTCAGAACATAGGAGGATTGGCTTTCATGTCGAAAGTAGAGTTCCTGTATCTCAGCCAGGAGGAGGTGATCGCCGCCGGCGGTCTGAAGATGAACGAGACGGTGCAGGCCATCGAGACCTCTTTCCGGCTCCACGCCTCTGGCGAAACGATCTTGCCCCCCAAGCCGGTGCTGCGCTGGGGCGGGCCTGAAACTGAAGAGACCACCGGCCGCATCATGGCCATGCCCGCCTATCTGGGCGGCGAGCTGCGCATCGCCGGCATCAAGTGGATCCCGTCCAGGCCAAGCAATCCGGCCAAGCATGGCCTGCCGCGGGCCAACGCCCTGATCATCCTCAACGATCCCGAAACGTTGCTGCCCCTGGCCGTCATGGACGGCACGATCGTCAGCGCGATGCGCACCGGTGCGGCGTCGGGCGTGGCGGCCAAGTACCTGGCCCTGCCCGGCTCGGAGATCCTGGGCATGGTCGGCGCGGGTGTGCAGATGCACACCCAGGCGATGGCCATGCGGGCGGTTCTGCCCAATCTCAAGGAGGGCCGGGTCTTTGACCTGGAGCCGGCCAAGGCCAAGGCGTTTGCCGAAAAGATGAGCGCCGAGCTGGGCGTGGCGATCCGGGCGGTCGGAACCGCCGAGGAGGCATGCCGCGGGTCCGACGTGTTCATCACTGCCACGATCAGCTCTTTCCCGTACGTGCAGGCCGATTGGTACAAGCCCGGGGTGCTCCACTGTGAGGTCAGCTTCTGGGACACCCCGGCCCAGGTGCTCAGCACGCTGGACCGGATCGTGTGCGATGACTATGAGCAGGTGGCCCATCACGCCGTGGACGTTGCCTTCCGCGCCGTCCGGGATGGGTATGTCAGCCGCGAGCAGGTGAGCAACCTGGGCGACATCATCGTCGGCAAGGCGCCCGGCCGGGAGAGCAGCCAGCACAAGATACTCTTCAACCCGATCGGGCTGGGCATCCACGACGTGTGCGAGGCGTACCGGGTCTACCGGGCAGCCCGCGCGCAGGGCATTGGGCAGATGCTGCCCTTGTGGTCCAATCCGTATTGGTGTTGATCGCCAAATAACAGAATGCCGGGCGGCGCCCTTTCCGAGAAGAGGGGAGGGAGCCCGCCCGGCCATTGGAGAGGTAGCGGCATGCCACGACCCGGCCCCTTGGGTGGACAATATCAGCCTTTGACCCAGACTCAGATCCAGCAGATTCACCAGGCGTCGTTGGCCGTCCTCGAACGCACCGGAATCCAGGTGGAGAGTGAGGCAGCGCTGGCCCTGTACCGGCAGGGCGGGGCAAGGGTGAGGGGGGACCGGGTGTTCATCACCCCGGCGATGGTGGAGGCGGCGCTGCAGACGGCGCCGTCTCGAGTGCTACTGGCCGGCCGCGACCCTGCCCACGATGTGATGCTGGAAGGGAAGCGGGTCTATGCCGGCACCGGCGGCTCTCCCACCGCAGTCCTGGATCCGGGTGCAGATACGGTCCGGCCTGGTACCCTGTGCGACCTGGTGGAACTGGCCAGGCTCGTCGATGCACTGCCCCACTGTGATTTTATCGTTATCCCCCTCTATCCCACCGATCTACCTGAAGAGGTGGTGCCCGTCAACCGGTTCTACGCCTGCCTGGCCAACAGCACCAAGCATGTGATGGGCGGCGTCAACTCGGTGAGCGGGGCGAGGGCCGTCATAGACATGGCAACCACAGATCGCCGGCAGCCCGGATGCACTGCGCGAGCGGCCTCTGGTGTCAGCGATTACGAGCTGGATGGTAAGCCCGCTGCACCTCGATACGGCAGTGACAGAGATCCTGCTGGAATGGTGCAGCCACGGATTGCCGGTGGCGCTCTCTTCGGCGCCCATGGCCGGTTCCACCTCGCCGGTGACGCTGGCCGGGACGTTGGTGCAGCTAAACGCCGAGCAGTTGAGCGGAATCGTCCTCACCCAACTGGCGCGGCCCGGCACGCCGGTGCTGGCCGGCTATATTCCCGGCGTGGTAGATCTGCGCACCGGCGGCTACCTGGGAGGTGCGGTCGAGTTTGGGATGATGCAGGCCGCCGCCGCCCAATTGGCCCACTATTACCGGGTGCCGATCTATGGCTCGGGCGGCATGAGCGACTCGAAGCTGCCCGATGCCCAGGCCGGATACGAAAAGATGGCCACGCTGTTGCTGGCGGCGATGGGCGGCTGCAACTATATCCACCATGCGATCGGCATGGTGACGAACATGAGCGCCGTGTCGCTGGAGCAGGCGGTGATCGACGACGAGATCGGGGGCCTGGCGCTGCGCGTGCTGCGTGGGGTGGAGGTGACGCAGGAATCGCTCGGGATCGAGGCTATCGACCGCGTGGGGCCAGGCGGCCATTACCTGATGGATGCGCACACGCTGCGCTTCATGCGCTCCGAGCTTGTCCAGACGACCCTTGCCGACCGGCAGGCCCGTCCGGCTTGGGAAGCAGCAGGCAAACCGGACAGCCGCGCCCGGGCCATCGCCCGGGCCGAGAAGCTGCTGGCCGAGCACAAGGCGCCGGGTCTCAAGCCGGAGGTGGATGCGGCGATCCGGAGAAGACACCATATCCTGTAAGGTGCGATCTCCACAGACAGAAATCAGGCCGGACGGAGACGTGGGAGAGAAGGAAGCGGAGACACAACCCGAGAGACGCGACGGGGTGAGCCGGATCGTCCGGGCGACGGTGGGGCTGGCGCTGCTCGGGGTGGTGGTCCGAGGGCTGGGGTTCGTCGAAAAGCTGGTGCTGGCCTACTTTTTCGGCACCGGCGTCGAGGTGGATGCTTACCTGGTGGCCTACAGCCTGCCGTTCAGCGCCTACATCGTCCTGCGCGATGTGATCGAGCCGGCGTTTCTGCCCACCTTCCTGCGCACGCTGCGCGACTCGGAGCGCGACGCCCGGCGACTGTTCTGGGCGGCCGGCACCTGGCTGATTCTGCTGCTGGGCGTGGCGACGGCCGCCGGGATAGCCGCCGCTGCCCCGCTAATCTCGGTTGCCGCGCCCGGTTTCAGCGGCCCACAGCGGGAGATGGCGATCCGGCTGACCCGCCTGGCGATGCCGGCGCTGCTGTTCCTGGGACTGTCGACGCTGACTACGGCCACCCTGCATGCCCAGAAACGGTTCGCGTTGCCGGCGGTGGGCGAGGCAAGCTTCCGGACTGCGCCGCTGGTGCTTTTCCTGGCGATTGGCCGTGTGGCGAGCCTGGCACTGGGCGTGGTCGTGGGCGCGATCGGCAAGCTGTTCATCGAAGGCCTAGGCCTGCTGCGGCGCGGCATACTGGAGCGGGGCCCGGCCGGGAGCGAAGATCCTCCTGCCCGGCAGAGGACCGGCTTGAGTCTAGGCGCGATCCGGCAGGCGCTCGATCCCAGCTTTCCCCCGCTGCGGACGGCCACCCGCCTGGCGGCGCCGCTGTTCGCCGGGCTGTTCTTCTCGCTGTTCATCGGGCCGCTGGTGGACAATGCCTTTGCCAGCAAGGTGGGCGTGGGCGGGGTGTCGGCGCTGGCCTACGCGCGCAAGATCGGCGAGACGCTGACCACGATCCTGCCCTACACCCTGGGACTGGTGCTGTTCCCCTTCTCGGCCGAGATGGCGGCCAGCCAGGACCGCCAGGCCCTGGCCCGAACGCTGAGCGGAGCGATCCGGGCGATGGCGCTCATTTTCCTGCCGGTGACGGCGGGGCTGATCGCGCTCCGCGAGCCGTTCATCCGCATCTTGCTCGAGCGCGGCGCCTTTGACGCCGCCTCGACGCAACTGACCGCCGGGCCGCTGCTCTTTTACAGCCTGGGGCTGTTGCCCTTTGCCCTGGAGATCATCGCCGTGCGGTTCTTTTACGCCCAGCAGAACACCCTGACGCCGGTGCTGGCCGATGTAGCGGCCTTTGCCCTGAACGTGGCGCTCATCCCGCCGTTGATGGCCGCTTTCGGCCTGGGCGGCATCGCCCTGGCGACGACGGTCGCCAAGACGCTGAAGGTGCTGGCGCTGCTGATCCTGTTTGGGCGGCGGGTGCCGGCCTTTCGCCTGGCGGCGCTGGGGCCTTTTGCCGGGCAGATGGCCGTGGCGTCACTGGCGACGGGCGGGGCGCTGTTGGCCGTTGTGCTGGTGGGCCGCAACCTGGCCGGAGGGACGCTGGCGACGCTGGCCTACCTGGCCGGCGGCGGGGCGCTGGCCGGCGGGGTGTTTGTCGTCGCTGCGTACCTGTTGGGGTGGAGGAGATAAGAGGAGCTGTCAACAGAGTTCGAGAACGGACTAGACGGACGACGTAAGACAGGCTACTGCCGCTGCTATGGATGCTCAGAAGTTCCAAACCCTGTAAAGCTGATGGAAAAGAGGGTCAAGAATGGAGGAACAGATCTTTGTCGCGCGCGAGCGGGAGCTGGCCCAGCTCGACGGCTTTCTCAAGCAGGCGCTGGCCGGCCAGGGAATGGTATGCTTTGTGACCGGCGAGGCCGGCAGCGGCAAAACGACCCTGGTCGGCGAGTTTGCACGTCGCGCTCAGGGGCAGTACGGGGACCTGGCCGTGGCTGTGGGGCAGAGCGATGCTCAGGCAGGCGTGGGAGATGCTTATCTGCCGTTTCGCGAGGTGCTGGGGCAGCTCACCGGCGACGTTGAGGCCAAGCTGGCGCAGGGAGCGATCACCGAGGAGAACGCCGGCCGCCTGAGAAAGCTGCTGGTCCTGTCGGGCCAGGCACTGGTGGAGGTGGGGCACTGAGTGGTTGACCGGTGTCGCAAAGCGTGCTACAATAACCCTGGCGCAGCCTCGCCCGAAAAAGTCGGTGCAGGGGTGGTGATCAGATATGACCGACAACTCGAATCAGACGCAAGCCGGAAGCCAAAGCGCAGCTGTGCTGGACGCGACAATACAAGAAAAGAAGCGGCAGGGCGACGCTGAAATCAGACTGACGAGACGCCGGAAGCCAAACAGCCGCAGCGTGCGCTGGACGGCCCTGGCAATTCATGACGGACGCCATCAATGACGTCGACGAGGAAGCAGCAGCGCGCCGCGTGCAGCGTCTGGCCAAAGCCCGTCCCGGCGCCTCGACGGAGGAGCTGGTCGAAGTGCTCGTCAAGCAGAAATGCATGCAGACAGGCGCCGTAGGGCTCATTACGTCTGGCGCAGCCGCGGTGCCCGGGCTGGGAACCCTGGTGGCGCTGACCTTTGGCGTGGCAGCCGACATCGCCTGGACATTCAAGCTGCAAGCGGAGCTGGTGCTCGAAATCGCTGCACTGTACAAGCACAGGCTTGGCCCCGCAGACAAGCGGAACACGGTCCTGTTGGTCACCGGCATCAGCGCCGGGGCCAACCAGGTTCTTCGCAAGGCCGGCCAGCGGATCGCCGAAGAGGTTAGCGAGCGCCTGGCCGAAAGAGTCGATCACCAAAGCCATCCCCGTGATCGGCGTGGCCGCTTCGGCCGGGAGCAACATCCTGTTCACCTACGTCATTGGCCAACGCGCCCAGGCCTACTTCAGCCTTGGCCCTGCGGCGGTCGGCGACTGGGGCGAGAGCCTCACCTCATTGGGTCTCGCCTCGGCCCAGCAGGGTGACTACTCCGCTGCTGCCGAGTACTGCGGCCAGTCGACTGCGGCTTGCACGCGAGCTGGCGACCGGTTGGACGAGCGCAAATGCACTCGGCAAACTCGGCACCGTCTGCGACTGCGAGGTGATTACTCGGGCGCTCGGGATCACCATGAGGCCTCGCTCGAAAGTCGCCCGCAGCATGAGCATCCGGTCACAGGAGGGTGAGGTGCCGGCGAACCTGGGCCTGCTCTGCCGTCACAGGGGGGAAGACCAGGTCGCCGAGAGTACAGCCGGCGTGGGCAGGAGATCGCTCAAGAGCTTGGCGACCGCGAAATCGAGGCGTATGCGGTGACCCACTTGGGTCACGCCCTGGCGGGGTTGGGCCACCCGGCCGAGGCTGGCGATGCTTACCGGCACGGCCTGGCCTGCGGCGCGAGCTGGGCCAGCCGCACATGACGGCGGAGCCTCGGCCGACTTGGCCCGCGTCGCAAGGCAGGAGACGCGATCAGTGGCGCCGGCAGGCGGGTGGGCGCCGGGGTTGCCGGTGTAAGGAAACGGGTTGCCAGGCCTTTCAAAGCATTGAAACGCAAAAAACGGGCCGGCGAGGAGAAGCAGCCCGCTGAAGAAGCAGAACCAGCAACAGCAGGGACGGACAAGCCGGAATAGGGCTCTGCTGCATCGGTCGCGCCGGCCCAGTGCCAGTGCGAGGAATCAAATTGACAAGGGGTATCCTTTCTGCTAGAATGGCGCGGTCGTGAACCGGGGCAGTCCCAGGCGGTTCATCTTTTTTTGTCAAGCCTTGACATCAGGAGTGAAACGATGTCCAGAACGGTTGGCAGCATCCCGCCCCACGGCGGGCAGTTGATAAATCGGACCTTGCGCGGCGAGCTGCGCGAGGCGGCCCTGGAACGGGCCAGGTCCTTTCCCCAGGTGCAGCTCACACCGCATGGCCGTGTCGGACCTGGAACTGATCGCCATCGGCGCGCTCAGCCCGCTGACCGGGTTTATGACCAAGGCCGACTATGACAGCGTGATCGACACCATGCACATGGCCAACGGCCTGGCGTGGAGCATCCCGGTGACCCTGCCGGTGGCCGACGACGTGGCCGCAGGGCTGCGGGAGGGGCAGGAGATCGCGCTGGTCGACGGCGACCACCTGATGGGGATCATGACCATCGAGGAAAAGTTCCTCGGCCGACAAGGAGCGCGAGGCGCGCGAGGTGTACAAGACGACCGACCTGGCCCATCCCGGCGTGGCCCGGCTGTACCGCTACGGGCAATACGCTGCTGGGCGGCGAGGTGTTCATGGTCAACGGTCCCAAGGAGACCGAGTTCCCCGAGCTGCGGCACGAGCCGGCCCAGACGCGGCGGATGTTCGCCTCGCGGGGTTGGCGGCGGATCGTCGCCTTCCAGACGCGCAACCCGATCCACCGCGCCCACGAGTACATCCAGAAGATGGCGCTGGAGATCGTCGACGGGCTGTTCCTGCACCCGCTGGTGGGCGAGACCAAGGCCGACGACATCCCGGCCGACGTGCGGATCGCCAGCTACCAGGCCATCCTGCGCGACTACTACCCGCCCGACCGGGTGCTGCTGGGCGTCTTTCCGGCGGCGATGCGCTACGCCGGGCCGCGCGAGGCGATCTTTCACGCCATCGCCCGCAAGAACTATGGCTGCACCCACTTTATCGTCGGCCGCGACCACGCCGGCGTGGGCAACTATTATGGCACCTACGACGCCCACTATATCTTTGACGAGTTCCAGCCGGGCGAGCTGGGCATCCAGCCCCTCTTCTTCGACCACACCTTCTACTGCAAAAAGTGCGAGGCGGTGGTCAGCGCCAAGACCTGCCCTCACGGCAAAGAGGACTGGGTCTTCCTGAGCGGCACCCAGGTGCGCGCAGATGCTGGAGCGGGGCGAGATGCTGCCCGAGGAGTTCACCCGGCCCGAGGTCTCCAAGGTGCTGATGGACGGCATCCGGGCCAAGAAAGCCCCGGCCCCACAGGCCGGGGAGGAAGAACAGGAAGGAAAATGAGGGTCCTGGTCGTCGGGCTGGACTGCGCCGAGCCGTCGCTGGTCTTCGACCGGTGGCGCGACGAGCTGCCCAACCTGCGCCGGCTGATGGACGGCGGGACCTATGGCGAGCTGACCAGCACCATCCCGGCCATGACGGTGCCGGCCTGGGCGTCGATGATGTCGGGCAAGGACCCCGGCCAGCTCGGCTTTTACGACTTCCGCAACCGGGCCGACTATTCCTACGAGGCGATGACCATCGCCACCGGCCAGGCGGTCAAGGCCGACCGGGTGTGGGACATCGTCTCGCGGGCAGGCAAGCAGGCGATCACGGTCGGCGTGCCGCAGACCTACCCGGTCAAGCCGGTCAACGGGGCACATGATCAGCTGCTTCCTGACCCCCAGCACACGCAGCCAGTACACCTACCCGCCGGAGCTGAAGCAGGAGATCGAAGGGCTGATCGGCGGCGAGTATATGGTCGATGTGCCCCAGTTCCGCACCGAGGACCCGGATCACCTGCTGGCGCAGATCTACCAGATGACCGACCAGCACCACGCCGTGGTCAAGCACCTGCTGACCGGCCGGCCGTGGGACTTCTTCATGCACGTGGACATGGGGGTGGACCGCATCCACCACGGCATGTGGAAGTTCATCGACCCGCGCCACCCCAGGTACCAGCCGGGCAACCGCTACGAGAACGCCATCCACGACTATTATGTCCACATCGACGGCCAGATCGGCGAGTGGCTGGAGCTGGCCACCCGGCTGCCAGAACGGGCGGCCCAAGCGATACGGCGGTGCTGGTCGTGTCGGACCACGGCGCCCAGCCGATGATGGGCGGCATCTGCATCAACGAGTGGCTGAAACGGGAGGGCTACCTGGTGCTGGAGCACCAGCCGGAGGGGATCGTGCCCCTGGAAAAGTGCGAGGTGGACTGGAGCCGGACCAAGGCCTGGGCCGCGGGCGGCTATTACGCGCGGGTGTATCTGAACGTCGCAGGGCGCGAGCCGGAGGGGATCGTCGATCCGGCCGACTATGAGCGGCTCCGCGACGAGCTGGCCGCCGGGATCGCCGCCATCTGCGGGCCGGATGGCCAGAACCTCGGCTCGATCAGCTTCAAGCCGCAGGAGATCTACCGGGAGGTCAACAATATCCCCCCGGACCTGATCGCCTACCTGGGCAAGATGGGCTGGCGGTCGGTGGCCAGCCTGGGCTGGGACGGCATCTACAGCCACAGAGCGGGACACCGCGCCGGACGACGCCAACCACGCCCAGCAGGGGTTGTACATCTATTACAACCCGGCGGTCCAGGCCCAGGGGCGGGCCGCCCGGCGGCGCGTGCATGGACGTAGCGCCGACGGTGCTGGATCTGATGGATCTGCCGATCCCGGCGGATATCAGGGGACAATCGTTTGCATAAGATGATAGTGAGGTGACAAGATCGTGGAGCAAAAAGGGGTAACTGTCTGGTTTACCGGGCTGTCGGGGGCGGGCAAGACGGCGCTGGCCCTCCGCCTGGAAGAGGAGCTGCGGCGGCGCGGGCTGAAGGTCGAGCGGCTGGACGGCGACATTGTCCGGCAGGGGCTGACCCGCGACCTGGGCTTTTCCAAGGAGGACCGGGACAAGAATATCGAGCGGGTGACCTTTGTGGCCAAGCTGCTGACGCGCAACGGCGTGGCGGTGCTGTGCTCGTTCATCTCGCCCTACCGCGCGGTGCGGGCCAAGTCGCGCCAGGAGATCGGCAACTTTGTCGAGGTGTATTGCTATGCGTCGCTGGAGACGCTGATCGCGCGGGACGTCAAGGGGCTGTACAAGAAGGCGCTGGCCGGCGAGATCCCCAACTTTACCGGCGTGTCAGACCCGTACGAGGCGCCGGAGAACCCGGAGGTGATGATCGACTCTGGCAAGGAGACGATCGAGGACAGCCTGGCCAAGATCGTGCACAAGCTGGAGGAGCTGGGCTACGTGCCGCCGGCGCCGAGGAGGAGCTGCCGCCGTACACCGCGGAAGAAGAGGCGGCCATCGAGGCGCGGCTGACGGCGCTGGGTATCTGTAGAATCTCGGACCCTAAGGGTTTGGCAAACCTTAGGGCTGCGCGAGGAGCGAACGGCCATGGGCTGTTCGGCAAGCTGCGCGGCAAGAAAAAAGAGCGCCGGGTCGTGTTCATCGGCCTGGACGGCACGCCCTACACCTTTATGCAGCGGCTGATCGCCGAGGGGCGGGCGCCCAACGCGGCCCGGCTGGCCGGGCAGGGCAGCCTGCTGCGCATGGACTCGGTGTGGCCGTGGGTGTCGTCGGTGGCATGGAGCACGATGATGACCGGGGTCAACCCCGGCAAGCACGGCATCTTTGGCTTTGTCGACCGCGACCCGGCGACCTACAAGCAGTTCATCCCCACCTCGCGCCACATGAAGGCCCAGACGCTGTGGGAGGTGCTGAGCGACGCCGGCAAGCGGGTGATCGTCGTCAACGTGCCGGTCACCTACCCGCCCCGCCAGGTGAACGGCATCCTGGTCGGCTGCTTCCTGAGCCCCAGCCTGGACAAGGCGGTCTATCCGCCCTCCTACGTCCCGACGCTCAAGTCGTTGGGCTATATCATCGACGCCGATCCGTGGAAAGCCCGCGAATCGAAGGAGCTGGCGCTGCAAGAGGTCAACGCCGCGCTCGACGCCCGCATCCGGACCCTGTTCCACCTGTTCGACCACGAGCCGTGGGACTATTTGCACGTCCACGTCATGGAGACCGACCGGCTGCACCACTTTCTGTGGCAGCAGATGGAGGAAGGGCACCCGGTCTACGCGCCGGCGTTCTATGACTTTTACCGGCGCATCGACGACATGCTGGGCAAGCTGGCCGGCAAGCTGGGCGAGGACACGACGCTGGTGTGGATGTCGGACCACGGCTTTTGCACCATCAAGAAAGAGGTGTACGTCAACCGCTGGCTGATGGACCGGGGCTGGCTCAAGCTGCGCAGCGTGCCGCCCGACCCCAAGGCCGGCCTGGACGCGATCGATCCCAGCCTCGGCGGCCTACAGCCTGGATCCGGGGCGGGTGTTCATCCGGGTCAAGGGCCGGGAGCGAGGACGGCTGGGTGGCGCCCGGCGCCGAGTACGAGGCGCTGCGCGACGAGATCGCCGCCGCCGCGCTGGAGCTGCGCGATCCCGACAGCGGCGAGCGGATCTTCCAGGCCGCTTTCCGGCGCGAGGAGCTGTACCACGGGCCATGTCTGGAGCAGGCAGCCGACCTGATCCTGGCTCCCTACGACGGCTACGACCCCAAGGGGCCGCTGTACAAGGAGACGCTCACCTTCAAGGGCGACGAGCTGGTGGGGATGCACACCTACGACGACGCCATGCTGTACGTGGCGGGGAAGGAGATCCCGCAGACGCGCTTTTCGGTGGTCAACGTCATGCCGACGGTATTGAGCTTGATGGGTGTGGCCTGCCCGCCGGAGCTGGACGGGCGGTCGTTGGTTTGAGGTTGGAAGCTGGAGGTTAGGGGCTGGAGTGGCCGGCTGCCTTGGCCCCTCTCTCGGTCAGGGTCCACAGCGGGCCGGCCCCGACACTGCCGCAGCCGCCCCGCCCGCAGCCGGCCCGGCAGGCCGGCGAGCTCGCGCAGGCGCCAACGGCCGGCCGCAGGTAGCCGAGGCGGACCAGGTCGCTGGATCATGGCCTCGACCAGCGGGCGGGACGCACCCAGCCGCGCCGCCAGGTCGTCGTAGCTGTGCAGTCCCCCCTCACCCACCAGTTGCAGCAGCTTTTCTAACATCGTCTCTCCCGATCCAGAATGCCCAGAACTCGCCACCTGATAGACGACGATGCCCATGGCGAACGAGACGACCAGGAGCAGGACAACGCTCAAGATCGTCCAGCGCCACGAGTCTGTCTCCTGGCTGATGGTCGCCACCGTGGCCACACAGGGGATGAACAGCACCTGCATGGTCAAAAAGGCCAGCGCCGCAGCCGGCGTCAGGGCGGCCTGCAGCGCCGCACCCAGACTGGCCCCGCCCTGGCCTGCGCCATACAGGACGCCCAGCGTGGCGATGGTGTTCTCCTTGCGCACAAAGCTGGTCAGCAGGGCGACCATCATCTGCCAATTGAGCCCCATCAGCGCCCCCACCGGGGCCAGCGTCCGGCCGATGGCTGCCAGGATAGCTGGCCTCGATGCCGCCCCCGGGCAGGGTGGACAGAGCCCACACGGCCACCGAGACGATCAGGATAACGCCGCCCGCCTCCTTGCAGGAAATCGACGATCTTTTGCCAGACCGACAGGGCGATGCTGCGCGGATGCGGCAGGTGGTAGAGGGGCAGCTCCATGATGAAGGCCACGTGCTCGCCGCCCAAGACCAGCTCGTGAAGGGCGACGCCGATGACCACCAACAGGGCCAGGCTCAGCGCCACCAACCCCAGCGAGACCCACATGGCGTAAGAGCCAAAGAAAAAGGGCGCCAGAACGGCCAGCACGGTCAGGCGGGCCGCGCAGGGCACCAGCGGCGTCACCATGATGGTCAGCAGCCGCGCCTTGGGCGAATCGACGATGCGCGAGCCCATCACGGCCGGCACATTGCAGCTAAAGCCCATGAACAGGGGCAGAAAGCTGTTGCCGTGCAGCCCCATCAGGTGCATGAAGCGATCCATGACATAGGCCGCCCGGGCCAGGTAGCCCGAATCTTCCAGCACACCCAGCAGGGCAAAAAAGATGACCAGGATCGGCAGCAGCGTGACCACCGTCCCCGCCCCGCCGATCACGCCGTCGGCCAGGAGGCCAGACAGCCAGGGCGGCGCGCCGTGCAGCCAGGCTCGCACGCAGGCCGGCGCCGGCCTGCACCAGGTGGGTGTCGAGCCACTGCTGCAGCGGCGTGCCGACGGCGATAGGTCACCCAGAAGAGCAGGCCGACAATGGCCACCAGGACCAGCAGCCCCCACACCGGATGGGTCGCGACCCGGTCCAGCCGGTCGGTCAAGGTCACCTGGCCGGCTTGAGGGTGGATCACCGCCGCCCGGACCATCCGGCCAATCCAGGCGTAGCGGCCGCCGGCGACGGCCAGGATGGCGTCTTCGTGCTGCCGCAGCAGGGCATGCACCGGCTCCCACCGGTCCGGCCAGGCGGGCCTGCATCATGGGCGTGATCTCGGCGTCGCCTTCCAGCAGCTTGAGCGCCACCCAGTCTTCAGGGTAGGGCGACGGCACCCGGCCGGCAATCAGGCGCTGGATCTCGGCCAATACGGGGCGATGATCGGGGCTGATCTCGGGCCGATGGGGCGCGTAGGCTGCCGTCTGGCAGGCCACCCGCTGCACGGCCTCGACCAGCTCGCGCACCCCCTGGTTCCTGGCGGCGACCATCGGCACCACCGGCAGGCCCAGCGCGGCCTCCAGGACGTGAGGCTCGAGGTGCAGCCCCTGCCGCCCGGCAGAGTCGAGCATGTTCAGCCCCAGCACTACCGGCACCGGCAGGCACAGCAGCTCGGCCAGGAGGTAGAGGCTGGTCTCCAGGGCCGCCGCATCGGCCACGACCACGACCACGTCTGGACGGCCGGCGATGATATAGTCGCGGGCGATCCGCTCCTCCAGCGAGTTGGCGGTCAGGCTGTGGACGCTGGGCAGGTCCACGACGTGCAGCGCCGCGCCGTCGTGGCGGCAGGTGCCGGTCTTTTGCTCGAGGCCTCCCGCCGGCCAGTGGCCGGCGTGCTGGCTCAGGCCGGTCAGCAGGTTAAAGACGGTCGACTTGCCGACGTTCGGCTGGCCGGCCAGGGCCACGGTCAGAGCTACCTGGCCGCGATGGTCCCCCCGAAGGGGACCGCCGTGGAGCGGAGCGGAGTGGCGGCCGAGCCTGCCGGCGCCAGGCCGGCCGTGTGCGTCCGGCTCAGGCGCTTCCATCGTCATCGTCCTCTCCGGCCAACCGCTCGACCAGGATCTTGTCGGCTTCGCCGCGACCCAGCGCCACCCGCGTGTCACACACGGCGACGAGGAGCGGACCCCGGCCCGAGGTTCTGGATCACGTGCAGCCGGGCGCCCGGGATAAAGCCGAGGGGCGCCAGGCGACTGAGGAAGGCCTGCCCGCCTGTCAGCCGGCGGATGCGCGCCGACTCGCCGCCGGGCACGGCGCTGAGCTTGTCTCGTTTCAACCCTTGTGTCTTCCATTCTTCCACTCTTTCTGGCTAAATGCAATTGCGAATCACTTGCAATAGTACTGGGCAAATCTAAAACCGGGCAGGTTTCCCGCGAGACTAGGTCGGCCGTCAGATCTGCTTTTGCCGGCAATCAGCGCACAGGCCGGTCAGCTCCACCTGGGCAGCGGCGACGTCAAAGCCGTGGGCCTGGCCCACGGCCTGGGCCACCTGGGCAAAGGGCTCGCTGTCGACCTCGATCACCCGGCCACATTCCAGGCAGACCAGGTGGGAGTGGCGATCCTGGTTGTCCAGCTCGTAGTGGTGGTGTTCCTGGTCGAGGTGCAGCTCGCGGACGGCGCCGCTCGCCTTCAGGGCGGCCAGCGTGCGGTAGATGGTGGACAGGCTGAGGCGCGGATCGCGCAGCCGGGCGCGCTCATAGATCTCGCCGGCGTCCAGGTGGCCGCCGGCCTGGGCCAGCGATGTCCAGGATCAGCCGCCGCTGCGGCGTGATCCGCCTGTTGCAGCCCGCAGGCGGCGCTCGCCGGCAATCGCCAGGTCATCCATCGCGTTCCTCTCATCCCCGTTTCTGCAAATGCGAATCTTTTGCAATAACTGAGGCCATTGTACAGCCGGTGGGCGAAAATGTCAAATCGGAGATTACAAGGTGTGGGTTTGAGAGCCGCCATGTGGCGGCTCTCAAACTCCACACTGAACGAGGACCGGGTACTATTGTGGGCGAACTGGACGGCGATGGTGATGTTCGCTTTGGCTTTCTGCTCGTCAAACCAGGTCTGAAAGGCTTCCTGCTGCTTTGTGAGCGAACAGTCGCATCGTCCAGGTCCTTCATGCCTTTTTCCAGCACCTGGATGATGTGATAGCCATAGTCGCTTTGCACCAGGTCGCTGGTCTCACCTACCTCCAGGGCAAAAGCCGCCGTCTCGAACGCTTCGACCATCACTCCGCGGCCAAACCAGCCCAGGTCGCCGGCGTTGTCCTTGCTGCCGGTGTCGGTCGACAGCTCGGCAGCCAACGCCGCCCAATCCTCGCCGGCCGCCAGGCGGGCGAGCAGCGCCTTGGCCTCTTCCTCGGTCGCGACCAGGATGTGGCGGGCGTGGACCTGCTCTTCCTGGCTGGGCACGGGTCTGTTTGTCGGTGAAATGCTCAATGATCAGCTCATCTTCCACCAGCCGGGCAAAGTACTCGTCGGTGAGGCCATAATCCTGTTGATACTGGACGAAAGAGCTAAAATAGCCGCTGGCCATGATGTCGGCCGTGTCCGATATGATCGCGGGTCTGCAGGTCAGAGTCGGTCACGACATACCCGTCCTGGACGGCCAGCTGGCGGAGCAGGGCGCGATCGGCAACATTCTGGAGGATCTGGTCCTGGAGCTGCGGGATGAGGGCCACGTTGTCGGCCTGGTTCCAGTCCACGGCATACTGCACGGTGACCACGTGCAGGGCCCGGAACAGCTCCGGCTCATAATCGGCCCAGGTGATCTCCTGGCCGTTGACCGTGGCCAGCGCGCCTTCTACCGGTTTGACCAGGGCCATTGCGACGTCGACGCCGCCGACGGTGGCGGTCGTCTCGGTGGTCGCAGCGATGGTGGGGTCGGTGGTCGCGGTAGGGGCAGGCACAGTCGGCTCCACGTAGCCTTCCGGCGTCGGGGTGGACAGCGGCGGCGTGCCGCAGGCGGCGATGGCCAGCGCGATCAGGGCCAATGCGAGCAGGTACTTGATCTTCATCTAATGGTTCCTTTCATAAGCGATAGCTATCCAGCTTTCAATTCAGCAGCAGCGCATTGTACCATACTTTGCTGAACTGAGACAAAAAGTGAGGGAGGCGCAAGACGGCAGACAAACCGAGAGAGCCAGGGGTGGCCCCATACCCCTGGCTCTCCGTCAAAAGGAGGAGAAGAGATTCCAATGTTGGGCATGGCCCTTAATGAACTCGGACCGATGGTTCTGCACGGATGCAGTCCCTGGTCTGAGGTTGCTCGCCCGCCCCGGGCCATGCCATGTGCTACGAGTGATAGGATACCACAGATCGGGCCGGTGTGCTGGATGCCTGCTCTACGACTACCCTACGCTCATGACACTCCCGTCAGGTATCGGAGTTGACAACAGGCGGGAGTTTGGGTATAATGGGGTTGTGTTGGCCGGGAGGAATCCCGACCCGAAGAGGGGAGAAACCGCCGAGGATGCCACACAGCGCCGGGATCACAAGCTGGCCTGTTATTATCCCCAATCGCACAACGCCTGGAGACTGGACCGGGACCGGGCGGCGCGATGCGTGAGCATCGCCGCGCCGCCTGAGCCCGGTTTTTTTGTTCCTCCTGACTCGAACCCGGACAGTATCCTCGGCACCTTGACTGATCCGTGGGGGAGCGACGAGATTCTTCGCTGCGCTAGACCTTTGGGTCCCTGGTCGGATGACCACGCAGGGCGCAGGCAGAACGACAATGAGAAAGGAGGTGAGCGAGCCCAAACCACAGCTATCGACTGTCCATTACTCTCGAGTCAAATCTGTTTGCCAAAAAGAAAGGAGCACTGAGAGCTATGAAGTTGCGTGGTTTATTCGCAATTCTATTGACTGTCCTGCTGCTGTTGGGCCTCCTGACCGCCGTTGCGGCGGCGGATGAGCCGACGACAGTGGTAGAGCCCGAAGGGGCGCTATTGGCCCAGGGCCGGCGAGCCGGACTCGCAGGCCGGCATCGACGCCGTTGCCGCGCAGTACACATTCTCCTCCAGCAGCGGCACCTACACCGAGATCGTCAGCGGCACGGTGCACGGCACCAACGCCAACGACGACCAGAGCTTTGCCGCCATCGACCTCGGCTTTACCTTCCGCTACAACAACGTCGACTATACCCAGGTCAGCATCCAGAGCAACGGCTGGATCGCGATGGGCCCCACGGTAGGCATCGTCGTACTACCCGCTCAGCACCGGCGCGTACAACAACGTCATCGCCGCCCTGGCGTCGCGACCTGCAGGGCAACGCGACAACCTCGGAGCTGATGGTCGCTGATGGAAGGCACGGCCCCCAACCGTGTCTTCACCGTCCAGTGGAAGCACTACAAGCGCTACGGCACCACCTATGTGGGAGACGACTTCAACTTCCAGATCAAGCTGTACGAGACCAGCAACCTGGTTGAAGTCGTCTACGGCCCGTTCACCGTCCTCTACGTTGCGACACCGCCTTACGGCCCACAGGTGGGGCTGCGCGGCAACAGCAACGCCGATTTCAACAACCGCACGATGGACGCCAGCCAAAGCTGGGCCACCTCCGTGGCCGGGACGACCAACGCGGACAGCATGACCCTGACCGACCTGATCTATCCCGCCAACGGCCTGACCTACGACTGGTCCCTCGCCACCGGCCTGTTCCTCGACCCGGCGTCCCAGAGCGGCAGCGTCTGCCCCGGCAGCGACGTGGTCTACGACTTCGACGTCGTCAACCAGACCGGCGTGGCCCAGGCGCTTCAACCTGGCCTACACCAGCGTCTGGCCGGCCAGCGGCCCGGCCGCCACCGGCGTCATCCCCAACAACGGCTCGGAGACCATCGCCGTCACCGTGCACGTCCCCTGGGCGGCTGCCACCGGGGATAGCGACGTGCTGACCGTCAACGCCGCCGACGCCACCAACACCTATACGGCCACGGCCACGGCGACGACCGTCGCCGCCCTGGCCAGCGGCTACACCGATTACGCCAACGTGCCCGTCGGCCGCGAGGTGCGCGCCCCAGGTGTGGTCTACTATGACGGCAAGCTCTACAAGATCGGCGGCTATGGCTATATCGGCGCCACGGGCGCCGCCCGGGCCTGGCTCGACATCTATGACATCGCCACCAACACCTGGACGGCCGGCGCCGACATGCCCGGCGCGCGCTACTGGATCGACTGCGAGGAGATCGGCACGGCACCGACGCCAAGATCTACTGCGCCGGCGGCTACCTGAGCAGCGCGCCAGAGCACGCTGTACATCTATGACATCACCACCAACACCTGGACCACCGGCGCGGCCCTGCCGGCCGCCCGCTACAACTATGCCAGCGTCAAGCTGGGCGGCAAGTACTATGTGATCGGCGGCTACACGACCGCCTACCAGGCGACGATGCTGGTCTACGACCCGGCCACCGACACCTGGGACTCGACCCTGGCCAGCATGACCACCGCCCGCCGCTACTTCCATGCCGGCGTCATCGGCGGCAAGATCTATGTCGCCGGCGGCTACAGCAGCCCCGCTACCTCAGCTCGGCCGAGGTCTATCGACCCGGCGGCCAACACCTGGTCGGCCGTCGCCTCCATGCCCTACCACGTGGCTGAACGCGGCCGACGGCGTCAAGCACGACCGCTTCCTGGTCCTGACCGGCGGCCACCCGTCGCAGCACGTCCGGCGCCTCCAACGGCGCGCTGATGTACGACGCCGTGACCGATACCTGGACCTGGCTGCCGCTGCTGGACCACATGCTCTACAGCGCCGAAGGCGACGGCGACGGCACCCAGTTCTGGACCGTCTCCGGCCGGATGTACGACGGCGCCACCTGGAGCAACAGCCCGTACACGACGCTGCTCGACCAGTGCGAAGCGTGCATCCCGGTGTCGGGCGCCGACTTTACCGTCGATCCGTCGACGCCGCGGCCCAGCATGCCGGCGACCTTTACCGGCTCGGTGGCCGGCGGCTCGCCGGCGATCACCTACGACTGGAGCTTTGGCGACGGCACCTACGGCAGCGGCCAGGTGGTCGATCACACCTACACCGCGGTCGGCACCTACACCGTGGTCATGACCGCCACCAACTGCGACGGCGCCAGCCTGGCGACCGCGACCAAGCAGGTCGTGGTCATGGCCGGGTCGCTGATCGTCGTCGAGCCCGCTGGCGCTGGAATCGACCCAGTGCCCCGACAGCCTGATGACCTACACCGCTGACCATCTGCAACGACGGCGACCAGCCGCTGACCTGGACTCTGACCGAGATTACGAGACGGCGTCCTGGAGCGGCGCCCGACGCCGGCATCGAGTCGCTGAGCCGGCTCGATGACGCCGCCTTTGACCCCAGGTCGGCTGGCGGCGCACATCGGCGAACCCGCCCGCGGTCGTGCCGCGGCAGACCTTCTGCTTCCGACGGCCGAGCCGTTAACGACATCGCACGACTAGGCGAGCTACGTCGCTAGATGCGTGTGGCTCAAGCTTCCCGCAGCCGACTGGCACGGTGACCAGATCGCCTACCTGGTCGGCACCCCGGCCTGGAACGCCAGCGTCGCCATGGTTCGAGCTTACGTCAACAGCGGCGGGCGACGACCGACCCGCCGTACGCACGACCTCCTGGCCGCCATCCCGATCCACTGCTGCCGGCAGCTGGACTCACTGCGACAGCGACTCTACGATGCTGTCGACGCCGGCCATCCCTGGGTCGCGGCGACGTGGTCGGCTGGTGTTACGGGACTGCCAGCCATGGCACGTTCAGCGGCCTACGGCGTCGTCGTGACCAGGACGGCGACGCAAGCCCGACGCTGGTCGACTACCCGTACAGTCAGGCCGACGTTCTACACCCCGGCCAGCACGCTCGAGCACTGGGCCTGTGCGACGCGGCGACTCAACCCGCAGGCTACCGTCCGCTGCTGGACTGTAGACTGACGACTGGTGCCATCCCGTGGCTGAGCGAAGACCCGACCTCGGGCACGGTGGCCGCGGGCGACTGCGAGACGGTCACGGTCACCTTCGACTCGACCGGCATGGCCCCGGGGACCTACACCGGCACGCTGCGAGATCGACAGCAACGACATCCTCAACCCGCTGGTGGACGTGCCGGTGACCGCTGATCGTGGCCGGCCCGCCGACGGACGTCGACTTTACCTACACGCCGGCCGCAGCCGTGGATGAACGAGGATGTGACCTTCAACGGCACGGCCACAGCGCTGATGCCGGTGGACTATGCCTGGGACTTTGGCGACGGCGCCTACCGGCACCGGCCAGAACCCGACGCACGCCTACGCCGCCGCCGGCACCTACACGGTGATCATGACGGCGACGCAGTGCGGGTTCGAGACCGTGGTTACCGACACGGTCACGGTCGTGCCGTGCTGGTCGCTGCTGACCGAGGACTTTGAGGGCGCCTTCCCGCCGGCGAACTGGAGCGTGGTCAACAACGGCGGGACGTGCGTGTGGACGCGCAACGACGCCTTTGCCACAGCGCGGCCCAACTATGCCGGCGGCCAGGGCTTTTGCGCCGACGCCGACTCGGACAAGTGCGGCTCGGGCACGACGATGGACACCGAGCTGCGGACGATGGTCCTCGACCTGTCGACGGCCACCACCGCCACGCTCGAGTACGTGACCTCCTACAACGACATCGGCACGGGCGGCGACTATGCCGACGTGGACGTCAGCATCGACGGCGGGACCACCTGGACCAACCTGCTGCACTGGGACGCGGACCACAGCCCCAACGGACCCGGCGAGCGGTCACGCTGGACCTGACCCAGTTCCAGGGCGAGCCGAGCGTCATGCTCCGCTTCCACTACTGGATCGGCCACCTACGACTGGTGGTGGGAGGTGGACCAGGTGCAGGTCGGGGCGTGCTACGTGCCCGACGCCGTGCCCGACATCGCCGTCGACCCGACCAGCCTGACCCAGACGCTGGAGGTGAACCAGACGGCGGTGCAGACGTTCAACATCGCCAACGTGGGCCTGGGCATCGCTGAACTGGACGCTCGACGAGGGCTGCGGCACGCCGGTGGGCTGGCTGTCGGAGAACCCGACAAGCGGCACGCTGAATGCCTACCACGACACCGACGTGGAGGTCACCTTCGACAGCACCGGGCTGGCGCTGGGCACCTACAACACGACGGTGTGCGTCAACTCCAACGACCCCGACGAGCCGATCGATCCCGGTCGCCGTGACGCTGATCGTGACCGGCACGCCGGAGATCGCCGTCACGCCAAGCTCGCTGGAGACGACGCTGTGCCAGGGCGAGACCGACACGCAGTACCTGCACGATCTGCAACGAAGGCACCGGGCCGCTGACCTGGAGCCTGTCGGAGGTGCCGGCCGGACTGGCCGCCATCCCGGTTGCGCCAGCCGACGCCCTGCCGGTTCCTGCCGTCGCCTGCTACAGGAGCGGCCGGTCATCACCTCGCCGGACCAGTGCGCGCAGTACGAGAACTATACCGGGCTGGAGCCGATCGGCGCGGCCGAGTTCTGCAACACACCGGACTCGTGCCGCCCGCGGCCGGCGCTGTCGCCGCTGGCGCCGACCGACACCGGCTACGCCCAGGACATCGGCTACATCTCGGACAACTTTGTCACCTTCGCCGCTGAACAACTTTACCGGGCAGACGGTGGTGGGCACAAGCACCAACGCCTACTATGGCATGGACTTTGATCCCAGCGGCACGGTGCTGTACGCCCTCAACGACACGACCGACCAGTTGGGCACGATCAACCTGACCACCGGCGCCTTTACCGCGCTCGTGTCGTGCCCGCCCGGCGGCGGCGCCGCCAACTGGACCGGTCTGGCCATCGACCCGGTGAGCGGCGTCTTCTACGGCGCGACGGCCACCAACCTGTACATCATCGATCCGACCACCGGAAGCAGCACCCTGGTGGGGGCATTCGGAACAACCACGATGATCGCGATCGCCGTGAACGCCGATGGGCCAGATGTACGGCCACGACATCACCACCGACTCGATCTACCAGATCGACCCGACCACCGGCGCTGCGACGCTGATCGGCCTGACCGGATACGCGGCCAACTATGCCCAGGGCATGGACTTTGACAACGACGACGGCACCCTGTACATCTTCCTGTACATCGGCAGCGGCTCCAACGTCTATGGCACGGTCAACTTGACCACCGGCGCGGTGACGCCGCTGGCGGTGAGCGCTCCTCTGGGCGAGTTCGAAGGGGCAACGCAGACGACGGCCGTCTTGCCCGACGTCCCGTGGCTGACCGAGGTGCCGACCAACGGCGTTCTCCTGCCCGGTGAGTGCGTAAGCGTAGCTGTTACGTTCGACTCGGACTCGCTGCCGGACGGCGTCTACACCGCCGACCTGGTCATCGCGAGCGACGACGCGGATGAGCCGGAGATCACCATCCCGGTGACCATGACTGTGGGCTGCGCGGACATCGTCGTCAGCCCGCCGGCCCTCGAGGTGTCGTTGTGCCCCGATGCGACTACGACCCTGACCTTCACCATCTGCAACGACGGCTTTGTCGCGCTGGACTGGGAGCTGGTCGAGGAGCCGGAGACGCTCAGGGCCTCGTCGCCGTTCGTGCCGGCTGGTTCGGCCCAGCCTGGTCCTATCCCGGATGCCCCGCTGAGTGTCTCAGTGCCGGCTGGCGGTGTGGCCCAGCCCACCCCGCCGGTCAACCCCGAGGCGGTGCTGTGGGACCAGCCCATCGGCGCCAACACCGGCGCGTACGCCAACCAGGACTTTGAGGCCGCCTTCGACGGCTACGACATCTTTGTTGCCGACAACTTCAACAACGCCGACCCCTGGGCCCTTGCAACCATCTTTGTCCCAGGCAACACCTGGAACACGGGTGGCGACCTGACCTGTGCCAACACCCTCAACTGGCAGATCTATGCCGACAACGCTGGCGTGCCGGCAGGCGATCCGTGGACCGGTGGAGCCTACTGGAACCTCTCCCTGGCGCCGACCGATGCGCAGGTAACGCTCTCGACTGGTGTGGGCGGCTACCTGTCTGATGTGACGCTCAACCTGGCAGGGCCGCTGAACCTGCCGCCTGGCACCTGGTGGCTGGTCTTCTACCCCCAGCTGGACTACTCCACCTGCTTCCAGTACGGGACCGGCACGTATCGTAGCACAACTAACGGCTACGCAGCCCAGGTGATCAACCCCGGCGGCGGCTTTGGCCTCCCGACGGTCTGGACGTCGGTTCAGGATGCCACGACCTGGGCCCTGACCGAGCAGGACCTGGCCTTCCGCCTGGAGAAGGCGAAGGTGGTCGACATCCCGTGGCTGAGCGAGGACCCGACCAGCGGCAGCGTGCCGCCGGGTGAGTGCACCGTGGTGGATGTCACCTTCGACTCGACCGGCCTGACTCCGGGCGACTACTTGGGCAACCTGGTCATCACCAGCAACGACCCCGACACGCCCGAAGTCACCATCCCGGTGACGCTGACCGTGCTCCAGCCGGCGGACATCACCGGCGTCACCTACACCGTCGACGGCATGCAGGTTGCCTTTGACGCGACGGTGATCGGTGCGGCGCCGCTGACCTACGCCTGGACCTTTGGCGACGGCGGCACGGCGACGGTGGAGGACCCGACCCACGTCTACGCCCTGACCGGCTGCTACACGCCGACCCTGACCGTCACCAACGCGTGCGGCCAGGACACCTGGTCGGAGCGGATCTGCGTGTGCGAGGCTGTGGCAGGCGCCGACTTTACCTGGGTGCCGACGACCCCGTGGGTGGGCGAGATGATCGACTTCTCTGGGTCGATCGACGCCGGCTCGCCGCCTCTGCTGTGGCACTGGGAGTTTGACGACGGTGCGACGGCCGGCGGGCAGTCGGTGCTGCATGCCTTTGCCACGCCGGGCGACCACCTGGTCACCCTGACGGTCACCAACGGGTGCGGGGAGGAGGTCATCCAGCACACGGTCACGGTCGTCCGCGAATACTACTACTACTACCTGCCGATCATATCCAGGAGCTATGCGCCATAACGGCGCCAGTTCCCCATGACCCCAATGAGGTCGAGGGCCAGCGGATTGCTCCGCTGGCCCTTCTTTTACCGCCAATTGACAACTCGACAGCGGCATGATACACTACCGGTCATCACTCACAAGTCGAATCTGCTTGCAGCAAGGAAAGGAGTAATGAGGCCATGAAGGTTCACGGTTTGTCGACAATGCCGTTGATCGTCCTGCTGGCGATAGGCCTCTTGACCGCCATTGCGGTGGCAGGTGAGCCGGCGGAAGCAATAGACCCCGAAGGGGCAGTGGTAGGCCCCCCTGCGGTCAACGTCCCGGAGGCGGTGCAGTCTGGCGACGTGGGCACCTACACAGGGGTCATGACGACCACATGTTGGACGGTGATGACCGAGGACTTTGAGGGCACCTTCCCGCCGGCGAACTGGACGGTGATCGACAACGGCGGGGATTGTGGCTGGCAGCGCAACGACGCCTTTGCCACGCCACGGCCGAACTATGCCGGGGGCGAGGGCCACTGCGCCGACGCCGACTCGGAAAAGTGCGGCTCGGGCACGACGATGAACACCGAGCTGCGAACCATGGCCCTCGACCTGTCGGCGGCCACTACCGCTACGCTCAAGTATGTCACCGCCTATCTCGACATCGGGACGAGCGGCGATTATGCCGACGTGGACGCCAGTATCGACGGCGGGGCCTCCTGGACCAATCTGCTGCACTGGGACGGTGACCATAGTCCCTACGGCCCCGGCGAGGCGGTCACGCTGGACCTGACCCAGTTCCAGAGCGAGCCGAACGTCATGATCCGCTTCCATTACTGGATCGCCACCTGGGATTACTGGTGGGAGGTGGACCAGGTGCAGGTCGAGGCGTGCTACATACCCGACGCAGCGCCAGAGATCGCCGTCGACCCGATCGGCCTGACCCAGACGCTGGAGGTGAACCAGATGGCGGTGCAGACATTCAACATCGCCAACGTGGGCCTGGGGCATCCTCAACTGGACGCTGAACGAAGGCTGCGGTACGCCGGTGGGCTGGCTGTCGGAGAACTCCGACAAGCGGCACGCTGAATGCCTACAACGACATCGACGTTGAGACCACCTTCGACAGCACCGGGCTGGCGCTGGGCACCTACCAGACGACGGTGTGCGTCAACTCGAACGACTTTGACGAGCCGTCGATCCCGGTCGAGGTAACGCTGATCGTGACCGGGACGCCAGAGATCGACGTCACGCCGAGCTCACGGGAGACGACGCTGTGCCAGGGCGAGACCGACACGCAATACCTGAGCATCTGCAACGTAAGCACGGGACCGCTGGAATGGAGCCTGTCGGAAGTGGAAGAAGGACTGACCGACATGGGCTACGCTCTGGACCTCAGCTCCATCCCCAATAGCATTGTCACCTTTGCCCTGAACGACTTTACCGGGCAGACGGTGGTGGCCCCGACCAACTACGACTACTTTGGCATGGACTTTGATCCCAGCGGGACAGTGCTGTACGCCCTCAACGACACGACCGACTATTTGGGGACGATCGACCTGACCACCGGGGCTTTTACCGGCCTGGTGCCGTGCCCGCCCGGCGGCGACGCCGGCTACTGGACGGGGATGGCGATCGACCCGCAGAGCGGCGTGTTCTACGGCTCGACGACTAACGAGCTGTTCACCATCAATCCAGCAACCGGAGACAGCACTCTGGTGGGGGCGTTTGGCGCAGCGACGACGATGATCGCGATCGCCGTGAATGCCGAGGGGCAGATGTACGGCCATGACATCGGCACCGACAAGATCTACCAGATCAACACCGCCACCGGCGCGGCGACGGAGGTCGGCCCAACCGGATACTCGGCCAACTAATGCCCAAGGGATGGATTTTGACAGTGCCGACGGCACGCTGTACATCTGGCTGTACCAGGGCGCCGGCGCCAATATCTATGGCACGGTCAACCTGGACACCGGCGCGGTGACGCCGCTGGCGATCAGCGCGCCGCTGGGCGAGTTCGAAGGCGCAACCCAGACGACGGCCATCCCGCCCGACATCCCGTGGGTGACCGTGGTGCCGACTACCGGCCTCATAATGCCCGGCGAGTGCGTGAGCGTGGCAGTGACGTTCGAGTCGGGCTCGCTGCCAGACGGCGTGTACACCGGCGGCCTGCTCATCGAGAGCAACGACGCAGATGAGCCAGAGATCACCATCCCGGTGACGCTGACGGTGGGCTGCGCCGACATCGTCGTCAGCCCGCCGTCTCTTGAGGCGGCGCTGTGCCCCGATGTGACCGACACCAGGACCATCACCATCTGTAACGAGGGCATTATCCCCCTGGACTGGGAGATGACCGAGGAACCGCCCGAGCTGCTCGGCGCGAAGGCCGGCTGGGCATTGCGGCTGCCCTTGATCGTCGAAGGCTCAGGGGTATTCTCTGACATCCCATGGCTGAGTGAGGATCCGATCAGCGGCACCGTACCGATAAACCAGTGCGTGGTGGTAGACGTGACCTTTGACTCGACCGGCCCAGAGCCGGGCGTCTACAACGCCGGCCTGGTCATCACCAGCAATGACCCCGACACGCCCGAGGTCACCATCCCGGCGACCATGACGGTGCTGGCGCCGGCTGCGATCGCCGACGTGACCTACACGGTCACCGGCACGCAGGTTGTCTTTGACGCGACGGCGAGCGGCGAGGCGCCACTGACCTACGCCTGGACCTTTGGCGACGGCGGGACGTCGAGCCTGCAGGACCCGACCCATGTCTACGCCTTAACCGGCTGCTACACGCCGACGCTGAGCGTGTCGAACGAATGCGGCCAGGACACCTGGCAGGAGCAGATCTGCGTGTGCGAGGCTCTGGCAGGCGCCGACTTTGACTGGGCGCCGCCTGCCCCGGGGGTGGGCAGAGTAATCAGCTTCACCGGGTCGATCACCGCCGGCTCACCGCCCCTCGTCTGGCAGTGGGACTTTGACGACGGGGCTACGGGCGACGGGCAGTCCGTGCTACATGCCTTTACGACAGCGGACGACCACCTGATCACCATGACGGTCACGAACGGGTGCGGGCAGATGCTAGTCGAGCATACGGTGACAGTCCGTTACTACTATTATTACTACCTGCCGATCATCGCCAGGAACCATACGCCGTAGCGATTGCCGTCCAAGATCAAAGGGCCAGCGGATTGCTCCGCTGGCCCTTCCTGTTATTGAGAAGAGAGACCGGTTGTCTGAAAGGTCAGGCCGCCGGCAGCCAGAAGGTAAAGGTGCTGCCGCGGCCGGGAATGCCCTCGCTCTCGGCCTTGATCCACCCGCCGTGCCCCTCGACGATCTCGAGGGCCAGGGCCAGCCCCAGACCGGCCCCTTCGTACCGCCGCCGGATGGAGCCGTCCACCTGGTAAAAGCGCTCAAAGACCCGCTCCAACTGGTCGGGGGGAATGCCGATGCCGGTGTCGGACACCTGAAGGCAGGCGCCGCCCTGATGGGGGTAGACGCCTATCGTCACTCGCCCGCCGGCCGGCGTGAACTTGACGGCGTTGGACAGCAGGTTGTCGACCACCTTGCGCAGTTGGCGCGGATCGGCGTTGACCAGCGGCGCGCCGGGCTGGACGTCAGTTTCCAAGGTCAGCCCTGACTGGCCGACCAGCCCCTGAAAATCGTCGACGGCGGCCTGGACCAGATCGGCCAGCGAGGTGGGCTCTGGGTGCATGGCCTGGGCCTCGGCCTGGAGGATGGCCAGCATGTCGTCAACGAGCGCCTGAAGTCCCTGCGCCTGCTGAGTGATGATCGTGATCGGCTTGCGCTGGTCCTCAGACAGGCAGCCAAGCTCACCGTCGTTCAGCATCTCGGCGTAACCCTGGATGAGGGTCAGCGGGGTGCGCAGCTCATGCGATACGTTCTGGATGAACTCGGCCTTCCAGTGATCGATCTCGCGCTGTTGGTTCAGGGCGATCGACAGCTCGTGGGCGCGCTGCTGGGCGGCGTCGTACAGCCGGGCGTTTTGGATGGCGATGGCGGCCTGGGCCGCCAGCAGCGACATGGCATCGACCTCAGCGCCGGAAAAGGGACGGCTGCCCTGCCGACCAGAGGCTTCGAGCACGCCAAGAACCTGTCCCTTCCAGGTGAGCGGCACGCTGGCCACGGGTCCTACCGGGTCGGGGGAGAAGGCAGGCTCGGCGCCGGCCCAGCTCCAGTAGTCGTCGACCACGATCGCCTGGCCGGTGGCGAATACCTGGCCATTCAGTCCCTGGCCCGGGCGGAGGGTCACGCCGGTGATCGCCGGCCAGTCAGAGATGCTGACCAGGCAGCGCAGGCAGTCGCCGGCCGGGTCGTACAGATACAGATCGGCGCAGTCGCGGTCCAGCAGGTCCATTGTGCGGCGGACGACCGCCTCAAGCAGCCGGTCGAGGGCCAGCTCGCTGGAGATGTCGAGGGCCAGTTGGTGCAGGGCAGACAGCAGGTCGGCCCTTCGCCGCGCCTCGGCCTCTGCCTGGCGTGTGGCCTCGTATAGCCGGGCGTTCTCGATGGCGATGGCTGCCTGCTGGGTCAGGCTGACCAGGAAGTCGAGATCAGCCTGGACAAAGCGGCTCTCACCCAACCGGCTCAAGGCCATCAGGCCGATCACCCGGCCCTTGGACAGGATCGGAGCGCAGATCATGGCCTGCGGCTCTTCGTCAGGGGTGCCGGGGATCTGGATGGCGCGCGGGTCGGCAAGCATGTCGTTGACCATCTCGGCCACGCCACTTTGCGCGACATAGCCGACGATCCCCTCGCCCACATAGACCGGGTCGGCCATTGTCTCGGCAGCATAGGGGCTAAGGGAGACGATGGCCTTCATGGTGCGCCCATCCGGCTCCATGAGGTATAGGTCGCAGTCGTCGGATTCCAGGATCCGCCAGGCATGCCGGGCGATCCGCTCCAGCACGCGGTTCAGATCCAGGGTGGCCGTGATGTCACGGCCCACCTCGACCAGGGCCGCCAATTCACGGGCGCGGCGCTCGGCACGCTCACCCAAAGCAGATTCGTCTTCCATGAGGCTCCCTGAGCTTGCGAGACCTACCCGGAACGCAATGTGAGGCGGCGGTGTGCGGGCAGGGTTGCTCGTGCTGGCTATTATAGCGCACAACCTGCCAATCTGCAACTAACGCACGAGGCAAAGCACGCAGCACGCCCGTGGGGCACGCATCGAATGGCCGAACTGGAGCAATTGACAAGTCGTGACCGGCATGGTACACTGTCATGGGAGAAACAAGGGTGAGATTCTACCTCGAATCGCTGGGTTGTCCCAAGAATCTGGTGGATGCCCAGGGGATGATCCGCCTGCTGGAGGGGATGGGGCACGAGCTCGTCGACCGCCCGCGGCAGGCCCAGGTGGTGGTGGTTAACACCTGTGGCTTTATCCGGGATGCCCAGGAAGAGTCGCTGGGCGAGCTGCGGCGACTGGCCAGCAGGAAGCAGCCGGGCCAGGTGCTGATCGCTGCCGGCTGCCTGTCGCAACTGTGGGGCGAGCGGCTGGTGGACCAGGTTCCGGGCATAGATGCTGTTCTCGGCACCCGCCGCTGGAGCGAGATCGATCGCATCGTGGCCGAGCTGGAGGCCGGCAGAGGATCGCCGTCCCAGCGCCGGCCGGCCGTGGTGACCCTGCTGGGCGATCGCTTGCCGGCGGGCGACGGGGATCCGGCTCACAGCCGTTCCTTCGCCCGCCAGGGGGCGACGGCCTATCTAAAGATCGGTGAGGGGTGCAGCGCGCCGTGTGGCTTCTGCGCCATTCCACGCATCAAAGGACCGGCCGTCAGCCGGCCGGTCGAGGCGGTGGCGGCCGACGCCGTCGATTTGGTAGAGTACGGGGTACAGGAGATCATTCTGATCGCCCAGGATACAACCGCCTACGGCCGGGACCAGGGCGACCGGGACGGGCTGCCCGGCCTGGTAGAAGCGATCCTGTCTGCCGCACCTGAGCTACGCTGGCTGCGACTGATGTATGCCTATCCCGGCCATATCAGCAAGCGGTTGATCGCGGTGATGGCCGGCGATCCGCGCGTCTGCCACTACCTGGACCTGCCGCTGCAGCACGCACACCCCGACGTGCTGCGACGGATGAAACGCCCTGCCGACGTGTCACTAACCCGGCGCCTGATCGCCGACTTACGGGCGGCGCTGCCCGACCTGGCGCTGCGCACGTCACTCATTGTCGGCTATCCGGGCGAGACGGAGGCTGAGTTCCAGGCGCTGCTCGATTTTGTGGGCGAGATCCGGTTCGACCGGGTGGGTGTATTCGTCTACTCGCCCGAAGAAGGGACACCGGCCGCCGCCTTGCCCGACCCGGTGCCCGAGGCGCTCAAGGCCGAACGCCGTGGACGGCTGATGGCGTTGCAGCAGGGGATCTCGCTGGAATCGAACCGGGCGCAGGTGGGCCGGACACTTGAGGTGCTGGTCGAGGGGCAAGGCGACGGCATGAGCGTGGGTCGCACTTACCGTGACGCGCCCGAGATCGACGGGTTAGTGCTACTGCCGGGCCGGGTGCCGGTCGGGGAGATGGTGACGGCGCGGATCACCGATTCGATGGAGTATGATCTAGTAGGAGAAATAGAGACCTGACCGGTTTTCACGCAGATCCCCGTAGGGGACCAAACCTGTCAGATCTGAAGAGAGGGAGAAGTGGCCGAAATCATCCATATTCCTGTCGCTGTGGTTACCGATTTCATGTTCGACGTATTTCGAGGGCTCGGCGTCCCGGAAGAAGATGCGCGCATCTGCACCGACGTGCTGATCGCCTCTGACCTGCAGGGGATCGAGACGCACGGGGTGAGCCGTCTTATGTACTACTATGACCGGATCAAGGCCGGCGTCCAGGCGACACAGACCGAGATCGAGGTGGTCAGCGAAACAGAGACGACTGCCGTGGTGGACGGACATCACGGCATGGGACACGTGATCGCCTACCGGTCGATGCGCCTGGCGATGGACAAGGCCCGGCGGCATGGTCTGGGCGCAGTGGCAGTGCGCAACAGCACGCACTTTGGCATCGCCGGCTACTATCCCGCTTTGGCGGCCAAGGAGGGGATGATCGGCCTGACGGTGACCAACGCCCGGCCATCGATGGCGCCGACCTTTGGCGCCGAGCCGATGCTAGGCACCAATCCGATCGCCTTCGCCGCACCTTCAGACATGCCCTTCCCGTTCTCTTTCGACGGCGCGACGACGATCACGCAGCGGGGCAAGATCGAGGTGGCAGCTCGCGTCGACAAGCCGATACCGGAAGGCTGGGTGATCGACCCCGAGGGACAGCCGCTGACCGACGCGGGCCAGATCCTGATCGACCTGGGGGCAGGAACCGCCGCCCTGCTGCCGTTGGGCGGCGCCGGCGAATTGATGGCCGGCTACAAGGGCTACGACCTGGCGACGATGGTCGAGATCCTGTCAGCATCGCTGTGCGGCGGCATGTTCATGAAGGACCTGCTGGGGTTCGCCCCGGATGGGTCGCGCCGGCCGTATATGCTGGGACACTTTTTCCTGGCCATCGACGTCGAGCATTTTGTCCCTCTGGCCACCTCGCGCCGCATCACCGGCCAGATCATGCGGACGCTGCAGGCCTCGCGCCGGGCGCCCGGGCCAGGATCGGATCTATGTCGGTGGCGAGAAGGAGTATGAGATGGAAAAGCTGCGCCGCGAGCAGGGGATCCCGGTCAACCACAACCTGCAGCGCGAGCTGCAGACCATGCGAGATGAGCTGCGGATCTCGGGGTACGAAGCGTATTTTTGATCGAATTGTCGAGAGACGGTTAGCCGAGCGGACCCAGGAGCTGGGAAAGGCAACCCTTTTGCTTGGGCTCCTCGCGGACGGGCGCAGGGCGCCGCGGGCGCAGGTGCTCTTCGAGCCTGAGCATGCGCGCGTCGAGGGCTTCCCGGCGGATGCCCTCCAGCCGCTGTGTCTCGGCCAGGTTGCGCTCCAGTTCGAGCATCCGATCGCGGAGCCTGGTGTTCTCTTCCTTCAGGCTAAAGTTGTCCTGGAGGACGACTGTTAACAGATCGCGGTTGGCCTGCTGGCTGCCAAGCAGCAGCTGCTGGCCTTCGGCCACGGTGTGCAAGGTGTCGGCCAGCACGGTCACGACGGGCGCAATCAGCGCCGACTCGCGGACCGATGGTGAAAGGGCGGTCTCTCGCGCTGATTCGCCTTCAGCCGCCATTCCGGACACGGCGACGAAATCGGACCGCAAGCGGAGCGCATCCAGGCGCTTGCCGACCTGGGTATAGGTCAAGCCCTCAGCCAGGAGGCCCTTGATCGCCAACAGCGTCTCCAGGTCGAGGTCAGTATAGCGGCGGTGAGATGCCTGGCCGCCAGAGGTCGGCGACGGCTGTCCGGCCGTGTCGGACAGGTACTCGGCGAACTCGTTGGACCAACGGCGCAGGGTCGAGGGTGATACCTGGAGCTGGGCAGCCATCTCGTTCGGCAGACGGTAGTGGGATTCGGTCATCGTGACTCCTTTTTGGTCTCGGTGTCGTCAACAACGCGGTAGGGGACGTCGATGTAGGGCTCAGAAGAGGGCTGGTTCTTGGCGGCCCGCTTCATCAGATTATTGAGATGCTCGCGCACTAGCTCGGGCGGAGCAAGGTCGACGAACATTTTTAGCGAGGCCAGGATGATGGTCAGGTCGTCGAGCTCGCCCAGCCCGGGGATCAGCAGATCGGGCAACAGGTCAATCGGCGACAGGAGATAGGCCAGTCCGGCGATGGGAATCAGCTTGACCCAGCCCGACACACGGCGATCTCGGAACAGGCGCCACACCAGGCGGGCCTGCCTTGCGAGATTGCCCAAGAAACCGGCGGTCTGCGTGACATCCGGCGATAGCTTGGGTTTGTCGCTCATGCTCCATCTCCTGAAACAATCACCGGCAGGGCGAAAAGGTGAGCGAAACCAGAGTTTTCGCCCGGCCGTGCGTGGGCGACAGTATACTCGATTGTGACGGTTTTGGCAAACGATGATAGTTAGCTTGCACCGTTTCCTGGTCGATTATGACATGGCGATGCTGCGCGCCCTGGCCGAGAACCTGGGAATGGCACTGGAGACCAATCGCCAGACAGAGGCAGCCGATCAGCTGGCCGCGGTCCTGGCCGAGCCGTCGTCGGTGCAGATCGCCCTGGCCCGACTCGGCGACGATGGCCGGTCGGCCCTCGACACATTGCTGGCGGCAGGGGGGCGGATGCGTGCTGCTCAGTTCAAGCGGCGGTTCGGCCAGGTGCGGCCGGTCGGGCCAGGCCGGCTGGAACGGGAGACCGCTTGGCGGCATCCCGCCAACCCGGCCGAAGAGCTCTTTTACGTAGGGCTGATCTATCACGCCTTTTATCAGGATGAATGGGGAGCCGGCGAGTTTGTCGTGATCCCTGATGAGCTGCGGTGTCTGCTTCCCCAGCCGCCGGCAGCGCAGGCGGCCCTGGCCTTGGCCGTGGTCCCCGGACCAGCCGAGCCACCTGCTCAGGAAACCACGCTGGTCCACGACCTGTTCCTTTACCTGGTTTACGTGCAGAACAAGGATGTGCGGCTCTATGCCGACGGCCGGCTGGGACGAGGGGACAGGTCGGCGCTTGCCCAGCGGCTGGCACAGCCCAGTGAGCGGCGGCTGGCACTGGTGCATCACTTGGTCCGACGGCTGGGGTTCGTGACTCGCCGGGACGACCTCCTCGGTCTTGAGGCGGCAGCGGTGAAGAGCTGGCTGACGGCGGCTCCGGGCCGCCAATTGTCCGCCCTGCAAGCGGCGTGGCGCGATGACCCCTCCTGGTCCGACCTGTGTCACGTGCCGGGCTTGGTGTGCGACATGCAGACGGGTTGGTTGCAGCGAAGCGATCCGGTGGCGACACGCAGGGCACTGTTGAGGTGGCTGGCCCAGTGCCCACCCGGGGCATGGTGGCGGTGCGATTCGTTCGTGGCCGCCGTGAAAGCAGCCGACCCTGACTTCCAGCGGCCCGACGGCGATTACGACAGTTGGTACATTCGCGACGCGGCTGGCGATGCATATCTGTCCGGATTCGAGTCATGGGACCGGGTTGAGGGCGCACTAGTCACCGATCTGTTGGCCGGGCCGCTGCGCTGGCTCGGCGTGGTGGAGTGGGTCGAAAGAGACGGGGGCCCCGTCTGCCGCCTGACGGCCGCCGGCGCACGCTGGCTGGGGCTGACTGCTGACGAAGTCCAGACTCCTCAGCCGGCGCCGATCACCGTCGGCTTGGATTTTGTGGTTGGCTTGCCGGCCTCGGCCAGCCTGTACGTCCGCTTTCAGTTGGAGCGGTTTGCCGACCTGGAGCAGGCCGAGCTGTGCCGTTACCGGCTGACTGCCCGCGGATTGAGCCGGGCACTGGCACGGGGGATTCGGGTTGAGCAGGTCCTGGCCTTTCTGAAAAGGGCGAGCCAGCGGCCTGTGCCGGCCGGCGTGGCCGGCCAGCTTCAGCGGTGGGCCAAGCGGGGTGGGAGGGCAGGTGATAGCTCAGGACCATGTTAGATCTTGTCATACAGACCCAGCAACTGGTTGAGCTTTACCCGGGCAACTTCCTGCGCCATGTTGATCGATTCAGCCATGTATCGAGACCAGTCTCCCTGTGAGCCCTTGGTATTGCTCCGGTCACGATTCTCCCAGCTTACTGTAACTTCTTTTATCCGATAACCAAGTTTTTCAACAAGATACAGAAACTCAACATCGTAAGCGGTGACTTTCCAGCCGGCAGGCTTGTTCTCTCGCCGAAAGAACTCTAAATTCGGGAAGGCCTTAAGTGCCGCCTCCCTCCGACACAGCTTGAAGCCACATTGCGTGTCAATAATAGTTCGAAGCAGAAAGAGGCGGCGAAGGGCAAGAAAAACCAAGCTGCCGACTTTTCTTATCGGAGAGGAACCTTGACGGGTGATGTTGCGCGAACCGATCACCACATCAAAGCCTTTCTCATACCAAGGAAGAAGCTTGCCCAGTTCGTCTATGGGGGTTGACTGGTCCATGTCAGTGAAGAGGACGACATCTGCTTTGGCTCTCTGGATACCTTCCCAAATCCCGGCCGGTTTGCCTCCATGAGGAATATCAAACAAAGAGACGTTCTCTTTATTCCTGACGGAACGCTCGATCAGGCCCCTACTATTATCAGTAGATCCATCATCAACAATGATGATCTCCCAAGCAAACGCCTGTTTTTCAAGGTACTGGTATACTTCGTCCAGCACTCCTCTCTCCAGGTTTCTTTCTTCGTTGTAGCAAGGGATGATAACGGAGATACTAGGTTGCTGCGCATCAGTCAACATGATCGGTCTTGAGTTATCAGTGGAGTTAGCCAGGCAGCAGAAAACCGCTCTTGGCGTGGCAGAGTTCCTTCCATGTCGGTAATCATACACCGACTAACCTTCTTTGTCAACCCAGTCTCCAGATATGTGCGAGGGCCGTTGAACCATCTTGACGCCTCCACGCGTAAGGTGACCGCCCGGCTGGGCGCCCGGCCTGCTACCTCAGCGACAGGCTGTTGCAGCAAGGTTGACAAACCGGACTAGTCAGTGTATTATTGGCCGCAGGGAGACACCATGGCAGGCCGGGCTCTCAACCGCGCACCCATGGGCGGTCACGTGGCGCCGGCGGCCTATCCTGTACCGGATAGGCATAGAAACAGGCTGGGGAACGGAGCGAAGGCTCTCGTCTCAACCAGAAGGGATGCTTCGCTTAGCATGATGAACCAAGGAGCGGTTTCTGCTTGTGGATGCTAGTTCCCTTGCACTGCGCCGGATCTGGTGCCTCCTGCTGCTGTCGCTGCTGATCCCCTCTGCCAACCTCCACGCCCAAGACCCTGACTCGGACCTGACCGGGCGCGCTCAGTCGTTGTTGGCCAGGATGACGGTCGAGCAGAAGGTGGGCCAGCTTTTCCTGGTCACCTTTGTCGGCAGCGATGCCAGCCCCGGCACCGACATCGCCAAGCTGATCCGCCAGGACTATGTCGGCGGCGTGGTGCTGCTGGCCAGCAACTCGAACTTTTACAACGACACCGACACTCCGCGGCAGGTGGCCGAGCTGAGCAACGCCCTCCAGACACTGGCCATGGGCAGCGGCGCCAAGGTGCCGCTGTTCATCGGCCTGGATCACGAGGGGGACGCCTATCCCTACACCCGCGTCACCGGCGGCACCACGCCGCTGCCCAACGCCATGGCCATCGGCGCGACCTGGGATCCGGCCAACGCCCGCGACGTGGGGCAGATCGTCGGGCGCGAGCTGGCAGCCATGGGCGTCAACCTGCTGCTGGGGCCGGTGGTGGACGTGCTGAACAATCCCCGACCGAGCGGCCAGGGCGACATCGGCACGCGGACCTTTGGCGGCGATCCGTGGTGGGTCGGCCAGATGGGCCGGGCATACGTCGAGGGCGTCCATCAGGGCAGCAACGGCCGGGTGGCGACGGTGGCCAAGCACTTTCCCGGTCACGGCGGATCCGACCGCCTGCCCGACGAAGAGGTCGCCACCGTGGACAAGTCGCTTCAGGAGCTAAGGCGGATCGAGCTGGCGCCCTTTTTCGCCGTCACCCGCCAGGATGGCAGCCCCGAGGCGGTGACCGATGCGCTCATGTCGTCGCACATCCGCTACCGTGGCTTTCAGGGCAACTTACGGCAGTTTACGGCGCCCATCAGCTTTGACGCCGAGGGAATGGGCGCCATCTTGGACCTGGCCGAGTTCGCCGGCTGGCGGCCCACCGGCCTGATCGTGTCCGACAGCCTGGGCGTGCCCGCCGTGCGCAAGTACTTCGACCCGACGCTTGACCACCTTTCCCGCACCGGCGCATCGCCAAGGAAGCGTTCCTGGCCGGCAACGACCTGCTGCTGCTTTCTCAGTTTGACCTGAACAACATCTGGTCCGACCAACTGTCCAACATCCGCGACACAGTTGCCTATTTCCGGAGTGAGTACCGGGCCAATCCGGCCTTTGCGGCAAGGGTCGACGACGCGGTGAGCCGCATCTTGAGGCTCAAGCTCGAGCTGTACCCGGCCTTTGTCCTGGAAACGGTGCGCGTGACCGGCCGCAACGGCAGCAGAGGTGTGCGGCCAGGGTGAGGCCGTGACGCGGCGGATCGCCAACCAGGCGATCACCCTGCTCTACCCCGATTCCAATGCGCTGCCGGCGCCGCCGCGCAGCGGCGAAAAGATCCTGATCTTTACCGATGCCCGCCCGGTGCGTGAGTGTTTCACCGACCGCTGCCCGACTTTTGCCACCCTGAGCCAGACTGCGGTGCAGGAGGCCATTACTCAGCATCTATGGCCCGCAAGGCACCGGCCAGGTGCGATGCGGAGGATATTACCAGCCTGTCGTTCGGACAGCTCAAAACGTTCCTGGCCGCCGCTCCGACGGGCAATGGGACAGAATCGGAGGTGGGCCGGCTGCTGAGCGAAGCGGACTGGATCATTTTTGCCAGTCAGGATCTGAACCCGGTCAAAGGCCCCAATTCGGATGCGCTCGAGCTGTTCCTGAACCAGGGCTTGAGCCTGGTGCCCGAGGCCAAGCTGGTCGTCCTGGCCTTTAACGCGCCCTACTACCTGGACACGACCGAGGTCAGCAAGCTGACGCTCTACCTGGGAGCCTACAGCAAGACCGAGCCGTTCGTCCAGGCAGCGGTGCGGACCCTGTTCCGGGAAACGGCGGCGGAAGGCGCCTCGCCGGTGGACGTGCCAGGCATCAACTATGATCTGTTGCGGCAGCTCTCGCCCGATCCAGAACAGACGATCCCCCTGATCCGTGATCAGAGCCGGCATCTTCCAGCGGCGGCACCGCTGGGGCCGCCGCCGGTCAGCGTTCGCCTCCAGGCCGGGCCGATCCTCGATTATAACGGTCACGCGGTGCCTGACGGCACCGAGGTCACTTTTTCTGCCCAGTATCGCGATGGGACAGCCTATCTGCCGCCGCAGACGGCCGCCACGAGTGGCGGCACAGCCGTCGTGACGATGACTCTGACCGCTCCTGGATTGGTCCAGCTCGCTGCCGAGAGCGGCGACGCTTTCCGCTCGCAGACGATCGACCTGACCATCCAGGCGCCGCCAACGCCCACCCAACTGCCACACCAACGGCTCCCGCCGCCAACCCACAGCCCAACCGCTGCGCCCAGTGCGACCCCGGTGCCGGCATCCCCTACGGCCACTGCCACTCCCAGCCCGGCGCCCCCTTCTCCGACGCCGCCGTCAGGCGCTGCCGGCAGCGCCGGGACAACGCGCGCGGTGGACGGCGGCGACCTGCTGCTGGCCGGTGGAGCCACGGGTGCCGTCCTGGTTGGCGGCTGCCTGTTACCAGGCCGGAAGCGGCAGCGGGCAACGGTGGTCCGCTGGAGTCTCCTGGCCGTGATCGGCGGGATGGCCGGCTATATTCTGTACGCCACGCAGGTCATACGGCCTGAGAGGTGGGGGGTCCTGCCGGAGACGGCGTGGGCCGCGCGCGCAGCCGTAGCCGGCGTGGCCCTGGCAGGGGCAGTCGTGCTGGTGGTGGGGGGGAGAATGGCAATGGCCCTTCTCTCTCGCCGCTGATCCTGCGAGCAGGCTAATGATCCAGCGACATCCATTGCTCATCGAAGGTATTGAGGCAGCCAAGGCCGGGGATAAAGCCAGGGCCCAGCGGCTGCTCGCCCAGGCGATCCGGCGCAACCCTGATTCGATAGAGGCCTGGTTGTGGCTGAGCGGCACCTTCGACACGCCACAGGGTCGTGCCTTTTGCCTGGAGAAGGTGCTGAGCATCGACCCTACCAACCGAGCCGCCCAGCGCGGCCTCGCCGCGTTGGGAGCCGGCCGGCATCAGCCCACCCCCCACTGCCCCCCGCCAGTGCCGGCAATCTGCCCCGGCGATCGCCCGCCCACGGAGCAAGTCGCGCCGGCAGATCCGCAACCGGGCCAGGCCGCCGACGGCCAGAGTCAGCCGGCTCGCTCCACGAGGACGGAGGCTAACGGCAGCTGCCCAGCGCCGGCGGCCCGCCATGACCGGTTGTGGAGCCAACCACATTTCTGGCAGGCCGTCGTGATCTGCCTGGGGGTCATCGCCCTGGCCCTGGCCGGGGTATTGGCCTACGATGCGATCAAGCGCCCGACCGGCGACGAGCTTGTGGCGGCCGGACCTGCCGGCCACGGCAGCATCGCCCCACCCACAGCACACGCTGCGCCCCACCTTTACATTTACACCCCAGCCGACCGACACGCCCATCCCTACCGACACGGCCACGCCGGTCCCAACGCCAACCTCTACCGAGACGCCCACGCCCAGCCCGACGCCCACTGCGACCCCGACGCCGACTCCTCAGCCCGCCCGCCGCAGCGTGAGCGTGGCGCCCGCCGCCACGTCGACGCCAGCGGCCCACTCTGCGCGCCGCCGGTTTGGGACCCGCGGCTGACGGCACTGGGGGTGCGCCTGGAGCCGGCAGCAGTCCCGCCCGGCGTGGACTACTGGCGGCTGGTCGAGGCGCGCTGGGCAGACGGGCAGGAGTCGGGTGGGAAGCACACCATCTACGTCGAGGTCCTGGACCCACGCGGCAACCGGGTCGTAGGCCAGCCGGTCATCTTTGAATGGTCCTCGGGCAGCCTGACCCTGGCGGTCGAGAACCGGCCGGCGCCCGATTGGGGGGTCAACTTTCCGATGTTCGCCACGCTGGGCTCCTATTCGGCGCGGGTGGGCGTTGAGTCGAGCGACCGTGTCGTCGGCATGGGCATGGGCACCATCGAAGACCCAGATTTCACCGTTCACACCTGCTTTTACCTGACCTTCCGCTGGACACAGCGGTAACCTGGAGATCACCTATGGGAACCTTGAATCCTGACATTCCATCGGAGGAGCTGACCCGCGCCCTCAACCAGGCGGCGGCGATCATGAACGGCCTGCGCCAGCAGGTGCTCGTACCGGAGCACCTGCTGCTGGCCTTCCTCGACAACAAAGAGTATGCAGCACACGGCCTGTTGGAGCGATTGACCGGGGAGCGCGGCTTCCAGCTCGACAAGCTGGTCCGCGCTGCCGAAGACCAGGCCCGCGCCCGCCAGGCAGCCGACGTGGATTTCGACTTTCTGAGCCAGGATGGAACGCGCGTGCCGCTGGGCAACGAGATGCTCACCGTGCTGGACGAAGGGCGAGCCATCGCCCGGGCCCGCGACGAGGTTTGGGTCGGAACCGAGGATGCGCTGGCGGCCATGAGCCAGGCGGGCGTCTCGACGGCCGGGCTGCTGCAGCAGTACGGCGTCACCCCGCGAGCGCTGAGCGGCCTCCTGGCCGATTCGGCCCTGGCCCGGCAGACCACGGCATCGGACCTGGTGGCGCTGGCGCGCAGCGGCCAGCTCCAGCCGGTCCACTACCGCCAGGATCTGCTGCGCGACCTGATCAACCTGCTCAGCCTGGCCGGCGACCGGCATGTGATCCTGGTTGGGCCGGCGGGCGTGGGCAAGCAGTCGCTGGTGCGCAGCCTGGCGCTGCTGATTGCCGAGGACAAGGGGCCGCGCGATCTCAAGTCGGTGGTCGCCCTGGCCGAGCCGGCCCTGCTGGCCGACGCCAGCCGCGCCGTCCAGGCCGGGCGGCGCAAGGCGGCAAGCGGCATCCTCTTCTTGCCCAACGTGCACCGCTTTTTCGGAGGGCGCACTCCACGCCGAGTTTCCCAAGGCCCAGGCCGATGTCCAGCGTGCGTTCCTGGACGGCCAGGCGGTGGTCATTGGCACGACCACCGAGGCCGATTACCAGGCCCGGCTGGCCACCGACAGCGCCGTAACCGGGCACAGCCAGGTGCTCAAGGTGCCCGAGCCGGGCCAGGAGGAGACGGCCAAGATCCTGCAGGTGCACAAACCGCACCTGGAGGCCGACTATGAGCTGGCGATCGCCGACGAGTCGTTGCCTGTGGCGGCAACCCTGGCCAAGCGCTATCTGCAAGACGCCATCCTGCCGGCCAGCGCCCTGCAGCTGCTGCACCGCGCCTGCGCGCTGGTGCGGATGGGCGCCCAGCCACACCTGGCTTTCCGGCCGGCTACCGCTTCTGATACCAGGCTCGACGCCGACGACGTGACGCTGGCGGCCAGCCTGATGACCGGCATCCCGGTCGCCCAGCTCGGCGCCGACGAACGGAGCCGCTACGCCGGCATGGTCGAGCACCTCCACCAGCGGATCATCGGCCAGGAGGAGGCGGTGCTGGCCGTCAGCCGGGCGGTCAAGACGGCCCGCGTCGGCCTGAAAGACCCGCGCCGGCCGATCGGCTCGTTCCTGTTCCTGGGGCCGACCGGCGTGGGCAAGACAGAGCTGGCCAAGGCGCTGGCCGAGTTCCTGTTCGGCAGTGAAGAGGCCACGGTCACGCTGGACATGAGCGAGTACCAGCAGGAGCACACCGTCAACCGCCTGATCGGCGCGCCGCCGGGTTATGTCGGCTATGAGAGCGGCGGGCAGCTCACCGACGCCGTCCGCAACCGGCCCTACACCGTCGTCCTGCTCGACGAGGTGGAAAAGGCCCATCCCCGGGTGCTGGATATCCTGCTCCAGGTGATGGAGGAGGGCCGCCTGACCGACGGCCAGGGCCGCACGGCCAGCTTTAGCGAGGCGATGATCATCATGACCAGCAACCTCGGCTCGGAGTACCTGGTCGAGCCGGTCCTGACCGACGAGGCGCGGGAGCTGGTCATGGGCGAGGTGCGGCGCGCCCTCCGGCCCGAGTTCCTCAACCGCCTGGACGAGATCCTCATCTTCCATCCCCTGTCGCCCGACCAACTGCGGGCGATCCTGGGGCTGCTGCTCAAGAAGGAAGCCAAGCTGCTCGAGGCGCGGGGCGTGTCGCTGGAGGTCAGCCCGGAGGCGATGACCTGGATGCTGGCGCAGAACGATCATCCGGAGTGGGGAGCACGCCCGCTGCGGCGCATCATCCAGCGCCACCTGCGCGAGCCGCTGGCCGATTGGCTGTTGGCAGCCGATCCCAAGCCTGGAGCTCAGAGTCCAGGTGGATGCCGGCGAGCAGGGCCTGACTTTCACGACCGCATAGGGAGGCGAAATGATCCGAATTCGAGATTTCCGCGACGTCGAGGCCCAGCCGGCCGCCGAAGGGGTGACGATGCGGGTGCCCATCGGGCCGGAGGAAGGGGCGCCGGTTTTCAACATGCGCGTCTTTGAGGTGCAGCCCGGCTGCGCCAGCCCATACCACAGCCACTGGTGGGAGCACGAGGTGTTCGTGCTGTCGGGCCAGGGCGTGGTCAAGACGGCCGAGGGTGAGGTGCCGGTCGCCCACGGCAGCACCGTGTTTGTGCCGGGGGGCGAGATGCACCAGTTCCTCAACACCGGCGGCGATCTGCTGCGCTTCCTGTGCCTGGTGCCGCAGGACTGGCTCCAGGAGGTGCTCGAATCGAAGGGATGAGCGGCGCCCTGATCGGCCTGCTGACGGGCGCCGTCGGCGCCGGCAAGACGACGGCGGCGGAGCGGGTGGTCGGCCTGGCGCGCGACCAGGGGCTGGTGTGCGGCGGGCTGCTGGCCCCGGCGCTGACCGACCGGGGCGGGAGCAAGATCGGCATCTGGGGCGTGGACCTGCTGACCGGCGAGCGCCGCACCCTGGCCCGCACCGACCGGGAGCTGGGCGGGCCCAGCCTCGGAGTCTATTCCTTCGACGCCGCCGCGCTGACGTGGGCCGATCGGCGCGATCGAGGGAGCCATAGGCGCGCTGCGACCTGTTGATCGTGGACGAGATCGGCAAGCTGGAGCTGTGGAGCCACGCCGGCCTGGCCCCGGTCGTGCCCAGGTTGGCTTCAGGCGAGGTCAGGCGCTCGCTGGCGCTCGTCCGCGCCTCTCTGCTGGCCGAGCTGCAGGCCAGGCTGGGCCAGGTCGAGCAGGTAGTGTTCGAGCTCAACGCAGAGAATCGCGATGAATTGTCGCCTCAGATCCTGGCACGTCTGTTCGGCGCCAGGGAATTTGACAATTCGGGATAGAGCGGGTATAGTTGGGCCGTGAATGATACCAAGCGCCCACTAGGGGAATGGTTACGGCAGCGTCGAGAAGAGTTGGGCGTCAGCCTGGAAAAGGCTGAAACGGACACCCGTATCCGCATCCAGTACCTGCAGGCTCTGGAGAGCGAGGATTTTCAGGTCGCTGCCCAACCAGGTGGTCCTGCGCGGTTTCTTGCGGAACTATGCCTCTTACCTGGGCCTGGACGGCCAGGAAGCCGCCGAGCGCTACGCAGCACTCGCCGGCCCACCCGAAGCGGAGCTTCCCGTCGTCGAGAATCCGCCGTCGGCAGCCAGCGAGCTGTTCCGGCCGGTGTCGCTCCACGACAGGCTGCCGAGCCGGCAGTGGCGATGGGGTCTGCTCGCCGGCCTGCTCGTGGCGTTGATCATCGCCGTAGCTGCCCTGGCGTGGTATGGCTACCCGTGGATCAAGGACAATTGGTTCCGCTCCAGGCCAACCGAGACCACACCGACGGCCGTCCAGTTAGTGACGGCCACCGTCACGCCGTACCGTGCCAACAGTGCCGGCTACGGCGACCGGAGCACAGGCGACGCATACACCCAAGCCGACCGTGCAGCTGGCGATCACCCGTTCGCCGTCTCCTTCCCCGTCTCCTTCACCCAGTCCCTCACCGCCGATCTACGAAGGGGTCTTTGTCGAGGTGGCCATCACCGGCACGTCGTGGCTGCAGGTCACCGTAGACGGCGTGAAGGAATTCCAGGGTAAGCTTGAGGCCGGTGAATACCGGTCGTGGGATGGCGGAGCAGCAGGTCGACTTGCGTATCGGCAATGCCGGGGGGGTCGAGGTGACGGTCAACGGCCAGAAGCTGGGCACCCTGGGAGCCATCGATGAGGTGGTCGACGTCGTGTTCGAAAAGGTGGGCGGCGAGGCGGTGATGGTGACTCCGTCGACCACGGTCGACCGGCACGATCCGTTCCCACGCTCACGCCCACGCCGATCATCACCCCAACATCGACGATCACCCCGACGGTGACGATCACGCCGACGGCACAGATCACACCGACCGTCAGCCCCTGAGACACCGGCAGGAACGGTCGATGACGACCCTTGAAACGGACCTCCGCAGCTAATGATCATCTGGCAGTCTGGCCGAGAGGAATTGCGCGGATGACACCCCCAACCATCGGCATCGTCTGCATGGACGACCGCGCTCAGAAAGACACAGCACGCTCCCCGCTTTGGCCAGAATCAGAGCTACGCACACGCCGTCGCCAGAGCCGGGGCTGCCCCGCTGTTGATCCCACTCCTGGCCGACGAGGCCCTGCTGCGCGCCCTGTACGACAGGATGGACGGCCTGCTGCTGCCCGGCGGCGTGGACGTCCATCCCAACCGGTACGGCGAAGCAGATCCATGAGAGGTGCGGGCCGATCTCCGAGGTCCGGGACGAGGTGGAGCTGACCTTGATCCGGTGGGCCATGGCCGACCGACAAGCCGATGCTGGCGATCTGCCGGGGCATCCAGGTGCTCAACGTCGCCCTGGGCGGCAGCCTGTACCAGGACATCCAGGCCCAGGTCCCACGAGGCCGGACGGCACGATTGCGACTCCGGACCATGCGCGCAACCAGCTGGCCCACGACGTGGACGTTGCTCCTGACAGCCGGCTGGCCGACCTGGTGGGGACTGGGCTGCTGCCGGTCAACAGCTTCCATCACCAGGCGGTCAAAGAGGTTAGCCCCCGGGCTGGCGGTTACCGCCCAAGCGCCCAGACGGCATCGTCGAGGCGGTGGAAGGGGAAGGCCAGCCCTTTGTCCTCGGGCGTGCAGTGGCACCCCGAAGAGCTGGCCGCTGACGACGCCAGAGCGCAGCGGCTGTTCGACGCCCTGGTTGAGGCGTGCCGGTAATGGCTGAGCGATTGTAACTGCAGGCCGGACTGCTGTATCAGGCAGGCGCGCGGAGTCAGACTCTGCGCGTTTTTGTTTTCCTCCGCCGGCCGAATCGGCAGGATCCCAAGATTGGCGTATTTTGGCAGTTCTTCATCTGGCTTTGGCGGCTCACAGCCCCTAAGATCGGGATAACAAGGCGTTCGTCGTTGCGAGATCCGATCTTTGTAGGTCTAGAACCAAGGAGTTGGAAGAAACGGCTGTCAGAATCAAGCTCTACTCAGCCGCAAGGCTTCACCGGTTGCCGCCGACCGGGCGTTGACAGGACGTTTTGACAGCAGAATCAGGGTGTGCTATGATCGGGGCAGCGATTTCGATCCCGCAGATAGCACGGCTGAGCTGCATCACCGGCACGACACGCGCCGATCGCCCACCGCGTGGGCCTCTTGCAAGGAGGAGGTAGGTATGCGGTGTCCACGATGTGGTCAAGAGGGGTTCAGCCCTGATACGGCTTGCAGCCGGTGTGGGTTTGCCGGCCTGGCGGGCCAGGTGGAGGAGCTTGGCCACGTCGCCTATCTGCTTGGGCGAGATGGAGAGCTGGCGCGGACCTGAGCCGGCCACCCTCGACCAGGTCCAGGACCGCTACCGGCGCCGCCGCAAAGAGCTGGAGGTCAGCCTGGGCTTGCGGCCGCCTCCACCCAGCGCTGAAGAAGCGCGCAAGCTCCGCTGGCAGCTCTATCGTCTTCGAACAGCTCCAGGCCCACGTCGACGACTGGCTGGCCAGAGGCCGCCTCACCGATCGGGTCGCCGACCACCTGCGCGCTAACTGCTGCTGCCGAGGCCGATCCCCTACGCCAGCGCCTGGCCGATGCGCCGACAGAAGAGACCCCAACCTTCGACAGCCCTGCCGAGCGCCTGGCGCTGGTCGACTATCTGATCGAAACGCTCAATCGGTCTCCGATCCCGTTTCCCGGCCAGCAAGTATCGCCTCGCCTTGGAGGAGCTGCTGACCAGGCAGCGCAACCTGGAGATCGGGCTGGGCTTGCGCCCCAGCCCGGCCGAGCCGGCTCCCGAGTCTGCGCCGGCGCCGGTCGCCGCTGCCCAAGCAGTAGAGGCTCCTACTGCTCAAGTGGCAGAGACCGCAGCTGCCGCGCCGCAAGAGGTCGCCCGCCCGCCCAAGCCACCGCGGCCGCCGCTCACCTGGGAGCGGATCTGGCAGACGCTGCTGTCAGAGCGGACGCTGAACGTTGTGCTGTTCCTGGGGGCGTTTCTGCTGGTGGCCTCGGCCACCACCTACGTCGCCACCAACTGGGAGGCACTGCCGGAGGCCGTCCAGTTGGGCGTTTATCATCCTCTTTACCCTGTCCTTCTACCTGGCCGGCTGGTTCCTACGGGTGCGGATGAAGCTGCGGGCCAGCGGCATTGCCGTCACGGCGGTCGGCTCGCTGCTCGTCCCCCTCGACTTTTACGCCGTATTCGTCGCCGGCGGCGCGCTGCCGACCGAACAATGGCCGTGGGTGTGGCTGATGGCCTCAGCGGTGTGCCTGCCGATCTATACCTTCACCGCGCTGCGCCTGCGAGGCCGAGTTCTTTGGCTACGTCGTGGCGGCTACGGCCGGCAGCCTGCTGTGCGCCGCCCTGAAGGTGCTCGGCGTCGCGCCGGAGTGGAATCTGCTGGCCCTGACGGTCCTGGCGCTGGCGGCTCCTGGCTCCTGGCCTACCGGCTGGGGAGATCGCTGTTCGCCAGACCGTTCCGCTTTTCGGCGCTGGTCGCCACGGCGGCGATCCTGCTGGTGGGCCTGGGCTGGTGGGTCTCGCCGGCCATCGATCAGAGTTACGAATTTAACGTCTCACTGGCCGGGGCGTGGACGGTGGGGGCGATCCTGTACGCCTACGCAGCGGTCCGCAGCCGCGATCCGTGGCTGGGCCGCGGCTGCCGCCACGATCCTGCCCGTGGCCGTGCTGCTACTCCTGCGGCTGGCCTTCGAGCCGCTGCGGGTCAGAGGCGCCGTGGTATGCCCTGGGCTGGGCGGTATTGGGGTCGCTGTACACGCTGGCCGGCCGGCGAGCTACACACGCTTGCCGGCGCGACGCCGGACAGGTCCGGCAGCGCCGCCCAGGCAGCCGATTCTGGCGGTGAAGAGGGAGCCGGTGAGGAAAAGCCGACGGCGATCCGGTCTGCGCGAGCACAGCCACACGGCCACGGCCTGGGGGTTGGGGCTGATGGCTGCCGCCGCCGTGTGGGACGTGTTCGACCTGTGGGCCGCGGCGGCGACGCACGCCGTGCTGGCCGCGGGCGCGTCCCTGGCCATCCGGGCCTGGGACCGGCCGCGCTTTCTGCCGGCCGTCAGCCTGCTGGCCCTGTCGTCGGCGTCGTTTGCCATGGCCGCCGGGCACCTGGAGCCGGCCGAGCTGGGCGTGGGCTGGAGCCTGCTGGCCCTGCTGCACGTCATCGCCGCCGTCCGCCTGCGGGCCAGGCCGGGCTATGCCACGCCCGATCTTTGCCATGGCCCTGCCAAGCGCCGGGCTGGCGGTGCTGCCGCCACTGTTGCTGGCCGACGAGCCGCTGCTGACCTACGCCGTGGGCGCCTGGATCGGACTGGCGGCGTGGCTGTTGTGGCTGGACCACACGCGGCGAGCACCCCGGCCTGGAGGCACTGCTGAGCCGTCTGGGTCCCTTCCGCCATACGGCGCTGCACTGGGCCATCGCCGCGCCGCTGCCCTTCTTTGCCGCCCTGGTCTACACCCGCTTTCGTCCCCTCGACGCCTGGCTGGGCATCGTGCTGGCCATCCTGGCGTGGGCCTGCTTTGACCTGACCCATGTGCCGGGTTTTCGGCGTTCGGCCCTGTTTCACCGCTGGTCGCTCCCCTGGTACGTGGTGAGCTACGGGTGTGGCCTGGCCGCTCCGGTTGTGGCCCTGGTCTACTACAACCAGCCGGTGCTGGCGGTGACGCTGCTGTCCATGGCGGCGCTCTGTTTCGCCTCGGCCGCGACCTGGCGCAACAACGCCTGGCTGATAGGCGGTGGGCTGGCCGTGCCGGCCGGCGTGCTGCTCCTGCTCGATTTCTGGGCGGTGCCCTGGCACAAGCAGACGCCTATCCTGGCGCTGGTGCCGGCTGCCTACCTGCTGGTCGGGTTGTGGCTGGAGCGCCGGCAAGGGGTGCCTCGCCGCTTCATGACCACTCTGTACTGGAGTGGCCCACTTGCTGGCCGCCGTCACCGTCGTGTGGGGGTTCGTCCCTGCCTTTGGGGCGGCACCGTGGACCGGCCCGGCCAAGATGTGGCCGGCCGGCGCCTGTCTGATCCTGAGCCTGGCCTATGCGCTGCTGGCCTGGTTCCACGAGCAGGAGCTGTGGGGACACGTGGCCGCGTGGCTGGGGGTGATGGCCGCCGGGCTGGCCGCGTGGGCCTACAGCGGGGAGCACGGCTCGTCGGCGCTCAAGGTGGCGCTGGTGGCGGTGGCCTATGTCCTGGCCGAGCGGGGCCTGGCGGCGGGCGCCGCCCGCGGCTGGCCGTCGCTTGTCAAGCGGGCCTGGCTCCTGTACCGGCGTCCGCTGCTGATCGCCGGCTGGGCCGTGTCGGGCATGGCGATCATCCTGGCCCTGGGGCGCAACATATGGCTGCTGGGCGGCGGGCTCGGCCGCGAGAGGTGGGCCATCGCTGCTCTGCTGACGATCACGGCGCTGTATGGCGCGTCGGCATGGCTTTTCCACCGCCGGCTGTTCCTGTGGCTGGCGGGCGGGCTGGCGATCGTTCCCTGGACGCTGCTGACCGCCTGGGGCTGGTTCCTATGGACGCCGCCAGAGTCGCTGCGCCACTATGCCCTGCCCTGGGCGATCCTGGCCTGTCTCCAGCTCCTGATCGGCCTGGCCCTGACCTTTGCCATGGGACGCACGCGGCCCAAACAGGATTACGGCTTTCCGCTGCGGGTGTGGGCCAATCTGCTGCTGCCGCTCGGCCCTGCTGTGGGCCGTGGCCGATTCGGCCATCTCCAGCCTGGACCTGCGGGCTGGGACTGGCGTTCTATGTCGCTGTCGGCGGTCGCCGATCACCGGCGCGGGCTGACCGGCTGGCGGGCGGCGCGCTTTCTGTACCCGGCCGTGGCGGCGCTCCCGGCGTGGGCCGTCCACCTGCTGCGCTACACAGCCCCTCAAGCGCCCTACGAGTCGTACGGGCTGTTGCTGCTGGCCCTGTCGCTGCCGCTGCTGGCCGTAGGGCGCCGGCTGCGGCGGGTGAACGAGGCCGATGCGCTGCCTTTGTACCTGGGAGCCTATGGCGTGGCAGCGATCGGCACGCTGCTGACCGGCCATCAGCAGCCGCTGCTTGCCGCTGCATTGTGCTTTGACGCGCTGCTGTGCATCCTGTCGGCCTGGCTGTTCCGGGAGCCGATGTGGGTCTACCCGGCGGCGGCGCTGGCAGGAGGGGCGCTGTTGATCGCGCTGGCCGAGAGCGTCGTGCCGCAGGAACGCCGCGGTTGGGGGCTGATCGCCCTGGGCGCCGTCTATGTGGCCATCGCCTGGCTTTTGCGCCGCTTGAGACGACCGGCCTATGCCGCGCCCCTGCTGGTGGCGGCCTTTGTCGCGATCGCGTTGGGCCTGTCGCCGTCCAGCGTGGACGACGTGGGCGCTTTCTGGGGCTACCTGGCGGCGGCGACGATCTATGCCGTCGTGGCGGTCTGGCTGCGCCAGCCGCTGCTGTTGACGCCGGCGGCGGCCCTGCTGGCCGTGCCCTATGGAGTGGCGCTGACCTGGCTGAAGGTGAACCCCGCCGACTATGGCCTGGCGCTGTTTCCGGGCGTGGCCGTCGCCCTGACTGTGGCCCACCTCCTCGACCGGCGCTTGGGACAGCCGCCGGCCCTCTTCCCGTCGTGGCATCCCCGGACGTGGCGGGCAGCGGCGTGGCTGGAGTGGTGGGCAGGGCCGGCCTACGCCTGGGGTTATGTGGGGGCGTTGGTGGCGGTCGGGCTGTCGTGGGGCGACCCGACGCGGTTGGCCATTGCCCTGGCCCTGGCCGCGGCGGCATTCCTGCACGCGACCTGGCGATTCCGGCAGCGAATCGCGCTGCTGCTGGCCGGGGCGCTGGCCCAGGGAGCCGCGCTGGCGGCCATCGATGCCGCCGGTTGGCTGCGCGACCCAAGCTGGGCGGCGCTGGCCTTTCTGCCGGTGACGATCGTCACTGCGGCGCTGGCCGTGGTGATCGAGCACCTGCGCCGCGAGGGGTCGCCCTTCAGCCGGGCGTGGTGGAAGGGTTGGTCGCGGCCGTTCTACCTGCTGTTGGCGATCGACCTGCTGGCAGGCCAGGCGGCTGCCCTGACCCACAACGAGCCGGGCGCCGCCGTGACGGCAGCCTACGCCCTGCTGCTGGCTGTGCTGGCCACCGTGTGGGCGCAACCGGTACTGCCCATCGCCGCCGGCGGGCTGGGGGTGGTGGCCCTGTTCCAGGCGCTGGCCTGGGCCGGCGTCGAATCGACCGGCTACCCGATCGGCCTGGCGCTACTGGGACTTGGCTATGGCCTGGTGGGCTATGGGCTGTGGGGCGCCGCCCGCCTGGCCCCGGCCGAGGGGGTGCAGCGGCGGGCGCGGGTGTGGATCCGGCCCCTGGAGGGGCTGGGGCTGGTGCTGTGCACGCTGGCCCTGATCCTGGCGTTCGGGACCGGCCCGGATGTGGCAGGCCTGGTTGTCCGCACCGCTTTGGGCCGGCCTGTGACCGTGGCCGACTATGCGCCGCAGGTGCGGATGATGATGTGGGTGCTGGCACTGGGCGGGCTGCTGTACCTGGCGACGGCTTTTGTGCGGCGCCGGCGGCTGTTGGGCTATGCGGCCGTGGCGCTGTTGCTGGCCGCGTGGGCGCTGTGGTGGCGCTTTTTCGTGGCCATGGCCCAGTTCCAGTGGTACGCCATACCGGCCGGCCTGTATCTGCTGGCGATCGGCTGGCTGGAGTGGCGGGCGGGCAACAAGGCGCTGTCCCGTTGGGTGGATCGGGCCGGGATAGTGGTCTGGCTGGGGTCGGCGTGGGGACAGTCACTGCCGGGGGTGACGGCGCGGAGCTGGCCTTTTGCCCTGATCATGGGCGTCGAAGCGCTGCTGCTGGTGTGGTGGGGCAGCGCCCGCAGGCAGCGGCAGTTTCTGTATGTGGGCGTGGTCGGCGTGGTGGTCGACGCCGTGACCCAGTCGATCGAGCCGCTGCTGACCGCGAACCGCTGGATCGTGTTCGGCGTCGCCGGGCTGCTGCTGGTGGGTGTGGCGGTGCTGATCGAGCTGCAACTGGACAAGATCCGCGAGCTGTCGGCCGAGGTGCGCGCCCGGCTGGAAGAGTGGGAGTGAGCAGATGAGCAAGCGACTCAAGGTCTTGGTGGGGCTGTGGGGCATCCTGTGGCTGGGGCTCGGAGGGATCGCCGGGCTGGTGTTCCTGTTAAGAGCGGCCCTGGACCCACAGGAAAGCGACCTGTGGCTGACCCTTCTGCTCCTGGCCGGCCTGGCCGGGGGCGGGGCCACGGCATACGCGGCCCTCCGGTCGTTGCTCGGCCGGCGTATCGGGCCCGTGCGGCTGCCGCCGCCCTGGGCGCTGGCCGGCGGGTTCGTCCTGGCGCTGGCGGCCGGCCTGGGGCTGTGGCAGGCTCGCATCTCGACCGCTTTTCTGATGCCGCTGTTTGTTGCGGCTGCCGCGGCGCTGGGCCCGCTGGCCGTCGCCAGTTGGATCCTGCGCAGCGGGGGCAAGGAGATCAAGGCCGTCACCACCCCGCGAGGGCTGGCTGCCCTGGGCCTGGGCGCGACCGCCAGCACAGTGCTGGCCCTGGTGCTGAACACGCTGCTGGGCGGAGCAGCTCTGCTGCTCGTCATCGGCGTGAGCGACCAGGTGCTCGACCTGGTCGGAGATCTGCTGGACGCGCTGGCCGGCGGGCTGGGAAAAGAGCTGGCGTCGCCTGTGTTCCTCCTTGGTCTGGTTGAAGCAGCCATCCTGGCGCCGCTGGTCGAAGAGCTGGTCAAGCCGCTGCCGCTGCTGCCGGTGCTGAAACGGCTGCCGACGGCTCGCGACGCGCTGCTGCTGGGCGTGCTGGCCGGGGCCGGCTTTGCCGCGGTGGAAAACCTGCTCTATGCCGCTAGCTTCGGCGATGCCTGGGGCGGGGTGCTGGTCGTCCGACTGCTGGGATCGGCGCTCCACCCGTTCGGCGCCGGGCTGATGGCCGTGGCCTGGTGGAGGGTGCGGCGCGGTGAGCCAGGGGCAGCGGCGCGGTGGGGCCGCTACTATGGGCTGGCCGTCGGGGCTCACGCCCTGTGGAACGGGACGTGCGTCGTCGCGGCAGCGGTTGCCAGCGCCTGGTTCCAGGGCTGGGAGGTGGATCTGCTGGGCGTTACCGAGGGAGCCGTGCTGTTGGCCCTGCTGGCCGTCGAGGGGATTGGCCTACTGGTCGCGCTGCGGGCGATCACCCGACGGCTCCAACCGGCGGCCCAAGCGGAAGAGGAAGCGGTCCTGCTGCCGAGCCTGCCGACAGAGCGGGTCATCGCCGTGTGGGGCGTGATCTGCCTGGTGGTGCTGTTGCCGGTTGGGCTGGGGGTGCTGCGGACGCTGTGGTAAGGGATCAAGCTCTGTGGCTGCTTGCCGGGTAGAAGAAGATGAAACGAATCCTGACCAGTGTCAACTTTTGGATAGCGCTCGTGCTGCTGGCCGCCAACGGCGCGGCCTGGGCTTACGCCCTGGCGCCAGAGGGGCCGGCGGTGGAGGTGGTGCCGCGCCTGGAGCCGGACATGGCGGCGCTGCGGCAGAAGCTGAACGAAGGCGGGCACGGCGGCGAGCCGTTCACCGTCGAGGTCACCGACCAGGAGGCGGCGGAGACGATCGCCTGGTACCTGGAGGGCCACCCTAACGTCCCGTTCCGCGACCCGCAGGTGTTGATCCGGCCGGACGGGGTGACGGCCGAAGGGGGTGGCCGAGATCCTGGGGCTGCGGATCGGCCTCAGCGGCCGGGCGGCGATCCGGCTGCGCGACGGTGTGCCGCTGGTCACGCTGGAGGACCTGCACCTGGCCGGGGTGGCGGTGCCCGGTTTTGTGCGGGATCAGATCCAGGCCGAGATCGACGCCCAATTCAGCCTGGCGCAGAACCTGCCGGTAATCATTGACGAGCTCAGGCTGGAGGAAGGGCAGGCTACGGTTCGGGCCGGATCCGCTAGCAGCGTAGATGAAAGAGTTCTGTTTCCTCTCAGAAAACGGGGCTCCGCACCATCAGTCTGGTCCAGCCTTGGCAGGTTGCTGATAGATTCAGAACATTCCGCCAGGTCGGCCGTAGTATCGACGATCAGGTCGGCGCCGGCCTGCTCCAGCTCGCTGCCGCTGGCCAAAGCCGCACAGCACCCCAACCGCCCAGGCCCCGGCAGCGCGGGCAGCGCTAATGTCCACCGTCGTGTCGCCCACCATCAGGCAGCGCTCGATCGGCACCCCCAGCTCCTTGGCCGCATGCAGCAGGGGACCGGGATGGGGCTTTAGGCGGCGCGTGTCCTCGCGACCGACGATCACCTGCACCAGGCCGGTCGAGCGATTGCTGCTCCAGAAAGGCCTGGGCGTGGCGACGACTGCGGGTAGTGACGACGCCCAGCCGGTAGCGGCGGCCCAGCTCAGTCCAGCATCGGCCCGACGCCGTCGACGGGGCGAAAATCGGGAGGGGCAGACAGGCCGCGCAGCCGACGGAGACGGTCCCCCAGGCCGAACAGGTTGTCGTCCAGCCCCACACGGTCCAGCAGCGACACCAGGCTATTGCCCGGACCCTCCGAGGCCATGATCAGGCGGCGGGCGGCCCCCGCCGGATCGCGCCCGGAGAAGAGCCACCTGACCGGCCGCAGCCGGCGGGCCAGGTTGTCCACCGCTTCGTCGTCGGTTTCGACCAGGGTTCCATCCAGATCGAAGAGGATGGCATCGATCTCGCCCGGATAGAGCTCCCTGGCCGCTGGCTCCTGAGCGCGTCCTTGATCGGGAAACGGTTCCTGGTCGAGCAGCTTGGCGTAGACATATTTCAGCAGGACGCGGAAGGTGCCGAGCACCGGCGCCGCCAGGAGAATCCCCAGCACACCGGCGATCAGTCCACCGGCCAGCACGCCGATAAAGACGACGACAGGAGGCAGCTGCATGCGCCGGCCCATGATGCGCGGCACCAGGAAGGCGCTCTCCAGCTGCTGGACGAGGGTGTAAAGGCCAACTACCAGGACTGCAAACCAGAAATTGCTCAGGGGCAGGTAGGTGGAGCCTCGGAACAGGGCGATCATCAGCGCCGGGACGGTGGCCAATACCGGGCCAAAGTTGGGGACCACTTCCAGCAAGCCGGCCAGTAGGCCCATAAGCTCGGCGTTGGGCAAGCCGACGATCGTCATCAGCAGCCATACCGCCAGGCCGACGGCAAAGGCCAGCACCAGCTGTCCGCGGAGGAACGCCTTCCACACCTGGCTGATACTCTTCCCGCAAACAGCGAAGCTCCTCGGTGTGGCCGGGCGGCGCCGATCCGATCGAGAAAGGCACGCAGCCGGTCGGCATCCCTGATCAGATAGAAGGAGATGACCAGGATGGCAATGATCCAAAGCAGGCTGGACGCCACATTCATGACCAGGCCGAAGGTCTGGGTGGCAAAAGGCCGGAGCAGGTTCTGGAGGGTGCTTCGCAGGTCCCCGACCAGGCTTTCAGCGTTGAAGGTGTAATGAAAGATGGTGATCGGTTGGGACAGAAAGGTGGTCAGGTCGTTGACCAACCGCTCCGCGTCCAGGTTGAGGCGCGTGATCTGGTTAACGGTAAAAGGCACCACGGTGGCGAGGATAACGACCAATCCTACCAGCAGGATCCCATATACCACCAGCGTAGCCAGGGTACGGGGCAGGCCGACCCTCTCGTCCAGTAGATCGACCAGCGGCTTGAGGATATAGGCCAGCACCAAGGCCATGATGACCGGCAGCAGGATGCCGCGAAACAGGTAGAGGGCCAGCAGCAGGAGGACAATCAGGCTGACGACGATCACAAGCTTGGTTGTGCGACTCCACTGTGATGAACCCATCACCCCCAACCTTGCAGGAGCAGTAGCACCTCAGCCAGCCGGACGCTGCTCAGGTGACCCGGCCTGTAGAATTCGGAAAAAGCCGGTCTTACCGGACGACGCCGGCGTTGCTCACCGGCCAGTAGGACAACCAGGCCCGACCTACGATATTGTCAATCGGGACCGGGCCGAAAGTGCGTGAATCGTTCGAGTGATTGCGGTTGTCGCCCATGACAAAAACCTGCAGCGGTGGCACGACGACACTGGCCTATCCGCCCCTGGCGAGTCGACCCGCTGGCATACGGCTCGTCCAGCAACTGCCCGTCGATGTAGACGCGCCCATCGCGGATCTCGACCGTTTCGCCGGGCAGGCCAATGACACGCTTGATCAGCAGCTCATCGCCCTGGCTCGGCACCCGGATCACGACGATGTCGCCGCGGCGCGGGCCGTGAAAGCGATAGGACAGCTTCTCGACGACCAGGCGCTGGTCGGTGTGCAGGTTGGGCTCCATGCTCTGGCCCTCGACGCGGGTGGCCTGGCCGACAAAGACGTTGATCAGAAGCGGCGATGAGGATAGCCGGCAGGATGGTCTCGAGCAGCTCGCGGACCAGGTGCACAAACCGCCGGGCCACGCCGGGCCACGAGGCGGAGGGTCTATAGACTCTGGTCTGCTAATCCGGGTTGTCGTCCATGTCACCTATTCAGCACTGGCCGGGTCTGCCCACTCTCTGTGGTCGACAGCCCGGCCAGTTCATCTTCGGATCAGGCTACTAGCGCCTGCGCATTGGCGGGCGCCGGTCCTGCGAATTCGAGTCGCCGGCCCGAGAGCCGCGCGACCCGCCACCGCTGCGCCGGTCGTCTCGACCGCCGCCGCCACCGGACGGCTTGCGGTCCTTCTCGCGGGCTTCTTCGGCCGTCCAACCTTCGAGCACGGCCTGGCGGGAGAGCCGGATCTTGCCGGCCTCGTCGATGTCGATGACCATGACCATGATCTCGTCGCCCACGTGCACCACGTCTTCGACGCTGGGCACGCGATAGTCGGCCAGTTGCGAGATGTGCACCAGGCCGTCGACGCCGGGCAGGATCTCGACAAAGGCGCCATAAGCTCTCGATGCGGACCACCTTGCCGACGTAGATCTTGCCGATTTCGGGCTCCTCGGTCAGGCCCTCGATCATCTCGACGGCTTTTTCCGCCGCCGGGCCTTCGGTGGCCGCGATATAGACGGTGCCGTCGTCCTCGATGTCGATCTCGACGCCGCACTCTTCCTGGATCTTGCGGATCATCTTGCCGCCGGGGCCGATGATCTTGCCGATCTTTTCCGGATCGATGTGGACGGTGGTGATGCGCGGCGCATAGGGCGACATCTCCGGCCTGGGCGGCGGTGATCGCTTCGGCCATCTTGTCCAGGATGTGGAGCCGGCCGACGCGCGCCTGGGTCAAGGCCTGGGACAGGATCTCGTAGCTGAGGCCCTTGATCTTGATGTCCATTTGCAGCGCGGTGATCCCTTCGCGCGTGCCCGCCACCTTAAAGTCCATGTCACCCAGGTGATCTTCCAGGCCCTGGATGTCGGTCAGGATGGCATATTGGCCGTCTTCGATGATCAGGCCCATGGCGATGCCCGCCACCGGGCTCTTGATCGGCACGCCGGCGTCCATCAGCGCCAGGGTGCTGCCGCACACCGACGCCATCGACGTGGAGCCGTTGGAAGACAGCACTTCCGACACCACGCGGAGGGTGTAGGGGAACTCGCTCTCCGGCGGGAGCACGGCCCGCAGGGCCGTCTCGGCCAGCGCGCCGTGTCCGATCTCGCGGCGCCGGGGGCCGCGCAGCGGCCAGGTCTCGCCCGTGCTGAACGGCGGAAAGTTGTAGTGGTGCATGTAGCGCTTGACTTCTTCCGGCCGCAGCGTGTCGAGCTTTTGCTCTTCGCGGGGAGTGCCCAGCGTGGCGATGCTCAGCACCTGGGTTTCGCCCCGGGTGAAAAGGCCCGATCCGTGCGACGCGGGGCAAGATGCCCACCTGGCTCCAGATGGGGCGCACCTCGGTCGGTCTTGCGCCCATCGGCCCGCTCGCCCTGGTCCAGGATCCGCCGCCGCAGTCTCGGTCTTGAGCGCCTCGTGGAACACCACCTTGACCTCGTCGGTGTCGATCGTCTCGTCTTCGGCGAACGAGCCGACGATCTCTTCTTCCAGGGCGGTCGTCGCCTCGTACCACTCGGCCTTGTCCGTGCGGCTGGGCCACCAGATCGGCCACCTGGCTGCCGATGCGCTCCACGACCCGCGCCGCGCGCGCTCTCGTCTTCTGGCTATTACCGGATAGTCGGTCTGTTTCGGCTTGCCGATCTCGGCCTGCATCTGCTTTTGCAGGGCGATCACCGGCTGCATGGCCTGGTGACCCGCCTTCAGCGCCTGAAGCATGACCTCTTCGTGGACCTCGCTGGCGCCGGCCTCGACCATGAGGATGGCATCCTCGGTGCCGGCCATGCGCAGGTCGAGCGGGCTGACTGCCAGTCTGGTCGGCGGTCGGGTTGATGACAAACTCGTCGTCTACCAGCCCGACCCGGCAGGCGCCGATCGGTCCCTGGAAGGGGATGTCGGAGATCATCAGCGCCGCCGAGGCGCCGATGATGGCCGGGATGTCCAGCTGGTTCTGCGAGTCGGACGACAGCGCGGTGGCGATGACCTGGACTTCGTTGCGATAGTCCTTGGGAAAGAGCGGGCGCAGCGGCCGGTCGATCAGCCGCGAAGTCAGAATGGCCGATTCGCTGGGCCGGCCTTCCCGCCGGAAAAAGCTGCCGGGGATGCGGCCGGCTGCATACAGCCGCTCTTCAAAGTCGCACGGTGAGGGGGAAGAAAGTCAACCCCTTCGCGGGGCGTTGTTGAGGCGGTGGCGGTGCACAGCAGGACGGAATCCCCGATCCGCACGGTTACGGCTCCACCGGCCTGCATCGCCAGTATGGCCGGTCTCAATCGTCCACGATTGGCCGCCGAACTCGACGACATACGTTTTTACGTTATTCACTTTACCTCCAAATATTGAGGGGGAGAGGCAAGGTGCAGGGACTGGGGAGTGCGTCCTGGCATGCTAGCCAGTCAGGGCGCACTCCCCAATTCCTGACCCTCACCTTCCCCGAGTTTGATCTATTCTACTGTTATGACCTAACCGATGGCACCCGCCTCCTGTTGTGATGCAAGGTTCCAAAAGCCAGTCACGTACGACAGCTGGATTAGGCGCGCTTATTTGCGCAGGCCGAGCTGCTCGACGATTTTGCGATAGCGCTCGTTATCCTTACTCTTCAGATACACCAGGTGCCGGCGCCGTTGTCCGACGAGCTTGTACAGGCCACGTCGCGAGTGCTCGTCGTGTCTATGCGCCTTCAGATGCTCAGTCAACTGGGTGATCCGGGTCGTCAAAAGCGCGATCTGCACTTCGGGCGAGCCGGTATCTCCCGTATGGATATTGTATTTCAGAATGATGTCCGTCTTTTCCGCTTTTGTTAGTGGCACAGTTCGAACCCTTTCTCGCATACCCAGATCATCAGACTCACACAGATGGGCTCCATGCCCATCCCGAACAGAGGGGTATTATACAACAAGGGCGCTTTTCTGGCAAATACCGGTCCCAGTTTGGACCGGGGCCGACCCGAGCACGGCGAATACCGCCTTCCTCTCGGGGCCGGGCCCAGGAAGGCAAGTCCCGGAGAAAGTCGGCAGAGTGGAAAGGCTGGTTCACAGCTCGTTGTCCACATCCAGGGTGAAGCTGCCGGTCACGCCGTTGACGTCTACGGTGTAGGTCCCGGCGGGCAGGCCCCTCACCTCCAGCGCGATCGCCTGCTCGAAGGGGACCAGCAGCCTGGTGCAGTACACCTTGCCGGCAGGGCGCCTGGTCGTGATCGTCACCTTGAAGGTGTTGCCTTGGCGCTCCTGCGTGATCTGGTCGATTGTGGTGCAGCCATCGGGCAGATTGCCCCGGGCCATCACGGTGACCTGTACCGGGAACGACTCGAGCATCAAGAGATCGATGCTATCCACCTGGGCGATACTGGAGGTGCCTGGTCCTTCTCCTCCGGAATCGGTCGCACAGGCGGCAGCGATAGCCACCAGCAGTCCCATGGCGACCAAAAGGAGACCGTGTTGTCTCAGTCGAGTCATCTTGTTCCCCCGGTTTCTCATGCGGGCGAGGCAATTAGCCCCTGGCCACTCGCTGTATAGACGACACTCACCGCCGGAAGGTTCCCGCAAGCAGGGCAGGCCAAGCGCAGCGAGGGTCACCCTCCGAGCGCTCTGGCGCCACCGATCTGCCCTCAGGTTGTCCTCGCTCTGTCACACCCCTGCCACATTGCCCGGCTATGATATGCACAGGCTCAAGAAGCCGATCATGTTGGCGGCTGTTATGGTGAGCTATTCTCAACGGAGGGGAAGAAGATGAAGACGAAACTAGGCGCTGTTGCCATCGCCAGTACCGCACTGCTCGCAGTCCTACTGCTGGCGGCCTGGACCGACAACCAGCCGTCGTCCCAAGAACCTCGCCGCATCACTGTCACCGGCGAGGCCGAAGTCCGGGTTGTGCCTGATGAGGTGATCCTGACCTTGGGTGTGGAAACGTGGGACAAGAACCTCAACGTGGCCAAGAACAGGAACGACGAGATTGTCAAGCGGGTGCTCAAGTTGGCCGGCCAGTATGGCATCGAGCCCGAGCATGTCCAGACCGACTTTCTCGGCGTCGAGCCACGCTACCGAGATGGTTACTATGAGGAACGCGACTTTATCGGCTACTTTGTCCACAAGACGATCGTCATCACTCTGCGCGACCTGTCCCGGTTCGAGGACCTGCTCTCCGCCGCACTCCAGGCCGGCGTCAACTATGTGCACGGCATCGACTTTCGCACTACTGAGCTGCGCCAACACCGGGATCAAGCTCGAGCTCTGGCCATCAAGGCGGCCAAGGAAAAGGCCGTTGCCCTGGCCGGCGAACTGGGTCAGCAGGTGGGCGACCCGCTCACTATCCAGGAGGAGCAGAGCGGCTGGTGGTCAAGTTACGGGGCGTGGTGGGGCACACGTTGGGGCACAAGCATGACCCAGAACGTGATCCAGGAAGCGGGGGGCGCTTCGGCGCTCGCCGACAGCAGCGTCGCCCCCGGCCAGATCGACGTCACGGCCCGGGTGACAGTCAGCTTTGAGCTGACCCAATAAACCTGCGAAGAAGCTAGTTGCTCAGGCAGCTCTTGACCGTGTCGAGCAGGCTGTCGATGCTGAGAAGGGTGTGCGCGTAAAAGTGGACCGCCCCCCCATTGTTGTTTTGGTTGTCCTGCCGGAAGGTGCGGATCCAGTCATCGCCGGAGAAACTGACAAAGAGGATCGGTATGTTGGCCCAATAGGCCTTGTGCATCGGCTCGGAGAGATAATGGGCATCGGCTGCTACGCTGGGCACATCGACGATCACCAGGTCAGGGCGGGGCATGCTCGGGGCACGCTCAGTCTCTGCCCAGCTCGAGGACGTCTCTACCCGGTAGCCGGCCAACTGAAGCAGGTCGGCTACGCCCTCGACCAGGGAGGAGCGCTGCCCAATCACGAGGATGTCAGGCTCAGTTGCCTGCGTCTCTTGAGGTCTTTCGATTCCGATATCAGTCATGACGCCCAGCACAAAACAGACCCACAAAGGTCTGTAAACATAATATAGCACAGAAGGGCAAAAGAAAACATCCCCCCAGGGGAGGATGTTTAGAGGTAGATTATGTAGCCCTACGGCTTAGGACGTACTACTATATGTAGTATATCACATATCACAGACTACTACCCAAGCACCGTCCGATAGACCTGGTAGGTCCGAGCGGCGATTTGCGCCTGGGTGTAGAGGGCCACCACCCGTTCCCGTCCGCGCTGGGCCAGGTCGGCGCGCAGCTCCGGATCGGCCAGCAGGCGAGCCAGGTGCGCCGTGAGGAGCATCGGCCCGGTTCTCGGGGAAGACCAGGCCGGCGTCGCCGACGACGTTGGGCAGCTCGCCGCAGTCGGAGCTGACCACCGGCACACCGCAGGCCATCGCCTCGACCAGCACCCGGCCGAACTGCTCCTTCCAATTGGGCCGCGTCCGTGACGGCAGCACCAGCGCGTCCAACTGGCGGTAATAGGCCGGCATCTGGGTGGATGGAATCCACCGGTCGAACGATACCCGGCTGGCGAGCCCCAATTCCTGCGCCTGGGCCTGCAGCGCTTCCCCCTGCGGGCCGCTGCCCAGCACGTAGGCCCGCCACGAGCCCGGCCAGCCCGGCCAACGCCTCGAGCAGCAGGTCTACCCCCTTTTCCTCCACCAGCCGGCCCACGTAGCCGACGATGAAACCACGCCCTGTCGCCCGCAGCCCGGTCAGCCCGGGTGACGGGCAAAAGATGTCGGGGTCCACGCCGAACTGGGGGATGACGGCCAAGGGGCCACGGTAGCCCTTGGCCGGCCAAACGTTGGCCGATTCCTGGTTGCCGGCGATGCAATAGTCGGCGCGGCCCAGCACGTAGCGCTCGATCAGACGAAAGGGCAAAGGGTAGCGGCGCAGGATGTTCTGCCAGGAGAAGAAGAGGCTGCGCGCCCCGGCCCGCCGGGCCAACCACAGGGCGTGGGCAGTGGCCAGGTTGTACGGCTCCTCGTCGATGTGGACCAGGTCGGGCTGCACCTGCTTGATCCGCTTGCCCAGGCCGGGATAAAAGTGCAGATGATAGTTCCCGTTAAAGGCCATCGGCTCAACCAGCAGGTCATAGCCCGCGGTGTGCCGACGTTCCAGCTCGACCACGCCCTGCTCGTCACGCCAGTAGGGCGGCACGACGACGGTCAGATCCATGTCTGGCAGACGGGCCAGCTCCTCCAGTTTCGTCTGGTAAGCTCCGACCACGCAAGCCTTGGACACCATCATGACGCGCACGCGGCTGCCTCCTCGTAGGCTGCCAGGGTCTGCTGTGCGGTCTGGCTCCAACTGAAGCGAGCCGCCTGCTGGGGGCCACGGCGGCGGAGCTCGGCGGCCAACGACTCGTCGACCAGGCAGGCCAGGATCGCCCCGGCCAGGCCCGGCAGGTCGTCGGGAGCCAGGGCAAAGGCTGCGTCGCCGGCCAGCTCGGGCAGCGAAGCTGCGTTGGAGGTGACCAGCGGCGTGCCGCAGGCCAGCGCCTCCAGCACCGGCAGACCAAAGCCCTCGTACTGCGACGGGAAGACGGCACACGCCGCGCCCCGGTACAGGGCCGGCTTGTCGGCCTCCTCCACCCAGCCGGTCAGACGCACCCGGTCCTCCAGACCCAGCGCCGTGATCAGGGGCCGCGGGTCGAAGAAGAGCGGATCGGGCCGGTCTGACAGCCGGCCGCCAATGACCAGCGCCACGTCGCCATCTGCCTGAGCAACGGTGGCAAAAGCCTCCACCAGCCCGGCGACGTTCTTGCGCACGGTCGTGACCGGCCAGGTACAGGATATAGCGCTCCGGCAGTCCGTACCTGGCGCGGATGACGGCATCGTCGGTAGAGGGCTCGGCGCTAAACTGCTCGCCCTGCGCCAGGTAGACACACCGCACCCGCCCGGCAGGCAGGCCGAGATGGGTCTCAATATCGCGCCTGGAGGCCAGGGAATCGGTCAGGACCGAGGTCGCCCGCCGGGCCGAGGCCGACACCAGCCGGGTGTAGAGCCGTACCAGCGGCCCGCCGCGGTAGACAGGTAGCAGCAGTGGGATCAGGTCGTGAATGGTGACGACGACCGGCACGCCCGGCCACAGCGGTGAGCCCCAGTAGGGCACGTGGGCTATGTCGGCGCGCCAGCGGCGGCACGCCCGAGGAAATGCCACTTGCTCGAAGAGGAGCTTGCCCAGGTTGGTCCGCCACAGCCCTGACTTGAGCGTCACGCGCTCGGCATTCAGGCCTGGGATCTTGAATGCGGAAGGGCCGGGAAGGACCAACAGGAACTGGTGGCCCGGCGCCAATCCGGCCATGGTCCGCAGCAGGCCGCGCAGATACTGGCCGCTGCCGGCGCCGGGCTGCTCCAGAAACCAGGCGTTGACGGCGATGCGCACGGCAGCGTTAGTCCCCGTAGCCGTCGGGATGGGTGCGGTGCCAGTCCCAAGCGCTCTGCACAATGTCGCGCAGATCGGGATGGCTAGGCTGCCAGCCAAGCTCCTGCCGGATCTTGTCCGAGCCGGCGACCAGCACCGCCGGGTCGCCCTGGCGGCGTGGGCTGTCGACCGACGGGATAGGCCGGCCGGTCACCGCCCGCGCCATGTCGATCACCTCGCGTACGGTGTAGCCCTGGCCGTTGCCCAGGTTGTAGGTCCGGCTGCCACCCTCCAGGGCGCGCAGGGCCAGGATGTGGGCCTGGGCCAGGTCGAGGACGTGGATGTAATCGCGCACGCAGGTGCCGTCGCGGGTGGGATAGTCGGCGCCATAGACCTCGATCCGCTCCCGCTGGCCCAGCGCCACCTGAAGCACCAGCGGGATGAGGTGAGTCTCTGGGTGATGGTCTTCACCTCGCTCCGGCAGTGGCGCCGGCGGCGTTAAAGTAGCGCAGCGCGGCGTAGCGCAGGCCGCAGGTCCGATCCAGCCAGTACAGGATCCGCTCCAGGATGAACTTGGACTCGCCGTACGGGCTGCCCGGAACGATCATCTCCGACTCGTCTATCGGAATGCGGGCCGGCCGGTCGAACAGGTTGGCCGTGGACGACAGGATAAAGCGGCGCACGCCGTGATCAACGGCCGCGCGGAGCAGGGTAAGGCCGTTCACCACATTGTCGCCGATGTACTTGAACGGATACCTGGACGACTCGCCCACCAGCGTGTACGAGGCAAAGTGCATGATCGCCTCGACGCTGTGCGCCGCCAGGACGTCGTCCAGGAGCTGTCGATCGGCCAGCTCGCCCACGACGAACTTGGCCTGGGAATGCACTGCCGCACGATGCCCCTGCGACAGGTTGTCATAGACAACGACCCGCTCGCCCTGGCGGATCAGCTCCTCCACGACGACGCTGCCGATATAGCCGGCGCCTCCAGTGACCAGAATGTTCATAGTCTGACAAACTCCAATTTGGCCAACAGCTCGAAATAGGCCAGCAGCAGCTCCACATCGCGGCCACCGGCTTCCATCTCCACCAGGTCGGCGATCTCTAGCACCGAGCGCTTGCCGTCGGCCCAGTACAGCGCCAATTCGGTAAGGGTGTAGTGCATGCCGCCTGTTCGCGCCTTGACGAGCCGTCGCCACTGCTCGCGGTCCTCCGCCTTCAGTCTGCCCAGGTGGTTGCCCAAGGGGACCGGGCCGCGCACCAGGCGCACCGGCACCCGCTCCGCCGCCTGGCGCTCCTGATCGGACAGGTCATCCTGGCCACGGGACGGAAGGTCGGGCAGCGCCACCAGGCCGAGGCCGGCCGAGTGCAGGTCAAGGGCCTTCTTGGCCCAGGCCAGTTCGTGCCGGGCCGCCTGCTCCGCCTCGGCTGCCAGCTCTTCGATCAGGCAGCCGACCGGGGCAAGACGTTCCAGGGTGCCCAGCGCCGCCTTTTGCCGGTCGAGCAGGAAGGCGATGCGGCGGTCGAGGTCGGCCAGGGCCTTGGCCAGTCCCTGGGCGTCATCCAGCGCAGAGGCTGCGGTCACGGCCTGCTGCGCCGTCTGCACCAGGCGCACCTTGAACCGGGCGGTCATCTCCTGGCCCAGCCAGGCAGTGTCGGCGTCACCCGCCGTCGCCAGCCAGTAGGCATAGGCTGCCGCCAGTGTACCGGTTCGGCGCAGGCTGTTCGGGTCAGTGCGATCCGGCGTGTCCGCCGAGGTGTGGTAGAAGCGATCGGGCCACTGGATGAGCATGGGCGTGGGCACGCCGACACTCGGGTCGGACAGGACGGCGTGGTCGCTGCCGCCGGAAAAGGGCACCTCGGCGCAGCGGTAGAGGGGATAGCCGCCCTGGCCGGTGTGGCTGGGAGATACGTCGGCTGCCCCCTTGAGCGCCGGCAGCTCGTCGCGAAGGCGGGCCAACAGGTCGGGTGCAAACGAGGCAGCCGATGCCGGCGGGCATTCGATCAACCACGACGCTGCCGGTCTGGTTCTGATCCTCGCCGACCATGTCCAGGTTGAGGCCGGCGACGAGGCGATCCAGCTCGGCCTCGCGGCCAGCCAGGTAGGCCTGGGTGCCGGTAAACTCGGGCAGCCACAGAAAGCGGATGGTGCGCCGAGGCGGCGGGAGGTGGCCGCCAGCGATCAAAGCCTGCAGCGCCCGGGCAGCCTCCAGGGCGGCCGCAGCGCCGGAAGCGTTGTCGTTGGCCGACGGCTGGGGGTGGCACAGGTGTGCAACGACCAGGATCTCGGCCTCAGTCTCACCGGGGATGACGCCTGAAACGACCTCCAGCGCACCATCGTACAGGCGGCTGACGACCTTGGCCCGCACGCGGACAGGCGCGTCTCCCTCTTTCAGCAGGCGGCGCAGCGTCTGGCCCTGCCGGGGGGTCAGGACAAAGCCAAAGCAGCGCACATCGCCGGATCCGCCACCAGAAGGAGGTGTATTGGCGCACATCGGCCAGGTCCCCTTCGGGACGCACCGGGGCGACGAGCCGCATCCCGTCGAACAGGATGCCGGCGGCGCCACGCTGCTGAACAGCCTGCTCCCACACGCGGCGTATCTCACCCCGCGTCAGGACGACCTTGCCGGCCACGTCCAGCCCCTCGTAATCCTCCTCCTTTTCGCCATCCTCCACGAGGACCACGCCAACCTCCCCCTCAAAGGAGGCGCTGCGCTGGATGACTGATACAGGACAGCCCTGGAAATCGGCCAGGGTGTCGGCCTTGTCGGGCGGAGCGATGAGACGGAGGGTTGCCTCGGTGCAGCTCCACTCCTGGAAGCTGGGGTAAGCCCAAAAGATCGTCTGCTCGTCGGCGGGATAGGACAGGATCTCGGCACGCAGGCCGACCAGGCCGAGCTGGTTCTGGACCAAATGAGCTGCCTGTCGGTGGCCGGGACTGGCCTGGATGCGATGGCAGCGACTGAGATCAGCGACCGTCTGCCAAGCCGCCTCACCGGAACAGGCCTGCCAGATCTTTTCGAGCAGATGGTGGAGGTTAGTCATGGTTCGGCTCCTCTGCAAGGTAGCGAGATTATAGCGTGAAACCGGCTCGTTGTCCACTTGACAGGCTGGGAGGTCGGTCTTGTGCCCTTTCCGTCAGCCAATCACGTGAAGACAAAAACCAGCACGATGAATTGAGCAAATGCCTGGAGGGCAGCTCCGGCCATGGCCGGCAGGATCGTCGGCAAACGATAGACCTGCTGCAGAAGCAGAGCCGTCAGGATGACGGACCACACTATCGCCGCCAGACCGATCATGCTCGCCGGGAAGGGCAGCCCGGCTGCCACCAGCATGGCCATTGGCAGAGCAAGCAATGCGCGAGGGATCTGAGGGTAGCGGATAGAGGCGCGCCCCCTGGTGCAGCTCCACTTCGCCGGGCAGAAAGGCGCCCAGGGCGTAGAAATAGAGCGCACCGGCGGCCCACTCGATGGCGCCCAGCGCGACGAGCAACAGTGGCTTCCACCACGCCCCTCCCTTGAGAGCCAGCGACAGCAGCAGGATCAGGAACAGGCCGGCCGTGACGGCGGCCATGACTCGGGCCGGTTGGGCCAGTTTGGCCAGCGCCCAGTCCTCATCGCGCGACTGGCCGGCCAAGCCATCAATAGTGGGCACCGGCTCGAAGACCAAGCGGGCCGGCAAAGAAAAGAACTGCTCGTCGAATACCGCCTGGGGAGCGGCCGTGGCCACCTCCTGGCGCAGCCTGTCCACCAGCGGCTCAAAATCACGAATGTCCGAGGTAAAGAGGATGCCAGGCTTGAAACCGGCGCCCAGGCAGGCGCTCACCAGGTGGAGCCAGGGCATCCCCCATCGCCCGCGGCCCTGAACCAGCACCATTTTCCGGCTCGACCTGCCAAAAGGGATCGTCCGCACCGCCGTGACGGCCGTCCAGGGCACGACGCGCCAGCCGAAGAGCGTGCGCACCGCCAGGCCGTTGTCGGCCAAGGCCAGGTCGGGCAGCAGAAGGATGACGAAAGCAAGGCTGCCGATGGTCAGCAGAAGGCGCAGGTTGGCCGCGATGAGAGGCCTCAGTGGCTGGGCCGCCAGGGCCGCGCCCTGGGTCAAGGGTTGGACAAAGTGCACCCAAGCCAGGACCCACTGCACCAGCACGGCCACCGCCAACAGCAGCATAATGGCGATGCGAGCCAGCCTCACTGAACGCGGATAGCTCAGGGTATAGGACACAGTCAGCTCCTATTCCAGCTTCAGCTCTTCTCCCAAAAGGTAGTGACTGAACCAGGCCAGGTTCTGGTGCATCACGGCGTGGTTTTCGCGCGGCTTGGTGATGGGGTGGCCCATGCCGGGAAAGACAAACAGCTCTACCGGGACGCCCATCTCCTTCAGACCACGGTACAGCTCCGTGGCATTGGACAGCGGCACGCGCCGGTCCTCCGTGCCGTGCTGGATCAGCATCGGCGTCTTGGCGTTGGCGAGGTTGCTGATGGGCGCCGTTTTCACATACAGATCGCGGTCGCGGAACGGCGAGCCCGACAGGTAATCGACGGTGAAATCGGGGATGTCATTGCTGATGTGGTAGGTATACCAGTCGGCGATGCCCGCTCCCACCGAAACGGCCTTGAACCTGTCCGAGTGCAAGCCGGCAAAGGCGGAGATATAGCCGCCCTGCGACCAACCCATGCAGCCGACCCGGTCGGCGTCCACCCAGCCCAGCCCGACCAGGTGGTCGATAGCGCTCTCCAGGTCCCACAGGTCGCCAACGCCCAGGTTGTTCACGTTCAGCTCGGCAAAAGCCTGCCCGCGCCCGATCGAGCCGCGGTAGTTGGGTTTGAGCACCAGGACGCCCTTGTTGACAAACTGCACCGTCGGGTAGTAGCCCCTGTCTTCGCCGGTGAGCAGGTACTCTGCCGAGAACCACGCCGGCCCGCCATGGACCACGAACACGAGGGGATACTTCTTGGCCGGGTCAAAGTCCGCCGGCTTGCGCAGCACGCCCTCGATCTCGGTGCCGTCCTTGCTCGTCCAGCGGATCGTCTCCACTGTGCCCAGATCCCAGTTTTCCACCAACCGGCCAAAACCGGTCAGTTGTTTCAGTCGCCAATGTGCTCCGTCGTGGTCAGGCTCGGCCAGATAAGCCTCGGGGAATGCCTCGGCGTTGGCCCCGACAAAGCCGATGGTTCCGGCAGCGGAGATGTGAAAGCCCATCGTGGGGTATAGGCCCTGCAGATCCAGGGGCGTGACCTGCCCATCCTCCCCCAGGCACGCCACTCGCTGACGGACGCCGTCCACGTACAGGACAAAGATGCCGCTCTCTACCCAATAGCCGTCCATGATCTCCTGGTCGAGGGCAGCAGAGATGTTGCGCATCGCCGCCAGGAAGGCCGTGGCGTCGGGCGCCTGCACGGCCGCCTCCATATCGACGACCCATAGGTCGCGGCGGGTGTACATCTTGTCGTCTCGCTCCTGGTAAGCCACCAACAGCCTGCACCCGTCGGGCGATACGGCAGCGACGGAAGCAGCGCGGGGCAGGTTCAGGCGCGTTATCTCGCCAAGGTAGGAGAGATCCTCCTTCTCCTCACCTTGGCCTTCCGGCGCGGACTGGTCCTTCTTGTCCGCTTTCTTGGCCCTTTCGCGCTCCATCTGCTCCGCCAGCGCTGCCCCGGCGTCGAGCTTGAGGCGATAGCTGCGGGTTTGACGGTAGTAGACCAGGTCATCCCGCTGCCAGCAGTTGACATACACCGCGTCGTCGGCCGGCGAGGGGATGACCTCCTGGATCGACAGCGGCTCAGGCAGCAGGCGGCTCAGCTCGACCACCGGCAGCACTAACTCCTTGGCCTCGTCCTCCGTGGTGGCCTTGGCCTGCGCCCGGTGCTGGCACATTTCCGCCAGCCCGACGTAATAGAGCGCCGAAGCGCTCTCCTCCTGTTCGAAATGGGTGAACTTGCCATAACGGTCGGCACGCGGCTTCTTTTCATCCCGCTCGGGATGGCGCGCCCGGAACAGCAGACCGCCGGCGAATGGCTTGAACCACTCCACGCCCGTCTTGTGGTCGGTCACCGCCCAGCCTATCGCCAACCAGTCCCTCATACAGCCAGATCTGCGCCTTGTCATCGTCGCCTGGCCCCTGCTTGAGCAGCGCCAGGGTCTGATCGTCCACCCACTCCACTTGGACAGCGCTGCCCGCCTGATTGATCGGGTATGTGGTGCCGGTCGCCAGGTCGTGCACATGGCAGACGTTGTCGTAGCGGTTGTCTTTCCAATTGGTGGTGCGCACGTTGATCGCGATCCGGCGGCCGTTGGGCGACACCTTGACCTCAAAGGGAACCTCCAGCAACAGCATGGCCCGGAGCGTCGGCTGATAGGGTGCCCGGCTTTCAGATGGCAGTTCAGACTCGTGGGACGTCATAAGCTCCTCCTCCTAGACCCCTGCCAAGAGTATACACCTAAATCGGGGTGGATGTCAACAAGGCAGAGCTTTTCAATCTCACCCCGGAGGCGCAGCTTCCACCTTCTTCCGCCTGAAGGTGACCAGCCGATCCAGCAGGCTATAGACCACCGGCACGATCACCAGCGTCAGCAGGGTCGAGGTCAGCAGCCCGCCGATGACCACCATGGCCAGATCGGCGGCGATGAGCGAGCCTTCGGCAACGCCCAGGGCCAGCGGCAGCAGCGCCAGGATGGTGGCGATGGCCGTCATCAGGATCGGCCGGAGCCGGGTCCGCCCGCCTTCGACCAGCGCCTCGCGGGTGTCCATGCCCCGTTCCTTGCGGTTGGTCTGCACCCGGTCGATCAGCACGATGGCGTTGGTCACGACGATGCCGACCAGCATCATCAGCCCCACCAGCACCGGCAGCCCGACCACGCGATTGGTGAGCCACAGGGCAACGGCCGCGCCGATGATGGCCAGCGGCAGGCTAAACAGGATGGTAAAGGGGTGGATGAAGGAGCGGAAGGTGATGACCATCACCAGGTATACGGCGACGATCGAGATCAGCATGGCCTGCACGGCCTCCTGGAACCCTCGCGTCTGCGCCTCGGACTGGTACCCTTCGCTGGCCGTGATGCCGGGGGGTAGAATAGCCTGCACCTCGGCCTTGGCGGTGCTGGCCAGGCCCATCGCATCCTGGGTCTCCACCTCGCCGGTGTATTCGACCGCCGGCTGGCCGTCTACGCGCAGGATGACATTCTCTCCGGCCAGGTTGCTGCTGACGTTGGTCAGCCCCTTGATCCCTTCCAAGACCGCGAGGACATCGGCGTTGACCGCGGCTAGCTTCTCCGGGTCGCCGGACAGGATCAGCGAAAAGCCAGACATGGAAGACGACATGAACGAACCCCCGGACACTGTGGCATTGTCCGGCCCAAACACCTGCTCGGCCTTCTGGCGGACGATAACAGTCAGCGCGTCGACCTGGCCGGCATCCTGGACGCCGATGGCGGTGTTGGCCAGGGTCTGGTCTATGCTACCTCCCATGCCGAGCATTCGGCCCGCCATGCCCATCATGCCGCCGGCCGAGCCGATTTCGCTCTGGATCGTGCCCAGGCCCGCCACCCCGTCCAGCGACTTTTCGAACTCGGCCACCGACGCGGCCGTTTCAGACATGGTTGCGCCGTTGGGCAGGTCGATCGCCACGGAGATGCGGGGCTCGCCCATGTCTGGCATGAGGGCGCGCGGCTGTCGGGCCAGCAGGAGCATGCTGCCGGCGAACAGTACGCCGGCGACGGCGAGGACCACGGCCCGGTGCTTCAGTGCCCAGCGCAGGGCCGGCGTGTACCAGCGTTGCAGCCTGGTCTCTTTTGCCTCGGGCAGGTTCTCCCTGCGGATGAACAGGTAGGCCAGCAGCGGCACAACCGTCACCGCGACGAGAAAGCTGGACCCCAAAGCATAGGCCACCGTGACGCCAAAGGGCAGGAAGAATTGCCCGATCATCCCGCCGACCAGGCCGATGGGCAAAAAGACGATCACCGTCGTCACGGTCGAGGCCAGGATGGCGATCGACACGTCGCGCACGCCGACCAGGACCGCCTGCCGGCGATCTTCGCCGCGCTGGATGTGGCGATAGATATTCTCCAGGACGACGATCGAGTCGTCCACCACGCGGCCGACGGCGACGGTCATGCCCGACAGGCTCATAATGTTGAGGGTAAAGTCGGCCGGGAAGAGGTGATGGATCAGCGTCACAATGGTGCCCAGCACCGGAATGCCCTGTGTGGCGCTCGCCAGGGGAACCAGGACCAGATCGGTGATCGGCGGCAGCCACTTGAGCAGGGCAAAGGCCATGAACACCGACAGCGGGATACTGACCCCCGTTACCAGGGTGCTGCGCCACGCGGGCCGGTAACGCCCGTTGATCGTGCCGCTGAGGAAGATCAGGATGACGATCACGGCAAAGAGTGCGCCCAGAGCCCCCTCGCGGGTCACGCCGCTGATCGACTCTTCGATAAACGACGCCTGCTCAAAGGTTACCTCGAAGCGCAGGCCAGGATTGGCGGCCTCGAGCGCCTTCATTTCGTCGTACAGGGCGTGGCTGGTCGAGACGGTGTTGGCCTCGCCGTCTTTGTAGACCATCAGGATCAGCCCTGGGTTCCCGTCTACCGTGGCGACTGTGTTGTCGGGGATGAACGCGGTCGCCGTTCCGGCGGCGATCCCCTGCAACTCGGCGCGCAGGTCGGCATCGAGCCCGGCGTAAAAGCTTTCCGGCAGCGAGGAGAGCACCGCCGGCGACAGCAGGCGGATGGCGGCCGGGCTGAGATCCTCCAGAAAGCTCGGTTCCTGCCCGACCAGCCAGGCGACGACATCCGGCGTCAGGTCGGCCATCAGTTGGGGCGCCTGTGGCATGTTTGCCACGAGCAGATTGAGAAATCCGGCAGCGCTGTCGGCATAGCCGCTGGTAATCAGGTCGGCGGCGGTTTCAAAGGTGGGCCCTGTCGTGCTCCCTTCCGCCGGCTGGGTCCAGGCGCCGCTGAGCGGCGGCGCATTGGCGGCCAGCGCGGCCGCTTCGGCTTCTGCCTTGACGGCCAGCGCCCCCAGTCCGCCCGCCGGCTGGGCCAACTGCTCGAGCTCGGCGCGGAGCTCAGGATCCAGCTTTTCGATATAACTCGCCGGCAGCCAGGCCAGCACCTCGGGAGAAAAGTCGCGGAGGTTCTCCGGCGTGAGCATGTCCAGCAGTTGGGGGGCCGCGCCGGCCATCTGCCGGATGATCTGGGGGGTCACGTCGCCGGCCACGGCCAGGTTGATGCCCTGCGCCTTTCCGGCAGCCTGCCACATGAGCGGCAGTTTGGACCCGCCCCCGGCCGACGCGGTAGTCGGCGCCGGGGTCGGCGTCGGTTCGGCTGTCGGCTCCTGGGTTGGCTGCATGGCCGGTTCCTGGGTTGCAGCGGGCACAGCCGGAAGCTCCTGCCCGCCGCTGACCTGCACGTCAGCGATGCCCGGCACCTCTTCGAGCGCCGGCACAATGTCAGACTCGACCAGCCCTTTCAGTTCTGCCAGCGGCCGGTTGGTGGAGACGCTGGCGTAGACCAGGGGCAGATCGTCCATGCCAAAGGTGAGCAGCTCCGGCATCGCCATGCCGGCCGGATAGGCGATCCCCTGAATGGCGTTCTGGACCTTGGTGCGAACCACCTCCTGGTTCAGGCCGAACTCGCTCATGATCATGACAAAGGCCACGCCGTCCGACGTCGTGGACTGGACGCTGACCACCCCTTCAATCCCTTGGACGGCTTTCTCGATGGGGATAGTCACCTGGTCGCGCATCGCCTCTGCCTTGGCGCCCTGATTGAGCGCGAGCACGATATTCGCCGGAAACTCCATCGGGGGGATCAGCTCCTGATTCAGTTGGGTCAGGGCCAGGACGCCCGCGACCAGCGCCAGGAGCGCCAGGCCGAGGGTGACCCACTTGAAACGCAGCGATGCATGGGTAAGGTGGTCGATGATGGATGCGATCATGCAGAAATGTCTCCTTTGTCTTTCACGATAGTTGACGACGGTCCGATGCCTGCAAACAGGATGTCGATGACCAGGTCCACGTCCTCGTCCAGGGTGGTAGTCACGCCAGGTTGTCTGGCTCGAAAAGCGACCAGGGAGCTGATCATACCCATCAGCAGGATATCCACCCGGTGCGCATCCAGCGCTCGCACCTCCCCACTGGCGATGCCCTCTTCCAGGACATCTGCTACGGCCGAAGGGACCTGGGTCTGAAAGTCAGGCAGCATCTGCAGAACCTCTTCCCAATCGAACTGGGCCAGATCGCGAAGTAGGATCTGCACGGTGTCCTGGTACTCGAGGATCATCTGCGCGTAGGCGTGGGCCATGCTGGCCAGCCGCTCGCGGCAGGAGCCGTCGATCGCGCCTGCCTCTTGCAGGCTGTGGGCCAGTGTCGAGATGTGCTCTCTCAGCACCTCAAAGTACAGGTTTCGCTTGCTGCCAAAGTGATAATAGAGGACTGCGTTCGACAGCCCACTGGCCTGGGCGATATCACGGATGGACACGCCGTGATAGCCGTGGGCTGAAAAGAGCCGCTGCGCCTGATCGAGGATGCGTTGGCGCCCTGCGGCCGGTTTGTCTTCTGGCATTTCATGCCTCCCGGCTGATTATCCTGACTGAACGTTCGTTCAGTACGAGGGGCGATTCTACCACCGATGAGGGAGGTTGTCAAGTGAGCAGTGGCAGGTTGTGGGAGCGGGGACGTCACCGCTTACGGCGGCGAGGAGAGTGTTCCCTTCTGGGCGTCTTTGTCGCGTTGTGGCCTCCGGAAGCGCCCCCGGAACTCGCCGACAGGATAGCGATGCTCGTTGGTCTGTAGCTTGCCCAACACCGCCGAGCTGATGTCCAGGTCCAGGGCGTTGCTCAAGCTGAGACAATAGATAAGGATGTCGGCCAGCTCGTCGGCCACAGCACTTCGTTCGGCAGGACTGTCCACAGCCGCCAGCGCCTCATCAGGGGTGAGCCACTGGAAGTGCTCCATCAGCTCCGCCGCTTCGATGGCAATCGACATGCTCAGGTTCTTGGGGGTGTGAAAGGGCCGCCAATCCCTGTCATTCACAAAGGCGGCCACCGCTTGCCGCAATGCGCCGACAGTAGCGCGGTCATCTGTTTCCATGGACCAACTCCAAACATCGATCGCTCGCAGACTGACACAGAAGGGCTCCCTGTCCTGGCCGAAAAATGCCATCCATGAAGGAGTCGCCCAGTCAGCCCCGATGACCCAAAGCGTTTATCCATTCTGAGCGATGGGTCTTGGGACGGATGGGTGTTTTCGGCCAGCACAGGTGATGAACTCGTCAATCGTCTGCACGGGTGGGTAATCAGGAGTGATGACGGTATGGCGCGTGGCAAGCCTTTCCATGAAGGCGAATCCGATCGCCGCCCGGCGCATTCCTCCGGTGAGCCAAAGGATGGGTGTGCCCGCCACGATGCGATAGTAACGCCAGGCCGCATTGTTGACAATGACTTTTTTCGCAATTCGATCAGAAGAGCGGTTCATTTGCTCCAAACCGGTCATCGCTTCACCTTCAGTAGTTCATGGTTGCACGTCCCTCCGCCACCGCGCTTTGCTACGCACTTTGCCACAGAAACTTGCCAACGGTTCCGTCCTCCGAGATAAAGGCATAGGCAATCCCCACGTCGCCAAAATTGACGAAGCCAGCTGTGGGTGGTCGGCCACACCTTACCCAACAAGGATGTGCACCTTATCAGAAGCACCAAGTTTGCTTGGCGCACTCACGGTGTGGTTGAGCGGCGGGGTTCATGTCTTATGGCCGCTTCAGAACGCCATTCGAAGCAAGTTTCTCTCCTGAAGGTGTAGTAAACAGGTACTTGAACGCAAGAGTCCCATCTGCCTGCAACTGGAGATACTCGTAACCTCCCGACGCGCAAGAAGATGCACCCGTCATGTTTCGCTCGATGAACACGAAACCATCGCCTGTCATCTCTTGCAGGAAAAGCTCCCCGGAGCAGGGCAGTTGCGGCGCAGAGACAGTCCCGCACAAACGGCCGGCTTCACAACTTGGTCGGATGGATAGGTCAATCCGTGTCGAAAAGTCGCTGGTTTCTCCAAATATCGTACCTGTCCATTTCCCTGCGATCGAGTCGGTAGTGGTGGGAGCTGACACTGCGGTGGGCACAGGTGTATCCATCGGCGGAACAACGGTTGAAACTAAAGTCGAAGGTGTAGGCTGAAGGCTTGGTTGTATATGCATTTTGAAGGCAATGTCATCCGTAAAATCCGGCAGCCTGATAGTAACCGTATCGCCTTTCCGAGTAGCTGTCGTGGAACTGATGATGTCGGTCCCAGTCTTGGTGTCATAGAAGTCAATTCGCCAGTCGGCGCCAGAGCCAGGGACGGTGAGGGTGACTGTCTGTCCGGAGAGGACGGGCCTGAGGGTCCAGTCCGGCGGTTCGCAGGAGGCATCCCGGTACCAGCCGATGACCGAATTCTCATTCCCAACGACGGCACCCCATACCGCGCCTGAAGAAGTGGACATCAAGGGCTTGAAGTCGGAAAAGTCGACACCCCTGACAAAATCCACCGCCGGACGTTCTGCATCGGCATATTTCTGAACAAAGGGCATACCCAGTCTGGGGAAGTAAATTGCGTAACTGTCCTCCCACCAAAGAGAGCGTCCGTTCAATGCGCCCGATACGATCCCTGCCCAGATGGCATGCCTGACGCCAAGTGGGGCGGTTCTCGCAATCGTTAGCTTCCCGGCCTCGCTGTCGGGGGTGGCAGCATTCAGACCGGACTCGCCAATGAAAACAGGCCTGTTATATGTGATCAGGGCCTGGCGAACCCCTGAGACAATGTACCTATCCAGTTGGGCAGAGGGCGGGTAAGGATGGATGTTGATGAAATCGATGGAAGTGTTACGGTAAAAGTTAGGCCAGGTGCCTGTGTCGGCCAATGAGGCAGTAACCGGTCGGCGCGAAGGGTCGGCTGCACGGATGATAGAGACTGCGCTGTTGACAAAATCCATCCCGGTAGACTCACTTGCGCCACTGGCAAGATTTACCTCAGAGAAGACCTCCCATGCCAGGATGTTTTTCCGCCCCTGCCAGCGTTGGACGAGGGTTTGCATCCATTGCAGAAATAGCTGTTGGGTGGTCGAGCCTTTTTGAAATAGCTCACCAGGTGCTTTGGCAGGTCCACCATTTGCTTCGTTCAGAGCACTCAATTCCCAAGTAGAGTAACCGCCGCCGGCATTCCAGTCGAACCAAGCCGAAAACACCGGGAGAATATAAACGCCATCTTCTTGAGCCTTGTCGAATATCCGGTCCCATTGTTTTGCCCAGGATTCATCCACTGCCCCTGTCCTGGTGTATCCCAGGCCCAGGCTGCCGACCAGGCTGTCGAGGTGAATGCGCACCAGTTTACTGCCACCAATCTTAGTCCAGTCCAGGAAGGTATCATAATCCGACTGCTGATAGCCGGCGATATTCCTGGAAAAAAATAAGCTTGGTATGCCGTCCACGCTGAAATAGAAATCTCCCGGATTGAGGGTAAACGCGGGGAGTGGGATCGGTGTGGCGGTAGGTCTTCGCGTGACGGTGGGAGTGGCTGTGTCGGTCGGCACAGCCGTTGGGGTCGGAGGCATGGGAGTGGCTGTGGATGGCACGGGGGTTGGGACAGGCAGCGAAGGAGTATCGGTGGGGGGGGAGGTGGGCAGAATGGGTGTGCCTGATGTAACACAAGCGCTCAGTAGAAGCGTGACCACTGTCACGAGGACTGCGAATGACATCCTTCTTTCGGCCATTGTTCCCTCCCTCGTGAGCGGGAGATTGCCGCCCAACTACCGACCAGGAAGAACCCGTCCCTGTATCCTCGATGGGTGCTCAAGCAACTTTGGGGCCGCTCCCTGCACCTGCAGACAGTATATCACCGCCCTTGGCCCAGGTCAAATTGCCAGGAGAACCCCTACCATCCGCCCTCGTTAGCTGAGCTGAAGAAGCTTGTAGCATGGGTGGAGTTGGGCAAAGAGTGAGGGAAGGTTGCCTATACCTTCCCTCTGCGCGACGCGGACCTATATGCCATACCCCCGGGGCGACTCGAACGCCCGCACACGGCTCCGGAGGCCGCTGCGCCATCCACTGAACGATGGATCACGCCTCATTCTCAAACATAGCAAAACCGTTTGAGACGGGGTCAGCGGTTTCCTTGTAAGTACTCTTACCGGCGATATGCCTTGCAGCTGCACAGCAACGTGCCGCAACGTCAGGGCGCCCCACCGAACACTTTGGAAATGGGGACCTGGAATCGGTGTGCATTGCGCTCGCCAGGCGCGATTCCATCCCACACAAAGGTCGCGACAACGACAGGCTTGGTGCCCCGGTAGCTCGAAAGCTCCACTCTTGTGGAACCTAGATGGCCACGCTCGATCTCGAATACGAGCGGTCCATCCCCCTTCGTGTCGGTGACAAGGATGTCTACGATCATCTCCACGGTCTTCCCGGTGTTCGCGCGCGCCAGCGACTGGGTCAGGAGGAAGCGAGCCTCTTCCGGCCCGGCATAGGTCGCCTCTGCGCTGGCCGACACCACACTGGGTCGAAGCCAGGTTGCCCCATCAACCAGGCCAAATGTGGTCCAGTCAGAACTGGTCACCACCCGGAAGCGTACCAGGTGTGATTCGGGCCAGGCCTTGGCCACGAGCCGGTCGACCCATTGGCGGGTGAGTGCCAGGTATCCGTCGGGCGGCAGCGTGCCATAGTCGTCGTAGGTATGCCCACGACCGTTTGCAGCCCCTGCTGCCGCTGGCTCAATCTGGGTCCCCTCGTGCCACTCGTTGAACGAGGTGATCGCCACCAGAGCCGGCTCCACGCCCGCGTCCAGGGCGGCTTGCCAGCGCTCTTCGTAGGCAGCTCCATCTCGCCGTGGCACATACGTGCTCTTCTCATACCCAATCCGCACGGCCGAAAAACCCGGGTTCACACCGGGAACGTACCAGGCATCCGGGGGGAGGGCGCGCGCCCAGGAGTAGGCGTCCCCTCCGTCAGGCTGCAGCACTGCATAGCTGTACAGTCCGTCAAAGTGCCCGTCGTCGACCCACTCGCTGACGGTCTCGTCGGCGATCACCAGACCGCCATCCGGCAGGGCGTGGATCGCATCCATGGCCTCACGCCAGTAGGGTGCCTCTACTCGCCGGCTTGTCGGAATCCGGGTAACGCGACGACCAGAGGAAGAACAGGCCCTTGGGCCGGTCGTCGGGGCTCCAGCGGCTGGCGGCGGTCGTGCGGAAGAAGGCAGGGCTCTCACCGTAGTGCGCGTAGAGGTATTTGACGTCGGACACCAGCGTGGTAGCCGTGCGCCCGGCGTAGGGCTCCACGTGGAACGCAACCTTGATGCCGTATCGCTCACCCATCTCCAGAAGAAGCGGCACAGCCTTGTCCTCGTTCGACCGCTGGCCCCACCACGATGAGATGATCACACCCACGCCGGCCTCGCGGAGCCAGGCTAAATGCTGGGCTACTACCGCCGGATCGAGGCTGCTGTATGGTCCCAGCTGCGGGTAGTAGTCACTTGCGATGTCCAATGGCGGGTGGAATGCCGGCTCGTTCCAATGGACCCAGTCCTGGTCCACCTCCGGGTTTCGGTACCAGGGATAGTAAAAGGCCGCCACGCGGTACGATGGCTCGGCCCCCTCGACAGGAGGCAGTGTCGGCGTCGGGGTAGGCGTCGGAGCCGGGGTGTGCGTCGGCACTGGAGGAGACGGTGGGGCGGGGGGCGGAACCGACGGTGAGGATGGAGCTGAGGGTAGAGGGGAGGACGTGGGAGTCCCACCACAGGAAGCCAACAAGAGAGACAACATCACCACCAAGCCCAGAAAGCAGCGCATGTTGTGCTTGCTCATCGATTACCTTCCTTCCAGTGCTTAACTGGTACACATTCACGGCATTTCTGTTCTGGTTAAGACAGGAGGAAGCCGGATTGCCCTGCGCCACAAAGGCATGTCAGCCCACGGCCTGGCGAAATCGAGCTGCAAGTCAGGCACGTGATGTCCATATCATACCACAGGCTGACCGTCCTCGCAATATGGCATTGGCAGGATTCGGCCTCGAACCATCCGGCGGGTCGATGTCTAGATCCGCTGAACGGCTCTGCGGTTATCTGGACGGACGTGTTCTTGTGAGGAATATCAGGCTCGTTGTGCCGTTCTGTGGTCAACTGGACATTGCAGAAGTTACCAGAGGTTGTTTTCTCAGGAGGCGGTTCGTTGCGGATTCTTGTCCAAAGGCTGATCTGCCGTTGCACTAGGGAGCCTGGCACCGGGCTCCCTAGTGCGCTTTGGCTACTGGGCGGATGACAGGGGTCGTGCCCGCTAACCCAAATGCGGTTCACGTGATTTAGGTGCTCTATTCGAACCGGCCATCGCATTTGATGCGAACATGCAGGCCCACCCTGGCAAAGGGTGGGCCTGCCCGTTGACGACCAAGGACCGCCGCCCCAGGCGAGTGCCCGGCCTAGTGGTTCCGCAGCACCAACGGCAGGTACACCCGGTAGATGCCGCCGGCCGGCGCGCCGCCGGGCCAGAAGCCGCCCGTCAGGGTGTAGACTCCGCCGGTCAGCAGGTCGGCGTCGGGCTGGCCGGCAGTCCCGCCCAGCGAGTAGCCGTCGCCGGTGGAGAATGTGCCGCCCCCGCCGTCGACGGTGCTCCAGGTCAGGTCATAGCCGCCGCCCGATTGCGCCAGCACTGGGACGGCGACCAGCAGTAAGAGCAAGACAGCGATCAGGAGCAGCACACCCGGGGCGCGAGGCATCAATTTCCCGTTCATTGCATCCCTCCCGGCTTGCGCCGCCGGCACGTCAGCAGGCCGCCTCCGGCGACCACCAGCCCGCCGGCCAACAGCCACGGGACCGGCACACGGCTCTCGCTCTGCGCCGGCTGGCCACCCTGCGCCGTCTGCTCCAGCGCCGTCAGCCGGGCGTTCAGGTCGGCGACCTGCGCCTTCAGCTCCTGGTTCTCGGCGTACAGTCCCTGGATGGCGGCCATCGCCACTCCGTCGGCGTCCTCCAGGTTGATCGCCTTGTCGCACTCGCCGTAGCCGAAGGCGGCAAAGTCCTGGGCCACCAGCCCGATGTGGCGGATGGAGTCATCCTGGCTCTTCAGGTTGTACTCCTGCACCGGCAGCGACGCCAGCGTCTCGAGGATCGCCTCGCCGTCGGCCGGGGAGAAGTTCTCCTTGGTGGCGCGGTCGCTGACGCTGTTCCAGGAGTTGCCCCCGGCGGCGAGGTAGGAGCCGCTGGTGAAGCCGGCGTTGGTGTAGAAGTAGACGCCGCCGCTGGCGCGTGCCACCCAGCGGTTGTCATAGTCGCAGGTCACGTCGGCGGCGGTCGAGTCGCCCCACACGAAGCAGCCCGCGTAGTAGGCCTTGGCCCCGTAGCCGGCGGCGAAGCTGTAGTTGCCCTGGGCGACGTTGTAGGCGCCACCAGGCACGGTGGATCCCTCACCGCTAGCCGCATTCGTATTGCCCCCGGCGACGGTGGACTCGTCGCCGCTGGCGGTGTTGTCCCGGCCCCCACCTACGGTGGCATACCAGTCGCTGGCGGTGTTCGAGTTACCCCCGCCGACCGTGCCGTCGTTGCCACTGGCGGTGTTGTACCAGCCCCCGCCGACCGTGCCGTCGTTGCCACTGGCGGTGTTGTACCAGCCCCCGCCGACCGTGCCGTCGTTGCCACTGGCGGTGTTGTACCAGCCCCCGCCGACGGTGGCATCGTCGCCGCTGGCGGTGTTGCCATATCCCCCGCCGACAGCAGCAGCGTCCCCGCTGGCGGTGTTAGAGTTACCCCCGCCGACGGTGGCATAGTAGTTGCCGGCGGTGTTGTCCCTGCCCCCGCCTACGGTGGCGAAATTCGCGTCATCGATGGCATATACGGCGTCGCCCGCCTGATTGCCCGCGCCGCCGCCGATCGTGCCGTACGAGTCGGTCACCACATTGGCGTCCGTAGAGTATCCGCCGCCGCCGATGGCCGCCCCGTAGACTCCGCTGTAGGCCCAGTTGTCGATGTAACCCCCGATCACGTTGGGGCTGGTAGCATTCGGCTCCAGCCGCAGCGCGCGCTGGTCATTGACCTTGAACACCAGCGCCACGTCGTCGTTGGTCCCCACGTAGTTGATACCGGGCGTGGTCCCCGAGTTACCCGTCAGCAGCCAGGCGTTGCCGCCACCACCACCCACCGGCTCGCAGGCCACGCTGCCGTCCTGGTTGACCTCGCGAATGGCAAAGCCGGTGCCGCACGCGCCGCTCACCCGCTGCTGTACGACGGAGGTGTCCGCCGCGAGGCTCACGTCGCCGGTCGTCCCACCGCCGGTCAGACCCGTTCCGGCGTAGACGGCGGTGATGTCGCCGGCTCCGCCCGACACCGGCTCGCAGGTCACGCTGCCGTCCTGGTTCACCTCCCGGATGGCGAATCCGCTGCCGCAGGCGCCGCTCACGCGCCGCTGCAGGTAGGTAGTGTCGGCGGAGAAGATGGTGCCGCTGACCGTCAGCCCGGCGCCGGCGCCGTAGGTGGTGTCGTTGTCGATGCCGTCGGCAAAGCCCGGCGGCACGTCCACCAGCCCAGGCCAGGGCGCGTTCATGGCGAACAGAGCTTGGGGTGAGGCGGTCAGCAGTTGGCGGGGGGTGAGCGGTGTGTAGGTGCCACTGCCGGCCGGGCAGCGGACATAGATCTCGAGCCAGCGCTGCTCACCGAAGAACTTGTCGGCGCCCCAGTCGAGCAGCACGGTAAAGTAGCCATCGGCCAGGCCGACGTTGGTCACGGTCTGGGTGGGGCCGATCTGGGTGCCGCCTGTGACGGCGTCCCACAGGCCGAACTGGAAGTCGCAGGCGCCGGTGTAGGGCAGGTTGCTGCTGCTGAGCCGTCCTTGGTAGGTGAACGCCGCGGTCAGCGGCGTTTCGGGCTGTGGCTCCTTGGCAAGCGCCAGGCCGGCGGCCAGGGCCAGGATCAGGGCCAGAGATAACGAAGCATACAGCTTACTTGCGTTCATTACGTACCTCCTTGTTTGCATATGGACTGGCACACAGTTCAGGTGCGGATCGTCACTCCGCGTCTGCTTCGAGCCCGCACCTCCTTTCCTGCTGGTTGTGCTCGCACCCAGGGTGCTCGCAGGTGGGAGTGATGTCGATCAAGCCCACGGGGCATGTGAGAATGGTAATCGGGAAAAGAGTAGGGCGTGGGTGGCCAGCCAGGCCGGCGCGCTCGTCGAGGGTCCGGACAGGCCTGGGACTGCAGAGGATGGTGGGCAGTGCGCTGAGGGATGTCCTGATGAAACGGGCAGCAGGGTTGCACCGGCCAGCCTGGCACCGACCTGGCAGGCCTAGGATCGGGTGCGCCGTCAATGTGAGCCGGACATGGGCGTGCAGCGCACCGGCGGCATCCTGGATGCACTGTTCGATGTCGGCGTAACTGCTGGGCATACAGCCTCCCCTGCCACCACCGTCCGTGGTTTCTCGTGGCCACAGGCCAGACTACGGGCCCATCCTCGTGACAACGGCTGGACAGGCTGCCATGCGACACGATATCCAGCTTGGCCTGCCGCGCCTTGGGGTCATGCTTTGGGCTCCGACCAACCGCGCGGTTTTCTCATTATAGCATTCTTGTGGAAAGTGGCAAACGTGCGGCCCACAGCTCAAGCACACAAGGGAAACCGGCGCCGGTCTCTCCTGTGTGTGCTCAGGGTGGATGACGGGAGCTACACCCGCAATCACCGCCAGTTCTATCCTCTGTCAATCTCGGTGTAGTCGATCTGACAGATATGCATACAATGCCCAAGGGACTCCGAATCTCTGTCGCCACCTTGATCGGTAACCGCTGCGCCATTCTCTCTCAGAACGTCAAGGTCGCCCATGATGACTCGCCAGCCAACGAGACGATATCGTCATTATGGGCGATTAAAGCACCGCACAATCGACTATGGACCGGCGATAGAATAGGCCGATGGTGTCAGGTAGGCACCTTGCAACGAGTTCGCGGCAGGGTGCTTGCCCCTCTTCGGCCTGCAACCTACTGCACTTCGAGAACCCAACCCAGCCAGATCAATGTCCATGCCGCAGTACACGAAAGGATCCGCGTTCGGCTGGGTGCCGGTTCTCGCGCAAACGCGGCGGCCGCGCTCCGGCCCGGGACAGGTGGCTACTTGAACCCCATTTAGGGCGCGAAAAAGGTTTACTGGCGACCACTTTAGCGGGCGTTTCCGCCTGTCAGGTGGTCGCGGGTTCGGGGGACTTGGCCTGCCGCGAGCTGCAGGCAATCTCGTCGTCGAGGCTGAGGTCGCCGACAACGTGACGAGGCCGGCCAGCTCGTCAGGGCGGAGGGCGGCGGGTGTGGGGGTAGACTGGGCCGCGAAGGGCTGAATTACCCTGACAAACGCAAAGAGGGTCGGAAATTGGATTCTGAGGTGGCTCCCTGCGCCGCCAGGTTAACCGCGCAACCTTGCCTGGTGCGGGCCTGGCCTGCGGACGCGGAGCGGCCAGGAGGGCGTTCTCGCGCGGGATCATTCGACTGCTCGGGTCGAGGAACGAAGGGAGAATTGTCAAGCGCCCTGGCGGTGCGTCTGAGACGCACCGCCAGGGCGCGGGCCGGATGCCGGCGTGCGGGCAAAGTCCAAAATCGTCACTTCTGCCGTCGCACCACCGGCAAATAGACGTGCTCCACCCCGGGCTCGCCGCTCACCACGGTGATGACCACCGTCGCCGTCCGGGTGTGGCCCTGGCTATCAGTCACTTCCAGGCTCAGCGTGTGCTGTCCGAGGCTAAGGTCCACGTCCCACAGCGTGTCGCCGCTGCCCAGTGGGCCGTCGCGGTCCGAGGACCAGGCCAGGGCGGCTCCGTCCAACTGCCCGTCCTCCAGGTCATAGCCGTAACCCTGCAGCGTCACCGGCGCAGCGAGCACCGCCCCGTCCAGCGGCTCGAGGATGCCGGCCAGGGGCGCCTTGTCGGGGACCTGGAAGCTCGCCGACGTGTCGCCCGCGGTGTGCCAGCCATCGCTGGCCTGCACCTGCACTCGGCAGGCGGTGCCGCCCGGGAGATAGGATAGGTCGAGCTCAAAGCTATTGGTGCCGGTGAGGTTCACCGCGACCGGCAGCCAGGTGGCGCCGTCGTCGCTGCTGTACGACAGGACAAAGGCCAGCTCGTCGCCGGGATCGTCGTCCTGGCCCGTCCACTCTACCGTGACGGAACCGGTTCTCAGCCCGCCGGCCTCGGGGGCCAGCACGGTCACCTGCGGCGCGTGGGCGCTGGCCGCCACCTCACCCAGGGTCACCACCCCCTGGCGCAGAACCACCCGGCTCGCGGCCGGATCCAGCGGCAGGGCGGTGATAAAGCCAGCCACTTCGCCGGCCTCGCCCGCTTCGTAATCGACGAACGCCAGATCAAAGCACTGGCTGACCAGCACCGTGTAGGCAACGTCCTGCACTTCCAGGCAGTAGCTGCCGCCCTGCGGCGGGCTCAGCGGCGGCTCGCCGGCCGTGAGCTGCCAGAACGGATCGAACGACACCACACCATCGGTGTAAACCAGGCCCCCGGCCAGCAGATAGACGCCCGCTCCTGCCTGTCGTGGATTGCCGGGCGGCTCGGGGGTGTCCGGCGGCCAGGGTTCCCCGTTGGACCGAAACAGCTTCCGGTAGTGGAAGGGTGAAAGCCACCGGGGGGCACACCACGTCATCAGGTCGGCCGTGGCCGGCAGGACGACGGCGCCCTCGAATACATCAAACCCATATTCCTGGATGCCGGTGTTCCAGTACGGCCAATCCCTGGGCGGCAGCTCAGGGTCGTCGCTGTGACCGGCACCACAGCAGGGGGCGGGCTGCGCCTGGGCGCAGGGATGGTACAGGCCGAGATTGTGGGCCACCGCGTGGGCCAGCTCGCTTCCAGATCCACTGCACAGGTAGGAGGCCACCCCCTTGCCACCAAACCAACGGGGATCGGAAACAGAAGAATACGTGAGGTCGCCCCCGTCTTCACAGTCGGCCGGAAACACACCGGCGACCTGGTCCACACCCTGTCCGGGCTCGCCGTAGCCATGCTGCCAGCCCCACAGCCACGTGAGCTCCTTCACCAGGCCCTGTGCTTCTCTTTCCTCGTTCGGGTTGCCCTTCATCATGTACGGCCACCAGACTGGCGGTAGCAAGGTCACCCTGACCTCGGACAGGGGGTAGACCTTGTGCAGGAACTGCACCAGGCTGGGCAGCTCGTCGGTTGGGACCATTCGCGGCTCGACATTCGGCAGCGGACGATACTCGATCGGCGCCAGCCCAATGTGCAACGGCTTGCGCTCGGTAAAGCCCAGCGTGTGGGTCACCAGGTTGTTTTCAAAGTTGAGCTCGGTGATCGTGTGTTGGGCATTCAGCTCTACGACGAGGCGCACGCTGCCCGACAGCCACTCGCTATCCAGGCGGATGGCCAGCCCCCCCTGTTCGGCGGTCCGCACCTCGTCCCAGTCCAAAACCGGCCGGGCCGTTATCGTCGCGTGCTTGGTGCCCAGCACTGCGCCGTCCCGATAGACTGTCAGATCCACCGGCACGCCGATCACCTGGGGCGCCATGCCGCTGTCGGCATAGATGCGCACCACGGTGGGCTTGCCCGCCACCAACGGCACGCTGTTGTTGAGATCCTGGATCGATTGCACCACTTCCAGCCCGGCGATGCTCAGGTCGGCCTCCGAGCAATGGTGGTTGGGCAGCCACCCGCCAAAATCGACCAGGCCGGGCGCCGGGTTCCAGTTCTCGTCAAGCTCCTGGATGCGGTCGCCCTGCCCGCCGGGATTATTGGGGTGGGTGGGCCCCGAGGGATGGCCCCAGTAGTTGCCCGTCGCCGACAGCGTCTGGGTACGACGAAAAGTCGTCAGGCCACCATACTCGGCCGAGCCGGAAGGAAAGTTGCCGGCGATACAGTTCGCGTATACCCCAACGGCCGGGTCGTCAATGCCGGCGACGCCCTTCACATAGATGCCGGTCTGGTTGTGCATGATCGTGTTTTGGCCGATCGCGGCGCTCACCGGCCCCTGAACCCAGATGCCCCGGTCCAGCTCGGTCACGATATTCCCGACGATGTCGACCGAGCCGCTGCCATCCGGCCACGCGCCGGCCACGATGCCCGTGCCCGCGCCGTACGCCCCGACCTTCAAGCCGTCGAGCAGGTTCCACAGGATCCTGGTGTTCGGAGCCGGGGAGTAGACGTCGATGAGCCTGATGCTGCCCGCCTGGTTCCCGTCGAGGAGGTGCATGCGGTTGCCCTTGACCTCGACATAGCCGGTGCTCGTGACCCGAATCGAGCTGTCGTAGAACGTGTTGCCCGAGGCGCCGCCGTTCACCTCACCGTCCAGCAGCACCTCGCTCCCCCGTTCAAAGCGATTGCCGTCGATGTACACGTCCCCACTGCCGCCCGCCCACACCTGTGAGGCGTAAAAGTCGTTGTCGCTGACGGTGACCCACTGCACAAGCCCGACCGAGATCTGCAGCACGCTGGTCGACGTGAAGGTGTTCCGCTCGAACACCGCGCCCTCCCATTCGCTCAGCACCACCGCTCCCAGGGTGGCTCCGCCGCCGATGGTGCTGTTTTGCACATAGCTCCTGTTGCTGCGCAGCACCAGCTTGACCTGGATCGTGGCCTCGTCGACCTGGATGCCGCCCTCATTCTGGTCGTTGATCTCGGTGGTGGCTTCCGGCCCGACCACGGTAGAGCTCGAGCCGATGGACAGCGTGGCCCCCGGCCCGAGGTCGACGTGGCCGGCAAGCTGATACACTTCGCCCCACCAGAACACGTCCTCGTAGATCGTGCCGTGGATCTGGCCGACCGTCGCCGTCGACTGCAGGCCGCACACCCTCCCAATGCCCGGCGACTCTTCGGCACAGATCTGGTAGGCATAAGACTCGTCCTTGGCGACGCCGTTATCGCGGTAGAACGTCACCGTTGTGCCAAAGCTCGCCAGATCGTCGCCGTCGCGCACGACAATATAGACCGTGAAGAAAGGATCGGTTTCCCACTGCAGGTCTACGTGGTCCTGCCCCACGAACACGACGGGATGGTCAAAGGGGTAATCGGGCTGGGTCGAGCGCTGCCAGGAACCGCTGCCGGCCGGCATCGGTTCCTGGGCCTGGACGCTGCCCAGGATGACCAGCAGCAACAGGGCCGCCAGCATCGTCACCGGCAGCAGCAATCCTGAAACGTGGAGTACTCGCAGACGTGGGGATCTCATCGGTTCTCCTCCCTCAGCTTTCCCTCCCGGAGAATTCTCCAGGAGCCCGTGGCCGCCATGGGCGCCGGTTTTGCCGTAAGAAATGTGATCATCGTGTGGCCGGTTTCGAGGCGGACGGTCCCCGGCCGTAATTGCTCCGCCCGCCCCGCGACCGTTCCACAGTAACTATATCACCCAAAACCATCGGTGTCAATCCTTTCTTGATTGGTGATTACCCATAAGTCCATTGGTAAAGTTATTCCCTTGGCAAAAGCAGCTCCTGTCATACTCGCTTTGCCGAGGCTCGTCTTTCGCGGAAATTGCGGAAGAGCCTGTTCTGTTTTGTCAAAAACATCGCCCAGTATCGTCATTATCGGCGACTCCGGTTCATCCGTGATCCGAACCTTGGCCAGCGGAAATCCCTTCATCAATACGATATTGCCCCATTCAAGAATATTACCAGGGGAGCAGTTGCACACACGAGAAAAACGTGGTATCCTTTCTGTGGATAGTTTTCATGGCGGTCGTCTGTTCCAGTATTAGTTAGGTGAGGACGAAGAGGAGGGAACTGTGACCCGAGTCGCCTTCGTCAAGACGCGAGACCGGGTAACCGGCATTCCTAAAGCACTGGAGCTGCTGGGAGCCAGCCCCTTTGCGGGCAAACGCTTGTTCGTGAAACCGAACTTCAATACCGCCGATCCCCCACCCGGCTCCACTCACAACGATACCCTGGCCGCCCTGGTCCGTTGGCTGCAGGCCCAAGGCGCCGAGCGCATCACCGTGGGCGACCGCAGCGGTATGGGAAACACGCGAGTGGTAATGGATGCCAAGGGCATCTTTCGTCTGGCCGAGGAGCTGGGATTCGATACGGTCGTGCTGAACGAGCTGGATGCCGCCGGTTGGCAGAAGGTGCAAGTGCCGGGCAGCCACTGGCGGCGGGGGTTTGCTCTGGCGCGGCCCGCCCTCGACGCCGACGGCATTGTCCAGGCCTGCTGCCTGAAGACGCACCGTTTCGGCGGGCATTTCAGCCTGTCCCTGAAGAACTCGGTCGGACTGGTCGCCAGCCGGATTCCGGGCGAGCGCTACCACTATATGCTCGAGCTGCATCTCTCCCGGCACCAGCGGCGCATGATTGCCGAGATCAATGCGGCCTGTCGCGCGGATCTGATCGTGGTGGATGGGGTCGAGGCCTTTGTGAGAGGCGGACCAAACCGGGGGGCGCTCGTCGACGCCCAAGTCATCCTGGCCGGCACCGACCGCGTTGCGGTCGACGCTGTCGGTGTGGCCGTCCTGCGCCACTTGGGGACGACACGGCAAGTCAGCCAGGGACCGATCTTCCAACTAGCGCAGATCGCTCGCGCCGTGGAACTCGACCTGGGTGTGCACGGGCCGGAGCAGATCGAGTTGGTCAGTGCTGATGCGCAGAGCGAGGAGTACGCCGCCCAGATCCGCGCGATCCTGGCCAGAGGCTAGCCTCGTTTGCTCCGGAAATCACACAGCCCTCACCTTGCCCGCAGAGGGGATGAGCCAGAGAGCCCTGGCGGCTCTGTAACGCGAGGAGCCCAGGCAGGGCGTCCCTCGTGTTCCTCGACGATGACGGTACTTCGGACAACACCATATCGGCCAGGTCAAGCCCCACAATGCCTAGTCGGCAAGTTCCCAGTCGAGGGATTATCGGATGCATGATGCAACCACCGCCTGAATGATCAGCAATGTGGATTAGCAGACACTGCCTGATGGCCTGCGGCTCAGCTGCCGCCAACCCTGGTATAACTCACCGCGCTAATCAGAGCAATTGCTCAAAGTACGCCCTGCATACCTGCACCAAAGGCAGGCGGCTGAAACCGCTTTCCGGGTGGCCCCTAGGCGTTGCCAGTCACGGGCGCTGACGAAGGCAGCCACGGCCTGCCGCAGCTCGCCGACGGTCTTGAGGGAATCGGTCTCGTCACTCACTCGGGCCACTCCTCCCACAGCTCTAGTTGGTGAGGCGGCTGCCTGCCGTCGAGCAGGACATAAGGGGCAGCCCGCTCGGCGACGGCGCCGGCCTTGATGAGATCGGTCAGGTCACGCAGCACGCCCTGGCGGCGCCACTGCACCAGGCGGGTCACCGAGCGAGGACCCAGGCCCGGCACGCGCAGCAGCTCCTCGCGCGAGGCACGGTTCACCTCCACCGGGTAGCGCTCGGGGTGGGCGCGGGCGTAGATCTGCTTCGGATCGGCCGCGCGGGGCAGGTTGCCGGCCGGGTCGAACACCAGGTCGTCGAAGGTAAAGCCATAAAAGCGCAGCAGCCAGTCCGACTGGTAGAGGCGATGCTCCCGCCAGGTGGGCGTCGGCGGGCGGCCGTCCAGCGGCGTGCCGGGGATCGGCTGGAAGGCGCTAAAGTAGGCGCGGGTCAGGCCCACGTCGCGGTACAGCCCGGAGGTGGTGGATAGGATCTCGCGGTCCGACTTCGCCGGCGGCGCCGACGACGAACTGGGTGGTCTGGCCGGCCCGGGCCAGCCGGTCACCACTGGCATCACGCAGGCGCTTGACGGTGTGCAACGGCTGCGCCAGGGACTCGAAATCCTTGACCGGGGCGATGACGGCCAGGCGGTCGGCGTTGGGCGCCTCCAGGTTGACCGAAACGCGGTCGGCAATCTGCATGGCCCGCTCGACGTGGGCCTCCGAGGCGCCCGGCAGCAGCTTGAGGTGGACATAGCCGGAAAAGGCGTAGCGCTGGCGGATCAGCTCGACGCAGGCGATCATCCGATCCATGGAGCGGTCGGACCCGGCGCACACGCCGGAGCTGAGGAAGAGGCCGTCGATCAGGTTGGCACGGTGCATCTGGTCAAAGATGCGAGCCAGCTCTTCGGGGCCAAAGCTGATGCGCTCGATGTCGCGCCCGGCGCGGTTGGCGCAGTAGTAGCAGTTCTTCTCGCAGACGTTCGTCTGCAGGATCTTGAGCAGCCGCACCCGCCTGCCGTCGGGCATGGCGACGGGGTAGATCCAGCGGTCCATCTCGTCGCGCTTGCGCGAGGCGTCGGCGCCGCAGGCGGCGCACAGGTCGTGCTGCGCGGCCCGGCCCAACAGCTCGATCTTGGCGACGGCGTCCATGGCTCCATATCCCCTTGACGTCATTATAGCACGAATGTTCGGCTTGTCAAGATACCGATCGACCTTTGGCGGTCAGCTTTGCGTGTCCTTGACGTGTGCCAGGCAGGCAGGTACGGAAGCTATCAGATCTATCCGGCTTCGGGGCGCGTTTGCTTGGCAGGTAGCGGTTTGACAAATAGTGGGCGGCAGGGTAGAATGGCCTGACTGGAGGCCGAATAGGAATGCTCTATCGTGACCGGGCCAGCGTGGTGGCGGCGCTGGTGGTGCTGGGCCTGTTCCTGGGCACCTTTCTGCAGTTATCGACCTGGACCCACGACCTGAAGGTGTTGGGCTCGGCGCTGACGATCCGCGTGACGCAGACCGGGCTGATGGCGGCGCTGCTGGTTGGGATCACCTGCGCAGGCACCGATGCCATCGTGCGCTCGCACCCAACGGCGCGCCGGATCGAGGCCCGCTATAGCTTTGTCACCTGGACGCTGCCGGCGCTGACCGTGTTGCTGGCGGTGGTTCTGCTGCCCCAGGCACCGACGGCCTTCTACCAGATCGGCGGTATGGCGCTGACCGGGCTGGTCCTGATCCTGGTGATCAGCGCCGAGTATGTCACGGTCGATCCCGAAGACAGCCGCTATCCGATCGCCCGGCTGAGCCTGAACGGCTGGGCCTATCTGCTGGCGTTGGTCATCTTTGTGCTGATCTACTCACTGAAGGCGCGCAGCCTGGTGTCGGCTACCGCCGTGATGCTGGTCAGCAGCCTGCTGACGCTCGAGTTCCTGCGCAGCGCCGGGCAGGGGTTCAGCCGCACGGCGCTGTATGCGCTCATCGCCGGGCTGAGCACAGGCGAGATTATCTGGGCCATGAACTACTGGCGGATCGGCGGCATCACCGGCGGCCTGCTCCTGCTCCTGGGGTTTTACGTGTTTACCGGTCTGGCCAACCAGCAGCTCCAGGGGCGGTTGACTCGGCGCGTGCTGGTTGAGTATGGCGTTGTGGCATTGGCCGGGCTGGCAGTGTTGCTCGGGTTTGGGTCGTGATCCGTAGCCTAGCTTACAAAACCAGCTCTCCGATTTGACATGTTCACAAGAACGATCTATAATCGCCGCATCTTGTAAAAGGAGGTAAGGGCATGCGCTTCGATATGGTATATTGCGTCATCGTTCGCCGCCAGCCCGACGGCTCTGCCGCCGTCGAGGGTCCCTGTCGTAGTGCGCCCGAACGCCCCTAGTTATTGTTAACTAAAGGCCGTGGGAGCACCGACAATCCCACGGCCTTTTTGTTTGCAGTGTGCATGCAAAAGCCGTGGGCCATTCCACGGCTTTTGTGTTGTTACCACGAGACCCCAAGGGTCTTGGGAAAGGAGGGTATCATGACCGAGTTGGCGACCCAGATGAGGGCATCATACGCCTTCATCGAGCGGAACTTTAACTTGACCAAGCGCTACTGGGGCTGGGAGGTGGTGTGGCTGGCCTACAGCATCGCCAACGCCCTGTCGATCACCTTCATCGGCGCCGGCATGGAGGCGATCAGCGGCCAGAAGGTCGATACCGGCTACCTGATCCTCTTTCTGCTGGCCGGGACACTGATCTGGCACTTTTTGTCGATCGTGTTCGACGCCATCAGCGAGGTGATCGCCTGGGAACGGTGGGAAGGCACCATCGAATACACCTTCATGGCCCCGGTGCAGCGAACGGTCCACATGCTGGGCCAGACGGCCTACTCGCTGGTCTATGGCCTGCTGCATACGTCGATCATCCTGGGGGTGGTGGTCCTCTTTTTCAAGCTCGACCTGAGCGGGGCCAACCTGGGCGGGAGCCTGCTGGTGCTGCTGGCCGGCAGCCTGTCGTTCATCGGGCTGGGGATCGTGGCCTCGGTCATGCCCCTGCTGTTCCCGGAACGGGGGGCGCAGATGACCCACGTGATCCAGGCGACTCTGCTCTTGGTCTCGGGCGTCTACTACCCCGTGAGCGTGCTGCCCCAGTGGATGCAGGTCGTGGCCAAGGTGTCGCCGGCGACCTATGCCCTGGAGGGGGTGCGGGCCGGGCTGCTTGGCGGCAAGCCGACGCACGAGCTGTGGCCATATATCTGGCCGCTGCTGCTCATGGGCATAGTGTTGATCCCGGTAGGGGTGTTTGTCTTTGGCCAGGCTGAGCGCTATGCCAAGCGGACCGGAAAACTCAAGCGCAACGGGTAGGGCTATGACAGAAGATAGAACCATCAGCCTGCGAGTGGTGAGCGACGACGAGATCCCGGTGTGGGTGCGCCTGGCAAGGGCCCGGTCTCTGGCCGAGCCCGGCGCCGGGATCGACGACGAGGCAGAATGCGTGGAGCGTTTTGACCAGGCGCCGGCACAGTGGCGGCAGGTCAGCTATCTGGCCTGGCGCGGCGATCGGGCTGTGGCCCGGCTCCGCCTGAGCGTGCACGGCACTATCGGCGAAATCTGGGGGTTGGACCTGACGCCAGAGGTGCAGGCTAAGGGTCTCGACGCGGCGTTGATCGCGGCGATCGAGACCCTGGCCAGCAGCCAGGGCGCCGCGCGCCTCTTTCCAGAAGTCGCCCCCAGCGATGCAGCTCTGTTCATCAGGTCCGGTTACCACGTTGGCAACCTGCACGTCGAGATGGTGGCCGAGCCGGTGCGCCGGCCGGTCGTCTGTGACCGGACGCCGCGCCATCCCCGGCCGGACGACGAAGCGGACGTGGAGGCGCTTGGGCAGTTGTACTACAACGCCTACCGGGGCGCTATCGATGACATCGGGCAGAGTCCGGCCGACGCCATGAACGAAGCCAAGGAGACCCTTGGGGGGTACTTTGGCCGGTTCCTGGCCAACTGCTCCTTCGTCCTGGACGGCAACGATGGGCTGGCCGGCGCCACGTTGGTCACCGAGGCCTCAGAGGACACGGCGCTGCTGGCCGAGGTGATGGTTCACCCCGGCTATCGGGGCCGGGGCTATGCCCGTCCCCTGATCCAGGCGGCGATGAACGCCTGCCTGGACGAGGGCTGGAAGAAGATGATCCTGACGGTGACGCGTAACAACGTCCCGGCAGAAGGACTTTACCGGCGGATGGGGTTCGAGGAAGAGCCCGGAACAGAGTTCTACCAGATGGAGAAGAAACTGGCCGGGTAGAAACGCCCAGCCCAAAGAAGCGAGGTCTGACAATGAACACAGTGCAGCGTTTCTACGACGCCAACGCCGAACGGGAGTGGGCGCGGCTGACCCTCTTGTCCGTGGGGCGGAAACAATGATCCGCTTCGCAGACCGGCTGATCTACACGGTCGGCCAGGTATCCGCCCGCTACTGGCGCCAACTGCGCGGGTTCAGCCCGAACGCCCGCCTCTTCCTGGTCAGCACGATCATCCTGGGGCTGAGCTTCAGCCTCAACCAACTGTTCTTTAACCTATACATAGACAGCCAGGGCTACTCGCGGGAGCTTTCTGGGCGAGCTGCAGTCGATGCCGAATCTGATCGCCCTGTTTGGCGCGATACCGGCCGGATCGCTGGTCGACTACATCGGCCGCAAGCGGGCCTTTGTGTTGGCGAACGTCATGCGCACGGCAGCGGCGTCTGGGCATCATCCTGGCCCAGGACCCGTGGCTGCTGCGCCTGTCGATGGCCACAGCTGGGGTGGCCGGGGCGCTGTGGATGGTCAGCGGCTCGCCGTTCATGATGGAGAACTCGACGCCAAAGGAACGGAATGCGCTCTTTAGCGCCAACTTTGGCCTGCAGACGCTGGTAGGGTTCTTTGGCACGCTCATCGGCGGCTACCTGCCGACACTCTTTGGCGGGCTGATGAGCGTGGACGCGGAGAGCCCGCAGGCCTATGCGGCGACGCTGGGCATGGTGGTGGCGCTGTCGGCCCTGTCACTGCTGCCGGTGTTCATGATCAAGGAGCAGCCTCGCCCGGCTGACGCCGAGGCTCGCTCGCTCTTGCCATGGCGAAACATCAGCAACCCGGGACTGATCGTGCGCATCTTTGTCCCGAACATCCTCATCTCCATGGGCGCGGCGATCCTGATCCCGTACATGAACCTGTTCTTCAAGGATACCTTTGCGGTCTCGGACACGACGCTGGGGGGGCTGTTCGCCGTTTCGTCGGTGGTGACCGGCACGGCGACGCTGGCCTCGCCGGTCCTGGCCGACCGCTGGGGGCGCATCCGGGCGCTGGTGATGACCCAGCTCACGTCGATCCCGTTCCTGCTGATCATCGGCTTTGCCCCGGCGCTGTGGATGGCCAGCCTGGCCTTCTGGGTGCGGGCGGCGCTGATGAACATGGGCAACCCGCTGTACAACGCCTTTGCCATGGAGCAGGTCACCGAGCGGGAGCGGGCCACGGTCAGCGGGCTGCTGGGCATGAGCTGGACCATCGGCTGGACGGTCGGGCCATACCTGAGCGGTTATATGCAGGCCCAGCCGTACTATCGGCTTTCGACCGATCTTTTTGATCACCTGTTCGCTGTATGTCGTGGCCGCCGTCCTGGTGCGGGTCTTTTTCCAACAGATGGACGACCGCCAGCGGGCAGAGGCCCACGCCAGGTGAGATCGATCTCCACAGACAAGTGGAGGAAGGAGGAAAGTATGAACGACAATATCATCATTCGGACATATCGGCCGGAGGACATGCCGGCCCTGGTGACACTGACGAACGAAGCGGATGCTTACGATCAAGATGGAGCGGGCCACGACGCTGGCAGAGACGGAGCACGACATGGCCACACCCAACTACTATCCCGAGACCGACTGCTTCATGGCCTGGGACAATGGCCGGCTGGTGGGCTATGCCGACATCTTTATGCGCGATCGGCGACGCCGAGAGCACCTGCTACTCGTGGGGGCTGGTCCATCCCGAGTGGCGGCGGCGCGGCCTGGGGCTGCGGCTGATGGACAAGATCTACCGCCGGGCAACGGAACGGTTGGCCGAGATCGACCACGGCCCGGTCCACTTCCAGGGCAGCGGCCGCTCCGAGGAGACCGACCGGCGGGCGTTGTTCGAAGCCTTTGGCATGCAGCCGGTGCGCTACTTTGTCAACCTGGCCCGGCCGCTCAACGGCGATCTGCCGCCGGTAGAGATCCCAGCCGGCTACCGCCTGCGGCCCTTCGAGCGCGAGCGCGACGCCGAGGCGGTGTGGCGGGTGGAAAACCTCGCCTTCCGCGACCACTGGGGAGCCACCGACGTCCCACTGGACGAGTTCATCCACCACCAGTTGGAGCTGCCTCACTTTCGACCCGAGCTGTCGGTGGTGGCTGAGGAGGAGGCGACCGGCCAGATCGTAGGCGTGAGCATGAACGAGATCGGCCCAGACTGGATCAAGCAGACAGGACGCCAGGAGGGCTATGTTCACACCCTGGCCGTTCTACGCCAGGCGCGTGGCAAAGGGCTGGGCACGGCGCTGCTGGTGCACAGCCTCCATGTCCTGCACAAGGAGGGCATGGAGGGCGCCCACCTCAACGCCGATGCAGAGAATCTGACCGGCGCCATACGCCTGTACGAACGGGTGGGGTTCAAGGTACGAAAGACCTACATTGCGTACCGGAAATCTTTGAGAGGAAACGGTGACTCGTAACTATACCGACCAATATGAACACTATGAAGCGCTGTTCGACCCGACGTGGGCACAGCGCCAGACGCCACGGCTCAAGCCCAAAGCCAGGCACGTGGTGAAAAAAGCGGCCGGCGAGATCATCGCCGAGCTGACCGACGAAGTCGTCGACGTGCAAGCCAGCTTTGAGACCACCTACCGGCCGTCGCGCTACGAGGAGGGCTATCTGCTCTCTTCGCTGGCCTCTTTCTACGACAAAGGGCTCATCACCGACGTGCTGAGCCTGGTCAAGGGCGGCAAGGAAGCCAACGTCTACTGCTGCGCGGCCCACCCGTCAACCGGCCTGGGCCTGCTGGCGGCCAAGGTCTACCGGCCGCGCATGTTCCGCAACCTGCGCAACGACAAGATGTACCAGCAAGGGCGTGAGGTCCTGACCGCCGACGGCCGGCCGGCCGGCAAGGCGGCCTGCACAATCGCCCGGGCCATCCGGAACAAGACTGGCTTTGGCCTGGAGGCAGCCCACACGTCGTGGCTGATGCACGAGTTCGTGGCGTTGGAGCAGTTGTACCAGGCCGGCGCGGCCGTACCCCGGCCGCTGGCGGGCAGCGACAACGCAGTGCTGATGACCTACCATGGCGACGAGGGCAGGCCGGCGCCGACGTTGAACAGCGTGTCACTGGAGCCGGACGAGGCAGAAGCGCTGTTCGCAGAGGTGCTGCGCAACGTGGAGCTGATGTTGCAGCACGAGCTGATCCACGGCGACCTGTCGGCCTACAACATCCTGTACTGGGCTCGCCCACAGGGTGGCCCGGGCCAGATCACCATCATCGACTTTCCCCAGGTCGTCTATCTGCACTCCAATCCCAAGGCCCGCTTTGTCCTGCGGCGCGACATCGAGCGCACCTGCGAGTACTTTGCCAGGCAAGGGGTGCAGTGCAACCCCCGGGCCATCGCCGATGAGATGTGGGATCGCTACACGGAAGAGACCGATCCGGAAGACTTGGCGGCGGACTGGTCGAGGCTGATCGAAATGGCCAGTCCTGTCGCCGGTGGCTAGGCGCCACCACAGATGGAGGAGAATGAAATGTCAACCAACAAGAACACAAACGGGAATATCGTGATAGCCGGGGCCCCGGCTATCCCCGGCCTTACCTTCAGGCGGTTTCGCGGTGAGGCCGACTATCCGGCCATGGTGGCCGTGATCGCCGGCTCCAAGGAAGCAGACAAGATCGAGCGGACCGAGTCGCGTAGAGGAGATCGCCCTCCAATACCGGCACCTGGTCAACTCGAATGCGGAGAAGGACATGCTGTTCGTCGAGGTCAACGGCGAGGTGGTCGGCTATGGCCGGGTGTGGTGGGAACAGGAGGAGAACGGCCCGCGGCGCTACGGACACTTTAGCCACCTGTTGCCCGCATGGCGTGGAAACGGCCTCCGCCGGACGATGCTGGACTACTGCGAGCACCACCTGCGCGAGATCGCCGCCGACCACCCGCTCAACGGCCCGCGCGTCTTTGAGGCCTGGGCCGCCGACACCGAGACCCACTGGGAATCGGTGCTGGTCGAGGCCGGGTACCAAGTGGTGCGCTATGGCCTGATGATGGCCCGCCCCAACTTGGAAGATATCCCCGACCTGCCACTGCCAGACGGGCTGGAGGTCCGGCCCGTCCGGCCTGACCAATACCGGCTGGTTTGGGAAGCGGCCAACGAGGCGTTTCGCGATCACTGGGGCGTCTCTGAGGAAGAGTGGGCCGAGGAGAACTATCAGCATTGGATGGAACATCCAACCTTCCAGCCCCACCTATGGCAGGTGGCCTGGGACGGCGATCAGGTGGCCGGCATGGTCCAGAACTTTATCGACGAAGAAGAGAACCGGGAATATGGCCGCAAGCGGGGCTGGACGGAGGGCATCTGCGTCCGCCGGCCGTGGCGGCGGCGTGGCCTGGCCAAGGCACTGATCGCCCGCAGTTTCCAAGTGCTGAAGGAGCAGGGTATGGCCGAGGCAGCGCTGGGCTGTGACGCCGAAAATCTCAGCGGCGCCGTGCATCTCTACCGGAGCATGGGCTTTGAGCCCATCAAGCGGCACACGGGCTATCGCAAGCCGATGCTCTAGCGGCAGAGCATGGTTCAGACTGGCGCCACGCTGCGAGGCAGTGTGGCGCCAGCTTCTTGTTCGCCCCCCTCCATTGTGCATCGGGCATACCGAGACTTGACAGGTGAATAGCTGCTCTGTATAATATGAACCGTAGGTTCATGTATAGTGAATCACAATTCCGATGTGTCGGGAGTGATTGAATGGACACACAGTCTTCACAAGAGAGCCAGCCGGATTGGACTGCCGAGGGGTGGATCACCACCCCGGCAGACTGGGGCCAGCTTCACGGCCACATCCTGCAACTTGAGCAGCAAGGGCTGGTGACACGCACCTTCCGGCGGCTGGACCCCGACCGGCAGCTGGCGATCATCAGCGCCATACTGGACGAGGCGATCGCGAAAGGGCCGGCCGGGCTGAACATCAAACAGGTGGCCGAGCGGGCCGGGGTGTCGGTGGGATCGCTGTACACCTACTTTCCCAAACGGGAGGGATTGCTGGCCTTTGCCGTCGAGCTGTGCACGCGCTACATGACCGACATGTTCGACAGCTACCGCCCCTACCTGGCGGCGCTGCCGCTGCGCGAGGCGCTGCCGGCCTTCCTGGCCGGGGGTCTGGAGTGGGGCCAGATGCAGACCGGCCTGGTGCAGTTCTTTGCCCGCGCGGCCTATCACGGCGAGCCGGCGCTCACCGAACAGGTGGTGCGCCCCCTCGCCGGCGTCATGCTCGAAATGGTCCGCGACATGCTGGCCCAGGCGATGGCTCGGGGCGAGATCCGGGAAGAGATCGATCTGGAGGCCACAACCCGCGTCATCTATGCGCTCATCGTCGTCGTCGGCGACAGCCAACTGCTGCCCTATCTGAACGCCTATTTCCAGGTGACCGGCGACGAGGTATCGCTCGAGCGGGTGACGGCAGCGCTGATGGCGCTGATCGCGCATGGGATCGAGGCCAAGGCAGAGGGGATGTGAGGCAAAAGATGGCAGAGGTTATGCTGCGGACGGAAGGATTGACCAAGCGGTACGGCGCGCTGACGGCGGTCAGGGATCTGACCCTGGAGGTGTACGAGGGGGAGGTGTTGGGTTTTCTGGGGCCCAATGGCGCCGGCAAGACCACCTCGATCCACATGATCTGCGGGCTGCTCAGGCCCGATGCAGGCCGGGTCACAGTGCGCGGCATGCCGGTTACCGGCAACGGCCGCGACGTGCGGGCGCGGATCGGCGTGTGCCCGCAAAAGATCGTCCTGTGGGACCGGCTGACCTGCCTGGAGCAGCTGCAGTTCATCGGCCAGATGTACGGCCTGGGCGGACAGGAGGCACGCCGGCGAGGCGATCGATTGCTGGAAGGGATGGACCTGGCCGACAAGCGGAACAAGCAGGCGCGCACCCTGTCGGGGGGGATGCAGCGTCGACTGAACCTGCTGATGGCGCTGGTCCACGACCCCGAGCTGGTGGTGCTGGACGAGCCGGAGGCCGGGCTGGACCCGCAGAGCCGGGTCAAGGTCCGCGAGTATATCCAATCGCTGGCCCGGATCAAGACGGTCATCGTGACCACACACAACATGGACGAAGCCGACCGGGTGGCCGACCGCGTGGCCATCATCGACCACGGCGAGCTGCTGGTGGTGGATACGCCGGAGGCGCTCAAACGGCGGGTGGGCGAAGGGGATGCGCTAGAGATCGACTTCAAGGGCGTGGAGGGCGATCAAGCCGAAAGCCGGGCGCGTGCGGCGCTGTCACCCTTGTGTGACGACGCCAGCCATGGGATCACGGCCGTGGATGCGGCGCACGGCACCCTGACGGTGCATGCCCTCAACGCCGTGACCATACTCCCCGCCATCCTGGAAGCGCTGGCAGCAGACGGCCTGCAGCCGGGCGAGGTGCACCTTCGCCAGAATACGCTGGAGGACGTCTTTATCCAGTTGACCGGGCGGAGGTTGCGCGAATGAAGCTCCTGGCCGTTTTCTGGAAAACGCTGCGCGAGCAGAGACGGGACCTGCTGCTGTTGGTCCTGACCCTGATCTTTGCGCCTGTCTTTGTGCTGCTGTACCGGGTGTGGTTTCCCAGCGGCTCCACGACCTACGGGGTGCTGGTCCTGAACCAGGATGCCGGCGTCCAGACGGCCGGCGGCGCGACCCTCAGCGCCGGCGAGCAGATCAGCGAGGCCCTGAAGGCGTTAACCTACGCCAACGGCAGTCCCCTGTTGAACGTCAGGCAGGTAACCGATCGGAGTGAGGCAGAAGCCCTTGCTCAAGGACCGCCAGGCGGCGCTGCTGTTGGTCATCCCCCCCGACCTGACGGCGAGCATCGAGGCGGCCCGCCAGGGGCAGGCGGTGGAAGCCAGCCCGGTTACCATGGTCGGCGATCTGACCAACCCCTACTATGCCGTGGCCGCGGTGCTGGCCAGCTCGGCCGTGGACCAGGTTATCCAGGCGGCCACCGGCCAACAGCGTCCGATCCCGTTCGCCGAAGAGCCGTTGGGCGCCTCGGCGGCGCGAACTGAGTTCGAGATTTATGTGCCGGGCCTGCTGGTCTTTGCGACGATGATGATGATGTTCACGGTGGCCATGACCGTGGTGCGCGAGGCTGAAAGCGGAACGCTGCGCCGGCTGCAGATGGCCTGCGTGAGCTCGTTCGACCTCCTGGGCGGGATCAGCGCTGCCATGGTGCTGATCGGCGTGGCAGCGGTCGATGCTGACCATCGCCACCGCCTGGGCGCTCGGCTTTCGCAGCCAGGGGCCGATGTGGCTGGCCATCGTCGTGGGAGCTGTGACCAGCGTGTCGATCGTCGGCGTCGGGCTGATCATAGCCAGCCTGTCACGGACGGTCACCCAGGCTTTCCTGATCGCCAACTTTCCGCTGGCGCTGTTCATGTTCTTTTCCAGCGCCGTGTTTCCTGTGCCGCGCGTGACGCTGTTCACCGTGGCCGGCCGGGCGATCGGGCTGTACGACATCCTGCCGCCGACGCACGCGGTGGTGGCCCTGAACAAGGTGCTGACCCTGGGCGCCGGGCTGGGCGACGTGATCTATGAACTGGCTGCCCTGTTGATCCTGTCGGTGGTCTATTTTGCCGCCGGCGTGTGGCTGTTCAGCCGGACACACCTGCGCGCCGATTAGCTCGAATTGCTGGCCTGGCGTATACTTGCACAACCGACGAGAGGAGTGATCGATGTCCTATCAAACCGCCACGATCTATTTCATGAGCGGCACCGGCAACTCGTTTCGGGCGGCGACCTGGATCGCCGAGGCAGCGCGGGAACAAGGGCGCTCGTGCGCAGGTGGTGCCCATCGGCAGCGGCCGGCCGACCGAGGAGATCAAGGAGGGAGAGTCACACCTGGTCGGCCTGGTGATGCCGACCCACGGCTTTACGACGCCCTGGCAGATGCTCCGCTTTGCGCTGCGCCTGCCGCGCCGAAAGGGAACGCACGCCCTTGTGCTGCCGACCCGGGCCGGGACCAAGTTCGGGCCGGTCTTTTTGCCCGGCCTGGAGGGGACGGCCGGCTATCTGCCGGCCCTGATCCTGGCCCTGAAGGGCTATCGGGTCCGAGGGGTGCAAGGGCTGGACATGCCGTCCAACTGGACCGCGCTGCACCCCGGTTTTAGCCAGGAGAGCGCCGAGGCGATCATCGCCCGGTCGCGGCCCAAGGCCCTGCGCTTTGCCAACACGATCCTGTCGGGCAGGCCCCGTTTTGGCAGTCTGATCGGGCTGTTGCTGGGGCTGGTGCTCCTGCCCATATCGCTGGGGTACGTGCTCGCCGGACGATTCTTCCTGGGCCGGCTGTTCTTTGCCTCCTACCGCTGCGACGGCTGTGGGGTATGCGCCAGGAACTGTCCCGGCCAGTGCGATCAAGATGTGGGGCAAGAAAGAGCCCCGTCCCTACTGGACGCTACCGCTGTGAGAACTGCATGCGCTGTATGAACTTTTGCCCCAAGAACGCGATCGAAGCCGGCCATTCGTGGGCGGTTATCCTGTACTATGTGACGATGATCCCGGTCTCAGACTATATCATGAACTGGGTGGGCAGCCGGGTGCCCTGGCTGGCGAGCGTGAAACGTGCGGGGCTTGGAATGCTGCTCCAATATGGGTACATGCTCCTGGCCATCTCTGTAGCCTACATTCTCTTCACAGTGGCGATCCGGGTGCCGGCAATCAACCGCTTGTTTTCCTTCACCACCCTGACCCATTACTACCGGCGGTACCACGAGCCGGAGACCAGGCTCAAGGATATGGCAGCGAAGGATCGGAGCTGACGGCAGGCCGGAGGATCAAGCTCTGTGACAACGAGGGTGGATCTGGCATCCTTCTAGCAGCTAACGCGGCTAGACCGGAACGCAGGGTTGTGGTATAATCGCCCGGCAGATCCGTGAGAGGTTCGTTGTCATGAGCAGACGCAAAAATCAGAAACGCAACTGGAATCAGGTGATCTACCTGACCATGGGCCTTATCGTCGCCCTGAGCATGGTGATCAGCCTGTTCATCGGGAGCTGTGAGCCGCCCGCACCGACGCCCACACCGTGGCCGACGGAGACCCCGTTTGTCTTCCTCACCGACACGCCGGCGCCGTCTCCCAGCCCGGCACCGTTGGGGCCGGTGCTGCCAACTGCTACCGTGGCGCCATCGCAGTGACGGCACAGGCGATCAAGGTGTGACGGCGGCGATGATTTCCCGCACCCGGCTGTTGGTGGGCCTGGTTCTCGGCATCATCGCCATCTCGTTCGGCTCGATCTTTGTCCGTTTCGCCCAGGCCGAGGGCGCGCCGCCCTTGTCGATTGCTGCCTGGCGGCTGATCGTTGCTTCGGCGGTGATGTTGCCCTACGCCTGGGCCACACATCGTGACGAGATCCGGAGCCTGTCGCGGCAGGAGCTGGGCTTGATGGTCGCTTCGGGCGTGTTCCTGGCCCTTCACTTTGCGACCTGGATCTCGTCCCTGGCCTATACGTCGGTGGCCAGCTCGGTGGTGCTGGTATCAATGGGGCCGCTCTTTGTCGGCCTGGGGTCGTGGCTGTTCCTGCGGGAGCGGCCGGGGGTGCCGCTGATCGTCGGCATCGTCATGGCGGCCGTGGGGAGCATCGTCATCAGCGGCGGCGACCTGGGCAAGGGCCAGGATCAACTGCTCGGCGACCTGCTGGCGCTGACCGGGGCGGTGATGGTCGCCGGCTATCTGATGATCGGGCGCAAGGTGCGGGCGCACCGCTCCCTGGTCACCTACATCGCCCTGGTGTACGGGGCGGCAATGGTCACCCTGCTGATCATGGTCGCTGGTGACGGGCCAGCCGATGTTCGGCTTTAGCCCGGCTGCCTACGGCTGGATGCTGGCCCTGGGGCTGGTGCCGCAGCTCACCGGCCATTCGACGCTGAATTGGGCCCTGCGCCACCTGTCGGCGACTTATGTGTCGATCGTGACCCTGGCCGAGCCGCTGAGCGCCGGCATCCTGGCCTATATCATCTTGGGCGAGGCGATCTCGTGGTCCACAGCGGCAGGCGGAGTGCTGATCCTGGCCGGGATCTATATCGCCAGCCGGGCAGAGCTAAACTAAGGCCTTAACGGAGATAAAGATGATCAAGATTCGATGCTTCAGATGCGGCAACGCTTTCCAGCTAACCGAGCAGCACGTCGCCAATGCGCTGGCGGCACAGGGGATCAGTGGCAAGCCGAGCCATTACGTGGCAGACTGTCCCCATTGCCGGCACGCCATCAAGGTATCGCTGCGGCGGGTGCGGCTGCCAGCGCCAGAAACAGCCGGCGAGCAGCAACCCGGCGGCGAGCAACCAGCTAGCGACTAGCTAACGCCTCTTTCATCCATGCCATGGCCTGGGCCAGGCGGCGGCGCGCGGCAGGCGGCCACCAGGCTCGAAGGTCGACAGGCCCCACCTCCAGCGTGACAGGGCCGGCATAGCCGCTGCGTTGGAGATCGGCAAGGAAGCCGGTCAGAGGCAGGTTGCCGGCGCCGGGGAAACGGTGCTGTCCCAAGAACCTGTGCAATGGCCGCAATAAGCGAAAAGACCATGGAGCCCCCAGATCACTGAGGTGAACGTTGACCAGCCTGCTGTCGAAGGTCTGCCGAGCGTAGATTAGATCCTCACCGGCCGAGCCGGCGTGGACGACATCCAAGACCAGACCCAGGTCGTGGCGGTCGGCAAAAGCACGCAGCCGGTCCAGGGGGGTGAGGGCATACCGCTGCTCGGCCTCGTGGTAGACGGCCTTGTTCTCGATGGCCAAACGCAGGCTGCCTCCCGCCAGGCGAGCCTGCCACGCTTCGATCTGCCGGCAAAAGAGCAGCCCTCTCCCTTCGTCGAGCGACTCGGTCCGCGGCGTGTGGGCGACCACCACCTGAGCACCGGCAGTCTGGGCCAGGCCGATGGTGCGATCCAGGCCGCCGCGCCTTTCCCGCCAACCGGGGAGGGGGACCACCGTCGGATGGACGGAGAACAGGGACAAGCCCTCGGCTTCGACCAATCGCCGCACAGCCTGCCCGCCCCGGGCTATTACCTCTGGATTGATACCGATCTCGACGCCGTCAAAGCCGGCTTCGTGGGCCATGCGTAATACGGTGCGCAACGGGTAGGTGTAAAACGAACCTGTGGACAGACTGAGCTTCATCGAGTGAGTATGGCCGGCCGGTGGCGCCCACCCATCTCCTGCGGGGTGCGCATCTTGGCCTAGTGGGTCAGGATCTGGCTCAGAAACAGGCGGGTACGTTCCTCTTTGGGGTTGCGGAAAAACTCGTCGGGCGTGTTGCCCTCGACGACATTGCCCTCGTCAAAAAAGATGATGCGGTGGGCTACCTCGCGGGCAAAGCCCATCTCGTGGGTGACGACGATCATGGTTATGCCCGAGTGGGCCAGCTCGCGCATGACGTCCAACACCTCCTTGATCATCTCCGGGTCGAGCGCCGAGGTCGGCTCGTCAAAGAGCATGATCTTGGGCTGCATGGCCAGCGCGCGGGCGATGGCCACCCGCTGCTGCTGCCCGCCGGACAGCTGCCGGGGAACTTGTTCGCCTGCTCCGGAATGCCCACCCGTTTCAGGAGGTCGTCCGCGATCTGGTTGGCCTTGTCCTTGGGCCACTTGCGCACCCAGATGAGGGCCAGGGTGATGTTCTGCTGCACGGTGAGGTGAGGAAAGAGGTTGAACTGCTGGAACACCATGCCGATCTCGCTGCGGACCTTGGCGATATTGCGGACGTCGTGGGTCAAAGCGATGCCGTCGATGATGATGTCGCCCCGCTGGTGCTCTTCCAGGCGGTTGATGGTGCGGATAAAGGTGGACTTGCCCGAGCCGGACGGGCCGCAGATGACAACGACCTCCCCTTTCTTGATCGTCAGGTTGACCCCGCGCAGCACGTGAAAATCGTCGAACCACTTGTGCACGTCGCGGCAGATGATGATGTCGTCGCCAACGTCCAATCGCTGATCTGTCATCGTTGTCCCACCCCCAACGCCGCCTCGAGCTTTAGGCTGGCGTATGACATGGCATAACTGAAGATGAAATAGATGATGGCTACAAAGACATACACCTCTTGTTGCAGTCCCAGCCACGCCGGTTGGGCCAGGACGGTCTTGCCGATGAATAGCAGCTCCAGCAACCCGGCGATGCCGACCAGGGAGGTGTCCTTGAACAGGCTGATGAACTGGCTCACCGTGGCCGGGATCACGACCCGCAGCGCCTGGGGCATGACGATAAAAGTCGTGATCATCCAGCCCTTCATGCCCAACGCCTTGGCCGCCTCAGCCTGGCCGGGAGGCACGGCTTGCAGCCCGCCGCGCACATTCTCGGCATTGTAGGCCGCGCTGAACAGGATGATGCCGATCATGATCCGCCATAGCAGGTCTATGCGCAGGTTCTGTGGCAAGAAGAGGGGCAGCATGATCGCGGCAAAAAAGAGCACGGTGATCAGGGGCACACCCCGCACCACCTCGATAAAGGCGACGCTGAACCAGCGAACCGCCGGCAGCTCGCTGCGCCGGCCGAGCGCCAGCAGAATACCGATCGGCATCGACACCACAATGCCCACGATCGTGAACACAAAGGTCAGAAGCAGCCCGCCCCACAAGTTGGTGTCTACCACCGGCAGCACCTGGAGACGCCACAGCTTGCCGTACAACAGAATGTAGATCACGACAGGAGACAGCAGCCAGGCGATCAGTACGCCGCGTTTCCAGCGGCGGGAAGGCAGAAAGTGGACCACAAGAAAAGCCACGACGATCAACACCAGGTTGCCAACCAGCCACAGCCTCACCGACAGGCTAAAAGGCACGAGGGCCATGGCAGCACAACCGGCAGCCAGGGCCACGGCAAAGCTGCGCACAACCCCGCCCCATGCACCCCAGCTCAGGCCCATCAGAAACGAGATGAGCAGGACACAGACAGACACTCGCCAGACCTGATCGATGGGGTAGCGCCCAACCATGAACAATCTGAGGTTCGAGGTGATCACACCCCAACGCGCCTCGGTCAACGCCCACCGCAACAAGCCGCTGGCAAAGACATAAATCAGCCACACAGAAAGGATGGTCAGCAGCGCGTTCGCCCACGAGTTGAACAGGTTGCGCCGCAGCCAGCGCAACGGATTTATCGGGGTGCGGGGGCGCTCTAGTATCTGGGAGCCTGTCGCCATGTGACCACCCTACCTCTCCACAAACTGCACGCGCCGGTTATAGAAGTTCATGAACAGCGACGTGATCAGACTCATGGTCAGATAGCTGCCCATGATCAGGACCAACACCGGCACCGGCTTACCGCCCTGGTTGTAGATGGTGCCGGCCACGCTGTACAGATCGGGAAAGCCGATGGCGACCGCCAGGCTCGAGTTCTTGGCCAGGTTTAGATACTGGCTGGTCAGCGGTGGAATGATCACCCGCATTGCCTGGGGAAAGATCACCAGCCGCAGCACCTGGGTGTTGCTCAAGCCAAGGGCACGGGCTGATTCACGCTGGCCCTTGCTCACCGCCTGGATACCGCCGCGGACCACCTCGGCGATAAAGGCGCCGGTATAGACCACCAGTCCGATGAGGAGCGCAGCAAACTCGGGACTCAGCAGCCGCCCTCCCTCGTACTTGAAGCGTCCCACGGTCGGCGTCTGCCACACCAACGGAGCCCCTCCCGCCAGCAAAGCAACGGCCAGCCAGCCCAGGACAGCCACTCCGGCAAAAGTAGCCAGGGCCATCAGGAAGGGGTAGCTCAGCGGACCGGAACGCTTCTCAAGACGCCGCAGCAGGATGAAAACGGCGATGGCCAGCACCACACCGGCCACGAGACAATAGGACCACGGCTGGAAGGTGGAGGATGGAAAAGCCCAGGGCAAGGCAACCCCCCGGTTGCTGACGTAGATAGGGCCCGGCAGAGTCAGGCTCTCCTTGATGGGTGGTCCCTTGACCATGCCGACAAAATACCAGAAGAAGAGCTGGACCAGCAGCGGCGTGTTGCGCATGATCTCGATGTAGACGATGGCGATGCGGCTGACCAGCCAGTTGGACGACAGGCGGGCCACCCCAGCGACCACGCCCAGGATGGTGGCCAGCACAATACCCGAGGCCGAGACCACCAGGGTGTTGACCAGCCCCACCACAAAGGCGCGGCCGTAGGAATCGGAGGGTTCATAGTCGATCCCTTCGCCGATCTCAAAGGCGGCTTCCAGCTTGAGAAAGCCAAAGCCGCCTGCCATCCCCCGTTCGGCCAGGGCCTTGCTCACATTGGCGTACAGAAAGCCGGCCACCAGTGCAAGAGCCAGCACAAAGCCGACCTGAGTCAGGATGCGAAGCACCCTGACGTCACGCCAAAACGGGACGGCGTGGCGGGAAGTGCGCGCAGTTACGCTCATGCCAAACGATCACCAGGTTGTGGGCAGGCACCACACAGCACGCAGGGTCGTGGCGCCTGCCCTAAGAAACTAGCGGTACGGCGGGGCGTACATCAGGCCCCCGTTAGTCCAGAGCTCGTTCGGACCCCGTGCCATGTTGAACGGCGTCCCAGGACCGAGGTTGCGCTCAAAGATCTCGCCATAGTTGCCGACCTGCTTGATGACGCCGGCAACCCAATCGTTGGCCAGGCCCATCTTCACCCCCAGGTCACCCTCGATGCCCAGCAGGCGGCGGATGTCCGGATTCTGGCTGTCCGCAAAGGTGTCCACGTTCTGGGAGGTGATGCCCGACTCTTCGGCCTGGAAGGTGGCAAAGACGGTCCACTTGACGACGTTGAACCACTGATCGTCGCCCAGGGGCACCGCCGGCCCGAGCGGCTCCTTGGACATGACCACATCCAAAATCACGTGGTCATCGGGATTCTTGAATACGGTGCGGCGGGAAGCCAACTGCGAGCGGTCGCTGGTGACGGCGTCGCAGCGGCCCTCCTCGTAGGCGGCATAGGTGGCGTCAATGTCCTCAAAGACAACCGGGGTGAATTGTGTGTTGCGGGCGCGCATCTGGTCGGTCAGGTTCAGCTCGGTGGTGGTGCCGGTCTGGACACAGATGCTGGCGCCGGCCAGGTCCTCAAGCTTGGCAGCGCCCAGCTCCTTGCGGACCATCATGCCTTGGCCATCGTAGAAGGTGGTGGGGGCAAAGAGGCCCCACTCGGCATCGCGGCTGCTGGACCAGGTGGTGTTGCGGATCAGGACGTCGATTTCTCCGGTTTGGAGCGCCACCGATCGTTCCTTGGTGGACAAGGTCCGAAACTCGACGGCTTTGGCGTCGCCCAGGACGGCGGCGGCGATGGCCCGGCAGTAATCCGCGTCCAGCCCATTGTACTCGTTGGTCGCCGGGTCCAGGTAGCTAAAGCCGGGCAGACTGCCGTTGATACCACAGATCACCTTGCCCCGATCCTTGACGATCTGGAGACGGCCCCCGCCCGTTGGAACCGTGGGGCACGTGGGGCACGATGTCACTTCTGGGCAGGCAGCGCACTCGGGGCACGGCACTGCCGTCGGACACGTCGTGGACCCGCTGTCGCAGGCAACCAACAGTGAAGCCAGTACCATCAGGACCACAACGACGATCAATAGCTTGCGGTTCATAGTTCCTCCTCCCCATGTTCAGTTTAGATCGTAGACACTAGAAAAAAGAACCTACAGTCGGCTGGGTTGCACCTCCTTTCGCATGACGCAGAATCTCTGCTAGACGGCACACATGAGCATATACTAACACAAACCGGTTAAACAGTCAAAGCAAGGTCCGAAAGCTCGGTCAAGCTACCGCTCTAGCCAGCGGATACACGCTTGCGCAGAGGCCTCGAGCGCCTGATCCCCGACCTGCGCCGAGCCTACCCTGGGATCGCCGCCGATGACGCCGTGCGGGAAACACTCCAGAAACGTTTCGACGGTCAAAAAGTCGGGATGTGGCGCATCGGGAGTGCAAGCAGCCCGGTCGAGGCGCACCACGTCGGGGCGGATGGCCAGGATGGCCGACGTCTCACCGGCGTCGGCGTGGCCGCCCGGCACGTTAAAGGCAGCGTCGAACACCGCCTCGACCTCAGGGGCGTGCCACCAGTTCTCCAGGCGAACCTTCAGGCCGGGCAGCTCGTTCAACACCTCGGCCAGGGCCACCTGGATGGCCGCCACATTGCCGCCGTGACCGTTCAGGATCAGGATGCGGCGAAAGCCATGCCCGTAGGCGCTCTCCAGCAGGTCGGCGATGATCGACGACAAGGTCTGAGGACGCAGGCTGAGGCTGCCGGGAAAGCCCAGGTGATGCAGCGACATGCCATAGTTCACCGGCGGCGCCACCAGCACACCGGTCTGATCGCTGACCCGCCGCGCGATCTCCCACGGCTGCCAGACGTCGGTGGCAAAGGTCAGGTGCCGGCCATGTTGTTCGGTGCTGCCCACGACCAGGATCAACCGGTCGTCGTGGCGCAGGTACTCCACTACGTCGGGCCAACCGAGCTCTTCCAAGAGCAGAGCCATCGATGAACCTCCCTATTCCGTGTACAATCGATGTTCCAAAATATAGGCCTCGACCGCAGCCGGGACCAGGTAGGAGATGGGCCGGCCGTCGCGCACCCGGGCGCGTATGTCGCTGGCCGAGATCTCCAGCCAGGGCATCCGCACCCAATGGAGCCTGGCCGACAGGCCGGGCAGGCGCTCTTCCAGATCAACCAGGTCGACCTGAACACCCGGCCGCTCCACTACGGCAATCTCGGCCAGGTCGATCAGGCGCTCAGGGTGGTACCAGCTTGAGGATTTCTGCCAGCGAATCGGCGCCCTCGACAAAGAAAAAGATCGGCGTTGGCCCCCACTCCCGCCGCAGCAGGTGGAGCGCCTCGACGGTGTAGCTGGGCCCCGGCCGTTCCAGATCAACGCTCGAGATGGCAAAGTAGGACTTGCCGGCAATGGCCAGCTCGAGCATCCGCAGCCGGTGATGGGCCGCTGAGATCAGACGGTCTGGCTTGTGCGGCGGGTCGCCGGCGGGCATGAACAGAACCAGGTCGAGGCCCAGCTGGTGGCGCACCTCTTCGGCCATGACCAGGTGGGCATGGTGGATCGGGTCGAAGGTGCCGCCCAGGATGCCCAGGCGGCGGATCAGGCTTGCCATTCCAGCTCCCGCTCGCCGATGCGCACCATGTCGCCGGGCTGGACGCCGGCTTTTTGCAGCGCGGCGATGATGCCCATCGCCGCCAATTGGCGCTGAAAGCGCGCTGCGGCTTCGGGCACGCCAAAAGGGGTCATGGCTGCTACGCGCTCGGCGCGCACGCCGCGCACCCGCCAGCCATCTTGCTCGCGCTCGATCCTGAATGCGTTCTCATCCTCGGCCGGACGAATAACCGTGACGATGTCGCCGGCAGGCTCGGCGGCCGGCAGGGATTGCAGCAGCTCAAAGGCGCGGCGCATCAGCGCCTGCACGCCCTGGCCGGTCACGGCCGAGATGGCGTGGGCCTCGACACCGCGCTCAGCCCATCGCCTCCTGCACGAGCGGCCACCAGGCCTGGGCGTCGGGCAGATCCATCTTGGTGAGGACGACGATCTGGGGTCTGGTCACCAGCTGCTGGCTGAACTCGGCCAGCTCACGGTTGATCACCCCATAATCGGCCAGGGGATCCTGCGCGGCGCCGTCGAGCAGATGGATGATCAGGCGGGTGCGCTCGACGTGGCGCAGGAATTGAAGGCCCAGCCCGGCTCCCTGGCTGGCCCCCTCGATCAGCCCTGGAACGTCGGCCATCACGAACGAATGGCGGCCATCGATCGTCACGACGCCCAGGTTGGGCTCGAGGGTGGTGAACGGATAGTCGGCGATCTTGGGTCGGGCGGCGCTGACAACCGACAGCAGCGTGCTCTTGCCGGCATTGGGCACGCCGACGAGGCCCACGTCGGCGATCAGCTTGAGCTCGAGGCGCAGCCAGCGCTCCTGGCCCGGCTCGCCATGCTCGGCCAGGCGGGGCGTCTGGTTGGTGGAGCGAGGCAAAGACGGCATTGCCCCGGCCGCCCCGCCCGCCGCGGGCAACCACCACCTGCTGGGCATCCTCGACCAGGTCGGCCAGCGCGTCGCCGCTGTCGGCGTCGTACACTACCGTGCCGGCGGGCACCGGGATGAACAGGTCCTGGCCAGCCTCGCCCTGCTGATTCTTGCTGCTGCCCCGTCCGCCCCGCTCGGCCTTGAAGTGGATCTTTCTCCTGAAAGTAGACAAGGGTGTTCAGGTTGCGGTCAACCACCAGGTAGACGCTGCCGCCGGGGCCGCCGTTGCCGCCGCTCGGTCCGCCGAACGGCACAAACTTTTCACGGCGAAAGGCGATGCAGCCGTCGCCGCCATCGCCGCTCTTGACATTGATTTTGGCCTCGTCGAAGAACATACCAACTCCAGGCAGCGCCGCCTCAGACTAGAACAACGCCACTACAATGATCAGCAGGATCAGGGCCACTCCAACAATCGGGAGGATGCACCCCGGCAGCCATCGAATCCGGCGCCGCCTGAGCGGCAGGGGCCGGACCGGTCGCAAGACCCGTCTGCGTCGCAACATGGGATCTACCTCCTCAAGCGCTCTCTACTTGTGCCAACCGGTCACCGCCGCAGACGGCGGCGGACTTCGTCGCAATGGGGACAGGTGGCGCCCTCATAGTCGCGGCCGCAGGTGCGGCAGGTGCGGGTGTAGGGCTTGGCTGTGTCAGGCTCGATGGCAGCCACGGCTATGACCAGCTCCTGGCCGGCATAGCGCGACAGCCACGACTCGAGCTCGACGTAGCTGATGGTCCAGCGGCCGGCCTCGTTCTGTTCGAGCATGCCGCGCAGCGCCTCGCCGCCCAGATCGCGGGCAACGCTGGCCAGTTTCAAAGCATTCCCTTTGGACGTCGGTGACATGATTGCTCCTTGGCGTAATCCGGGGTCTATTATAACCTGAGGTTGGCAATTTGGCAAGCGGGGGAGGAGACAGACCAGTAGAACATTTGAGCGAATTTGACGGAAAGGGGATGCCGTGCTACAATGGCCGATCGGAGGTGGGCATGTCTGACGTGCTTGGTCCATTTTTGCCGGCGGTGCAGAGCTGGTTTCGCGACACATTTGGCCCGCCCACGCCGCCGCAGGCGCTGGGCTGGCCGGCGATCCAGCGCGGCGAGCATACGCTGATCCTGTCGCCCACCGGGTCGGGCAAGACACTGGCCGCGTTCCTGTGGGGCATTGACGAGCTGTACCGCGAGGCGGTGGATCGGGCCGGAGCTGAAAAGGGCGAACGGCAGGAGAAGGGGGTGCGCCTGCTGTACGTCTCGCCATTGAAGGCGCTGAACAACGACGTAGAACGCAACCTGCGCGCGCCGCTGGCCGGCATCCGCCACGTGGCCAAGGAGCAGGGCGCACCCCTGCCGCCGTTGAGCGTCACCGTGCGCACCGGCGACACCCCCCAGTCGGCCCGGCAGCAGATGGTCAAGCACCCGCCCGACATCCTGATCACCACCCCCGAATCGCTATACCTGATCCTGACCAGCCCGCTGGCGCGGGGCATGTTCCGCACGGTGCACACGGTCATCGTCGACGAGATCCACACCCTGGTGGGCAACAAGCGGGGCGTGCACCTGGCCCTGTCGCTGGAGCGCGTCGTCGAGCTGGCCGGGCACCCGATCCAGCGGATCGGGCTGTCGGCCACACAGCGGCCGCTGGACGAGGTGGCCCGCTTCCTGGGCGGTTACGAAAAGCAGAACGGTGTCTTCAGCCCGCGGTCGGTGACGGTCGTCGACGCCGGGATGATCAAGCCGATGGACCTGCGGGTGGTCACCGCCGTGGAGGATTTCAGCGATCTGCCGGGCGGGTCGATCTGGCCGGCGGTCATCCCCCAGGTGATGGACCAGATCGAGAGCCACCGCACGACGCTGATCTTTGCCAACAGCCGGCGCCAGGCCGAGCGGGCCGCCGACCGGCTGAACGACCTGCACCTGGCGCGGCAGGCAGGCCAGGCCGGCGGCCCGGAAGCGCTCATCGAGGGCGGGGTGGTCAAGGGGCGCGGCTTTCAGGGCAGCGGCGTGGTGGGCGGGCCGTTCCGCGCCCACCACGGCAGCGTCAGCAAGGAATCGCGTCTGCAACTGGAGCGGGCGCTCAAGGACGGCCGCCTGCCGGCGCTGGTCGGCACCTCCTCTCTGGAACTGGGCATCGACATCGGCACTGTGGACCTGGTGGTCCAGCTCCAATCGCCCAAGGGGGTGACGCCGGGGCTGCAGCGGGTGGGGCGCTCCGGTCACCTGGTGGGCCAGACGAGCGTGGGCCGCATCTATGCCACCCACCGCGAGGACATACTCGAATCGGCGGCCATCGTCCACGCCATGCTGGCCGGCGACGTCGAGCCGAGCTACACCCCGCAGAACTGCCTGGACGTGCTGGCCCAGCAGATCGTGGCCATGGTCAGCGTCCAGGAGTGGGACGTGCCGGCCCTGCTCGACCTGGTGCGCCGCGCCTACCCCTACCACGACCTGTCGCCGGAGCTGCTCAGCAGTGTGCTGGAGATGCTGTCGGGGCGCTATCCCGGCACGGCCTATCGCGAGCTGCGGCCTCGCCTGGCCTGGGATCGGGTGCACGACCGGCTGGCGGCGCTGCCCGGCAGCCGCCTGCTGGCGATGCGCAACGGCGGGACGATCCCCGACCGGGGCAGCTTTGGCGCCTACCTGTCCGACCGCAAGACCCGCCTGGGCGAGCTGGACGAGGAGTTTGTGTACGAGACCAAGCCGGGCGACGTCTTTACCCTGGGGTCCAACACCTGGCGGGTGCTGGAGGTGACCGAGGAGCGGGTGATCGTCAGCCCGGCGCCCGGCTATCTGCCGCGCATGCCCTTCTGGCGGGGCGAGTTCGCCCGGCGCGATTACCACCTGGGCAAGCTGTACGGCGAGTTCCGGCGGGAGATCGCCCGGCGGGCCACGACCGAAGAGGAAAGCAGCGTTGTGGACTGGCTCATGGCCGAGTACTGCCTGGACCGCAACTCGGCGCGCAACGCCGTGGACTATGTCCGGCACCAGGTGGAGGTGCTGGGCGCCATCTCGTCCGACCGGACGGTGATCGCCGAGCTGTTTGCCGACCCGGTGGGCGACCTGCGGCTGGTGATCCACTCCTGCTTTGGATCGCGGGTCAACAGCCTGTGGGCGCTGGCCCTGACCGGCGCCTTTCGCGAGGCGTTGGGCAGCCAGCCTGAAGTGCAGGTCAACGACGACGCCATCCTGTTCCGCTTCCTGGAGACCGACCGCGAGCCGCCGCTCAACCTGGTCCGGGAGATGGGGCCGGACGAAGCGCGGGAGCGGGTGCTGGCCGAGCTGCCCGGCTCGGCGCTGTTTGGGGCTCAGTTCCGGATGAACGCCGCCCGGGCGCTGCTGTTGACCGCCGGCCAAGGGCGGCCAGAAGCGGACCCCCTTCTGGCTGCAGCGGCTGCGGGCCAAGGACCTGCTGGCGGCGGTCAAGGGGTTCAAGGATTTTCCGCTGCTGGCCGAGACCTACCGCGACTGCCTGCGCGATGTGCTGGACCTGGCCCATGCCGAGGAGGTGTTGCGCGGCATCCAGAGCGGCGAGATCGAGGTGATCACCGCCGAGACGGTCGTGCCCAGCCCGGTGGCAGCCAGCCTGCTGTACGATTTCATCGCCCAGTACATGTACGAGTGGGACCAGCCCAAGGCCGAGCAGCAGATGCAGGCGCTGCTGCTGGGCCGCGACCTGCTGGGACAGCTGCTGGACGACGCGTCGCTGCCCGAGCTGCTGCGGCCGGAGGCGGTGCGGGAGGTGGACGACCAGCTGCAGCGCCGGGCCGCCGGGACGAGGGCGCGCACGCCCGACGAGCTGACCACCCTGTTCCTGGCGCTGGGCGACCTGTCGGCGGCCGAGGCCGCCGAGCGGTGTGACGGCGACGGCGAGGCGTGGGTGGGGCAGCTCGCCGCCGAGGGCCGGCTGGCGGCGCTGGAGCTGCCCGGACTGGCGGGGCGCTATGTCCTGCCGGAACAAGCCGGCGCCTATCGCGACGCATTTGACCTGACCACACCCGAGGAGGATGCCGACGCAGGCCCGGCGGGCAATCCTGCGCCGGGCGTTGAGCACGCACGGCCCACTGTCCAGGCAGGCGCTGCTGGACCGCTATCCGTGGCCGGCCGAGTGGCTCGACGCGGCGCTGGCGGCGCTGGTCGACAATGGCGAGGCGGTCAGTGGGGCGATCACCCCTGCTGCTGCGGTAACACAGGCTGCGCCCGAGTTCTGCGACCGGCGCAACCTGGAGCGGATCCACCGCCACACGCTGGCCGTGCTGCGCCACGAGGTCGAGCCGGTGTCGCTGTACGCCTATGCCGATTTCCTGGCCCGTTGGCAGCATCTCCACCCCGCCGAGCGGCTGGCCGGGACGGGCGGGCTGACCCGCCTGTTGCAGCAGATGCGCGGCCTGCCGGCGCCGGGCGCCGTCTGGGAGCGGGACCTGTTGCCGCTGCGGCTGGGCGATTTCCAGGCCGCCGAGCTGGAGGCGCTGTGCCAGCAGGGCGACCTGGTGTGGATCGGCTCGGGCGGCAAGGACCCGCGCCGGATGCAGGTGCGGTTCCTGTTCCGGGGCGAGGGCCACCTGTTCCTGCCCTCCGAGCCTGCCGAGCCGGATCTATCAGCCGCCGCCGGCCAGGTGCTGGCCTTTCTCAAGGCGGAAGGGGCCTGCTTCCTGGCCGACCTGAAGGAGGGCACCGGGCTGGCCGGCGATGGGCTGAACGGGGCGCTGCTGGAGCTGGTGGCGGCCGGGCTGGTGACCAACGACTCGCTGCAGGCGCTGCGCCAGGTGCTGGCCTGGAGCAGCGAGCAGGGCGCGCCGGACCGCACGCCGCTCAGCTCACTGGAGGCCGAGCTGTCGGCCTGGCGGCAGGACCACGGCCCGGTCCTGGCCCGCCCCGACCGGGGCCGCCTGCGCGCAGCCAAGAAGGCGGTGACCGCCAGGCTGGAGCGCGCGGCGCTGCGCCGGCTGGCCGGGCCGGTGGAGCCTGGTGCACCGCATCGGGGTGTGGGGCAAGGAGGCGCCGTTCGAGGAGCGGCTGGCCCGGCAGGCGCGGCAGCTGCTGCAGTGCTTCGGGGTGGTGACACAGAAGAGCCTGGAGGAATCGCGGGGACGCCTGGCGGACGGCGCCGAGGAGGCATGGGATTGGGGGCTGCTGTACCAGCAGCTCCAGGTGATGGAGATGCGCGGCGAGGTGCGGCGCGGCTACTTTGTGCAGGGACTGCCGGGCGTGCAGTTCGCCCTGCCCGAGGCGGTGGAGCGACTGCGGGAGTGGACCAAGCCCGATGCGCCGGGCGCTGAGGAGCTGGTCCTGCTCAACGCCTGCGACCCGGCCAACCTGTTTGGCCGAGCGCTGCCTGTGGCAGAGATTGAAGGCGATTCTACCCCCGCCGGCGAGGCCGGGCCAGAAGAGGAGGCAAAGGACCCGGCGCGGTTCATGCGCATTCCGGCCAATTATCTGGTGCTGCTGCACGGCCGGCCGGTCCTGCTCCTGGAGCTGGGGGCCGAGCAGGTCACGGTCCTGGCCGGCCTGCCGGAAGAGACGTCCGAGCGGGCGCTGAGGCTGGCAGTGGAGCACGTGGCGGCCGGGCTGCGGCGCTTTAGCTTGAGGCGGTGGAACGGCGAGCCGATCCTGGACAGCCCGGCGGCGCCACTGCTGGAAAGGCTGGGCTTCCGCCGCGAGGCGCTGGTCTATATCTGGGAAGGCGGTTGAGTTTGCCTTTTCGGGCTGACTGTGCTATACTGGCCCGCACGTGGTGGATGTAGCTCAATGGCAGAGCGCCGGTCTGTGGAACCAGCGGTTGCGGGTTCGACCCCCGTCATCCACCCCGTTATGTAAAGAGGCCTGTCCAAGACAGGTCTCTTTGTCCGCGTTATCCAGAAATGTGAAGTGCACCCGTCCCCAAAACCACCAACAAGGTCTGTTGACTTTCCGGCGGATTCATGATATGATCGCCACGATAGACCGCGCCTCGCCACAGCGTCGCGGCTTGAGGCTACCCCGGTCCGGAGGGCCGGGGTTCCGGCCGGGTTAGCCCGACGGCCAAGCCATCATACCCTCGCATCACAGCCCGCCCGCCGGCTCACCCGGCGCGGCGGGCTGTGTTTTGCACAAGCCCATTCAGCGACACAGTCAGACAATACATTCACAGGAGGGAGAGAATGAAAGGCAAGCGGTTTCTCAGCACTGGATTGGCGATGGCCCTGGTGCTGGCCCTGATGGCAGGGCTGGCCCTGGCCCAGCAACCGGCCGGCTCCCCGCTGACCGCGGCGTTCACCTACCAAGGACGGCTCAGCAGCAGCAACCTGCCCTACACCGGCGTCTGCGACTTCCAGTTCGGCCTGTGGGATGCCCTGTCGGGCGGCACCCAGATCGGCCCCACCCAGACCGTGCCCAACGTCGGCCTGGCCGATGGCTACTTTACCGTGCTGCTCGACTGGGGCGCCGACAAGTTCTTTGGCGAGCAGCGCTGGCTCGACATCTCTGTCCGCTGCCCGGCCGGCAGTGGGACCTACACGCCGCTCACCCCACGGCAGATGCTGACCGCCTCGCCCCAGGCCCTGTTCGCCATGCACGCCCCCTGGCCCGGGCTGGTGGACGTGCCGCCGGGCTTTGCCGACGGCATCGACAACGACACGATCTACGGAGCCGGCCCTGGGCTGACGATCAGCGGCACCATCTTCTGCCGCCGACACTGCCTACCTGCAGCGGCGGGTGACCGGCGCTTGCGGCAGCGGCTTTGCCATCCGCGAGGTGAACCAGGACGGCAGCGTGACCTGCGAGCCGGTGGGGGGCGGTGGGGGCAACGCCTGGCTGCTGACCGGCAACTCGGGGACGACGCCCGGCACCAACTACGTGGGGACCAGCGACAACGTGGCGCTGGTGTTCAAGGTGAACAACGAGCGCGCGCTGCGGCTGGAGCCGAACGCCACCAGCCCCAACCTGATCGGCGGCAACATCGAGCAACTGGGCGCACAGCGGGGTGTACGGGGCGTCGATCGGCGGCGGGGGAAAGCTCGACGGCGGCCAACCGTGGTGACCGACTTGTACGGCACCGTCGGCGGCGGGGCGGGCAACCAGGCGGGCGATGACGCCGGCACCACCGACGACGCGGCGTACGCCACCGTCGGCGGGGGCTACGACGAACACCGCCAGCGGCTAGGCTGCCACCGTCGGCGGGGGTGAGTCCAACAGCGCCAGCAGCCACTACGCCACCGTCGGCGGGGGCTACTACAACACCGCCAGCGGCTACAACGCCACCATCGGCGGGGGCGTACAACAACACCGCCAGCAGTACTTCTGCCACCGTCGCCGGCGGACACGGCAACACCGCCAGCGGCATGTGTACGCCACCGTCGGTGGGGGCTATCTCAACACCGCCAGTGCGGCTACAGTCCACCATCGGCGGGGGCTACCACAACCTCGCCAGCGGCGACAATGCCACCGTCGGCGGGGGCGAGGACAACACCGCAAGCGCCGACTGGGCCACCGTCGGCGGGGGCGACGACCAACACCGCCAGCGGCGACTATGCCACCGTCGGCGGGGGCGACAGCAACATCGCCAGCAGCCTGCGTGGCCACCATCGGCGGGGGCATAGACAACGCGCGCCAGCGGCTCGACGCCACCGTCGGCGGGGGCCAGGACGAACCAAGCGCCAGCGGCGTCGCGGCCACCGTGGCGGGCGGGGCCGTCAACATAGCCGCCGGCAACTATGCCACCGTCGGCGGGGGGCAGCACAACACCGCCAGCGGCTACGCCGCCACCGTCGGCGGGGGCCAGGCCAACACCGCCAGCGGCGATGCCGCCACCGTCGGCGGGGGCTATACGAACACGGCCAGCATGGCAGGTATGCCACCGTCGGCGGGGGCTACGGCAACACCGCCAGCGGCTAGCGCTGCCACCGTGCCCGGGCGGCTACGACAATACGTGCCCAGGGCGACTATCAGCTTCGCCGCCGGCCATCGCGCCAAGGCCAACAACCAGGGCTGCTTCGTGTGGGGCGACTCGACCGACGCCGACGTGACGTGCAGCAACGACAACCGCTGGGTGGCCCGCGCCAGCGGCGGGGTCTACTTCTACACCAACGCCGGCCTGACCAGCCGGCGCCTACCTCGCCGCCGGCAGCGGCACCTGGACCCCGCTCAGCGACCGCGACCTCAAGGAGAACGTGGCGGAGGTCGACACCCAGGCGCTCCTGGCCCGCCTGGCGCAGGTGCCGGTCACCACCTGGAACTATACGAGCCAGGACGCCTCCATCCGCCACATCGGGCCGATGGCCCAGGATTTCTACGCCGCCTTTGGCCTGGGCGAGGACGAGACGCACATCACCACGATCGACGCCGACGGCGTGGCCCTGGCGGCCATCCAGGGGCTGTATGCCGAGAACCAGGCGCTGAAGGCGCAGGTCGGCGATCTGGAGGCGCGCCTGGCCGCCCTGGAAAAGGCGCAGGCAGCCGGCACGCACCGGTGCAGCGCTGCCCTGGCTGCTGATCGGCGGAGTCGTCGTCGCCGGTGGAACGCTGGCCGCGCGGCGCCGGCCGGGAGGCGGGCGATGAGGGACAGGTTGATACCAGGTGCTACGTACCTGAGGGCCGTGCTTGTTTGCCTCCTGCTGCTGGCGGCGGTCCCTGTGCTCGCCCAGTCAGGCGCAGGGTACGACCTGACGTGGAGCACGGTGGACGGCGGAGGCGGGACCTTTTCCTTGGGTGGGGGGTATTCGCTCGGCGGGACGGCCGGCCAGCCGGACGCAGGACAGCTCACTGGCGGGGACTACAGTCTGGCCGGCGGCTTCTGGTCTGGTGGGGTGCAGACAGGCGGTTCCTACCGGGTGTATCTTCCTGTGGTGCTGCGCAACCATTAGGCCGGGCACCCACTTGGGGCGGCGGCCCTTGATCGTCAAGGGGCAGGCCCATCCTGCCAAAGGGTGGGCCTGCATGCCCGCGTCAAGTGCGACGGCCGAGATGAACTGCTTTCTGAGGAAAGAACATCTGGTAACCCCTGCCACACCGGACTGACTTTGCCCAACCGTTGGTTACCAGGTGGACGACCCCCGTCATCCACCCAGAATCATGACAAGACCCGCCTGAGGCGGGTCTTGTGCTTTTCATCAATCTGTGACAGTGGGTCTAGTCCCACAATAACTCAGGCGTCAATTTCGCCAACTCTCGTGAGATCAGATCAGTTCCTCAAACTCAACCCGAGTCAGTCCGGCACTCTTGATGATCCGCAGCGTCAGTCCCCGGCCCAGGTCACGATTATGCCACGGAACGACCACACGGGCACCATCGCTGGCCCGCCACAGCACAACGTGGCTGCCGGTTTGGTGATCGATCTCAAAACCTACCTTTTCAAGCGCCTCGACGAGTTGCCGTGGCGTAACCGCAGGCAAACGCGGCATCAAGCGGGCTCCAGAGCGACGCTTAGCCGTCCTATGTACTGTTCCTCAGGAGGTTCGCACGGGATCGACTCGCCGTGTTTCAGCAGGCTGGCGCAGTAGGCACGAATAGCATTGGCCGCCATCTCACGGGCTTCTTCGAGCGTGCCCCCTTCGGTATAGCAGCCAGGCAGCGCCGGAACCGACACCAGGTACTCTCCTTCCGGTTGGCGCTCGATGATAATGGTAAACTGACAATCTTTCATACCCTAATTCTCCCTGCGGACGTTCGCTGCCTGCATTATATCACTCTCCGTCACGACCGGCAAGTTCGCCTCACTCGGTCTTTGAGACATGCCCAATCGCTGGTTACCGGGTGGACGACCCCCGTCATCCACCCTGTACTTCAGGACAACCTTGTCCCGGGCACTCCGGGTTTTCTATGTGGAGCTATTCAGAGCGCCCAGCCGTATGGCAGCCACCTTGCGATATACCTCCTCTGGGCGTTTGAGGCTGTCGCCCACCGTCAGCAGCGTCTGCACCTGGATGCCAAACAGCCGTTCGTTCTCCTCCAGGTACGGATAGATCAGCGCCCAGTCGGCGTCGGTCAGGGGCACAAGGGTTCCGCCGTTGAGCTGGCCTTCTGCCACCAAACGGTATGGATCCCGCACATAGATGGCCCCGCCCGAGGCCAGTGAGAAGAGATTGCCCCCTGGGTAAGGCGTCGGTTGGGGCACCATCTGTCCGTGGGCATTGAAAGCCATGCCGTTGAGGATGACAAATCCGCCGCCATGGAGCGGATCGCCGGCCATGAACGACTCGGCCAGATAGTCCAAACAGGTGCCGTTGATGACCACGCGAGGGTTGCCGGCGGCGTTGATGAGAGGGCGGCCGGCGGCGTTACCCAGCACGTAGGCTTCTCCTCCTTTGGCGCCGTACATGAAGGTCTGGCCCACATCGCCGTGAATGACCAGCTTGCCGGCCTTCAGGATCTGGCCCACCTGGTCCTGGGCGCTGCCGTGAACGTGCACCTCGGCCCCCTGCAGGCCCGAGCCCAGGTAGTCACCGCTGGAGCCGTAGACGTCGATCGTGTACACCCGCACCGCCCGGTCCCAACCCGCAGCCGCAGAATCGCCCGCCACGCCAGTTGTAGGTGACCAACCGCCGCCAACCCAGCTCCGCCGCTTTGACGATGAGCCGGGCTGCCGAGTCGTCCCCCTCCGGCCGCAAGCCGGCGGCGTCCAGCACCAGCGTCTCTTCAATGTCACGCGGGCCGCGCAGCGCCGGCTGCGTCGACCGATCCACTCGGCGCTGCCGGCTTGTCCCAGGCGCTGCCAGCAACGGCACTGCATCCAGGATCTTGCCGAGCGTCCGGTCCACCAGCGCCAGCACCGAGGCCCGCCGTTTGCCCCCGGGGTCGTAGTGCCGGTCTCGCAGCCGGGTGAGCAGCCCTACGACAAAAGCCCACGCCTCGTCCCCCCCGGCGGCCAGGCCGGCCATCTGCTGGCAGAACCAGGTCAGCTCGCCATAGCTCCACGTCGGCATCTCCCGGCACAACCACCGCCAGGCCACATCCACCCCCTCCGGCGCGGTGACAACCCACTCCGATGGCTCGGCGACGGCCCATGTCATCCGCGGTGGGGTCAGCGTCGCCGTGCTGGGGTTGTTGTGGACCTGATCGGACGGCGTCGTCACCTGCTGCCCGAACTTGTCGGTCACCACCAGCTCTTTGCCCCGGCCGCCATTCTCTCTGCTTGGCCGGTCATGGACTGAGAACAGGAACGCCCCTCCATCGGTGTGGCTGCCCCCGCGCGCATTCCAGTAGCGGTCGGCCACCGGGCAGATCCGCTCGTCCTCGGCGGCCAGGCTCTCCAGTGCAGCGTCTATGGCTTGCTTCTCGGAGGCGACCAGCCCGATCTGCACCTTGCCTTCGTGGAGGGCAAAGACCTGGGGACGGAGCATGGATGTGTCGGTAATGCCCAGCAGTTGCCACTGCCCCTCGTCTGGGCGGCTGCGGGCGATGATGAAAAACCACGGTCCGTCGGGCGAGGCGTGCAGGTGGGTCGCCTGTACGGCCTTGTAGAGGCGCTGCTTCTCCAGGGGCAGCAGCTCGAAATCGCGTTCGGTGGTGGGTGCCAGCGCCTCAATGATCACCTCCAGCGGGTAGCCGTAGACGCGATCCAACAGGTCGAAGAGGAGCACGCTCACCTCGGTGTCGGTGAGGAACAGTGGGACGATGTTCCGCTGCTGCAGATAGGTCGCCACGGCGTGATAGTTGGCAAAGTCACCGTTGTGCACCAGCGCCTCGTTGAGGCCGACGAAAGGGTGCGCTCCACCGGGATGCCACACCCGCCCTTTGGTCGGATACCGCTGGTGGGCGATCCAGACGTGAGCCTGTAGATCCGCCAGTTGGTAGTAGGCCGCCGCCTGCTCGGCATAGCCGACGATCTTGAAGACGAGCAGGTCACGGCCGTGGGACAGGACAAAGGCCCGCTTCTCGCCCAGGCTGGTGTAGAAATGCACGTTGAGCCGGAAGCTGTTCTGGTAGACAAACTCATCCTCAACCTGGCGAGATGGCAGCTTCTCCAGCCCATTCTCAGCGGCGAATTGCTCCAATCTGGGCGACCTGGCCCGCACAAAGTAGCACCACACTTCAGGAGGTGCGATTTCCAGGCCGGGCACCTGTTGCCAGTCGTCCAGGGTGGGCAGTCGATAGCCCTGCAAAACGTCAAAGGCCGGGTGCAAAGAGGTCTGCTCCACCTCTGCCCGCGCGGCCGGATCCAGGTAGGCGATTTGCAGCAGGGTCGCCTCGCGCAGCACCTCGGCGGAAACGCGCATTTGCGCGGGGGACAGGCCCGCGGCTGCCAGTCCCCCGCCCTTGCCATTGCCTCGGTTGTGCATCTGCGTGGCGGCCTGGAGCAGATGGCGGCCGGCCACAGGAACACTGGCCGCCAGTCCTATGACCCCACAGCCTCCCTCTGCCTCGCTCCCGTGCCAGGACGGTGGCCCGCTGTGCCGGATCAACCGCTGGCGCGAGGCGATTAACAGCTCAGCCGGCTGGTGCCTCTCCATCGCTTACGATATCACCGCCAGGATGGCCTCGTGGAGGTCTGCCGGATCCACCAACTTGACCCGGCCCTGCATCTCGCCCAGGCGGTCGCGAGCCGCGTCGTGGAACGACTTTTCGGCGACGAGCACCACGGGAATCTCGTGGCTGATGCAGGCGAATAGGAGGTCACGAGGGGCGACTGCGATGCCATTCGCGGGCAGGACCTTGTGCAGGTAGCCCACGACCACCGAGACGCCATCCTGCGCGGTAAGGTGCACGACGTACTTGCCATGCATGTCGAACCCGTTGCTGAGGGGAAGGGTGCCGATGCCCTTCGCCGCCAGCCTGGTAAGAATGATTGGATCTGTTCCTTCAAAATAACCGACGGTTGCCATTGGATTTTTCCTTTCTGTCTTTTATTCGAGATATGCCAAGAGGTCCGACCTGCCGCGGAGGTTTTGGACGCTCTGAAGGCCAAGGTTGTGCAGGATGGTGGCCAGTTGGATGCGCCACGAGGCGTACAGATTGGCGATGCGCCGGCCGCCCTCCTGCGGATCGATCTGCCCGGCGAGCTCGGGATCTGTGGTAGCGATCCCCAGGGGGCAGCCTTTGTCCCGTTCGCAGGTGCCAAGACGCATGCAGCCGAGTGCCACCAGCTCGGCCGTGCCGATGACACAGCCATCTGCCCCAAGGGCGATGGCTTTCGCCACGTCAAAGGCGGTGCGCACACCGCCAGAAGCCATGATCACCACCTCATCGCGGATCCCCTCCGCCTCCAGGAAGCGATGCACCTTGGGAATGGCGTATTCGAGAGGCATGGCAATGTTCTTCTTGGCGATCTCGGGGGCAGCCCCCGTACCGCCGTATGCCCCGTCCAGGTGGATGATATGTGCCCCGGCGTAGTAGCTGCCCACCGCGACCATATCCACGTCAGTGGGCGTGGATACCTTGACCGAGAGGAGGGCGGAGGGATTGACGAGACGGATCCAGTCCAGGTGTTTCTTGTGATCCTCCACCGAATAGACGCTGTGGAAAGGGAAAGGCGAAAAGAGGCTGGTGCCCTCCACCACCTCGCGCATGGCGGCTACAGCCGGGGTGACCTTACTGCCCAGCAGGTGCCCGCCCAGGCCCGGCTTGGCTCCCTGGGCATACTTGAATTCGATGATCCGCGCTCTCTGGATCGTGTCCTCCCGAACGCCGAACAGGCCGGTGGCGACCTGGGTGATGATGTGGGCGGCATAGGGAAGCAGCTCGTCGGGATAGCCGCCTTCGCCGGTGCTGGTGAATGTATCCCAGAACTGCGCCGCCCAGGCCCGGGCGAGCATCGTCTGCAGGCTGACCGAGCCGAACGACATTCCCGCGCCGTACCATGGATGAGGGATGCGGATGCGTGGCCGGGCCGGATCGCGGCGGTTGAGGTCCAGCGACAGGTCAACCTGGTTCAAGGTTTGAGGTCCAGGACTCGAGGGTTGTGGTTTGCCTTCCCCGTCGTCGGGGATCCGATTGCCGTCCAGCTCAAAACTGAACCGCAGGCGGTCAAAGCCGCCGCCAGAGCGCCCGACGCGGCTGAGAGATGCGTCCAGGCCAGATGCGGCTGCCGGCGGACGGCCGGTGCGGGCTTGCTCGGCAGTGGCCAGGATAAGGGTGGTCGGCCAGCGCAGGTCGCCTTCCAGCTCGCCTTCGCCACAGGTCCGAGGCCTGGCGGCCGGGTGGCCGCTTACGACGCGCCCAAAGAGCGAGCGAAAGGCGGCCTCCTCCTTGGGCTGAAAGATGACGCGGCCCAGCTCGCCTCGTAGACGGCACACCTCGCGCAGGCCCATGGCCCCCAGAACCTCTAGCAACTGGTCACGCCAGGCAGCCATCAGGTTGACGATGCGCTGCGCGCCCCACTCGACGTCGGTTTCCAGGTCTTCGACCGGGCAGGGGCGGCGCACGTCAGCCCACAAGGCACAGCCCAGGGCGACTATCAGGGCCAGGTCCACGGCCACGGCGTCGGCCCCGCAGGCAAGCGCCTTGGGCACGTGCTCGGCAGCGGCGATGCCCCCACTGACGACGAGCGTCACCTGGTCGCGCAGGCCGGCTGCCACCAACCGGTGGTGCGCCTCCTGCAGGAGGTCGGTCAGGAAGCGAGGTGGATCGCCCGAGAGTTCGTAGCCGGCCTCGTCGGCTACCAGGTGCACCATTCCGATGCCGGCGGCCACCACCTGCTCGACCTGGTCCAGGCTGCCGGCCGTGAGCGGCAGCCGAAGGCCGACGACGGCCCGGGGATTGGCCGTCTGCACCTGCTCTGCCATGACCAGTGCGGGCGCCAGGGTATCCTGGCTGTCCACCTCGATCTCGACCAGGCGGGCCGCCCGCACCCAAGGCGCTGCCGGATCATCGGCGACGCTGAGCAGGGGAGCCACGGTTTCGCCATAGCCGGCGAATGACTCGGTCCCATCATTGCCGCGGACCAGGGCCAGCGTACCCAATTGCGCTGCCGCTTGAACGACTGCTGCCTGCGCACCCCGGCCCGGCAACGGCAGCAGCAGCGGATCGAACAGCACCGGGATGGGGATCTCAACCTGCGGCGGAAGCTCCGAAACCAGTCGCCCCGCTGGGTCGAATCTGCAGAGCCGCGAGGTGACGACCCAGGACGATAGCTGTGGAGATATACTCCCGGCCGTGGATACCGTCGCGGGTAGGCCGCACGATTTCGGACATGTCGAGCCAGATGGAATCAAAGCCGGGGCCGGAAAACGCTCCGCCATAACCCGCCCCCGAGATGGGGATGCGGCCCGTTTCGGCCTGGTACCATATCTGGCTGATGATCTCCGGCGTCCAGTGAGGGTCGCCGCCGCGCCGTCCCTGCTCGAAAGGAGCGTGGCCATACTTGACATAGTCGTCTCCCTCACCCAGGCGGAACCGCGCCGGGTAGGGAAAGCCCGGCGGAGCCGGCCTGGTAGGAATGTGATAGCGACTGGCCAAGCACTGCCTCCTCCAAACAACAAGGCTGAAATATAAAAGCCCTTGGATCAGAACCGATCTGGTTCTGATCCAAGGGCTTCGCGGCCCCAAGTCTTGGTTTATCTACTGCGCCATGTCACGAGACACAACTCAGTCTGGCGCTATCTATACCACAAAGCCACAAGAATGTCAAATCGGGCAAGCGCACCCCTGTCAGTCTGGCGAAAGCTGTTAATCTTCGCCGGGCTCGCCGCCTAGTACCTCTTCGGCTACCTGGCGCATCGTGCGGCGTTGGCGGCGGGCGCGATGCTGGATCTCCAGGAATGCCTGGCCTTCAGTCAGGCCATCGCGTTGCATGAGCGCCTGTTTGGCCCGAGCCACGACCTCCCGCGCCGCCAGTGCCTCCTGCCGGTCGGCGGCTTCCCGCTGGAGCGCTCGCCACTCGGCAAAGCGAGCCACGGCCAGCTCGATGACCGGCGCCAGGTCTGTCTCACGGACCGGCTTGACCAGGTAGGCCTGGACGGTCTCGGTCGCCGCCGCTCGCTCGATCAGATCGTGCTCACTGTAGGCGGTGAGCATCACCACCGGCAGATGGTGGCGCTCGGCGATAGCCTCTGCCACAGCCAGACCGTCCATCCCCGGCATCTTGATGTCCAAAATAGCCAGGTCGGGCCGAGTCTCACCGGCCAGTCGCAGCGCAGCGACCCCATCAGCGGCCGTACCGGCGATGGTGTGGCCCATCTCGCGGAGCATCGTCTGCAGCCCCATACGGGTCAGGGCTTCGTCGTCGGCGATGAGCACGCGCATTGTCAGCCTCCTGTGATGCAATAGGTCTCGCCAATGGGGGAATGTCACTCCCAACGGAGTCGCTCGTGGGCGCCTTCCGGTTTAGGCCAGGGGTCTCTCGCCGAGGGGGATAGTAATGCGGGCTGTAGTGCCGCCGTTTCCGGCCAGCAGCCACTCGCCATGCAGGTCTTCGCACACCAACGTCTCGACGATTTCCAATCCCAATTGACGGGCCGAACGATCGGACACCTCAGAAGCGGTACTCTGCAGACCGACCCCATCATCCCGCACCTCGACGATCAGCCGTTCAGCCGGATCCTGGCAAAGGGAGACGACGACGCGCCCTCGTGTCCGATCGACGAAGGCATGTTCCAGTGCGTTCTGGATCAGCTCGTTCACCACCAGAGCCAGCGAAGTAGCTGTTTGGGAGGGTAGGGCTACCTCATCTCCCTCAACGCTGACCTCGACTTCTAGCGCGGGTCGCTGCATGTTGTGGGCCACAGCCCGGCCCACGCGGGTCAGCACATCCTTGACATCCACCAACCGGAACCCTCGCTGGGAGAGTACCTCGTGGACGGCAGCAATGCTCAAGATGCGATTGACGCTTTCGTGGAGCACCTCCCGTGCCGAGATCTGCCGGTCACCGCTCATCTGCAAGCGAAGGAGCATGGCCACATTTTGCAGGTTGTTCTTGATGCGGTGGTGCATCTCGCGCACCATGGCGGCGTTGGTCACCAGGCGCGCATTTTCGATGGCCAGGGCGGTCTGGTTGGCCAGGGTGGAAAAGAGGGCAATTTCGTCGTCGGTGAAGCGGTGAGGCTCGGCTGTGTAGCAGTTGAGCACGCCGATGATCCGATCGCGGACAGTCAAGGGGACACACAAAAGCGAGCACAGCCCCTCCTGGCGAGCGATGTCCACATGGCGATAGAGGGTCTCCCGGCGGACATCGAGGATGGCCATTGGCCGGCCGGTCTTGGCAACCAGGCCGACGATCCCCTCACCTATCTTGATTGGCGGCTTGTCGTGGTAAGCCGGACTCGGATGATCTGTCGCCCGCAAGACCAGTTCGCCGGTCGTCTCATCCAGCAGCATCAACGAGCAGAGCCGGGCCTTCATGACACGGGCAGTCATCTCGACGACGACTTCCAGCATCTCATCGAGGTATAGCGGTGAAGTGATGGTCTGGCTGACCTCGGCAAGGGCCGACAATTCGGCGATCTGCCGCTGCATCCCTTCGTAGAGCATCGCCTTTTCCAACGCCCCGGCAGCCAGATCGGCAATGAGGCCCAGCAGCTCTACCTCATCGGCAGAAAACTCGTGGTGTGAGCGTGTCTGGACATTCATGGCGCCGATGACGCGTCCCTGGTTGATCAGCGGCACACCCAACAGCGATTGGAAACGCGTCTCCTGCGTCTCGGGCAGGAACTTGAACCGGGGATCGCGAGCCGCGTCGGCTACTGCCACAGGTTGGCCGGTGCTGGCTGCCCAGCCGGTGAGCCCTTCCCCCACGTGCAGGCGGGCCTGGCCAACGGCTTCGGCGGCGAGGCCGGTAGTCGCCTTGAGCACCAGGCTATCGCCGTCGGCATCCAGCAGGTAGATAGAACAGGAATCCATGCCCATGACGTCGGCCGTACGACGGGTGATCAGACTCAAGGTGGTTTGCAGCTCCCAGGCAGCATTGATCGCCCGCCCGATCTCGCGCAGGGCGGCCAGTTCAGCCGTTTTCTGTTCAAGCTGGCATTCAAGGTCTTGCATTATGGTAATGGCTTCTAGTCAGCAACCACTCAGAGATAGATAGTACACCACGTTTCTGTCCCAGTCAAGTTAGCCGATAACAGCTGGACACCAGTTTTGCCATTTCCAGGAATTGTGTTATAATGACAATGGCCTAAAACAGGAATAGTAGAAGAGTTGGCTGGTCTGGTCGCTGATTCCTCCCCGCCGCTTTCAGAACGGATCATCCTGACGATATCGGGTCCTCAAGGGGCTAGCCTGTCATCGGGCGAGAATTGAGGCGGTTTGGCCCGGATTTCGGCTCGTCGCATCCCATCTGGCGACGCAGGCAGGCGCGATTCGATGCGAGCCCCAGGTCCACACGAAGAAAGGTATGGGGAACTATGCAGTTTGCGATCAACGATAAGGTGATACACCCCCGACATGGTGCCGGCAGAATCACCGGCATCCAACAGAGGGGATCTACCGGCGAGGCCAGCTCCTACTTTGTCATCTATATCCCCGCGCAACGGTTGACGGTCTATGTTCCTACTCAGCAGATGGAGCAGGTGGGGGTGCGGCCGGCGATTTCGTTGGCCAAAGTACCTCGACTGCTGGACACGCTCAAGAGCGCGCCCGATTGCCTGCAGGATGATCTCGACGAACGCCAGAAAGGGCTGTGGGCCAAGCTTGGAACGGGTATTGTCGTGCAAGCGGCCGAGGTGGTGCGAGATCTGACCTGGCGCCGGTATCAGTCGCACCTGACCAGGAAGGACACGGAATATCTGACCCGGGGCCGGGCGTGGCTGGCTGCCGAGATGGCGCTGGCCTCCGACGGCGAGATCTCGGACGCCAACAAGGCGATCGATGCGGCGCTGGCAGTCGGCATGGAGAGCGCAGCCAAGCAGGGGTAACGGAACAGACACTATCCTCCGGCGGCCCGGCGGATGGGCACTGCACAAAGACGACAGCGCAGACCAGGGTTACCCTGGTCTGCGCTGTCGCTTATCGTTCCTGCCGGCCGAGCGCCGGCTGTCTAACGCCAGTCCGGCGATGGCCGGCGACGCTTCTACCAGTCTGATCGGCTTCTGCTGCCCTGCCGCCGGTTGCGGTCGGGCTGCGGATTGGCCTTGTTCACCTTGATCTCGCCGCTCGTCCACCATCTTGCCGTCCAGGCCAGAGATGGATGCCTCGGCCGCCTGCTGGGTTGCCATCTCGACGAAGGCAAAGCCCCGAGGCCGGCCGGTCTCGCGGTCGGTAATCACGTTGATCGATTCGATCTCGCCGTACTCGGCGAACAGCGACCGCAACTTCTCATCGGTCGTGTTGTAGCTCAAGTTGCCCACGTATAGTTTCTTGTCCATGGTATCTCCTATCACCCTGTCACAGTCACATCAGTAGCTTGCAGGCCCTTACGGCCCTGCTCGACATTGAACTCAACGCGTTGCCCTTCAGCCAGATTCCGGATGCCATTGCCCCGGATGGCGGTGTAGTGGACAAACACGTCAGCGCCCCCCTCCCTCGCAATGAAGCCAAAGCCTTTGTCTTCATTGAACCACTTGACGGTTCCTTTTGTTCGCTCAGTCATTTCTTGCCTTTCACGCATTTTGTTAGGAGGAAGGTCCAGCCAGTTGGTGCAAAAAAAGCCACCCAGATCAAAGAATCTGGGTGGTCATCTATTCATGCTCGAACCAGTTTTATTCTTCGTCCTACAGGCGCATCATAGCACATTTGCTCCACACTGTCAAATTCCTGTTGAGGTCTGGTAAAAGCAATAAAAACAACCAGGTCGGCGGCATACGTCTAGCGGGCAGATCTACTCGACCAAGACCGGAGTTGCCTGCTCGCCGGGCGTCTGTTTGCCGCCGGGATCGATCGGCTATCATCCCGGGGGCGGGCCGCTCCGCTTCGCTCACGGCTTAAGGGTTCTGCTTGATTGCGCGGCTGAGGTTGGCGCTCTGGCGAAAAGCTGCCATAATCGAACCCGGGCAACCGCAGGCGTTGAATCGGGGCGCCCAAGACCTTCTCGATGTCGCGCACCATCGGCTCATCGGACTGCACGGCAAATGTGTAGGCCTGGCCGGTCAGGTCGGCGCGCCCGGTGCGGCCGATGCGGTGGGTGTAGGCATCGACAGTATCCGGCATGTCAAAGTTGATCACGTGCGTGATTTCCAAGACGTCGATGCCGCGCGCCGCGATGTCGGTCGCGACGAGGATAGGGTACGTTCCGTCGCGAAAGCCATCGAGCGCAGCCTGGCGCGCGTTTTGCGACATGTTGCCCTGCAGGGCGGCGGCCGAATGGCCGTGTTTCACCAGATCGCGCGCCAGGCTACGGGCGCGGTGCTTGGTGCGCGAAAAGATCAGCACCCGTTCCATGGCCGGCTGGCGCAGTATGGCCAGCAGAAGCTGTTTCTTGAGGCCGTCGGGCACCGGATAGAGGGCGTGTGACACGGTTTTTGCCGGGGCGATGATGCCGATCTGGACCGTGACCGGGTCGTCGAGGATCTCATCTGCCAGCCTGCGGATGTCATCCGGCATCGTGGCAGCGAAAAACAGCGTCTGGCGCTGTCTGGGCAGCACCTTGAGGATGCGCCGGATGTCGGGCAAGAAGCCCATATCGCACATGCGATCGGCTTCATCCAACACCAGCACTTCGACCCCCGACAGATCGATGCTGCCTTCGGCGAGCAGGTCCAGCAAGCGCCCCGGACAGGCGACGACGATCTCGGCGCCGCGGCGCAAGGCAGCGACCTGGTTGGCTTTGCTCACGCCGCCATAGACGGTGGCGCTGTGCAGTCTGGTGTTGCTGAGCCAGCTCGGACGTCACATCGTGGATCTGTTCGGCCAGCTCGCGCGTGGGCGCGATCGACGAGGGCCCGCACGCGGCGCGCCGGGCCTTGAAGCAGTCTGTGCAGAATCGGCAAGACAAAGGCCGCCGTTTTTCCGGTGCCGGTCTGCGCCAGACCCAGAATATCGCGCCCCTGGAGCACGACAGGGATGGCCTGCTGCTGGATAGGGGTAGGCGTGGTGTATCCCACGGCCCTGATACCCGCGACAATGCGCGGATCGAGAGAAAATTGTTGAAAGTTCAAAAGCACTCCTTGGCTTTGTTGAGCCAAGTCGCACTCTCGGCCCGTCGATTTTGTGGCAGAATGGTCTGCCGGTTAGGGTGCGAGCCAGTCGGCTCGCACAAACGATCCAGTATACCTGATCAGGACAGATCTGGCAATTCCTGGAGGGCCCTAGGCGAAAGTCGCGGCTACTGCCGGAGCCGGGCCGGAAAAAATGTGCGGGGCATGCAGCGCCTTCTGGTAATGCGCGCACGTTGGTTACTGGGTGTTCAACCCTCGTCATCCACCCAAGCTTGCGTGAAACGGCCCGTCCAAGACGGGCTGTTGCTCTTTCTCCCTGAGAGTGCCGCCGGCCGTTCCCAGGAATCCTGACTGGGCTCCAGGCGATTGCTCCGCAGTTTCGGGTCGACGACTTGGCGCTATGCGACCGGCTCCTGGGGTGGGCGGCTGAACCTGGTAGATCAGCCTGTTGGCGCAGAGGGCAGTTCGCAGCGTGCGGGGAGTTTGACAGGCGGGATCTACAGTGGTAGAATGCTGGCTGCTGCGACAGCGATCGAGGCGCTGGCCTTGATCGTATTCGCCGCAGAGAGATTTAGCAAGAGGATGATGGACGAGATCGAACCGGAAGACGGGCCTGCCCAACGTAGTTTGGGACACAAGTCCCGTCTTTCACCTGCCAACCGAATAGCCTAGTCCCCCGGAAGGCAGACACTTCCCATCCAACCAAGCCTCCGGGGAACCAACTCTCGGAGGTGCAATAGTGGCCACCTTTGTACTGGGCATCATCCCAGTCTGGGTGCTTTTCGCTATGGACCACGCCGACCTGGCCCACGCAGCGTCGCGCGCGGCATTTCCGCGTCTACCCGACCAGGCTGAGCTTTGGACTGGCCTGCGGACGGGATCCTCGCCGTGCGTCGTTCCAAGCGAGCAAGGTCGATTCGCTTGATATCTCTTTGGAGGGAAGCTCATGATCACCATCTATAGAGGCACAGGATCGGGTCTTGAGACCATTGCAGAACCGGCCAGCGGATGCTGGATCAACGTAGTGGATCCTTCTCCAGAGGAGGTTACTCAGCTCGCGCAGACGTTGAGCATTCCTCAGGACTTTGTCACCTATCCCCTGGACATGGATGAGAGAGCAAGAACCGAAAAGGAAAACGGGACCACCCTGATTGTGTTGCGCGTCCCCAGCTTCGAGGGTGAGGCTTCAGACGTGCCCTACGTCACGGTGCCTCTGGGGATCGTTCTCACCGACTGGTTCGTCGCTACAGTCTGCAAGGTTGAGACCAGCGTGATCCAGGCCCTGAACGCTGCCCGTGAGCTGTCCACCAGCAAGCGCAATCGGTTCATCCTGCGCGTGCTCCGCATCACAGCCAACCAGTATCTGCAGGATCTGAGAAAGATCGACAGCGTCGTTGACGTCCTCGAAGACCGTCTTCAGCACTCGCAGCGGAACCGGGAGCTGCTGGAGCTGCTGAAGTACCAGAAGAGCCTGGTCTATTTCACCACTGCGCTCAAGTCCGACGAGCTGATTCTGCGGCATCTGCAGAAGAACCAGATGTTCCAGCAATATCCCGAGGATCTGGATCTGCTGGAAGATGTGCTCACGGAAGTCCAGCAGGCAATTGAGATGACCAACATCTCGGGCAACATCCTCAGCCAGATGATGGATGCTTTTGCATCGATCATCTCTAACAACCTGAACGCAGTGATGAAGTTCCTGGCGTCGGTGACGATTATCTTGAGCCTGCCCACCATGATCGCCAGCTTCTACGGGATGAACGTGCAGCTGCCTCTGGGTCAGTGGTCGTGGGCATTCCCGCTTATCGCTGGCAGTAGCCGTGGTGGTGTGCGCGAGTGTGGCGGTCCTCTTCTGGAGAAAGGACTGGCTGTAGCGGGGCTGTCAGGCAGCGGGGACGTAGCGCTTGTCATGGAGGCTTGCCGCAAATGAGGGTTGGGCTATACACCGCATACCTGGAGTAACGACCTGGGCTTACTTGTCAACCTCCAGGTCTACGCTGCCGGGTCGCGCTGCAAAAAACGGCGGTAGGTGAGCGTCTTCGGCTAGGAGATCAGGCTAGACTGCGGCTGAAATGCCGCCGGCAGGCCAAGATCACGCCCAAGCAGGCCAGCATCGGCAGCCCAACAAAAACCCCTACCTCATAGCCGTGCAGCGGCATGCCCGACAGCGCTTCCAGTTCGGTGGGGGCGAACTGCAGCCAGGCCAGCAGGTCGGCCCACGACGTCTGAGCAAAGGTGACAAGCCAGGTTGCCGCCAGGATAGCATAGTAGGCGGCCGAGCCCCACCAGGCCCACCTACGCTGTTCCCAGGTGCCCCACAACAGCAGGCCAAGGACCAGCACCGCAGCGGCGGTGAGGTAGATGCCATCCAGGTCACCCAACAGTTTCCCAAAGAGCGGGAACAGGCCCCGGTACAGCAACGGCACGTGCAGGGCGATCAGGAAGAACAGGTCCAACAGGCAGATCACCAGGATGGCCAGTGGGCGGGCCTCGAGGGCGCTGAAGTGCTGGCCGTGCGCCTCGAAGGTACCACGCACGTTTCGCCCCTGGTAGAAGCGGATCCCCAACCAGGGCAGCACAAGGTAGGACGCGGCCAGCAGCAGGACAAAGACCACACCACCGAGCACGGAAAAGTTCTTGACCGAGGCGGTCATGAAAAAGAGGACGATTAGCAGCGGCAGACCCAGAAGGATCCAAGTCCAGAGCAACGCCAGGGTCAGGGGCCGCACCCAGCGGCGCAGGCGCACGTGGCCGTAGCCGAGGGGCAGCAGCACCGCGGCGACCAGGTAGTAGCCCGCGACCTGGAGGGCGATGTTGCCAAACATAAAGGAGCCAAAGCGGAAGCCGTCGTAGTAGAAGCGTCCACCTTCGGAGAAGAGATAGAAAACGTACAGCTCGACCGGCCCCAGAAAGGCACAGCCGACGCCGGCCAGCAGCAGGACTAGCCCCAGAGCCACCAGCACGAGGCGGCGGTCTCGATGATCCATGGTTGACATCCCTTCTTGGCCGGACTAGCAACAAGCCACGAGTTAGCCTAATTATATTAGGTATCGGCCGACTTGTCAAGTTGACACTCTTTGGTTGTCGCTCTATAATAGTGGGCTACCGAACCTTTCAAAGAATGTGCGAGATGATGTGCTAAAGCATACCTAACAATCAAGACGTATGCCAGAATGAAGGCGTTTCTTGCTGGTGTGGGAGCTCAGCGTGGTGGTCCTGCAGAGCGCCTTTGTATTCCTGGCAAAGGAGAGGATCGTCGGCAGCGACACCCGGGTACGGGCGAGTGAGATAGAACAGGAAGAAGGCGATGTACTGGCAAGATACTCCCTACACGTTACCTTTGCTCGGCGCAGCGGCCGTCTCTGCTGCTCTGGCGTTTTACGCCTGGCGACGCCGTTCCGCGCCGGGCGTCCGGCCCTTCATCGTGCTCCTCTTGGGTGTGGCTGTTTGGTCGTTGGGCTACGCGCTCGAGCTGGCGAGTGCCAACCTGCCGGCCAAGCTGTTCTGGGCCCGGCTCCAGTACCTGGGCATCATCCCTGTACCCGCAGCGTGGCTGGCCTTTGTTCTCCAGTACACCAACCGGGCGCGATGGTTGACTCGCCGCAATCTGTTCCTGCTGGCATTACCATCCCTGGTTACGTTATTTCTGGCCTATAGCAACGACCTGCACCACCTGATCTGGACCAGTACCCGCCTGGACACCAGTGGCCCCTTTTCAGTACTGGTCTTGACCCACGGCGCCGCCTTTTGGGGTATTGTAATCTACATCTACTCCTCTCTCCTGCTTGGGTCTGCCCTGCTCTTCCAGGTCCTCTTCCGCAGACCCCACCTTTATCGGGGGCAGGCCATCGCCGTGTTGATTGGCGTGCTGGCGCCTTGGGTGGGGAATGCCCTGTACATCTCTGGCCTCAGCCCCTTCCCCTACCTAGATCTGACGCCCCTCGCCTTCACCCTTACCAGCCTGGCAGTGGTTTGGGGTCTCTTTCGCTTCCGGCTGTTGGACATCGTGCCGGTGGCGCAAGGCGCCGTCCTTGACAGCATGGACGATGCGGTGATCGTGCTCGACGAGCATGGGCGTATCGTGGATGTCAACCCGGCGGCTGAACGCCTTATTGCCTCCCGGGCGGCAGAAGCCATCGGACAGCCGGCTGACAGCGTGCTGTCGGCTGTGCCGGCACTGGCACAGTGGTGCAGCAAGGTGGTGGAAGCACACGAGGAGGTCTTGCTGGGTGAAGGCGAGAGCCTGCGGATCTGCGATGCCGGCAGCTCAATCTTGCGTGACCGGCGCGGCCTTGTCATCGGTCGCTTGATCGTCCTGCGAGACGTCACCGAGCGCAGGCGAGCAGAGCGGGCGATACGGGACAGCGAGCTAAAGTATCGCACGCTATTTGAAACGTCGACAGACGCAATCTTTGTGGAGACGCTGGACGGCCGCGTGCTGGACTGCAACGCCGCGGCTTGTGACATGTTGGGCTACACCAAGGAAGAGCTGATGGGATTGACCGTGGCAGATCTGGTACCAGAGGAGGTGGCCAAGACCCTGCCCGATCTCGTCACCGAAGAGCTGACGACCGGCGGCGTCTTTGTCGAGGCAGCTAACAAGAGAAAGGACGGCCAGATCTTCCCGGTCCAAGTCAGCACCCGGCTCGCCTCTGTCGGAGAAGAGCAACTGGTGATGGTTTACGTTCGCGATGTCAGCGCTCGAAAACAGATCGAACAACAGAGCAACGAGCGGCGCCTGTTCCTGGAAAGCGTGCTGGCCTGCGCCCCCGACGCCATCATCACCCTCGATGCTCAGCACCGCATCCTAGACTGGAATCGGGGGGCAGAAGAGCTGTTTGGCTATCCAAGGGAAGAGGTAATTGGGCAGGGCCTGGACGGCTTGGTTGCCGGATCCGAGCAGAAGACGCTTGAGGAAGCGACAGAACTCACCCGACAGATACTCGCCGGCACACCCGTTCTCCCCACCGAGACGGTCCGTTACGGGAAGAACGGCAGCCCGGTGGATGTTATCGTGGCCGGCTCCCCAATCATGGTTCATGGCAAAGTGACCGCGATAGTGGCCACCTACAGGGACATTGCCGAGCGCAAACAGTCAGAGAAGGCGATCCGGGAATCGGAGGAGAGGTACCGCACGCTGGTGGAGCAGTCACTGCAAGGCATCGTCATCGCCCAGGGCTTTCCCCCCAAGCTCATCTTTGCCAACGCGGCTATGGCCGACATCCTAGGCTATTCAGTCGAGGAACTGCTATCGCTTTCAGTTGATGGAATAAGGGCGCTGGCCCACCCTGAGGATCAGATGATCTTGTTGCACCGATATGAAGGTCGCCTGGCGGGTCAAGCGGCACTGCCGCGCTACGAACTTCGCGTTGTCCGGAAAGACGGGGCACTGCGCTGGATAGAAATGTTCGCCGGCAACATCGAGGTCGGCGGCAGGCCTGCTATCCAGGCGACGTTCGTGGACATCACCGAGCGCAAACAGGCAGAGGAGGAACTCCGCCGGCTGAAGGAGTTCAATGAAGGCATCGTCCAGAGCATGGCCGAAGGCATCGCCGTGGAGGATGCCGAAGGGCACTTTACCTTCGTCAATCCGGCGGCGGCGACCCTGCTGGGCTACACGCCCACCGCATTGCAGGGCCAGCACTGGACAACGGTAGTCCCGCCTGAGCAGCAGCCCATCGTCCGAGCAGCCGACGAACGGCGGAGGCATGACCAAGCCAATCGCTACGAACTGGAGCTGGCGCACAAGAACGGCGCCCGGTTCCCCGTCCTGGTCAGCGGCAGCCCTCGCTTTGATACAGAGACGGGATGCTTTGCCGGGACCCTGGCCGTCTTTTCCGACATCAGCGAGCGGGTGCGGGCCGAGGAGGCGCTGCGCCGCCGCACGGAGCAGCTCGAGGCACTCCGTCAGGTGGGGCTGGAGATCGGCAGCCAGTTGGACGTCGACACGCTGTTGCACTCTATCGTCTCGCGGGCCGTCGAGCTGCTGGGCGGCACCGCCGGCGGATTCTACCTCCACCAGCCGAGAGCAGGACACACTTCAAATAGTCGTGGGCATCGGCTTGCGCCCCAGCATCGTCGGCCTCACCCTTGCTCCCGGCGAAGGTCTAGCCGGCAGGGTCTGGGGTTGCGGCCAGCCGCTCGTCGTCGATGACTACCGGCACTGGGAGGGACGAGCAGCCATCTTTGACGACCAGGACTTCCGGGCCACCGTCGGCGTTCCGGTATGCTGGGGCACAGAGTTCATGGGCGTGCTGGATGTGGTGGCCGACACCCCTGGCGTCTTTGGACAGTCTGACGCCGAGTTGCTGAGCCTGTTCGCCAGCCAGGCAGCCATCGCCATTCAGAACGCCCGGCTCTTCCGGGCCCAACGCGAGCAACGCGAGCTGGCTGAGGTGTTGCGCGAGGCAGCACACGTATTGGGCGCCAGCCTGGACCTCAACGAGATCCTGCGCCTCATTCTGATCCAGCTGAAGCGTGTGCTTGCCTACGACACCGCTTCGGTGCTGATCCTCCGGGACGCAGAGGTGCCAGACCTGATCCTCGGCATCGGCTATACCGACGAGCGCATGACCAGCAGGGAGGCAGGAAACCTGCTCCAGGGTAGCCCGATCCTGCGCCACATGGCCCACGACCTCCAGCCGGTGGTCAGCGCCGACGTGCGGCAGCTGGACGGCTGGATCTGGGTGCCGGGAGCCGAGCATGTGCGCTCCTGGCTGGGCATCCCCCTGGTCAGCCAAGGCCAAATGATCGGCGCCCTGATGGTCGACCATGCACAAGTCGCGGTTTATGGTGAGGCGGAGGTGCAGATCGCCCAGGCCATGGGCCAGCATGCGGCCCAAGCCATCGAGAATGCCCGCCTATACAGCGAGGCTCGCCTCCGTAACCGCGAGCTGGCTCTGCTCAACCGGGTGATCGCCGCTTCGGCCGCCAGCCAGGAGATCACAGCGATCCTAGAGACGGTCTGCCGCGAGCTGGCCGAGGCTTTTGGCATCCCTCATTCAGCCGCCGCTCTCCTTGACGCAGAGAAAACCGAAATCGTGGTTGCCGCCGAATACCGAGCCAGCGGTCGCTCCTCAGTCTTGGGGCACGCCATTTCGGTGATCGGCATTCCCCTGGCCCGAGAGCTCCTCGAACACAAGAAGCCACTGATAATCGACGATGCCCGATCTGATCCCCGTCTGGGGCTTATCTGCAGTCTGATCCCTCCCCAAGACCCGATTTCCTTGCTCCTCCTGCCCATCCTCACTGAAGGGGAGATGGTGGGCGGCCTGGGTGTGGCTGCCACGGGGTCTCGTTCATTCACTCCCACTGAGGTAGATCTGGCCTGTCGCGTAGCCGAGCAGGTGTCCGGCGCGCTTGCTCGCGCCCGGCTGGCCGAAACCGAGAGGCGGTTGAGCACTGCCGTCGACCAGGCAGCCGAGGCGGTGGTGGTCACCGACGCCGATGCTACTATCCTTTACGTGAACCCTGCTTTTGAGCGGATCGTCGGCTACTCGCGCGCCGAGGTCATTGGCCAGCACCCTCGCATTCTGGGGAGCAGCAGATTGGATCTGCTTTTCCAGGGGTGGATGTGGCAGATGGTGACCGGCGGGCAGCCTTGGCAGGAAAGGCTCGAGTATTCGAGGAGGGACGGCCGCGTGTGTCACCTGGACATGACCATCGCCCCGGTGCGGGATCAGGCCGGAGAGATCGTCAGCTATGTGACCACGATGCGTGACGTGACACGCGAGACACAGCTGGAGGCCGAATTCCAGCAGGCGCAGAAGATGGAGGCCCTGGGTCGCCTGGCCGGCGGTGTGGCCCACGACATCAATAACCTGCTGGCCGTCATCCAGATCAGCGCCCAACTGATGGAACGGAAGCTGCACGCCGACGATCCCCTGCGGGCCCATGTGGGGCCGATCCGTGACACCGTTGACCGGGCCACCAGGCTGACCGGGCAATTGCTCAGATTCAGCCGGCGGGAGGTGATCCGACCCCAAGTGCTGAACCTGCAATCAGGTAGTCGGTGACATGAGCACCATGCTACAACGCATCATCGGCGAGGACATCCGCCTGGTGACCATGCTGACCAGCGACCCGTGGTCGATCCAGGCCGATCCGACCCAGATCGACCAGGTGATCGCCAATCTGGCGGTAAATGCCCGCGATGCTATGCCCGCCAGGAGGCGCTCTGACGATCGAGACGGCCAACGTGATTCTCGATCAGAACTACACCGAACTCCACGTTGGGGCGGAGCCCGGCGAATATGTGCTGCTGGCCGTCAGTGACACGGGAGTGGGCATGGACGATGGGGTCAAGGCGCGCATCCTTGAGCCCTTCTTTACCACCAAGGAGCCAGGGCAGGGCACCGGGCTGGGCCTGGCCACTGTCTTTGGCATCGTGAAACAAGGCGGGGGGCGCATCGAAGTGTACAGCGAAGTGGGTCAGGGTACGAGTTTCAAGATCTACTGGCCCCGCACTCAGGGGGGGCAGTCATGGCCCGAAGCACCTTCGCGCGCTCGCTCGAATCCCAGGCCCTCTGGTCTGTGGACAGAGACGGTGCTGCTGGTGGAAGATGATGCGCCGGTCCGGGAGCTGGCTGAGCGTATCCTCCAATCGTGTGGCTACCACGTGCTGGCCGCAGGGATAGCCTGGAGGCGCTTCAGGTTGGGGAGGCAGTCCGATGGCCCTATCCATCTGTTGCTCAGCGATGTGGTGCTGCCCCACATGAAGGGTAGCGAGCTGGCCGGTCACCTGCTCCAGCGCGCGGCCAGAGATGCGGGTGCTGTATATGTCAGGCTAGGTACCGACGGCGCAGTTGCCCACCAGGGCATGCTGTCTCCGGCACGTTTCTTTTAGCCAAGCCGTTCACGATCGAGGCTCTGACCCAGACGGTGCGCGATGTACTGGACAGCGGCGGGGGATGAGCCGGGCCTGTCGATGCGGAAAGTCATCCCGAGCGGTGGCGGATGATGGCTCCCTTGTCGGCCGATTCGGCCAGCCGGGCGTACAGCGACAGGTAACCCTTTGTAAACCTGGGCGCAGGCCGCTGCCAGGCGGCCAGTCTGGCTGTGATTTCCTCGTCAGAAAGATGGAGATGGAGCCTGCGGTTGGGGATATCTACCGTGATCGGGTCGCCGTCGCGGACGATGGCCAAGGGCCCTCCTTCGGCCGCCTCCGGCGAGATGTGGCCCACAAAGCAGCCGCTGTTGGTCCCGGAGAAGCGACCATCGGTCACCAGCGCGGTCTTGTGGGCCAGGCCGCGGCCGTACAGCAGCTTCATCGCGACGTACATCTCGCGCATGCCGGGGCCGCCCTTTGGCCCTTCGTAGCGGATGACCACCACCTCTCCTTCTGTCACCCGACCGTCCAGGATTGCCTGGTTCGCATCCTCCTCCACGTCGAAGCAGTGCGCCCTGCCGTTGAAGGTCTGCATGTCGGGATCGATGGCCGCCGGCTTGGTGATGGCCGAGTTGGGAGCCAGGTTGCCCCACAAGACGGCCAGGCCGCCGCCCTGGGACCATGGCTCCTCACAGCTCCTGATAATCCGCCGGTCGCGGGAGACAACCCCACGCACATTGTCTGCCACCGTCTTGCCGGTGACGGTCAGAGCGTCCCCGTGCAAAAGAGGGAGGATCTCGTTCATCACAGCAGGCACACCCCCCGCTGCATCGAAATCGGGGACGTTGGGCGCAGCGGCCGGATTCATCCGGGCGATGTGCGGCGTAGTCCTGCAAAGCTCTTCAAACTGGCTCACCGTCAGCTCGACGCCAGCCTCGTAGGCCAGCGCCAGCATGTGGAGGATGGCATTAGTCGAGCCGCCGATTGCCGCGTTCAGGCGGACGGCATTCTCCAGCGCCTTTTTGGTGATGATGTCGCCGGCCACAGTGCCGCGCTCCACCATCTCCACGATTCGCCGGCCTGACTCCTGGGCGGCGCGGAGACGATCTGCTTTCGTGGCCGGGATGGTCGCGCTCCCGGGCAGGCTCATGCCCAGCGCCTCGGCCAGGCAGCACATGGTGTTCGCCGTTCCTAGGAATGAGCATGATCCGCAGGTTGGGCTGGCGCAATCTTCCAGGCGGTCGTAGGTCGCCCGGTCAATCTCCCCCGTCTGGAGCATGGCCAGCCCTTCGGTGAGCGAGGTGGTGTCGGCCGCGCGGCCGTCGAACTCGCAGCCGCCTTCGGCGGGCCCGCCGGCGACCAGGATGGCCGGGATGTCGAGGCGGGCTGCTGCCATCAGCATCCCCGGCACGATCTTGTCACATGACCCGAGGAGGACGACGGCATCGAGGCGGTGGGCCTCGACCATGATCTCCACATCGTTGGCAATCAGCTCCCGGCTGGGCAGGATAAAGTGCATCCCGGCGTGCCCATTGGCGATCCCATCGCAGGCGGCAATCACGCCAAACTCCACCGGCGTCCCCCCGGCCTGGGTGATGCCTTGTTTGACATAGTCGGACACCAGGCGCAGGTTGTAGTGTCCCGGCACCACTCGATTCCAGGAATTGGCCACCCCGATCAGCGGCCTGGACAGATCGTGATCACTATAGCCCATCGACTTGAACAAGGCACGGGCCATCGATGATTCGGGTCTCTTGAGTATGTCCTTGCTGCGCCACGTCATCGCTTCTGCTCCTGTTGGTAGATTCGTCTGTTAGGGTACACCAGGATTGGGCAAACGTCAACCTGAGGAGGAGATGCCGCCTTCTTATCGTCTCCCACCTTGGCATTCTTGGCCAGCTATGGTATCATACAGCCGGAAAGTGAGGGAGCGTGTCTCAATCAATCGGCACCTTCCTGAATGACCGCTACCGCTTGGAGGCCGAGATCGGCCGGGGGGGCATGGGCGTGGTGTACCGCGCCCACGATACGTTGCTGGATCGCCACGTAGCGGTCAAGGTCCTGTCTGAGGCCGTCCTGGATAGCGGGGGCCGCGCACGCTTGCTCCAGGAGGCTCGGGCCGCCGCGCAGCTCAACCACCCCAACATCGTGTCGGTGTACGACGCCGGAGAGGCAGGCGACTCGCCCTATGTGGTGATGGAATTGGTCGAGGGCGGATCGCTGCACAGTCACAGGCCTCACGACCAGGACAAGATCGTGGCCATTGCCCGCCAGATCAGCGCCGCCCTGGACCATGCCCACAACAGCGGCATAATTCACCGCGACTTGAAACCTGAGAATGTGCTGCTGACCCGTGACGGCGCGGCCAAGCTGTCGGATCTGGGGCTGGCCCGCACTATGGCCTCGCGGCTCACCGACGCCGGCATGATCGTGGGCACGGTATTCTATCTGGCGCCGGAACAGGCACTGGGCAAGGAGATCGACGGCCGGGCCGACCTCTATGCCCTGGGCGTGCTGCTCTACGAGCTGACAACCGGGCAGTTGCCTTTCGTCGGATCTGATCCGGTCGCGGTCATTTCCCAGCACCTGCACGCGCCGGTGGTGCCGCCGCGGGCCAGGAACGCCGAGATCCCGCCAGTTCTGGATGCTCTGATCACCCGCCTGCTGAGCAAGGATCCGGAGGCGCGGCCTGCCAGCGCAGCCGAGGTCCTGGACATCCTGAACGGCCCGGACATTCTGGACAAGGAAGCCATGCCGGCCCAGGAGCTGTCGGTGCTGGAACGGATCGAACGCGGCCGGATGGTAGGCCGGGAGCGCGAGCTGCAGCAAGCCAGGGAGCTGTGGACCCGGGCGCTGTCCGGACAGGGCCAGCTGCTGCTGGTCAGTGGCGAGTCGGGCATCGGCAAGACACGCCTGGTGCAGTCGCTGGCCACGCAGGTACAGATCTCGGGCGGCAGGGTGCTCCAGGGAACCTGCTATGCGGAGGGAGATACGCCCTATGCGTCCTTTGCCCAGATGCTGAGCGGCGTCCTGGGAGAAGGCGGGGAGGAAAGCCCGGGTCTGCCGGACAAGGTGGTGGCCGGCCTGCGCTCCCTGGCGCCGATCCTGCGGCTGGACTACCCCGAGCCGGCGTCCGACCTGTCGGCGGAGGATTCACAGACCGAGCGACACCGCCTCTTCCAGGAGATGGTCGTGCTGTTCACCGCCCTGGCCAGGCAGGCTCCTTTGCTGCTGGTCGTGGAGGACATCCATTGGGCCGACAGCGGTACGCTATCCCTCTTTCGCCACCTGGCCCGGCACCTGCGCCACCAGCGGGTCCTGCTCGTCGCAACCTACCGCGATGTAGAGCTGGACGAAGCGCGGCCGCTGCACGAGGTACTGCTGGAGCTGAATCGCGAGCGGCTGGCGACGCGCCTGAAGCTGCTCCGTCTGAACCGGGAGCAGACCGGGGAGCTGCTGGGCGTGCTGTTCGCCGAGGAGATCACCCTTGAGTTCCTGGACGGCATTTATACCGAAACCGAAGGCAACCCTTTCTTCATCGAAGAAGTATGCAAGGCGCTGGTGGAGAGCGGCAGGCTATACTATGAGGAGGGCCGCTGGCATCGGCCGAGCATGGATGAGCTTGGAATCCCGCCAGAACGTGAGCGTGGCCATCCAGTCTAGGGTCCGGGTGCTGTCTCGCGCGGCCCAGCAGACGGTACGCCTGGCAGCCGTCCTGGGCCGGACGTTCAGCCTGGATACGCTGGCGGCCGCCAGTGAGCTGGACCGCGATGCGCTGCTCGACAGCCTGGAAGAGGCGCAGCGGGCGCAGCTCATAGAGGAGGTCCGGGGGACACCGGCTGCCCCGGAGCCCCGCCGCGGCGGCGCCTGGCCCACTGGGTCTGGCGCGTCTCAACCGCGGGCAGGGGCGACGCCAGGATTGTTGCATTCTCCCCTGGCTGCGAGCCAGGCTCGGCAATCTCCTGCTGCCGGTCTGGGGGGAACGCTCACTTTCGTGCACGGCCTGATCCCGAGCACGCTGCTGGCGGGCATGGCCGCAACTCAGCGACAGCGGCTGCACCACCGGGCCGCGGCAGCGATCGAGAGCGCCAGTCCCACTGACTTTGAGGCGCTGGCCTACCACTACGATCGGGCTGGGAACGCCGATAAGGCGATCACCTATTCGCTGAAAGCCGGGGACCGGGCGCGGAAGCTGTATGCGTTCCAGGAGGCGATTGGCCACTACGAACGGGCGCTGGCGCTGCTCAGGGAGCGGGGCGAAGAGGAACGAGCCGCCGAGACGTTGATGCGGCTGGGGCTGGTACATACGGCCGCCTTTGCAGCCCGACAAGGCGCGTGAGGCCTATGACGAGGCGTTTGACCTGTGGGAGCCGCTGCGTGATTCGGTGGAGCAATCCATCGAGCGGGCTCCGGCCAGGGTGCTGCGCTTTGCCGTAGAGGAACCGTTGGCCCTGGACCCGGCGACGATCTCCGATGACGTGTCCAGCTTTATGGCGGCCCAGCTCTTCGAAGGCCTGGTAAGGGTCGATAACGACTATAACGTGCTGCCGGCCGTGGCGGCTCGCTGGAAGGTGGCCGACGGAGGTCGCCGCTACACGTTCCGCCTGCGGGAAGGCCTGCGCTGGAGCGACGGCAGTCCACTGACAGCGCTAGATTTCGAGTTCGCCTGGCGACGGAACCTGCGCCTGGACCCACCAGCGCCGCGTACCTATCTTCTGTACGCCGTCGAAAATGCTCGAGCCTTTGGCGAGGGCCGGATCGACCATCCGGACAGGGTGGGTGTGAGAGCCCTGGACGACCATACGCTGGAAGTGCGCCTGGAGGAGCCTATCGCCTATCTGCCCCAGCTGCTGGCCCATCCCGTCGCCTATCCGCTGCCTCGCCATGCGGAGCAGGGCGCCGGGGCCGATCCGGCGCAGATGGTGGGCAACGGGGCCTACCGGCTGGCAGAATGGCGACGGGGAGAGCGCCTGGTCCTTGCCCGCAACCCTTTCTATCATGGCCGGTTTCCTGGCAACGTAGAACGGGTGGAATGTCCGATCATCCGAGATTTCGGTTCGGCCCTGGACCGCTACGCCGCCGGCATGCTGGATGTGGTCGGTCTCATCAACGCTGATCCCGGCACGATTGCCCGTGCCCGGGCGGCTCACGGTCGCGAGCTGGTGTTTATGCCCCATGCATCGACCTTGTTCTATGCGTTTCGTGTCGACCGGCCTCCCTTTGATGACGTGCGAGTGCGGCAGGCCCTGGTGCACGCCGTGGACCGCGACGCCCTGGTCCGCGAGGCATCCGAAGGCCAGTACCTGCCGGCCGATGGCGGTTTTGTCCCGCCCGGCATGCCTGGGCACTCAGCCGGCCTTGGCTTGGCCTACGACGTCGACCGGGCGCGCGGCCTGCTTGCGCAGGCCGGCTACCCAGGGCGGCCGCGGTTTTCCCAGCGTGAGTTGGCTCTATTCGGGCCGGACGGCTGGCGATCCGGTAGTACCATTCTTGCACCGGGCGTGGCGTGAGATCCTGGGGCTGGCGCTGGAGCCACAGAGCGTGGACTGGGGAGAGTTCATGCGGCGACTGGAGTCCGATCTGCCCCATCTGTGCCAGGTCGGTTGGAGCGCCGACCTGCCCGATCCCGACAACTTCCTGCGCGCAACCTACCATAGCACGGAAGGACTCTTTGCCGGTAGCGCTGGGTGGCGCAACGCCCGCTTTGATGCCCTCGTGGAGGAAGCCGCGTGTGCGGCCGACCACGCCAGGCGGATGGCGCTGTACCAGGCAGCGGACCGGATCCTCGTCTGCGAAGAGACGGCGATCCTGCCCCTCTCCTATGCCCAGGGCCGCATCCTGGTCAAACCCTGGGTGACCATACCTCGCGTTCCGTCAGCCTTGTTAAGCCTCAAGGAGATCATCCTGGAGGGGGAAGAGCGGTGAGGTTCCTGTGAGGGATCCATTTGGCAATCTAAAGCACAATGAGGAGGTAGGGCAAATGATTACTGGTGAGCGCATGCGGGCCTGGATCTTGATCCAGGTGGACTCGCCGCACGATGCGGCGCAAAGGCTGTACGACAGCCAGGGCTTGGCAGGCGGCGATAGCTATGTCGTGGTCCGCGCCGACGTCGTCGACTATATCTACAACGTGGTCATCCCTGTGGACGCAGCAAACCCAGACGTGATGCGAGCCGTTCATCACACAATCCTGGAAATCACCGGCGCGAGCCAGTCCGTGGTCATCCCGGTGGTTGAGTCTTTCCCCCCGATTCCTCACGACGCTGAGGGCTTTATCACAGAAGACGAGTATGCGAACGGCTATGACAAGGAGCACTGCAAGATAGGCCGGCAGCGCTGGAGTCCCGGCGTCAACGCCTGGGGATGACGGAAGCCCGACAGCCAGACGTTGTATTGCTTTTCAGGTCGTCGTCGCTGGTCACGGCAGGTGCTCGCTGTGCTGTCGTAGTGGCTCACCTCGGGCCCGGCGGCGGTGCCATCACTCAGACCCCGGGCAGGGCAGTCTGGACGTCTGCCCGGGTCCCATCCTGACAGATTCTCGTCAGCCCGGTGTCGTGCGCCTTGGCGTGGACTCTGCTATCATGGTATCATAGCGGCAAGAGGCAGGCCCAGTGCGGGTGGGGTTCACCGGCCAGGGGGATGAAGCGATGGACGACCAATGGATCTGGGTACTTACTTTTGATAATGGCCGCCGTTGCGATCGGCGTATGGTTCATCGCCCACCAGGTCGAGAAAGAACGGAAGGAGCATCTGGGCGCCGTAGCGAGCCGCTTGGGGTTCGAGTTCTCGGCCCGAGTCCCAACCGCAGATGGTGGAGCACCTGGCCCATCTTCCTTCTGTTTTCCCAGGGGCCATTCCAAGAAAGCGTGGAATGTCATGAACGGCCGCGCCGGCGACGTGAAGGTGCAGATCTTCGATTACACATACAGTACGGGCGGCGGTAAGTCCAGTCACACCTGGAAGCAGACGGTGTTCCTCTTTGAGTCGGGCCGCTGTTCTTTCATCTTTTTTTCAGGAGGCAGGGCAGGCTTTCTATGGCATTCTCACGGGCTATGTGCTATCATGGGCCAGTGCCCGGAGCTCAAGCCCGAGGCACAAATCGGTGATGGGATGTGAAGAGGTAGAATAGATGACCAAAAAGACGACCGTATATGAGAATGTGATCCGTCAGTTTGACAAGGCAGCGGATCTGATGGGGCTCGACCCAGAGATCCGCAAGATTCTGAGCCAAACAACCAACGAGATTGTCGTCAACTTTCCGGTCAGGATGGACGATGGCCGGATCGAGATGTTCACGGGATACCGAGTGCAGCACAACAACGTCCTGGGCCCCTACAAGGGCGGGCTTCGTTTTCATCCAGCCGTCAATATCGACGAGGTCCGGGCGTTGGCGACCTGGATGACCTGGAAGTCGGCGATCGTCAATATCCCCTTTGGCGGCGCCAAGGGAGGGATCCAGCTCGATCCGGCCAACTACTCGTCCCGCGAGCTGGAGCGGATCAGCCGCCGCTTCACCTTTGCCCTGGGCAACAACATCGGGCCCGAGTACGACATTCCGGCGCCGGATGTGAACACCAACGCCCAGATCATGGCCTGGATCCTGGATACCTACCTGTCGATGATGCCCCCGCTGGAGCGGCACCGCAGCCACCACGTCGTGACCGGCAAGCCGATCGAATCGGGCGGCAGCCTGGGGCGAGACAAGGCGACCGGTCAGGGTGTGGTCTATATCATCGAGCAGTGGGCCAAGGATCAGGGCTTTGACCTGCAGGGTGCGACGTACACCGTCCAGGGGTTTGGCAACGTCGGCTCGTGGACTGCTCGGTTGATGAAACCGCACGGCGCCAGGCTGATCGCGGTCGAGGATGTGACCGGGGCGATTCTGAACCCGGAGGGCATTGATCCTGACGATCTGGCCGAATACGTCAAGACCAAGCGGGGCGTTGCCGGCTATCCGGGAGCCACGCCGCTGGATCGCCGAGGCTTTCCTGAGCACCCCGGCCGACATCTTTATCCCGGCCGCCATGGAAAACCAGATCACGGCCGAGACCGCACCGTGGCTGAAGGTCAAGCTCGTGGCCGAGGGAGCCAACGGCCCGACCGACCCGGACGGCGATGCGATCCTGAGCGAAAAGGGCATCCAGCTGCTGCCCGATATTCTGTGCAACGCGGGCGGTGTGGCGGTCAGCTACTTTGAGTGGCTTCAGAACAAGCGGAGCGAGTTCTGGGATCTCGAAGAGGTGGATTCCAAGCTGTACAAGAAGATGGTCAGCGCCTACGAACAGGTGCGTGATACGGCCGAGTCCTACAATGTCGACTGGCGCACGGCGGCTTACATCGTCGCACTGAACCGGTTGGCCAAAACGTACAAGGAACGCGGCATCTTTCCTTAGGCATCTCTGCCAACTCATCAAAAGGTCTGCCTCAGGCAGGCCTTTTGTTTTTCCAGGGTGTGTGGTAGAATTCACACACCGGAGGTGCGCAATGAGGGCTTTGGTTGTCTATGACTCAACCTATGGCAATACGGAAAAGATCGCCCAAGCCATCAGCGAGGCGATTGCAGCCCAGCTGCTCCGCGTGGGTGGAGCGAGCCCATCTGACCTGAAGGGATTCGACCTTGTCATCGTCGGTTCCCCAACCCACGGAGGGAGACCGACGCCGGAGATTCAAGGGCTGCTTAAAGCCTCGTCGGCTCTGGAAGGTGTCAAGGCGGCTGCGTTCGATACCAGGCACGTGTCGAAATGGACCCTGCTCTTTGGCTATGCTGCACCAAGGATCGCCCGCAGCCTGAAGAGCAACGGCGCGACCCTGCTGGCGTCGCCGGAAGGCTTTTTCGTCCTGGGTACTCAAGGCCCGCTGAAGGAAGGTGAGCTTGAGCGCGCCGCCGGCTGGGCGAAAGGGGTTGTCGAAGGAAAGAAGTAGCGGTGACCAGGCACCACGAGTGCGCAGTCTACCTCAGAAAGCGCGGCCTGAAGGGTCTTGAATAGGGCAGGCTTCCAGGGCCCTCCCCAACCCCAGAAGCCTGCGCGTTTGAGCGTGAGGCTGCCGCAATCCTACGGTTTGGGTGTTCCCGGGCCACATTCACCGCGGAAGAAGGCCCACTCGTCACACTCGGTGCCGTCGGAGAAGATGCAGAAGCCCTGTTGGCTCCCGTCGGCGGCGGTACGGATCTCAACCTCGTAGCCCTTCTCCTCGCAGAAGACAGAGGCCGGGTTGGCAATCTCGGCCCCGCCTGTGGCCTTTTTGGGGCCGCACTCTCCACGGAAAAAGGCCCACTCGTCGCACTCGGTGCCGTCAGAGAAGATGCAGAAGCCTTGCTGGCTCCCGTCGGCAGCGGTACGAATCTCGACCTTGTAGCCCTGCTCCTCGCAGAACACGGCGGCCGGGTTCGGCATGTTGGCCTGGGGCGTCTCGGTGGCCTTGCCGCCGCAAGCGGCGACGGTCAGCGCTCCGATCAGCAGCAGGACAATGATCTTGCTTTTCATCTTTCTCCCTCCTTGTCGTCTGGATATTGGCCCTTGGATTTCCAGGCCCATTCCAATAGCGAGACGCGCGAGCGGGCAAAAAAGTTCCAGCCCCTGGTTGTTGCAAGTGCCAGCGGCTGGATCCAAAGCGCCCAGTGGGCTATGGCGCGCACTGCCTGATCCGTTCCTGAAACCCGTTGACTGCTCCTTCTATTTGTAGAAACTGCAAGGGTGGTGGTAAAATGCTCCAGTCCGGCTCGGAAGAGAACAAACACTGAATCAAGGGGGTACAATGGAAAGTCTGGTTATTTATGACTCAACCTGGGGAAACACCGAAAAGATCGCCCAGGCTGTCGGCCAAGCTATCGGCGCAAAAGTGCGCCGCGTGGGCCAAGTGAGCCCTTCCGACCTGAAGGGCTTTGACCTGGTCGTCGTCGGTTCTCCTACCTTGGGCGGCCGGCCGTCTGAGGCGATTCAAGCCTTGCTCAAAGCCGTGGGGTCTGCCCTGCGGGGTGTCAACGTCGCTGCGTTCGACACCCGGCTCACGTCGAGATGGGTCCGCATCTTTAACTATGCCGCCCCAAGGATGGCCGGCAGCCTGAAGGAGATGGGCGCGACCTTTCTGGGGTCGCCAGAAGGTTTTTTCGTTCTGGGCAAAGAGGGTCCGCTCAAAGAGGGTGAGCTTGAGCGTGCCGCCCTGTGGGCGAAGGAGATGGTCAAGAGCAAGACCCGGTGAAAAAGCGCGGCAGAGGGTGCTTCGTCGCTGTTGGGCTGCTGGCCGCCGTGGCGGTAGTGCTGTGCGGGGCGGTGGCGCTGGCCGGCCCGTTTGGCACGGCTCAGTCCAAGGTCCTGGGCAAGTCCCATCCCACCCGGCTGATCGACAATATTCCGCTGCTGATGGATAGTCCCCAGGAGGAAGAGTTCGCCATCAGCAACATGTCGCCTCACTCCTGGATGCATCTGTACACCTTCCCGCACCGCGCCTCCTACTTTTTTCACCGGTATGCACTGTCCGACGACCTGCCGGCCGAAAGCGCCGGCGAGTGGGCCGAAACCTACTTGACCTTCTTGCGCAAAGTCACCCTGCGGGCGGGCGGCAGGCGATTGGTGCTCAAGAACCCCGTCAACGGCGGGCGCATCAGGCAGTTGCTCGAGATGTTCCCCGAGGCCAGGTTCATTCACATGGTCCGCAATCCATACGACCTCTTACCGTCCATCATGTGGGTCTATCGCACCGTGCTGCCTCGATCCCAGGTGCAGCGGATCGGCCAGGCGCAGATCGAGGACCATGTGTTGCAGTCGAGCGCCAGGCTCATGCAGAAATACCTGGACGACAGAGCGCTCATCCCGGCCCAAAACCTGATCGAGGTGCGATTCGAGGAGCTGGAGCGCGCGCCGCTGGAACAGGTGCGCAAAGTGTATGACAGTCTGAGCCTGCCGGGTTTGGCCGAGGCCGAGCCGGCCTTACGCGCTTATCTGGCTTCTATCCAGGGTTATCAGAAGAACCGGTACAGGCCAAACGGAGAGACCATCGACAAGGTGAACCGGCACTGGGGTTTCGTGTTCGATCAGTGGGGCTACACTCAGGTGCGCTAGTGGTACCTCTTGGTGCAATAGTCGGTACCCTTGCCCTTGTCCAGGCACTCCTGTAGCGCGGCGCGCGTGGCTTCGTCTTGGCACTCGCTCGAGCTCTTGTGATCGGCCAGGCAGTCGGCGTACTTGCTGGCATACTTGAGCCAATCTATGCCGTCTTCTGCCATCTGTTTGGCATATGGCTCGAGTTCCTCTTTGGCTTGATTCAGGAACTGGGCGGCCTCTTTTCCTTTGTCGATTACCTCTGGTGCAGATCCTGATATGTCACACATGACCAGGGAAAAGAGGACCAGGCAGGCAACGACCAAGATGTGCAGCTTTCTTTTCATCGGGACCCCTCCTTAGCTCTCGGGATCAGGCGCGGTCGATGCCCAACACCTCCACCAGGAAGGCATAGACATCGGTCGCTTCTTCGATAAGAATGGCCGTGGGCTTGCCCAGCCCGTGCCCGGCCTTGGTCTGGATGCGGATCAGGGTCGGGGCATCGCCTGCCTGCGCAGCCTGCAGCGCTGCGGCGAACTTGAACGAGTGTCCCGGGACTACGCGGTCGTCGTGGTCGCCGGTGACGACCAGGGTGGCCGGGTAGCGGGTGCCCGGCTTGAGGTTGTGCAGTGGGGAATAGCGATACAGGGTCTGGAACTGCTCCGGATCGTCGGCGGATCCATAGTCGCTGACCCAGGCCCAGCCGATGGTGAATTTGTGAAAGCGGAGCATGTCCATCACCCCCACCGAAGGCACGGCCGCGCCAAACAGCTCCGGCCGCTGGGTCAGGCAGGCGCCTACCAGCAGCCCGCCGTTCGAGCCGCCCATGATCGCCAGCCTGGGTGCGGAGGTGACCTTTTCGACGATCAGGTACTCCGCACAGGCGATAAAGTCGTCGAACACATTCTGCTTGTTGTGCAGCATCCCCGCTCTGGTGCCATTCCTCGCCATATTCGCTGCCGCCCCGCAGATTGGCCGACGCAAACACGCCGCCCATCTCCAGCCAGATCAGCCGGCTGACCACAAACGCCGGCACGCTGGCGATGTTGAACCCCCCATAGCCGTACAGCAGGGTCGGGTTCTGTCCGTCGAGCTTCAGGTCGCGCCGGTGGGTGAGGAACATGGGGACGCGCGTGCCATCCCGGCTGGTGACAAACACCTGGCGGGTGATGTACCGGCTGGCATCAAACCTGATCGGCGGCGCAAAGACCAGCTCACTCTGCCCCCGGTTAAAGTCGTACCGATAGATCGTCACCGGATACAGGAACGATGCAAAGCCATAGAACATCACGTCGTCGCTGCGCCGGCCCGTCAGGTTGAGGAATTCGCCGGTGCTCGGGATCGAGCCGAGCGTCGGCAGGGTAATGTCGGCCAACAGGCGGCCCTGGCGGTCGTAACCGCTTGAGCAGGTGGTAGGCGTCGTGCAGGTAGAGGGCCACGAACTCGTCGTGGACCATCGTCACGAATTCGAGAGTGTCTGCGCCTTCCGGGATGAGCGTGCACCAGGCCGCTTTGTCGGGCCGGGCTGGCGTCGACGGCGATCAGCCGTCCGCGGGGCGCGTCGAGATCGGTGCGAAAGTAGAACAGCGAGCCGTCGTTGCCGACGAAATGATAGGCCGCCTCCAGCTCAGGGATCAGCTCCACCACCGGCCCGCCCGATTGCAGCTCCTGGTAGAACAGCCGGTTGCGCACGTCGGTGCCCTGCCAGACGGTCAGGATCAGGTAGCGTCCGTCGTCGCTCACACCGGCAGACAAAGCCCCACTCTTTCTGGTCGGGGCGCTCGTAGACCAGCGTGTCCTGCGCCTGCGGCTCGCCCAGGCGATGGAAATACAGCTTCTGATAATAGTTCACCCCGGTATAGTCCTGCCCGGGGACAGGGGCATCGTAGCGGGCATAGTAAAACCCGGAGCCATCCTTGCGCCACGCCGCGCCCGAGAACTTGCTCCACTCGATCAGGTCGGGCAGATCCTGGCCCGTGCGTCACGTCGCGCACCCGCCACGCCAGCCAGTCAGAGCCGCTGGCGCTGGTGGCATAGGCCAGCCACCGGCCATCGTCGCTCAGCGACCAACCGGTCAGCGCCACGGTGCCGTCTGCCGACAGGTCGTTGGGATCCAGCAGGACCCGCGCCTCGCCGTCCGAGCGCATCCATCACGTACAGCACGTCCTGGTTCTGCAGGCCGGTGTTGCGGAGCTGGAAATAGCGCCCGCCGCGCTCGACCGGGCGCCGACAGCCTTGGCATAGTCCCACAGCTCGGTCAGGCGGCGGCGGATCCCGTCGCGGGCCGGGATGCGGGCCAGAAAGCCGAACGTCAGCGCATTCTGCGCCTCGATCCAGTCCCTGGTCTGCGGCGAGTCTGTTTCCTCCAGCCAGCGGTAGGGATCGGCCACCAGCGTGCCGTGATAGTCATCGATCTGATCGACGGTGCGAGTGTGCGGGTAGACAAGTGCCGTCATACAGGGTTGACCTCTGAAAGGATTGGGCTCTGCTCATCCTCCGGTACGCCCGGCAGAGTGAAACTGAAAGTGGTGCCGTTTGCGCCGTCACTTTCGACGTCTACCCGGCCGCCCAGTTTTTCCACAATGCGGTGCACGATCGACAGTCCCAGCCCGTAACCGGTGGCGCGGAGCCTGGTGCAGCTGGGTGAAGGGATAAACAGCTTGCTCTGCTCCTCCGCCGTCAGGCCACGGCCGTTGTCGTGCACCCAGAAGCGCACCTGGCCGTCGGGCTGGACCGCCGCCCCCAGCTCCAGGCGCGGCGGACGGCCGCCATACTTTGAGGGCGTTGCTGAGGATAGTTGACCCACACCTCTTCGACCCACGGGCCGTAGCCCAGTCGCGGTAGGCCAGGCGTTCGGGCAGGCTAATCTCGGCCTTGTAGTCTTGGGCCACTTCAGCCAGACGCTGCCAGGCTTCGGCGACGATGCGGGCCATGTCCAACGGTTGCAGCTCCACTGCGCCCTTGCGCACCTGGGCCAACAACAGCAGCTCGTCGGTGATCCGGCTGACCTTCAGGCCGTGCTGGACGATGGCCTGGAGATACGTCCGCTGCTCGGCCAGCGGGCACGGTCTCACCCTCGTCGGCCAACAGCTCGGCCATGCCGATGATGTAACGCCAGCGGGCTCTGCAGGTCGTGGGCCACCGTGCGGGCAAAGGCATCGAGCTCGTCGTTGCGCGCCTGAAGCTCGACGTTGGACCGGCGCAGCGACTCCTCTACCTCCTTGTGGTGGGTGATGTCGCGCATCACACCGATGAAACCCCTGGGCTTGCCCTCGGCGTCTACGACCAGCGAGACGCTAAGCTCAGCCAGGAAACGGGTGCCATCCTTCCTGAGCGCCGTGTACTCGATGCTTCTGAGCGACTGCACCCTGCAAGGCCTTGAGCGCATTGTCAGCTGCACGTTGGCGGTCTTCAGGCGCGATGAATTCAAAGCTGTTTCTGCCCACCAGCTCTTCAGGGTCGTCACAGCCGTTCAGCAGGGCCGCCTGCCGGTTGCAGAAGAGGATCTTGCCGTCCAGGCCGGTCAGGGTGATGGCATCGGGAGAGATTTCGACGAGGGTGCGGTACAGCTCCTCGCTTTCCCGCAGCGCCTCCTCTACCTGCTTGCGCTCAGCCTCCAACGCCTCCAGGTCGGCCACACGACGGCGCAAAGTGGCAAGCTCAAGGTCCGATTGGGTCGTATCTGCGTCTCGCATCTGGCCTCCTCTAGCCAGGCAACAGCTCGGCAATGCGAGGCAACACCTCGGCCACGTCGCCGTGGATGACCAGATCGGCGCGCAGGTCAAAATCGGTGGGTTCGAGGTTGACGATGATCGCCCTGGCGCCATGGTCGGCAGCCAGGAAAGGGAGATCGGCCGCAGGCACCACACTGAGGGAGGAACCGGCCACCAGCAGCAGGTCACAGCGCCGGGCTTCGGCGATCGCCTGGTTCAGCACCCGGATCGGCAGCTGCTCGCCGAACAGAATAGCGTCGGGCTTGAACGCGCCGCCGCATTCACAGGTGGGCGCCTCGCCGGTCGCCAGGAACCGGGCGACCAGGGAGTTGGCCGGCACCTGCTTGTAACAGCGGATGCAGGTGGCCTGGCGCATGTGGCCGTGGACCTCCAGCACCCGCCGGGAGCCGGCCCTCTGGTGCAGCCCGTCGATATTCTGGGTGATGATCGCCTTGATCAACCCCTGTTGCTCCAGCTGAGCCAGGGCCAGGTGAGCCGGGTTTGGCTGAGCATAGAGGATCAGCTCGGCCAGCGGGCGGAGCCAGTTGTAAAAGACCTGGGGGTTGGTGCGAAAAGACGCGATCGAAGCCACGACCATCGGGTTGTCCTTTTCCCACAGACCCGACGTAGGGCTGCGAAAGTCGGGGATGCCGGATGGAGTGCTGACCCCGGCGCCGGTCAGCGCCACCGCATAGTGCGCGTGACGGATCAGGTCGGCGGCGCGCTCGATTTGGTCTTCCAGGCTCATGAACGCCTCTTCCTCTTAGAAAAGCGGCAGCTGACCCTTGCCCGGCTTGGCAGGCAGTGCTCGCCCGGCTGGCGACGTCGTGAGCGAGACGGGTTGGCTCGGGCAGGCGATGGCCCTTGACGCAGCGCAGGACCAGGTCACGGGCAGTATCGAGGTCTACCCGATGACCGACCGACACGTACAGCGGTTGAGCGCCCGTTTTGGTGCGGACCACAGCGCCGATGACTTCCTTGCCAGCCCCCTTGTCAGAATAGAGATAGACCCAATCGCCCATCGCCTTGCCCGGCTCGTCGTGAGCAGCCGGTGAGCCGGGATTTGGCACAGCCGATACTCGGGCTGTCGAGGAGAACCCCCAGGTGAGCGGCCAGGCCCAGGCGGCGGGGATGGGCAATGCCCTGTGCGTCGAACAGGAACAGGTCGGGCCAGGTCGCGAGCTTGTCCAGGGCGGCCAGCACGGCCGGCCCCTCGCGGAAGGCCAGCAGGCCCGGCAGGTAAGGAAAGGTAACGGGCGCCTCACCCAGGCTGAAATCGAGCGGCTCGAGGCCAGGGAAACTGAGCACGACGGCGGCCGCCCGCGCCACGTCGCCCTGAAAGCCAACGTCCACCCCGGCCACCGTCTTGATGGCCTTCCGTTTGAAGCTGTTCGGGCGACTACTTGCGCTGCCAGCCTGGCCTGTAGGGCCTCGGCCTCTTTGACCGGCAGGTTCCACGGATGAGAAACCGCCAATTTCACAGACACTGACCCCCGATTGTCGGTATCTCGACTCTAGCACAGCTCCGATTGGACACAAAGAAACAATCGGCCTCGCGCTGACTGCCCGACTTGTGCAGATTGTACCCCAAGACGGCGGAAAGCGCAAGCGGCGGCCTGTTGAGTTTACGTCAGCGGTCCGGGTGGTGCTGCTCACCGGCCTTCGGACGCAGCCAGGATGACCTGCCTTTGGTCCCGAAATTCACGCTCGTAGCTCAACAGGGTCTTGGCGGTGATCCGATAGTTCATCTGCGCCCATCGGTCCTTGTTCACGATCTGGCCCTTGCCACGGGCGTCGCGATAGTACTCTACGATCTGTTGGCGTCTGCAGCGCGGGTAGGCAAAGTGATCGGTGTCTCGCCGTGCAACAGGCCCCGGTTTGGTCGGTGTATCAGGGCAACGGGATGGCTCGGGTTGTGGCGGACATCTACATAGTACCGTGTCCGAACTGCCGCAGCGCCTCTACCAGTTCCCTGGTGGAGCAGTGGCACGATGCCTAATAGGTCGCCTCGGATAGCAGCTCCAGGGCCAGCCGCTTGTCGGCTGGCCATCAGTTGCTCCCAATGGCGTCGAATCCGTACCACACCCAACAGAGCTTCGACCGGCCAGAACGGAGGGCGAGCCGGGCTGCCGACAGGAAGCGATCGACGGCTTTGATCGCCTGCGGCGAGGGCGGCTGCCAATCTGGCCTGGTCAGCCGCCGGACCGCACCCAAACGCCCTACCCCCAGCCCGGGGATGGACAGAAGGATCCAATCCGATGCGCTGTCCACCTCCTCCAGGCTGCGATAGCCGGCCTGGGCCAGCTTGCGCAGGGCGACCGCCGTCGAGAGCTCATCGGCGACGCCATGGTCTCGGCAAGTTCGTAGAGCATGTTGTCTTTCGCACACATTTCCACCTGTTTCCCTCCACGTCTCGGAAGTGATACCCTCCGTGTTTTTGCCGTCAACAGACACAGACCAGTATATACGGCCGGATCGGGCGTGTCAACGGTAAAAACTGCAGACCTTATTCCGTAGTTTCTGCAGCCAAGTCTGCAGTTTTTACGCATCCAAGACTGCAGAAAATACGGAGGCTTGGCCTTTTCTACCGGTGCAGCCCCTGCGCCACCTGGCGGGGCCAAGCCGTTCTCGATTCCGGTGTGAGTGTAAGGGATCTGGAAGGTTTTGTCTATAGGGATTTTCCGTATTCTGCATTACTGAATTTCTCCCACAGCGCGTGTAGGGAAAATTCCTACAATAGTATGCTTTAATGCTCCCAACGTGCCCTCTGACCCAGTATACCGGGTGAATTCTGTCAATCGGTACGTCGTAATGATCCACGTCGTATGCTTGCGTCTGAAATCCTACATTCTTACCTCAAAATCGTAAGTTTTGCGTATACGACGTTCGACGAATTACCTAGAATACCTGGCCAGGTTCCCTTCTCGCGCCTGATATCGCTCTGTGGTATACTGGCAGCGGAGGAGCGCGCCCGCATCCCCACTCCTCCGTGGAGTAGATATCGCGATGCCACTAAGCGAATCGGACACTCGAGCGAAGCTCATAGACCCGGCGATCCACGCCCGAGGCTGGACCGAAGACCTCATCCGCCGCGAGGAGACCGCCGGCGCCATCGAGATCGTCGACGGGCAGCCGCGCAAGCGCTTCCGCGGGCGTGTCGACTACACCCTCCGCGTCAAAGTCAACCCCGACACCCAGCCCATCGCCGTCGCCCTCATCGAAGCCAAGGCCGAGCACCTGCCGCCCAACCACGGGCTGGTCTACAAGGCAAGCTGTACGCGGCCTCCAGACGCCTCAACGTCCAGTTTGTCATTTCTTGAGCAACGGCCACCTCTTCGTCGAGTTCGACCGCAGCACAGGCATTACGACTCAGCCCAGGCCAATCGCCGAGTCTCCCCGACACCCCAGGACCTCCTGGT
>CAVVMX010000018.1:0-254456 GCA_963749455.1 uncultured Chloroflexia bacterium
TCAAGTTCCTGGTGAGACGACGCCTCGATACGACCGAGCCGTCCAGGTCGGTTTTTTGTCGCACAAGGAATGCGGACAAAACACGAACCCGGACTCCACCCTCGCGACCGTACTCACGTTCTCTCCGCCGGCGGCGATCGAGGCGTCGGGCAGTATCTGCCTCGAACAACCTCCTATCCGTGCTGGCTCAGTTGGCCAGACACCCCATACTGTGTTCGCCCAGAGACGGTCGAAAGCTTCCCTGGTGAGCGGCTCCATCTGTTAAACGGCCCCAATAGCGGGAACCCGGGGTTGTGACGGCACGCTCACACCAGCTCGTAGACTGACAGCCCAGAGTAGAGCCGGGTCCATTTCTTCGAGCTGTTTATGCTTTCAATTCAGCCCCGGCAGGGATCTCCCCAGTCTCCAGGTAGCGCCATAGCGCCACCAGGAGCTTGCGCGCCAGAGCGATAACGCCGATTTTGTGTCTCCGCTTGCCGCCCTCTCCAAAGACTTCGTAGTACCACCGGCTCAACTCGCTGTCCGGCTGGTGGTGCAGCCAGCCCCAAGCAATCTCGATGGCCATCGCACGCACCCGACGGTTTCCCGCTTTGCTGATGCCTTGCTCGTGGGATTCGCCCCCGCTTTGATATGGCGTCGGGCTCAGCCCGGCCAAGGCCCCTACTTCCCGACGATTACGGAACTGGCGCCAAGCAAAGAACTCCATCACGAACAGCCAGGCGCTCGTCGGCCCGATCCCTTTCAGCTTCATCAACTGACGTACCATCCCGACACACGGCACGTCCGATGTCTCGATCAGCGTCTCGCGCTCCTTCTCCAGATCTTGGATCTCCTGCTCCACAGACAGCAAGGTCGCATATTCCCGTTTCAGGCGTGCCATTAATCCAGGCGGAAGCGGATGGCCGTCCCACAACCGAACTGCAGCCAACGAGTTCAGGAACTCCGGATGGAGCGGCAGGGTCACTCCTTGAGTGGCCAGCAACCCCCCGATACGGCACACGTGCCGGGTATAGCTGACCTTCAGGCTGCACAATTGGCGGTGCAGGTGGCGCAAGTCCTCGGCTTCGATACTGGGCACATGCACCACACTCCACACCGTCTCCTCCCCACCATAGTACCGAATCAACATCGTCAGCAGCTTGGCCGCGTCCAAGCGATCCGTCTTGGTGCGCTTGGCCCGCCGGTTGACCTCGATACTCGCCGAGTCGACCACCAGGTTGGCGATGTTCAGGCTGGCCAGATAGCGATGCAGCCAGAAGCCATCCCGGCCAGCCTCGTAGCAACTCTTGACCGGCGTTTCCTCTGGCAGGCGAAACCGCCTCTTGGCCTGGTCAATCTCCTCGCGGAGGTCGGCCAGCTCTCCGGCGTCAACGGTCCGAATGCGAGCCGCCTGGCCCAATCCAGTGCTGAATCCCAGCTTCCAGGTTTTCTTTCCTAACTCGAAAGCTAGGTACAAAACTGGTTCTGTGGTATACTCGATTGCACGGGTCGTTTCGTTCACAGTAATCCTCCTTTAAAGGGACTTTCGAGACTCCCTCACCAAGGAGCTTACCAGAAACGACCCGTTCTTCCAAATCCGCACCCATAGTATCTGTTACATACTCAATATCTCTGCCGCGAGTGCGGTGCATCAGGTCTGTCTGATCACAGAAGCCGCCAAAGGATCTGGCTTGGGTTGCTCTCCTCGAAGGGTGAGAGTTGTCGGCCAAGACAAAGGACCGCCGTCTGATAACGGCGGTCCACTGGAAAATGATGGTCTACTCGGGAGCGCTGATTCGGCTACGGCTGCGGCGGCGGCCCTGCGTCCTCCGGGATAGGCGGGCCGTCGGGGATGCCTCGCAGATAGTCGCATGACACCATGCGCACATCCTCCCACACGTGCCCCTCGGCCAGGAAGGTGTCGATGTCCTTGATCCACCGCTTCTGGTCATTCTCCAGCCGGTAGATGTGCGGGCTGCCATCGCACTTGAGCAGGACGTGGATCGGCCGGCCCTTCTCAAACCGGGCCAGGAACGCATCATCCACGACGTGCACGTCCTTCCAGGTCAGCCCCAGGTGCTCGAAGGCATCCATGCTGCTGATCCAGCGCAGCTTGTCCTCCTCCAGGATATAGATCTCTGGGCCGCTCCCCTTCAGCACCAGCCCATCGCGGATGATAAGCGATGAGCTTTCGGGCATGATCCGCGCCAGACTGACGCCGTGACGCGTCACCGGGATGTTGATCACAACGGTCAGCACGACAATCAGGATCAGCAGCCGGCCCAACGTCTTGCCCATGTTGATGCTGGGCAGCCGCGCCGGCGGTTCCCAACCCTCGTCACCAGGTTCCACATTGCGCCGCGGCTGGGGTGGCGGGGATGGGGTAGTCGCAACAGGGCGGGGCGTGGGCCGTGGCTGCTCGACCGGTGGCGGTTCTGGACGCGGCGCCGCCGGCTGCGCTGGCTGCGGGGTTGCGGCCGTAAACGACTGTCCCCGGCGGGCCGCATTCCGTTCCAGCAGTGCATCCAACAACAGATCGAGAAACTGGTCAGCGCCTGAAAGTTTCTGTGTCATGCTCTCCTCCTATCCGCTACCGTACCACAAAGAAACCCAGGAACTCGCCGATGCTGGCCAAGATGTTGGTGTAGAAGTTGCCGCCCAGCTGGCGGAACAGCTCGAACTGCATGCTGGGCGCCCCGATGAACGGCCGCAGGGTCCAGGCCATCTGACTGCCGACAAAGGCGTAGACAATCACCCACAGCCACATCACCCACCGCCGCGCCCCGGCCCCCTCCTTGCCGGCAGCCGAGACAATGCGCATACCCTGGCTCAGGAAAACCACTCCGACGAGACCACACACGGCAAAGAACGAGACATTCATAAGCTTGAAAAACTGGTAACCCACCGTTGTGAGCAGGAAAAAGATGACGATTGGGGCGAAACTGAGAAGGAGGACCGCGGTGACCGTGATGGCTGTCAGCATGAGCGCCACATTCTGCGTCAGGCTTTGATTAGAGCCAAACAGCACATTGAAGAAGTAGAGCGTCGGCGAGCAGATGATCAACGTCGCCAGAAACAGAATGGGTAACTTGGCCGCTGAGCTGAGGGCCTGCCACAGGCTGTGGGTTGAGCCAAGCACCGCGCCGTATAGCGCAAAGAACAAGATGCTGGAAACCAACATGGCCCGCATCTTTTCTTTCAGCCCGATCCCATCGCGTATCTCGGCGAAAAACTGGTACCGGTTGCGCAGAATGGTCTCGATGACCGCCAGGTCTTTCATGAGTTTGCTTTCTCCCTTTCTGTGGGATTCTTGGACTCGTGCAGTTGGCTACGTCTGATGTCTCACCAGCGCACAGCCGGCCACACAACAAACAGAACGGTCAGTGCCCAGAGGACAGCCCAGCCCGCCAGGGCGTGGCGCCAGCGCTCCAGTTTCAGGACGGGAATAAGAAGCGCCGCCAGGGCGACGATCCAGAAAGCAGGCCGGGCAAGGATCTGGGGCCAGCCCAGAGCGGTCCCGTCAGGGGCATAGACCAGCCAGCGCAGAATGAGGGCGCAGACCACCGGCAATGCTGCGGCCACAACAGCATCGGCGGTGCCCCAGCCGGCATGGCTGGCCTGCAACGACTGGCCGATCTCTGCCTCATTTCCGAAGCGCTTGGCCGCTCGAGAGAACGCCTGCGCCTCATCCAGACCCTCGGCCCGCGCTTCGGCTATCGCCTCTTCCAGGTGACCGCGGATCTCGGCCAGCACTTCATGCTCGGTCTCGCTGTCCAGGTTCATCTGGGCACGGATGTGGGCCAACAGGCCTTCAAGGTTGCCGTCAGACATCGGCTGTCTCCCAGCCGTTCCGGCACTGACATGGAGGCAGGCTCGGGAAGATCATGGCTGTGAGCCTTCCAAGCCCAGTAGGGCGTCCACCTGAGCGCTGAACGTCTGCCATTGGGCTACTTCCTCGGCCAGGTGGCGCCGGCCCCGGTCGGTGATCGTGTACAATTTCCGGCGGCGAGCGCCCTCCTCCCCCTCCCACTCTGCCCGCAGCAGACCCTGCTGCTCCATTTCGTGCAGACGGGGATAGACCAGGCCCTCCTGAAAACGAAAGTATCCCTGGCTGCGCGCCTCTAGCTCGCGGATGATCTCATAACCGTGCATTGCTCGGCCCACCCCTTGCAGCAGGCTCAGAACGATCACGGTCGTAGTGCCCTTGCGCATCTGCTCCTGGCTCTTCATCGCACTTGCCTATACATTATCTAGTTATGCATTAGATAATATAGCATAGATTTCGATTTTTGTCAAGAGGCAATCTGCGGAAAAGTGAAAACCCGGCCTCTGAAACGAGACCGGGCTTGTGCTACAGGCCAGAACCACCTGTCATGTCTGGTCTGAGACGATACGCCCGTCGAGGATGTTGCACTGTGCGACCGGCATAGGCTGCGGCCTGCGAGTCGTGGGTGACCATGACCACGGTTTGGCCGGCGGCGTTCAATTCCTTCAGAAGGTCCAGCACCTGCACGCCGGTGACGCGATCCAGGTTACCGGTCGGCTCGTCGGCCAGGAGGAGCGGCGGCTGGTTGACGACGGCTCGCGCTACCGCCACCCGGCCCTGCTCACCGCCTGAAAGCTGATAGGGCAGCCGGTCCTCTTTGCCGCTCAACCCCACCTGCGCCAGGGCCCGGCGGGCGCGGGCAACCTTCTCCGCCTTGGACAGGCGGGCAATGGCCAGGGCCAGCAGGACATTCTCCTGGGCCGTCAGGTAGGGCAGGAGCTGCAACTGCTGGAAGACAAAGCCGACGTATTCGTGGCGAAAGTCGGCCTGCTGCTCCGGTTGCAGGCGGTAGACGTCGATGCCGTCGATCACTACCTGCCCCTCAGTCGGCGAGTTCATCGCCCCCAACACGGTCAGGAGGGTGCTCTTGCCCGAGCCCGACGGCCCCATGATGGCCACAAATTCGCCCTCTGCCACCTTCAGGTCGACGCCCTGCAGGGCGTGAACAGGCGAAAGGCGTCCGTTATAAGTCTTGGTAACGTTAGTGAGTTCAATCATCCGTCTTTTTCCGCCAGGACCTGTCAGGTCTGCATTAGAGTTTATAGCGATCGCAAGGCGGTCGTGGGATCCAGCCGCGCAGCATTGAGGGCCGGGTAGAGGCTGGCCAGCAGACCCACGAGCAGTGCGCCGCTCAGTGCGCCAACAGCCAGAAGCGGATTCCACACTACCGCCGCGCTGACGTTTGCCAGGCGCGGCGCCAGGACCAGGGCGGCGACCATGCCCAGCAGCCAACCGATCATACCCCCGGCCAGGCTGACCAGGGCAGCCTCGCTGAGGATGATGCGCACGATGTGCCGTTGGCGAAAACCAAGCGCCCGGAACAGGCCAATCTCCTGCCGGCGTTCAGCCACAGCGCCGAGCATCGTGGTCAGCACCACGAGCGCGCCGATGACGACGACTACGACCGACACGGCCAGGGCAAAACGCTCCAGCTGCCCGACCGTCTCCATGCGCAGCGTCACCGCCTGGCGCAGGGCCGTCACGCGAGCCTGAGGCAAGACGGCGGCGATCTGGTCGACCATATCCTCCACCGGGCACGTCGGTGCACAGCGCGGCGACCTCGACCAGGCTGACGCCCTTGCGGCTTGTCCATCACCTGTTGGGCGCGCGACAGATCGACGAACAGGATATCGTCGTCCTGCGAGCCGTTCTCGGCCAGGATGCCGACCACGCGGAAGGTCTGACCGTCGATCTCCAGATCACTGCCCAGGATGAAGGTCAAGCGCCCGGGCCAGGCGAACGCCGGCCAATGCCTCGTCGGGTGTCGCCGGCTCCTGCCCCTCAATGTCCCACCACTGCTTGAGCCGCAGCTCGTCGGAAAAGCGGACGCCGGCCACCAGCACCTGCTGGCCGCCCAGCGTGACAGCGCTCAGCAGCTTGGGGGCGACGACGCTGATGTTGCGGGCGTTCTCGATCGTGCCGATGACGATCCAGGTCGGCCAGGGTCAGTTGCCCAACGTCGTAGGCAGCGGAGGCAACGGTCACGCCGCCGTAGGACAAGGACAGGTCATTGGCCTTGGGCACGATGAGGATGTTGGCGCCATACTCGTCCAGCTTGACGGCGACGTCGGCCTGCATCGTTTCGGTGATGGCCACGAGAGTGACGACGGTGGCCACGCCGATGGTCAGTCCCAAGACCAGCAGGGCCATGCGGCCCTTGCGCCGGGCCAGGTTGTTGAGAGCAACGTCAATCAAGCGCATGGTAGCTGCCGTCCTAGAAGAAGGAGAGGCCCTGAGCCAGGTCAGTATCCAGGATGATGATGGTGTCACCCGATATCGTCCGCGTCAACGGCGAGGGGTTGCAGCCGCCCTGGACCTCGTTGATCTGGTCGGTGGGAAAGCGCCGCCCACAGTTGTTGCAGATCATCACATCCCCCTCCTGGCGGTAGCCGAGCTTGGCCTGGAAACAGACGTCACACGCGTTGAAGGCTGCCCGCACCACCCCATCCTGGCTCTTGACGACAAAGAACTCGACAGGGCGACCGTTGACCATGTAGGTGTAGAAATGAGCCTTGTAGTCGTCAAAGGTAGATAGCGGTAACCGCACAGCGCCGTCTTCGGCGGCTATCAGGGGATAAGGGTCGTGGCCCAGGGTGGCAGGGCTCGCCGGGCCGGTGTTCTGGCTGGCTGCACTACTCCTGCGGCGTGGCTAGAGTAGTTGTCGCGGGCTTGAGTAGTGCCGCTGATCCAGTGTCAGCAGCTGTACCTACCTGGCCGGCAGAGGCCGAGGGGGACAGGCGCGGCAGAGCTATTGCTGCGCCGCCGATCAGGAGCAGAACAATCAGGATGCCACCCACAAGGACTAGCGGCGATGCGCCGCGCTGTCCCTTCTTTTCTTCAGGGGCAAAACGAGCGCGCTTGTCAGCGCGTTCCCTTGAGGGAATCGCCGTTGACTCGACGGTGTTACGGCTCTTCTTGGCAGTCATTCTCACCTCTCCACACAAGATTGGAACGCGAACTACTGCCGCTGTTCCAGTGTCGAGCCAAGTATAGCCGCTCTCGCGCAGAGAGGAAAGCGCCAAACAGCCTGTTCTATACCCCGCTATTTGGCGGGGGGGTATAAAGTTTCACTCAGATTGGTTTTTGGTATTGGGCAGCCGGATCTGGAGTATCGTGCCTTTGCCCGGCGAGGAATGGATAGTCACCTGCCCGCCGTACAGGAGCGCTCGCTCCTGGATGCCCATCAGGCCAAAGTGCCCACGGCGAGCCAGGTCGTCTGGTAGGCGCGGCACCTCAAAGCCCTGGCCATCGTCGCGCACAACCAACACCAGGTGATCCGTCTCAAAACGGGCTTCCACCCACGCATGGGTTGCTTGCGCATGCCGGATGACGTTGTTGAGCGCCTCCTGCACGATACGATACGCAGCCAGCTCCATGTCGGGTGACAGGCGGCGCACCGGCCCCACGGTCGACAGCTCGATGACCGGCCCTTGCCTCTCGCCAGACTCGGCCTGACCTGTGCCATCTTTTACCTCAGAGCGGGCAAGCATCTCCAGCGCGGGGACAAGCCCTAGATCGTCGAGGTAGGGAGGGCGGAGATCGCGACCAAAGCGCCGGACGCTCTCCAACGACTCGGCGATCATGCCCCGGGCAGTGGCCAGACGTTCTGCAGCATGGTCAGGATCGCCGGGTAAAGCTTTCTGGGCCATCTCCACCCGCTGACCGAGGGCAATGAGCGCCTGGACAGTGTCGTCGTGGAGCTCACGGGCCAGCCGCTTTCGCTCCTCCTCCTGTCCCTGGGTGATGGCGGCGATATAGTCGTGCATCCCGATCTGATAGTTCTGGACGCGCCTGGCCATCTGGTCCAGGGTGCAACGCAGGTCTTCGATCTCGCGCACGCCGCCGACCGGCATGCCGATGCCGGCTCCGTCAAAGTCGCCCCAGGCCACCCGCTCGGCCCGCTGGCCGAGGGCCCGCAATGGCTGGACGATAGAGCGGATGCCGTAGTAGAGGGTCAACAAGGAGACGACCACCGCCAGGGCCGCCACCAGTGGCACGAATTGTGAATAGCGCAGGACGGGACCGACCAGCTCGTGCCAGGGTTGCTCGACGATCACCCACCAATCGAGCCCTTCAAGATCTAGCGGGGCATAGGCCAGTGACATCCGTTGGCCATCAGGGGCGTCGTACAGAGTCGCCCCAGCCCCTTCCCTCAGGAGAGGGGCAACTTGGTCGAGGGCTACCGCTGCGTGACCGGCGTGAGGGGACGGGCTGTTATCGGCCGGCGTTTGGGCTAACACCTGCCCGGACGCTTGCCCGTCGGCCAGCGCGATCAGCGAGACCACCCCATGCTCACCTACCGGCGCGTGTACCCGGCTCAGCACCTCGTCCAATCCCAGACTGCTCAACGAGACAGGGCCAACCAGGACGGCCGTCGTGGGCTCAGTACCGTTCCCGCTGGTGGCCGAGTGGACCGGAACGCCGAGCAGCAACATCCAATCCCCCACAGAGGTCTCTAAAGCAGGGCTGGCCACTGGTGACTGGTGAGCCATGGCGGCTGCGGCTAGCGCAGAAAGGCGGAGATTCGGCAGTTCAGTGTCAGAGGATTGGCCGCTTTCAATTGCCCAGCCTGAGCCATCTCTCACACCTGCCAGCAGCTTCCCTGCCTCGTCGACGAGGACAATGCCACCGGAAAACTGCCCATCGAGGTCACTCGCTGCCTGGAGAGACGCACCTTGTGCGATCCGGTCCGTGCCCTGAAGGGCGGGCTGGGCCGCCAATGCCTGGAGCGCCATGATCCGCTCGTGCAGCAGTCGCGCACCTGGCTGGCTGCGAGCAGGGCCAGCGCGCGGTCTCGATCTCCGACCAGGACACGCATCGTTTGCTCATGGCTATAGACACCGGTAAAAGCGACCCCGATGAGCACCAGGGTGAGCGGCAAGACAGTCCAGAGTATGATCTGGACCCTCAAGCCACGAAACCGGTCACGCCATCCAGACACTTTTATTCGACCACAATCCAGCCCTGCTTAAGGGCTTGGGTCACCGCCTCTGTCCGGCTGTTGACACTCAGCTTGCCATAGATGTTGGCCAGGTGGCCCTGCACAGTCCGATCGCTGATGCCCAACGTGTGGCCGATGGCTTTGTTGGTCAACCCCTTGGCGGCCAGGCGCAGGACTTCTACCTCCCGCTCGGTAAGAGCTTCGATCATGACGCCTTTGCTTCGGGGCTCGGCCGCAGCCTGACCTGGTTCTCCGTTAGGGGATGGCGCCGAGGGGCGGCCAGTTGTCAACTGCTGCACTACCTTGTGTGTCACAGCCGAATCGAGCGCCGTTTCGCCGCGGTGCACGGCCCGCAGCGCCCGCACCAGCTCGGCCGAATCTGCTGTCTTGAGTATGTAGCCATTGGCGCCGGCATGAAGCAGAGCAAAGATGTATGGGTCATCGTCGTACGCGGTGAGGATCAGCACCCGCACCTCAGGGCATTGGGCCTTGATCTGGCGCGTGGCCTCGATGCCACCCGTCCCTGGCATTTGAACGTCCAAGACGGCCACGTCTGGACGATGCTCGACCACGAGCGACACTGCTTGGGCTCCGTCGGCCGCCTCGGCCACCACGACAATGTCGCCCTCTTCCTCCAGGAACTCGCGGATACCCTTGCGTACCACAGCATGGTCGTCGGCCAGGACAACCCGGATTGACTTGCCGTGAGTGTCAGCCATCATTCTCAAGATCCTTGTACATCGCCAATTGGTCCGATCTTATCACGAACCCGGCCCAGCGTCAACCCACAGAAATCAGAGATCCGTGCACAAGTGACCTCGGGTGGCACAACCCGAATCGCCGCTATTCCGAGATAACCCCACTAGTCGGGCCGGGGTGAGTTCGCCAGATGCTGATTCCTACCGGTAGCGAAGGGAGAGGCAGGCACCCGCCTGCCACGGTTGCACGGATGCCGCTGAACAGCTCCACGAACTCGGTGCCGTCGGGGATGGCCCCCGACGCCACCCACAGGGGCTGCGCCGGGCGCACCGCGGGGCCCCGGTGCCCGACAACGACAATCTGCTCCTCGTCCGCATCGCGCAGGTAGGAGATCGTCTCGTCTTCGACCGACAGAACTTGAAACCCACCTGCAATCAACGCCGGCGAGGTGCGACGCAAATGGACGAGGGTCTGGTAAAAGGCGCGCAGCTCCTGGTTCCATGCGGCCTGGTCCCACGGCATGGGCGCACGATTGTCGCCTGTCAGGCCGACCTCTTCGCCATAGTAGATACTGGGCACGCCGACGTAGGTGAACAGCAAGCCGGCCGCCAGCCGACTGCGTGCCAGATCCCCTGCGACTATCTCCAGGATGCGCGGGGTGTCGTGGCTGCCGAGCAGGTTGAACTGCTGGCGGGCGATGGTCCACGGGATGGCAGCGGTATGTGCCTGCCAGGTATCTGCCATTGCCGTGGCAGGCCACAGCGCTTCCGACACAATGCGCCTGGGCTCTCCGTGCTGAGAAACCTGGAAGCGGTCCAGCCAGTACCTTAGCGGCTTGGAAAAGCCGGTGTAGTTCATGGCCGCGTCAAGCCCGTCTCCCTGGAGCTGGCCAGTGGCGTCGAAAAAGTTCTCGCCCAGAAGATAGGCCGCCGGATCCTCCTCTTTGACGGCGCGGCGGATGCCATGCAGGACCTCGTGGCCTAGTTGGTCCGGGCCCTGCCGGCCGAGCATATTGGCCACATCGAGCCGCCAGCCGTCGATCATGGTAGGGGGGGCGCAACCAGTGACGAAAGACGGCATCAGGGCCGGCGTACATCACCTCGCGCAGCGCCTGGCTGCGATAGTTGAGCTTGGGCAAGCTGCGCACGCCCAGCCAGGAGGCATAGTCGTCTGGAGGGCGAAAAGAGAAGTACTCGGCGGTCGGCGCCTCGCGGTCGGCCAGCGCGGCTTGGAACCACGGGTGGGCCACACCGCAGTGGTTGGGGACAATGTCCAGGATCAGCCGCATGCCCCGCGATGTGCAGGCTTGGCGCAGCGATGCCAGCGCCCGATCGCCTCCTAGGTGCGGATCCACGTGGAAATAGTCTACCACATCATAGCGGTGGTTACTATAGGCAGTAAAGATCGGATTGAGATAGAGGGCATTCACGCCGAGGTCGGCCAAGTAGTCGAGCCGCTGCTCGATGCCTGCCAGGTCACCGCCAAAGAACTGGACCAGCTTGGCCGGGTGGCCGTCCGGCAGCGGCGGCTCGCCCCAGCGGACAGCTCTGGCCGACTGGCCGCGGTACTCGAATTCGCCGTCGCGAACGTTGTTCCCCGGATCGCCGTCGGCAAAGCGATCGGGGAAGATCTGGTAAAAGACGCTGTCGCGGACCCAGGCCGGCGCATCATAATCGGCCAGCACCTGAAAATCGTCGGCGTCGGTCGGCGTGTGGCGATGCAGCCCCGTGCCGTTGTACCACCAAACACCGTCGGCAGTGAACAGCAGGAAGCGGTAGCCGGTCGATGGCATGGACAGGCGTATTTGGGCGTGCCACCATCGGCAGGCCGGACCGGTCTCGCCGGCCTGCATCGGAGTCAATAGCTGCTCGCCGTCAGGGCAGGTGCGCATCAAGACGCGCTCTATCGGCGCGTCGACACCGGCCCGCAGGCGGATGGTGATCTCGTCACCCAGCACAGGGTCACTGCATCCACTGTCGCCGCGGCGCACGTAGCGGGGCGACCCGTCGTGGTGGATTGAGTTGGTGTAGACAGGACAAGCTGATTGGCAAATCGGCATGGTAGAGCCAGACCTTCTCGAGTATTATGCATACGGACCACCTGGCCGCAGACCAGACGCTGTGCCGCCGCCCGGTGGATTGGCGCTATTGTACTAGCGTCGAGGCCGGGCGTCAAGTTCTCCTGGGTTGGGAACGGCAGGTAACTCGCATCAAGACCGGAGCGCAGACCTGCCGGGCCGTGTGCGGTATTGCCAGCCTGTCACGTAGTCGCTGCCGGCACTCGCCGGACTGCCAGATTCCCGGGGTTGAACCTCCGAGGCCTGGATTGACAAGATACGACAGTGGTATATAATAGCCTGACGGAAGCCGGCAGCTCTGTAGCTGCACTGCCGTCAGGTAGCTCGTCTTGAGTATCTGATGGCTGCAAAACAAGGGGAGGGAGAAATGGAGGAAGCCAAGACAATCGCTGACTATTTGCCTTTCTTGATTCCGGTGCTCCTATTGCAGTTGGGTCTCGCCATCTTTTGCCTGGTAGACCTGGCTCGCCGCAACAAGACCAGGGGGCCCAAGTGGTTGTGGGCCATCATCATCATTTTTGGCGAGCTGTTCGGCCCGCTGGTCTACCTCCTGATCGGGAGAGAGGAATAGGGGGATGGCGGCCATCCGAACGGAAGGGATGACAAAGGTCTATGGGCCGGTGCATGCACTGGATGGGCTGACGCTCACGGTGGAACCGGGCACCGTCTTTGGCTTTCTCGGCCCAAACGGGGCAGGCAAGACGACGACGATCCGGCTGCTCACCGGCATGGCCAAGCCGACCCGAGGGCGCGCCTGGGTTGCCGGCGAGGAGATCACCAACAGCGGCAGGGTAGCAGCACGCATCGGTTATCTGCCCGAGGAACCGGCCCTTTACCGGTGGATGACGCCAGCCGACCTCCTCGACCACGTCGGGCGACTGTTCGGCCTGCCAAGCCAGGAGCGCCGCACGCGAACCAAGGAGCTGCTGGAGCTGACCGGCCTGAGCCAGGTCGGCAAGCGGCGCATCGGCGGCTTTTCACGCGGAATGCGCCAGCGCCTGGGGCTGGCCCAGGCACTGGTGAACCGGCCAGAGGTCCTCTTCCTGGACGAGCCGGTCAGCGCCCTCGACCCTGGTGGGCGCAAAGAAGTCCTGGAGATGATCGGCCGGCTGCGCGGCCAGTGCACCGTGTTCATGTCGACCCACATCCTCCAGGACGTGGAGCGGGTGTGCGACACGGTGGGCATCATCGACCACGGCAAGCTGGTCGTCGAGGCGCCGCAGGCCGAGCTACTGGACCGCTACACGGTGCCCGCTTTTGAGCTGGAATGCGAGGAAGGCTCGGAACCGGCGTTTGAAGCCTTGCTGGAAGCGTTGCGCGGGCTGGAGTGGGTCACCTCAGCCGCGGCCGCTCCCCAAGGCGGGGACAGTGGCACGGGTTGTCGTCAAAGACCTGGAGATAGCCCGCCGCGAGCTGCTGGCGCAGGTTGTCCACAAGGCCGCAGCGCTTGACGTGATCCTCCGCCGCTACCAGATCGTCACCCCGTCACTGGAGGACATTTTCCTGCGGCTGGTGGGGGAAGCGACTGAGGGGAGTCAGGAGGGGACGGAATGAGCTTTTACGCCTCGCTGCGCAAAGAGGTACTAGAACTGGTGCGGACGCACCGGCTTCTGGTCATGGCCGTGATCCTGATCTTCTTTGGCCTGTCGTCACCGCTCTTCGCCAAGCTCTTGCCAGAAATGATGGGGTTGGTGCCGGGAGGCGAGGATTTCCTGTCGTTGATCCCCACACCGACGATAAGCGATGCCATCGCCCAGTATGTGAAGAACCTGAGCCTGTTTGGGGTGCTTGTGGCCTATCTGATGACCATGGGCGCTGTGGCCACGGAGAAGGAGCGGGGAACGGCGGTCCTGATGCTGGTCAAGCCGCTGCCCCGCGCCGTCTTTCTCCTGACCAAATTCGTGGCGCTGGCCCTCGCCTTTCTCGGATGCCTGGCCTGGCCGGGCTGGGCGGCTATTATTACACGATGCTGCTGTTCAGCGCACCCGATCTATCGGCCTGGGTGGTGCTGAATCTGATGCTGTGGCTCTATTTTCTGGTCTACGTCGCCCTGACACTGCTGGCCAGCACCATTGCCAAGTCACAGGCGGTGGCCGCTGGGCTTGGCATTGGTGCCATAGCGGTCTTGGGGGCGCTGCCGTCAATTCCCGGACTGGGGAAATACCTGCCCGGACAACTGGTTACCTGGGGCACGGCGCTCTTTACCGATCCGTCGGCCAGATCCTGGCCGGCGCTCGGGATCAGCCTGGGCTTGATCGCTGCCTGCCTGGTCGCCGCCTGGATAATCCTGGACAGGCAAGAACTCTAGATCTGTCACAGGTTTGTCACAGGTTTATCACGACGTTTGTCACCTCCACCGACTAAAGTTTGCACGTGTCCTGCTCAGCAGGCACACGCCGCCACGATTGCCAGTGCAATCGGCATGCGGCACATGGAGTGACGAGGTTGATGTTCCGAGCGGTGGCATTAGACAAGCTGACTTTTCCCCTGAAGGGGATGCGCATAAACCCGGAGGTGGCCCGGCGGCTGCCCTTTGACCTGGCCTGCCGCTACCAGGCGCTGCCGGTAGCCGAAGACGATGGCCATCTGACGGTGGCCATGGCCCATCCCAACGACATGGAGGCACGCCAGGCGATCCTGGCTGCCCTGCCGCCCATCAATCCACGCAATAAGGCAGCCCACCCTGCAATGCCCCTGTGCCGCGGGGACGCAGCAGCGGAACAGCGATGGTACTCCGGCGACGCAGAGAGCGGGACGGAAGTGGACGCCCGAGGGACGTCGGTGTACCTGGTGCGGGGCGAGCCGTCGGCTATCGACTCGCTGATGGCTGACGTCTGGCCGGGTAGAGCCCGCCGCGCCTTGCGCTTACTGGTGGTAGACAGTGCATCAACGAGGGTGAAGGCCCGTGACCGGTCCGGTTTGCACGACTATGCCCAGGCACTGGGAAGGCTGCTGGGAGCAGAGTCCGTGTCCATTACCGGCGATGACCCTGCCGCCCTCGACGATGCCGTGCCAGAGGATTGGCCAAGGCTGCTACGCAAACTGCTCCTCGTCGTCCAGGGTAATGACGATCCATCCGGTCCGGCAGCCCTGGCCAGGGCGGTGCACCTGGCCCGGCTGAGTGGTGCCGCCGTCACCGTCCTGGCAGTGGTGCCGCCTGTGCTACAGAGATCCCCTTCAGAGGATGGGGGCGACCTGACTGCTCTACTGACGACCAAAAGCACGGTCGTGGGTCAGGCCGCTCAGCAGCTGGTGCAAGCGGGGATCGCGGCCACCCTGCGGCTGCGCCAGGGATCGCTCGACCGCCAGCTCCACCGCGAGGTCATTGAGACAGACTATGATCTGGTTCTGGTCGGGAGCAAGCCTATTCTGCGTTCTGGATCTCGCAGCGCGCGTGATGTCCAGAGTCGACGCAGGTCCCCCCAGGGGACTCGCGACAGAAGGGAATCCCATAGCGCAAGCGGACGGGGCGGCTGATGTAGCCAGTATGATAGATCCAAGAATCTGCGAAGGAGACTGACTGTGCTCGCAAACTTGAGAAAGATTGTGTTAGCGTTGTTGGCAATGACGTTGCTCACGGGACTCGCCGGCTGCGGCCAATCGACGACGGGGTCAAAGGCACAGACGACCGGCGGTGAGCTGACAGGCAAGATAACCATTTCGGGTGCGTGGGCACTGTACCCGATGATGGTTCGATGGGGCGAAGAGTTCCAAAAAGTGCATCCCGGCGTCCAGTTTGACATTTCGGCCGGTGGAGCCGGCAAAGGGATGACCGACGCACTGGCCGGGGCAGTGGACATCGGGATGGTCTCACGGGCGATCATGCCAGAGGAGGAGGCCAAGGGCGCCTTCTGGGTACCGGTGGTCAAGGATGCCGTGTTTGTCTCGGTCAACGAAAAGAACCCGGTGTGGGAAGATCTGCATGCCAAGGGGCTCACCAAGGAGGCGTTCATCGGGATCTATATCACCGGCGAGATCACGACATGGGGGCAGGCGGTGGGCCGGCCGGAGGTGACGGACCCGATTCACGTCTATACCCGCTCGGATGCGTGCGGCGCAGCAGAAACGTGGGCCAAATACCTGGACAAGAAGCAGGAAGATCTGAAGGGGATCGCGGTCTATGGCGATCCTGGGCTGCTGGACGCAGTTATCAAGGATCCGCTTGGTATCGGCTTCAATAACTTGAACTATCTATTCGACCTTAGCACCGGCCTGCCGGTGGCCGGTGCACGCGCCGCATCCATCGACGCCAACGGCAATAACCTGGCCGACCCGGAAGAGCTATGCGACACCAAGGATCAGGCTGTCGCAGCCGTGGCGAGTGGGAACTATCCTTCGCCGCCGGCGCGCGATGAGAACCTAGTGACAAACGGCAAGGCCGTGGAGGGGAGTCTGGCCAAGATGTTCATCCTGTGGATCCTGACCGACGGCCAGAAGTTCGTGGACGAGGCTGGTTACATTGCCCTGCCGCAGGAGCAGATGGACGCAGTCCTCAAGAAACTGGAGTAGGGGCTCCCCAGAGGCAGGTCCCCGCGCAGTCCCGCTCCTTGTCCCGAGACTCGGAGTCGAGGGAAGGACGGGACTCTGTCCGAGGGAAAGCGCCGCGGCCCATCCTGCGCCCATCCGCCTGCACCTGCCCGCTCCGCTCCGCTACGGGACGGAGTGGTGCAGGCACAGGCAGCACAGGATGGGTCATGGGCGCGCCAGGCACAGGGAGTGGGACGGAGCGTGAGCGATCGAAGGCAGTCCCGGAGCACAAGCGGAGTGGACCAAGCGAACGGAAACCGTTTCTTGACCAAGATCCGCAGCCAAGTCGCGGATCTCATAGAAGTAGGCCGGCGCATGCAGAGCCGCTCGCGGCTGGGGCAGGATCGGCTGGCGCGGCGTCTGATGGGTTTGTTGACGCTGCTGGTCGGCCTGCTCCTGCCGCTGATCGCCGTGGTGCTGTTCGTGCGCTCGCAGCCGATTCTGACAGCAAAACCACTGAGCGAGCTGCTGTTCTCGACCGAATGGCGGCCGGCGTCTGGCGAGTTTGGTTTTTTGCCGTTCATCGTCGGCACGCTTTGGGTCACTGCTGTTAGTATGCTCGTCGCCGTACCGCTTTCCCTGTTGACGGCCGTCTACCTGGTCGAATACGCCCCAGCCGGGATCTACAGGTGGACCAAGCCGCTCATCGACCTGCTGGCCGGCATTCCGTCGGTGATCTATGGCGTGTGGGGGGTGCTGACGATCGTGCCGTTCGTGGAGCAGATTGCACCGGTCACAAGCCGGTGGCTAGGCCCCGTTCCCCTGATTGGGCCCCTGTTTCAGAGCGACAACCCAACCGGCTACAGCGTCCTGGCCGGGGGCCTGGTCCTGGCGGTGATGATCTTTCCGATCGTGATCGCGGTCGCCGAAGAGGTGATCCGTGCAGTACCGCAAGGGCTGCGCGAGGCGTCGCTGGCATTGGGCGCTACCCGCTGGCAGACGGTCAAACTGGTGGTGCTGCGCCGGGCTTGGCCGGGTGTGGTCGCTGCTGTGGTGCTCGGGCTGTCGCGGGCGTTCGGCGAAACGATGGCAGTGCTGATGGTAGTCGGGAATGTACCGCAGATGCCGCACTCTATCTTTGATGCGGCCTACCCGCTACCGGCGCTGTTGGCCAACAACTATGGGGAGATGATGTCGATTCCGCTCTACGACGCGGCGCTACTGGGATCAGCGCTGGTTCTGCTGTTGATCGTTCTGGCTTTCAACGTTGTGGCACGCGTCGTGATCGTGCGGCTGTCCCTGGGAAGTGAATAGGGCCGGCAGGCCGCCACGATTGGCACAGCCAATCGCATGCGGCACACGAGACATCCGGCACAGGTGGCATGGAAGGTGCGACATGAGCAGGCGTAAAGTAGAAGAAACGATAGCCAAGGTATTCATGATCGGTGCGACGGTGACCGTGTTGGGCAGCCTGGTCCTGATCCTGGGCACGATCGTGTGGCGCGGGCTGCCGGCGCTGAACCTGGACATGCTGACGCAGACGCCAAAGGGAGGATACTACCTGGGCAAGGAGGGCGGTATCCTGAATGCCATCGTCGGCTCGTTCTACCTGGCCGGAGGAGGTACCCTGTTGGCTGTGGTGATCAGCCTGCCGATCGCACTCTACCTGCAGATCTATGCCGCCCGCACGCGCCGTGCCGAACTGGCACGCCTGGCGCTGGATGTGCTGTGGGGCATCCCCAGCATCGTCTACGGCGCTTTTGGCTTTATCATCATGCTGGCCGTCGGGATGCGGGCGTCGCTGCTGGGTGGGATCATCACCCTGGCCCTGCTCGAGCTGCCGATCATCGTCAGAGGCATGGACGAAGCGATCTCGTTGGTCCCCAATGCCCTCCGCGAGGCATCCCTGGCCCTTGGCGCCACCCGGCTGGAGACGGCGATCAAGGTGGTTGTCCGTCAGACAGCGCCGGCCCTGCTGACGGCGGTGCTGCTGGCCTTTGGACGAGGCATCGGCGACGCGGCATCGGTGCTGTTCACCGCCGGCTACACCGATCGGCTTCCCGACTCGCTGTTCAGCCCGGCTGCCTCGCTGCCACTGGCGGTGTTTTTCCAGCTTGGCACACCATTCCCGGCAGTGCGGGAGCGAGCCTACGCCGCAGCGTTGGTGCTCACTGTTATCGTCCTGGCGATCAGCCTGATCTCGCGGCGGCTGGCCGGGCGGCTGACCAAGCACGTGATCCGGTAAGGAGATTCAATGGCCGAGTGTCACATTTGTACTGAAGACCTAAATGTGTGGTATCATGACGAGCAGGCATTGAAGAATATCGCCGTGGAGATCCCGCCACGGGGCATCACGGCCATCATCGGGCCGTCTGGCTGTGGCAAATCGACGCTGCTCAAGAGCCTCAACCGGCTCCTGGAAGAAACCGAAGGGGTACGGGTGACCGGCCAGGTCTTGATTGACGACGTAGATATCTACGGGCCAGGTGTGGATGTGACCGAAGTGCGCACCCGGATCGGGATGCTGGCCCCCAAACCGTTTCCTCTGCCGATGTCAATCTACGACAATGTGGCCTATGGGCCGCGCATCCATCGCCAGCGGTTGTTTCTCAAGCAGGGCCGCCCGCAGCCAAAGGGGGACGGCAATACTCTGGACCAGGTCGTGCAGGACCACCTGCAAGTCGCCGGTCTGTGGGACGAAGTTAAGGACCGCCTGCGGTCGCCGGCATCGCGGCTGTCGACCGGACAGCAGCAGCGGCTATGCCTGGCCCGCGCCCTGGCCGTAGAGCCCGAAGCGTTACTGTGTGATGAGCCGACGTCGGCGCTCGATCCGATCTCGGCGCAGCGGATCGAGGCACAACTCCAGGCGCTCAAAGCCGACATGACGATCGTGGTAGTAACACACATCCTGCAGGCAGGCGCGCCGGTTGGCTGATTATGTCATCTTTATGTGGCTGGGAGAACTGGTAGAGGCCGGACCGGCAGCCCAGGTGTTCAGCTCCCCGCGCGACGAGCGGACCAGGAACTACCTGGCGGGAATTACCGGCTAGGTCAAGGTCCCGGTCCCTAGGGCCGGGATTCTCCGTAGCGCAGCTCATCCACGTAGATGGTGCCGCTGCCGGCAAAAGCGTCGGGAGCGTCGTCCAGGACTAGAGCATAGAAGGACACCGGATAGTCGATGGCCCCATTGTCCGGCCCGCTGATGTGGGCCCACGGCCAGGGCTGATTGACATCCAAGACGCCCACCATCTGCTGCCAGCCGGCATGCGAGACCCGGCCCAGAGGCACTTGCCACACCTGGCTGGCCTGATCCTTGATCCAGACGTTGAGAAAATGACCAGAGCCATCGCCGTAAACCCAGGCGGTGATGCTGGTTGGCTGCCCGGCCAGAGAGCGCGCCTGCACAAAAACCACGAAATCGTTCTGGTCCGTATCAAAGTGATAGTCTAGCCGGCCGGCGTAGCTGCCCTGGTGAATCTGGGCTGCAGACTGGGTGAAGGATCCGTTTGGCTGGTCGCCCCGCTTCCAGGTGCCAAACCTTTCGAAATCGGCGATCACTCCCGGCTCGTTGGTAGGGGTAGGCGGCGGACGCTTGGTCGCGGTCGCCGTGTTGGTGGCAGTCGCAGATGGAGTGGGCGTGGGGCTCGGTGGAGCCGGTGTCTCGCTCTGCCAGGCTGTGGGGATAGCTACGTCGGCAGTGGGTGGTTGCTCCGTCGGTGTACCGCCACCCTCTGTGGGCCACGACGTGACCACCTGAGTGATGATGGGCTGGCTCGAACCCGGCGACGCGGGCGGCTCATTGGTGGCCACCACAGTGATGGCCGCCACAGGGCCCGCCTTCAGGCCGCCGCGGATGGCCAGGGCCAGCAGGACGGCCAACACCACCGCCAGCACACCAACAACTCCGACCAGAATCCAAATCAGCGGTTGTCCCTTCCTCCTGACAGGCGACGGCAGGGAGGGCATCTCACCTTGTCTCGCTTTCCCTCCGACAGCACCCTGTCCTTCCCTCGCCTGCGAGCCTCGGGACAAGGAGCTAGACGGCGGGGGACAACTGCCGGCAGCTCGTGCCCCACACGCTCGGCCCCGTCAATCGTGGCGGCTACTTTTCCCGGTCCTCTCCCCTCTCCGTAGGACCGGGAGGAAGGCTCAGCAGCGGTCTGCGCAGGAACAGCAGCTGCACTCGGCGCTGAAGCAGAAGCAGCGCGTCGCAGCGCAGCGGCCATTTCGGCGCCTGTTTGAAACCGCTCATTGGGTCGCTTGGCCAGCGCCTTGAGCAGGACGGCCTCCACAGCCGGCGACAGGTCAGGCCTTAGCTGGCGAGGGGGCAGCGGAGGCTGGTGTATCAGCGCATATACGATGGCATGAGGTGTGTCAGCCTGGAACGGGACCCGTCCGGTCAACATCTCGTACAAGATGACGCCCAAGGCGTACAGATCGGCCCGGTGATCCACGGCCATGCCCTGGGCCTGCTCCGGCGACATGTAGTCTGGGGTGCCCAGCATGGCGCCGGCGCGGGTCAGCCGGCTGGTGTCGCCGGCGCGGGCGATGCCAAAGTCGGTCACTTTGGGCCGGCCGTCGGCGCTGAACAGGATATTGGCCGGCTTGATGTCGCGATGAATCAGGCTGCGGCTGTGGGCAAAGTCAAGGGCGCTGCCCACCTGCTCGACAATCTGCAGCGCCTCCTCCGGACTGAGGGGGCCCCTTGCCAGCCGATCGAGCAGGGATCCTCCCTCCAGATACTCCATGGCGATATAGTGAACGCCGGCCTGCTCACCCACATCGTAGATGGTGACGACGTTGGGGTGGCTGAGCTGGGCAGCGGCGCGGGCCTCGCGCTGAAAGCGGGCGACGAATTCCGGGTCGGACTGAAAATAGTCCGGCAGGACCTTGAGCGCGACGTAGCGGCGCAGTGAGGGCTGGAAGGCCTTGTAGACGACGGCCATTCCCCCCCGGCCAAGCTCCTGAACGACCTGGTATGGACCTAATGTCCGACCGATCACCCTGTCACTCATCTTACATCCGGCTGGCGGGTCGTAGCGGATAGACGAGCTCCTCGGAGCGGCTGTTGTCCCAGATCCAGGCGAGATGTAGGACTTGCCAGCCGTCAACCTTGAGCTTGCATAGTACCCGCCATCCACCAGCCTGCGATCTGATCTCGGAACTGATGCTCGCCTGGCTGTGAGCTGGCAAGGAGCAGCCGCCCCGGGAACGATCGCCCTGCTTGGGCTCGTATCGTCCAATTCCACTGAGCCGCACCGGAAGTATCTGTTCGACCGACAGATTCCTTACCCACGTGATTCTCAGATCAAGTAGCACCCCTTTGCCCGGCTGTGGCTTTTGGTACCAGCCGGGACATGTGCTCTTGGTCGCAACGGCCGGCCGCTTGGTCGCTGTTGGAGCCGGCTTGGGCGTGTTGGTGGCAGCGGGCGCCTGAGTACTCGTGGCAGTGGGCGCCCGAGTGCTCGTGGCAGCCGGCGCCTGGGTGTTCGTGGCAGCCGGCGCCTGGGTGTTCGTGGCAGCCGGCGCCAGGGTGTTCGTGGCAGCCGGCGCAGGCGTGGAGCTGGCGACGATGATCACTGGCGTCGGCGAGGGCTGCACCTCAGTTGGGGGTGCGGGCCCGGCGGTATCGCCAGAGACTACGACGACGGTTATGACGCCCGCCACGTCCTGTCCTTTGTCGCCCTTGCCGCCCAACGCCAGATACGCCCCGCCAGCCGCCAGCGCAACGACCAGGAGGGCAATGGCCGCGATCAGAATAGGAACCGCCTTTCCTCGCTTCTTGGGCGCCTCCTGGACAGGAACCCCAGGCACCGGGGTCGCGCCATGCTCCGCGCGTGCGGTGGCCGGTTTGGCGATAGGAGCCGGAGTCGGCGTAGGCGCCGACGCCGCTATTGCAGGTCCCGGCTGGCGTGATCCGGCACCCTTGGCTGCCGGCCTCCCTGCTGTCGTATCGGGGCCAACGGCGGCAACGGCAGGTGCGGCGGCCGCCAGCGGAGACGCACCTACGCCCCGCGACCGAAGCGCTGCGGCAAGCTCTGACGCCTGTTGGTAGCGTCCGTCTGGACGCTTGGCCAACGCCTTGCCTACCACGCCCTCCAGCCAGTCAGGAACATTGACGTTGACCTGGTGCAGAGGCGGCGGCGGCTCATTCACCTGCTTGTACAGGGTGGCGACCGGGGTTGGTGTGCTGAACGGCGCCCAGCCGGTCACCATCTCGTACAGGACGATCCCCAAGGCATAGATGTCGGTGCGCCCATCCACCGGCTGGCCCTGAATCTGCTCGGGAGCCATATACTCCGGCGTGCCGATGCTGATACCGGTCCGGGTCAGGGCCGCGCTCTCGTACAACGCCTTGGCAATGCCAAAATCGGTCAGCATCGGCCGTCCGTCGCGGGTCATCAGGACGTTGCTCGGCTTGACGTCACGGTGGACAATCCCCTGTTTGTGGGCATAGTCCAGCGCATCGGCCAATTGGGCTCCAATCGATGCTGCGTAGGCCGGCTCGACCGGCCCCTGCGCGATCAGGTCCTTCAGCGAGCCGCCGTCCACAAAGCCCATGGCCATGTAGTAGACGCCGTTGGCAACGCCGGCGTCGTACACGTGCAGGATGTTCGGGTGGTTCAACTGGGCCACGGCCAGGGCTTCGCGCCGGAAGCGGGCCACAAACTCCTCGTCGCGGGCCAGCTCGGCTCGCAGCACCTTGATGGCAGCGTAGCGGCCCAGGGATTCCTGGTAAGCCTTGTAAACAACCGCCATGCCACCTTCGCCGATCTTGTCCAGGATCTTGTACGGTCCAAAACTCTTTCCGATTAGCTCGTCCATTGCTTCGTTGTCCTTTCCTTTGTGACGCTCGATGATGTCATCACCTTCGATGATGCTATGTCAGGGAGTGAGAACCGGCACAACCGGCGGCAGCGAGGGCTTTGCCGACGGCTCTGGTGACACCTCTGGCCCGACGTAGACGAGACGCCAGGGGCCTGCTTCTGGACTGAGCCTATCTCCCGTGCCGCTAGTGCTGACGACGACCACGCTCCACCAGTAGTTCCCCGGGCCGCCACGCGCGGGCAGGATGGCGTCAAGGTCGATCTCTTGCTCATTCGTTTGGATGTATTCGGCGGCGCCCTGGTGCTCCGTGGCAGCATCTTTCCAGATCAGGACCTGGAAAGCCTGTCCCTCTTTCAAGGCCTGAGGATAGGTCCACCGAAAGCTCATCCTGCCGGCGGCAGGATCGAGCGTCCTTTTCCTCAGGCGCGACCAGAACAGCCGGCGGCAGGGACGGAGTCACCCCGCTCGTCGAGGTAGCGGCCGGTGACTGGTCGACGGCGGCTTGGGCGTAGCAGTCGGCGTCGGGGTCCTGGTCGGTATCAGGGTGACCGTCGGCGGCGCAGGCGAAGTGGTTTCGCCCTGACCCAGGCTCGTCCCTGACGGAGAGGGAGACGGAACAGGGGTCTGGAGCGGCGACGCAGGCGTGCCTGCGCTCGCTGGTGCGTCGCAGTCGTCGCGACGATTCCGGCGGTCGCAGTGACCGTCTCTTGTCCCTTGAGCAAAGGCGGCAGGAGTAGGATGCCTGCAACCAGCAATATGATCGCGACAGCCGCACCGGCCAGCAAAGGGATCGTCGGGAACGTCTTTTTCCCTTCGGAAGGGGCCGGCGGCGCCGCCACGACCGTTGCCTTTTCCTTACGAGTGCTCACGATCAGCACGGTGATGTTGTCCATGCCGCCTCGCTCGTTGGCCTTGGCCACGAGGGACCGCGCGGCGTTCTGTGCAGACTGTTCGCGGACGATAGCCTCGATCTCCCAGTCCTCGACAAGCCCCGACATGCCGTCGCTGCATAGCAACAGCGCGTCTCCTTCGGTCAGCTCACCTTCGAACAGATCGACCTCGACGGATGGCTTGGAACCCAAGGCGCGGGTGACGACGTTCCGCTGAGGATGCACGCGGGCCTGCTCGCGCGTGAGGAGCCCCATACGGATCTGTTCCTGAACCCACGAGTGATCCTCGGTTATCTGGGTGATCCGACCCTGGCCGATAAGATAAGCGCGGCTGTCGCCCACGTTGGCAACATAGACCTTGCGTCCGACGACGGCAGCCGCGACCAGGGTTGTGCCCATGCCGGCCTTGGCCGGGTCGGACTGGGCCTCGTCGTAGAGCAGTCGGTTAGCAGCCTTGTAGGCCCTTACCAGGCTGGTCCCCACGTCGTGGGCCAGATCGCTGTAGTACTGGTCGATCACCAGCTTGATCGCCTGGTGGCTGGCAACCTCTCCAGCCTGGTGGCCCCCCATACCATCGGCCACCAGGTAGATGGCCACCTTTGCTGTCCATTAGGCGCGGGTCCTGGGGGAGATGATAATCCACGTAATCCTCGTTGTGGGGCCGGGCACGACCGGTGTCGGTCAACGTGGCAATCTCGAAATTCATCGACACCTCCTAATGGAGACTCGTCAAGCGAAGTGAGTCCCGCACCATCAGGCGGGATCGGCATCGCGGGATTGAGTGCGTGATCCGTCTCGGTCTGGCCAGCGTCTCTGTCCCAGCAGCCTCTATACGACAGGCAGGCAGTACCACCAGCAGATTGACCGGCCCGATGGCCAGGACGATCGCCTGGCTGGAGGGGCCATGGGGTTTCGGCCGGAAGGCGGAAAGCCGTTAACAAAAGTGCCGTTGGTGCTGCCGCCGTCCACGATGCGACACCTTCCCGGTCACACTGTATAGAGGCGTGCTGTCTCGATACCTGGGATACCGGGAGTACGATGTCGTTGTCGGTGCCGCGGCCGATGGTGACCTGGCCACGGTATACGGGATACTGGCGGCCATCTGAGGTGGTCAGGTACAGGACAATCTCTCGCCGGCGAGATTCGGTCTCTGCCGACTCCCCTCGCCGTCGGCGGCCAACCGCCAGGCCGGTGGCCGACGCCAGGGCGGTGGCAAACTCACCGGCTGTGCCAAAGCGCGCTGCCGGCTCCTTGGCGAGGGCCCGGAATACGGCCTGTTCCATCCGCATATTCACACTTGAGTTGAGCGGCGCCAGGGGTGGCGGCGGTTTGTGTATCAGCTCGCGCAGGACTTGATAGGGTGTCGTCGCCGAAAAAGGCGCCTCGCCGCTCAGCATCTCATAGACGACGACGCCCAAGCGAATAGACGTCTGAGCGGCCGTCGAGTTCCTTGCCCATGGCTTGCTCGGGCGACATGTACTTGAGGGTGCCACTGGCCATCCCCTCGGTGGTGATCTTGGCCATGTGAGCAGCTTTGACAAGCCCAAAGTCGGTCAGGGTGATGTGATCGCGAGCATAACGGGTGCTAACCAATACGTTCGCCGGCTTGACGTCGCGGTGGACCAGGCCCTGTTGATGGGCGTAATCCAATGCATTGGCCAATTGGCCCAGAATGGGGATAGCCCGGTCGATAGGCAGAGGGCCTATCTTCTGGATCTCCTGCGTGCAGGGTCGGACCGTCGAGATACTCCATGACGATATACTGAAAACTCTCGTGTGAACCGACGTCATAGATGATCACGATGTTCGGATGTCTGAGGTTGGCAGCAGTGATCGCCTCCCTCTCGAAGCGCTGGGTGAACTCGGCATTGGCAGCCAGGTGAGGGAGCAACACCTTCAGGGCTACCGTCCGCTGGAGGACGTTGTCGTAGGCGCGGTAGACCACGGCCATCCCGCCGCGACCCCGCTCTTCGATGATCAAGAACCGTCCCCAAGCTTTACCCACCAGGTCTTGCATGTGCGCTCAAATCACGTCTTTTCGTTTCTGGAAGAAGATGATCAGCCCAAGCAGCACAACTATTATGGCGGTCATCCACGCCCAGCGGGTGACAACGTTGCCTCTGAACGACCGATAGAAGTTTCTAAAGACCGCCTTCAGCAGGCCTTCTGCGCCCTTGATCGCCTGCTCTCGGTTGCGGCGTCCATTCCTCCTTGTCGTCGCCATACGCTTTCATGGCATCGGCATAGGCGTCACCCTGTTCTTCGCGCTGGGCCTGGTACTCATCGCCCTGCTGCCTGTCCGACGGCCTGGTACTTCGTCGCCCTGGTCCCGGCTGTCGTCCATGTACTCCTCCATCTTGGCCGGGTCGCTCGGCTGAGGCAAGGGCGTAGGCGAAGGATAGGGTGTGGGTGAAGGATAGGGTGTGGGGGTTTGACCGGCTCGACCGGCGCAGCCCGGGCCAGCTCCGCCTTGGCGTTGTCGTCGTAGAACTCGTCGCTCAGGATGCCCGGGAACTTGGTGCACGTCTCAAAGATGGCCGAGCCCATGCACTGGCAGCCGGCTGCCCTCTTTTCGGCGTCGCTCTTCTTGAGCATGTGCTTCCCAGCCCTCCTGGCCATCTGTGCGTCTCCTGGGGTCGGTCGTCCCAGCAGGGATCGTCGACCAGTACTTCGCCAAAGCCGGTGATGTTGACCATCGCCTCGAATGCCCAGCGGGTGGAGGCAACGACGCTGATCTGCTCGCCGCCGGGGATCAGGTCGAGCGGCAGGAGGGCGCCGGCGAAGAGGAACTGGGGCACCAGGACGACGATGACCAGCAGGATGGCGACGTTCAGGTTGGGCGCGCCAGCCGAGATGGTCAGGCCAAACAGGTAGCCGGACAGGGTGCCCAGGAAGAGGGTGAAGTAGATGGCCAGATAGGACTCGATCCCAGGCAGCTCGAGGTGGACAAAGATCGATCTTGAAGAGCAGAAAGACAAAGGCCTGGTAGAGGGCCAGGATGACGCCAATCCATACTTTGGACAGGATGTAGGGGCCGATCTTGAGGCCGACGGTCCGCTCACGTTTGTAGATGTCGGTCTCTTTGACGATCTGGAGCACGGAGCTGAGGGCGCCGGTCAGGATGGTGATCAGGCCGGCCATGAACAGCATGGTGATGATCGTGGTCGGTTCGCCCTCCACCGGGTCGAACATGGTTGGCTTCCACATAAAGTCCATCAGGCCGATGCCCGGCGCCAGCAGGAGCATGAGGGCCAGGCTCAGCTTGTCGCGGCCCAGGATGTTGAGGTTGCGGGCAGACAGGATGATGAGTTGCCGCAGGGCGCTGACCCGGCGAGCTGCCGCCGCCGGTGATCGGCGCCGGAGCGCGGCTGCGCGGCGCCAGCGGCCGGGCGTCGGGGCGGCCTGCTTGCGCTGCTGCAGCCGCTGCACGACGTACTTCTGGTACTCGGGCGACTGCTGGTAGCGCTCGGACCACTCCTTGGGGCTGCCGCGCTTGTCGTCCTCGAGGACGATGTAGATGTTGTCGAACTCCATGTCCTTTTCGCGGCGCTCCTGGTCGGTCCGGTAGCGGTCAAAATAGACCAGGGCTTCCTCCGGCGGGCCGTAAAAGGCCACGTAGCCGCCGCGCACCAGAAAGATGACCTTGTCGCACATCATCACGTTCTTGGTGGCGTGGGTGATCAGGACGATGGTCCGCCCCTGGTCGGCCAGGCGGCGCAGCAGCTTCATCATGTTGTACTCGGTGCCGGGATCAAGGCCGGAGGTCGGCTCGTCGAGGAAGAAGAGGCGGGGCTTGGTCAGCAGCTCGACGCCGATGGACACGCGCTTGAGCTGGCCGCCCGATAGCTTGTGGATCGGCAGGTCCTTGCGCTCGGTCAGGTCCAGGTCGTCAAGCACTTCGATCGATGCGCGTTTTGCGCTCGGCCGGCGACGGTATCGGCCGGCATGCGGAGCTGGGCGGCATAGTCGAGGGCCTGGTAGACGGTCAGCTCGGCGTGGACGATGTCCTTCTGCGGCACGTAGCCCATCTCGTTGCGGAACAGGTCAAAGTTGCGGTAGAGGTCTACGTCGTTGACAAACACGGCGCCGTTGGTGGCCGGCCAGAAGCCGTTCATGGCATTCAGGAGGGTCGACTTGCCCGCTCCAGACAGGCCGACCAGGGCGACAAACTCCTGGGGATAGATCGAGAGGGAGATATCCTGGAGGAGGTTCTTTTCCTTGGAGACCCACTTTTGCAGGCCCAGGACGTCCATGCGCAGACCCCGGTGTCGGCCAACTGGCGGACGCCACCCTCGCGCAGGTCGAGGGGGAAGGGGCCGATGCTGGATCTCGTCGCCCTCCTTGAGCCAGGTTTCGTTGTCGATGCGCTTGTTGTTGACAAAGACGCCGTTGGTGCTCTTCAGGTCGCGGATGCGGTAACGGCCGACGCCCATGCGCTCGACGATGGCGTGGTAGCGGCTGACCTGGGGGTGGTCCAGGACGATCTGGTTGTCGTTGGCCCGGCCGATGCGCACCGGCTGTTCGTCGGTCGGCAGGCGCTCGGTGATGACCTCCTGCTCTTTCTCCACGACAGGAAGCAGGCCAATGGCAGCCAGGTAGCGTATGGCCACCTGGTCGGTGATGTACAGCCGTATCGCCGTCGGCCAGGTCCTGATGGCTGGGACTCGTTGGCCGTTGTAGACCAGGCCGTTGGTGCTGCCAAGGTCCACGATGCGGTAGGTGTTGCCGATCCACTCCAGGCGGGCATGGTGGCCCGAAACAACCTTGGCGGGGATGACCAGGTCGTTATCATCCTGCCGGCCGAGTGTCATCTGCGGCTTGTCGAGGGGGAACTTGGTCAGGCGACCCTGCGGCATAGACAGCCAGCCCTGGCTGTGGCTGGGCCGAAATGCACAGCCGCTCGCCCAGCACCGGGGGTGGCGGCGCTTCGGCGCGTGGCCAGACGCGATGGCCAACTGAAAGCTGCCGACCTGGACGACGTCGCCAGGGCTTAGCGGGCAGGGGCGGCGTGGCAGGCAAGGGCTGGCCATTGAGCAGGGTGCCGTTGGCCGAGCCAAGATCCTGAATCTGGAACCCCTGCGCCGTGTAGCTCAGCCGGGCGTGGCGGCGCGAGACCCGCGGATCGTCAAGCATCAGATCGCAGTCGCCAGAACGCCCGATATCCAGCACCGGCTTCAGCAGCGGATGCTCATCCGGGTGCTGCCCGCTGCCCGCTCCCTGTATCTGCAGAATACCATAGTACGAAGATGCGTCGATCATCTGCTTTCCTTTTTGCCGTGCGTCAAGCCCGGGCGGCTGAGGAGGAGGCGCAGCAGCCCTCCCAAGATCAGTATGACCAGGCCGACCGCGGCCAGGTAGACTCCAAACTGCATGAAAATGAGAATCTCCTTGCCAAGATGGTCACTCAAGATGTCCATCAGGCTGATTCCGAGGAACTCTTGGATGCCGAGCTCGTAATAGCGATAGAGATCCACCCCAGCGGCAACGACCGCCACAATCGGCCGACCGGCCAGACGCCTGGCCCAGAGCCAACGGACGACCGAAAAGAGCCTGGACCGTTCGCGCCGAACTGCAACGTCGACTACAACCAGAAGCAGGGCCATGACTGCCATACCAATGAACAGGCCTGCCTGGCCGCTGTCCAGGCCGTCGAAGACCTGATCCAGGATCTTGCCCACCAGCGGCAGAGTGACCTCTACCCGGATCCAGGGCAGGAGGCTGCCAATGATCAGCAGGGCGCCGCCGACAACAACCGCTGCGCGGGCAAGCCCAACCAGGCCCCGTGAGGTCCTGTTCCCCCCCTCGGAAACAACTGACTCGGCCTCCATGCCCGGCGTTCTCATGCCCTGTGGCGCCCGACCGGGCGCGGAGACTCCCTGGGAAGCCAGGGGTTGCGACGGCTCTTCTTCCAGGGTGAGCTGAGTGTCGCCGATTTGGACCGGGGTACCGGGCAGCAAGGGGCAGGCCTCATTAGGGCGCAGACGCGCGCCGCCGACAAAGGTGCCGTTGGTGCTGCCCAGATCCACAACGAGCCATTGGTCGCCGTGGCGCCGCAGCTCGGCGTGGTGGCGCGAGACCTGGGTGTCTGGCAGCACCAGGTCACAATCTTGCCCCCGGCCGATGGTCAGCAGGCCGCGGTCCAGACGCAGCGTCTGCACCGTACCCTGGGCCTGCTGGACGATCAACCGCATAGTCATACTTGACCTCTACAAGAGATGCCTAAGGCGTGGGCAAAGGTATGGCAGGCATCCCGGTGGGTAAGGGCAGCTCCCCCGTCGGCACCGGCAGCCCCGTCGGTACTTGGCCCGTGGGCAAGGCAGACGGCAGCCCAGTGGGCAACCCGATCGACGGCAGCCCCGGTGTCGCTTCGGCCTCTTTATCCTTGCCGACCAGCCCGCTGAAGAATAACACTGCGGCGACGATCGCCACGACCACTACCAGGGCGATCACCGCCGCCACTATCCGTCCCGACCGCCGCTGCTGGGATGTGACAGGTTGACCCGGCCGCCCTTGCGGCTGTGCCACCTGACAAAGATCCCCTGCGTGGGACGCGGCCTGATGGGCCTGTGTCGCGAACACAAACACCGAGTTGCCAATGCCAACAAGATCCCCGTTGCGAAGCGGCTGAGGGCTATCCTTGACCACCTGGCGGTTGAGAAGGGTGCCGTTTGACGATCCCAGGTCGCGCAAGAGCCAACGGTCGCCCTGCAACTCCAGGCAAGCGTGCTTGCGCGAGACGGGCGTATCCGGCACGACCAAGTCGTTGTCGGCGCCACGGCCGATGCTGAACGGAGACCGATCCAGAGCAAAGCTCTGGCCGGCCAGCGGCCCACTTTCAGCACGGATCGTGCTAGAAGACCCTGGTGAAGGCAAACTCGACCTCGCCGAAGCGAATGATGTCTCCGTTTTGCAGCTGGCGAGGGGCTTCGATCCGCTCGTCATTTACGAACGTGCCGTTGGCGCTGCCGATGTCGAACACCGTGAACTCGCCCCCGTCCTCTTTGACCCAGGCGTGATGCCTGGAAATGGTAGGATGATCGACGACGATCTGGTTGTCTGGGGCGCGCCCGACATTCATCGTGCCCTTGAGATCGTGCTTCTGGTCAGGCCGGGTCTTGTTGACCAGCATGGCCAGGTGCTTCGGCGCCCGCTCGACGACTCGCGTACCCTCGAGCGGCGCGCCCGCCCGGCGGCGGGCCAAAGGGTGAGGCGGGCTGGCGCATCTCCCCGCCAGAGGGCGAGGCCATAGGCCAGCCGCCGGGGGCCGGCTCGCCCCAGCCGACGACCGTGCCTTCCTCAGCGACAGCCGAAGGGCGTGGCCCAGCGGCCTTTGGCCTCGACACGCCGGTGATATCGGCTCCCTGGCGAAGGGGGGCAGGGTAGTAGCATCCACCCCGGAAGATATGCCGGGCTCTTGCACGTACGGCTGTTCAAACTGAGAGTCAGCCATGGCGGCCTGTCTGGCCTTGCGACCCCGCAGCAGGGTAACCACCAGAACCGCAACCAGGATGATCAGGAGCAGGGCTCCCCCGCCGATAGCTGCGGCCAGTCCCGGGTTGTCCTCGATCTGTCCCTTGATCCTGTCGACAATGCCCTCGGCAGTCGGTTCCGGTATGACTGACGGTAGTGACGCCGTCCCGGCGATCCCAGACGGCTCAGCGGTTGGATCGGGTACCGCACCTGAAACGACCAGCGCCGTCGGAACCACCTCTGCACCCAACCAGAACTTGACGTCGCTAAAGGCGTTGCCTTGAGGGACATGTACCCGGACCATCAGATCGTGATAGCTGTTGTCTTCCGCCAGGCCGGTGGTATAGTCCAGGTAGTACTGCTGCTTGAGCTGGTCGAGAACGTTCTGGAAAAGGGTAGTCAGCTCCTCGGCGTTGGGCGTCTCCTGGTACTGCCCGCCTGTCCGTGCGGCCAGACGGAAGAGATAGTCGGAGTCGATCTTGCCACCAACGCCGATGGTAAAGACGGGAATGCCCTGCCGCGTCGCCTCGTTGATCGGATCGTCGGGCGCGAAGCGGCTGCCTTTGTCGGGCACCGGCGTTCCTTGTGCATTGTCACGCTCATCGCGCCCATCTGTCATCACAATCACGACGCGCTTGCCGGTCGGCTCCTTGGAGGTCAGGTCCAGGCCTTTGTAGATGGCATCGTAGAGTGGGGTGTTCCACCCGATCCTGGTGTCCAGCTGGTCGATCAGGTTCCGCAATGCGTTCTTGTCGGTGGTGAAACCGATCTCCTTGCCGTCCACCAGATTGTCGAGGTCAACCTCGTCGGCGAAGGCTATGATGCCGGCACGGTCGGTTGCATTCAGCTTGTCGATGAAGGCGTTGGCAGCTCGCTCGGCCTCTTCGATCGGCTTGCCCCTCATGCTGCCGCTGATGTCGATGACCAGCATGACCGAGACGGTGGCATCGGGATTGACCTGGGTGGTGACTTGAGCCGGTTTGAAGGACACCTTCCCGTCCTCGATCAGCTCAAAGCTGTCCATGTCCAGGTCCGGGATCGGAACCCCATTGGCGTCCCTGGCCGTCACCAGGACCTTCATGTCGGGGTAGCTGTCGGTGTTCAGATCGTCGATTTTCACGGTCACCGGGCCCTGCGCGCCAGTCAGCAGCGGACAACCGAATGAGAAGAGCAATGCCACTATCAGGATGGCGGTCGCAATCCCCTTCGCTTGCCTCGCTCGTGGCAGGGCGGGAGGAAGGGCTTGTCGTCACCCGGACAGCGGCAGTACTCTGCGAAACGACTTTCATCCCAGCCTCCTATATCTTCTTGAAAACGAGCGTCGTCTCGCCCACCAGGAGATAGTCTCCGTCATGCAGCTCCTGGCGATAGGCCTGGCTCTCCGGGTTCCTGTAGGTCGTCCGATTGCCGACGAATGTCCCGTTGCGGCTGCCCATGTCGTACAGCATAAAAGCTGGTTCCTGACCCTCCCGAGCTTCGACCCGGATGCGGAAGTGCTGGGACGAGCAGGTGTCGTCGGCCAGGACAATCTGGTTGCCTGCCGCCCGCCCAACTACCGTCGTGTCCGGATGTAGATTGTGCACCTTGCCAATCGAGGCGCGATCGGGTCCATCCACGACGACCAGCCAGGCAAAGGTAGGAGGAACCCGTTCTTTGATAATCATGGTCTGGTCTTGGGCAGGGCCTGACGCCTGGTGGCCGGCCCCACCGGAGGGGACGGACCGGGAGGGCCAAACGGCGACGGCGGGCGCTGATAGGGCGGCGGCGTTGGAGCATCGTAGGGAGTGGCCCGCACAAAGCCTGGCCCCGGTCCCTGGCCCGGTGGGACGTTAATGGTCGGGGCCATGCCGCTGTCGCGCTCAATGCCTCCGGCAACGGTTTCTTGGCCCTGCTGAGCGGCGTCTCGCCGTGGTTTCGCACCAGGGGGTGTCTGCATTGGGGTCGTGCGATCGTCTGACATCTTTTCCTCCTCTTGGTCAGAAACGTCCGTTAACCGGACATCTCTAGCATCAAGACTCGCTCCAGCTAGAACTGATAGCTCACCTTCATCGGTCAACTCTAGCACATGAACAGAATCGAAATCTTGGCATTCCGATTATATCACTATCCTCAAAATCGGTCAAACGCGATCCCGGCCGCTAGGGCACAGAGTCTTTTGGACAAGGTTATCTGTTGTGCACTATAATGGGACTGGACTGAGGAGGCACGCATGACGATCAAGCCCGATCACTGGATCCGGCGCATGGCCGTGGAACAAGGGATGATCGAGCCGTTCGAGCCGGCGCAGATCCGAGGAGCGGTCATCTCTTATGGCTTGTCGTCGTATGGGTACGACGTCCGGCTGGCAGAGGAGTTCAAGGTGCCGGCGGACGGCGATGGGGTGCTGGATCCAAAGACCGTGAGTCAGGGAGATGCGCAGGGGATAGCCTCTTTTGTCGACGTGCGGGCCTCGACATTCGACCTGGCGCCCAACCGTTTCGTCCTGGGCCGGACTGTGGAGTACCTTCGCTTGCCAGCCAATGTCTTGGCGCTGTGCATGGGCAAGAGCAGCTATGCCCGGTGTGGAGTGGTCGTCAATACGACGCCTTTTGAGCCAGGCTGGGAAGGATACGCGACGCTGTGCATCGCCAATACGGGGCCGCGCCCGGTCCGGCTATATGCTGGAGAAGGAATCGGACAGGTGGTCTTTTTTCAGAGCGATGAGGCCTGTGAGGTGACCTACGCCGATCGGGCGGGCAAGTACCAGGCCCAGCAGGGTATCACGCCGGCACGGGTGGGATGATGACGTGACACAAACAAGAAGACTGGAGGTGATCGGCATCGCCCAACAAGGCGCCCGGCTGACACAGCCGTTCTCAATGCTCGATCTGGCCCAGATCGACGACCTCATGCTGAGCATCTTTCTGTGCCAGGGCACGCTGCAGACCCATCGCCACGTGGACCAGGACGAGCTTTTTCTGGTTCATAGCGGAACGATCAGCGTGGAGAGCGACTGGGGAGATGTCGTGTTGCAGCCTCACGAGCTGGCGGTGGTGCCGAAAGGGGTTGGTCACCGGAGTGCATCGATGCTCCCGTCGTTGGTGCTACTGCTACAGCCGCGCGTGGTTGTCGACCGGCGCAACGGCGACCGCCGGCTCTTTGCCCTGAAAGGCGAAAGCCGCCTGGAGAAGGTTAGTCTGATGGCCATGAGCCACCAGGTGGTTGTGCCCTTCAGGCCGGTGCTGGTTGCCGACCTGGATATGTTTGCCGTCCGGCTCACGCTGTGTGAAGGGATGGGGCCCTGGCAGCCAGCCGACCACCAGGCTAATCTGATCCTATGCCATGACGGTCGACTGACAGTGGACACCAAGGGGTTGGGCCAGGCGCCGCTGGGGCCGGCTGAGTTGACGGTGATACCGTCGAGCGTCTCATATCGCCTGTTGAGCACCGGGCGAGCGACGGTGCTGGACCTGAAACGACACAAGCAGCCAGGGCTGCCGTTGCCCGACTAGGCGTGGACGAACATGATGCATCCGGCTGAGGACTGTAGCCGTTGCCCGGCGTTGGCCGCCAACCGGCGACGTATCGTCCGCGGTTACGGCGCGGCGGATGCCCGCGTGCTGTTTGTCGGCGAGGCGCCCGGCTACAAGGGCGCAGATCTGACCGGTGTGCCTTTTACCCGGGACCGGTCAGGAGTGCGTTTCCAGCAGATGCTGATCGCGCTGGGGTTGTCAGCCGAGACCGATCCGCGCGTCGAGCACCCCCAACTCACCTGCTTTGTGACCAACGTCGTGCGCTGCAACCCCCCGGCCAACCGCGCGCCAAGCCGCGAGGAGATTGCCAACTGCGTGCCGTACCTGTGGCAGGAGCTGGCGCTGGTGCAGCCGGATATCGTGGTGCCGGTCGGGGGAGTGGCGGCCCAGGAGCTGTTCATGCACCTGCTGGGCCGGCCTGCGCCGCCCATCGGCCAGGCCCACGCCAAGGTGTTCCCCACCGGTACAGCCAGACCCAGGATACTGCTGCCGATGCGCCACCCCTCCCGCATCTCCAATGCCGACATGGCGCGTTTCGTCGCCGCCATGCGGCTGCAATGCACACACAACTCAGGAGATCTTGGCCAAACTCCCCGGTTGTGGTAGACTGGCCCTCGCAAGGGTGAGGAGCATACCAATGGACGATTACAGCGCTTACGCCCAGTTCTACGATCTCGACCATGGCGGCCTGGATGCCGATCTGATGATGATCGAGCAGCTTGCGGCGCTGTGCGGCCCGCCGATCCTGGAATTGGCGTGCGGCACCGGCCGGGCGCTGCTGCCCCTGGCCCGGCAGGGCTATCAGGTGACCGGGGTGGACATTTCGCCGAAGATGCTGGCCGATCGCCCGGCGCAAGATCGAGGCCGAAGGGCTGGCCGACCGGGTGACGCTGGTGGAGCAGGACATGCGGCGGCTGGCGCTCGACGGCCGCTTTAACCTGGCCTTCGTCGCCCTGAACTCGTTCATGCACCTGCTCACACCGAACGACCAGATCGAGTCGCTGAGACGCATCCGCCATCACCTCAATCCGGGTGGGCGGCTGCTGCTCGACCTGTTCAACCCCGACCTGGGGCGGTTGCTCGACTTTCGCGGCCAGGTGTCGCTGGACAAGGTGATGATCGACCCTGAGACCGGCCACCGGCTGATGAAGATGCGCAGCGACAGGGCAGACCTGGGCCGGCAGACGGTTTATGTCACGTACATGATCGACGACGTGGACGACCAGGGTGATTGTACACCGCACCCTCGTTTCGTTCTCGCTGCGCTACCTGTTCCGCGCCGAGCTGGAGCACTTGCTGGAGCGCGCCGGCTTCGCCGTCGAGGCGGTCTATGGTTCCTACGACCTCGACGATTTCGACAGCGACAGTGACAAGATGATCACTGTGGCTCGCCGCCTGGATTGACGCGCTTATGTCCAGTCGCGTCGGACAGCGAGGCCTGACCCGCCGGGCGTTCCTGCGCCTGACCGGACTGGCCGGCATCGGCACGGTGTTGAGCACCTGTGGAGCGCCGCCTACTCCGCTTCCTGAACAGCCCGCCACACAGACTCCAACGGCCGTTCCGGCCAGCCCTACCTCAACGCGGCCAGCGGCCACGCCGACCCTCACACCGACGCCGACTCTGACGCCTACTCCGACGCTGACCGCTACTCCGACCCCTACTCCGACCGATCGTCCCACCGCGACGCCCACTGCCACTGCGACGCCCACCGCTACCGCAACGCGCGGGCCCTTGCGGGTCATCTCGCTCATCCACGGACCGGCGCGCGCGCTGGTCATGGACAATGTGCTGCAGCGCATGGGCATCCTGGGCACCACCGTCCGGGTGGATCTGGGCGAGATGGTGCCCGACCTGACCTCTGGCGCGTACGATGCGGTCATCTTTGCCGGCGGCGAGTACCGCCCTGACCAGTTCGACGAGCCGGTCTTTCAGGCCGAACGAGAGCGGATCATGGCCGCCCTCGAGGCGCGCGTCCCGATCCTGGGCATCTGCCTGGGCAACCAATTGATCGCCCACTGGCTGGGCGGCAAGGTCACAACCGGCAAGTGGGAGATCGGCTGGCTGCCGGTCACGGTCAACGAGGCCGGCCGGGCAGATCCTCTGCTGGCAGGGCTGGGTGACACCTTTTACGCTTTCCTGTGGCATGGCGACCGGGTGTCACAACTGCCGGACAATGCCGTGCTGCTGGCCTCGAGCGAGCTGTGCCCGATCCAGGCGTTCCGGCTGCGCGACCTGCCGGTGTGGGGTGTGCAGTTCAACCCTCAGTACGATCCGGTCATCGCCGAGGGGGTCATCCGCGCCGCCAAGACGCTGCCGAGCCATGGCTACGACATTGAAGCGATGGTTGCCACCGGATACCGGGAGTATCAATGACCTGGCCGGCAAGCTGTTTGGCAACTTTTTCGCCCAAGTCACGGGCATGCCCGTGCGAGGGTCACGGACACCCCTGACGTGGACAGGGAGGGCACACCGAGAGGTAGGTTACGCTGGAAGGGCGTAGGGGCAAAAGGCAGGTGCAAGAAGGCAGGTGTGGCATGAACGGTACGCGAGGTTGGGCCGATCCTGGAACAGCCTGTGGCGAGGGCATACCTGGGAGCCTGTCTTGTGGTCTGGATGCTGGCGAGCTGTGGGCGATCCAGTCCAAAGGCTCCGACTGCCATGGTGGAGGCTACGGCAACGCCGGCAGTCGCGGCGCTGGTCTCACCTGTTAGCCCAGTATCTGGCATACCAGCATCCCCTACGCCGCACTGGAACAGCGGCAGCACTTCGCAACCAAGCCCCACGGTCAGTGCGACGGCGACAGCGTCGGCGACGCCGTCAGCGACTCCCTCCCCGACACCGGTTGGGACGCCCGCCATCGGCGAGCCATTGCCCCTGTCGCTCGGTTGGCGGCTCGACGCCAATAGCCACCTGACCGGCGTGGCTGTGAGCGTGTCATGCGGGGGCGGTGAGCAACGTGAATCGGATGGACCGGTCTTCTTTCTCGGCTCGTTGGGCCGCACGGTCTATGCCCTGGACCGGCACGGCAAGGTAGAGTGGCAGGCACGTCTTCCCGGCCCCATCTATGCCCTCGCGTTTGTCGATGCCGGAGAACAGCCCGACAGCTTGGCCGTGGCCGGCGACACCGGCGTGACCCTGCTCGACATGCGGGGGCGGCGGCTGTGGTACCGCGACCTGGGCACCCGCATCACGGCTCTGGAATCAGGTGCTCGGCTGCGACCAGCCAGATGGAGGGTTGCTGGCCGGTGGGTGGGACGAAAAGCTCACCAGTCTGGACAGCAAAGGCAACCTCCTGTGGCAGGCGGACCTTGGCGCTCCGGTAAGCGACATCCTCTGGCTGGCCGGCGGAAAGGTCGCGGTGGCCGCCACCCTCGACGGTGAGCTATGGGCATTTGGCCGGTCGGGCGAGGAAATGTGGCGCTTTGTCGTCGATCCTGGTGTGCCGATTACCGGCCTGACGCCCCTGCCCAGAGTGATGACAAGCACGGCCCTACTGGTTGGGTTGCAGAGCGGCCGCCTGGTGGCTCTCGACATAGGCGCCGGCCCGGGGAATCAGCCCATCGTGCTGACGCCGGGCCAGGAAAGCGCCGGCGAGCCTCAGGTGCTCTGGCAGCAGGCGCTGGGTGAGGGTGGGCCGGTGTGGCATAGTGCGGATGTCGACGGCGATGCAGTGCCAGAGATCGTCGTCGGAATGGGCGGCGATGCACCTGAGCTTGCCCTCGTGTCCGGCAGCGGCGAACTGGCGTGGCGTGTGGTCCTCCCTTCGCCGGTGAATGCGGTTACCGTGCTCACAACTGAGGCCGGCACCTCGATTTTGGCCGGCCTGGCCAGCGGCGAGATCCAGGCTTACGACGATCGTGGACGACTGCGTGCCTCGGTGCATGCCGGCCTTTCGGTCTGGCACCTGGCCGCGGACAGAGACCGGGCCCTGGCACTGGCCGACGTTGTCGCCTGGCAGATCGTGCCGGAAGCCGGCCCGGCCGGCAGCTCATGGCTCAGAGTACCGGCCCTTGCCGCCCTTTCCACCGGCCCAGCCGATCTACCGGCGCTAACTCCGGAAGCGCGCCCGGAGGGACAGGCAGTGCTCGTCTTCCTGGGCGATGTCGTGCCGGGCCGCTCGATGGAGGCGCAACTGGCGCGGTATGGCCCGGCCTACCCGTGGGGCGGACTGGAGCCGCTGCTGCGCCAGGCCGACCTGGCTGTGGCCAATCTGGAGTCTGTGCTCACGACACAGGGGCAGCCGCTCAGCAAGCCCTACGTCATACGCGCCCATCCCAGGTGGGTACAGACGCTGGTCGAGGCCGGTTTTGACCTGGTGTCCCTGGCAAATAACCACGCTCTCGACTATGGCCAGGTTGGACTGGACGATACGTTGAGCGCCCTGGATGCAGTGCGCATCGCCTCGGTAGGGGCCGGGTGCAAGACGAGCACCGGCGAGGGTTCACAGCCTGCGGCGGACCTCGGGGATTCGTGTCAGGCCGGCAAGCCGGACATCTTGACTCTGAACGGGGTCAGGGTGGCCGTGCTCGGTTATGCAGGCGCCTATTGGAACGACTCGCCGGACATGCCGGCCAGCGACCAGATCGCCTGGGCCGAACCGGCCAGGGTCCAGGCTGATGTCCGGGCGGCGCGGGACCAGGCTGATATCGTGATCGTCCTGCTCCACGCCGGCGTCGAATACGCCGCCAAGCCGTCGCCCAACCAGGTGGCCGTCGCCCATGCCGCGATAGACGCTGGCGCTGACCTGGTCGTCGGCCATCATCCCCACGTGACCCAGACTGTGGAGCGCTACGACAGTCCGAGCGAAGCAAAGATGGTCGTCACGGCTTGATCGTGTACAGTCTCGGCAATGCAGTGTTTGACATACCCCGCCAGGCAGCGATGCAGGGCGATCTCCTTCGCGTCTATGTCACACGCGACGGGCTCCAGCGGGCAGAGCTGTGGCCCTTCTGGATCGAGGACTCTATCCGCCCCCGACTCCTGGCCGGCGACAACGGCAATCCCCGCTTTTCGATCATCTATGACAGGTAGGGACAGCGCCTAGGTCGGGCCAGCACTCAGGACCTTTCTGATAGTGTGGATCAGCCCCTCCATGCTGAACGGCTTGGGCAACAGATTGGTCCCAGGCTCGAGGACTCCATGGTGCGCGATGGCATTGTCGGTGTAGCCCGAGATGTACAGCACCCGCAGGCCCGGCCTTGAAGCTCGCAGCCGCTCGCGAAGCTCTGCGCCGCTCATGTGCGGCATCACCACATCGGTGAGCAACAGGTCGATCGGACCGCTGTGCTGGTCGCTGACTCTGAAGCGCCGACGGTCCATCTGGAGCCTCCAGCACCTGGTAGCCATGTGCCGTTAGGATGCGCACGATCAGCTCTCGCACCGCTGCCTCATCCTCCACGACGAAGGACCGTCTCCGTGCCCTGACCGTCTTCGACCAAGGGCAGTGTGCGCACAGGCGCCTCGAGCCCGGCTTCCTCGACACGGGGGAAATAGACCTTAAAGGTCGTACCCCTACCAACCTCGCTATAGACCCAGACATAGCCGTCGTTCTGATTGACAATGCCAAACACGGTGGACAGCCCCAAGCCGGTCCCTTGCCCTCTTTCTTTGGTGGTGAAGAATGGCTCAAAGATGTGGGCCTTGACCTCGTCGTCCATGCCCATTCCTGTGTCGCTGATGGCCAGCAGGACGTGGTCACCGGGCCGAGCACCGATGTGGTAGGCAGCATACGCTTCATCGAGCACTACATTGGCCGTCTCGATGGTCAGTGTGCCTCCATCAGGCATAGCATCGCGTGCGTTAACCGCCAGATTCACGATCACCTGCTCCAATTGGGACGGATCTACGCGGATCGGCCACAGGTCAGGAGCCAGGTTAGTGGCCAGCTCGATGTCCTCGCCGATGATCCGTTGCAGCATCCGGCTCAGGTCGCCGACAGTACGGTTCAGGGAAAGGGTCCGCGGCTCGATGATCTGCCGGCGGCTGAAGCTGAGAAGCTGCTTTATCAGGTTAGTGGCGCGCTCGACAGTCTCCTGAATCCGCTGCACATACTCCCATCGAGGATCCTCGGGGCGGATCTGCCGTTGCAGCAGCCAGGCGCTGACCTGGATAACCGTTAGCAGGTTATTAAAGTCGTGGGCGATACCGCCGGCCAACCGGCCCATGGCTTCCATCTTTTGCGATTGATGGAATTGCTCTTCCAGTTGTACTTCGCGACTGACGTCGTGCTTGACGGCCACATAGTTGACAATCTGCCCGGCCTGGTTGTGCACCGGGCTGATGGTCACATCTTCGGTGTACAGGCTGCCGTCTTTCTTGCGATTGATCAGCCGGCCGGTCCACACCAGGTCGGAGGTAATGGTTTGCCACAGATGGTGATAGAAGGCACTGTCGTGCTTGCCGCTCTTCAGCAGCCGTGGATTCTGGCCGATCACTTCGGAGCGGCTGTAGCCGGTGACCCGCTCAAAGGCAGGGTTGACGTATAGGATCGCCCCGTGGGTATCGGTGATCAGCACGCTCTCGGCAGCTTGCTCCACGGCGATGGTCAGGCGCTGCTGGGTCTTGGCCAGGCGTGCGCGGGCCAGTGCGCCCGAGACCTGGCCGGCCACCCGCCAGGCCAGATCCATCTGTTCGGCTGACAGGCCGTTTGGCCTGCTGGCAGCCAGCCCCAGACTGCCGACTGTTTTCCCTTCCACAACAAGGGGCAGGATCGCCAGCGGAGGCAATCCCGATCCGCCGCATCAGGTCACGAACCGGCGCCAAGTATGCAGGTAGAAGCAGCCCACGACCCAGATCCTCCCCCGCACAGCAGATCCGACCTCCGGTCGTCCTGGGAGCTGCCAGCCTCGTCGGTCGATTGCCGATCATCCCATGCCTCGATGAACACAAGAGTCTGTCGCTCGATCAAAGCTTCAAAAGCCTGATGCCCCTTTACCGGGAAGGTCATACCCCTGATCACCGACATCAAAGCCTCTACTTCCGAGGCAGCGCCACCGAAGGTAGACACCAGGTCAGGCGACAGGTAATCAGCCACCACCGCTGCCTGGCCCTCTGCCTCGTCGAGCAAGGCAGCACCGGCAATTGCCAGATCAAAGGCCGAGACCAACTCACGGCAAACCGTTTCCAGGATCGGCTCGATCTCGTCGCTGGCAGCCGAGGCAGCCACAACCCGGTTGAGCAGGGCCAATTCCCGGTTGCGTTGGACGGTCTCTTCGTACAGCCTGGCGTTCTCAAGAGCAAGGCTGGCCGAGTCGAGCAAACGCTTGCAGTGGATCGGCGTGAGAGGGGTTAAAGAAGCCAGGCGAGGCACTGCTCGCTAGCAGAAACCCGACCACCTCACCCCGCACCCGGATCGGCGCGCCGGCATGAGAGCGTATCCAGGCTGTTTCCGGGAAGCGCACCCAGCCGGAATAGGCCGCCGTATCGGGGACAATCAACGGCCTGCCGCTATCTCGGATGGTGCGAAAAGTGGGGGTGTCTGCCACAGATATGGAGATCGGCCAGGTTCCCTCCACTGTGCTGAGGCGGTCATAGCCTCGCCAGCGCACAAAGCGGGCATGGTCGCCTTCGATGAGCGTGATGGCGTTTGCATCGGCGCCAAAGACTATGCTCACTTGCTCCAAGATCTGGTCCAGTACCTGATCCAGCTCCAAGCTGCTGCCGACAGCCGCCGTCGCCCGGCGCAGCGCCTCGGCCAGGGTTCGCTGCTTGTGCTCGGCCTCAAACAACCGGGCGTTTTCCAGTGCGGCTGCCATCTGATTGGCCAGCGTCTGGCACACGCTGACCTCAGTGGGTGTGAACTCTCGATCTCGGCTGTACTCGATCACTTCCAACAGACCGATTGCCTCATCTCGTACCACCAGCGGGACCATCAACAACGATCTCATCCCCTTCGCCACCATCAGAGCGACCTCGCTCGCATCGGCCTCAGGGTCGGCCACCTGGACGGCAATTGGTTGGCGGTGTTGCAGGACCCGTCTCGAGGCAGGATAGTCATCCAGGCGATAGATCTTGCCCGGAGGATCCCCTCCCTCGAGGGGACAATCAAGCTGGGTGACCAGTAGATCTCGAGCACGATCCCAGGTGGAGATGACACATCCTTCGAACCCCAGAAGCTCCGTCATCTGCTGCGCACTGCTATTCAGCACCCGTTCCATGTCCAGCGAGCCCGAGATCGCCGCGCTGGCATCGAACAACGACTGCAATTCTGTCAATCTCTGTTGAGCTTCCTGGTAGAGCCGGGCATTCTCCAGGGCAATGGCAACCTGGCCTCGCCAGCGATTCCAGCAGGCGGCGGTGATCGTCGTCATAGGCGTGAGGATCGCGCCGATTGCACCAGATGGCTCCAATCACCCGGTCGCGGCCCATCAGCGGTACCCCTAACCAGGTGCGCATCGGCCGGCCACGCATTTCCGTTGGGACAGGTAGAGGATCTGTGCAGGAGATCACCCACCAACAGCGACTGTCCAGAACGGATGACCCATCCGATCAGCCCGCTGTCGCGCCCGGCGAGGGATATCTCGCACGCCGGGCATGTGGGATATGATCCGCCCGTCTTCCATGGCCAATGTCAAGCGGAGGTTGTCAGTCTCGGCATCATACAGAGCGACGACAGCAGCGTCCGGGGTGAAAAGCCGCTGCACCTGCTCGTACAGGCGGGCCAGGAGCAGATCGGTATCGAGCACGCTGCTGGTGGCAAGGGCCGTATCGTACAAGCCGAGCAGCTCGTGGGTTCGCCGTTGCGACTCGGCAATCAGCCGCGCATTCTCGACGGCAATGGTTGCCTGGTCGGCAAACAGTCTGACCAACCGGACCTCATCGTCATCGAATAGCCCGGCTTTCTCGTCGTCGGTGACCTCAAGGACACCGATGACCCGATCCTGCACCTTGAGAGGTACGGCCAGTACCCGCCGGAATGGCGCATCTCCGAAGGTCTCTGACCGGCCCTCCCACTGAGTATGGTCGGCCACCATCATCGACTGCCCCGTTTGCGTCACGCGGCCGGCTATGCCCTCGCCCAGGTTCAGTGTGGCACCGACATAGTCACCAGGCAGGTTGTAGCTGACCACCAGCTCCAGGACAGGGTTCGGGCGCCCCGCAGTGGCCGGCCGCAGCAGATAGAGACTGCCCATCCGTGCTTCCAGCAGGTTGACGGCACGCTCGACGACCAGCCGAAGGAGGGATCCGATGTCGCCAGGGAGCTGAGAATTGATGCTCAGCGAGGTCTCATACAGAGCCGTCATCTCCCGAGCTCGGCGCACCGTCGCCGCCTCGGCCCGCACCCGCTCACTGATGTCAGCAAAGACCGCCAGTGTGCCCAGAAAGCGGCCCTCGGCGTCAAAGCGAGGGCTGCCGCTGATCATGACCGGCAACCGTGTCCCATCGCGGCGCAGCAGCTCAATCTCATAGTGATCGGATTCGCCGCGGGCGCGGCGCTCGTCGGCGGCGTAGATGATCGGCTGCTGGTCAGGGGGAACAACACAAGTCCAGGGCTGTCCGATCAACTCGTCGGGCGTATAGCCCAACATCGTCGCCATCGCCGGGTTCACAAAGACCAAGTCCCTCGCTGCATCCTGAATGGCGATCCCCTCGGTCATGCTCTGCACGATGCTCTCGTTGAACGCCTGCAACCGCGCGGTGTCTTCGAGACGGCGCGCCGTCTCGACAGCCAATCCGGCCTGGTCGGCCAGACCAAGCAGCATCGCCTGCTCTTCCCCAGACAGCCGGTCTCGGGGAGAAAAGACGGCCAGTACTCCCACCGTCTTGGCGATCCGAGCGCCGCTGGCGGCGGGCAGGGGAACGCAGACAGACAGCTTGGCGGCTGTCAGCTCCTGGAGTAGCGATACCAACTCGGAACCGGTTGCCGGCTCGACACCCAACACGACCTGTTCCGGTGCATTGGGCCAGGTCCGAAGTTCGCCGCCCCTATAGGCTCGGACAAGCGGATTGTCCTCGACCGTCAGGGGCAGGCTGAGCGCCTCCAGGGCGACGCCGCTCATGCCGAATACCGCCTCGAGACCCTGGTCCCCTGCCGATGCTCCGACTCTGAGCGATGTGCCGGTGTCGTCGGGAAGCGCGATCAGAGCTCCGACATAGTCGAGGGTCTGGACGGCTCCGTGGACGATCGTCTCCAGCACCTCTCGAAGCGGTAGCGTGCTGCGCAACGTGGCGTTGATTCGCTGCAACGTTTCCAGGTAGCGGAGCTTTTTCTCGGTCTCGGCTGACACGGTGTGCTGTCGCTCGGCGCTCTTTGCTTCCACCTCTGCCAGGCGGGCGCGCAGTGCGGCCAATTCGGCGATCAGCTCAGCTTGACTTTTATCAATATCAGGATTATCCTGCATGTCAGGCTCCTCGGAGGGCAACCTTCGTGGTTGCCCTCCCATCCGGCAACAGGGGCAACGCGCGAATTATAGCACGAAACGCCTGCTGCGAAAAGCGCCAGGCAGCCGGTGTTAGGGTGGCAAGCCAGAGGGTCGCGCTCACGGGCATGGAACCCTCGCCAGAGTATGTACGTTGTATTGGTAGGCTGCAAGGCCAATCTTGAGGAGGGAATCACATGTTAAGGAAACGATCGTTAGGATGGAGTCTGGTTGTGGTGGTGGCGGTGGCGTGCATGGCGCTGTCGAGGCATTGGGCAGGGACCGGCGCCGGCCGCAGCCCAGACAGAGGGTGTGGAACTTGCGGTGTACAACCAGGATCTGGCTCTGGTCAAAGATCATCGCAGCCTCGACCTCACCAAGGGTTTGAACGAGGTGCGCTTTGCCGACGTAGCGGCCATGATCGATCCCACCAGCGTTCACTTTGGCTCCCTGACCGACCCGCAAGGGACGGCAGTCCTGGAGCAGAACTATGAGTATGACGTCGTCGGCTCGGCCAAGCTGCTCCAGAAGTATGTGGACCAGGAGATCAGCCTGGTGACCGAGGACGGGCAAAAGTACACCGGCACTCTGCTGAACGCCACGGAGGATGCCATCTTGCAGTCTGCCGACGGGAAAGTGACGGTCGTCAAAGTTAACCAGATCAAGGAGTTCGACTTTCCCGCCCTGCCGGAAGGGCTGATCACCAAGCCGACGCTCGTCTGGCAGGTCGAATCGGCGCAGGGAGGGACCCAGGACGTGGAGGTCACCTACCTGACCAACGGCATCAACTGGTACGCCAACTATGTCGCAGTGCTGGCCGACGATGACGCGTCCCTTGACCTGAACGGCTGGATCACGCTCGACAACCGGAGCGGGGCCAGCTACGAGAACGCCAAGCTCAAGGTGATCGCCGGCGACATCAACCGTGCGGCCACCGACGGCTATGCCGAGATGTCCAAACAGGTCTATGAGGCCGCGGCTACGCCCGCTCCCCAGGTAGCAAGAGCGCAGCTTTTTCGAATACCACCTGTACGAAGTGCAGCGCCCGGTGACGGTCAAGGATCAGCAGACAAAGCAGATCGAATTCGTGACCGGCAGCGGCATCCCGGCGCTCAAGTTCTTTGTCTACGACGGGTCGCAGATGGGCTACTGGAGCTACTACGCACCGGTCCAGGACCCAGGCTATGGCACCACCTCCAACGAAGAATGTGCAGGTCATGCTCGAATTCACGAATGGCGAGAAGGAAGGGCTGGGCGTCCCGCTGCCCAAGGGCACGATCCGCGTGTTCAAGAAGGACGTGGATGGGTCCACCCTCCTGATCGGCGAGGACACGATCGACCACACGCCCAAAGACGAGCAGATCCGGCTGTACATCGGCGACGCCTTTGACATCGTCGGCGAGCGGGTGCAGACCAATTTCAGAATCGACACCGACAAGCGTTTTATGGAAGAGTCGTACAAGATCACCCTGCGCAACCACAAGGATGAGGATATCGAGGTGCGCGTGACAGAGCACATGTTCCGCTGGAGCCAGTGGGAGATCCTGGAAGAGAGCCTGAAGCACGAAAAGCTGGACGCTCAGACGATCGAGTTCCGGGTACCGGTCGAGGCTAGTGGCGAGGCGACGGTGACCTACACGGTGCGCTACGAGTGGTGAGTTGCAGCAACCCAATCAGTATGTGATATCGAGGCCATCTGCCGCCGAGATCGGGTGGAAGCTGTAGTCAGGGCCACTATCGCCGCACACTGTTACGAAACTCCGGCCATCACTGTCTATCCCATCCTGACGGGTGAGTACAAGTACTGGAGCGATTGAGCGACTATGGATAGGGATCGCATTCTTGCCATCGACGTCGGCACGCAGAGCGCGCGGGTGCTTCTGTTCGACTTGCGCGGCAACCCGGTCGCCAAGGCGCGGGTGCCCATGGAGCCCTACTTTTCCGATCAGCCCGGTTGGGCCGAACAGCAGCCCGAATACTATTGGGACCATCTGGGCCAGGCCTGCCGGCAGCTCTGGCAGGAAAACCCGAGCGCCAAAGAGACGGTGGCCGGCGTGGCGCTCACCACGCAGCGTTCGACGGTGATCAACGTAGACCGGGAGGGGCGCCCACTGCGGCCGGCCATCACCTGGCTCGATCAGCGCCGCACGACCGGCCTGAAACCGGTCGGCGGCCGGTGGGGTCTGCTGTTTCGACTGGCAGGCATGACCGAAACGGTGGCCTACCTGCAAGCCGAGGCCGAGGCCAACTGGATCCGCACCCACCAGCCCGACATCTGGGCGCAGACGCACAAGTACCTCTTCCTGTCCGGCTATCTCACCTACCGCCTGACCGGGCGATTCGTCGACTCGGCGGGCTGCCAGGTGGGCTATGTGCCCTTCGACTATAAGAAACTGACCTGGGCTTCACCCGGCAACTGGAAGTGGCAGGCCTTGCCGATGGACCCGGCGCTGCTCCCCGACCTGGTGCCGCCAGCCGGAATCCTGGGCGAGATTACACCCGCAGGCCGCCGAGGCGACCGGCATCCCGGCCGGCCTGCCGCTCATCGCCGCCGCCGCCGACAAGGCGTGCGAGGTGATCGGCAGCGGCTGCCTGGAGCCGCACATCGGCTGCTTGAGCTATGGCACCACGGCCACGATCAACACCACCCACCGCCGCTACATCGAAGTGATCCCCCTCATCCCGCCCTACCCGGCGGCCGTGCCGGGCGCCTACAGCCTGGAGATCTCGGTCTACCGCGGCTACTGGATGGTCAGTTGGTTCAAGCAGGAGTTTGGCCACCGCGAGCAGCGGCTGGCCGAGGAACAAGGGATCGAGCCGGAGGCGCTCTTCGACGAACTGGTCAGTCAGGTGCCGCCCGGCTCGATGGGTCTGATCCTGCAACCATACTGGTCGCCCGGGCTCAAAGTACCGGGGCCAGAGGCCAAGGGGGCAGTGATCGGTTTTGGCGACGTGCACACCCGGGCGCACTTCTACCGCGCCATCCTGGAAGGTCTGGCCTATGCGCTGCGCGAGGGCAAGGAACGCACCGAGCAGCGCACCAAGGTGCCGATCACCGAACTGAGGGTGTCCGGAGGCGGCTCGCAGAGCAACGCCGCCATGCAGCTCACCGCCGACATCTTTGGGCTACCTGCTGCCCGTGCCCACTTCTACGAAACCTCCGCTCTGGGTGCCGCCATCGCCGCCGCAGGCGGCCTTCGACTCCACCCCGACCTTGACACCGCCGTGCGCGAAATGACCCGCCTCGGCTCGCAGTTCGAGCCTGATCCCGAGACCCGCGAGATATACGACGGTCTGTACCAGCGTGTCTACAAGCGCATTTACGGCCGGCTGAAGCCGTTGTACGAGGGGATTCGGGAGATTACGGGCTATCCGGCGCGGTAAGGGAAGGGGCATCCTCGCCGGCCATTATGCCGTTGAGATCGTCCTCACCGCCAACGTGGGGAAAGCCATATTCAGCCTGGATCTTGGCGACGCGACGCTTGACCTCGTCCTCGATGTCGATCATCTCGATGTCGCCGACATAGACCACGCTCTTGGGTGAGACCAGCTTTTGCAGGACCCCCATGACGGCGACAATTTCCTTGACGTTCATCTCGATCAACTGCAGACAGCGCCTTACTCCGGCATTGGGGGAAGTCATGAGCCCCTGGTCATGCTTGGCCAACAGCTCATAGGTGCTCAGGTTGATCGCGGTCAGCGGATTCATGATATAGTGGGACAGGGTCACGATCATACGCTTGACGGTTTCGGTCCGGGCCAGCTCTTTTTCAGACTCATTGAGGCGGGCGTTCTCGATGGCGATCGCCGCATAGTCGGCCAGGGCCGTCAGGAGACGCACCTCATCCGAGCCGAACTGCTGCCCGCCCAGCTTGTCGGTGACGCCGAGTGCGCCGATCGGCTTGTCCTTGATCTTGAGGGGAACAAAGAGAAGAGAGCGAACCAGGTAGTCGGTTTTTAGCTTGATCGAGTAACCGGGGGTACTGCTATTCAGCAACAGGGGCAATCCGCTCTCGATGGCCTGGCGGACAGGGCTGGTACTATACTTCAGGTGAAAATCGGCGCTTCGGCTGCGGTTCTGGCCGTGATAGGCTTGGAGGGCCAGCGTGTCGCTCTCCTGGGTCCAGAAGAAAGATGACGCTTTCCTGGGCAGTGCTGAAGTAGCAGGCCGCCTCGACGACACGAGCCAAGACCTGTTCGCAGATCCAGAACAGCGGTGATCGACCGGGCGATCGCATGCAGTGTGGTGATTTCCAGCAGTTGCTGCTCCAGTCGGCGGTTGGCCTCGGCCAACTCTTTGGAAATCCGCTCCTTCTCGCGCCGTAGCCGGTCTTCAGCGAGGGCCTTTTCGACAGATTCCAGCGTCTCGGCCATCCGTACCGGCTTGCGGATATAGTCGCGGATGCCCAGCTTGAAGGCCTGGACGGCGATGCCCTCAGAGCCGTAGACGGTCATGAGGATGACGGGCGCCTGGTAGCCCTGGTCGCGGAGGGCCTGGAGGACCTGCATCCCAGACAGCTCAGGCAGGTTCCAGTCGAGCAAGATCAAGTCGGGCGATTGGGCCAGGGCCAATTCGAGGCCCTTGGCCCCGTCATAGGCCGCGAGGGTCACATATCCCTTGGACTTGAGTACGTCAGACAGGGCAGCGACGATCTCTCGGTTGTCGTCGACGATCAAGATGGTCTCTTTGACCATGGGTTAGCTCCGTACCTGCATATACTTTACCACAGACGTTCAACTTTGACAAGATTGGCATCTTGTGAGATAATGGATGAGGCGCAGAGTTGACGCTGCGCCAATCTTGACCAAGCTATCTTAACGATAGGAGGTGGTGCTAATGGACCATAGTAGTACGCCGAGCGCCGTAGCATCACCTCGCCTTATCGGGTAGGCTACGGCGCAAACAGTGGAGGGCCTCCTCGCGAGGGGAGGCCCTCTCCCTGTGTCGAGCCGGTGCCAGTGCCGGTTAGGCTTGGCCGCCGAACTTGAGGGGCAGGCGACAGGCCCGCCCCTGTCAATTCGACAGGATGGATGATGCCTGCTGAGATTTTGCCGGTCGGCAAGCTGCCGGTCGAGCTGTTGCAGGGGTTATTAGCGCGCCACGGCGGTCAGGACGAGCGGTTGGTGGTGGGGCCGCGGGTCGGCGAGGACGCAGCGGTGCTTGACCTGGGCGAGCGGTACTTGGTGGTCAAGTCAGACCCGATCACATTTGCCACGGACGAAATCGGCCGGTACGTGGTGACTATCAACGCCAACGACATCGCAACAATGGGAGCTACGCCCCGTTGGTTTCTGCTGACGCTCATGTTGCCAGAGGGGCAGACGGACCGGGAGCTGGTCGAGCGGATCTTTGAGCAGGTTGACCGGGCGTGCCGGGCGCTCGAGGTGGTGTTGTGCGGTGGCCATACGGAGATCACGGCGGGGGTGGACCGGCCGCTGGCAGTTGGTGTGATGCTTGGCGAAGTGGACAAGGCGGACCTGGTTCAGACCGCAGGGGCACGGCCCGGCGACGCGGTGCTGCTGACGAAGGGGATCGCAATTGAAGGCACAGCGGTGTTGGCCCGAGAGCTGGGAGGAGAGCTGGCAAGCCAGGTCGGACACGAGGCTAGTGGCACGCGGCCGGCGATTCCTGGACACGCCCGGTATCAGTGTGACACGCGACGCCGAGATCGTGCGGCAGGCAGGCAGACCGCACGCAATGCACGACCCGACGGAAGGCGGGCTGGCGACCGGCCTGTGGGAGCTGGCGCAGGCCAGTGGTCACGGGATCGTCGTGGACCTGGCCGAGGTGTACCGATTTCCAGAGACGGTCGCCTTCTGCCAGGCGCTGGACCTTGATCCCTTGGGCTTGCTCGGCTCGGGCGCATTGCTGGTGACGGCATCGCCGGCGGATGCAAGACAGATGGTCGATGCACTCGAGGTCGCTGGCATTGGAGGATCGCTCATCGGCCAGGTGATCGACGGCCCGCCACTAGTCCACGTCATCACCGCCAGTGGCATCAGTCTGCTTCCCACATTCGCCCGAGATGAGCTGGCACGGCTGTTCGAGGGAAAAACGGCAGCACAAGCCAGAAGGTAATTTGACAGCTTGCCTGACTTGTGCTAGATTTACGGTTCGAAATTCCGACTTGTATCCGGCAGCTCGCTGTCCAGGAATTGGCGGCGCAGCAGCGAATCAGCACGGTGGTATCGGAAGGCCATCGCGGCATCTAGCGGTGGCCTCTGTATGCCGATTTTCAGATCAAAGCAGTCAGATACCCGTGAGCCGCCGGCAACGCATGACCGGCAGCGGCTCAAGGCCAAGAGCCAGCGGGTGACAAATGGTGTGAAAGGAAGGGAACAATTGCCGACGATCAATCAGCTAGTGAAAAAGGGCCGCAAGCCCATCGCCAAAAAGGAAAAGGCGCCTGCTCTGCGTTTCACCTACAACGCTCTCAAGGGCCGGACAACACGCCGGCGGGAGGGCAATCCCCAGAAACGCGGCGTATGCACCATCGTTCGCACCATGACGCCCAAGAAGCCGAATTCGGCTCTGCGCAAGATCGCCCGCGTGCGGTTGGCAAACGGGATCGAGGTGACCGCCTATATCCCGGGAGAGGGGCATGGCTTGCAGGAGCACTCTGTCGTCCTGGTGCGTGGTGGGCGCGTGAAGGATCTTCCTGGCGTGCGCTATCATATCGTCCGCGGCACCTTGGACACTGGCGGCGTTGAGAATCGCAAGCGGGGCCGGTCCAAGTACGGAGCCAAGGCACCCAAGGCCAAGGCTGCTGCAGCTGCCAAGGCCAAGTAGACAGGTTCAGGGGGTAAGAGATGCCTAGACGAAATCGTCCGCCCAAGCGTGAGATCGCGCCCGATATCAAGCACAACAGCGTTACCGTCGCGCAATTCATCAACAAGCTGATGATGATGGGCAAGAAGAGTACCGCCGCCCACGTCTTGTACGATTCTCTGGCGATTGCCGAGTCGCGTCTGAAACGGCCCGGCATCGAGGTCTTTGAGCAGGCGCTCAGAAATGCCACGCCTATCCTCGAGGTCCGGCCTCGGCGTGTCGGTGGTGCAACCTATCAGGTGCCCGTCGAGATCCCCAGTGATCGGCGGATGTCTCTGGCCATGCGCTGGTTGATCCAAGCTGCGCGCAAGCGGCCAGGCAAGAGCATGGCCGAAAAGCTGGCGAACGAGCTAATGGATGCCGCCCAGAACACCGGCCAGACGATCAAGCGCCGTGAAGACACCCACAAAATGGCGGAGGCAAACCGGGCATTCGCTCATTACCGCTGGTAGGCCAAACGGCCACTCCGCGTGCGCAGATGAGCAAATGGGTGTGTTGATCGTTTGCCAGTTTGATCATTTGCGGATTTGACGGTTGCCCCATGTCCAGGCTGCGCCCTCTCGATCATACACGCAATATCGGAATCATCGCCCATATCGATGCGGGCAAGACAACCACGACCGAGCGGATCCTGTTCTATACCGGTCGGACGCATCGACTGGGAAACGTTGACGACGGCACGACCGTAACCGACTGGATGGAGCAGGAGCGGGAGCGCGGCATCACGATCACTGCCGCGGCCGTCACCTGTTTCTGGCGCGATTACCAGATTAACATCGTCGATACGCCGGGCCACATCGATTTCACCGCCGAGGTGCAGCGCAGCTTGCGCGTCCTGGATGGCGGAGTGGTGGTCTTTGATGCCGTGGCTGGGGTAGAACCCCAATCAGAGACGGTTTGGCGCCAGGCTGATCGATATGGCGTGCCACGGATCTGTTTCGTTAACAAGATGGACCGGATGGGAGCTGACTTCTGGAACACGATCCGGATGATCCGCGAGCAGTTGGCGGCCAATCCTGTGCCAATCCAGTTCCCGATCGGCAGCGAAGATTCGTTTCGCGGCTTTGTGGACCTGCTGACCATGCAGGCGGTCATCTACACCGACGACCTGGGAACAGTCCAGGACGCAAGGGCCGTCCCCGACGACCTTGTTGCTCGAGGTCATGGAGCAGCGCGAGTCTCTCCTCGAACAACTGGCCGAGTGCAACGACCAGATCATGGAGAAATACCTGGAAGGCGAGGAGATCTCTGCTGACGAGCTGCGGCAGGCGCTGCGAACGGCCACTCTACAGGGCCAGGCGGTGCCAGTGCTGTGCGGTGCAGCGCTTCGCAACAAGGGTGTGCAGCCGGTTCTCGACGCGGTGGTGGACTATCTGCCGTCGCCACTGGATGTGCCGCCCATGATCGGCGTGGATCCCCACACCGGGAAGGAACGGGCGTGCCGGGCAAGTGAATCGGAGCCTTTCGCCGCCCTGGCTTTCAAGGTGGTCGCGGATCCATACGTCGGTCGTCTGGTCTACCTGCGGGTATACTCTGGACGGCTAAAGCTGGGCAGCGCGGTCCTGAATTCGGTCAAGGGTCGCAAGGAACGAACGGCCAAGCTCCTGCGGATGTACGCCAACCGCCGAGAGGAAGTGGAGACGGTCGAGGCCGGCGACATAGCGGCAGCACTTGGGCTTGAAGGACACTTTCACCGGCGAGACGCTGTGCGATTTCACACAGCAGGTGGTGCTCGAGTCGATCAGGTTTCCAGAGCCCGTCATCTCTGTGGCCATCGAGCCTCGGACCCAGGCAGACCAGGAAAAGCTGAATGAGGCCCTGCGGCGGCTGGCCGAGGAAGATCCCACATTCGCGGTGCGGACCGACGAGAACACCGGCCAACTGCTCATATCGGGCATGGGCGAACTGCACCTCGAGGTGCTGGTGGACCGCATGGTGCGCGAGTTCCGGGTCATGGCGAATGTCGGCAAGCCGCAGGTGGCTTACCGTGAGACGATAACCAAGCCGGTTGAGAGTGTTGGGGAGTTTGCGCGCCATACTGCCCAGGGGACAGGCGGACGGGGTCACGCCGAGCGCGGCCGGGTGGTCCTGGAACTGGAACCGCTACCACCCGGTTCTGGATTCGAATTCATTAACAAGACGAAGGAAGATACCCTTCCTCAGAGGTTCGTACCGGCCATCGAGAGCGGGGTGCGAGAGGCCCTGGAGAGCGGCATCCTGGCCGGGTATACCCTGGTCGATCTGCGGGTGACACTGGTCGGCGGGACCTTTGACGAGGAAGAGTCCAGCGAAACGGCATTCAAGGTTGCGGCGTCAATGGCCCTGCGCGATGGTGCAGAGCGGGCCGGCCCGGTCCTGTTGGAGCCGGTTATGAAGGTGGAAGCCGTCGCACCTGACGAGTTCAGCGGGGCGATCATTGGCGACCTGAGTGCCCGCAAGGGACAGATGGAGGGGTTGCAGCCGCGTGGCATCGGGATGCAGGCTGTTCGGGGGTTCGTGCCTCTGGCCGCGATGTTCGGCTACGCCACCGATCTCCGCTCGATGACACAGGGACGAGGCACCTTTACCATGGAATTCGATCATTACGAACAGGTAGCACCCGAGGTCTTGGAGCGGATCCTGATGGGCGGCAGATGGTAACAGCGGTATGCAGATTTGCCAGGAAATGATTTTGGTATTAGAATAGCACGGTTTTGCGCGCCAAAGAAGCGCTAGCCAATCGAGGAATCTGTGACCGGGAGCCGGGGGCAGTTTCTGGAGAAAGGGTCTTTACGACAGACAGGAGTAGCAGTTATGGGTAAGGCAAAATTCGAGCGCACAAAACCTCACGTCAACGTGGGGACGATCGGTCATATCGACCATGGCAAGACGACCCTGACCGCGGCCATCACCAAGGTGCTGGCCATGAAGGGTTGGGCCGACTTTCGCGCCTTCGACAGCATCGATAACGCGCCGGAGGAGAAGGCCCGCGGCATCACCATCGCCATCGCCCACGTCGAATACCAGACCGAGAAGCGACACTATGCCCACGTCGACTGCCCCGGGCACGTCGACTATATCAAGAACATGATCACCGGTGCGGCGCAGATGGACGGCGCCATCCTCGTCGTTGCCGCTCCCGATGGGCCGATGCCCCAGACCCGCGAGCACGTCCTCCTGGCCCGCCAGGTGGAAGTGCCGGCCATGGTCGTCTTCCTCAACAAGGTCGACATGATGGACGACCCCGAGCTGTTGGAGCTGGTGGAGCTGGAGCTGCGCGAGCTGCTCACCAGCTACAAGTTCCCCGGCGACGACACGCCCATCGTCCGTGGCAGCGCCCGCAACGCCCTGGAGAGCACCAGCACCGACCCCAACGCGCCCGAGTATGCCTGCATCTGGGAGCTGATGCGGGTGGTGGATGAGTACATCCCCACGCCGGTGCGCGAGGTCGACCGGCCGTTCCTGATGTCGATCGAGGATGTGTTCAGCATCAAGGGCCGCGGCACCGTCGTCACCGGCCGCGTCGAGCGTGGCCGGGTCAAGCCGATGGAAGAGATGGAGATCATCGGCCTGCGCGACACGCGCAAGTCGGTCGTCACCGGCGTCGAGATGTTCCGCAAGCTCCTGGACGAGGGCATCGCCGGCGACAACATCGGCTGCCTGCTGCGCGGCATCGACCGCGAAGACGTGGAGCGGGGCATGGTCCTGGCCAAGCCGGGCAGCATCAAGCCGCACACCACCTTCGACGGCGAGGTCTACATCCTGCGCAAGGACGAAGGCGGGCGGCACACCCCCTTCTTCCAGGGCTACCGGCCGCAGTTCTACATCCGGACGATGGACGTGACCGGCTCGGTCGAGCTGCCGGCGGGCGTGGAAATGGTCATGCCCGGCGACAATGTCAACCTCCAGGTCAAGCTGATCGTCCCGGTGGCCTTGGAAGTCGGCTCGCGCTTTGCCATCCGCGAGGGTGGCCGCACCGTCGGCGCCGGCGTCATCACCAAGATCGTCGAATAGGGCGTAGCCAGCGGGGAGTATGGCCAAGCAGAAGATTAGGATTCGACTAAAAGCGTTCGACCATCGGCTGCTCGATCAGTCGGCACGACAGATCGTCGATGCCGCCGAGCGAACAGGCGCACACGTTGTAGGTCCGGTGCCGTTGCCGACCCACATCGAAAAGTTCTCGGTCGCACGGTCGCCGTTCATCGACAAGGATTCGCAAGAGCAGTTCGAGATCCGTACACACAAGCGGCTGATCGACGTGATCGAGCCAGGCTCCAAGACGGTCGATCAGCTCATGCGACTACAACTGCCGGCCGGAGTGGACATAGAGATCAAGCTATAAGCCATCAGCCGTAGTGCAGCAAGCTGACCGCTGAAACCTAGCCACGCCATGCAAGTGCAGGGCACCATTAGCCCGCAAACTGCAGGCTGAGGGATGATGCAGGGTTGCCTACCCTAACAGTCCCATGGAGGTATGTAATGAAGGGTATCCTGGGCAAGAAGGTCGGGATGACTCAGATCTTTGACGAGCAAGGACAGGTCACCCCGATCACAATCATTGAAGCTGGTCCCTGTTTCGTGGCCCAGATCAAAAAGACCAACCGTGACGGCTATACCGCCGTCCAGTTGGGTTTTGCCGAAACCAAGCCCAAGCGGCTGACCAACGCCCAGTTGCAGCACTTGAAGAAGAGCAACCTTCCTGCGTTGCGCCATCTGCGCGAGTTCCGGATGGGCGAAGAGGAGATTGCTCCTCTCGAGGAAGGGCAAAAGATCACCGTCGACATCTTTGAGGTCGGTGAACTCGTCGACGTGACCGGCATCTCCAAGGGCAAAGGCTTTGCCGGCGTCATGAAACGACACCACTTTGCACGGTGGTCCCATAACCCATGGCCAGTCGGATCGCCAGCGGACGCCTGGCTCCATCGGCGCCTGCAAGACGCCAGGGCGTGTCAACAAGGGCCACCGCATGGCCGGTCGCCTGGGCGGCGATCAGGTTACCGTCCAGACCCTGAAGGTAGTCATGGTCGACCCGGAGCGGAATCTGTTGGCCGTGCGGGGAGCGGTGCCGGGAGCGGAAAATGGCCTGCTCATGATCCGCCAGGCGCGCAAGACCCGGCTGATGAAAAAGGTCAGGAAGTAGATGCAGCCTGATAGCCATAGCCATTGGCTGACCAGCTTAAGAAGGAGTGACGGCAGATGCGTGTGCCGGTGTACAACATACAAGGTAATCAGGTAGACGAAGCGGAGTTGCGTGACGACATCTTTGCCGTGCCGGTCAACGAGCCGTTGATGCACCAGGCCCTGTTGCGGCAGCAGGCCAATGCCCGGCTGGGAACGCACAAGACCAAGACGCGCGGCGAGGTGTCCGGCGGCGGTCGCCAAGCCGTGGCGGCAAAAGGGCACAGGGCGCGCCCGCCAGGGCAGCACCCGGGCGCCCCATTGGCCGGGTGGCGGCATTGTCTTTGGACCAATTCCGCGCAGCTACGACCAAAAGATGCCGCGCAAGATGCGGCGCCAGGCGCTTCGCTCGGCCCTGTCGGTCAAGGCAGCCGGATCGCAGGTCAGGTTGTTGGATGCTCTGGAAATGGCCGAGCCCAAGACCAAGGTCATGCTCGATATCCTGCGCAACCTGCAATTGGACCAAGTCGGTCCTGATCCTGTTGCCTCAGCACGACGAGGCGGTGTTGCGGTCGGTGCGAAACCTGCCCAAGGTCAAGACCTTGGTGGCGCAGTACTTGAATGTCCGCGACCTGTTCAACTACGACTATATTCTGATCCCGCTGCAGTCGTTGCAGCTGATCGAGGGCATTCTGGGCTAGGTCAGACTGAAGTCTGCTAGAAGCGAGCTGCAGGTCTGACCGGTGATGATGGGAGACAGGCGATGAACGTTTACGAGGTCTTGAGACGCCCGATCCTGACAGAAAAGTCGGATTATCAGCGAGAGGCGACGAAATACGTGTTCGAAGTAGACCGACGGCGCCAACAAGCATCAGATCAAGGCAGCGGTCGAAAAGATCTTTGACGTGAAGGTAGAAGCGGTCAACACGATGCACGATGAAACCGAAGCGGCGGCGGATGGGCCGGCGGTTCGTCACCACCCACAGCGGTTGGAAGCGGGCGGTGGTGACCCTGGCTCCCGGCGAGCGGATCCAGGATTTCTTTGAAGGAGTCTAGCATGCCGATCAAACTATACAAGCCGACCTCGCCCGGGCGACGGGGCATGACGGCCTCTACTTTCGAAGAGATCACAGCCGACAGCCCCGCAAAAGTCTCTGCTGCGGCCGATGCGCAAGCAGGCCGGGCGCAACTTCCGGGGCAAAGTCACCGTACGGCATCAGGGCGGCGGCCACAAGCGTCGCTACCGCGTCATCGATTTCAAGCGGGACAAGCAGGGTGTGCCGGGGCGGATTTCGACCATCGAATACGACCCGAACCGCTCCGCCCGGATCGCTCTGGTTGTCTATGCCGACGGCGACAAGCGCTATATCCTGGCCCCGCTGGGCTTGAAGGTGGGCGATGTGGTGATGTCCGGCCCGCAGGCTGAGGTTCGCGTCGGCAATGCCCTGCCGATCGCCAACATCCCGGTTGGCTCGACCATCCACAACGTCGAGCTGCAGGTCGGGCGTGGTGGGCAGATCGCCCGCGCGGCCGGCACCTCTGCCCAGTTGCTGGCCAAAGAGGGGCGCTATGCTCAGGTCCGGCTGCCCTCTGGTGAGGTCCGGCTGGTAAACGTCGACTGCACGGCCACCATCGGCCAGGTAGGCAATACCGAGCATGGCAACATCGTCCTGGGCAAAGCCGGTCGCAAGCGCTGGTTGGGCATCCGGCCCACGGTCCGCGGCACGGCCATGGACCCCAGTTCTCACCCGCACGGCGGTGGTGAAGGCCGGTCGCCCATCGGCATGCCCGGGCCCAAGTCGCCCTGGGGCAAGCCGACACTCGGGTTACAAGACGCGACGCAACAAAACCACCGACAAGTGGATCGTGCGCCGCCGGGGCAAGAAGAGCAGATAGGCTCAGGAGGTTAAGACATGTCGCGATCGCTGAAAAAGGGACCGTATATCGAGCCCAAGTTGCTGCGGCGAATTGAGGAGATGAACCGGCCTGGTGTAGCCAAGCGTGTCGTCAAGACCTGGTCGCGGGCATCGACCATCTTTCCGCAGATGGTTGGCCATACGATCGCCGTCCACGACGGCCGTCGCCATGTCCCGATCTATGTCAGCGAGAACATGGTCGGCCATCGGCTGGGCGAGTTCGCGCCCACACGCACCTTCCGGGGACACACCAAGAAGGAAAAAAAGACCCGCACCGGGTAGGACGGCGGCCTGACTGCCGTGTAGCGGCGGATGGAGGCGCAGGCACAGGTTGGGCATCCGCCTAAGGAGGCAGTATGGAAGATTTCGAAGTCCGGGCCAATAGCCGATACGTCTGGCAGGCGCCGCAAAAGGTGCGGCTGGTAACCGATCTGGTCCGGGGCATGGGTGCGCAGCAGGCGATGGGCCTTCTCAAACAGATGCCACAGCGAGCCGCCGTCGCAGTGCACAAGCTGCTCGAAGTCGGCAGTGGCCAATGCCGAGAACAACTTTGGCATGGCAGTCGAAGACCTTTACATCGCTGCAGATCTCGGCCGACGAAGGGCCGATGCGCAAGTGGCGACGGTTTGGAGCACGGGGTCGGTTCAAACCGATCCTGAAACGCTCTTCGCACCTCACCGTCGTCCTGCGCGAGCGACCTGCGAAAGAAAGCTAGAAGGGGGTTAGCCAAGCTATGGGGCGAAAAGTACATCCACACGGGTTCAGGCTGGGGTTCATCAAGGACTGGCAAGCCCGCTGGTATGCGGAGAGAAACGAATACGCCGACCTGCTGGTCGAAGACCTGCGGGTCCGCAAGCTGATCCGTCGCGAGCTGGGACATGCCAGTATCTCGGCAATCGAGATCGAGCGGTTTCCCAGGGCCAAGCACTTGGCCGTCAAGATCTGGACCGCCAAGCCGGGCATCGTCATCGGCCGCAAGGGAGCCAACGTCAATGCCTTGCGCAAGAAATTGGAGGACTCTGACCGGCAAGAAGGTCCACGTCGACGTAGCCGAGATCGACCGGCCTGAGCTGGATGCCTACCTGGTGGCGGAAGGGATCGCCCAGCAGATCGAGCGGCGCATCTCTTACAAGCGGGCCATGAAGCAGGCGGTCCAGCGGGCCCTGCGGTTCGGCGCCCTGGGAGCCATGATCACCTGCTCCGGACGGTTGGCCGGTGCCGAGATGGCCCGCACCGAGACGACGCGAGAGGGCCAGGTACCGCGCCATACCATGCGCGCCGACATCGAGTTCGCCCAGGCCGAATCGCTGACCACCTTTGGCCGCGTCGGCATCAAGGTCTGGATCTACAAGGGCCAGGTACTGCCCGAGAAGCCAGTCGTTGAGCCAGTGGCTAGCAGCTAGCAGTCAGCACACCATGCGATCGGGAGTCGTAGCTACTGACCGCTAACTACAGGAGTTATCACCATGTTAATGCCCAAACGTTTCAAGTACCGAAAGATGCACCGGGGGCGGATGAAGGGCATGGCCACCCGAGGGAATGTCCTGTCCTTCGGAGATTATGGCCTGCAGGCCATGGAATGTTGCTGGATGACCAGCCGCCAGATCGAAGCAGCACGCCGGGCCATCGTCCACCACGTCAAGCGTGGCGGCAAGATCTGGATCCGGGTCTTTCCCGACAAGCCGGTCACGGCCAAGCCGGCTGAGACGCGCATGGGTGGCGGGAAAGGCGTCGTCGACCATTACGTCGCCGTCATCAAGCCCGGCCAGCTGATCTTCGAGCTTGCAGGTGTGAGCCAGGAAACTGCCCGCGAGGCGATGCGGCTGGCTGCTCAAAAGCTGCCCATCCATACCCGTTTCGTCGCCCGGGAAGAGAGTCACTGCTCAGGCCGAGAGCGGAGGTGAGGAATGAAGTCACGCGACATCTGGGAGATGACACCCGACGAGATCCGCAACAAGCTGGACGACGCCCATGCTGAGCTGTTCAACTTGCGTTTCCAGTTCTCCATCGGCCAGATGCAGAACAGCGCCCGCCTCGGCCAGGTGCGCCGCGACATCGCTCGCCTGAACACCATTTTGCGGGCCAAGCAGTTGCAACGGAGGGCGCCCAGGGGCAAACGACAGCTCCCGTTGCGAAGAGGGGTGGGAGGTCAAAATGAGAGAACAGCGAAAGGTCCTGGTCGGTCGCGTTCTGAGCAACCGGATGGACAAGACCGTCGTCGTCGAGGTAAGGCAGCGCAAGCGACACCGGCTGTACGGCAAGGTGATCAATGTCCGGAAGAGGTTCAAGGCGCACGATGAAGACAATGCCTGCCAGATCGGCGACCTGGTCAAGATGATCGAATGTCGCCCCCTGAGCCGGGAGAAGCGGTGGATGGTCACCGAGATAGTCGAGAGCGGTGCTGAACCGGCAAGTCCCGAGGCAACGCCTGAAGGGCAGAGCTGGGGTGAAAAGATGATCCAGCAAGAAACGCCGGTTGAAGGTGGCCGACAACACCGGGGCAAGAGAGATGCTTTGCATCCGCGTCGTCGGTGGCTCTACCCGCCGCTACGGTTCCGTGGGCGACGTGATCATGGCCTCGGTCAAGAGCGCAGCGCCGGGGGGCGCCGTGAAAAAGGGGGATGTCGTTAGGGCAGTGATTGTGCGCACCGCCAAGGAGGTCCGGCGGCCAGACGGCTCGTCCATCAAGTTCGACGACAATGCCGCGGTCATCCTGGATCAGACACGCAATCCCCGGGGCACACGGATTTTTGGCCCAGTGGCACGGGAACTGCGGGAGTTGGGATTCATGAAGATCGTGTCCCTGGCCCCCGAGGTTCTGTAGACCCAGTCATGATCTGCTGGGTAGATGAAAGATGGAACGGATAAAGAAAGGCGACACCGTCCAGGTCATAGCCGGCAGCGATGCCGCTGAGGCCCGCCGTGAAGGGCGCCAGGTCCGCGGCACGGTGCATCGCGTTATCCCTGGTTACAAGATCGATCGCAAGCGCCGCCGAGTGGGACGTGAGCCTGACGACGATCGCGCCGTGGTCCAGGGCGTCAACCTGGTTATCAAGCATCAACGCCGCACCGGAGACGTTCGTACGCAGACCGGCCGCATCGAGATGGAGGCGCCCATCCCCCTGTCGAACGTGATGTTGGTCTGCCCATCCTGCAACAAGGCGACCCGCGTCCGGTTCCAGGTGTTCGAGGATGGCTCCAAAGCCCGGTACTGCAAGCGTTGCGGCGAGATGATCAAGTAGGGACGCCCGAGAGGAATTAAGCGATGCCAAGATTGAAGGATGCCTATCGCAATCAAATAGTTCCGACTCTTGATACAGGAACTGCACTACCACAATGTCATGGAGGTTCCCCGCCTGGTCAAGATCGTGGTCAACGTCGGCGTGGGCGAAGCGTTGCAGAACGCCAAGGCCCTGGATGCCGTGGTCCAAGATATCGCCACCATCACCGGGCAAAAGCCGATTGTGACGCGCGCTCACAAGTCGATTTCTACCTTCAAGCTGCGGGAAGGAAACCCCATCGGCGTCAAGGTCACCCTGCGCGGCAATCGGATGTGGGACTTTTTCGACCGCCTGTGCAATATCGCCTTGCCTCGCCAGCGCGACTTTCGCGGCATTTCTGCCGATGCGTTCGACGGGCGGGGCAACTACAGCCTGGGCCTGCGCGAGCAGCTCGCCTTTCCCGAGATCGAGTATGACAAGATCGACAAGATCCGAGGGCTGGAGATCACCATCGTGACCTCGGCCAGGACCGACGAGGAAGGTTACCAACTGCTGAAACACCTGGGCATGCCCTTCCGGGGACGATAGAAGGAGAGAACGTGGCAAAGAAGAGCATTGTCGTGCGGGAAACTAGGCGCAAGTATCCGACGCGGGTGCGGAACCGCTGTAGCCGTTGCGGCCGTCCGAGAGGGTACATGCGGCGCTTCAAGCTGTGCCGCATCTGTTTTCGCGAGCTGGCCACCCGGGGCATGATCCCGGGTGTGATCAAGTCGAGTTGGTAGTCATCGGTCGCAAAGTAGGGGCGACCGCTGTCGCGCGACCGTAGGAGTATCGCCAAGTGGGCTACTGGAGGTGTATATATGGCAGTCATTGATCCGATTGCGGACATGCTGACCCGAATACGTAATGGTCTGATGCTGCGCAAGACCTTTGTCCTGGTGCCCAGTTCCAGGATCAAAATGGCTATCGCCCAGATCCTGCTGGACGAAGGTTTCATCCAGGGCTACGAAGTCACGGATGAGCGCCCTCAGCCCAACATCCGGGTGTGGCTAAAGTACGACGACAAGAGGAGACCCATCCTGACCAACCTGAAGCGGGTGAGCAAGCCAGGTCGCCGTGTCTACACAGGCAAGCGCGAACTGCCTTGGGTCTTGAGCGGCATGGGGGTTGCGATTATCAGCACCCCCAGAGGCTTGATGACCGACCGCGAGGCTCGACGTCAGGGCGTCGGCGGCGAGATCCTCTGCTACGTCTGGTAAGGGGGAACCATGTCTCGCGTTGGCTTGAAAACAATCGTATTGCCAAAGAACGTCCAGGTCACTGTCCAGGGAGCGCAGGTGACGGTCACAGGACCCAAGGGCAAGCTCGAGCGATCGTTCGATCCCGATATCAAGATCGTGGTCGAGGACGAGACCGTGCGCGTCGAGCGCCCGACTGACAGCCTGCAGCACCGCGCCACCCATGGGCTGACCCGTGCGCTGTTGGCCAACATGGTCACCGGCGTGTCAGAGGGCTTTGCCCGGACGCTGGAGGTCGAAGGCACCGGGTACCGGATGGATCTGCAGGGCCGCAAGCTGGTGCTGCAGCTGGGCTATTCGCATCCTATCGAGTTCGATCCGCCTGAGGGCATCAGCTTTGAGGTGCCCAAGGGCGGGCGTGCTGTGACCATCCAGGGCGTCGACAAGGAGCTGGTCGGCGAGATCGCCGCCCGCATCCGGCGCCAGCGTCCGCCTGAGCCCTACCAGGGCAAGGGTGTGCATTACGCCGGCGAGCATATCCGGCGCAAAGCCGGCAAGGCCGGCAAGGTCGGCAAGAAATAGCAGGGGGAGCGAGGCGGTCCGCCCTTGCCTCGCCTACAGGAGGTCGTATGAGCAAAACAAGTGAAACCGTCTTGGCCCGTCGGCGCCGCCACGAGCGAGTCCGCGCCCGGGTGCAGGGCACGCCCGAGCGCCCGCGCTTGTGTGTCTTTCGCAGCCTGCGGCACATCTATGTCCAGGTCATCGACGACACGCGGGGCACACCCTGCTGGCCGTGTCTACGCTGGATCCCGAAGTGCAGACAGAAGCGAGCGCAGTGAGCGAGGCGAATGCAGTGGCAGCCCAGCCGGAGACCGGCAAGGGCAAAGGCAAGGGAGCCAAGGCACAGCCGAGCGCAGCGAGCACAGCGAGCGAAGCGCCGGCAGAGTCGGCGAACGACAAGGCCAAGACTCGACAGGCAGTGGCAGTCGGTCAGGTGCTTGCCCGGCGGGCTCTGGCAGCCGGCATCAAGAGCGTCGTGTTCGACCGGGGTGGGTATATGTATCATGGCCGGGTAAAAGCCCTGGCCGAGGCCGCACGCAAAGGCGGGCTGGATTTCTAGCTGGGGCAACCCTGTGCGGGTGCCCAACGGGGAGGAACTATGGGGCGTGGAGATAGCCGAAGACGAAGACGCGGTAGCGGAGACCAAAGGGAAGAGGCAGCAGGTCGATGAACTCGACGAGCGTGTCGTACACATCGCCCGTACCGCCAAGGTGATCAAGGGCGGCCGGCGTTTCGCTTTCCGCGCAGTGGTGGTGGTCGGCGACAACAAGGGCAGCGTCGGCCTCGGCGTAGGCAAGGCGCGTGAGGTGCCCGAGGCGATCCGCAAGGGCTCGGAACGGGCCAGGAAGAACATGAAGCAGGTCGCCTTGGCCGGAACGACCATCCCGCACGAGATCATCCAGGAATTTGGCGCCGCCAAGGTGCTGCTCAAGCCGGCGTCGCCGGGAACCGGCGTCATCGCCGGCGGTGGCGTTCGCGCCGTCGTCGAGGCGGCCGGCATCAAGGATATCCTGACCAAGTCGCTGGGAAGCGCCAATATACTGAACGTCGTCCAGGCCACGATGCAGGCGTTGCAGACGCTGAAAGACCCGGCCATCGAAGCCCAACGGCGCGGCGTCCCGGTGCGCAACCTCATGCCCTTCTGGAAGAGAGGAGAGGCCGATGAGTGATACCAGGTTGCGCATCACGTGGGTCAAGAGCGGCATCGGCTACTCTCAGCGTCAAAAAGAGACGATTCGGGCCTTGGGTCTTAGGCGTCTGGGGACGAGTGTGGAACAGGCCGACACCCCAGCCATCCGGGGCATGATCAGCAAGATCAGCCATCTGGTTCAGGTCGAAGTCTGCCCAGGAAGGTAAAGTGACATGAAGCTGCATGAATTGAATCCTGCACACGGGTCAAAAAAGTCGCGCAAGCGAGTCGGGCGGGGCATCGCTGCCGGTCAGGGCAAGTCGGCCGGCCGGGGCACCAAAGGGCAGGCCTCACGCTCGGGCGGAGTCAAGGGCCCATACTTTGAGGGTGGCCAGCTTCCGTTGGTACGGCGCCTGCCGTTCAAGCGGGGCTTTACCAACATCTTCAGAGCTGAATACGCCCCCGTCAATCTGTATCGCCTGGCCCGGTTTGAGGCCCATGCCCAGGTCACGCCCGAGACGCTGGCCGCTGCCGGCATCGTCAAATCGGCGTCGCAGCCGGTGGCGATCCTGGGCGATGCCGATCTGGATCGTCCTCTGGCGATCAAGGCCCATCGTGTCTCGGCCAGCGCCCGGGCCAAGATCGAGGCAGCAGGCGGCTCGGTGGAGATTCTGCCCTGGGAAGTGAAGCGGGGTCGAAGGGGTGGTGGCTAATGATCCAGGCGGTCCGTAACGCCTTTGTACTGCCAGACCTGAGAAAAAAGATCCTTTTCACCTTCCTGATCCTGGCCATCTATCGGCTGGCCTGCCATGTGCCGGTGCCGGGCGTCAACGCCGCGGCGCTGAAGGAGGTGTTCGAGTCGAACCAGTTGCTGGGCCTGCTCGACCTGCTGTCGGGTGGGGCCATGTCCGAGTTCTCGGTCATGGCCATGGGCGTCTATCCGTACATCACGGCGTCGATCATCCTGCAGTTGTTGACGCCGATCATCCCGGCCCTGGAGCGGCTGCCAAAAAGAGGGCGAGCAAGGGCGGAACAAGCTCAACCGGTGGACCTGGTACCTGACGGTGCCCCTGGCCCTGCTGCAGGCCTATACCCAGGCCGGTGCTGATCAACCGCAGCTGCCGGCACGACCCCGATCCTGAGCTCTTTGGCTTTGGCTCGGCGCCGTTGACCACGATCGCGATCCTGATCAGCATGACCGCCGGCACGCTCTTTGCCGTCTGGCTGGGCGAGCTGATCAGCGAGCAGGGTATCGGCAACGGCACGTCGATCATCATCCTGGGCGGCATCGTCGCCCGGCTGCCGGAGCAGTTGCTGAGCCTGATCGTCAGCCAGTTGTGGCTGGACATCGTGATCTTTGTCGTGGTCACGGCCATCACGGTCCTTGGCATCGTCGTCATCCAGGAAGGCAAGCTGCAGATCTGGGTGCAGTACGCCAGCCGGACGCTGGGGCAGCGTGGCGGCCGGCTGCGGCAGACGCGCTCGGTGCGGACGCATATCCCGCTGCGGGTGAACATGGCAGGCATGATCCCGCTCATCTTTGCCCAGAGCCTGCTGGTCTTTCCCAGCACGATCGCCAGCTACTTCATGCCGGCGGCGGGCCAGGCACCGGTGGGCATTGGGCAGAACATCGCCTGGTGGGTGGACCGGATCTTTAACCCGAAGTATACGATCTACTGGCCGCTGTATTTCTTGCTGGTCGTCGGGTTCACCTTCTTCTACACCAACGTCATCTTTCAGCAGCAGAACCTGGCCGAGAACCTGAGAAAGCAGGGAGCTTCTATCCCGGGCATCCGGCCGGGCAAGCGGACGGAAGACTATTTGACGCAGAAGGCGCGGCGCATTACGCTGGTGGGCGCGATGTTCCTGGGCATGGTCGCCATCCTGCCCTGGCTGGTAGATCTCTTTGCCAAGCTGATGCCCGGGCAGACGGGCGGCGTCAGCGGCCGCCAGATCATGCTCATCACCTCGACCGGCCTGCTGATCGTCGTCGGCGTGGTCCTGGACACGATGCGCCAACTGGAAGCCCAGTTGCAGATGCGGCACTATGACAAGTTCCTGCGCCGAGGCATCCTCGGCTAGGCGCATAGGTTAGAGCAAGATGGACACGCTCTATCTGGTACTGCTCGGTGGGCCGGGAGCCGGCAAGGGAACGCAGGCGGATCGTCTGTCAGAGCGCCTGGGCATTCCCCACGTCTCTACGGGCGACCTGTTCCGTGACAACCTGAAAAGGCAGACCGAGCTGGGACTGCTGGCCAAGGGCTACATGGATCGAGGCGAGTTGGTGCCCTGACGAGGTCACAGTCAGGATGCTCCGCCAGCGGCTGTTGCAGCCCGACTGTGCCAGGGGCGCCATCCTGGATGGCTTCCCCCGCACAGAGGCCCAGGCGGATGCGCTGGAGCAGCTGCTGGCGGATCTGGGCTGCCCATCTGGCGAAAGTGCTGTACATCAAGGTGCCAGATGAGATCCTGCTGGCCCGGCTGAGTGGGCGATTGGACCTGCCGGGCGTGCGGGACGATGTACCACCAGCTTTACAGCCCGCCGCAGCAGACCGGTGTCTGTGACAAGTGTGGCGGCGAGCTGTACCAGCGGCCGGACGATACTCCGGCAACCCAGGAGCGGCGCATCAAGGTCTACCTGGCAGAGACAGCGCCGCTGATCGAGTACTATCGTAGTCGGGGACTGCTCGTCGAGATAGACGGCCAGCCGGGCATCGAAGAGGTCCAGGCTCAGCTGCTGGCAGCCGTTGAAGCGTAAGCGCGCGATGAGCGGGATAAACGTCAAGAATGAGCGCGAGCTCGCGCTGATGCGCGAGGCAGGCCGGATCGTCGCCGAGGTGCTGGCTCGGGTGCGGGAAATTGTGGCACCGGGCATGACAACCGGCGACATGGAGGCAGCGGCCGATCAGATCATCGTCGGGAAGCACAAGGCGATCCCGTCGTTCAAAGGGTACAGGGGGTATCCGGGCCTGATCTGCACCTCGGTCAATGACGAGATCGTGCACGGCATTCCTGGCAAGCGCGTCCTGAATCAGGGTGACATCGTCGGCGTCGACGTCGGCGTGATCTACAGAGGCTACCAGGGAGATGCAGCCATCACAGTGCCGGTCGGTCAGGTCGACGCCGAGAGCCAGCGCCTGATGGATGTGACTGCGGAAGCGCTGCGGCGTGGGATCGAGGTCTGCCGGCCAGACAATTGGACATCGGACATTTCAAAAGCAGTTCAGGAATACGTCGAGGGACAGGGCTTTTCGGTCGTGCGCGAGTACACGGGTCACGGAATCGGCCGTAACATGCACGAGGATCCGCAGATCCCGAACTACTACGATCCGAACATGGGCCGCTACCGTCTGAGGCCGGGGATGACCTTTGCCCTGGAGCCGATGGTCAACACCAAGGGCTGGCAGACGCGCGTACTGAGCGACAAGTGGACTGTGGTGACGGCCGACGGTGGGCGATCGGCCCATTTTGAACACACCATTGCCGTCACCAAGAATGGCCCGATGATCCTGACAGAGTTGTGATCTGCAGTCAGATATCGCATAGAGCGTGAGCGAGCCGGATGGTGATGGCTCGAAGGAGGAAATGATGAAGGTTAGACCGTCGATCAAGCGGCGTTGTGAAAAGTGCAAGATCATCAAGCGGCGCGGGGTAGTGCGCATCATCTGCGACAACCCGAAACACAAGCAGCGCCAAGGATAAGGGCTGGAGGGGAATATGGCTCGTATTGCGGGTGTTGACCTGCCCAGAGACAAACAGATTGCAGTGGCTTTGACCTACATCTTTGGCGTCGGCCGCAGCGCCAGCCAGGAGATCCTGAGGGCTAGTGGGATCAACCCTGACACGCGCGTGCGGGACCTGGCTGAATCTGAGGTAGCCAAACTGCGCGAGGTGATCGACCGCAACTATCATGTGGAAGGTGACCTTCGGCGCGAGATTGGCATGAACATCAAGCGCCTGCAGGAGATTGCCTGCTATCGTGGCATCCGCCATCGCAAGAACCTGCCGGTGCGCGGACAACGGACTCGGACCAACGCCCGCCAAAGGCGAGGACAGCGCCGGACTGTGGCAGGCAAGCGCCGGTCGCGGGCCAAGAAGTAATAGGGGGTAACATGGGACGAACAAAACGCCAGACACGGCGAGCAGGGCGCAAAGAACGGCGGGCCATCCCGCAGGGACAGTGCCACATCCAGGCTACGTTCAACAATACGATCGTGACGATCACCGACCCACAGGGCAACGTCATCACCTGGGCCAGTGCCGGAACGGCTGGCTTTAAGGGATCGCGCAAGAGCACGCCCTACGCAGCCCAGATGGCAGCCCAGGTGGCCGCCAAGACGGCCCAGGAAAACGGAGTGCGCGAGCTGGACATCTTTATCAAGGGTCCTGGCCCTGGCCGTGAGTCGGCTATCCGCTCTGTGCAGCAGACGGGACTGATGGTCCGGTCTATTACCGACGTGACCCCGATTCCGCACAACGGTTGCCGGCCGCCCAAGAAACGACGGGTATAGCGAGGAACAATGGCAAGATATAAAGACCCAGTCTGTAAGCTGTGTCGGCGCGAAGGAGAAAAGCTGTATCTCAAAGGCGAGCGCTGCTTTTCACCCAAGTGCGCAGTGGAGCGCAGACCTTATGCGCCCGGGTCGCATGGCCAGCAGGCCCAGTTCCAGAAAAAGGCATCTGACTATGCACTGCAACTGAGGGCCAAGCAAAAGGCCCGGCGCTACTATGGCGTGTTGGAACGGCAGTTCCGCCGCTATTTCGGCGAAGCAGCAAAGCACCGAGGGCTCACCGGCCTGAACCTGTTGATCATGCTCGAGACCCGGCTGGATAGCGTCGTCTATCGTTTGGGCTTTGCCACATCCCGCCCTCAGGCACGGCAGTTGGTGAACCACAGCCATTTTACGGTCAACGGCCGCAGAGTGGACATCCCTTCCTACCTGGTCCAACCGGGGGACGTGATCGAGCTCGATCCCAATAGCCGACAAAAGGAGTATTTCAGACAGGTCGCCGGCGAGATGGAGCATCGCCCTCTACCCGATTGGCTGACCCGCGATGTTATCACCATGTCAGGCCGTGTCTTGGCCTTGCCGACACGGGTGTCTATGGATATCCCGACCATCAGCGAGCAGTTGATCGTCGAGTACTATAGCCGCTAAGTAACAGACTTGGCAGGTCTCGCTGTTGAGCGAAGGACTTCTGAAGTCTTGAAAGGGGATGCCGTGTGATGAATTTGGTCTTGCCCAAAATCGAAAGCGACGTTCAAACCAGGGACTATGGCCGCTTTGTGATCGGTCCGATGGAAACCGGCTATGGGATCACATTAGGTAATGCGCTGCGCCGCGTCCTGCTTTCGTCGTTGGAGGGAGCAGCCATTATCTCGATCATGGTCAGAGGCATCCATCACGAATTCTCGACCATCCCGCACGTCCGGGAGGACATGACTTCGCTTCTCCTGAACCTCAAACAGGTCCGCTTCACCTTCCAGGATGACGAAGAAGAGTCCGCCCGGATACGTCTCGAAGTGCAGGGCGAAGGTGTGGTGACTGCCGGCGACATTATCGCTCCACCTATCGTGGAGATTGTCAATCCCGAGGCATACCTGCTGACGACCGACTCGGACGAGGCTGAACTGGAAATCGAGATGACAGTTGCCCGGGGACGGGGCTACTCACCTGCTGAAGAACGAGGCAAATTGCCTTTGGCCGAGATTCCGGTCGATGCCATCTACAGCCCCGTCCGCAAGGTGAACTTTAAGATCGAACGGGCTCGGATCGGCCAGATCAGCGATCTGGACCGCCTGGTGCTCGAGATTTGGACTGACAGCTCGATCTTGCCGGCCAAGGCGCTCAGCACAGCGGCCCAGATCCTGGCACGACACCTGTCGCTGATCGCCGAATTTGGCGACATCGCGGTGCCAATAGTAGCTGGACTCGAGGAAAGCCGGATCCCGGCACGGATCGCTGAGGTGAATATCGAGGATCTCGACCTGACGGTGCGCGCCTACAACTGCCTGAAGCGGACCGGCATCACCAAGGTGGGCGAGATCCTGGAAAAGCTGGAGAGGAGCGAGGAAGAGATCCTCTCCATTCGGAACTTTGGTCAGAAATCGCTGGACGAGCTGAAGGAAAAACTGGAGGCCAAAGGGTATTGGCCCTTGCCGGCGGAATAAAGTCCCGGCCGATCGGGCCGGGAGAGGACTAGAAGATGAGACATGGTAGAGTAGGCCGCCATCTGAAGCGGACGAGCGGCCAGCGACGAGCGTTATATCGGAACCTGATGACAGAGCTGTTCCGTCATGAGCAGATCAGGACAACCGAAGCCAAGGCCAGGGCGATCCGCCCACTGGCCGAGCGGTTGGTCACAACGGCGCGCAAGGGTCGGGCAGAACGCGTGGTCGAGCTGGCCCAGCAGCGGAATATCGAACGACTGTCGGCCTGGTTCAGCCCAGAACGAGCGAAGCAGCTCATCGACTTGGTTGAGCAGGACAACAAGGAAGCGTTGGAACGAATGGCCGATGGCTTTGCCCTGCATGCGCGCCGGCAGGTGCTCGCTACACTGAGCGACAAGAAGGTGGCACACAAGCTGGTGGACGAGATCGCACCCCGTTTCGAGGAGCGTCCTGGGGGATACACTCGTATGTTCAAGTTAGGCATGCGCAAGGGCGACTCGGCCGAGATGGCGTTGTTGGAACTGGTGGAGTGACGCAGCGCTTCTGGGCTCAAGTCGAGTACGACGGCACAGACTTGGCTGGATTCCAGCTTCAGGCCCAGGATCGGACTGTCCAGGGAGAGATCGAGCGAGCGCTGAAGGAGATCACAGGGGTCGAAACCAGGGTCATTGGTGCAGGCCGGACGGATAGCGGTGTACATGCCCGCGGACAGATCGTTGCCTTCGATGCCGAGTGGCGGCACGAGCTGACCGATCTGCACCGAGCGCTGAACGCAGTGCTGGCCGCCGATGTGGCAATCGCGCAGATGGGCCTGGCGCCAGAGGGGTTTCATCCCCGTTTCGACGCGGTCGGCCGGACCTACCGGTACAGCCTGTTGACCCAGCCCTGGCGCTCACCGTTGAACAGGCGCATAGCCTGGCAAGTACCCTATCAACTCGATATCGATCGCATGGCACAGGCCAGCCGGTGCTTGATCGGCACTCACGATTTCTCGACCTTTGGCCGTCCGCCACAGAGGTGAGAATGCAGTGCGGACCGTGACCCAGGCGGAATGGCGAGCGGAGCAAGACCGTAAGACTTTCGACATTACGGCCAACGCCTTCTTGTACCATATGGTACGCAGCCTGGTTGGCAGCCTTGTCCTGGTGGGTTCGGGTCAGCTCTCGGTGGACGAGTTCGAGGCAATGCTGCTGGCCCGAGATCCCAACCGGGTGAAGCAGTTGGCTCCGGCTCATGGACTATGCCTGATGCGAGTTGAATATTCTCATGCCGCCCTCGACCAAAGGGAGTGGCGGTCGGAAGTCGGAGTCGATGCCAGAACATCGCACCCGGCAAGTAAAGGAGTGATGCAGTGAGGACGTTTACTGCCAAAACAGCAGAGATCAAGCGACAGTGGTACATTGTGGATGCGCAGGGTCAGACACTCGGACGCCTGGCGTCCAAGATCGCGCCGATTCTGAAGGGCAAGCACAAGCCGATCTATACGCCGCACCTGGACTGCGGTGACTTTGTCATCGTCATCAACGTGGACAAAGTGCGGGTCACCGGGAACAAGCTTGACCAGAAGATCTACTATCGGCATTCGCAGTATATGGGCGGATTGAAGAGCATCAACCTGCGGGACCAGTTGGCCCAGCATCCCGATCGCGTGCTTCTGGCAGCGGTCAAGGGCATGCTGCCCAAGAATAGACTGGGCCGGCAGATGATCAAGAAGCTGAAACTGTACGCCGGTGAGGCGCACCCTCATCAGGCCCAGCAGCCCAGGTCGCTGCCCCTTTAGGAGGAGGATTCATGAGTGAAGTTCGCTATTATGAAGGAATAGGACGGCGGAAACGGGCCACGGCCCGGGTGAGGCTATATCCTGGCGATGGGCAGATCGCTATCAACGACAAGCCCCTGAACCAGTATTTTGGCCGCTTCCAGGATCAGGAACAGGCGATCGAGCCGCTCAAGCTCACCCACAACGAGGGCCGCTTTAACCTGATGGCGGTAGTCAGGGGTGGCGGCATAACCGGTCAGGCCCAGGCTATCCGCCAGGGTCTGGCGCGGGCGTTGCAGATCGTCGATCCCGACTTGAGAACCATGCTGCGTGAGGCCGGGTTCCTGACACGCGACTCGCGGGAAAAGGAACGCAAGAAGGTTGGCCTCAAGAGGGCGCGAAAGGCACCTCAGTACACCAAGCGCTAGACAAGCCCTTGGTCCTCCGGGTATGATAGCGACTCTAGTCACCTGACCGGTGACTAGAGTCGCTGCTATGAAGGCAGCCATCACCACCATCGAAAGGGACGAAACCTCACCATCCGTCTGCTGTTAGCCCCGCCCCTGAAGAAGACAGATAGGCAACGCCGCTATCGCAATATTGCCAAATAACAGAAAGAATGGTATAATACAGCTATGTGGCCGTTGTTCGAGGTCAGTAGAATCTTGGGCTCTCCCCTGGGCAGCCTGGTCTATCACCTGCTGCTGCTTCTGGCTATCGAGGCAGTCCTGGGCATGGCCTGGGAGGAGTGGCGGCGTACCCGGCGCGCGCCGGCACAGCGTCTGCTCCTCGGTTTTGGCGGTCTGCTGCTGGTGCGGCTGGGGTATGTCATAGCCGCACTGGTAGCCACGACTGACCAGGTCGACCGGGCCGCACTGCTGCCGCCTCTGGAGCGCTTTGCAGACACTGCCTCTCTTGCTCTGCTTGCCTGGGCGTTGGCCCCTGCACCGCAAGACAATCGGCAGGCACGAGCCTGGAACGTGCTACTGGCTGTAAACCTGATTTTGGCGCCGGTTGCATGCGTCATTTCCATCGTCTTGTGGGGCCGGGAAGTGGCCGCAGGTATTTCTGGAGCGGGTGCAGGGCTTGACTACAACCTGTCGTGGCAGGCTGCCGTCTGGAGCGGCTGGCAGATCGGCCTCGCTCTCCTGGTTGGTCTGGCCGTTCTGCGCAACAGGGACGAGGGCCGGACGGAGAGCTGGCCCGTGTCGTTCCTGGCCGTGGTAGTCATACTCGCCGGTCGGCTTCTGCAGCTCGTATCGGCCTTGGGCATCGTCTCCACATCCGAGATCCCCCACCTGCCTGCCTGGGAACGGCTGGCAAATCTGATCGCCTATCCCCTGCTAGTCATCGCCCTCTACCAGAGCATCGTCGTCGGTCTGCGCCTGCGGAGCAGCCGATTGCAGGAGATAAGCCAGGCGTCGATGGATCAGATCAAGAGCCTGCTCTTCCTGTTCGAGGCCAGCGGCGAGATGTCCAGCTCTCTGGACCTACCCACCGTACTCGACAATGCGGCCCAGGGCATAGCCCGTGCTCTGAATGCCGACCAATGCGCCATCGTCTTTCCACAGGAGAACGATCCAGGCCAGATGCGTCTGGCAGCGATTTATAACCCCGCCCGCCACGGACGAGGCGAGGGAGTTGCCTTTCCCCTCGACTATCAGCTTGCCGTCCGGCAGGCCATGCGCCGCAAACATTATGTCATTGTCAAAGAAGCAGACAACGTTCAGCTAAAGGTCCTGTTCGCCCTCCTGGGCTCGAGCGATATCGGGCCGTTGTTGATCCAACCACTCTTGTCGGAGAACGAGTCGATCGGTGCCATCATAGTCGGCAACTCTGTGTCGCAGCGGCAGTTTACGGCCAACGAGGGCAAGTTGTGCCAGTCGATGGCTGAGCAGCTTGTCAGCGCCATCGAAAACGCCAGGCGCCACCGTGCGCTGCAGGCCAAGGCTGAAGAAGCGGCCAGGCTATTGACCGAGGAACGTCGCGGCGCTCAGCAGGCCAAAGCCGAAGCCCGCGACCTGACCGACCGCATGGCTTCTGTCCAAGCCGAGACAGAGGAGATCCGTCGCCGCGAGGAGACAGCTCGCGAGGCCCGCAACGCATTGGAGATCAAGCTGGTGAGCAGCCAGGCCGAGTCTGAATCACTGACCGATCGACTGACCGTGCTCGAAAGCGATCTGGCCCAGACCTACGCCAATGCTGACGCACAATTGAACTGGCACAAGATCGAGCTTGCTCGCCAGGAAGCCGCGTGGCACGAGTCCCTTCAGTCTCAGGAACGCCTGCAGGTTATCATGCACAGTCTGACTGCGGGCCTCATTATCGCCAATCGAGAGGGTCGCATCGTAGAGGCCAACGTGGCATCGGAGATCCTCCTCGACCGTGACACAGAGGAGCTCAAAGGCGCGGACCTGCAATCGATATGTGACGATCCGGACTGGAAACAGGCCGTGCTCACTGCCAGCGGAGGCGACGCGCCTGCCGTGCGGCTGACCATCGGCGTGGGCACCAATACCTTGCTCTGCGACATAGGCCCTATACCCGGCACTGAGGCTGACGAAGACCTTGCAGAGGGGATCGTCGTAGTTATGCAGGACATCTCTTCTGAGACAGACGAATACCAAAGCCGCGCTGCAATCATCGCACAGATCGCATCGATAGCACAGGAGCTGCAAAGCTCGTTAGCGACCGCCGCCAATTATGCCAACCTGGTCCTGAGCGACTTGGCGATTCCCGAAGCAGTCAGTCGCCGAAGCGCAATTGTCCGCAGGCGGAGTGAGTGGAGCGCGGCGGAGCGGGTGACCGGCGCCAGCGGACACAAGTTCCTATTGCGCCTCAGAACCAGCGTCGAGCGGACAGCACAGATGGCAGACGAGCTCGTGCGCCTGGCCACCAGCTCTTTGAGCCAGGTACGTGGTCGGTCCGTTGGCGCAGGCCTTCTGGGTGACAATGGGGAGCCCCTCCCGGCTGTGGACGTCAACCATCTCATCGAGACAGCAGTGGCCGACTCCCAATCCCAGCTCAAAGACAAGTCCCTGGTCTTGGACCTGGAATTGCCCGACAGGTTGCCTCCCGTCGAGGTCAATCTGGACGACCTGCGCCGGGTCATGGCCAATCTGCTGCTCAACGCATGCCTCGTTTCGCCCACAGGCGGGCACATCCGGGTACAAGCGAGCCATTCCGACGGGCCACTGTCGGGTCTAGGTCGCTCCGGTTCCAATGGAGACTCTTTCGTCCTAATCTCCGTCCGGGATTGGGGTGGCGGCCTGCCAAACGAGGCCCTTGGGCTCGTCTTCGATCGGACCCGTCCGGGGCGGACGCCCCAGGGCCTGGGTGCTTCCGGTGCTGAGTTGGCGCTGGTCAAGACCCTCGTCGAATCGCAGCGGGGTCATGTCTGGGTGGAAACTGAAAAGGGTGTCGGCACCACCTTCACCTTGGCTCTGCCTATCGAGGAGCGCGGGTAGAGATGCCGGCTGCAAACACAGGAATCACAGACACAACGGTGGAGGACGAAGACAGCCTCTACACCGTGGCCGAGGCAAGCTCAGGAACAAACACCCTCGGCAATGACATGGCCTCCACTGATGCCGGTCGCCAATCGTCTGGCCGCTGGCTTGGGCCGCTGCTCGGTGGGCTGTTCATTACCCTCGTCGTCATCTGCACCCTGATGACAGCGGTCATGTTGGGCGCGCAGGAGGGCATGTTGGTGGCGGGCGCGGAATCAAGGGAGAGCACAGCAACCCCCTCCCGTGTCTGGCCTAGCGCGACGCCCACACCTTCAGCTACCGCCTCGCCGTCTTCGACTCCCTCGCTTCCGTCGCCCAGCGTCTCGCCGGCGGCGACAACCGTGGCCACCTGTCCTATGCCATCCGGCTGGCAACTGCACGTCGTGCAGTCTGGTGAGACACTGTCCACAATCGGTGCACGCTATAACGCCTCGGCATCCCTGCTGTACCAGATCAACTGTCTCAGCAGCGAGGTGCTCTACCAGGGACAGCCCATCTATGTGCCTGGCGGCTCACACAGCACTCCCAGCCGCACTGCTACCCGTGCCCCCATCGCCACAAGTCGCCCTCCTTGTTATGTACGAACCGACTGGGTGGTCTACATCATCCAGAGAGGAGATACCCTTTCCAGTATTGCCTTGAGGGTGAACATCAGCGTCGATGCACTAATGCGGGGCAACTGCCTGGTAAACGACAAGATCTATGCCGGCAACCCGTTGCGGGTACCCTACACCCCGCCGCCGCCGCCACCGCCACCGCCACCACCGCCCACTGCCACGAAAAAGCCTACCGCGGTGCCACCGACCCCAGTTCCTAGCCCGACGGACACCCCGACAACGTTCATCTCGCCGCTGCCGGCACCGCCCGTTCAGCCTGGCCCATAATCTGCCGGGAGTGCAGGGCGACATACAGCGCCGAGGCGACTCCCGGCCTGTTGGCTTTCCTGTCACCACAAGGAGCCGGAACTGACCTATGTCTTGCAGATACAGACTCTTCGCGATTCTTGTTGTCACCCTGATTCCGCTGGCGGGGTGCGGCGCCGCATCCCCGGCGATTAGCCCACTTCCTACCCCTGTGCCGGACGTTTCTGGCGGCCCCGCCCCAACGCTCCACGATATCGCCGCCAGCCCAGACATGTACGTAGGCCAGCAGGTCGCCGTCGAGGGGACACTGGAAGCGGAAGGCCAGATGCCCAGCCTGCGCTTCTTCCTGAGTGACGGGAATGACCGGCTGGAGGTCACGTCTTGGGCGCCGCTGGAGACGATCCAGCCGCCCCAGGGGCAAGCTCAGCCCAAGAGCATGGCCTACTATGTCACCCGGCGCCTGCGATTGACCGGCATTCTGAAAAGGGGAAGTGAAGGGCTACTACTTGAGGTCGCCGTGGCTGAGGAGCTGCCGTAAATAGCAGGAGGAAAGGTTCTACGTTGCTTTTCGTGATTCACCTGATCGTGCTCCTATGCCTGCTCATGCCGGTTGGCGCTGTCGGCGACCATGCCTCGCTCGCGCCCGCCGGCGGGGCACCGCATGCAGAAGATCCTTATCAGATCATGCCCCCCCATCCCCGCCTGAAGGAAGCAATCCAGCGTGGAGAGGTGGTGCTGCCTCGCTTCTTGGCCGACACTGCCCCGACCCAGGGCCTGGCGCCGGACCAGCCGCGGGGGCGAGCCGCACCAGTTCACGGATCCCGAAAACGGCAAGTCTGTCAGCCTGAATGCGCTGGCGGTGGTCGTCGACTTTGACGACAATGTCAAGACCGTTCAGGCTAGCTACTTTGACACTCTGATCTTTGCCGCGCCGGTCGCCGGGCGGGGCTCGGTCCGCGACTACTTACAGCGAGGTGTCGTACGGCACGGTGGACATTGTGACCGTCAACCTGCCCAGCAGCCTGGGCTGGAAGCGGGCTCCGCAGACATACAGCTACTACGTCGATGACAATTACTGCCTGGACGGGATCTATCCCAACAACTGCCAGAAGCTGGCCGAAGACATCGTCGACGCCATCAATGGGGTCGTCAACTTTGCCAGGTATGACAACGACGGCGACGGATACACCGAGCCGATCATGCTGATCCACGCCGGGCCAGGCGCCGAGTTCACCGGCAACTCGACCGACGTCTGGTCCCACTCCTGGGTCCTGCACACCACCAAGCACTACGACGGCGTGACGATCGCCGACTATGTGATCATGCCCGAGTACTGGCAGACGGTCAGCGCCACCAACAGCGACATGACCATCGGCGTCTTTGCCCACGAGATGGGCTCACGGCTTCTGGGGCTTGCCCGACGTGTATGACCGGGATTATTCCTCCGAAGGCATCGGCAACTGGAGCCTGATGGCCAGCGGCTCGTGGAACGGACCCAACAGCGGGGGCTGGGGTCCCGACGGCAGCTCGCCGGCCTGGCCCGATGCCTGGAGCCGCACCCAGATGGGCTTTGTCACTGCCAGGTCGATCATCGGCCAACGTCACTGGTCGTGGCATTCCGCAGGCCTTCGGCAACCCGTCGCCGGTGCAGACGGTCCTGAAGCTGCGCTCCGCTGTCCTGGGCGCTCAGGAGTACTGTCTCGCTGGAGAACCGCCAGCAGGTGTCCGGCTCTTACGACGAGTATCTGCCCGGCGATGGCCTGCTGGTGTGGCACGTAGACGAGGCCATGAACGTCTATGGCAAACAGAACGACTACGAGTGCACCTCCGTTCCCCACTGCCAGTGCAGTCGATCAGCTACCACTACCTGCTGGCCCTGGAACAGGCCGACGGCCTCCTGCGATCTAGAGCGCAACATGGACGGCGGCGACACCGGCGATCCGTTCCCCGGCAACACGACCAACCGCACCTGGACAATGCTCACCAACCCGGAGAGCAGCTCCTGGTATGGCGGTGCCGAGTGTACCAACACCTGCATCGGCGTCACCAACATCAGCGACTCTGGCGCCGCGATGACCGCCGACTTGCGGGTGACCTGCGGTCCGATGCCCGGCAACTGGGCATACCTGCCTCTGGTCGTCAAGAACTATGGCGCGAAGTAAGGATGAAGCATGAGCCTTTTTGACTGGCTGCTGCTTGGCCACCTGATCGGCGATTTTCTATTCCAGACAGACAACATGGCCAGGCACAAGCCCCGAGATTGGCGCTGGATGTTGGGGCATGTCAGCTTGTACATGGTGCCCATGACGGTCATCATCGCCGCCTACGGACTCTGCCACGTGCTGCCCGCGTGGCTGCCGGTTGCGGCTTGGCTCTTCGTTTTTGGCACGCACATCGGCCTCGATCGGCGCAGCTTCACGACCCGCTGGATGCGGATGACTGGCACATCGCCCGACCATCCCTGGTTGCCGATCGTCGTGGATCAGAGCTTTCATCTGATCACCCTGGCCATCGTGGCCCAGCCGTTGGCGTTGGCCGGCGAGGAGTGTGGGGATATGAAACGAGCAACTCGTCGCGGCCTGATGGTGTGCTTGGTAGCATGCTTGTCGCTCGCCATCGCCGGCTGCACCCTTGGTCCGGCCGCCACGCCAACCCCGGCCTCAACCCCAACCCCAAACCTGCCGCCTGCCGACGAGGTCGCCTTTGCCTTTCTACAGGCGTGGGAGCGCAGCGACTACCCGGCCATGTACAGCCTGCTGTCACCCGCCGCCCAGCAAAAGTACGGCGAAGAGCAGTTCACGACCATCTACCAACAGGTCGCCGACGAAGCGGTCCTGTTGAACGTCAGCCCCCACATCCTGGCTGCCTATCAGCCCGGCACTCACGCCGACATATCGTTTGCCACCGAATTCAGCTCAGCCATGGTCGGCGATTTCGAGATACAGAACCAGATGCCGCTCAGTTATGTAGAGGGCCGGTGGGGCATCGATTGGTCGCTCTCGCTCATCTTTCCTCAGCTAAGCGACGACTCTTTTGTCCACATGACCAGCCGCGTGCCGGCGCGCGGCAATATATACGACCGCAACGGCCTGGGCCTGGCGGTACAAGGAGATCTGGTGGAGGTCGGCGTCGTCCCCGGCCGGATCCAGGACGAAGTGACCCTCTTGGCACAACTGAGCGCCATCTTGGGCAAGACAACCGCAGATCTGCAGGCTCTATACGCCAGCGCCCCTGGCGACTGGTACATACCACTCGGACAGATCGACGCTTCGACCGCCCAGGCTTACTATGACACCTTCAGCTCGCTGCCGGGAGTTGAGCTCCGCGAAGCTTGGGGCCGTTCCTACCGTTCAGAGATCATCGCCCCTCATGTCGTCGGCGTCGTCGGCCCCATCCCTCGGGAGGAAGCGGAAGTGTGGCGCGCCCAAGGATACACCGGTGACGAGCTGGTGGGCCGGATGGGACTGGAGATGTGGGGTGAGCCCTACCTTGCCGGCCAGAGGGGCGGGCAGTTGGAGATAAGAACCAGCAAGGGCCAGCAGATCGCCGTCCTGGCCACCAAGCCTTCTCAGGAGAGCCGCAGCCTGTACACCACCTTCGACCGTGAATTCCAAAAAAAGGTACAGGATATCCTGCAAAACAACACCGACCAACACCTGGGGGCGATTGTCGTCCTGGAGGCCAAGACAGGCCGGGTGTTGGCCCTGGCAACCTACCCTAACTTTGATCCCAGCCTGTTCGCCAACGGCATCAGCGACCAACAGTGGCAGGTCCTCCAGGCCGACGGCCGGCGGCCACTGGTGGATCGAGCTACCCAGGGCACCTACGCGTCCGGCAGCGTGTTCAAGATCGTCACCATGGGCACCGCCATGGAGAAGGGAGGGCTGACCCGTGGCAGCACCTTCACCTGCCTGGGCACCTGGACCGGCCTGGGGCCGAACTGGCCCAAGACCTGCTGGGCAAAAGCGGGGCACGGCCAGATCCGCCTGGACAAAGCCCTGACCGTGTCGTGCGACATCACCTTCTACCAGGTCGCGCTCCTGCTCAATGGGATAGACCAGAATCTGCTGCCCGACTATGCCCATCGCTATGGCCTGGGCCAGGCCACCGGCATCGAGATCGAAGAGAATCCGGGCCTGATGCCCGATCCGGCGTGGAAGCTCCAGACCAAGGGCGAAGGGTGGGCGCCCGGCGACACCGTCAACCTTGGCATCGGTCAGGGTGAGCTCCAGGTCACGCCGCTCCAACTGGCCGTCATGCTGGCTGCTGTGGGCAATGGCGGCACCCTCTATCGCCCCCAGGTCGTGGAGATGATCGCCGCCGACCCGGCCCATCCCGACTCGACCTTCCAACCGGCAGTGATCGGTCAGCTCCCTATCAGCGCCGACAATCTGGCGGTCATTCAGGACAGCCTGGCCAAGGTCACCTCGGCCGAGTATGGCACCGCCTATCTGCCATTCAAGGGTTTGAGCGTGTCTGTTGCGGGCAAGACCGGCACCGCAGAGAGCGGTCAGGCGCTGCCTCACGCCTGGTTCGTCGGTTATGCGCCGGCCGACGATCCCCAGATCGCGATCGCCGTAGTCGTTGAGAACAGCGGCGAGGGCGCCTCGTATGCGGCACCCCTCTTTCGCCAGGTTGTCGAAGCCTTCTTTGGCATTGTCGTCGAGCCGACTCCGACCCCGACCACTCAGCCCTAGAGGTCAGTATCCGGCGGGGCCGGACATGAGTGCCCTATCTTCCGCCCACTGAAGAAGGGCCAGCGGATTGCTCCGCTGGCCCTTGATTCGTCGTCGGGGAGGATCAGGGGCTCTTGACGACGATCGGCAGATAGTAGGTGCGGTACAGGCAGATCTGTTCCTGCCACGTATCCTGACAATACCCGTTGGTGAGGGTCAACGTCGGCGTGTAGCACCCGCCGTGGGCATAGACATGTGGTTGGGTCCTCGACGTCCCGACGTGCCGCCGTCGCCAAAGGCCCAGGTGTAGGTCAGCGGCGCGGTTCCGGTCACCGCCGCGTCGAAGGTGACTTCAAAGCCGGCCGTCGAGTACGTCACGTCGAGAATCGAAGGCGACCTCGGCTACCATCATCTCGACCGGGAGGCTGATCCGGGGCGTGTGAGGGTCGTCGTTGTTGATCAGCAGCTCGGCTTCGTAGGCCCCTGGCGCCACCCCCGTCGAGTCGAAGGTGACGGTCACGCTGACGCACTCACCCGGCAGCAGGCTGCCGCCGGCCGGGGCCTCGCTCAGCCAGGCGATGTCGGGCGATCGGCCCGACGATGGCGAACGCATCGACCTCTCCCTCGGGGAAGGCCCCGACCAGCGTCGTGGCGCCGGTGCTGAGATTGGCGATGCGCAGCTCGGCCTCGGTGGCAACGTTGTACGCCGCCAGGTACAGGGTGCCGGTGGTGTCGTCAAAGTCCATCCCCTGGCGAATAGCCGGCGTCAAAGCCGGTCGGGCCGATGACGGTCGTGGCGCCGGTGAGCTTGTCGATGCGCAGCAGCGAGTTCAGGCAGACGTCATGCCCATACATCTGGCCGGAGGAGTCGACGGCGATGTCGACGATACAGGAGGCGCTGGCGATGTTGGCCACCTTGGTGGCCGCGCCGGTCTCCAGGTTCAGGGTATAGAGCGTCGCCGGCCCCGCGCCAGTGGTGCCGGCGTACATCGTGTCGGTGGCCTCATCCCACGACATGCCCTCCCAAAACCGGTCGCCCGGGTCGGGCACGCACGGTCCAATCAGCGTGGTCGCGCCGGTCGTCGTGTTCACCGTCCACAACTGCCGGGCATTGATGTCGATCACGTACTCCTGGCTATAGTCAGCTGCCCTTGAAAGCCCCGGCAAAGGTGGTAGCGACCACGCCGCCGACCACGTCCCACACGCCCGGCGTATCCAGGTCCGGGATCTCGTACAGATGGGCGCTGAACAGCTCGAAGGCATAGGCTCGCCCGCCCAGCACGCTGGAAGCAGCGGGCGCAGGCGCAGCTTGCCCGCGCGCCCTTTCTCGGGTGCCCTGTCCACTGCGGGAGGGTTGGCATCGGGGGCCTTCTGGCCGGTAAGGCGCGGGACCGGCTCAGCGCCGCCCGCCTCCAGCTCGGACAGGCTCCAGTTGAGCGTGCCCACGCCCGTGTTGCAGATCTCCATCTCCAGCGTTTGCTGCTGGTCGGGGCACAGCGTGACGTCCAGCGGCGGGGCATCGACGACGATGGCGGGGAACGGGCGGGAGCCGCTGTAGATGCTGACGTCGTCGATGGCCCAGCCGTCATTGATGGCCCAGCCGGCATACTGCGTTGGGTAGTCGCTGGATCATGCGGAAGCGGAGCATCACCGTCTGGCCGATGTAGGCCGAGAGGTCGGCCACCGCGTTCTCCCAGGCACCGCGGCTGCTGCCAAACCACACCGTCTGCCAGTTGGAGCCGTCGGTGGACACGTCCACGTAGGCAAAGTCGAAGCGAGGCTCGATGTCCAGCTTCTGCCACCAGTCCAGGACCAGGTCGTGGGTCGGATCCGCGCCCGTCAGGTCGATCCAGGGCGAGCGGAGATCGTACACGGCGTACGCCTGGTACGGGCTTTCTGTCGCCCACACGTTGACGCCCGAATGGGGCGGGGCCAGGCCCGCCGGCGGCGGCCCCAGGTCCAGGGGTGGTCGCCCACACTCGCATAGCCGCCGTTGCTGGCCTCGAAATCCTCAAAGTAGTAGGGGAGATCGGGCCGGACGGCGGCAGGCTCCACCGGGCTCTGGGCCGCGGCCGGCAGAACCAGGCCGCAGAGGAAAACCGCCAGGAACAACCTTGACATCAAAAGCCGCATTCTCATTTGTGCTCTCCTTTCTCTTGGCTACGGCGCCGGGGGCCGGCTGGTGTTAAAGATGTCCCGGTGCAGGAACCACTGTCCCTTCACGCGCTTCCACTCGACGATATACTTGCCATAGTCGGCAACCGTCCCGTCCGCTGTATAGAGCGTGAACAACGACACCTCGACCGCCGTGTCGCCCACCGCGTCCACCTCCTGGATCTCGAGCTGCGCCGAGGCGATGCCCATACCCATCACCGCCTGCCAGAACGCCTGGATCGCCGCCCGGCCTTCAAGGATGTCGCTGTTGGGGGGTAGGAGCTTGGCGTTCTCGGTGTACAGCTCGGCCACCGCCGCCGCGTCCTGCCGCGCGAAAGCCGCCATGAACCGCTCGTTCCCGGCTGCGATAGCATCGCGCACGTTCATTCTGTTCTCCTTTCTGAGTTCTCGCTGCCTTGTGAGGCAGGCACAGTCGCCTGCCGCCTCTTCGTTCCTCCACACAGCCGACCTGTTCTCTTCGATAGGCGCCTCCTAACTCCTGTGGTGGCTCAGCCGCATTCGACCTTCCCAGACTCGCTCGCAGAAACGCAACCATCTCCTCCACGTCTGCAAACCAGAGCGGCTCCTCCGTTCCCGGGCGCTGGAGGGAGGCCCGCCAGTGCGCCTCCCGGCCGTGGCCTACCCGCCACAGCCGCAGCAGGTAGGACATTAGTCCGGCCGCCAGACCTCCGAGGTCTGCGAGACCTGGGAGGTCTCGTCCGCGAGCTCGTCCTTGCCTTCCTGCTCGTTCATAGTGCTCCCAGTGTAGCACGCCGTCGCGCGGCAATCCTTTGGAAATCGCGTGGAGCTCATGAGGAGGGTGGAGGACTTGCGGATTTCACTCGATCCGCGTATAATGAGCCTGCTGGCTGACCTCCCAAGCATTGTCCTCCCATGGCAACGGTCGGAAGCGGCGGGGTGAAGAGCTCTTGCCGTGCCCGCGTGCCGGTCAAGGAATCCTCACCCCCGGGTTATGGTGCGCAGAGATGTTGCGGCACACCAGGGGAGGTGCTATGGCCCGGCTCACCGTTTCTTTGCTCGGTCCGTTCCAGGCGACCCTGGACGGCCAACCGATCGTATCCTTCGAGTCGGACAAGGTCCGCGCGCTGCTGGCCTACCTGGCGGTGGAGGCCGGCCGCGGCCACCCTCGCGAAAAGCTGGCCGGCCTGCTGTGGCCCGAACGGCCCGAGCCTGCGGCGCGCAGCAACCTGGCCCACGCGCTGGCCGTCCTGCGCCAGGCCATCGGCGACCGCGACGCCGGCGTGCCCACCCTCCTGGTCTCGCGCGAGACGATCCAGCTCAGCCCGGACGGCGACGCCCACGTCGATGTCTCAGAGTTCCTCGACCTATCAGGCCGCTCCGACCTGCCATGCCTGGAGCAGGCCGTGGCGCTCTACCGCGGCCGCTTTCTGGAGGGCTTGAGCTTGCCCGACTGCTCCGAGTTCGAGGAATGGCTGCTGCTGGAGCAGGAGCACCTGCATCGCCGGGCCATGGAGGCGCTGGCCCGCCTGGCAGCGGGCTATGAGGCCCAGGGCGACCTGGAACGGGCGCTGAGCTTTGCCTGGCGGCAGTTGGAGCTGGACCCCTGGTGGGAGAGCGCCCACCAGCAGGTAATGCGCCTGTTGGCCCGCACCGGCCGGCGCGACGCCGCCCTGGCCCAGTACCAGGCCTGCCGCCGGCTGCTGGCCGAGGAGCTGGGGGTCGAGCCGTCGGCCGAGACCCGCCTGCTCTATGACCTCCTGGTCAAGGGTGAGCCCCTGCCCGAGGATCTGCTTGCCCCCCGCCGGTGGGAGCGTGAGACCCGGGCGGTCGGCGAGTGCCCTTTCCGCGGCCTGGCTGCCTTTCGCGAGAGGGATGCGCCCTTTTTCTTTGGCCGCGAGCAGTTCACCGAGCGGCTGCTGGCGGCCGTCGAGCAGCAGCCGCTGGTGGTTGTCGCCGGGTCATCGGGCAGCGGCAAGTCGTCGGCCGTCTTTGCCGGGCTGGTGCCCTGCCTGCGTGCGGCGCGGGGACTGGCTCGTGGCCGATCTGCGGCCGGGGACACATCCCTTCCGGGCGCTGGCTACTGCGCTGGTGGCGGTGCGGTCGCCGGCGCTGGGCGACGTCGACCGCCTGCTTGAAGCCGGCAAGCTGGCGAGGCGCTCGCCGTCGGCGATCTCGATCTGTGCGACCTACTCGAGCCGGCCCTGCAGAAGCAGGGCCAGGCCCGGCGCCTGCTGCTGGTGGTGGACCAGTTCGAGGAGCTGTACACCCTGTGCCCCGAGCCGGAGGTGCGCCGGCGCTTTGTCAACACACTCCTCGCGGCGGCCGAGCGCAGCGGCCGCCGCAGGGAGCCGTGCCTGGTCGCTCCTGCTCACCATGCGGGCCGACTTTATGGGCCAGGCGCTGGCCTATCGCCCGTTCGCCGATGCCCTCCAGGAGGCGTCGCTGCTGCTGGGGCCGATGAACCGCGACGAGCTGCGGGCGGCGATCGAGAAGCCGGCCGAGGCCCAGGGCGCCGCCTTTGAAGCGGGGCTGGTCCAGCGCATCCTGGACGACGTGGGGCAGGAGCCGGGCAACCTGCCCCTGCTCGAGTTCGCCCTGACCCTGCTGTGGGAGCGGCACAGCCACGGCTGGCTGACCCACGCCGGCTACGAGGAGATCGGCGGCGTGGCGGGGGCGCTGGCCCGCTACGCCGACGAGGTGTATGGCGGCCTGGACGGAGGCGGAGCAGGCCGCCGCGCGGCGGGTGTTTGCCCAACTGGTGCTGCCCGGCGAGGGGACCGAGGACACCCGCCGCCGGGCGGCGCGGGCCGAGGTGGGAGAGGAGAACTGGGGCTGGTCCAGCACCTGGCCGACAAGCGGCTGGTGGTCACCGGCCGGGATGCGGCCGGCGCCGAGCTGGTGGAGGTGGTCCACGAGTCGCTGATCCAGGGCTGGGGGCAGTTGCGTGCCTGGATCGAGGCCGGCCGCGCCTTTCGCACCTGGCAGGAACGGCTGCGGGCCGCGCTGCACCAGTGGGAGGCGGCCGGCCGGGACGAGGGGGCCGTGCTGCGCGGAGCGCCGCTGGTGGAGGCCGAGGGCTGGCTGGCCGAGCGGGGCGGCGAGCTGAGCGAGGCGGAGCGGGCCTTTATCCTGGCCGGCTGTCGAGCAGCGGCAACAGGCGGCGGAGGAGCGGGAGGCGCAGCGGCAGCGGGAGCTGGCGCGGCGCGCGATCTGGCCGAGGAGCGGGCCAGGGCTGCCGGCCGGCTGCGCCGGCGGGCCGCCTGGCTGGCCCTGGCCCTGGTTGTGGCCTTGCTGGCGGTGGGCGTGGCTGCGGGGCTGTGGAACCGGAGCGCCAACCTGGCCAGTGAAAAGGCCGCGGCCGCCAGCGTGGCCCAGGCTGCCAGCACGCAGTCGGTACAGGAAGCGGCCGCGGCGCGGGCCGCCCAGGCGTTGGAGGCGGAGCAGAGGGGGACTGCCGAGGCGGAAGCCGAGGCCCGCGCCACCCAACAAGCAATCGCCGAGACGCAGGCGGGACTGGCCACCTCCCGCGAGCTGGCCGCCGCCGCCGTGAATGCCACGGCCAGGACCCCGAGCTGGGCGTTCTGCTGGCCCTCGAAGCGGTCGAGGCCGGCGACACGGTGGAAGCGGAGAATGCCCTGCACGCCACCCTGCCGAGGCTGCACCTGCTGCACACCTGGTCCTATCCGGCCCTGTGCCAGGGTTTCGACCTGACGGGCGACCTGCGACGTGTCGCGCTGCTCAATCCCGACGGCAGCGTGACCATCTGGCAGCTCCCCGCTTCACCGGTCCAGGACGTGGCCGAGATGCAGCCGGTGGCCACACTGGCCGCTCCATCGCCGGTGACCTACTGCCGCCTCGGGCGGGACGGGGCCCGCCTGTTCATTACCCGGGCTGGCGACGACGGGAGCTTTGTTGCAGAGGTATGGGATGTGCCCGCGAACCGGCTCCTGTTCGCCGTGCCCAGGGAGGCCAACCCGGCACCCTGTTATTATGAGGCGAGCTCGGACATGAGGCTGGTGGCAACGGCCTCGTGCGCGAAGGATACGAGCCCGACGCTGGCTGTCTGGGACGTCACGTCGGGCAGCAAGGCCCATGCCTGGCCAAGCGGCCATGCACCGCTGCAGAGCCCGTCGATGCCCAGCCTGTTTGGGATCTACGATCTGGCGTTCAGCGCCGATGGAACCCGGCTGGCTACGGCCGGTGTCGACGGTACGGTGCGGGTATGGGATACGGCCACCGGCCAGGCGCAGTTCATCCTGACAGGCCACAGCGGTGAGGTCGAGGTCGCCGGCTTTAGCCCCGATGGGCAGCGCCTGGCCACAGGGGGAATCGACAACACGGCCAGGATCTGGGATCTCGCTCCCGGACCGACGGCCGGAAAGGAGATCGTGCGCATCGAGCAGGACAGTTTGACGGAGGCGGTTGCTTTCAGCCCGGACGGAGGGGAGTTGGCGACCGGCACCCTGGCCGGGTCCATCGTGTTGTGGGATGCCTCGGACGGACGGCGGCTCCTGAGCCTCCCAGGGAGCCCTGGGGAGATCTACTATCTCGTCTTTAGCCCGGACGGCACGCGCCTGTTCTCGCAGGCCTATGACTATGTAACGAGGTTGTGGGATCTCTCCCCCGACCGCGAGCTGCTCACCCTGTTGGCCCCCACGGCGATGCCTGTCTTCAGCCCCGACGGCACGACGCTGGCGGCGGGCACGAGCGACGGCCGGGCGCTGCTGTGGGACAGCAGATCGGGCGAGCTGCTGCACAGCCTGGCCGGGCATTCGGACCTTACCTTCGTCGCTTTCAGCCCGGACGGCAAGCCGGCTGTCCACCACCAGTTGGGACGGCACGGCCAAGGTGTGGGATGTCCGCTCGGGCGCCGTGCTGCTGGCGCTGCCAGACTATGGCGACAAGCTCTGGTTCCCCGCGTTCAGTCCCGATGGGCGTAGGCTGGCGGCGGGCCTGGGCGATGGGCCGATCAAGGTGTGGGACGCGGCCACCGGCCAGGAGCTGCTCACGCTGCGCGGACACACTGGATACCCGTATGGCGTGGCCTTCAGCCCCGACGGCCGCCTGTTGGCCTCGGGAGCTGGGATGACACCGCCCGGCTGTGGGATGCGACCACGGGCGAGCAGGTGGCCACGCTGTCGCACGAAAGCGACGTCTCTTGGGTGGCCTTTAGCCCCGACGGCTCGCGCCTGGCAACCAGCGAACAGGACGGGCAGGTGACAGATCTGGGACGTTACTGCGCTACCGCCGCGCGTGGTGCGCACTCTGGAAGGGGCACACGGGCGGCGTCCTGGCCGTCGCGTACTCCCCGGATGGGACGCGGCTGGCCAGCGGCGGCCTGGACGGGACGGTGCGGCTGTGGGACGCCGCCATCGGGGCAGGAGCTGCTCAACCTGGCCCTCCACACCAACGGCGTCATATCGGTCGGCTTTAGCCCGGACGGGTCGCGCCTGGTCAGCGGCGGCTGGGACGGCACGGTGCGGGTGTATGCCCTGAGGCTGGAGGATCTGGTGGCGCTGGCCCGGCAGCGGCTGACCCGCTCGCTCACCGACGAAGAGTGCCGCCGCTACCTGCACGTGGACGCGTGCCCGGCAGAGCCGTGAGCCGGCGGGTCACACCACACGCTCTTTTCGATAGTCCTCTACGGCAGGGTAAAGGTCACGACATTGTTGTCCCGGTTTGCCTCGGGATATGCCCCTTTGGCGCCTTCGGGGTTGACGATCAGGGTCAGCGTGGCCTTGGGGGACGACAACCAGCCTAACTGGATGGCTGCCACGCCCAGACCGTTACCCTCAATCAGGGGGATGACGTCCACTACCTTGCGTCCGGCCTTGCCCTCGATGCGGATCGGGACGTTGGCCACGTCGCGCGTGCCGAGGTTGTGCACTTTGATGAGGACGATCCCGGAGCGGACGATCTCGACGTCCACCGGGCTGATGGCAAAGTCGTAGTCGGTGCCGCCATCGTTGGGCGCTACCTGGCATAACTGCCCTCTCCCCATCCGCAGAAAGCAGGAAGGGTCCCTGGTCCGGCATGCTGCCCAGCGATATGGTCACAGACCGGACATAGTTGTTGTCATAGCCGTCCTCGGCGAACTTGTCGGGCCAATCTGGTGGATTGACTGCCACATCAACCGACTCGCCGGCCTCAAGCGGCGGATCCAGCTCCACTGCCACTTCCGCCGTACCGCCACAGGGTGGGATCGCCGGCGTGTAGGCCACGCCGGCCGCCTGCTCGCCGCTGATCACCACCGGCAGGTTGTAAACCGCCTGATTCCCCAGGTTGTGCACTCGCACGTGGATACGGCGCAGGTCCGGCTCAAGCCACATCTCCGCGAACTCTAGGGCAACGTCTGTCCGTCCGGAGCAGAGATCGCTGACGTAGGCGTCAAAGGGAGCCACCACCAGGTCGACCAGCGCCGAATTGTCGTCTATGTCGGTTTCGGGCAAGGCTGCCAGCCCTGCCTGCTGGGCCACAGGCGTACTCAGGCGATTGACCTGCACCCAGAGCTGATATTCCCCACCGGCCATATTCTGAACAACTGGCACCTTCACCGCCAGCGTCTGGGTCGCCGGCACCGTAACCGTTAGCACCTGGAGGAAGGGACTAAAGCCGATCTGTTCCTGCTTGGCCGACAGGTAGATCATGACCGGCACACCAACTGCCGGGACAGGCTCGTTATTGTGAATTGGGATAGTGATTGTGAAGGGGAAGCCGGCTCGCAGCGGAAGCGGTTCCAGCTTGATCTCTTTTTGCGTGAGCGCCAGGCTCACAGGCGTGCTCTTGCCTTCGGCCCCGCCCAAGCCGGGCGCCTGCGGCTGTGGCGTCACTGTAGATTCAATGACACCATCGGTCCCTGAGGCAGATTCAGTTGGAGTCGCGCCGCAGCCGGCCACCACCCACAGCAAGAACAGAAGGGCCATGCAGCAGACAACGCCGCGGCCCTGCCCTGCCGCCTGGCGAGGCTGTGGCTTGCTGGCGTCACATATCACTGGTGGTCCGACACGATCGCCGCGTGGAACAGGGTGATGCGGAATGTATAGACACCGGGCACATCGAGGATCTGATCGGGTGAGACCTGATACCGCCTCTGACTGGCCTCGGCCAGCGTATCGGGCGTAATACGCAGTGCCGAGGCACGCTCGGCCGGCAAGGGGTCCGAGACCGCCAGCTCGAAATGATAACTGCGCTGCGGCCCTTCGATGTCCAGGTAGACCTGGCTCACGGGCAGGGGTTGATCCTGCTCGTTGAGCACCAGCACCGTCGCGGTGAATGGCTCGCCGGTCTGCAACGGGCCAGGCTCGAGCTGCAGTCCATAGGTCAAGGGCTGACTCTGGCCGGAGGGACGTGCTGGGCTGCTCACGGCTGCCTCTTCCTTGGGCTGGATTGGAGCGAACGACTCGCCGGGATACAGCTCGCGAGGCTCGAGAACTGCGTCCCATGCAAGCTCCGAAGGAGGCAGTTGCGTCGCCTTGGATGAGAAGAGGGGCTCCTTTGTCCATGGCAACGCAGTGCGGCTCAACAGGTAGAGCAGACCTGCAACAAGCAGTATGGCGCTCACCGCGCCGGCAAGGACCCTGCCCACGCCCATGGCCCGGTTCAGCCAGATGCCACGGCGCACGCTCCTCTGTGCTGCCCGAACGATCCGGGTGCTGGCATCGGGCGACAGGCGCAGCGGCTGCACAGAAGTGCCAAGCGCCAGACGCATCTCATGTTCCGCGGCAGGCCGGGTGCGCAGCTCCTTGGCGCACTGTGGGCAATAGACGAGGTGTGTCTCCAGACGCTGGCGGTCGCGCTTGCTCAGCCGGTATTCCATATAGTCGTCGAGCAGGTCGTAGACCCGGTCACAGCTCATATCCCCTCCCCTGGACGGGGGAGCTCCCTGCGAATGAAGAGTGTCTGCTCTACTCATGCCGCCCCCAGCTTGTCAACCACCGACAGTCCTCCACTCCGCTCGCGCTCCGCGGCTCCCCTCGGGTTGGATCTCCTCATCCACCAGACCCGCCGCAGCAAACGATTCCCTTAATCGCTGGCGAGCTGTGTGCAGGCGAGACCGGACCGTGCCGGAAGGAATGCTCAACACTCTGGCAATCTCTTCGTTTGACAGGTCGGCATAGTAACGCAAAATGACCACCAACCGATGTTTCTCGCCCAGCTCATTGATTGCCTTCAGGACCTGGCTGCGCTGCTCATCGCGCAGGACCACCCGCTCAGGCCGGTCCTCAGGCCCGGCAGCGATTCGCTCTCCGAACCCCAGGCGTTGCCACGGCATCATCTGGTACCACTTGCGCCGCATCCGAGAACGACAGCAGTTGACGGCGATCCGGTACAGCCAGGCCTCAAAGCTGATGCCCTCCCTGACTTCAAAGCGCGGCAGGGCCCGGCAGGCACGGATGAACGTCTCTTGCGTCATATCCTCAGCGTCCTGTTCATTGCGCATGACAAGATAGCAGAGGCGATACACATAGTTCTGATAGCGCTGGACCAGGACCTCAATGGCCGACTCGTCACCCTGCTGGCAGCGGCAGAGCAAGGCCATATCCACTTGTCCATTTGCAGTCACTTTCGACGATGCGACGAGCCGCGCCACTTCTATTAACACCCTCCCAGCGTCAGACGTTCACTGCTTGTGCCGGATCTATCTGGCGGCCCCAGTCCGGTTCCAAGCCACTTTCTCAAATCCGAGAATACCACAAACCCTTGTATCTGTCAACGCTTTTCGAGTCCCAGCCGTTCCACCAACCGCTTCAGATCGCCTACGTCAGGATCGATACGGTGAGGTGTGCCTGCCGCCTTGATGGCGCTACTGACATCCTTGAGGCCGTTGCCGGTGACCAGGACCACGAGCCGATCTTCAGGGCTCAGGCGACCCTCGCGGAGCATCTTGAGCAGGCCGGCCATGGGCGCCGCGCCGGCCGGTTCGGCAAAGATGCCCGTCAGGCGGCCCAGGGTGCGCATCGCCTCCAGGATCTCCTCGTCGCTGACGGTGACAAACTCACCGCCGGTGTCACGCACCGCGCGGAGGGCCTTGATCCGGTCGCGGGGCACGCCCACGGCGATGCTGTCGGCCAGGGTGGCCGGGACAACCGGCACAATCTCCTCGGTGCCAGACCTCCACGCCTCGTACAGCACCCGAGAGCCCTCGGCCTGGACCCCTATCAGCCGCGGAGCGCGCTCGATCAGTCCGAGGGCCAGCAGATCACGCACCCCCTTGCCCAGTCCACCGATGATGCAGCCGTCCCCCACGCCGACAAAGATATGGGTCGGCGGGCGCCAGTTCAGCTGCTCGCAGATCTCCAGCGCCGCCGTCTTTTTTCCTTCACTCATGTAGGGGTTGTAGGCAGTGCTGCGGCTGTACCAGCCATACAACCGGCTGGCCTCCAGCGACAGGTCGAAAGCCTGGTCATAGGTACCGCGCACCAGGATAACCGTGGCGCCAAAGATAAGAAGCTGAGCCACTTTGGCCTGGGGCGCTGTCTCCGGCACAAAGATCACATTTTGCAGTCCCACGCTGGCCGACAGCCCGGCCAGCGACGAAGCGGCATTGCCACTGCTGGCAGCACAGATCACCTCACTGCCAAGCTCGATCGCCTTGACAATGCCTACCGCGCTGGCCCGGTCTTTGAACGAGGCGGTCGGCTGCCGGCCGTCGTCCTTGACCCACAGGTGGGGCAGGCTCAGCTGCTCTCGCAACCGCTCGACCCGGTAGAGCGGCGTCCAGCCTACCGTCAGCGGCGGCAGCGGGCTGATCGAGCGGACCGGCAAGAGCGGCTTGTAGCGCCAGATCGTCCGCATCGGATCCGTAGCCAGCGCCTGCGGCGTCAACCGCCGCCGGACGCGATCATAGTCGTACACAACATCGAGGATGCCCTCGTCGCCGTGCTTTGGACAGACATAGCGCACCTCGTCGACGCCATACTCCGCGCCGCACAGAACGCATTTCAACCCCAGAACATGATCCATTGAACCCTCTCCGCTGGCTGCTTTGTGCCCAGGTCCGTGGCGGCCAAGGTCCGCCTCTCTGCGAAATTGTAGCACCAGGTAGATGCTTTGTCAAGAATGGTCGCCCAAGCCGGCCCCCCTCTACTCCAAGGGGCGCCCGCTCATCGTGCGCTCGTAGTGGCGACTTCAGTCGCTCAGTGAGTCTATCTCAAGCGAGGGCTTATATGTACGGATTTGTGGATAGCCTGGCCGACTAGTGCGGCATCGCATAGCCTGGTTAAATCACGGCCAAAGTGCGTGAACGAATGCCAGGATCTGCCCATCTATGGACGGCGGGAAGGCCGAGGCCGGCCGGAAAGGTGCTGGATTGACAAGGATATGCTTTAAGTATGGTATTTGGTACATATCCTGAACTGTGAATGAAACAGTGGAGCATCCAGTAGATGTACTGCACGATACATACACTACAATTGCTCCGTCCATGGTGGGTAAGACTCCGATCAATTAGCGGCTTGACAAATGCTCGATAGACTGACTGCGGGTGGGCCAGGAGAAGGCACGCTCCACATTTCATAAAACCTTGACGATTGCTCGGATAATGCAATATAACAAGCAACACTTGACAAGAAGTCAGAACTGTGCTATAATGACATCATGGCATACAGGAATGCGTTGTTAAGACAATCGAATGATTGTCTAAATTGTGATTAAGGAGGAGTACATGTCCTGGAAAAAGCTGCACAGTCGTTCGTCTGCGCGATCTACCAAGCCAGCGATAGGAATCCAAAAGAATGGCCGTATCTCATGGAACGAGGGCACTCAGCAAGCGCTGCAATCCCCTCAGTTTGTAGAACTGCTCTATGATGAGGCGAACAAGAGACTGGGTCTCCAGAAGGCGCCTGTCGAAGGTGAAGACACTTTCGTCGTACGACAAGCCAGCAAACAACGTACATGGGGCATTAGCGCACTGGGCGCACTTCGTTCGATTGGGATCGAGATCAAGCAGGCGTATCGAAAGGCTGCACAGGTTGAGGAAGGGGTAGTGTTCATCGTGATGAGTGATCTTGAAGTCAAGAACTAGTTCGGCGTGAGGCAGGGAAATGGGGCGATTTCGAGTATTGGCGGGGATAGCGGGTACGGTTGCGACACTCTGGCTGTTTGTGGAAACAGGCGGCTGGATGCAGAGTATGTTCAGCCTCGATGGTAACGTTCTATTCTGGCCTTTCTGGGCGGCTGTGTGGATCACCGTGGCGACGTCGTCCATCTGCTGGGATTTGCGGCACCAAGCCCAAGTACAGAAACCCCGCAAGTAGACAAGGATGTCACTGATCGGGGCTACTTGGACCATTTCTGCCTTCGAGATAGGAGTTCAACTTATGGGGAAGCTCAAGTACTAGTTCGCATGCCAGAGAAGAAGGTTAAGTTGCAGCAATGTCTGCTGGGCTACCTGAAAAGGACACGCCGCCTTCCAACATGTAGTGGTTACTGCTTTTGGCCGAGGATTGCCGGAGGGCGCGGTGCCGCTGATCTTGCGACCATCCAGTTGCGGCATCGCCTGCGCCAGAATCCAGCGCCGGCAATGATAGAGTACTGGGTACATGTCCCTTGCCTGTCGAAAACAGAACACTTGACCCATAGTGTTGACACTGGTATAATGTGCAAGATCCAGGCGGTGGCCTGGATGCCGCGCTCGATGACGGGTTTGACAATAATGCTTTCCCCGGATTGGCCAGGGAGGATAGCAAGGGCAGTTAGCACACCATCCTTCGCAAGTAGGTATGCGAGCCCTCATGAGGATAGTAGCGGATGAGCCCTGTGCAGTTCAGATTCATGGACATGTTGCTGCTTACTGCGCCGCCAGACGATCCTTGGAAGTTACGATCTCAGGCTGCGATTCAGGAAGCAATCAAGAAGCAGTTCGGCGTAGACATACCCATCCGGGAAAACGACCTTGGTCGGGTGGTGCCTCCGGACTGGATCAAGGTCCAGAAGAACCCCCAAGGTTTTCTGTTCATTGGACCCTTGCCAACCGGTGCAGCGGCACATTTTGCCAAGTACTACCGCGTTGGCCACTTCCTGGAACGCGACAAACCGTTCGCTGGAAGTCTTCTTGAGGCACTCGCCAATTGGTTTGACGGGTACTTCAGCCCGGGGAGTCAGATGAACGCGAGACTCGCTGAGACTACAATCCCAGGGGCACGTGTGGGTAGCGGAACCAAGTGGCGTGAGGCCGCAAGGCTTTTTCAACAATGGAACCATCCAGGAAAGTACAGCTACATCTCCGCGTTTCTCGTGTGTATACTCGACCGAGAGCAGTGGTCGGGCGCCGAGGATACACGAGCCGCAGCTTGGCACGCTGTCGAGGAGTTCTTCCGTTCGGCAGGGCTGGGGATGCACGAATCGGGCTATCTCATTCCGTTGCTACAGGAAGAGCAGATTGCAGCGCGTGTGGGAGTTTGGGATGACGAATCCCGCTTTCGCCAGGAATTGGTAGAGCCCATGCTCAGAAGAGTTCCAGGAGTCATCCACGTAATACCTACTCACGGCAACGACGAGTATGGTCGTGACTTTCTCTTCGACTACCGCCATCCTTTGCTTGGAGATCGTCGGTGGGTTGCTGTCCAAGTGAAGGTCGGCGATGTATCCGGGGAAGCTGGCGGGGAGCTTCGCACGATAGTAGACCAGGTCCAAACGGCGTTCGAGCATTCCATAATTGATCTCGGGGCTATGGGAAGAGTCTCTACGTCAGAGTTTGTGGTGCTCATCTCGGGCCGCTTCACGAGAAATGCGCAAGAGCGGATCCTCGAAGGCATCAAGGATCCTGTATGGCGCGCCAACGTCTTCTTCTTGGACAGGATAGGTATCGACGGGATCTTGCGTGCCCACCAGGGCAGGGCCGTCGGTTAGTGGCATAGAGGCCGATTGGAGGAAGGATGCCGATCACGAAGCAGCAGATCCAGAATGATGATGCAGACGTAGCTCAAGAGGCCGACTATGGACGCTGACCTACAGAGGGTACTGAATCCGAGAGTTGTCAAGCATTGCCTGCCGCTCTATCAAGATGGTCACTACAAACATGCTGCTCTTGAAGCCATGATCCAGGTGGAACTGGCGCTAAAGGAGAGGGCGCGGGAAGGGGGAAGAGTTCAAGCGTTCGGAGCGAGGCTCACAGAGAACCTGTTCGGCAAAGGTCAGAGCATCAAGCTGATCGTTCCTTTGGGTGAGGACCTCCAGGAAAAAGCCGAGATGTTGTTCAAGGGTGCCTTTGGCTACTATCGAAATTACGCCGCCCACGACGGGAGCAAGATTGATCAGTGCAGTAGCTTGCGGATCATGGTGCTTGCCAGCGAACTCCTTGACCTCATAGGCGCTTGCTCACTCAGTTTTGCAGACGTCGGTGGGATAGAAGGCCTGGTAAAAGCGGGCGCTTTTGACACCCAAGACCAGCTACTTGACCTGCTTGAGTTCTTGGGTGGCCAGTTCTTCCCTGATGAAGTCTTCGATGGGCTCTTTGATGAACTACTCGAAAGAGGACTTGGTGAAGCGCAGCTTCAGGCGGTGATAGAGATTGGATTGATTGCGTGCCGAGTACAGGATTACACTCCATCGCTGGAGGAATTGCGTGCATTTGACTATCATCCGCATACGATGGCATGGTTCGAGTTGACCGATTTGGGCAGGGAAGCCTTGAGCGCCGGTGGGCGACAGAGCCGAGATGATCCCACGAGCGATGGCCCGGTGGGTTGATATGGCTATGAAAAGTGGCGTGTTCGCAAGCAGATCTGAGCAGACCAACTTCTACAAGCTCCAGCGAATGTGGGGCGACAGTATTCGATACGTCATGACCCACCCTTCCCAAACGTTTTCAGCACCCGCCGGGCGTTGGTGGAATGCACAGCCCTGCTTTGTGCTTTGTCGCCTCGATTGTATTTGGGAGCTGCCATGCGATTGATCGACTTCTTCACTCTGACTGAAACAGCAGCCAAAGCTCATACATGGGTGGCCAGAACCTGGTCGGCGAAGATGTCGCCCCAGTCGCCGTAGGACTTGTTCGAGGTCAGGATGATCGAGCCGCGGCCGTAGCGGCGACTGACCAGCTGGAACAGGAACTGGGCGGCCATCCGGTCGAGAGGGAAGTAGCCCATCTCGTCCAGGATAAGCAGCTTGGGGCGGCAGAGGGTGTGCAGGCGGTGGTCGAGGCGGTCTTCCTTGGCGTCACGGTGGAGCTGGTCGAGCAGGTCGATCATGGTGGTGAAGTAGACGCTGGTGGCATGCTGGATGGCCACCATGCCCAGGGCGATCGCCAGGTGGGTCTTGCCGACGCCTGGCGGTCCCAGGAAGAGGACATTCTCGCCGTTGGCGATGAAGCTGAGGGTGGCCAGCTCGCGGACCTGGCGCTCGCTGATGGCAGGCTGGAAGGAGAAGTCGAATTGGTCCAGGGTCTTGGCGAAGGGGAAGTGAGCCAGCTTGGTCTTCATGGCCACGTCCCGTTCGTAGCGCGCCGAGACCTCGGCGTCGAGGAGTTGGTCCAGGAACTCGAGGTAGGTCCAGTCGTGCTTGACGCCTCCTGGGCGACGGCGTCCAGACACTCGGCGATCTGCGGCAGCTTGAGCCGGGCCAGGTGGGATTGCACCCGAGGATAGGCCACATCACTCATGAGGCCACCTCCAGGATCTGGTCGTACCAGACCAGCGGCCTGGTCTCGACCTCGGGCGCAGCGGGTAGGAAGGCTTCGCTCTGCGGAGCAGGCACCTGGATCGCGCCCCGCCGTCGGGCGGGCCGTGAGGTGCAGCGGAGATGGGCGTAATGGGTCGACACAGCCACACGCAGGTTACGGCCCTCCGCCAGGCGATGGCGAGCGATTTCCTCGTCCTCAACGTCCAGGACAATCAGTTGGCCGTCCTCGGTCTCCTTGACCTGGAGGGTCTTCCTGGCATAGTCGGCAGGGCACCGAGTAGTAGTTGCCGTCGTAGCTCACGAAGCAGTCCTTGGTCGAGCGGCGGAAGGCGATCAGGCTGGTGTCGTAGTCGGGCTTGCCATCCAGCGGCAGCAGATGCTCCAGCGGCAGCCGGTCAAACGGCACCTCGCCGGTCGTGCCATGGACGCGCAGGTTGGCGGTCTGATCCAGCCAGTCATGGGCCTGACGATTGAGATCCGCCAGGTCGACGAACTTGAGGCCGGGCCAGAAGTTGCCCCGTACGTAGCGGACGCCCGATTCCACCTTGCCCTTGGTCTGAGCCCGGTACGGCCGGCAGGCGCGCGGACTGAACCCGTAGTAGTCGGCAAAATCCATGTAGCGGACGTTCCAGACAATCCTTCCGTCGGCCTCTCGATCCAGGACGGCCGTCTTCAGATTGTCGTGCAGCACCTGGCGCGGCACGCCGCCAAAGTAGCGAAAAGCATGCACGTGGCAGCGCAGCCACCACGCCGCATCGGCCGACACCGTGAACTCCAGGTACGACGCTCGCGACCAGCCCAGGGTCATCACGAAGGCATACAGCCTGCGGCGCCGCCCATGGTGCTCGATGTACCCAAAGTGAGCCCAGTCCACCTGCGCTTGCTCGCCCGGCTCGGTCTCAAAGCGCACCGTAGCCGCCTGCTGGCGGGCTTCGCGGTAGGGATGCACAAAGGCTCTGAGCTGGCTCCAGCCGCCCTCGTAGCCCTGTCTCCGGATCTCGTCCAACAGCTTGCTTGGAGTTGAAGACCCCCTCCGCCATCCGCTTCTCCAGGTACGGAACGAAGGGATCCAGCTTCTTGGCCCTGCCCTTCCGCTGCAGCCGCTTTGTCAAAAACGACCGGCTATAGCCTGCCCCTCCTCCTCCCCCAGGCTCCTTCCCCCCGAGCAGGCCGCTCATGCCAAGGCCGCTTCGGTCACTTCCTGTGCAACCGTGGGGATGCCGCTCGCAGCTATGGGCAGCTTGGCTGCCTTGCGGACTCGAGTTGCCGAAATGGACCACATACGTTATACTAGACTGGTTCACTGCCGCCTGGAGGAGACAAGATCACTTTCTTCATCACCCTGGGCATCTTTCTGTTCGTCCTGGTAGCGATCGGCTTCCGCTGGATGCACGAAACGGCTGCCGCCCTGCTGGGCGCTGTGACCGTGTGGCTGGTCCACTATATCGGCGGCACCTTCTTCCCATCGTTACAGATCATCGATTTCGACCAAGCCATGGCCTTTGTCGACTGGAACGTCATCTTTCTCGTTCTGGGGATGATGATCTTTATGGCCATGTTCAGCGAGACAGGCATCTTCCGCTGGCTGGCCTTCCGCGCCTTTCGCCTTGCCAGGGGAAACGCCTGGCTATTAGGCCTGATCCTGATACTGCTCACCGGAGTCACATCCAGTTTCCTCAACAACGTGACGGCCTTGTTGCTGCTGGTGCCGCTGTCGATCCAGATCGCCGAAACGGTTGGCATCCATCCCTTCACCTACGTCATCCCCGAGGTGCTGGCGGCTAACATCGGCGGCGCGTCAACTCTCATCGGCGACCCACCCAGCACCATCGTCGGGCTGCATCTGGGTCTGGGCTTTTTCGAGTATGCGATTGAGGCTGCGCCGGTGGTCGTTTTATCCCTCCTCGCCGTGGTGGGCCTGTCAGCCTGGCTTAACCGGCGCGAGCTGAGTGGCGCCAAAAAGCGACTCTCGCCTGCGCTGGTGGCCCAGATGGAAGCCGGAGCGCGCATCACCGACCTGCCGTTGCTGCGCAAAGCCGGCATTGTCGGTCTGGTTACTTTGTTCCTCTTTTTTGCCGGGGAGCTGTTTGACCTGCCGCCTAGTGTGGGCGCCATGACCGGCGCAACGTTGCTCATCGCCTGGGTCCGACCCGATATGCAGCGGATGATGCGCGAGGTGGACTGGACGACCCTCTTCTTCTTCATCGGCATTTTTGTCCTCGTAGGCGGGGTCGAACAGGCCGGTGTTATCGACTGGCTGGCACACGCCATCGCCGGGCTGGCCGGTCATAGCCTGTCGCTGGCCACGATCCTCATGGTCTGGATATCAGGTGTCGCGTCGGGCGTCGTTGACAACATCCCCTTCACCATCGCCGCCCTGCCAATCGCCGACCTGCTCAGCACCACCATACCCGCTGCCAAGAGTAGTCCGGCGCTCTATTGGGCGCTGATCTTTGGAGCCGATTTCGGGGGAAATATGACCTACCTGGGTGGTGCAGGGAATATCGTAGCCGTTGGCCTGCTGGCCCAAGCGGGCTATCGGATGAGCTTTGGCCGCTTCATGCGTGATGGTGTATTGGTGACGGTGGCTACCTTGCTGGTGGCTACTGTCTGGTTGTTGATCCGGTACTGACCCGGAGGGGGAGGAAGCAATGGGCAAGATCTTGTGTGCAACCCGGGGTGGGGAAGACAGCCAACGCACGCAGCAAGCGGCCATTGCCCTGGCCAAAGAGCAGGGCGATGAGCTGATCTTTCTATACGTGGCTGACGCCAGTTTTCTGGACCGTATCGCCGCACCGGTGGTCGTGGATGTGGAATCAGAATTGGATCAGATGGGCCGGTTCCAATTGATTCTGGCACAGGAACAGGCAGCCGAGCAGGGCGTCGCTGCGCAGATTGCCATCCGTCATGGCCACCTGCGCACCGAGCTGGTCGCAGTCGCTTGCGAATTGGGGATCACCCTGATTGTCCTGGGCCGCCCCCAGGGCCGGGCGGCAGTCTTTGACGAGGCCGATCTGGAAGAGTTTGCCGCCGAGCTTGAGGCGAAAACCCGGGCTCAGGTCCAGATCCTGTAAGAGGGCGGGCTTGCGGCCGGGGCTTTGACCGAACACCTTTGAGCGAGGGAAGTAGATTGCAGTCCGAGATTCCATTCTTCACCGATCCCACCGGCCGGGAGCACCTCCTGGCCGGCGGAAGCACAACCATCGGTCGGGCCGTCGATAGCGACATCGTCATCACCAGCCGTCGCGTGTCACGCGAGCACAGCCGGGTTGAGCGCCAGGGCCGCCACGTCACGCTGGTCGATCTGGGCAGCACCAACGGCACTTTCCTGAACGGCGAGCGGGTGTTGGCCCCCGTCAGGTTGCGCGACGGCGACTCGGTATCGATCGGCGACGTGATCCTGGTCTTTCACGACCCAGAGAGCACCTTCCTGGAAACCCCCTTCCCCGAGCTGGAGGTGGATGTCTCCGCAGGAACCGTGCGCGTCGACCGCCGCCTGGTCGAGCTGTCGCCCAAGGAATTCGCCCTACTGGCCTACCTCTACGAGCGCCGTGGCCAGGTCTGTTCCAAGGACGATATCGGCTACGCCGTCTGGCCCGAATACCGCCAAGGCGTGTACGACTATCAGATCGAAAACCTGGTGCGTCGCCTCCGCTCCCGGATCGAGCCCGATCCCAACAACCCGCAGCTCCTGCTCACTATGCGCGGTCTGGGCTACAAACTGATCGCTCAAGAGAGTCCCTGAGCGTTTTTCGCCTTCATTACGTCACCTCGATTTCCTTCCAGGGAATCGGGGTGACGTAGTATTATGGAGACTGATACAGCCTCAATAGCCGGCTGTTAGCTAACGGATAGGTACTGCGCTCAGAAGTATGCTATCATACCCACGCAAGGGAGGAGAACGTGCCTGCTGATTCACTGGAGGGACAGAACCTAGGAAAATATCGTGTGTTGGAGCCGTTGGGCCGCGGTGGGATGGCTCGTGTCTACCGGGCCTACCACCCACAGCTCGACCGCTACGTAGCCATCAAGGTGCTGCGCTCCGACCTGGTAGACGAAGAGCAGTTCCTGGCCCGCTTCAAGCGCGAGGCCCGAGCCGTGGCTTCCCTGCGCCATCCCAACATCGTCCAGGTCTTTGACTGTGACGTCCAGGACGACGTCTACTATATGGTCATGGAGCTCCTGGAAGCCGACAACCTGGCCATGCGCCTGGACGACTACCACACCCACGACGAGCGGATAGCATGGGGTGAGATGGTGCGCATCCTGCTTGATGTGCTCGATGCGCTGGCCTACGCTCACGGCGAGGGGATGATCCACCGCGACGTCAAGCCGGCCAACATCCTCCTCACCCGGCGTGGTCAGGCCGTGCTCACCGACTTTGGCATCGCCCAGATCGTCGGCGGCACGCGCTACACCGTCTCTGGCGCGCTGATGGGCACCCTGAGCTATATGGCTCCGGAGCAGGGGCTGGAGGGCCAGTGCGACGCCCGCAGCGACATCTATTCTCTGGGCATCGTCTTCTACGAGATGATGATCGGCGAGCCGCCGTTCGACGCCGAGACGCCACTGGCCATCCTGATGAAGCACGTTAACGACCCGCTGCCCCTGCCGCGTCAGAAGGATCCGACCATCCCGTTGCCGTTCGAGCGGGTTGTGCTCAAGGCGCTGGCCAAGCGGCCGCAGGATCGCTACCAAGGCGCCGAGGAGATGGCCCAGGCGCTCCGCGAGGCCGTGGCAGAGGTCGGCGTGGAGGTTCCGGGACGGGTCGGTCAGAGCCCTGTATCCTTTACCACACCTGAGGCGCCGTCCGAGTCGGTGGCCGTCCTGTCGGGCTCGGCCCGGGCCAGGGTCGCCGACGCCAGCTTTGCCGCCCACGACACCGACGCGTCGCTTGGCAAGCGGTTGGAGGCGGAACGCGCTGCCTCACCCGGCGCCCCGCCGCCGCCGGCTCGACCCGAAGTCCCGCCGCCGCCGAAAAAGGTTGCCGTGTCGAGAAGCGGCATCGTCATACAGGTCGATGCCAAGACATCAGACAAGCTGGCCAAGATCGAGAAGGCGGCAGAAGGCTGGCCGGCAAGCTCGACGCGGCCATGGGCAAGACTGACGACGAGTTGGAGCGGATAGCCAAGGGCCAGCGGGGAAAAAGGGGTGGTAAACGTGGTCTGGATGCTGATCGTGGTCAATCTCCTGGCGGTGATGATCGGCCTCGTGACCGGCCGGTGGGGCGTCTTTGGCCGGGGCTGGCCGATGGAGCTGCTCATGGTCGGCCTGCTGCTGACCGAAACGATGGCCACCAGCGGCGACATCTGGACCCTGATCCCGGCCGGCATCCTGCTTGGCAACGGCTATCTGTTCTCGTTCTATACCATCACCGGCCTGTGGGGGCTGTGGGCCGTCCTGTGGCCGCTGGAGCCGCTGTTGGTCATCGGCGTAGTCTGGTTTGTCCTGTCCATGGCAGGCAAGGGCAAGCGCGCCGCCCGTTTCAGTCGCAGCCTCGCCGAGGCGGTCAGGCGGCCGACCACGGCATTGATCATCTTGCGCTGCCGCTCATGGGGGCGGTGTTGAACTAGATGTTTTGTCCTCACTTCACTCTGCGACGCTTTGCGTTGCAGAGTGAAGTGAGAGGGGATTCTTGAGCAAGAGAAGGGGAAAGGAAATGGACAAGCGGAGTGGTTGTGGTGGGATTGGCGCTGATCGCCTTGGGCGTGATGTCGCTGCTGTTTGCCGGGGTGCTGTCGCTCCTCGGGGTCAGGCTGTTGGGGTTTGCCCTGCGCTTCTGGCCGCTGCTCGTCGTGGCGGCAGGGCGGCCTTTGTCGTGCCGCCGTTCCGGGTTAAGGGCAAGCGCGGGCTGGGCGGCCTGTTCATCCCCGGCATACCGATCCTGGTGACCGGCGGGATCCTGCTCCTGGCCAGCGTCTTGAACGTGTGGGGCATCTGGTCCTGGCTGTGGCCGATGGAGGTCCTGGCCGTGGCGATCGGCTTCCTGGCTGCCGCCCTGTACATGGGCGTGGTCGAGCTCATCATTCCGGCAATCATCGTCGGCGCCAACGGACTGCTGTTTCAGTTCTGCGCTGTCACCGGACTGTGGGGTTGGTGGTCTGTGCTGTGGACCATCGAGCCGCTGTCGGTCGGGTTGGCGCTCCTGATCGTCGGCATCGTCCGCCATTCGCCGGCCCTCACGAGGATAGGGCTCGTCTGGTGCGCCGTGGCCGTGGCGTGCTTCCTGCTGATGATCACCATCCTGGTAGGGGGAGGGCTAATCCGGCTGTTCCCGCCGGCCCTGCTCATCCTCGCCGGGATGGCGGTGGTGGGCTGGGGGTTGCTGCACCGCCGCGCCTCGGTCAGAGCGGCACTGGAATAACGTGGGAGGCATCAACAAGCCCACTGCCATCAGGAGATGGCAGTGGGCTTGTTGTATGATAGGGAGGGTCTACTGGCGCGCCCGTTCAAACTCGGCGCGGGCCTGAAGCTGCCCGTGCAGGGTGGCAATGTCGTCCGGCACCAGCTAGGCGACGATGGCGAAAAAGATGGCGCACAGCACCCAGGTCGAGATGCAGATGATCAGAAAAGCATCGTGCAGCGAGGAGTGGTCGGCGATATAGCCGGCCATCAACGGCGCCAGCGCCGCCCCGGCCGACTCGATGAAAGTACTGGATCGACATGGCCGTGCTGCGCACCTCGGGCAGGGTCACGTCGTACACGGTGGACACCACGTTCGGCGCGGCAAAGGGGATGAACAGGGCGGTCAAGGCCAGCATCACCATGAACAGACCCTGGTTGGCGATCGGCACGCTCAGCGTCACATACAGCAGGATCGCGCCAATCAGCACCGCGATCGGCCGAGACGATCGCCCGGCCGCGCGGCGTGCGCTTGAACAGCCAGTCGCCGGCCGCCCCACCCAGCGGGTAGCCGAGGGCCAACACCAGGATGGCCACGCGTCATGGTGAGCTGGAGGGCGCCGTCGGAATAGCTGCCGTTCCTCCTGGAGATAGGTGATGAACCAGTAGGTGATCACGTTCCACGGAAAGACGCCAAAGAACCCCTGGACGAACAGCAGCCGCAGGCTGCGCTTCTTGAACAGCTCCTTGGCGGTCTGCCAATTAAAGCGGTAGGTGCCGATCTGCTCGGCAGCCCGGCCAGCTCCGGCTCCACCTTGCCCCGCGGCGCATCGTGCACGCCGAAAAAGATGACCACCGACAGGACCAGGCCGATAGAGCCGGTGATGTAGAATATGGCCCGCCAACCGATCACCCCGCCCAGGGCCAGGGCCAGCATCATGCCCGCCAGGTAGCCCAGCGGCCCGGTCAGCTGCAGCAGCCCATAGATCTTGCCGCGCACCGACGGCCCAAAATAGTCGGAAATCAGGCTGTACAGGCCGGGGTAGCTCGAGTCGTCTATGCCGGTGGTGGCGCGGGTGGCCAGGAAGGTGGGATAGGTCGGAGCGATGGCGTTCAGCCAGGTGGTCGCGCCCCAGAGGAAGGCTGCCAACGCCAGCAGCTTGGGCCGCGCGTACCGGTCGTACAGGTAGCCCCACAGCGGATAAAAGATCGCCCCGACGATCAGGGCGCCGGTGGTCACCGCACCCATCTGGGTCTTGGTGATCCTGAACGTGTCCATGATGTCGGGGGTGAGGGAGCCGATCACCAGCTTGTCGGCCTGGTGAACCAGCATGAACATGAAAAACACACCCACTACGAACCAACGATGCCTCGATGCACTCATGGAACCTCCTTGTTCCGTTATTCAGGGAACTAACCTGACAGGTCTTCCCTAGACCTGTCAGGGTTGGGGTCTATTCTCACACACGATCATCTGAGACCGCTCCGGCCCCACCGAGACAAAACGGATCGGCGCGCCCGCCAGCTCTTCGATCCGGCGCAGGTAGGCCTGGGCCGCAGGCGGCAGCTCCTGCCACGTACGGCAGCCGCTCGTATCGGTCAGCCATCCGGGCCAGGACTCGTACACCGGCTCTACCTGCGACTGGGTGATCGTGTCCGGCACATAGTCCAACACCGTTGCCCCCAGGCGATAGCCGGTGCATAGCTCGATCGTCTCAAAATGGTCCAAGACGTCCAGCTTGGTCACCGCTATCCCGGTAAAACCGTTCAGCCAGCTGGCATAGCCGATGGCCACGCCGTCGAACCAGCCACAGCGCCGTGGGCGCCTGGTCGTCGCCCCAAACTCACGCCCGATCTCCTGGAGCATGATCCCCTGCTCGTCGTGCAGCTCAGTGGGGAACGGCCCGCCGCCCACTGAGGTTGAGTAGGCCTTGACCACTCCCAGCACTCCGTCAATGGCCCGGGGTGGGATGCCGGCGCCCTCGCACGCCCCGCCCGCAGTGGGCGACGAGGCGGTCGTATAGGGATAGATCCCCCAGTTTATGTCACGCCCGATGCCGAGCTGGCCCTCCAGCAAGACCCGTTTTCCCCCGCGCACCGCATCGCGCACCAGGGGCAGGCCATCCACGATCCGCGTCTCATGCTCTCCCCGCCAGCGAGCGCCCAAGGCCACCATCTCCTCCACCGTTAGCTGCTTCAGCCCATAGAAAGCCAGTTCGCGGTTCTTGATCGGCAGCAGCAGCTCCAGCCGCTGGCGGAGCAGATCGGGATAGAGCAGGTCGCCGGCCCGGATGCCGCTGTAGGCGTGCTTGTCGCCATAGACCGGGCCGATGCCCCGCCGGGTAGTCCCCATTATTTCCCCGCCACCGGCCGCACGCTTGCGGCGATCCTCCTCAGCGCCGTCCAACAGCCGGTGGTAGGGCCAGATCAGGTGGGCGCGCCGGTCGATCCACAGGTTGTCGACGCCCACCCCAGCCGCCTGCAGCGCCGCCAGCTCCTCCGACACCGTGTCCAGGTTGACCACGGTGCCGGCGCCGAGCAGGTTACAGACCTCGGGGTAAAAGATGCCGCACGGGATCAGGTGCAGGGCCCAGCGGCCATAATCGTTGACGACAGTGTGCCCGGCGTTGTCGCCGCCCTGGAAGCGGATCACCATGTCGGCCCGCGCCGCCAGGTAGTCGATCACCCGCCCCTTGCCCTCATCGCCCCATTGGGCGCCCACCACCACCGTTACCGGCATAGATTGCCTCCCTCTGCAGGAGCGCACGGCCGTGCGCCCCTACAGGTGTGCAGATTAGTTGTTTTGCAGGGAGAAGGCTCCCCCTACACCCCCTGGCTCGTCAGACGAGAGGCCAGGGGACGGCGCGATAGGGGCCCGGCTCGGGATAGCGCCGGGCCGAGATCAGGTCGCGGACGCGCTGGGCCAGGGCGGCAACCTCCTGCTTGCTCAATAACCGCTCCAGTGGCCGGCTCAACCCTTCCTCCGGCTCGCCCAGGAGGCCGAGCAGCCGCTCCAGGTCGGACAGGATGTGGGCCGGCAGCGAGCGTGCCGGCGAAATCCCAGATCACGGTCCGCAGCTTGGGCTCCACGTGAAAGGTGAGCGCATTGTCGATCGCCCACAGCCGCCCATCTCCATCTACCAGGCAGTGCCCTGCCTTGCGGTCGGCATTATTGCATATCACATCCAGGGCCGCCAGCCGCTTCAGGTCATCCGCATACCTGGCGTCCTCCTGGATGGTGAAAAAGTTGATCTCCTCCTGGGCCTCGACGAACAGCTGCACGGAGCCCGGACCCGTAGGGCCCGTCACGCAGCACGGTGGGCGGGACCAGGCCCCAGCCCAACGCCTCGTCCACCAGATACGTGGCCACTTCGCGCCGGCCAAGGCCGCCGTGGGGAAAATCCCACAACGGACGCTCCCCTCGCTGTGGCTTATAGATGGCCAGCGTCGACTCCTCGCCGTCGCGAACGGTCACCAACAGGGTGGCGTTCGAGCTCCACGGGATCAGCCCTTCCACCTCCATCGCACCTTCCGACAGCAGGCGCAGCGCTGGCCCAGGCCCGGCTCGGTTTCGGCCGGCCGCAGGGGTCACTTTCTGTGACCATTCCGGCGAGGGCAAAAGTGTCCCTCGGGATCGATCGGCTGGCCACACATGGCACAGGTCGGACGCCCGGCAGCCACCAGCTCCTGCCCACGGATGCTAAAGGCACGCATCTGAGCCGGAGTGACCCAAAAGCGGACGATTGATGGCGTCGACTCGTCGCCCTCTGCGCCGGATGCTTCAGGTGCCGCATCTTCCCCGTGCCGCCTGTCACTGGCGGCCTGGCGGTCTGCCGGCGCTTCCAGCGATTCAAGGGCAATGATCACCACCCGCTTGCTGATCTCGTCGTACCCCAGGTTGATCTGGCCCACGCGGAAGAGCGGTTCCAGCGGATACTCCAGGGCTCATCGACATGGTCATCGGATCAGGCTCGGCTGCGGCGTCGCCCCCGCCTCTGCGCCGGCCAGGGCCAGCAGCAGTCGTTCGGTGGCCAGTGCCAGGGCAGCCACATGCTCCTTCTCGCACACGACCGTAATCAGGCGGCGTCCCTTGCGCGCCTGGAGGTAAAAGACCCGCTTCCCCGGCTCACCCACCGCACCGGGGATCATATAATCGACCGGGTTCAGATCAAGAACCTGATTGGGCATGATCACTGCTCCTGGGTCATCCCGACCTGCTGCCGCCGGCGTTCCCTTCGGCCGCAGGTGAGGGCTGATCGGCGGCCGAAGGAAGTCCCGTAGCGCTGGCCAGGCGGGCGGCGGGAGGAAAGGGCTCGGTGTGATTCAGACACACAAGGCGTGGGCCCAGGCGCGTGGAAGGCCAACGCCGTCACCGAGGCCGGACTGATCGACAGCCGCTGGAACAGGTCCAGCGGCAGGCCCAGGTAATAGGCCACCGCCATCTTGATCGGATCGGCGTGCGACACAACGGCCACCGTCTGGCCTGGATGGGCGTTTCGGATCGCCTCCAGCTCGGCCACGATACGGGCCTGGCATCCCTGAAACGACTCACCGCCGGGCAAGCGTGCGCCGCTCGGATAGGCTCTGGATGATCGGCCACAGATCTTCCTTCTCCAGCTCCTCCAGCAGCGCGGCCGGTCCAGTCGCCCGGATGCAGATCGCCCAGGTCGCGGCGAATGTCAACGCTCAGCCCGCGCGCCTCGGCCAGCGGCCCGGCCGTCTCCAGCGCCCGCTCCAGCGGGCTGCTGTAGACAGCCGCCAGCTCGACGTCGGCCAGCCGCCGGGCAAGGGCAGCGGCCTGAGCGCGTCCCTCGTCGTTCAGGTGGATGCCGGCCCTCCAGCCCGGCATCCGGTGTGCCGTCACATAATCGGTGAGGCCGTGGCGGATCAATAGCAGGTTCGTAGTCTCGGGTCCCTTGTCCAGGCGCGTCATACGCTGCACTAGCTATCCTCCATACGCCCACAGCACAATCTGTGGCGTCAGGTTGGCTTCTACAAATGCGGCGATCAACAACAGCGGCACAACGAGGAATATAAAAACCTTGACCAGATCGGCAAAGGCAACCACCAGCCCCTCACCCACGGTCAGTCCAGGGCGGGGCGCGGTGATCGAAGCTCCCCAACCGCAGGGCAAAGGCGGTGGCGATGGCCGCCGCCGGTATCTCGAACAGGCCATGGGGCACAACAAAGGCCGCCAGGAATGTCAGTGGGTTGTAGCCCAGCCACGCCAACTGTCCGCCCATAAAGCCCACCAATCCTATCGGTATCATGAGCCAGAGAACGGCGAGCACGCCCAGGCTGATCACCGCCAGCAGTCCGGCGAGCGCCAGCACCCACAGGTTGTGCCAGAAGATACCACTCGTCGTCAGCGACGGGAGAAAGCTGACGTTCGATATCGACTCAAAGCTCTGTGCCGATAGGTTTTCCAGATTGATCGACCCCTGAGGCAGGGGATAACGACCGCACATAGGCCCAGCCGACGACGATGGCGGCGACCAGGGTCACGGCCACCACGACCAGCGGCATCCAATTGCTCCGCAGCAGGTAGGGCAGATCGCGCCGGTACACCCGTCCCAGCCACCGCGCCAGCCGCCGCACAGCGGTCTCTTCGGGGCAGGATGCGCCCTGCGCCGATCTGGCCATCCCCAGAGGCGGCTGGACAAAGAGATTGGACGAACAGCCGGCCGGTCCGCCGCAGATCAAGCTCGTCAATGTCACGGCCCAGGATCCCCTCACGGTTGAAGGTCTTGACGCCCATGCGAACCAGGATAACCCCGACCACGAGCAGCGCCAGTACAATGACCCACAAGATCCGATAATGACCCCAGAACATGATCAGGCTCTCGCCCTGGATCAGCAGCGCCATAGGGATGATGATAAAGCTGGCCAGCAGGTTCGCCGCCCGCACGCTGGTGGTCTGGCTGGAGACGACGACGGCTCCGGCCACCATAACCACTGCCCCTGTTATGTTCAGCACAAAGATCAGGATGAACAGCTCCAGAGGCGGCAGGTAGCCGACCGACCAGTACAGGCCGCCGAGATAGATCGACACCCCCACCAGGCTCCCCAGCAGCGGCAGCACCGTGGCGGCGATCATCTTGCCCAGGTACAGCTCCAGGTCGGTGACCGGCGTCGACAGCAGCGGCTCGATGCTGCGGCGCTCCTTCTCACCGACAAAGGTTTCCAGGGCGATGATCAATGAAAAGGAGATGGGGAAAAAGCCCACGATCATGAGCAAAAAGGGCACCATCCGCTCGCCGATGATGTCGGCCTGCCGCTGGCGCACAAAGTTGATCGCCAACTGGGCAGTCCAATTCATCAGCCACGGGAAGAACAGCGTCAGGATCGGCGATCGGCGACACGATCCGCCAGTCGCGCAGCGTATCGCGCAGCTCGCGCCGGACGATGATCCCGATCATCGTCAGGCTGATGGCCAGTGAACTGGACCAGCCAGACGTTGCTGTGCTTGCTTGCAGATTCGCCCATTTACCGCTTCGCCTATTGTCCCGATTCGCCTACAATCCGCAAATAGACCTCTTCCAGGCTGCGGGCACCTCGCTCAGGGTCACAACCCGAGCCCCCATCCCGGTCAGGCCGGCCACAACCACCGGGTTGGTCGTCCCCGGCGACGGCGTCCGGTAGCGGAACCAGGTATCGCCCCATGCCTCGCACCTGAATGTCAGGTTGAGCCGAAAGCCACTCCTTCACCGTACCATCCACGGGCTGGGCCAGCCTCAGCTCCAGGAGCGGCGGTCCGAGCAACTGCGATTTGAGGTGCTCTGCTGTATCCAGGGCCACGATCTGGCCCTGGCGGATGATCGCGATCCGGTCGGCCAGCAGTTCGGCCTCCACCAGGTTGTGAGTGCACAGGAGGATCGTCCGCCGCTCGCCTCGCAGGTTCAGGATCGCATCGTGCACCAGCTTGGCGCTGTGCGGGTCCATTGCCGATGTAGGCTCGTCCAGCAGCAACAGCGGCGGATCGTGGAGCATGGCCCGGATCAAGGCCAGCTTCTGCCGCATCCCCTTGGAATACTCGGCCAGGCGTTGCCGTCGTTGTCCGGCCAGGCCAAAACGCTCCATCAGTTCGTCGATCCGCAGCCGGGTCTGGCCTTCCGCCAGGCCCTGCAGTTGTCCGAAAAAACCCGAGATACTCGTCGGCGCGCATGCGCAGATACAGCCCGGGAAACTCGGTCAGCAGGCCAACGGCCTGCCGCACCTGGCGCGCCTCGCGGACCGTATCCAGCCCCGCCACACGAGCCCAACCGTCACTCGGCCGCAGGATCGCCGCCAACATGCGAACCGTTGTTGTCTTGCCTGCCCCGTTTGGGCCGAGGAGTGCCAAGATCTGGCCCGCTGGCACCTCGAGGGTCACACCATCCACGGCCGTCAGCCAGCCCACAGATCCATTGTCGGCTGCATGTCCGACAAGACCGGGCGGCGTCTTGGGCTGGCCCGCGCCGGCCATCGAGCACGGGAACCGTTTCGTCAGGTTGTGAGTCTCGATCATCATCTGCGAGTCGTCAACGTCTGTCGGCACCGTCAGCTCCGGTAGAGGGCTATTATCCAACATCACCCCGCCCTGGATCACGCAAAAAGGTCAGAGCGGACCCGCTGAGGAATAAGCACCGTCAGCGCAAGGGGTACCACTTCACACTCGAACGGCGTCGTGCTAAACGGATCACCATCCACGTGGACCGGCATCGGCTTGTCGGCATAAACCTGGATCACACGCCCCCGGTAGCTGGTGTGGCGAGGATCGTACACGTGCAAGCCGCTCAGAACACTGAAAAAAGTGCGCATAATCGAGCCAAAACCCTTGCCCTCGAACACGCTGACGTCGAGCAAGCCATCGTCCAGGCGGGCGTCGGTGGCGATGCGGGTTATGCCCCCGTACAGTTGAGAGTTGCTGACCACGATCAGGATAGAGCGCCGGTAGATGCGCATTCCGTCGATGATATATCCGCGTCCGTTGGCCTACCAGGTTCGCAGCCGTGCCCAGCCCGGCAGTGATGTAACCGATCGCCCCCATCCGCCGCTGGGTGCGGGTGCGCGGCTCCATCGCATAGGTAACCGCCGCATCCAGACCCAGACCCGACCACTGCAAAAAGTACCGGCCGTTGGCCCTGCCCAGGTCGATCCGCCGGGTAGAGCACGGGAACAACGCCTGGATCGAATCCACCAGAGGTTGCAGGTGCAGAGGCGAGAGCCTTGGCAGACCCAGCTCCCTGGCCCACACATTGCCGGTGCCGCCGGGCAGCACTCCAAGAGCCACCTGGCTGCCGGCTATGCCGTTGACCACCTCGTTGATCGTCCCATCGCCGCCGACGACAAATACCGCATCCAGCCCCTCGTCCCGTGCTTGCCGCGCGAGCTGCGTTGCTTCACCGGCATACTCGGTCTGATGCAGCGTCGCCGAACAATCGTGATCCTCGAGGTAGGTGAGGACCGCGGGCAACTGCGGCTGGAAATTGACCGGCCCTGCGCTTGGATTAACAATCAGCATACATCTCATCGTCTGCACCTGCGTCATCGCATGGCTATTATACCAGAACTGGTCGCCTCCCGCAAGGGACCAATCCTGTTTGTGCAAACTGCCGACTTCTGGTAGAATAGCTGAAAGCAATCCTTTGAGTGCCATCCTGAGGGCGCTGCGCACCCCAGGGTGGCTCAAGAGAAGAGATGAACGAGTCGGGGATCAATCTACAGATCGGCGACATATTGAGCGGGCGTTACCGTATCGTGTCAGACGGAGCTGCCTACGATATCGGCACGCGCTGTACGGCCTATGACATACCGCACGACCGGCTCGTCGACCTCCTGCTCCTGGCTCGCCGCTTTGGTACCGGCATCACCCTACTCGAGCGACTGACCCGTGCTAACCAGGTAGTGGCCGACCTGGCACAGGCAGCGCTTGTGCCGTTCGATCACATCGGCCTGGTCGAAGGGCAGCCCTATTTGGTGCGCCGCCACCTGGAAGGTCAGACCCTGGCCGAGCTGCTGGCCAAGACCGGTTTTCTGGACACCGGTGCGGCGGTGAGCATTGCCAGCCAGATATGCACGGCCCTGGCCCCGGCTCACCGTGCCGGACTCGTCCATGGCAGTCTGTCACCCCACAGCGTGCTGATCGCGGCAGATGGCCAGATCCTGATCGCCGATATGGGCTTGATGCCCGCCCTCCAGCCGGTCCCTGCACCCCAGGGCCGACCCTGGGGCCGCTTCCCCTACATCTCACCCGAACAGGCTGCCGGCGAAGAGGCACACCCCGCCACGGATGTCTACCTCGTCGGCTCGCTGCTGTACGAGATGCTCACCGGCCGGAATGTCTTTGTCGCCGCCGACGAGACCGGCCTGGCCCTCCAGCACCTGCGCCAGGAGCCCGTCCCACTACAGGTCAGAGTCCCGCAGTTGCCGTCGGCGCTGGCTCAGATCGTGCACAGGGCTCTGGCCAAGGAACCGGCCATGCGCTACCGCAATGCGGGCCAGCTCGCCCATATTCTCAAGGCGCAGCTATCAGCGGGCCTGTCGGTTCCCACACCGTCCCATTCCCAGCCGGCGCCAGAGCACCTGACGGTTCCAGCCCCACCTCTGCCTCTGGTCGTCCATCCTGACCAAGAGGACCGTCCCTTGCAGGAGACCCGTCCCACCCAGGTGTCTCGTCCTCCCCAGGAAGTCCGTCCCCCTGAGGAGACCCGCTCTACTCAGGAGGCTCGTCCTCCCCAGGAGGTCCGTCCCCCTCAGGAGACCCGCTCTGCTCAGGAGGCTCGTCCTCCCCAGGAGGTCCGTCCCCCTCAGGAGACCCGCTCTGCTCAGGAGGCTCGTCCCCCTCAGGAGGCGCACCCCAGCCGGGTGGATGACCAGGCCGCCGCTCCGCCAGAAGAGATCGACTACTTTGAGCTTCAAGGCACCTACCGGCCCGAGGTGGTTACGATCGAACCGACCTACCGGCCCGAGGCCGCTCTCGGCAAAGCGACCAACCAGTCCAAAGCCATAGCGGACGCAGGCACCCGCCGCCCTGAGGCTGTGGCGAGTGCAGGTCCTCCATACCGGGCCGAGCCCGGCCTGGGCAGAGCGGCCTACCAGCCCACTGCCGTTGTAGGCGCGGGCGCCTACCGGCCCCATGCCGTCACAGAGCAATGGACCGAGTTTGTCACAGGTGAACCGCCCGAAGAACCTGTTCGGATGAACTGGATGATCGTTGCCTTGATCATAGCCGCCCTGACCCTGGTCCTGGGCCTGATCCCCCTGTGGCGCACCGTCTACCGCCGTTACGCCGCCCCCCCCGCCCTCCCCACACCCGTCACCCTCCGCAGCGCTTGCGGGCTCGACGACACGTCGAACAAAGCCGTCGCAGCCCGCCCGTTTGCCTCGTGGCGAGATCGCCGTACTACCCAGCGCTCCACGCCGCAGGGTTGGTCTGAAACCCTCGTGCTGCGTGCCGATTGTAGAGTCAGTGGCAGCGGTCAAGGTCTCGATGCCGCATGCCGGTTGCAGAGCCTATCATGGCAGCCAAGACCCGAACCCAGGCTGATGGGGATGCTACCCATCGGCCATCAGCCTTGTGCCATGCGCTATACGCCTAGTGGAGACGTAATATGAATGTGAATTGGAAAACTGCCATCATCTACGTGCTTATCCTGTTTGCCGCCGGCGCCCTCTTCCTGGGTCTCTTTCCCTCCAACGAACGGCTGGAAGAGAAGACCCTGTCAAAAGTGGCGGCTGACATCAACAGCAGTAGAGTCAAATCTATCGTCGTCCAGGAAAACGATTTGGAAGTAACTTACAAGGACGGTCAGGTCTTTTCTTCCCGCAAAGAAAGCGATGCCGACCTGATCAAGACCTTGGTCGGCCTGGGTGTGGGCGTCGAGGCCCTCAACGCAGTCGAGATCGAGGTCCAGCCGCCCAAGCGCCTGGAGTGAGTGGCTGGCGATCCTGGGCAGCTTTCTGCCCTTCATCTTCCTGGCCGTGCTCTTTATCTTCTTGATGCGCCAGGCGCAGGGCACGAACAGCCAGGCCATGTCGTTCGGCAAGAGCCGGGCGCGGATGTTCAGCGGCGAAAAGCCCACGATGACCTTCGACGACGTGGCCGGCGTGGACGAAGCCAAAGTCGAGCTGGCCGAAGTCGTCGAGTTCCTCAAAGAGCCGCAGAAGTTCATCTCCCTGGGAGCCCGCATCCCCAAAGGTGTCGTCCTTGATCGGACCGCCGGGCACCGGCAAGACCCTGCTGGCCAAGGCGGTATCGGGCGAGGCCGGCGTGCCCTTCTTCTCCATCTCGGGCTCTGAGTTTGTCGAGATGTTTGTGGGCGTGGGCGCAGCCCGGGTGCGCGATCTGTTCGAGCAGGCCAAGCGCAACTCGCCGTGCATCATCTTTGTCGACGAGATCGACGCCGTGGGCCGCCACCGCGGAGCCGGCCTGGGCGGCTCCCACGACGAGCGGGAGCAGACCCTCAACCAGATACTGGTCGAGATGGACGGCTTTGGCACCGACACCAACATCATCGTCGTCGCCGCCACCAACCGGCCCGACATCCTCGACCCGGCGCTGTTGCGGCCGGGCCGCTTCGACCGCCACGTCATCCTCGACCGGCCCGACATCAGGGGCCGCCGGGCCATCCTCGATGTGCACGTCCGGGGCAAGCCCCTGGCCAAGGATGTGGACCTGGACGTGCTGGCCCGCATGACCCCCGGCTTTGTCGGCGCCGACATCGAGAACATGGTCAACGAGGCCGCCATCCTGGCCGCCCGGAAGAACAAGAAGGCGATCGGCATGGAGGATCTCCAGGAGGCGGTCGAGCGGGTCATCGCCGGGCCCGAGCGCAAGAGCCGGCTGATCACCGACGACGAGAAGAAGGTGCTGGCCTATCACGAGGCCGGCCACGCCCTGGTGCAGAACAAGCTGCCCAACGGCGATCCGGTCCACAAGGTGTCGATCGTGGCCCGCGGCATGAGCCTGGGCTACACCATAGCCATGCCCGAGCAGGACCGCTACCTGTACACCCAGGACAAGTTCGAGGACGAGATCGCCGGCATGCTGGCCGGGCGCGCGTCCGAGGAGATGGTCTTTGGCGAGCGCTGGACCGGCGCAAACGACGACCTGGAAAAGGCCACCAAATTGGCGCGCAAGATGGTCACCGCCTACGGCATGAGCGAAAAACTGGGCCCGCTCACCTTCGGCGACCGGGGCGAGGAGCTGATCTTCCTCGGCCGCGAGATTACCGAGCAGCGCAACTATAGCGAAGAGGTGGCCGAGGAGATCGACTCTGAGGTGCAGCGTATCATCGGCGAGGCCTACGGCCAGGCCAAGCGCATCCTCACCGACTATCGCGACAAGCTGGACGCCGTCGCCCAGTCGCCTCATCGAGATCGAGACCCTGGACCGCGCCGAGTTCGAATCCCTGGTCGCTTGACCTCCCCAACAGGGGAGGGGGATGGAGTGGGGGGAGGGCTTCCCCCACGCCCTCTGGGCACTCCAATCAAAGAAGAAAAGTGAGGGGGTGAGGGGGGAATCCCCCCCACACCCCCTCATTCACTGCAACCGAAGGGTCTAGCCCTCTGCCGAGGGCTCTTGCTTTTTCTGGCCGATGCCGGGCAGCGATTGGAGGGCTTCAATCAGGTTGACACCCGTCAGCGCCTCCATCACCGCCGGCACCTGCGACACGATATTCGTCACATCGGCCGTGATCTTGGACGCCCCGGCCCCCTCGCCGCCGCTGCTGATCACCACGATCCGCTCGGTCTGTGCCAGCGGCTGGGCGACGGCCGACACCACCTTGGGCAGCGCCTCGATCAACTGCTGGATGATGGCCGCCTGGTTGTACTGCTGCCAGGCGGCCGCCTTCTTCTCCATCGCCTCCGCCTCGGCAAAGCCCTGGGCCCTGATCACCTCGGCCTGGGCCAGACCCTTGGCCCGGATGGCGTCGCCTTCGCCCTGGCCCTGCACCCGGGTCGCCTCGGCCGCGCCGGTCGCCTCCGTCTCGGTCTGGAACTTTTTGGCGCTGGCCATCGTCTCGATCCGGTAGCGCTCGGCCTCGGCCGGCTTCTGGACGGTCGCCTCCAGCTCCTGCGTCTTGCGCATGACCTCTTGCTGCTGGACCTCGATCTGCTTCTGCTTGGTCACGACCTCGATCTGCACTTCCTGGCCCTTGATCTCCTGGTTGGTGATCTTTTCCTGGAGGGTGCGGGCCAGCTCGGCCTGCACCTGGCGGCGGTTGACCTCCTCGTCGTAGGCGGCCTTTTGCACCGAGTAGCTCTTTTGCGACTCGGCGATCTTGGTCTCGGCCTGGTATTTGGCCGTCTCGCCCAGCTGCCGGGCCGATGCCGACTGGATGGTGGCATCGCGGGCGGCATTGGCCTGGGCGATGGTTGCGTCGCGCTGCGCCTCAGCCTCACCCTTGACCGCGTCGCGCTTCACCTCGGCGGTGCGGGTGCGGCCCAGCGAGTCCAGGTACTCCTTGTCGTCGCGGATGTCCTTGATGACAAAGGAGACGATCTCCAGGCCCATGTTGGCCAGGTCGCCGCCCGACACCTCCAGCACCTTCTGGGCAAAGGCGTCGCGGTCCTTGTAGATCTCTTCGACGGTCAGCATGCCCAGGATGGCGCGCAGGTGGCCGGCCAGCGTCTCGTGGGCCACGTAGATGATGCCATCGGGCCCCTTGGACAGGAACTGCTCGGCGGCGGTATAGATCGACGCATCATCGGCCCGGATCTTGATCTGGGCCACACCGTCCACGTGCACCGGCACGCCCTGGATGGTATAGACGTTCTTGACCCCCACCTCGATGGTCAGGATCTCCATCGACAGGATGTCCACCCGCTCCAGCACCGGGAGGATGAATGCGCCGCCGCCCTTGCGGATGCGAAAGCCCACCTGCTCCTTCTGGCCGGTCGCCGGATTGATGAATCATCCGCCGCCGGCCCGAGATGACCAACACCTGGTTGGGGCCGACCTTCTTGTACCGGCTGGCGTAGAAGCCGGCAAGCACAATGAACACAAATAGAATGCCAACAGCGACGAAAACTACCTGCCAACCCATCTGTTCACTCCTTTCGTTACTCTAGTTTTCACCCTAACGGTCAGAGGCCGTTCTCGACCGACTCGTCGATCGAGACAGCCTTGACCAAAACGGTATGCCCCACCACCCGCACGATCTTGACCAGTTGCCCCCGCGGGATCTCCCTGCCGTCCACCGCCTTGGCCATCGACAGCATCCGTCCCGCCTTCGTCGAATAGCTGACCTGGCCGGTCGCGCCCTCGCCGATCGGCACCGACACCTCAGCCGGCAGCCCGATCAGCTCGCTCGCCTTGACCTCGCTGGAGCCCTGCGACCGGATCAGGAATTGGCTGTAGAACAGGTACATCAGGCCCGACAGCACCACCGCGCCGCCGGTCGCCCACACCAGGCTCCAGCGGGGATCGATCTTGAAGAACTGGCTCGTGATCACCCCGATGCCGCCGAAAGCGGTGATAAAGCTGGCGATGGTGATCGGGCTGAGCGGCGACACCGACACGTCGGGCGCGTCCAGCCCGCCGGCCGCCACGCTCCGGCCCGCCAAGGTGGATATCGGCGCCGGGGATGTCTACGTCGCCGGGCAGGTTGATCTGGGGGATATCGACGTCCACATTGGGCAGGTCGATGTCGGACAGGCCGCCGCTGATCAGAATAAAGATCGCATAGCCCACGCCGAGGATGAACAGGCCAAAATAGACACAGTTAAGGGTATTGGCACTTATCACATCACCCATCAGCCCCTCCTGACCGATACTCGGTCCTTCCATTCTACCATCTTACGCCAAAAACAACAACTATGCTCAGTATATACGATCCCTCCCTCCCATGTCTGACACCCCCCCGACCATCCCCTGACTGCCCCCTTCCTGAGCGAAGCGGGCCCCGGAGCGCGCGCGGCGTACGGAGTGGGCTCCTCTCCTCCTCCAATTCGCCCTTTCCCGCCGTTTATGGTATCATAAATGGCGTGAACAGATCAATCCTACCCACGGCGGTCGCCGCCCTGTCGACGACTGCCCGCAGGGCATGGCATCGCGCCGGCGACGGCCTCCTCGCCTTGGGCCTCTTGGCCGCCACCCTGGCCCTCTACATCCACACCCTCTCCCCCTCTGTCGTCGCCCTCTTTGACGACAGCCTCGAGTTCCCCCTTGTCGTCCACCGCCTGGCCATTGCCCATCCCACCGGCTATCCCCTCTACACCCTACTGGGCAGGCTGACCATGGAGACCCTGGGCGCCTGGAATAACCCGGCCTGGGCCGTCAACCTCCTGTCGGCAGTGGCGGGAGCGCTGACCGTTACCTTGGTCTACCTGGCCGGCCGTGAGCTGGCTCGGCGCCGGCTGCCGCCCCTGCTCGGCGCGGTGGCCCTGGCTTGTTCCCCCGTTTTCTGGTCCCAGGCCGTCGTCGCCGAAGTCTATACTCTCAACAGCGCTTTCGTTGCCGCCCTCCTCTACCTCGCCCTCCGCTGGTCCCGGCGGCCCCTTTCCAAAGCCACACCCGGCTCTTTTCCGGCGGCAGCCCCTGCCGCCAAAAAGGAGGGGGAAAAAAGCCTCTTTCTACCCGCCGAGCGCAGCGAGCAACACGAGCATCGACGGTTGCGCCTGCCTCCTGCCCTAGGCCGGGCGCTACAGACCGCCAACGCTGCCTACCGACGCCTTTTCCCGACGGTGCCTGCCGGACGACGCCTGCGCCCGCACTTGCTGACCTTCGTCATCGCCTCCCTCTTCTCCTTCTCCCTCACCCACCATCGCACCATCCTTTTCCTGGCCGTGCCTCTGCTGCTTTTCGCCTTTCTTGTCGATCGGCGCCTCTTCACCCGGGCTGCCCTGCTCGGGCCCGATCGCCCCGACCGGCCTCGTTGGCGCCGGATCGTCACCCGGCCGGCGGTCCTGCTGGCCCTCTGCCTCCTTCTGCCGCTCCTCCTCTACCTCTACCTGCCGTTGCGTGGCCACGTCGGCTCGCTCGACGGCAGCTATGTCAACACCTGGGGCGGATTCTGGCGCTGGGTCATGGCCGCCGACTATGGCGCATTCCTCGGCGACAATCCCCTGGCCCGCAACCTCGACGCCTCCTTCTACGGCAACCTCTTCTGGCAGCAGTTCGGCCCTGTGGGCCTGGCCTCGGCCATCGTGGGCCTCATCGGTCTGACGGTGAGGAGGCAGCGCCACGCGCTGTGTCTCACCCTCCTGTCATTCGCCGCTTATGTCACCTTTGCCATCCTCTACCGCGTACCCGACGTCGAGGTTTTTTGCATCCCGGCCTTCGTGCTGGTCGCTCTCTGGATCGGCGTTGGCCTCGACTTTGCAGCCGATTCCTTGCGGCCGCGCGGCCCAAACCTTGGCCTGCGCCGGCTGGCGGCGATCGTCTGCCTCCTCCTCTTCCTGGCCGCATTAGCCGGGCCGTTGGCCATCGCCGCCCGCCACTATTCGGACCTGGACCGCAGCCAGGGACTGGATCGTCCATGACTATGGGGGCACCGCGCTGGAACTACTGCCCGACAACAGCACCGTCGTGGGCCTGTTGGGCGAGATGACCCTCCTGCGCTACATCCAGGAAACCGAAGGACCGCGCCGTGACGTAGAGACTCTGGTCGCCGACGCCGAAGCCGACCGCCGGGACGAGGTCGAGCAGGCAATCGCCCGGGGGCGAAACGTCTACCTTACCCGGCCGCTGCCCGGCCTGGAGGCCGACTATTCTATGAGCGCCGTCATCGGGCTGGTCGACGCAGGCGGCAACGTCGAGACACTCGTCCGTGTGGCTCAGCCATCGTATGACCTGCCCGCCATCCCCTTTCCGGTCAAGGTCAGGCCGGTGGAGGAGCTGCGCTTGTTGGGCTATGGCGTCGAGGAGCATCGGGCCCACGATCGAGCGTGGGCGGAGCTCACTCTGTGGTGGCGCACGCCTGGAGGGCTGGATCAGCGGCTCAAGATCTCGGCACGGCTGGTGAATACCGGTGGCCAGACCGTGGCTGCCGTCGATGCCGAGCCGGTGGCCAACACCTACCCCACCACCGCCTGGCGCCCCGGCGAGATCATCACCGACGTCTACGACATTCCGTTGCCCGGCGGTCTCCCACCAGGCGACTATATCCCCACCGTTGTCGTCTATGATCCTGCCACCGGCCTCGAGCTGGGTCGGACTGAACTGGAGGCGGTGCCCCTGGGCGGCAACCTGGTCCGTCCGTCGCGCAAGGTCCTGGAAGCAAGCCTGAGCCACCCGGCCAATGCCCTCTTTGGCGACGTCGAGCTGCTGGGCTTCACTCCGCCAGATCCCCAGGCCGAGGTCCACCCCGGCGATCTCCTGCCGTTGACCATGCTGTGGCAGGCTCAGCATCGGCCCGCGGGCGAGACGCAGCTCCTTTTCTGGCTGGAAGAGGGCGATTCCTACCCCGTTGGCTCAGAGCCGGTAGGTGGCCGCTTTGCGACCGCCGAATGGCCCGACCGACAGCTCGTGGTACGCCAGTGGCCTGTCCTGACCGTGCCCAAGACCATCCCCCCCGGCACCTACCACCTCAAAATGCGCCTCCTGCGCGATGGCCAGCCGGTCCCCTGGGGGCGATGGCTGATCCCACTTGGCAGCGACCTGGATCTGGGATCTGTACAGGTCAGGTAGAGGCGGCTGCCGGCCCACGCCGGCTGCGCTGCCGATCTGCCCGTTCACCCTTCTGCCTGCCGCGCGGCAAGCTTTTCCTACTCACCGTCACGGTCGAGGCGGATGTCACCTGAGACGTTGACCTGTTGGCCGCCCTGCGGGGCGATGTGGACCTGCAGGGTTGCGTGAAGCTGCCGGCGCACTCTGGCCAGCGTCTCGCGAGCGCGCAGGTAGCGGCGCTGTCCAGACATCCTTCCCGGCTTGCATGTGTGGGGCAGATATAGTATAATGTGAACTGCTCCGAGACCGCTGCCCGGCGCACTGCCAGAATGGCCAAATGCTGGAACCATTGCTCGCCCTTTAGCGTCTAGTCTATGTGTCCCGGTGAGCCCGGACAAGTTCCGTTGCACTTGCCGGTTCGCGTGAGAACCATTTGTTGCGACTGTTTTAGAACGATTTGACTCCAAAACGGATATATGCTATAATAGCTTTGTTCTTGAGACGGTAGCAGTTTTCTCCGCGTTTAGCTGCCTTAACGTTTGAGCCAATGGGTCGCCTGGCGCGTGCCCATCTGTCCTTTGTGCCTTAACCACGATCGCCGGCGCGCAGGGCAACCCACCACAGCCTTGGCATTTCCCCCTGTGAGGAAGTGCCGCCAGGCTGACATCCCTTGTGTGGAGTATAGAAGTGAATATTGTAGAGCTAGAGACCAAAACGCTAAGCGAGCTGCAAGAGATGGCTCGCCAGTTCGATTTCACCGGCTACAGCCGGCTGAAAAAGCACGACCTGGCGATGCGCTTGCTGCAAGCCCAGGCCGAGAAGGCACGGCTATCTGTTCGGCGGCGGCATCCTCGACATCGTCGCGGACGGCATCGGCTTTCTTCGCTCAGGCGACCTGTTGCCCAGCCCAGACGACATCTACGTCTCCCAGTCTCAGATCCGCCGCTTTGGCCTGCGGACCGGCGACATGGTCATCGGCCAGGTCCGGCCACCCAAGGAGAACGAAAAGTACTATGGACTGCTGAAGGTGGAGGCCGTCAACGACGTCGACCCGGAGCAGGCCAAGCTGCGACCCTGGTTCGACCAGCTGACGCCCGATCTTTCCCCGGGAACAGCTGCAGTCTGGAGACGGGAACCCACCCTCTGTCCACCCGCCTGCTCGACATGCTGGCGCCGATCGGACGCGGCCAGCGCGGCCTGATCGTCTCGCCGCCCAAGGCCGGCAAGACGACCATCCTCAAGGAGATCGCCAATGGCATGACCACCAACTACCACGATCTGCACATGATGGTCGTGCTCATCGGCGAGCGCCCTGAGGAAGTAACGGACATGGACCGCTCGGTCGAGGCCGAGGTGACGGCCGCCACCTTCGATGAGCCGGTTCAACACCACGTGCGCGTCGCCGAGATGGCCCTCGAGCGGGCCAAGCGCCTGGTGGAGGGCGGACAGGATGTGGTCATTCTGGCCGACTCGATCACCCGCCTGGCGCGCGCCTACAACCTGGTCGTGCCGCCCAGCGGGCGCACCCTGTCCGGCGGTATCGACCCGGCGGCCCTCTATCCGCCCAAGCGCTTCTTTGGCGCAGCCCGCAACATCGAAGAAGGCGGCAGCCTGACCATCATCGCCACCTGCCTGGTGGATACCGGCAGCCGCATGGACGACGTCATCTACGAAGAGTTCAAGGGCACCGGCAACATGGAGATGCACCTCAACCGCAAGCTGGCCGAGCGTCGCCTCTTCCCGGCCATCGACATCGAGCGCACCAGCACGCGGCGCGAAGAGCTGCTGCTCAGCAGAGAGGTGCTGTCCCGGGTGTGGACCCTGCGGCGCATGATCGATGCCCTGGGCGGTGGAGCCGACGCCGTCGAGCCGGTGCTGGATCGCCTGGGCAAAACTCGCAGCAACGCCGAGTTCCTGGCAAATCTGAGCCGCGACGGATCCTGATCGGCAATCTCCCTGAACTCGAAGCCTGGCACCATCGTGCACAGGTCAGGTTGGCCTATCCACCCAACCTGGCCCCATCTACTGCGCGATTTGTCCGCATCCTCCAACCATGCTATAATCGGCCTGTACCCCCTTTCCCCAAGAGGGGAAAGAGACGGGGCATGGGGTAAACACTAATGGTTGAGCTCCCTGATAGACAGGGTAGCGCAACAAACGGCAGTCATCTGGCGACGCTGCAGGTCACTGCTAAGCCAACTAAAGCCTGCCTTCAGCAATTGGCTGGGACCCAACGGCGAGGCCAGCCATTCGGTCAACCGTTACGCTCTGCACCTGGTCGTGATCATGATGTCCTTTGGCATCGTGATGGTCAGCCGGGTCAGGCTGCCCGGCAATCGACGTCCAGTTACCGGCGCCTACGCCTGTGGTCGAATCGGACACTGAGGCCACCACCCCCGTGAGCAGCCGCAGCTCCTATCGCCCAACGCGCAATACCACCCTCGTCTTTCAGGCGCCCGTTCCCCATACTATCATCCCCGAGCGGGAAAGGGTCGGTGTCATAACCTACACCGTCCAGCCCAACGATACGCTGTACGGCATCAGCGAGGCGTTTGGTCTCCAGGTGGAGACGCTCATGTGGGCCAACGCAGAGGTCGAGCAAGATCCTGATCTGCTGAGCGTGGGGCAGATTCTCAACGTTCTGCCGATCGATGGCGTCTATTACACCGTCAAGTCTGGCGACACGGTCGAAAAGCTGGCCAAGACCTACAAAACAACGGCAGAAAAGATCACCGGCCTGGAAGTGAACGGGCTAACTGCGCCTTATACCTTGACCGTCGGCGCCAAGATAATCCTAGTCGATGGGACCAAGCCGGTCCCGAAGCCACGCGCCATCTACTACCCGCTGCAAAGAGTAGGCACCCCGCCCAAGAACGCGCCCGTCGGCTCTGGCCGTTTCTTGTGGCCGGTCGTTGGCTACTGGAGCCGCGGCTTTACCAGGTACCACTATGGCGTCGACATCGCCAACAGCATAGGCACGCCGGTCTATGCCGCCGACGACGGCTATGTGATGTTGGCCGGCCAGGACACGTGGGGCTATGGTCTGCAGATCGTCCTCGACCACGGCAACGGCTTCAGGACCCGCTATGCCCACTTGAGCAAGATCCTGGTCAAGGCCGGCCAGGCAGTGAAGCGAGGAGAAAAGATCGGGCTGATGGGCAACACCGGCCGCAGCACCGGGCCGCACCTGCATTTCGAGATCCTCAAGAACGGCGTGCCAATCGACCCCACCAGTCAGCTTCCACGCTAGTCCGTGGCTATAAGAAACAGGGGCCGGCTTCGCGTAGCGAAACCGGCCCCTGTTATTGGGATCAGTCCCTATCTTAGCTTCTCCTGGAGCAGGCTAACCACCACCTGGGGGTTGGCCTTGCCCCTTGTGGCCTTCATCACCTCGCCGACAAACCACCGTAGCAGCGCCTCCTTCCCCTGCCGATACTGCGCTGCCAGGTCCGGATGGTCGGCAATTACCTTCTCCACCACACCGGCCAGAGCTTCCTGCTCGCTGATCTGAGCCAGGCCCCGCGCCGCCACAATCTCGCCCGCCGGCCGGCCTGTGGCCAGCATCTCCTCCAGCACTGCACGGCCACTGCTGGCCGTGATCGTTCCCTGCTCTACCAGCGCCAGCAGATCGACCAGCTCGGCCGGCCCCGCACGCAGGTCGCCGATCTCGGCATTCTCCGACCTGAGCCGGCGGAATAGCTCGCCGGTGAGCCAATGGGCTATCGTTGTGGCCGGCACTCCCTTTTGCCTGCCGGCCACAACGGCCGCGTCGAAATAGTCGGCCACCGAGTGGTCGGCAGCCAGCAATCCGGCGTCGGCCTGGGACAGGCCATACTCGCTGCTGAAGCGATCCCGGCGGGCGTCGGGCAGCTCGGGCAGCGATTTCCTGATCTCCTCCACCCAAGCCGTCGAGATGCGCAGGGGCGGCAGGTCCGGCTCCGGGAAGTAGCGGTAATCCTCCGACCCTTCCTTGAGGCGCTGCTCCACCGTCCGCCCGCTAGGCTCGTCCCAGCCCATCGTCACCTGGCGCACCCGACCGCCGCCCTCCAGCACACGGGTCTGGCGGGCGATCTCATACTCGAGCGCCAGCTTGACCGACCGGAAAGAGTTCAGATTCTTGATCTCAACCTTGGCGCCCAGCTCGTCGGTCCCGGCGGGCCGCAGCGAGACATTCACCTCGCAGCGCATGGCCCCCTTTTCCATGTCGCCGGTCGACACACCCAGCGTGCGCAGGATCGCTTGCAGCTTGACCACGTATTGCCGCGCCTCCTCCGGGCTGCGAATGTCGGGCTCGGTAACGATCTCCATCAACGGCACGCCGGAGCGGTTGAAATCCACCAGGCTGTGCTCGCCGGCATGAAACGACTTGCCGGTATCCTCCTCCAGGTGCACCCGCCGGATGGTGATCCGTCTGGTTATCTGCTCTGGTCGGCCCACACTCAGCCAACCATCTCGGCACAGCGGGAAATCGTACATGCTGATCTGGTACCCTTTGGGCAGGTCCGGGTAGAAGTAGTTCTTGCGCGAAAAGACGGCCGTCTCGGCAATCTCGCAGTTCAGAGCCAGTCCGACCCTGATCGTCGCCGCCACCGCCTGCCGGTTGATGACCGGCAGCGCCCCAGGCATCCCCAGGCATACCGGACATACGTGTGTGTTCGGCTCCGCACCAAACACCTCCGCGTCGCACCCGCAGAAGATCTTGGACCTGGTCAGAACCTGCGCATGGACCTCCATGCCAACTACCGCCTCATACATGGGAGTATTATACCACAGACCCTAAGGGTTTGGGAAAACCCTTAGGGTCTGGATAGGGGTTGAGGTGCGGGGCAGATTTGCCTGTTTCGCCCGTTTTCTGATATACTATAGCCAATGCAAACCATGAAGGTGGCACTCGTCCACGATTGGCTCAACCAAATAGGCGGGGCCGAGGCCGTGCTGGAGGCGCTGGTGGACATCTTTCCCACCGCGCCCATCTACACCTCCATCTACTCGCCCCAAGCCATGCCTCCGGCCTACCGCGGCTGGGACATCCGCACCACCTGGCTGGACCGGCTGCCGGGCATCCACCGCCACCACCAGCCCTACCTGCCCCTCTACCCGCTGGCCTTTGGCGGGCTGAAGCTGCGCGGCTACGACCTGGTCATCTCCAACAAGAGCGCCTTCTGCCTTGGCGTTCACACCCCACCCGGGACCCGCCACCTGTGCTACTGCCTGACCCCCACCCGCTTTGTCTGGGACTTCCGACACTTATGTCGAGCTGGAGCAGGTCGGCCGCGCGGCCCGCCTGCTGGCCCGCCTCCTGCTCGGCTTGGCTGCGGCGCTGGGAGCGGTCGGCCGCGGAACGGGTCACCGCCTTTGCCGCCATCTCTGCGCGAGATCCAGAGCCGCATCCAGCGCTTCTACGGCCGCGATTCGGCGGTGATCCACCCGCCGGTCGACACCGACCGCTTTGCGCCGGCCGGCTTCGCACGACGACTACTTTCTCATCGTCTCGCGCCTGATCCCCTACAAACGGATCGACCTGGCCGTGCAGGCCTTTTCCGAGCTGGGACTGCCGCTGTGGATCGCCGGCAGCGGGCGTGACCGGGCACGGCTGGAAGCCCTGGCCGGGCCGAGCGTGCGCTTCCTCGGCCGCGTGCCCGACAAGGCATCTGCCCGACCTGTATGCCCGCTGCCGGGCCTATGTCCTGCCCGGCCTGGAGGATTTCTGCATCGCCCCGGTGGAGGCGATGGCCGCCGGCCGGCCGGTGATCGCCTATGCCCGGGGCGGCGCCCTCGACACCGTGGTGGAGGGCGTGACCGGCGACCTTTTTCCCCGAGCCCACCGCCGAGTCGTTGGCCGAGGCCGTCCGCCGCTTCGACACCCTCGCCTTCGACACGGCCGCCATCCGGGCCCATGCCCGGCAGTTTGACACGCAGTGTGTTCAAGGCCAGGATCCGCGCTGGGTCACAGAAATCGAGAGTGAGCCGTGACAGCTGACGCCGCTCACACCCGGACCGTGAGGTGAACAAGATGGAACTACGACAATACTGGCACATCATCTGGCGACGCTGGTGGCTGATCGCCCTCCTTGCTGGCCGTCGTCCTGATCGTCAGCCTGGTGACCTATCGGTCACCCGCCCCGGTCTACCAGGCGACCATGCGCTTTGCCATCGGCATCGAAGGCGACGAGCCCGGTCAACGCCGTCTCGGGCGAGGGCCGGTCCGATGCCTGGCTGGCTTCCGAATACCTGGCCGACGACCTGTCCGAAGTGCTCAAGGGCGGCGACATCGCCGCCAAGGTCAGCGAGCGGGTCGGCTTTACCGTGCCGGCGGGTACCATCTGGGCCGGCCGCGAGCACCGCATCATGACGGTCAGCATCACCTGGGGCGATCCCGACCAGGCCCAAAAGATCGCCGAGGCGGTGGGCGCCATCGTCCAGGATGCCGGCGCCGGCTATTTCCCCCAACTGGCCGGCGTGCCGGCCAAGGCCGTGCTGATCGACGGGCCGGGCATCGGCCAGGTGGGCCGCAGCCTGAAGGACAAGCTGGACCTGCCGATCCGGCTGTTCGTGGCCCTGGTGGCCGGAGTGGCCCTTGCCTTCCTGTGGGACTATCTGGACGCCACGGTTCGCGATCGCGCCGAGCTCGAGTCGCTGAGCCTTCGCGTGCTGGGGGAGATCCCCCGCCAGGGCCTGCTCCGGCGTACGCGCAAAGGCCGGTAATCCCCTGGCGATTTTGGGCTTTGGCGCTTCCGTGTTACAATACGCCGAACTCTAGACCGATCTGATCGGGGAGGCACGAGTGGAGTTTCGTGAGTATTGGAACATCGCCATCAAGCGCGGCTGGATCATCCTGCTGGTCGCCGTCGTGGCCGCCGTGGCCGCGCTCGGCGTCAGCAAGATCATGCCCGAGATCTACCGGGCCAGCATCCAGCTCAGCGTCAATCCGGCGCGGGCCGACTGGGGCCTGAGCCAGGCCACCAAAGACCTCCTGCGCAACTATGTGCTCAACATCACCAGCCACACCATGACCCAGAAGGCGATCGACCGCGCCCAGCTCGACATGAGCACCTACGATTTCCTGGCCAACCTCGACGTGAGCGCCGATTCCTCCAACATGAGCATCACCATCCAGGCCGAGAGCCGCGACCCGGAAGAAGCCCGGCAGATGGCCCAGACGCTGGCCGACGTATTCGTCGAAGAGCGCCGGCAGTGGAACAGCGAGCAGGACAAGAGCGACCGCATCGACTGTCGCAAGGTGGACGACATCCGCGATGTGCCCCTGGCCTCGCCCAAGGTCAAGTTCAACGTGCTGGCCGGGGCCGTCTTTGGGGCGATCATCGGCGCCATCATCGTCTTCTTCCTGGAATGGCTGCAGTCGGACGTCCTGCGCACGGTCAGCGACGTGGAAAAGGCGATCGGCATCTCCGTGTTGGGCACCGTCCCTACCATCGGCAAGGCCACGGGGCGGCGGGCGGCGCTTTGGGCTGCCGGCATGGATCAATTCCGGCCTGCTGCTGGTCTTTCTGATCGGGCTGGTGATCGGCGCCGGCCTCGGCGCACTGATCGTGGGCCTGCTGTAGACGACAAATGACCCCACAAATGACTGACGAGGGACTGGTGTCATGAGCGACAAGCTGAACGAACTGATCACGATTACCGAGTCGCGCTCGCCCATCAGCGAGGCGTATCGCACCCTGCGGACGAATCTCGACTTTGCCGGCCTGGATCGCACCCTCAAGACCCTGGTCGTCACCTCGGCCGGGGTGAGCGAGGGCAAGTCGACGACGCTGGCCAACCTGGCCATAGTCTCGGCCCAGGCAGGCCGCCGGGTCATCCTCGTCGATGCCGATCTGCGCCGTCCCAGTCTCCACAAGGTCTTTGGCCTGGCCAACGACACCGGCCTGACGACGATGATGATGGACGAAGCCGCTCTGGCTTCGCCGCCCCTGTTCAAGACCGATGTGGAAGGGCTGTCGGTCCTGACCAGCGGCCCGCTGCCCCCCAACCCGGCCGAAGTGATGGGCTCGCGGCGGATGGAAGAGATCATCGCCGCACTGGCCGAGCGGGCCGACCAGGTCCTGTTCGACACTCCGCCCGTCGTCGCCGTCACCGATGCCGCCGTCCTGGCCACCAAGGTCGACGGCGTGCTTCTGGTCGTCAGCGCCGGCCATACCCGCCGCGACCACGCCCGCACCGCCGTGCAGCGCCTGCAGCAGATCAACGCCCGCCTGGTAGGCGCCGTGCTGACCAACGTCCAGGTAGATACCGGATTGAAGGAATACTACTAGCCACAACCCAGACTCTAAGGGTTTTCTTGAACCCTTAGGGCCTGCCGCTCTGCACGTTCCTGTACGGCCAGACACGATCTACAAAGTCCCTAGCGTGGCTTCCGTTTTGCTTCGGCTCTGTCCAGGTTTTCCCTTACCCTGAACTTCACGATTTCGCTTATCAGGTCGAAGGGAATCGGCTTGTCCAGTGGGAACCTCACCGTGCCCTTGGCCCCTTCATAGGCAGCCAGCGCATCCTTGAATTTCTCGATTCCTGTCGGCGCCGGATAGAGGCCGATGTGCTTTTTGAACGCGGCAAAATGAACCAGATTGCCTTTCAGGGTAAAGGTCGGCATCTGGTATTTTATCGTTTCTTCCGCGTCTGGCGCCGCCTCCCTGATCGTCATCCTTATCCTTTGCAGAATCTCTTGAACGTCATGCGGGAAGCCGGCGATATATTCATCTATGTTCTCGGGTGCTCTCTGATCAGTTTTCACCCTTTGAGAAGCCCTGTGACGTTGCCGGCAGGATCGGCAAACAAGGCGATTGTCGTATCCTCTGTTACTTTGGAGACCGGCATGAGCACTGTGGCGCCAGCCTTCGCCGCTCTGTCCAGGTACGCCTGCGGATCGTCGACCTCAATGTAGACGGTCACCCGAGGATCCCCTTCACCAATGCCACCGCCGATCCCCCTGCCTTCGTTGTCGAGAAGGCTGTAATTGCCAAACTCGGCCATCGGTGGGCCAAGTTTCCAATCGAAAAGATCAGCATAGAACTTCTGAAGCGCAATTGCATCCTTGCCAATGAGCTCAAAGTGCATTATCGGGTTAGGCATCACACATCTCCTGTTCACGACCACCTGTCGAGTCGTGCCGACGTAGATTCGGACCGCTTCAGGGATCGATGTTTCCTTCTGCAGTTGCCCGCACGATCATCACATCGATCGGTCGGCGAATCCTAAGGTGAGTATACACCCACCTGGTCATTTGTCAAGTTAGAATCATATTAATAAGTAAAATAACGCATCAGGGGCAGCAGTTCCTCTATTTGTCCGAAAAGCCGAGCATGTGGTATAATCGACCCCGACAGAGGGGAACCAACGCATGTCACACCGCGAGCGCCTATACCAAACCGAGGCGATCGTCCTCAGGCGGAGCGATTTCGGCGAAGCAGATCGTCTGCTCACTGTGCTCACGCCTACACGGGGCAAGCTGCGGCTCATCGCCAAGGGCGCCCGCAAGCCGGCCAGCCGCAAGAGCGGCCACGTCGAGCTGTTCAGCTACGGCCGCTACCTGGTCGCCGTCGGGCACGACCTGGACATCGTCACCCAGGCCGAAACGATCGAGCCCTTCCTGCCGCTGCACGAAGACCTGCTGCGCGCCACCTACGCCTACTATGTCGCCGAGCTGACCGACGCGTTCACCCCCGAACAGGACGAGAACCAGCCCCTGTTTGTCCTGCTCAAAGAGGCCCTGGGCTGGCTGGCAGCCGCCGACAACCTGCCCCTCGTGGCTCGTTACTACGAGATCCACCTATTGGGGCTGGCCGGTTACCAGCCGCAGCTCTTTGCCTGCGGCGCCTGCAAGAAATCGCTGGAGCCGGAGACCAACTACTTTAGCCCGGCCCAGGGAACCGTCTTTTGCCGGCAGCACGGCCACGATCGCGCCGACACCGTCGAGCTATCGGCCAACGCCCTCAAGGTGCTCCGTTTCCTGCAGACCCGCGACTGGGACACCTGCCGGCTGCTGCGGCTTGGCGCCGCCACACAGGCCGAGGTCGAGCGGCTGAACTACCGCTACATCACCCATCACCTGGAGCGCAAGGTCAAGTCGGCCGACTTTATCGAGCGCCTGCGCCGCCAGACGGAGGCGAACTGACCATGCACATCCGCGAATACCAGACCTGGCTCCAGGCCTACGACGTCGCCCGCGGCTGGGACAAGATTACCCCGGCCCACACCTTCCTGCACCTGGCCGAGGAGATGGGCGAGGTCGCCCGTGAGGTGCAGTACTTTGAGGGCTATCGCGACGCTCAGGACGCCGGCGACCTGCGCGCCAGTCTGGCCGAGGAGCTGGCCGACTGCGCCACCTTTCTGTTCAAGCTGGCCTACCTGTGCGGCGTTGACCTGGAGGATGCCCTGCGGGGCAACATGGTCAAGGCCGAAAATCGCTTCAGCGTCGAGGCCGGCCAGGCCGAGACCGAGCGGTACCTGACCCACCAGGCTGAGATGTTGGCTCACATTCAAAACAAGAAACAGAACGAATAGGAAAAACATGACCAAGCCTTTATCCTTCCAAGAAGTCGTCATGCGCCTGGATCGCTATTGGGCCGACTATGGCTGCCTGATCTGGCAGCCCTACAGCGAAAAGATGGGCGCCGGCACCGGCAATCCGGCCACCACCCTGCGCGTCCTGGGACCCGAGCCGTGGAACGTGGCCTACGTCGAGCCCTCCTACCGGCCCGACGACGGCCGCTACGCCGAAAACCCCAACCGCATGCAGCTATTCACCCAGTACCAGGTCATCCTCAAGCCCGACCCGGGCAACCCCCAGGAGCTCTACCTGGGCAGCCTCGAGGCGCTGGGCATCAACATGCGCGAGCACGACGTGCGCTTTGTCGAGGACAACTGGGAGAGCCCGGCCCTGGGCGCCTGGGGCCTGGGCTGGGAGGTCTGGCTCGACGGCCAGGAGATCAGCCAGTACACCTATTTCCAGCAGTGCGGCGGGCTGGCCACTCGACCCGGTCTCCGTGGAGCTGACCTACGGCCTGGAGCGGATCGTGATGTACCTGCAGGGCGTCCGCTCGGTGTGGGACATCAATTGGGACGGCGTGCACACCTACCGCGACATCTACATGCGCTCCGAGATCGAGCACTGCACCTACAACTTTGAGCTGGCCGACGTGGAGCGCCTCAGCCAGATGTACAACCTGTACGAGGCAGAGGCCAAGGCCGGCATGGCCCGCGGCCTGGTCATCCCGGCCTACGACTATATCCTGCGCTGCTCCCACACCTTCAACGTCCTCGACTGCGCGCGGCGCCATCGGTGTCACCGAGCGCGCCTCCTATTTCGGCCGGATGCGCGACCTGACCCGCCAGGTAGCCCGCCTGTACGTCGAGCAGCGCAAAGAGATGGGCTTCCCATTCACCAAGCAGCAAGAAGCCGGTCAGGGGCGCGGTCCCCAGCGCCCACCGCCTCCGCGCCCACCGGCCTGCACGCCCTCCGGCGAGCCTTCACACCTTCCTGCTGGAGATCGGCACCGAGGAGCTGCCGGTAGCCGACCTGACCCTGGCGCTGGAGCAGCTCGCAGACGCTCGGTCCCCGAGCTGCTGACCGCCAACCGGCTGAGCTACGAGTCGGTGCAGGTGGTCGGCACGCCGCGCCGGCAGGCTGTCCTGGTGTACGGGCTGGCACCGCGCCAGCCCGATCGCACCCTCGAGGTGCAGGGCCCTCCTGCCAAGGTCGCCTTTGACGCCGAGGGCAACCTCACCCGCGCCGGCCAGGGCTTTGCCCAGAAGCAGGGCGTGCCGGTCGAGGCGCTGCGGGTGGTGACCGACGGCGACAAGTCGTACGTGGTGGCCACCAAGACCGAGCCGGGCCGGCTCGGCCGCCGAGGTGCTGGCCGAAGAGCTGCCCAAGCTGCTCGCCGGGCTGCGCTTTCCCAAGACGATGCGCTGGAACGAGACCAACGTCACCTTCCCACGCCCGCTGCGCTGGCTGGTGGCGCTGCTCGGCGATCAGGTCGTTCCCTTTGCCTACGCCGGCGTGGCCAGCGGCCGGACAACGCGCGGACTGCGGCCGCTTGGCTCCCCGGACATCGAGCTGGCCAGCGCCGACGACTACCTGGCAGCCATGGCCGATCACCTGATCGTCGTCGACGGGCCGAGCGCCGGCAGCAGATCGGCACCCAGGCTGAAGCGCTGGCTGCCTCCGTCGGTGGGCGCATCCTCGCCGATCCGGATCTCGCTGGACGAGGTCACCAACCTGGTCGAGCGGCCCACCGCCGTGCTCGGCAGCTTTGAGCCGGAATACCTGGCCCTGCCGCACGAGGTGCTGATCACCGCCATGAAGAAACACCAGCGCTACTTCCCGGTCCTGCAGGCGCAGGCGGCGATCTGCTGCCCTACTTTGTCGCCGTGCGCAACGGCGACGACCGCAGCCTGGACGTGGTGCGCCAGGGCTACGAGGACGTGCTGCGCGCCCGCTTTGCCGACGCCAAGTTCTTCTACGACCAGGACACGGCCCGGCCGTTGGAGAGCTTCCTGCCCCGCCTCGACACCCTCACCTTCCAGGAAAAGCTGGGCTCGATGCTGGACAAGAGCAAGCGCCTGGAAACGCTGGCGCCGCTGATCGGCCGGGCATTGGGCTTGAGCGAGGCCGAGCTGGCCGTCACCCACCGCGCCGCCCACCTGTGCAAGGCCGACCTGGCCACCCAGCTGGTGGTCGAGTTCACCAGCCTGCAGGGCTTCATGGGCCGCCACTACGCCCGGCTGGCAGGCGAAGACGAGGCGGTGGCCGCCGCCATCTTTGAGCACTACCTGCCCCGCTTCGCCGGCGATGCGCTGCCCGAGACACGGCCCGGCCTGGCCCTCGGCCTGGCCAACCGGCTCGACAGCCTGGTGGGCCTCTTTGCCGTTGGGCTCGCCCCCAGCGGCTCGTCCGATCCCTACCACCTGCGCCGCGATGCCCTGGGCGTCGTCCAGCTCCTGATCGCCCACAGCATCTCCCTGCCGCTGCGGCCGCTGCTGGCCGAGGTGGCCGCGCTGCATGCCGGTCCCGGTTGTCGACCAGGTGCTGGATCGAGGTTATCGACTTTATCGGGGAGCGGCTGCGCGGCTGGCTGCGCGAAAAGGGGTTCCGCTACGACGTTGTAGACGCCGTCCTGGCCGAGCGGGCCGACAACCCATACAGCGCCTACCGCGCCGCAGGCCAGTTGGCCGCCTGGGTAGTGCGCGACGACTGGATGAACCTGCTCAACGCCTACGGCCGCTGCATCCGCATCGTGCGCGATCAGCCGCACCGGCTCGCCTTCCGGCCCGGCCTCGACCCCGAGCCGGCCACGGCGGCCCTGTGGGACGCCTTCCAAGCCGCCCGCGCCCAGGTTACGCCCGACAGCGACGTGGACCGGCTGTTGATCGCCCTGTGGCCGATGATCCCGGTCATCGACCGCTTCTTCGACGATGTGCTGGTGATGCACGAGGATGCCGCACTGCGCGAGAACCGCCTGGGACTGCTGCAGGCGATCTGGGCGCTCAGCCGGGGCATCGTCGACCTGTCCCGCCTGGAGGGCTTTTAGGCGCAGAGATGAAGCCGATTCGGTCGAGACTCGAGCATGTGACCCTCGCCGTCACCTGCTGCTTGCTGCTTGCCGCCGGCTGCCTGCTGCTCGCCGCCTGCGATCTGCCCTCCATCCTGCCCCAGAGCACACCGTCGACCAGCAAGCTGGAAGCCGCTGCAACAGACCTGCCGGCCATCGCCGAGTCGCCCACCGCCACCGTTCCGTCGACGATGACCGAGATCGTCTTCTGGGAGCCCTACCCACTCGACCGGCCCGAAGGCCAATTGCTTCTCGAAATGGCCCGCGACTTTGAAACCGCGACTCCCGGCGTCCGGGTAGAGGTCGCAGCCAAGAGCGGCGTCCTGGGTGTCTACGAGGCGATCCTGTTCCAGCACCAGGAGGGCGGAGAGCTGCCCGACCTGGCGGTTGCCTTTCCAGCTTCGATCGCCGAGCTGGCGGAGCAGGGCCTGGTCATGCCACTCGATGAGCTCATCACCGATCCAGAGCTGGGCTTGAGCAGCGCCGACCTGGCCGACATCTACTCCACTACCCTGGAGGCGGGACGCTTTCCGCTTTTCGGCGGCTGGCTCCTGGCCTTCCCCTTTGCGCCCAGCGCCATCGGCATGTGGGTCAACGATTCACTGTTGGCCCAGGCTGGCTGGAAAGAGCCGCCGAGCACCTGGACCGAGTTCGAGCAGGCCTGTTACGACGTGTGGGCCCAGACCAGTGTCCGCTGTTTGCCCATCGTGGAGAGTGTGTCGTTGTTCGACGCCTGGCTGTACAGCCGCGGCGGGCAGCAACTGAGCGATGACGGGACGCAAGCGACCTTCAACGGCCCGGCCGGCGTTGAGAGCCTGGCCCTCCTCCGCCGGCTGATCGACTCCGGGTTGGCGTGGCGGCCCGAAGAGGCGTACGGGGATTATCAGGCCTTCTCCCGAGGCCAGGCTGCGTTTGCCTTCTCCTCCACCGGCAACAACCGGCTTTACAAGGAAGCCTACGACCAGGCGGTGCAGGGTGGAACACCTGCCTTCGATTGGCACCAGGCCATGATCCCCCAAGCCGACCCCGACCACCCGGCGACCGTTCTGTATGGCGCCAGCTTCTTCATCGTCCGCAGCGACCCAGAGCAGGAACAGCTCGCCTGGCAGCTGCTCCGCTGGCTCACCTCTGCGGCTCAGTCGGCCCGCTGGGCCGACCAATTAGCGGCGATGCCGATTCGCGCCTCGGCGTTGACCGTCATGACCGACACATTGGCCGCCTACCCCTTTATCCGGCAGCAGACCCAGGTCGATCCTGACTTACGCCCGGCCAGAACCGGCGGTGCCGGCTGAATTCGAGGTGCGGGAGATCCTGTACACCGCGATCGTATCGGTGACGCAAGGCCAAGCCGATCCGCAGGCGGCGCTGGACTCTGCAGCGGCGGAGGTGAATGCCGTACTGGCCGGGCGACCCTAGTAGGAGGAGAGAAAAGAGGCATGACTCCAGGAATCGATCCCAATGATGTCCGCTTCTTCAGTGGCAGCTCACACCCTCAGCTGGCCCAGGATATCGCCACCTATCTTGGCGTACCGCTGGATGACACCCACATCAGCCGCTTTAGCAACGATAACCTGTACATCCAGCTCGGCGCCAGCGTGCGCTCGCGCCAGGTGTACATCCTCCAACCGCTCTCGCCGCCCGTCAACGACCACCTGATGGAGCTGCTGATGATGCTCGACATCGCGCGCGCTGCGTCGGCCAGGGAGGTGCATGCCATCATCCCCTACTTTTCCTTCGCCCGCTCGGACAAGAAGGATGCTCCCCGCATCTCCATCACTGCCAGGCTGGTTGCCGATCTCCTGCAGACGGCCGGCGCCACCCACGTCATGACCATGATGCTCCACTCTCCTCAGGTCCACGGCTTTTTCAGCATACCGGCCGATCCACTGAGCAGCCGGCCGGTGTTCGTCCGTCACTTCCGCGAGCGTGACCTGTCGTCCACCATCGTGGTTGCACCCGACATCGGTCACGCCAAGTCGGCAGCCCGGTTCGCCTCCGATCTACACCTGCCGGTGACCGCTGCCATGAAGGAGCGCGTGTCAGATTCACAGGTTCGCATCGTCGGCATCGTGGGCCAAATGGTCAGGGGCTACCGCCGGGCGCTCATATACGACGACGAAATCGCCACCGGCGGCTCGATCCTCGAGCTGAGCCGGCGATTGATCGACGAAGGAGTCGAGCAGATCTGGGTAGCCTGCACTCACGGCGTATTCGTCCGGGGTGGGCTCGAAAAACTGGTGGCCGTCCCGTACATTGCCGAGATCGTCACCACCGACACCGTAAACATCCCGGCCGAAAAACGCGATCCAAAGCTGCACGTCCTGCCGGTGGGACAGCTCTTTGGCGAAGCGATCCGCCGCAACTACCTGCGAGAGTCGATCGGCCACCTGTTCGTGTACGCAGAGGAGGCCCCCGAGCCAGGCCCGGCGGGCTAGAGTCCCAGCCTGTCGGCTACAGAGTCTAAAAGCCCGCTCACCCTATCGACGATCTGCTGGCGTTGGGCCGTTCTGGGTTCGCGGGCACGGCTGAGAGCGGCCCCGCCGTTTGTGGTTGCGACATGCGCAGAGGCTATCGGATTGAGCAGTGGGATCCCCTCCCGTTGGAGCAGATACTGGGTCCAGCCAGCCTGTTCCTGCCTCACAGTGAGCATCAGTTTCTGGCTCACAATCATCATTCCCCAGCACCTGACGCCGTTGTCGCGGAGCAGGCGCTCGATCCGATGCCCGCTCCATCCAGACCCTCCCGAGACCAGGAAGGTCCGATGCGGGCCGTTGGCCACGTTCTGCACCTGAGCGAACACGGGCGTGATCCAGTCAAACGACATCCCGATCTCCAGCAGCTTGTTGAGCATGTGAATCTCCTGTCTCAAGCGTGATAGCACATTTGTTCTATTGCCATTGTACCAGAGAGTCACGCCAGGTGCAAGTCGAGAGCCGCCTGTGGATTGGACCCCGCCGACATCGTCCTGCCCGGCCGCGGGGGCGCGGACTCGTCGCGGTAAATGGCAGCGCAGGCTCTCTGCTGGCCGAAGGGAGCCCCCTAGCTTGCCTCAGGATGACAGTGTCAAGAGATAGCACAACAGCCATGAGCTCGTTGATGATTTGAGGGAGATGCGACGATGAGCGACTTTTGGTTGGGCTTTGTAGTGGGATTCATCTCAGCAGGCATCTTCGGCCTCGTCATGCGTTGGTTCGCCCTGCGGCAGGCGGAGTGGCAGGACATGGACAAGCCGCAGAAGGTGGTGACGGTGACCAAGAAGACGCCTTGGCAGGTGATCCTGACCGGGCTGAAAGCGGGCTTCTTGATCGTTTTCGCGATTCTTTTGATCGGTGTGTTGGTGTGGGTACTGATCGAGTCTCCGTGGTAGACGCCATCCGGCGTGCGTTATAGCGGTGAGGATCGTCCTGGCGTGGGTGGATGCTGGGTATTCGACCCTTCCCCAGTCGATGACCAGCCGCAGCCGCCCTGCTGTTTGCAGCCTCCCCATTTGACGAAATCCTGTTTCTCAGTTACAATATAGGTCTGGCATTTCAATAGACTGGATCAAGAACGGCTAGTGTTTGAGAACCTGACCGACAAGCTACAGGGTGTATTCAGCCGGCTTTCCAACCGGGGCAAGCTGAGCGAGGCAGACGTAGACGTCGCCTTGCGCGAGGTCCGGCTGGCGCTTCTGGAAGCCGACGTCAACTTCAAAGTTGTCAAGGACTTCATCCAGCGGGTCCGCGAGCGGGCGGTGGGCGTCGAGGTGATGAAGAGCCTGACCCCGGCGCAGCAGGTCATCAAGATCGTTCACGAGGAGCTGATCGCCACGCTCGGCGAGCCTGCCCGGCTGAATCTGTCAGGTCCATCCCCGCATGTGATCATGCTGGTCGGGCTGCAGGGCTCGGGCAAGACGACCATGGCGGCCAAGCTGGCCCTGAATCTGCGCAAGAGCGGCCAGCGTCCCCTGCTGGTGGCGGCCGATACCTATCGCCCGGCAGCCGTGACCCAGTTGGAGGTGCTGGGCCGGCAGCTGGACATGCCCGTCCACAGCGAGGGGACCAAGGTCCCGCCGCCGCAGATCTGCGCCAACGCGGTCAAGCACGCCCGGGAGGCGGCCTACAGCGTCGTCCTGCTGGACACAGCCGGCCGGCTGCACATCAACGACGAGATGATGACCGAGCTGGAGAAGGTCAAGGCCCGCACCGATCCCCAGGAAGTCCTGCTGGTCGTCGATGCCATGACCGGCCAGGATGCCGTGCGCGTGGCCGACGAGTTCAACAAGCGAGTGGGCCTGACCGGGCTGATCCTGACCAAGGTGGACGGCGACGCCCGCGGCGGCGCGGCCATCTCGGTCCGCGCGGTCACCGGGGTGCCCATCAAGTTCCTGGGCGTGGGCGAAAAGACCGACGCACTGGAGGTTTTCCACCCCGACCGCCTGGCTGGCCGCATCCTGGGCATGGGCGATGTGCTATCGGCGATCGAAAAGGCGCAGCAGGTCATGGACCAGGAATCAGGCCCTGAAGATGGGCCAGAAGATGGTCAAGGGCGAGTTTGACCTGGAGGACTTTCGCGCTCAGCTTCAGCAACTGAAAAAGATGGGGCCACTGACCCAGCTATTGGACATGATTCCCGGTCTGTCGAGCATGACCAAGCAACTGTCGCCCGACGTGACCGACCAGCAGTTGAAGGTCATCGAGGCTATCATCAACTCGATGACACCTGAGGAGCGACACATCCCGCGCATCATCAATGCCAGCCGCAAGCGGCGGATCAGCCGGGGATCGGGCACCTCAGTGCAAGACGTGAATGAGCTGCTGCTGCAGTTCCGGCAGATGCAGAAGATGATGAAGCAGTTCGGCGACATGGGCAAGCATGGCCGGGGCCGGATGCGCGGCCTGCTATCCATGTTCGGCGGGCTTGGATAACCGCCACACTGACCAGATCCAGAAGGAGGTATCAGAGAGAGAGAGTATGGTAAAGATCAGATTACGTCGGGTGGGTGCCAAGAAGCAGCCACACTACCGTGTCGTCGTGCAGGACAGCCGAGCTCCCCGCGATGGCAAGTTCATCGAGATAATCGGCAACTACAACCCACGCACCGAACCGCCGACGATGGAGACTCGATGCCGAGCGGGCAGTGCACTGGCTCAGTGTCGGAGCTCAGCCGTCGGAAGCGGTCCGGCGGATGCTCGACAAGCTGGGCATCCTGTCCCAGGCCACCTTGGCCAGGCAGACTCAGCCGTCAGCGCAGCCGGCCACCCTGCCGTTGCCCAGGCCGGTTGAGGTCGAAGAAGAACTGCCGGTCGAAGAGGACGAGGAGTTCGAGGTAGACCTGCTTGAGGAAGCTGAAGAGCCGGAAGAGCTGGAAGACGATTGGGAATCGGATACAGAGGTTTCCGAAGAAACAGATGACTTCGAGGAAGACGACTGGGATTCCGACGTCGAGGACTCCGACGACGATGCCGAAGATGAACCTCTAGACGACGACCAGTAGGGCAATCCTCACCACAACACACTTCAAATGGAGGCTAACTGTGAAAGAGCTCATCGAGTACATGGCAAAGGCCCTCGTAGATGATGCAGATTCAGTCCGCGTAGAAGAGATCGAGGGTACCAACTCGACCATCTACGAACTAAGGGTTTCCCCAGATGACATGGGGCGCGTCATTGGCAAGCAGGGCCGTGTGGCAAATGCTATGCGGACCTTGCTGCGGGCAGCCGCTGCCCGCCAGGGCCGGCGTGTGACACTGGAGATCGTCTAGTGGCTCGCGCCGCACGGCAGCCGGCGGCACGACAGGCGCGAGGCTCAGGAGTGCAACGAGGTGCTCCTGAGCCTCGTTATTTGGCCGTTGGACAGATCATCGGTGTCCACGGCATCCACGGCGAGCTGAAAGCCACGATCCTGACCGACGACCCAAGCCGCTTCGGGCTACTGACGCGGGTGCTCGTTGGCCCTGATGGTGCCGAACCGGTCCCTTATGGCCTGGAAGGCTACCGCCTCCATCACAAGTGGGTTCTGATCAAATTGGAGGGAGTGGACGACCGCAACAGTGCCGAAACGCTGCGGAGCCAGCTACTCCAGGTGCCACTCGAAGAGGCCGTCCCGCTCGCGGCGGGAGAGTATTACGAGCATCAGATCGTCGGGCTCGAGGTGTGGACGGCTGACGGCCAGAACCTTGGCCAGGTGATCGAAATCCTGTACAGCGCAGCCCACGAGATATACGTCGTGCGAGGCGGTGACGCCACACCCCCAAAAGCGGGCCCCCGTGAAATCCTGATCCCGGCCGTCGCCGGCGTCGTGCTGGAGGTCGACCTCAAAGCCGGACGGCTTCTGGTCGAGCTGCCTGAAGGCCTGCTCTAGAAGCGCTTCTCTTCTCTAGACCGTCGTCAGCGTCATCCGGTCGAGCCGGACCTGTACCAGGTCGGTGGAAATGGCGCCCAGCCAGGGCTTGGCAACGTGGCGGATTGTGGCCTTGTACAGCGGGGTGTAGGCTTCCTTGGCCACCAACAACATGGTGTGCATTTCGGCGATCGGTGATTTCAGGATCGACGCCTCGATCCGGTAGGAGCCCACAAACACCTCGACCGGTTCCAGGCGCCGTGTCTCTGACTGCTCAGGCAATGGCTCTGGCTGGCCCATGGCACAGAAAAACAGGATCTCTTCCAGCTTGATGTACACCCTGGGTTTCTAACCGGTGCTGCTTGTTGGGCGAGGGCCAGAAACAGGATATTGGCGTCAGATAGCGGCACGAACTCCTCAGCCAACGTGTTGAGAAAGGCGCTGACACGTGCCTGTTCGCGTGTAATGAGGTCGCCCCAAAGGAGCATGTCTGGAGTGCCGATCATCACTGGCGTGGCCTTTTGGTCGGCCTCAAGGGTATAGCTTTTCGCGGTCATTTCTCCCTCCTGTCGATCTGGGGCCGGAGAGCCCTCCTACTCAAGTCGGGGTCCGGCAATCACTTGCACGGATCGTAATCTGCCCCAAGGATCACCCGGATGTCCACACCCTGCCCGCCCGCCTGCTGGTACAAGATATCTGCCGCTCTGACCTTCAACACCTTGGCCAGGGTCTCCACCGCCTTGGGCCGATCGCTGAAGACAATAATCTGCGTCTTGAGATAGTCGGTCCGGTCGGCAGCGCCAGTGCGCGTGATCTGGAGTCCGTACCATTGCAGTTGATCGGCAGCGAACTGGGGCAGGTTTGGCGTGGCCGTCCCGTTCAGTACCTCGATCGACGCGCCCTCACTGGCCACCTGATCTTCCGCCGCCGACGGCGGCAAGGCCAGCTTGGCCAACACCTGCTGGATCTTGTCCAACCTGGGCAACAAGACCTGCCAGCCCTGGTCGGTAACCCAGTCCATGGTCTCGCTTCTTCCGATGTAGTAACTGTGCACCCGTTGAGGCTTGATCTCGATGCCGACACGGGCCAACGACAGCAGGTCGTCGAGTTGCAGGTCGGTCTTGACCGACCCTGACAGCGCCGTCCACAGGCCGGGGATCCTGGCGATTATGTCCGGATTCTTGAACTGGCTCCACATCGCCTTCAGGAACTGGTGCTGCCGCCGTGCCCGGTCAAAATCGGAGCCGTCCCGGCGGGTACGCACGTAACGCAGTGCCGTGTCCCCATCCATGTGATAGATGCCGGGCAGGAGGATCATCTCCTGTTCCTCATCAGAAGTCGGCGGTCTGAAGCGAAGGTTGACCGGGCAGGCCACCGTGATATCGACCCCACCCAGCTCATCCACCACCTTGGCAAAACCGACGAAATCGACCCGCGCCCATTGATGGATCGGCAGGCCAAAATTGATCTCTATGGTGTCGATCAGCAGAGCCGGTCCCAGGCCAGGGTATCCCAGGGAATATCCACGGCGGTGGGCAGTGTTGATCCGGTTCCAGCCGTAAGTGGGGATATAGACCCACAGATCCCGCGGGATCGAGAGCATCGACACTTGCTTGGTCGTCTTGTTCACACTCACGACGATGAGCACATCGGTGTTCTGCCCATTCAGATTGCTGGTCGAGTCCAGTCCGATCAGCAGGATATTGACCACATCGTCACCGAAAGCCACCGTGGGCACCGGTGTTGGACTGAAGGCAGGCGTTGGCGTAACCGACGGCCGCACCGTAACCGTGATGGTCTGCGTCGGCAGCAGGGTAGGCGCCGGCACCTGGGGCGTGTGCGACGGCGTCGGCGTGAGCGTAGATGTCGGCGTAAGTGGCGCAGTTGGAGGCGGGGTTGGCGAGGGCGTCTGGGTCCGTCCAGTTGGGCTCGGGGCAACGGTCAGCGTGGCGACCGTCGGGCGAGGGCTGGCGCGTGTTGGACGGGGTAGGCGACACGAGGGCAGTCGGGCTGGCAACAGCCGTCGGGCTAGAGATCGCAGCAACACCGGTCGGCGTTGGACTGCCCCCGCACGACGCCAACATACTCAGTATGAGCAGCACGCAGCCAGCAAGCCCCCTGGGCCAGGGCTTGATCGACGAGCGACATGATCTCCGAATCATAATTATCACTTTCCAATGCAGAAACGACTAAAGATGTTCTCCAGCAGGTCGTCACTCGTCGTCTGCCCCGTGACTTGACCCAGGGCATGGACGGCCGCCGCCAGGTCAATCGCCACCAGGTCTGCGGTCAGTCCGGTCTGGACAGCCGCGAGTGCTGCACCCACATGTTCAAGCGCCCGGCTCAACCTTTCTTTGTGACGAGGGTTGCTCACCACCGGCACGTCTGAAGCCGCCACTTGCCCTGACAACACCGTCTCTACAATGGCTTCCTCTAGCAGGTCTATTCCCTGGCCAGTCAGCGCCGAAACCGATATAGCCGGCGCGGTGAGAACCGATGCCAGGTCTCTCTCCTCGCCAGGCCGGACAAGGTCCGTCTTGTTCAAGGCCAGGAGCGCCGGCTTGCAGCCGATCAGGTCGGCGATGGCCCGGTCGGCGTCGGTCAGCGGCTCACTGGCATCCAGCACCAACAGGGCCAGATCGGCCTGGTCCAATGCTCCGCGGCTGCGCTCGATGCCTAGCTGCTCGATCGGATCGTCTGTCATGGTGGCGATACCGGCGGTGTCGACCAGGACAACCGGCACCCCCTTCAGGTTCAGGGTTTCTTCCAGGGTGTCACGGGTGGTACCTGGGATGTCGGTCACGATAGCCCGGCTGGTGCGCAGCAGACAGTTCAACAGGCTCGACTTGCCCACGTTGGGCCGCCCGACAATGGCCGCGCGGACCCCTTGCCGGTATATAATGCCACGGTCGGCACTGGCCAGCAGGTCCTTCAGCACGGCATTAGCCCGGGCCAGGTCGGCGGCGACATCTCGGGCAGGAATCTCATCCTCCGAAAAGTCGATTCCGGCCTCAACATGAGCCAGGGCTTCTAGCAGCAGGCCTCGCACCGACCGCACCCGCTCCGACAGGTGCCCTGCCAGCTGCCCTATCGCGGTTTGCAGCGCCTGATCGGTTTTGGCTCGCACCACGTCCAGAACCGCTTCAGCTTGGGCCAGATCGATTCGGCCGCTCAAAAAAGCACGGAGCGTGAACTCGCCCGGTTCTGCCAACCGGGCGCCCTCTTCCAGGCACAGAGTCAGGATGCGCCGAACGGCCACGATCCCACCGTGGGCGTCGATCTCGACCACGTCCTGGCGGGTGTAGGTCCGCGGCGAAGGCATGTGCACCGCCAGGACTTCGTCGACAACCTCACCTGTGGCCGGGTCGGCAATGTGACCGTAATGCAGATGATAAGGTTCGAGATCATAGCCGTCAGCGTTCAAGCGTTGTGGTGCACCAGGGCTGAACAGGTGTGCGCAGGATAGCCGGCGCCCGTGGCCCACTCATCCGGACAATGCCAATGCCCCCCTCGCCGATGGGCGTCGAGATGGCAGCGATGGTATCGTCCAGGCTGACCATAGGGCTCTACCGCACCTGATACTTGACCTGGGTACCAACGTGGCCATAGGGAGTAGCCAAGCCTTGCATCAGGTTATCACCCTCCCGCACCATGTAGGTTAGGACGCCGGTGGCAGCCAACTGCGCGGCCATTGCCTCGTTGCTGATTGAGCTGCCAAAGCTCTGTGACTCAAGGATGATCGCCACCACGTTGACGCTCCGCCGGTTCAGCTCGTAGGCTGCCGAGATCCAGTAATCCCGATCCGTCGCCGTGACAATGACTGCCGTCGTATTGCGTCCCAGGTGCGTGCCCTCCGCTGCCAGCACTTCGCCGATCGGTATGCGGCCTTCGGCGCTGATCACGGCCAGCAGCTCCAGGATCTTGGTCAACTGCCGCTCACCTCGGTCAGCGGGGATCACCTCCCGATGTCGGCTGTAACCGATAAAGCCGACTGCTTGATCGCGGGCGATGAAGTGCTTGGTCAGAGAGGCTCCGATCGTTACTGCATATTCCAGCGTAGAGGGCGCCAACCGGAGCTTGGACGGACGTTCCCAGGGCAACAGCAGCTCGGCGCGACCTTCAGGCTCGGTCCAGATCAACTCCACATGGGCCGCGCGCTCGAGATCGAGAAAGAGCCAGACATCGGCCGTGGGATCCAGCTCAAACTCCTTGGAGATGAGCCGGCCGGTTCGCGCGGTGGATGGCCAATGGATGCGGTTAAAGCTGTCACCCGGCGCATACTCCCTGATCCCTGACACATTGGTGGTGACATAGTGGGTCCGTCGCCGCAGTGTGCCGCCCCCAGACAGCGGTCCCACCATGGGCGCAAAAAACGGCAGGTCGACGGTAGCCGGGTAGACGATGAAGGATGTCTCTGTCAGGTGGTCGAGCTGGCGCTGCATGGTGAACAGTCCGAAAGGGTCACCACTGGTCAGGCTGACCGGTCCGAGGAGAAATCGGCCCCGCTGCCGGCAGCGGGTCTTGACGCTCCAGGTCCGAGCTTGGCGAGATCCAAGCGAATCGACCACCTTGCTGGCGGTGTGCTCGGGCAGGGTCGAGCGATCTCGTACCTCGAGCCACAACTTGGGGAAGAGGCCCCGGTTTGTCACCACGAAATGCTCTTCGGCCATCTTGCCGACCTGCGAGCGGTTCGTGTGGGTGTGACGCTGCACGTCGACCCAATGAATCGAGGTCCAGGCCCAAACGTAACAGAAGAGGATAAGCGCGGTCAGCAGATACCACAGATTGTAGAGTAGTTCGCGGCCTGTACCTATGGCTCCGGCGCCGGCTATGATCCAGACTACAATAACGATCCAGCTACGCTTCAACCCGACCTGCCATCAGCCAAGCTTATCGCTGGCCCATCACTCTTTGGGAACGATCGTCACTTTTCGATTCTCGCCCACCCCTACACTCTGAGTCGTGACCTGGGGGTGGTTACGCAAGGCAATGTGCACCACCCGCCGCTCATAGGCAGGCATCGGCTCAAGAGCCTGCGACCGTCCGCTGGCTGCCACCCGTTCGGCAACGCGAGTCGCCAGGCTTTCCAGCGCATGGCGCCGCCGTGAGCGGTAGCTCTCCACGTCCACGACGACGTCTGTCCAGTGCTTCAGACGGTGGCTGATCATCAGCCGGATCAGGTATTGCAGGTCGCTCAGGGTCTCCCCTCGGCGGCCGATCAGGATGCCCAGGTCCTCTCCTCTGATGTTCAACACCAATGGCGGCGGTTGGTCCTCGTCACCCAGATCGTGTCCCGGTATCGCCTCGACCGTCGCCTGAAAACCCATACGCTTGAGCAAGTCGGCCAGGATCTCGCTGCCCACCTGACCGGCCTCCGCACTGAGCCCGTCAAGAGTTGTGTCTTCCGGCGTCGCACGGGTTGCTGCGAGTGGTCCGGTCGTCACATCCTCAGGCACCACCGGTTTCGGTGCTGCAGGTTCAGGCGCCACGCGGTCAACTGGCGATTGAGCAGTCGGCGCATGCGCATCGGGCATCTGAGCACGCGGCGGTTGAGCGATCGCTGCGGGTGGAGCTTTGACCACGAGCTGCACCCGGGCGTTCTCAGCGCCGATCCCCAGCAGCCCCCGGCTGCCCGGATTAAGCACCTCAATATCCACCTGGTCACGCCGCGTGCCGAGCATGGCCAGGCCAGTGACAATGGCGTCCTCGACGGTCTTACCGCTTGCGACGACGCTTCTTCTTCCTCTGGACTCCACTTTCGGTTCCTCCCACCTTGCCTTCTGCTACGTCTGAAGTGGCGCTCGTGCTGCTCGTCTCCCCACGTCCGGCCCTAGAACGGGAATTCCCGTCAGTGGACTGCGCAGGCCGACGGCCACCCAGCAGCCCGCCAAGGCTTCCCAGGCTCATATTCTTCCAGAAAAGCAGCCCTTTCCAGCCAGAGATAAAGCCCTGGGTGATGATGCCGATGATGTTCGACACAACAAAATACAGGGACAGGCCGGTTGAGAAGTTCAGGCTAAAAAAGCCGAACATCAGGGGCATCATCACCGTCATGCTCTGGTTCATCGACGCTGACTGCGGGTCTGCGCCTGCGCCTGCCGGCGTGGCCATCTTGCTCTGCAGCCACATGGTAAAGGCCACCAGGACAGGCAGCAGGTAGGTCAGGCCGCCCAGAACGCTCGGCTCTACGCTGAGATCCATCCCCAGGAAGAAGCGGTTGAGGGGCACGTCAGCCGAGATCATCTGCCGTAGCGCCCCGTACATGTTCTGCGATAGCCCAAGGAGCTGCAGCGGCTGATGGCCGAGCGCCTGAATGATCGACTGGTACAGGCCGATCCAGATCGGGAACTGGACCAGCGTTGGCAGACAGCCGCCGAACGGGCTGGCTCCACCCTCTTTGTACAGCTTCATCTGCTCCTGGGCCATCTTTTCCCGGTCTTTGCCATACTTTTTCTGCAGCTCCTTAAGCTGGGGCTGGAGATCCTGCATCTTTTTGGCCGCGCGCTGCTGAGGCAGCATCAGCGGCGTCATCAACACCCGGATCAGAATGGTAAAGACAATGATCGCCAGCCAGAACTGATTACCCAATGCGCTGTACAGCCACAACAGCGCATTGAGCATTGGCCGGAGGATAGAACATCGTAAAAATCTCTCCAATACCCAAAGAAAACCTCCTACTAAGCGGACCGACGAATCAACGGCATATCAGCCATCCATTCGCCGAGCGCTGAACTATTGTTGGGTCGTCGTCGGTGGAAAGGGCCAACCGGGAAGCTGGACGCCGGTGGCCGCATCCAGGGCATACACTTGACCATTCGACAGAAGCACAAACACCCGCCCCTCCGAAATGACCGGCGTAGTCAAAATCCCTGATGTCGGTGTGAGGCCGATGGTGGGCCACTGCCACAGCGCCTGCCCAGAGGCGCTATTCACCGCCGTCACCCGGCCGTTCCCGGTGGCAATGACCACCGTCTCGCCGGACTGAGCCGGCGCTGCCCGAACATAATCGGTGGCTTCGGTCGAATACGGGTAGCCGGCCAGCACCTGGCCGGTGGCGGCGTCCAGCGCATACAGCTTGCCGTCGAGCGAGGACACGTACAGCCGCCCGTCCGCCACGAGCACCTCCGACCAGATCCAGTTCTTGGCCTTGAAATCAAAGCCCGACACCTGCTGCCCCGAGCTGGCCTCGACGGCATAGACTCGCCCGTCAAAGGCTCCCTGGTACAGCGTGCCGTCGTTTGGGCTCGGCTGGGCGGCCAGTGCCCCATCTGCCTTCAAGTCCCACACCACCTCACCGGTTTGGGCATCCAGGCAGTAAAGGTGGTGATCCATCGCCGGCACATACACGCGATTCCCGATGACAAGCGGCGAACCCCAGATCGCCTCCTTGGCCTGGAACGACCAGCCGGACTTGAGAGTCCGCGTTGCCGTGTCTACGGCGTACACCTGGCCGCTCGACGTGCCAAAATAGACGGTCCCGTCGGCATAGACCGGCGCGGCCAGGATCAGATCGTTGCTGACTAGCACACTCCATTGTTCCTGACCGGTCGTCGGATCAAAAGCAAACAGGCCTGTGAACTTGTCCTGCGGCGAAGCAAACCCCACAAAGGCCGTCTCGTCACCGATAGTCACCGGACTCCAATAGTAGAGCTGACCCCGAAACGTGCCTGTGGGCATGTACGCGCCCTTTTGCACGCCGGTCTCGGCATCCAGCATGTAGACCTTTTGGGGCGAACCCGCTGATGGCATACACTATGCCGTCGGCCACCGTCAGGCCAGGCCAGTTCTGCGCCAGCGGCGCAGCGCCACAGGCCGACAAAAGAGAACCCAACAAGAGCAGCGCCACGGCTGCTCCCCACACACGACTACCCTTGATCAAATCACAGCCTCCTTGGGACACCAGGATAACGCACATCCCTATACGTATCAGGGTACCGGATCGTATCCCCCAGGGTTGAAAGGTTGGCAACGCGCCAGCCGCTTGAGGGTCAACCAGCCCCCCTTGATTGCGCCGTGCTTCGCTACAGCTTCGTACCCGTAATGGGAACAGGAGGGGTAGAAACGACAACTGGGAGGCAACATCCTCGAAATCGTCAACTGGTACAGGCGAATGAACCCCATGAAGATGTACTTCATGATGATCCGCTCACCAGGCCCGCGCGGGAAAGCAACAACTCGACAGTCTGATCGATCTGCCGAAAAGATGCCTCCCGCAACGGATGCCGGGCCACCAGTACCACATCCCATCCCACAGCAACCTGTCCATTCCTGACCCTGACCCGCACGGCCTCGCGCATCCGTCGCTTCAGACGGTTTCGCTCGGCCGCTTTGCCGAACCGACGACCCACCACAAAACCAAAACGACTGTACGGCAAGCTATTCGACAGGGTCGATAGCACCAACAGGGGGTGGACCAGGGTGTGCCCCTCACGACGGATGCGCTGAAACTCGACATTCGACCGCAGTCGCAGCTTGGTGCGCATGTCGTCCGGCCGTAGGAGCTGGCCCATTGGCCCGGCCTACTCCGGCACGGGTCAATCGCAGGCCACACCCTGTGGCCCACCAGGTCATACCGCCAGGCGTTGGCGGCCTTTAAGGCGTCTCGCCTTCAGCACCAGCCGTCCACCCCTGGTCTTCATCCGCGCCATAAAGCCGTGCACCCGCTGGCGGCGCCGCGCTTTCGGCTGCCAAGTTCGTTTCGTCGCCATACTCTTACCTCGCCCGTGAAATTCGCAAGGTGCGATTATACCTTCTTTTTCGCCTTCCTGCAAATCTGCAGTGCCGGATGCCACAAAACAAAACCCGGTTTCTCAGCGAAACCGGGTTTCTTGGTCATCTGCTATCACTCTGCCGGTCTGGCCATCGCCACCAGCCCGAGCGTCAGTTGCCGGAAGAAGCTCTTGGGCGGCGTTTGCCCCTCGCCATACTGTAGGTCGTTTACCGTCGCCTGTACCTGCAAGCCGGTGGTCTCGAGCGTAAACGGCACACCCACCTCGGCCAACACCGCCTCGCCCTTGGGTGCGAGCCTGGCCCGCACTTGTTCGTCCTTGTAGGCATAGTCGCTCATGAGCACCTTGGTGACGGTTCGGATGTCGCTCTTGTCGAAAAGCCAGACCTCAAAAGCGGTCACGCTATCCGGCTCGCCCTTGCCGATCAACTCCGAGATGCCCACGCCGCATTCGCCCAGGAACTCGCCGGTGGGCGTCTCGATGCTGAACGACTCGTCGTAGGTATCCTCGCCCAGCTTGTAGGTGGTGATAAAGTGGCCCAACGGCGGTTGGCCGACACCCTGCCACTCCTCGGCTAGAGGCGCTTCTGCCTCAGATGGCCGTGAGGGCCGGGTAACCGTTACCGTACCTCCCTGTGCCTTTGCCACACGGCGCTGCATGGCAAAGCGGAAGCCGATAGCCCCCAGGATGAATACCAACAGGACCAGACCAAACACCAGGCATGGGTATCGCAGCCGCTCCCACAGGCCCTTGCTGGCAGGCGCCGGCTGCTCAGCCTCAGCTCCAGGGGTCGCCGTCGCGCCGGCGGGCGTAGGCACCGGCGTCAGGCCAAGCGCCAGCTGCAGATCGTTCAGCTTTTGCACCCTGTCGCTGCGTCCCTCAGCTTCGTAGGAGGCAATGGCCCCGCCGATGGCCTGCTGCTGCTCCTCAACACTCCACCCCGACAGGAATCCCTGAGCGCGGGTCAGGTCCCTGTCCAGCGCGTACGAGTCGGCCGCCAGCTTCACGTACTGGATTTTGGCTTCCTCCGCCAAGTCATATGTCTGGGGGTTACCCATCTTGGGTGGGAACACGCCCCAGAACAGAAGCATGCCCAACAACAAGCCCGGCTATCAGACCGCCGACGGCGGCTATGATCAGCTTTGTGTTACCACCACTCTGGTTCATCGTGGTCTCCCCTTTCTCACTGTATTGGCACTTAAATGAAGTACTTCTTACAGTTGCTTATTGTATCACAATGTCCTTTTTTCCGCAAATCTTGAGACTGCAAGTATGCGGTTGGCCCTTGGTTCAGGATACTTCCGGCTCCTAACCTTGCACGACTGCCTGCTTGGGTGCGCCGCTCAGAATCTCGACGCCGCCATCGCGGATGATGACCAGGTCTTCGATGCGCACGCCAAACTCACCCGGCAGGTAGATGCCCGGCTCGACCGTCAGCGACATGCCGGCCTGCAGCGTGTCGGTCGACAGCCGGCCCGCCCCTGGCTTTTCGTGAACCGCGAGTCCGACGCCGTGGCCCAACCCGTGGCCGAATCGATCGCCATAGCCGGCGGCGGCGATCAGGTCACGGGCCACGGCGTCGGCCTGCACGCCCGTTACCCCAGGACGAATGGCGGCTTCGGCTGCCTGTTGAGCCCTGCAGCACAATATCGAACACGGCCAGGTACTTGTCACTTGGCTCGCCAAGGCATACCGTCCGCGTCAGGTCCGAGCAGTAGCCGTCGACTACACAGCCCAGGTCGAACACGATCGGCTCGCCGGCATGGATCGTTCGGTCGCCGGGGTGGGCATGGGGCAGTGCGCCGTTCGGGCCGGCGGCCACGATCAGGTCAAAGGCCACCTTGCTGGCGCCGTGGGTGCGCATGTAGCTTTCGATCAGCCACGCTACCTGGAGCTCGGTCATGCCCGACCGGATCGTCTCCAGGGCATAGGCCAGCGCCTCGTCGGTGAGCGCTACCGAGCGGCGCATCGCATCGATCTCGATCTCGTCCTTGACCATGCGCACCGACTCGACCGTGTCCTTGAGCGGCACCCATTCGACGCCCGAGGTCACCTGTGTCCAGGTGGCGAGCTGGTCGACCGTCACATGCTGGCTCTCAAAGCCGAGGCGGCGCACGCCGGCGATCGCCAACAGGTCGGGTAGAAGCTTCTGAAAATTGTCTGTGATCCGCGCCAGCTCCCAGTCGGGCGCCTCGCGGCCCACCTGCTCGTAGTAGCGAAAGTCGGTGGCCAACACCGCCCGGCTGGCCGTCACCAGCAGCAGGCCGGCCGAGCCGGTAAATCCGGTGAGGTAGCGGCGGTTCTCAGGCTGGCCGATCAGCAGGGCATCAAGCTCTTGCTCCGCCAGCACCTGGCGTAGCTTCGTCAGTCGCATCGGGTTCTCCTTTCGATTTGGGCATGTTGCGCGCTTGGCTCTTGCGGTGGGTAGTATAACATGGGCAATCATCCCCGTCAAAAGACTATCTGCCGCCAGCTCAGTCTGCTGGTCAGCCGTCCAAGCCTTTTCAGGATGCGCAACGCAAGGAAGGTTAGCCACGGTGAAGGGCTCTTTTTGTCGGCGAATGACCAGCCCTTCCACGTCTGGTACATGGACGTGGCGGTGTATCGCCCCTGTCCGTCGGCCTGGGCCTCGATCGCCGCGACCATCTCAGCCAGGCGCGGGTCGCCGTGGGTGAAGGGGAAACGGCTGAGCACGTCGGTCACGTGCAGGATGTCGTACCAGACGAATGGGTACTTCAGCTTGCGATAGTCGGTGCCGGCGCCGAACAGGTAGGGCTTGATCTCGGCCCGCAGCTGCCAATGCCGCAGCAGCATCTCTGCGCCGGTGTGGGCGGCGGGGCTGTCCAGCCACCCCGGCGCCTGGGCCAGCGCCTTGAGGGCATAGACGTTGGCGATGGGACACGGGTCGGTCTTGCGCCCCGGCCCGCGGAACCGGCCCAGCTCCGGTGCAGCCACGCATCGCCAGCCATTCTCCTCGACCAGGCCGGCCAGGTGATCGACCGCCCGCGCAACGCGCGGATCATCCCCCAGGCCCATCGCCAGCAGGGCATAGACCAAGCGTCGGCGCGTCGCACAGAACCCACGCCCAGTGGTCCTGATCGTCGCCGCCGAACGCCTTGGGGATGCTGATCAGGCTCTGAAAAGCCCCCTCCGCTGACTGGTGGGCCAGAACGGCATCGACGGCAGCGCCCATACCCGGATCGCTCGACCTGCAGGCCAAAATCGACCAACATGCTGAGCTTGTGCAGAGGATGGCCGGCGTCGTTGTGCCGCCGGATGGCATAGCCGGGCCAGGCAGCCACCTCGGCGGCGAGCGCCTGCACCTGGGGATGGGCCACCATCGCTGCACGGGCAGCCTGCACCTCAGCGTCGTCCTGCGGCCGGTCGAGCAGGTCGACCAGGGTCCGATAGTGGGTCCACGGCTCGTTCGATTGCAGTAACCACGCGGTCAGAGATGTGGTGATCATTCCAGATCCTGCCTCCCTTGCTTCTACCCTTCTCCGCTCAACACCCAAAAGTCGTGGATCTGGGCGGCGTGCTGCTTTTCATCACCGGCCTCTGCCTGCAACAGCCGGGCGATTGTGACTTTGTACCCTCTGAAACGTACCCCCCTATCCCTGTCCAGCTCCTCGGCAGGGATGGTCTGCACAGTATTCTATGAGCTTGCGCTGGGACCCCTCCACCGAGGCCACCATCTCGGCCCAGCCAGCCTGCTTGTGCTCCGCCACCAGGAGGGCGTTGTAGGTGCGCCAATCGCGGTCGTGATGGGCATAGAAGGCCGGAAGCTGACCGGCCAAGACCTCGCGGGCCGCCGCCAGGTTGGTCAAGTCCCAGCCGACCAGGTGCGCCAGTAGGTCTCTTACCGACCAAGTCGCCGAGAAAAGGCCGGTCCTGCTGCTCCGCCGGCAGTCGAGCCGCCGCGTCGAGGATCTCCCGCCGCGCCTCGATCAGCTCGGCGATGATCTGCTCCTTCTTGGCTTGAAACTTGGTGCTCATTATGTCGCCTCCCAAACATAGGCGGTCATACGCCGCCTGGGGAGAAAGCCCAGCCGGCGGTAGAGGGCTACCGCGGGCCGGTTCTCCTCGGTCACGGTCAGCTCGACGGTCCGGACGCCCGCCTGCCAGGCCGAGGCCAGTGTCCTGGTCAGCAGCGCCCGACCCACACCCCGCCCTTGGTGCGCCGGGGCATACGGCCACCACGATCACGAGCCCGTGGTCCAGGTTCAGGCCGGACGAGCATGATCGCCCCACACAGGGCCCTGCCGTGCAGCACGATCCCACTCGCCTCCTCGACAAAAGCGCCGATGCCCCCATCGCGCACTGCCTGGACCATGCGCTGCGTCTCCTCAAAGGTCCTGAACTGGGGATAGATGAGGGCATCGAGCGTGTCGCGGTTGGCGTCGTGGAACAGCTGCGCCGTCCGCTCCAGGTAGATGTCGTCCCAGGCACTCAGCTCATAACCGGGGGGCAACGGGCAATCCGGCAGGTCTCTCGGCCAACAGTCGCCGACATGATCATCCGCTCACAGGCCTGGAATCCAAGCCCGAGGTAGGCCTGGCGGATGGCCTCCTGGTGGGCCAACAGACTGCCCTGGCTGGTGATGTGCCTGAATCCGGCTGCCCGCAGCCGGGTCACGACGTGGCCCAACAGCCGGGCAGCCAGGTCCTCTTCCGGGTAATCGGAAAGCAGGTGTACGAAGGAGAGGCGTCCGCTCCCTTGTGCCGCCTGCCCTGGCGATCGACCCGCTCCAGGTAGACGACCAGCCCCAGGCCCCGCTCGCCCTGACAGGCAACGCAGCCGTATCCTTCCGCGCCGGATGGCGCCTCGCAGCGGCTCGACGGTCGACGCCAGGGCGACCGGGTCCTCACCCCAGGCGGCGGCGCCGGCCCGGACATAGTCGTCAATGACCTGCTCGGCCGCGCCCACCGCCTCGGCCAGTGGACGCAGCTCAACCTCGCCCGCCGTCATGAGCCGTACCCCGGAGCCGGATGCACGGCCTGATACTCGTCTACGATCTCGTCGATGGACGCGCACGTTCTTCAGGAGAGAGCGGCGCAGGTCCTCGTCGACGATCCTGTTGGCCCACTGCTGTAACAGATCGTGAGCAGTGGCCAGGACCTCCTGGGCGCGGGGCTTCCGGCCGGCCTTGAGCACATGATAGCAGGTCAGGTAAATGCGCAGCGGCTCGTCGGTGCCCTCCAGAGAGCCGGTGTCCAGGTAGGCCAGGATCTCTTCGACCTGGGCCTGGGCCTCGGCCAGATTCCCTTCGGCCAACGAGACACGGGCCAGGCCGGCCAACGATTCGACCGCCAGAAAATGCTCGCCCAGCTCATGGCGCAGCGCCACGGCCTGGCGGTAGATCTCGGCTGCCTCCGCCAGGCGGTTCAGCCCGGCCAGGGCGTGGCCCAGGTTGTTCAGAGCGTACCCCTGATTGGAGCGGTGGCCGATCTCTTGCGCGATGCGGAGCATCTCTTGCGCATGGTCCCGGGCGACCTCGTCGTCGCCCAGGGTATGGGCCACCAGACTGAGGTTGGCCAAGGGCGATGGTCTCGCCCTGGCGGTCACCGATCGCCCGGCAGATCTGCAGACGCCGATCGTAGTAGCTCCTGGCGGCAGCATAGTCGCCCTGCGAGCGGGCCACCTCGCCCAGGTTGTTGAGGGTGCTGGCCTCCCCCCGCCGGTCGCCTATGTCGCGGCTGATCGGCAGCGACAGCTCAAAGTAGGCCTGGCCCCGGCCATAGTCGCCCAGGTAATAGCAGACGTTGCCCAGGGCGCGCAGACTGTCCGCTTCCAGTTGTCCGCGACCGCGCCGCTTGAGCGAGCGCCAGCGCCTGTTCGAGTCGAGATCGGCACGCCAGGAAATCTCCCAGACGCCACAGGCTCAACCCCCACTGCAGATAGCCGCCCGCCCCAAGGCTCGCATCGCCGGCAGCCTGGGCCTGCTCGACAGCCCTTTGGACCGCAGTGATGGCTGCCGGATAGTCACTGACTGCTTGGGCATAGTTGGCCTGGCGCAAGGCTACCTGGCCCCGCCGCCCGGCCGCCCGCGGCCCACCATCGTCCAACTGCTCAGCCAGTGTCGCCAGGGCCGCCAGATCCCAGCGTTGAGCCTCGCGCTCGCCAATCAGGTCGTAGACGCGCTCGCGGGCCAGCAACAGGTCAAACCGCTCGAGCCGCTCCACCCGCTCCGCTCGGCCATCGTCGGGCGGGATCAGGTCGAGAGCCCGGCTCAGATGGGCTATCGCCTCTGCGTTGGCGAATCGGGCCGCCGCATGCTGGCCGGCCAACCCGGCATAGTACCGCTCGCGCCGACTATCGCCGGCGATGGCCCAGTGATCGGCCAATGCGGCGGCCTGGTCGGGCTCGTCGGGATAGGTCTGCTCGATGGCCACGGCCACCCGCCGGTGCGCGTCGACCCATTGTGTGTCGTCGAGAGTGCTCAACAGACCATCGCGCAGCTTGTCGTGGGCGAAACGCCAACGGCCATCTCGGCAGCTCGAGGACCGCGGCGTTGGCGCACATGGTCAGCCAGTCGCTCAGCTTGAGATGGCCGTCGAGCCTGGACATGAGCTTCAGGTCGATCTCGCGCCCAGCCACGGCCGCCAGGTGGAGCAGCGATCGCGCCTCGGTTGGCACCCGTTCGAGGCGCCTGTGCACAATCGTCTTGATGCCACGGGGAAAGATGCGTGCCGGAAGGGACACTCGGCCCACATCGCTCAGGCGGCCGGCCTCCTGGGCCAGGGCGCGGACCACCTCGACCAGGAAGAAGGCATTGCCTTCGGTCTCGCGCTGCAAGAGGGCCAGCACTTCGGTCCGCCGTCCTGCCTCGCCCAGGATCGAGCCGCTCAGTTCGGTGATCTCGGTCTCAGTCAGCCGCTCCAGCTTGATGACCTGCATGCCCGGCAGCCGATCGGGCAGCTCGGGCATCTCGTCGTCCCGATAGCTGCCGACGATGACCAGCGGCAGGCCGGACAGGAGTGGGACAAGCTGCGGCAGCAGGTCAAGGCTCTCGCTGGCCCAATGCAGATCCTCGAGGATGAGCAGGGTGGGTGTCGTTTGCCGGAGGAAGGCGCCGACGATGGTAGTCAGCAGGCGCTGTTGGCCGGCTTGTCCGGCCAGCTCGAGCGCGTCGGGCACATCGCGCTCCAGCAATAGCCCGATGTCGGGGACGACCGGCTTGAGGATGGCCGCCTCCTGAAGGCTGAAATCGACGGTCAGAGCCAGCCGCCGCAGCGGCTCGCGCCACAACTGGTAGGCCAGGCCACCGCCGACGACGCCCTGGCCACGGATGCGCCAGGGCTCCCCGGACCAGGGCGCGGGTGCGCAATTCGTCCAGCAGGCGTGACTTGCCGACGCCGCTCTCGCCGCCGACGAGCCAGGCCGACCCCCGCCCGGCGCATGCCTCGTCCAGTGCCCTGGTCAGCCTGGACAGCTCGGTCCGGCGACCGACGAACTTGGCTGCCTGCAAAAAGCTCTCGCGAATGGCGCTGGTCTCGCGGGGAAGCGCCCGCCCGACTGCACGGCTAAAAGCGGCGATGGCTGCCTCGGCGTTGGCATAGCGCGAGTGAGGGTCCTTGGCCAACAAGCAGCCGACGACCGCCGCCAGGTCGCTGTCAACCCCGAGCGCCGCCAGATCGGGGCTGGCGTTCAGCGCACCGTTGATGAAGCGGCTAAGGTTGGCCAGATCGAAGGGGTGGCGTCCGGCGAACAGCTCGTAGGCGATTATGCCCACGGCATAGAGATCGGCGGGCTCGCCCGCCGGCTTGCCGACCATGACCTCGGGCGCCAGGTAAGCAAAGGTGCCGACAGCGCCCCTGGCCTGGTCGCGCGACACCGACAGGCCAAAGTCGGTCACCCTGGCGACGCCATCGACGACCAGAACGTTACTCGGCTTGAGGTCGCGGTGCAGGACGCCCTGGCGGTGGAGATAGACCAGCGCCTCGAGGACCTGGATCAGCAGCTCGACCTGTGCTGCAACCGGCTTGCCCGCCCCAGCCTCGAGGATTGTCTGGGCGTCGCGGAGATAGTCCATGGTGAAGTAGGGTTGGCGTTGGGCATCAAAGCCATAGTCCAGTACGCCGATGATGTACGGGTGATGGAGGGAGGCAAGCGTCTGGAATTCGTTGGCCAGGGTCAGGCGCAGCTCCTCCTCAGCCATAGCTTCGGACTGCCGTAGCGGGGCAGTAACCCGTTTGAGAGCCACCGTCTGCCCGGTCAGCCGGTCGGTTGCGCGATAGACCGTGCCCTGGCTGCCGGTGCCCTGTTGCTCGTGGAGGATATATCGTCCGCCTATCAGGTCGTTGTCTGGCCTCATAAGGTTAAACCAGAAACCCTTTCAGTGGTACACCATCCACCCGGCGCCGGACCATTATAAGCTCCGCCAGCCGTCAAGTCAAACGTGAGGCAATAGATCTCCCCCTCACGGGACAGGAAGAAAAGGCAGACTGAATAGCGGAGCTAGCGGCCCGGTCTGAAGTAGAAGGGGATGGTGTAGGCCGGCGCCGGATCGAGGGTGGGGTGTATGGTGCTCTTGGATACGGCGGGCAGATAGACAGAGTGGACGTACACAGACAGAGCAAAGGTGCCGAGCCGCGAGACCGAGGCGCTGGCGATGCGGCTGACCGGATCCCAGGTGGTGGGGAGCTGCTGCCAGCGGGCGGCGGCGGCATCCCACCAGTAGAGCGCCGGCCTGATAGCGCCGTTGGCCGAGAACTGCTGCAGGCGGCCTGCCGGCATGCGGACATCGATCACGGCCTCACCGGCCAGGGTCAGAACAGGAGCATTGGCGGCGGTATAGGCAACCACAGAAAGGGTGTGCAGGCTCCTGTTACGAGGGATGATGGCTTCTGGTAGACCCTCGTCCAGCTCGACACGGAGGGTCTCGGAGTAGGCTGCGGTTGGGACGGTGGCTCGGGCCAGAGCAGAGGCGGAATAGACAACCGCAGCCTCCGAAGAACCAGTCTTGGCCTCCGCCGTCAGTGACCGAATCCACAGGTAGCGGCTGGTCGCCTTCCAGGGATCCTTCTGGCCATACCAAGGGGTATCGGGCAGCGGGTTCCAGCCGTAGGGATCGACGGCAACATGGGAGGCGTTATAGACGGCAAAATGGAGGTGCGGGCCGGTGACGCAGCCGGTGTCGCCGGCATAGCCGATCGGTTGGGCCGGGTCGCGGCTGACGGCGCTGCCTACTTGCTAGCCCCGGCGCAAAGGATGAGAGGTGCCAGTACTCGGTGGTGTAGCCGTTGCCATGCTGGACCTTGATGACATTGGCCCGCCTGACGCGGCCATCGCTGCACACAGATGGGATCTCGCCGGCAAAAATGACAATCCCATCGGCCGCGGCCAGCACAGCCCGGCCGGTGCCAAGCATATAGTCGGTGCCACCGTGACCGTTATAGAAGACGCCATAGCCTGCCTCGTCCTCGCCACGCACGCCGCCATCATAGCCGTTGAATTGAACGGCGTTGGTGTCGGAAGGGCTGGACGAAGGGGAGTTGGGGGATTGGTGATCGAAATAGGCGCTGACCCCACCGCCCTGACCTGAAGCGCTCGACTCGACGGTGAAACTGGAGTACTTGAAGTCGTAGGGCAGGTCGAGGAAGGGGACGAGTGGAGCCCAGCCGCCGGCAGGCCTGGTCAAGGGAACCGGCAAGGCGGTGGGTGATGGAGGACTGGGCGTCGGTGCTACTGGCGAGAGGAAGCTGAACAGGGAATCGCCGGGACCGTTGTGGACGTGGACGGCGATCAGGTTGTCGCCGGGTTGCAGGAAGGCGCCGATGTCGATCGCTGCGCTGTCGGCGCCGCCTTCGCCCTGGCAGTCGCCGCCCCACTGCCCGACAAGTTGGCCGTTGACATAGAGCCATGCACCATCGTCGGTGGAGAGGGTCAGCTCGGTAGCGGCCTGCTCGGAAACAGAGTAGTGAAGGCGGTAGTAACGATCCTGTCCGGTAGGGATGGTGCCCCTGTCGGGAAGCAGAAGGTCAACCCAGAGGGAATCGTCAAAGCCGGGCTCGAACCAGGAACGGCCGTCGGCGTCGATCGGGCCGGCGCAATCCTCAGCCACCGGCGACGCCTTCCAGGTCCCGTCTGTGGCGATTACTGGGTTATAGGCGGGCGAATCGGCCTGAACCGCCGAGACCTGACCCAGCAGCAGAAAAGAAAGAAGAACAACTGCCACAACCTGTAACCTGGACAAAACCCGCTCCTGTTCGGTTCTGCGCTGCTACAAGGGGAGCGTGCGCCCAAGCACATACGACGGACGCTTCCGCCTCCGGGCACATTGTACTTCGTCCGGCCAGAGGCGGAGATGCTGGAGCGGCTGCGGGCGGGGTTTTTCGAGGAGGTGGAGGCGCCGGCGGAGGAGGAAGCGCCGGCGCGGGTGGAGCAGATGCAGTTGATGTAGAACGCATCCAGGCATTTGACTTTTCAGCGGTTTTCCTGTACAATGCGTACACATTGTACAGGGAGGTTTGGAAATGGAACGTGTAATCAGCGCCGCCGAGGCGCGGGCCAATTTCTCGCAGCTGGTGACCGAGGCAGGCTACGCCGGCCGCGCGACGATCATCCAGCGCAACAACCGTCCGATCGCCATCATTGTCGGCTATGAGCAGTATGTCGAGCTGTGCCGGCAGGCCGGCGAGCGCGCGGCCCGGTTCGCCGTCTACGACGAGATCCGCGCCCGCAATCCCGAAGCGCAGCCGGAGCAGGTGGAGGCGGACGTGGCGGCGGCCGTGCGCGCCGTGCGAGGATCGTAGGCGGTGGGTGAATCAGCCGCCGAGCGCGAGCCCTCGCCCCTCCTGACAGTCGTCCTGGACACCAACGTCTACGTCAGCGGCACGATCCTGTCGCGTGGGACGCCGTTCGAGCTTCTCGAAGCGTGGCGGAGGCAGGCGTACATCCTGGCAACGTCTGAGGCGATCATTGCCGAGATCGAGCGGGTGCTGCGCTACCCGCGCATCCGGGATCGCTACGCAGTTACCGAGCAGGATGTCGCGCGCCTGGTCGAGTCGCTGCGCGCCGACGCGCTGATCGTCCCCGGCGACCATCAGGTGACCGGCGTCTGCAGCGACCCGGACGACGACAAGTTCCTGGCCTGCGCACTGGAGGCGCAGGCGGACTGCATCGTCAGCGGCGACCCGGACCTGCTGGACCTGGGCAAATACAAGGGGATCGCCATCCTCAAGCCACACGAGCTGCTGGAGCGGCTCATGTGACGTGGGACAGCCTTTCCAGGCTGTCAACCTGACAGGCTAAAAGCCTGTCCTACAATGGAATGATGGGTATGCGACTGCGGGATTGTGCTTTTCGGATCTCCTATGGTCCAGGCGATAATCGCCTGCACGAGTTCTACATCCCCGCCCTGCAGGCCAGCATCCGCTACGACCGGATGACGGGCTATTTCACCAGCAGCGCGCTGGCAGTGGCCGCGGCGGGGGTGGCCCACCTGATCGCCAACGGCGGGCAGATGCGGCTGCTGGTGGGGGCGCAGCTGGCAGTGGAGGATGTCGAGGCAATCCGCGCCGGCCACGATCTGCGGGAGGTCGTCGCCGCCCGGCTGGACCGCGCGCTGCCCGGCCCGGAGACCCTGGCCGACCAGATGGTACGCGACCGGCTGGCGGCGCTGGCCTGGATGGTGGCCGCTGGGTCTGGCGGAGCTGGCCCAGGCGCTGACGACGGCGCCGACGCTCAAAGCGTGTTTCCGCGCCCACGAGACGATACCCCAGGCCTTCTGGCTCTGCCTGGATGGGCGCGAGACGGCGATCACCTCCGGCCGGGCGACCTTCGACGACCACCCCAACACGCTGCAACTGCTCACCTTTGGCAATCCACTGCTGGTGGAGTTACTGGCACAGGTGCCGCCGGTTGCGGCCGGCGCAGCCTGCCCCCTCCTGCGGGCGAGCGTCGACACGCCGTTGCCCCGCGTGGCCTATTACACGCTCGACGGTGAGGGGCGCCCTCGAGCAACGTGGATCGCCTGGCCGATCTACGTGCGGTGCTGAGCGCTGCCTCGCCCCACGGTCAGTGGTCAGATGCAGCGATAGAAACAGCCCAACAGGATCTGCAGGCGGCAGCGGAGGCCGAGTGGAAGGCGATAGAGAGCGCACGCTGGCGCCTGGCCGAGGCTCAGCGCAGCGCCCAGGTGGCGCGGGCCGCCCGGCTGCTGCTCGATGCAGCGCTTGTGGAGCTGGCCTTGGGCCAACAGCCGGGGCTCTTGGATCAGGCAGACTATCCCGCCGCCTTTGACGAAGCAGCGGTCATTGGGTTGAGGCGGCGCGGCTATCCGTGGGCGCCACTACTTCGGATCGCGCAGGATCACCTCCGTGCGCCGCATCCCACCGATCCTTACTTTGTGGCGATCCAGAACGAGCCCGTGGAGCGGCTCAAGCGCCGTTTCGAGACGCTAAAACAGCGGGCTGAGCGGTTGGTGCAGGATCTGCAGCCGGCGAGGCGTCCTTCCTGAGAAAGCTATGTCTGCTCTGGCTTGGGCTGCTGCCAGGAGATCCACTGGCAGGCGCTCTCGTCGTCAGGGCGGTGGTTGGCGCAGGTGTAGAAGGGCCGGCCCTGGCGGGTGCGCTTCTGGAACACGGGTGCGCCGCACTGCGGGCAGGCGACGCCCGGCAGGGGAATTGGCGTGCTGTAGCGGCAGGCAGGCCAGCCGCTGCAGCCGATGAATTTGCCGCGCCGGCCGAACTTGACCACGAGAGGCTTGCCGCACTCGGGGCACAGCTCGCCGGTCGGCTCGGGCTTGAGCTCGACCACGGGCATCTTGTCCCGCGCCTTCTCGACCGAGGCAGCAAATGGGGCATAGAACTCGCGCAGCATCGGCACCCACGCCTGCTCGCCGGCGGCGATGGCGTCCAGCTTTTCTTCCATCCCGGCGGTGAACTCGACGTTCACCACATCGGGAAAGTATCCGGCCAGCAGTTCGTCGACGATCAGGCCGATCCGGGTTGGGATCAGCTTGCGGTCCACCCGCTCCACATAGCTCCTTTCCTGCAAGGTGACCATGATCGGGGCGTAGGTGCTGGGCCGGCCGATGCCATACTCCTCCAGAGCCCGGATGAGCGCCGCGTCGGTGTAGCGCGGCGGCGGCTCGGTAAAATGCTGGAAGGGCAGCAGTTGGATGAGGTCCAACTGCTCGCCCTGATGCAGGGGCGGAAGCTTGGACTCGTCATCCTGCGCAGGCTGATCCTCGTCGTGGCCTTCCTCGTACACCCTCAGAAACCCTGGGAACTTGACCACCGACCCGGTGGCGCGCAGCAGGTATGGCCGGTCCTCGGGCGCAGGTCCCGCACCAACATCGACGGTGGTCTGGTCCAGGACCGCCGGCGCCATCTGGCTGGCGACGAACCGCTGCCAGATGAGGGTGTACAGGCGTAGCTCGTCGCGGCTCAGCGAGGCCGGCGAGCGACGCAGCGACGCCGGATCGCGCCGGACGCTGGTGGGACGGATCGCCTCGTGGGCTTCCTGGGCGCGCCGCACTCGGGTTTTGTACTGGGGCGGCTGGTCCGGCACATAGGCCGGGCCAAAGCGCTCGCCGATCACCTGCCGGGCCTCGGCCTGGGCAGATTCAGCCACGTGCACCGAATCGGTGCGCATGTAGGTGATCAAGCCGGTCTGCTCGCGACCTTCGGGAGTCCCGGAGCCAGGCGGAGTGGACAAGCCCACCTCCTTGCCCTCATACAAAGCCTGGGCCACGGCCATCGTCCGCTGGGCGGTAAAGCCCAGCTTGCGGCTGGCCTCCTGCTGGAGGGTGCAGGTGATGAAGGGTGGAGCAGGGCTGCGGCGCAGATCACGGCGGGTGACCCGGTCGACGACGTAGGAGGAGCGTTGGAGGTCGTCGACGACGACCTGAGCGGCTGCTCGGTCGGCCAGATCGGGCTTTTGGCCATTGACCTCGACCAGGCGGGCCACGAAGGTGGCGGAACGCCCAGCGGAAGGCGACCGGTTGGCAAGCTCGGCATCGACGGTCCAGTACTCGACCGGAACAAAGGCCTCGACCTCGCGCTCGCGCTCGCAGACCAGGCGCAGGGCCACCGACTGGACGCGGCCGGCCGACAGGCCCTTGCGGCCCATTTTGTCGCGCAGGAGAGGGCTGAGGGTAAAGCCGACGACACGGTCGAGGATGCGCCGTGCCTGCTGGGCGTCTACCCGCTCCTGCGAGATCTGGCGTGGCTGAGCAAAGGCGCGGCCGATCGCCTCCTGGGTGATCTCGTGAAACTCGACGCGGTGAACCGGGATGCCACGAAGCTGGCGTTCAAGGGCGGCGGCCAGGTGCCAGGCGATGGCCTCGCCCTCGCGATCAGGGTCGGTGGCCAGGTAGACCTCTGAGGCATGGCGGGCCTCATCCTGAAGCTTTTTGACCAGCTCTTTCTTTTTTTCGGGGATGACATAGCGCGGCGCAAAGTCGTGCTCGACGTCGACGCCCATGCGGTTGGCCGGCAGGTCACGCACGTGGCCCACCGACGGCTCAACCCGGTAGCCCCGGCCCAGAAAGCGGCCGATCGTCCGGGCTTTGGCCGGCGACTCGACGATCACCAGCTTGGGCCCTTCCGTCAGGCGTTGCTCGGTGGCCCGTGAGGCAATGGTGTGTGCGGTGGGATCCAGCGCATCGTGGGCGGGCGTGCGCCCAAAGCGCACCAGCCGGGTGGCGCACACCGGGCAGGTGCCCTGGGTGGCCGGCCGGCCCTGGTCGCCCAGGAAGACGGCCTGGGGTGCGGCGATCTCTTGCTTCTGGCGGCACCGCACGCAGTAGGCGGTTATCGGCTCACCGGTGTGATCCATGTCACAGGTACTCTTGCAGGCCTTCAGCTTCCAGGCGCTCGACGATCTCTTTGACCGCCTGCGCCCTGTCTTTGGGACATACCAGCAGTGCGGTAGGCGTGTTGACGATGACCAGGTCCTGGACGCCGACAGTGGCCACCAGTCGCTTTTCGGTGGTGTAGACGTAGGTGCCGGTGGTGTCGAGCAGCAGGGTGGGGCCGTGGCCGTGAACCAGATTGTCGTGCTCGTCCTTGCTGAGTAGATCGGCTGAGAGTGGACCAGTCGCCTATGTCGTCCCAGCCGATGTCAACCGGCAGCACTGCCACGTGGGTGGCCTTTTCCATGACGGCGTAATCGATCGAGACGCGCGGTACGCCTTCCCAGGCGGCAGCGAGTACCTGCTGCGCGCCCGGGTGACGCCCACGCATCGGCGACGGTGTGCAGCGCCTCGGCCAGCGAGGGCGCCGAGCGCGCGATCTCATCCAGGATCGTCTGGGCCCGCCAGACAAAGATGCCGGCGTTCCAGTAGTACTCGCCGCTGTCAATAAAGCGCTGTGCGGCGGCCGCATCAGGTTTTTCGGTAAAGCGCTGCACCTGATAGACGGGCAGCCCGCCATTCTGACTCAAGAGAGCTCCGCGCTGGATGTAGCCGTAGCCGGTGTGGGGCTGGTTGGGGTTGATGCCCAGGGTGACCAGGTAGCCGTCGGCGGCCGCCGGCAGGGCGGCCTCGATGGCCCGGCGAAAGCCGGCGCCATCGGCGATGTAGTGATCGGCCGGCAGGACCGCCATCAGGGCGGCCGGATCCCGCCGAAGCAGGACTGTGGCCGCCAGGCCGATGCACGGCGCGGTGTTGCGCCGGCAGGGCTCGACCAGCAGGTTGTCTGGGGGCAGGTCGGGCACCTGCTCGCGCACCTTCAGGGCATGATCCTGGCTGACGACGACGAGCAGCCTGGAAAGGGGGACCAGGGGCTCGATGCGCTGCACCGTTTCCTGAAGCATGGTGTGAGGGCCCAGGAGGTCGAGGAACTGTTTGGGGATGTGGTTGCGGCTGCGGGGCCAGAGCCGGGAGCCGATACCACCGGCCATGATGACGGCGTAGAGGTGATCGTCCATGATTATCTCCGTTGATGATTGGTCAATCGGGAAGGATCTCATCCTTCCAGTCTATTCTATTGTGTAGGGCGGCGCGACCTCGCGGGCGAGGACATAGTGCATGCCGCCGACCTGGCGGACCATTCCCTTTAGCTCCATCAGGGCCAGGGTGCTGCTGACCTGGGCAATCGGCAGGCTGACGGCCCGGCGCAGGTCGTCGACGTGCAGCGGCTCGGCCGAGATGTGCTGGAGCAGAACGGCTTCGGTTTCATTCTCAGGCAGCACGGCCTGGGCTTGGGCCTGCTGGCTGACCATGGTCAGGTTCAGCTCTTCCAGCACGTCTGTCACGGTGGTGACCAGCTTGGCGCCGCGCTGGATGAGCCGATTGGTGCCCCGGCTGCTCTTGGCGAAAATGGATGCCGGGTACGGCAAAGACCTCTCGCCCCTGCTCGGCGGCAAAGCCGGCGGTGATGAGCGCGCCGCTGCTCAGAGTCGGCCTCGACGACGATCGTTCCCAGCGACATGCCGCTGATGATCCGGTTGCGCGGCGGAAAGTTGACCGCCTGCGGCTGGGTGCCCAACGGGTACTCGCTCAACAGGGCGCCGTGCTCCACGATCTCGGCGGCCAGGCGTACGTGCTGTTGTGGGTAGATGACGTCCACCCCGCAGCCCAGCACGGCCATCGTCCGCCCGCCCGCGTCCAGGCAGGCCCGATGCGCTTCGGCGTCGATGCCCCGCGCCAGGCCGCTGACCACCGTCACACCCACCCTGGCCAGCCCGGCGCTGACGCTGCGTGCCGCCTCCTTGCCATAGGCCGACGCCTGGCGCGTGCCGACGATGGCCACTGCCCATTCATCCCGCTTTTCGAGTGAGCCTCGCACGTACAGCAGGGGCGGCGGGTTGTAGACCTGGCGAAGGTTGCGCGGATAATCGGGATCGTCCCAGGTGACAGCCCGCACGCCAAGGCGCTCCATCTTTCTGATCTCGGCGTCGAGGTCGAGGCCGTCGCGCAGTTTCAGCAGATTGGCCAGCGATCGCTTGTCCAGGCCGGACTGCTGGAGATCGTTGGCTGTGGCGTGCCAGGCGGTTTCCAGGTCACCGAAGTGGTCGAGCAGGCCGCGCAATCGGGTTGCGCCGATGCCCTGGACCTGGTTGAAGCCGATCCAGTAGCGGATGTGCTCCAATGATCTCACTCCTTGACAACTAGACTTCCGATGTTTCAGCAAACATCGGAAGTCTAGAAAAGTCTTGACTATTCGGACAGGCTAATGACGTAGAGCTTGTTGCCGCTCAGGAAGTAGGCGCGCTTGACGCTCTCGTCCACGAACAGGCTGGTGACCTTGCTCAGGACATCGCCCTTGGCGTTCCAATTGGGTGTCGTTCAGCCTGAACTGGCGCGTGAACTTGCCGTCGCTGGCGCTCTGCACGATGCGACTATTGCCGCAGTCGGCGATGTAGACCCATTCGGTCTCGTCGGGCGGGTAGCCCGAAACGGCCGCCGCGTTGCTGGGCGGCTTGTCCCAATCGGCGGTGCTGAAATCGGATGGCTGGCCCTGTACCAGCCTGGAGATGCGGCCGTCGGCATAGAGGAGATAGATGCCGTCGCCGACCAGCAGGTCGACGACACCCACAAGATCGACCGAGGTCTGCAGCCAGTCGTAGGGTGTGCTGCTATAGCCGTCGGCGGTGGGGTCGTAGCGCCAGACCTTGTTGGTCTTGGGGTCGAGCACGTACAGGCGGCCGGTATGGCTGCCCACCAGCTCTGCATAGTTCTGGGTGTCGGGGGCCGTCCGCGTGAGCGCACGCTTCTCGCCGGTGGTTGGATCATACTCGATCAGCTTGCCGCCGCTCTCGAGGACGACCAGGGCCGGCCTCTGGCGGACGTTGCCCTGGTCTTTGCCCATCCAGACCATGTCGACCAGGTCGTTCACCAGGGTCCCATCGACCAGATCGCCCTTCTTGACCACAGCTTCCGAGTCGGGCTGGAGCGATTGCTGGGTCATGTCCAACTGGCCGTGGTAGACCCGGTCGGAACTGCGATCCAGGACAAAAACGTGATTACCCTCAACAACAACACGGCTCAACTCGGCGTCGGCCGGGTAACTGCTCAGCTCGCCCACCCAGGCGACACGCCTGACCTGGTTGACCTCGTCGAGGCGCTCCAGGATCTTGGGCTGGAGCTCCAGGGCATCCTTATGCTTGGGTTGGCGCTTGAGAAGGAGGTCGAGGCCACTCTGGGCTGCAGCCAGATAGGTGCGCTGGGCCGTACGATCGGTGACGGTGTTGGACTGATCCCAACTTGACTTGGCCTGCTGCCACAGCGTATCTACCTCAGCCTGCCGCGTTTGCCCGCGCTGCACCAAGGTAACGACGACGATCACGGCAGCGATAATCGGGATGGCTATGGCAGCGCCGATGAGGACCTTGCGAAGCAGATCACGCTGCACCGGGGTGCGAGATTCGGCCCGCGATTGGCTGCGCCACGATGGCCTGTCGGGCTCGCTCGCCCTGGTCGTCAGGGCTGCTGCCCGTCTGCCCGCCGGACGGGCCTGGCTCCTGCGGGCCGGTTCTCCGGCCGGCATGCTGCCAGGCATCATCCGCCGCAGCAGTGTTCTAAGCGCGACCCACAGGCCGGCCAGGGCCGCGCTCAGGGCCCTGGCCGCGCCCCGCAGGCGGTCGCCGAGCTGAAGCCCGCCGGCCCACTGCAGCAGTCTGTCGATGAAGGAGATCTGTGTGGCGGCAACGGTGGTTCTCGGCGCATTGGGGTCAGGCTGCGGGCGGGCACTGCCGTCGCCGATCGTCACGGCCATGGCCGTCAGGTCAAGGCCCTGGGCCACGTCGAGCAGCTTGTCCAGGACCGCCTGACCGCCGCCCGCGCCGCCCTCACTCAGGATCGAGGCCCATGTCTGGAGAGGCATACTACGGGCCACAGCAGTCTCGACCAGCAGCACCGCATCGCCGGGGCTGACTTGGATGTGAAACAGAGCGACGCCGAGGTCGAATCGATCGCCCAGAGAAGCAGCGTCCACCTCCTCGGGGGCGATGTCGTCCAGCCAGGGTGAGGCATCGGGGAAACGGGTCACCTGGCCCTCATGGGCTACGTAGGCGGCCGCAGGTCCCGCCTGGGCGACAAAGAGATCATCATCGCGCACGACGACGCACGAGATACCTGCCGTCCGGCGCTCGGTGGGCAGAGAGTTGCGGTTTTCGAGAAAGAGCAGGCGGTTTGCCTCACCCACAGCCTGCTGAAGGGCTGCGGTGACACTGCCACGCCGGCTCGTGTAGGACCGGTGAACAACCTCAGCCAGTTGTTTGGCCACGGTCTCGCGATCCTCAGCGCGGGGCGTTTCGACGAAAATATAGAGGTTACCCCCCTCGCGCCCCAGAGAGATCCGCGGCGGCCGCTCGTCGACGAGGGTATTCGCAGCCTCGTCGTATGGGTGACCACGCAGCACCGTCACCTGACCGACTGTGGTCTTGAACATAGTTCCCTCCGAAAGCAGCCTATGGCTTATGGCTCATAGCCGGTAGCCGATGGCTGATGGACACTATTATAGCTGTTTTCCGTAAAAAACGCAACTGGAGAAGTAGATGAAAGGAAAATCACTCTGTAAAGACAACTTCCCGGGGATCGTAGGCCGGCACGCAGGTGACGAGGAGAATCAGATCCCCGCCGCCGCGCTGCCACAGTTTATGGCGTTGGCCGGCGACGATCTCGATCAGGTCGCCCGGCCCGATCGGCAGCGTCTCGCCGTCGATGCGGACTTGACCCTGACCGTCGAGGACAAGGTACACCTCTTCGGCCAGGGTGTGATAATGCTCGCGACTGGCGGTGCCGGCGGGATGGCGGATCTCGGCCAGGGTGTGCCCTGGCAGACGGGCGAACTCGCGGATGATGGAACCGTCGTCGCCGGTGAAGGGCTCGACGGAGTTGCAGTTGGTCAGATGCATGGTGGACCTCCATTGGTCTATGGCTGATAACACAGTATAGCCGCTTGTGGCGAAAAGCGCAACAGAGGGGCTACCGTTCTTCCAATCCTACTCCACTTGTGGTATACTGCGCCAGCGAAAATGCCCGCATAGGTTGAGTGAGAGGTTGCGCGTACTACTGATAAATCCTAGGTCTCGTCTGCCAATCGAGACACGGACCTCACCGTCGTTAGGGTTGGCCTACCTGGCGGCAGTGAGCGAGCAGGCCAATTGCCAGGTCCGCATGTACGACGGCGACGTGGAGGAGCTACCGCTGGAGGCGGTGCTCCGCGAGTTTGAGCCCCACATTGTGGGCATCACGGCCAACACAACCCAGATCACCGCCGCCTGGCGCGACGCAGCACTGGTCAAGTCGGTTAGCAACGCCCCGGTGGTCCTCGGCGGCCCGCATCCGACCGTTCTGCCTGAAGAGTCGGCGACCAAGCCGTTCGTGGATGCGGTGGTCCGCAGTGAAGGGGAAGCGACCTGGACCGAGATCTTGTCGCGGCTGGATCAAGCCGAGGCCAAGGCCGGCATGTCGTGGGATGGGATCCCGGGCGTCACCTTCCGCCAGGCAGACGGCAGCATCGTGAGCACGCCGGACCGTCCGGCGATCCCGGTGGAAGAGCTGGACTCGATGCCCTTCCCGGCCTGGCACCTGTTCCGCCTGGAGCAGTACACCAACCTGCAGCCGGCAGTGGACCAGGTTAGCGGCCGACAGCCTGCCCATCCTGACCTCGCGCGGCTGTCCCTACCGCTGCACCTACTGCTCGCAGATCGGCCCCCGCCGCTGGCGGGCACGGTCGGCGGCGAGCGTGGTGGCCGAGTGGCGCTGGCTGGTGCGGGAGCTGGGCGCGGCCGAGATCGGCGTGCTGGACGATTCGTTCAACATCAACCGCCAGCGGGTGCTGGAGATCTGCCAGGCGCTGGTGGACGAGGGCCTGCACCACGTGCCCTGGATCATGATCAACGGCATCCGCGCCAACCTGGCCGACGAGGAGCTGCTGGGGGCGATGAAGCGCGCCGGCTGCATCCGCACCGCCTTTGGCGTGGAGAGCGGCAACCAGGCGATCCTGGACGCGGTCGTGGACAAGCACCTGACGCTGGATCAGGTGCGGTCGGCCTTTCGCGCGGCGCGGGCGGTGGGCCTGGAGACGATCGGCTTCTTCATCATCGGCCTGCCGGGCGAGACCGAAGCGACGATGGACGACACGATCCGCTTCGCCTGCGAGCTGGACCCGCTGGTGGCCAACTTTTCCATCGCCACGCCCTTTCCCGGCACCGCAGATGTACGACACGGTCAAGGCCCAGGGGCGGCTGCTGGCCGAGACGTGGGACGATTTCGTCTTCTTCGAGGGCAAGGCCCGCTTTGAGATGCCGGGGCTGCCGGCCGAGCTGGTCGAGCGCAAGTGGAAAGAGGCCTACCGCCGCTTCTACCTGCGTCCCAGCCGGATCGCGCGCACCCTGACGCGCAAAGAAACCTGGCTGCAGCTGCCACGCACGGTGCGGATGGCATGGCGCACTGTGATGGGATAGCAATGAGCGACAGACAAGATCCGGTGCAGCGTCGGCATCACCGCCTACAACGAAGAGGCCAACATCGGGCGGCTGCTGCAGGCGATGATCGAGCAGCGGCTGTACCAGGTCGCAGATCGCCGAGATCATCGTCGTCGCCATCGGGCTGCACCGACCGCACCGTGGAGATCGTGCCAGGAGTATGCGGCCAGCGACCCCCGCATCCAGCTCCACGTCCAGGAGAAGCGCGAGGGCAAGACCTCGGCGATCAACCTCTTCTTGGCCCACGCCCAGGAACAGATCTGCGTCCTGGAGAGCGGCGACACGCTGCCCCACGAGGACGCGATCGAGAACCTGGTGCGCATGTTCCGCAACCCGGCGGTGGGCATGACCGGCGCTCAGAAGGTGGCGGTCAACACGCCCGATCACGTCGTCGGGCTACTGTCGTACCTGCGGCTGAAGATGGAGCACCAGCTCTGCCTGGAGATCCCGCGCCTGGGCGAGCTGATCGCCTTTCGCAAGGTGTTCGACCGGCTGCCGCCCGACGTGGCCATGGACGAGGCGTTCGTCGAGGCTCTTGTCGTCCAGCGCGGGCTGCAGGTCCGCTATGCGCCCGACGCCGTGGTCTATAACATGGGGCCGCAGACCGTGAGCGATTTCGTGCAGGCAGCGGCGGCGCAACTATGCCGGCCACCTGTACCTGATCGACAAGTACGGCTACCGGGTGTCGAGCCTGCAGAATCGGCGGGTGATGCGCATCGCCCTGGAAGAGGTGTGGGGCGCGATCCGCCTGCTGGCGACGCTTGCCTATCTGGCCCTGTTGGAGTTCTACTCGCGGATGCTGGGCTGGTGGGACTATCGGATCAGGAAAGAGAAGCACGTCGTGTGGGACATGGCCTGGACGACAAAGGACCCAGGACAGGGGATCCCGAGCCGCGCAGATCCAACCATCCCTTCTGTGGGGAGGGAGGAGGCAAGATCAGAAACCCCCGATCCACGCTCCTAACCCTTCTCAAGGTGGCGATCAGCCTGGGGCTGGTCGCCTACATCGTGACCCGGCCGACGATCCTGGACGCCGATTGGGGCTATATGCTGGCCAACCTGCGCCCGTGGCCGTGGCTGCTGGGGTTGGCCATCTACTTTGTGGCCATCGGCCTGAACGTCTTCAAGTGGCAATACCTGCTCAGCACGCTGGGCGTGCGCGTGGCCTACCCCGACCTATTTCGGCACAACCTGGTGGGTCTCTTTTTTGCCAATCTGTTGAACATGATCGGCGCCGACGTGGCGCGTGGCTGGGACCTGGCACGGGGCATGGACGGCACCCCGGGCGCCGCCGCGCCGGTGGCGGTGTCGGTTCTGGTCGACCGGCTGGTGGGCCTGGCCGCCTTCCTGGTGGCGGCGGTGGCCGGGCTGGCCTACGCCGTAGCCGGCCTGGGTCGCGCCGACATGGGCTGGCTGCTGGTAACGATGATCATCGTGCTGGCCGCCTATGCGCTCGGTTTTGCCCTGCTCATGAGCCAGCGGCTGCGCCGGCTGATGGAGAGGATCTTTCGCCTGGGTCCCCTGGCCCGCGCTGCTGCCGCTGTACCGCAGGCTGTCGGACTCGGTGCAGGTCTATCGCACTCACGCCGGGGCATTGCTGGTCGCCTTTGGACTGGGTCTGGCGACTGTGGCCGCAACGTGCGTCGTCAACTACCTGGCAGCAATGACCGTCGGCGCCGACGTACCGATCCGGTGGGTCTTTATCCTGACGCCGCTCACTGCCTTTGTCCCGTTTATCCCCTCCATCGCCGCCGGTCTGGGGGTGAACCAGGGGGTGTTCGTCGCTCTGTACTCCAGCCTGACCGGCCTGCTGTCCGCGTCGGATGCTCTGGCCATGTCGCTGGCCATGCAGGTCATTATCTATGCCAGCAGCCTGCCGGGCGGTGTTTGTGGTGGGGTAGACGCGCTAGAACGCGCTAAAGTGCGCGAAACGATTTGCCAACAGGCGTGTTATATGCTATTATAACACCAGCCTTGGTGGGAAAGACGGGGATTTTGAGAAACCGTTCGACGCTGATCGCGATCGTCTTGATCGTGGGCATCATGCTGCTGGCACTGGGCCTGCGCCTGTACCACCTAAACGCCCAGAGCCTGTGGTACGACGAGGGGTTTAGCGTCTACCTGTCCCACAAGAGCCCGGGCGAGATTGTAAGCCAAACCGCGGCCGACATCCAACCGCCCCTCTACTACCTGATGCTGCACGGCTGGATGAAGCTCTTTGGCGACGATGAGCCGGCGGTGCGCGGCCTGTCGGTGTTGTTTGGCGTCCTGACCGTGCCGCTCATCTACGGCGTGGCCCGGCATCTCTTCCGCCGCCACCTGGCTGGACTGCTGGCCGCCCTGCTGCTGGCCGTCTCGCCGCTGCACATCTGGTACGGCCAGGAAACGCGCATGTACACCCTCCTGGTCTTCCTGTGCCTGCTGTCCAGCTACTTCCTGCTGCTGCTCGCATCGCGCTCCCGGCAGGAGAGGAACCCGGGAGTGTGGGGGGATCTCCTCCTGTGGTTGGCCTACACCCTGACCAGCGTCGCCGCGACTATACACGCACTATTTTGCCCTGTTCATCCTCGCCTTCCAGGCGATCTATCTTCTGATCGTGTGGTGGGGGCAGGGCTTTCGCCCGGCGCGGCTGGCGCTGGGCGGGCTGGCCTCGGGCGTGGCCATCGTCCTGGCCTACCTGCCCTGGCTGCCCCACCTGCTGACCCGTTACGGCGCCGACACAAGCTACTGGCCCGGCCAGCTCAATCTGGGCGAGGTGCTGGTCGATATTGCTCTGTCATTCGTCGGCGGCGAGACCCTACCCGAGCAGCCCGGCACCCTGCTCGCCATCGTCTACGGCCTGGTCGCCCTCGTCGCTCTTTTCGTTCTGGTTGCCCGCTCTGCCAGCTCGACGTCTGGCGCCCAGGCTAATCGTCCCGGCCATCCCGGCGGCCAGGCCAGGGAGAGCAGCGGAGGTCCGCCCATCCAAGATTCCCTTCCTCCTTCTCTATCTGCTCCTCCCGCCTGTGCTCATCCTGATCCTGTCCTACAACACGCCCAAGTTCAACGCCCGTTACGTCATGATCTCCCAGCCGGCGCTGCTGCTCCTCCTCGCGGGAGGACTGGAGGTCTTGTGGCGCCGTGCGGTCCAGGCGAGCAACGGGTGCGCGGGCTGGGTGGCGCGCGTCGCGTATGGAGAATTGGCCGTCCTGGCGCTCATTTTTGTTCTCGGCGTCTCGGCCTATGCCGACCGCAATGCCTATGGCGATCCTTCCTTTGCCCGGGCCGACTTTCGGGCCGCCATCCGCTACCTCCGCAACCACATCCAGAAGAACGAGGCGGTCATCCTCACTTCGGGCCACCTCTTCCCCGTGTATGACTATTACGCGCATGGGCTGGCTCGCCACCTGCTGCCCGACAGCCCCACCCTGGACACAACCAGCACCCTCGATTATGGCATCGCCCCGCAGCTGAACCGCTGGCTGTCCGATCCGGCCGATCCGAAAGACGGCGTGTGGCTGGTGCTGTGGCAGGACGAGGTTGTCGACCCGGTGGGCTATCTGACCGCGCTCCTCGACGAGGCGGGGGAGGAGCAGCCCGTAACCAAGACCTTTCCAGGGGTCCGCCTCAAGCACTATCGCTTCCCGCAGGGAACGCGCTTCCCTGAAGGCGACCGGCCGGCCATCGCCCACCCGGCCGATTTCAACTTTGGCAACCAGCTGCACCTGCTCGGCTACGACCAGACAGGCGAAAACCAGGTGACCCTGTTCTGGGAGGCGCTGCAGCCACTCGACGAGGACTATCGCGTGTCGCTGTCGCTGCGCGACACGAGCCGGGCGAGGTGTGGGGCCGCTGGGATGGCCGTCCCACGTCGTACCTGTACCCGACGCACCGCTGGCGCGTGGGCCAGGTCGTCTTTGGCCGCTACGACCTGCCCCAGGTGCCCGGCCGGCCCCCGGGCGACTATGGCCTGGAGGTTGGTGTCTATACCGAGGACGATCTGAGCGGCCTGGACGTGCTGGACTCAGCGGGCATGCCGCAGGGCAAGCGGGCCGATGCTGGGCGCGGTGACGCTGTATCGGCTACATCGTCACTGCCGACCAGATAGCGATGCCTCACGCGGCGCGCAGCGAGATGGGCGACGGGCTGGTGTTGCTGGGTTGGGACCTGGACCGGACCGAGGCGCAGCCGGGCGACCGGCTGCTGCTCGAATCTGGGCTGGGAGGTGGATGTCGCAGCCGCAGGGCAACGATGGCCTGCGGCTGCTGCTGACCGACGCCACAGGCCAAGCCTACGACGCCGGCACCTTCCCGCCGACCAACACCTGGCATCCCACCGGCGTTTGGCAGCCGGGCCAGGCCTGGCGAGGGCAGATCGGCTTTCGCCTGCCGATCCAGGCCCAGCCGGGCCAGGCCCAGCTGGCCGCCCAGCTCGTCGACGCCGAGCGGAGCGCCGCTCGGCGCGGCGGTCACCCTGGCCCGATCCGCGTCCTGCCGACCGACCGCGTCTTCACCGCGCCCCAACCCCAGGTGCCGCGCCGAGGCCAACCTGGACGACAAGGTGACCCTGCTGGGCGCCGACCTGCCATCCGATCCGGTTGCGCCAGGCAGCACGCTGCGCCTGACCCTGTACTGGCAGGCGCGAGAGCGAGATGGATGTGCCCTATACCGTCTTTGTGCACCTGCTGGAGCCGGGCGGGCAGGTGCTTGTCGCAGGACAACAGCGAGCCTGCCGGCGGCGTCCGGCCAACCACCGGCTGGGTGCCGGGCGAATATGTCACCGATCCCCACGAGCTGCTCTGCCGTCGGATCTGCCGCCAGGCGATCTATGTGATCGAGGTGGGGATGTACGACGCCGGAGCGCGAGGGCTGCCCCGCCTGGCGATACTCGACTCTGAGAGCCAGGGCACAACCGACCGGGTCATTTCTGGCCCAATCCAGGTGACAGATAGAGGAGGCATTCCATGATCAAGATTGTGACCGATTCAACCGCCGGCCTGCCAGAGGCGATGATCCGCGAGCACGACATCCGGATCGTCCCGCTGTACGTCCATTTCGGGGAGCAGGCGTTCAAAGAGGGCGATCGACATCTCAAACGAGCAGTTCTACGAGCGCCTGCGCAGCGGCAGCAACCCTGCCCACCACCTCCCAGCCATCGGTAGGCGAGTTTCACGAGGTGTTCAAGGAACTGACCGAGGCGGGGCACGAGGTCGTGGCCCTGACCATCTCCAGCAAGCTGAGCGGCACCTGGAACTCGGCCATGGGCGCCCAGGAGATGCTGCCGGGGGCGCCCATCAGCGTGGTCGACTCGCTGTGCACCTCCCTCGGCCTGCACCTGCTTGTCGAGGCGGCGCTCGAGGACGATTGCCGGCCGGAGCCACACGCCAGCAGGTCGTCGCCCATCATCGAGCGGCTAAAAGGCGAGCTGCACATCCTGTTCGTCGTGGACACGCTCGAATACCTGGCCAAGGGCGGCCGGATCGGGAATGCCAAGGCCTTCCTGGGCACGCTGATCAAGATCAAGCCGCTGCTGATCCTGGAGGACGGCGTCATCGAGCCGTGCGAGCAGGTCCGCTCCAAGACGCAAGGCCGTGGCCCGCATGCTGGAGCTGATCGAAGAGAGACTGGCAGGCCAGGGAGCGCAGGCTCACGTCGCCATCGCCCACGCGGTGGCGCTCGACGAAGCCCTGGCCTTCAGAAGAGGAGGTCGTGGCCCGCTGGGGTGCGCGAGCCGTCGATAAGCGAAGTCAGCCCAGTGCTCGGCACACACACCGGCCCGGGGGTCGGTGAGCGGCTACGCCGTTTACGCCTGATCGGCCGCAATTCGCCGCAGACCGTCGGCGTCAAGGACGGTGATCTTTTTCCGGCCGATGTCGATCAGGCCGGCGGTCTTGAACATGTTGAGCGTCTGGGTCGTCGTCTCGCGGTAGGTGCCGATCTGCTCTCCCAGGTTCTGGTGGGTCAGGCCGGTGATGGCGTCGCCGCCCTGCTCGTCGGCCAAGCTGCAGCAGGAGCGAGGCCAGGCGGGCCGGAATGCTCTTGAAGGCGATCTCTTCCAGGCGCGCTTCGGCCTCTTTCAGGCGGCGGCCCAGGACCTCAAAGATGCGCAGGGCGACCTGGGGCTTGGTGACCAGCAGGCGCTCGACGTCGGTGCGGCTCATGACACACAGCACACAGTCCTCGAGCGCCTCGGCAAAGGAGTTGTGCATGCCCTGGCCGATGAAGGCCATCTCGCCAAAGACGGTCCCCGGCCCGATGGTGGCAATGACCAGCTTTTTGCCTTCTGGCGAGATGCGATAGAGCTGGACCCGGCCCTCCTTCAGCAGGAAAAGCACTTCGCCGGTCTCTTCCGGCATGTACAGGATCTTGCCCCGGTGAGCGGTGGTGATCGTCGTGGCCCGATCGATCTCCTGCATCTCGGCTTCGCTCAGGTCGCGAAAGATGTCGACCATGCGCAGGTAGCCGATCTTGTCTCCCCCCTGAGAGGAGGGGGGTTTCCGTTCGGTCGGTCTGTCAGGCATCTTCTACCTCCTGGCGAGCGGTACTTTCCGCAGAATCGGAACTGCGCAAGCACTTCACAGTTCCAATTATATCCTAGTTTGTGCTATAATCCAAGGCAGTGCTGACAATGGAGCAAGTAGAATGAATCCAATCATCTTTACCCTGGGACCCTTTGAGGTTCGCTGGTACGGCGTGCTGATCATGACCGGCGTGGCCATCGGCGCCTATTTTGGCGCACGCCTGGCCCGCAAGCGCGGCCTGAACACCGACCACGTATGGAACGTGCTGATCGTGGCCGTCATCCTGGCCATCATCGGCGCCCGGCTGTACCACGTCTTTTCCACGCCGGCCGACTGCCCACCCGACGCCACCTATGCCTGTGGCTGGCCCTACTACCAGCATCACTTTCTTGATGCGTTTGCCTTCTGGAAGGGAGGGTTCCAGGGCCTGGGCATCTACGGCGCCATCGTCGGCGGCGCCCTGGGCGTGCTCATCTACTGCTGGCTCAACAAGCTGAGCCCGCTGGTGTGGCTGGACCTGGGTGGCGCCGGGCTGGCCTTCGGCCAGTTCGTGGGACGGTGGGGCAACTATATCAACCAGGAGCTGTACGGCCCGCCCACCACCCTGCCCTGGGGCATCATGATCAACCCGAACCGGCTCCACCAGCCGCCGCCTGGCGGCCGCTACGACCTGAAATATCACCCCACCTTTCTGTACGAGTCGCTGTGGTGCCTGGTGGTCTTTCTCATCCTGTACAACGTCCACGCCCGGCTGGGCGACAAGCTGCGCGACGGGGACGTCTTCTTCGGCTATGTCATCCTCTACCCGCTGGGACGCTTCTTCATCGAGTTCTTCCGGCCCGACGCCTGGACGATTGGCGGGCTGGCCACTGCGCAGTGGATCGCCATCGGCTGCGTGGCTGGCGGGGCGATCATCATCGCCCTGCGCCACATCTTCTGGCGGCGGGAGCCGGCTGAGCACCGATTCCGCGGCCTAGCCCATCCCATCAAAACCAACAACCGCCCCTGCCTCGTATGAGGACAGGGGCGGTTGCGGCATGGGGGCCCAGGGATGACCCTGAGCGCCCTGTCACACCAGGATCAGGCCCTGGCCATGTACTGGTCCATCAGGTCGGCCACCCACCGGTAGCGGAACGGCCGGCCGTTGTAGGCCTCCACGGCCGCGTAGCAGCTATAGACCACCTGCGCGATCGGCAGGGCGACGATGGCGACGACCCACAGCAGCGTTACGATCAGCACCACAGGCAGCAGCACCAGACCGACCAGCACCAGGACCAACAACGCACTGGCTACCCAGGCCACGGTGAGCAGGATCGCGCCGCCCACGACCAGGACCAACAGCCCGACGATACCCGCCAGTTGAAAGATGGTCGCCTGCCGTGCCTGGTCGACGACATAGGCCGACTTGCCCCGGTGCGCATACCAGATGATGGCTGGCAGTGCGACCCCGACAATGGCGCCGAGGCCACCCGTGGCCAGCCCTATCGCCAGCGTCACCAGGATGCTGGCATGGGCCAGCGCCGCCCAGGTCATCTCGTCGCGGGTCAGTCCCAGGTAGGGCGCCTGCTTGGGCACCACTGCGCTCGGCTTCTCCTCCTTAACCGGCGAAGCTTCCAGAGCCTCGGGCGGCTTTTCCTCTTCGACCGGCTTTTCCTCCTCCAGCGGCACAACTTCCAGAGCCTTGTCCGGCTTTTCTTCTGCCAGCGGCTCAGCTTCCAGGGTCTTGGTCTTACGCTTTGACATCTTGCCTCCCCAATCTTCTGGGAAACCCTGTTTCCCACATTCTGCTCCCTATACGCCGTTCACCGACCAGGGTTGCAGCGGCCTGGAGTAGCTGGACAAGCCGGCGGTTCTGCGCTATAATGGCCCCACCTGCATTTATAGAGAAGAAATCGGTATGACGATGATGCCAGTCCCCTCCCCTGAAGGAGATCTTGCCGCAGAGCGGAGCGAGATGACCGTGCCCGGCGCCGAGCTGCCCCTCTATCAGGTCGCTTTGCCTGTCTTCGAGGGGCCGCTCGCCTTGCTGCTGCACCTCATCGAGCGCCAGGAGCTGGATATTACCCAGGTATCGCTGGCTCAGGTAACCAATCAATACCTGGAATACCTGTCCCAGGTGAGCCAGCGGGACCCCGACCACCTGGCCGATTTTCTGGTGGTGGCCGCCAAACTGCTGCTTATCAAGTCGCGCGTGCTGCTGCCTCAGCCGCCCGCGGCGCCGGCTCCCCCCTATGGGCCGGACGAAGCGGACATCGGCGAGGACCTGATCCGACAGCTCATCATCTACAAGCAGTTCAAGCAGGCGGCCGGCTGGCTGGGGGAATTGGAAAGCAGCGGGCGGCAGTCCTACATCCGGCTGGCGGGCACACCCGTTCTCGACCGCGTGACAGACCTGAGTGACGTGACACTGGATGATCTGCTGGCGGTGGTCCACCGGGTGCTGGCAGCTCAGGCAGAAATGCCCTCTGTTAACGGCGTTGTTACACCGGCTGCAATCACCATCGCCGACCAGATGGGGCTGATCGAGCGGGAGACAGACCACGGCCGGTCGATCAGCTTCCGCCGGCTGCTGGAACGCACGTCCAACCGTGTGGAGATCATTGTCACGCTGCTGGCTGTGCTGGAGATGATCAAGCAGCTACGGATCATTGTCCGTCAGGATCGGCTCTTTGGAGAGATCGAGATCCTGCGCCGCAGCCAAACCCAGCCCGCCAGGCCTGACACGGCGCCCAACGCATCAAATGCCAGGTCCAACGGATCGGCGTGACGGCCAGGCACAAAGATCTGGTGGAACTCGTCGGACAGCGCGTACAAGAGGGTCAGCGCCAGCGCGGTCAGCCACGATCGCCGGCCTTGCCCGAGGGCTCGCGCCCACAGTATGGCCAACACTGCGAACAGAAACAGGTGCGCCGCACTGCTCATCAGCCAATCCAGCCAACCGTTCGAGGGGTGCGGCAGATCGGGCTGGGCTGAAAGGCAAAAGATCAACCCCATCCAGGCGACGAGCGGCAGCCACAGGGGACAACCCACGAATACGCTCCCTCAGCGCTGCAGCCTGGATGTAAGCTCGGCAAAGGCTTGCTGCAGCCGACGAGTAATGGGTCCGGGCCTGCCATCACCCACCGAGCGGCCATCTATCTCGACTACGGGCATCACTTCGAGAAACGTACTCAGTAGCATACATTCTCGCGCGTGGTCTAGCCAGTGTTCGAGGATCGGGAACTCCTCAAAGGGAATCCCTAGCTCGCGGCACAACTCCAGGACTGTCTGCCGGGTGACACCGGCGAGGACGTATTGGCTGCGGGGCGGGGTGACCAGCATCCCGTCGAGCACCGCGGCGAAATTGGTGTGCGTGCCTTCGGTGATGGCACCGTCGCGGACAAACACAGCCTCGTCCACGCCCAGCTCCTTAGCCCGCTGTGCAGCCAGTACGGTGGGGAGCAGGGAGATGGATTTGATGTCGCAGCGTGCCCAGCGGATGTCAGGTAGAAGGGCGATCTTGATACCTGCCTGTTGCTGCTCGGTGGGTGGAGCAAAGGCGGAGGCTGCACCATATACGGTCGGTGCTATCGGCGGGTCGGGAAAGGGGCGACTGCGCGGGCCTGCCCCCCGTGTGACCTGGATGTACACCGAGGCGTCGCCACCGGTCAAGCCGTTGTCGCGGACGAGTCGATCGGCCACTTGACCCAGAGAAGCCACATCCAGGCCTCCGATGCCGAGCTCGTGCAGGCTGCGCGCCAGACGTTCCAGGTGTGCGTCCAGCCTGAAGAGGCGGCCCCGATAGGCGCGGATGACTTCGTATGCCCCATCGGCAAGCAGAAACCCCCGGTCGTCGGGGGAGATGTGGATTTGGTCTTGGGAAAGGTAGTCTCCGGTCAGGTAAGCGATCATGGTAGTTTGGTCTCCTGCTTTTTGCTGGCTTCTGAACCGCCTACAGGCAGTGGAGTAAGGCGGGCCGTGACGATGTGCAACACGGGGGCAGACAATCCGCGAGTGTTTCGTCCGGAGCGAGCCATCCACTGCGCTTCGCTCCGGGACTTTCCACTTCGCTTCGCTCCGGGACTTTCCACTTCGCTTCGCTCCGGGACTTTCACCGGCATTGGACAGGCAAGTGAATGTCGATCACACTGCCCACTGGACACCCGCACCCACTCTGACAACCGTCTGCGAGCCGCCATCACCTGCTTTTGGCCCGATCCTGGGCGGCCTGGTAGACGTCTTCCACCAACCCGGCGCGGGCGTCCCAGTCGAACTTGCGCCATATCCGCTGCCGGGCGTTGCGGCCCAGCTCGGCCGCATACTCCCGGTCGGACAGCACCGCCAGCAGCGCCTGGGCCAGCTCGTCGGCATCGCCCGGCTCGGTCAGCAGGCCCGAACGGCCGTGCTCGATATACTCCAGGTTCTGGCCCACCCGAGTGGAGACCACCGCTTTGCCCATGGCCATGGCGATCACCCCCTTGACGGCGCACTTGCTGCGGTTGATCAGACTGTCGCGGTAGGGGTTCACCGAAATGTCCGCTGCGGCCACATACAGTGGCACCTGCTCACGTGGGATCCAGCCGGGAAAGATGACCCGATCCGCTATCCCGAGCGATTGGGCCTTGGCCTTGAGATCGGGCAGGCCGTCGCCCGCACCGGCGATGACCAGCCGGGCCTCGGGCAACTGGCCGGCCAGGCGGGCCATCGCCTCGATGGCCAGGTCCATGTCGCTGCCGCGTGGGATGTGCCCGACATAGATGGCCAGTGGCGCATCGCCCACGCCGAGCTTGGCCCGGACTTCCGCCTTTTGCTCGTCGGTTGCCGGCGGCTGGTCCCGCAGGGCCGGATCGGGGCCGTTGGGCAGGTAGGTTACCCGCGCCGGGTCCACGCCAAAGCCCCACACCTGGGTCTCCAGGGCGCGGCTGGCCACAGTCACGGCGTCGGCATGGAGGGCCAGCCACCGCTCCTGCCAGGGGAAGAGCCGCTTCAGTAACGCCGGATAGGGGTTTACGTCGGTCCAGCCGCCGGTCCCCTCCCAGTCGTCGGTGTCGAGCACCAGCGGGCGACGGGACAGCCGGCGCAGATAGATGCCGGCCAGCCCGCTGTAGCCGATCGGCTTGAAGACGTGGATCACGTCCGGCTGCAGAGCTACTGCCCGGCGGGCCATGCGCACCGGAACGACGATCCGGCGCCAGGCGTCGTCGCGGGGCAGGACCATGTTCTCCAGCGAGACGCCTTCCTGGGTCCAGGCCCGGCCCGAGTCGTCGAGGTTGTCGTAGGGCGGCAGCAGGATGGTCACCCGGTGGCCGCGCTTGACCAGCGCCTGGCCGATCAAAAGAGCGCGGGCGCTCACCGTGCTCTTGGGCTTGAAGGCAAAGGGGCCGATCATGACGATGTTCATGGCACTCCGAAGATTATACCCCAGAACGAAGCAACCGGCAATTCGCGACGGTTGTCCTGGCATTTGAGCCAAGCTTCCCGGGGTGGTATAATGGCCGCACAGGAATGTAGAGAGGGAGTGAGATGAACAAGTCGCTTAACCCGCGTGCGGCTGGCGCTGACGGCGATCATGACCGCCATCGTCCTGGTGCTGACCAGCCTGATCAAGGTGCCGACGCCGGCCAAGGGCTATGCCCACCTGGGTGACACGGGCGTTTTTTTCAGCGCATTTGCGCTCGGCCCGTGGGTGGGCGGAGTTGCCGGAGGTCTGGGGACGGCGCTGGCCGACATCCTGGGCGGCTATCCCCAGTGGGCCGTCTTTTCCCTGCTGATCCACGGCTTCGAGGGTTGGATCGCCGGCTGGCTGGTGCGGCGAGCAACCGGGCTGGCGGGCCTGATCCTGGCCGCGGTGGTGGGTGGACTGATCGTCGTGGCCGGATATTTCCTGGCCGGTATCATCTTGTCCGGCATGGGTGCCGCGGTAGGCGAGATCGTGCCCAATATCCTACAGGTGGGCATTGGGGCAGCGCTGGCCATCCCGCTATTTGTTGCCGTGCGGCAGGCCTATCCGCCCATCACTCGGCTGGGCAAGTAGGCGGGCATAGACATCGGAAGTCTCAAGACTTTCGATGTCTGGGATCTTCTATGAACCAAGATCCTCGCCAGGGGACCGACGCCGTCCTGGTTGAAGGCCTGCGCTTCGCCTACCCTCCTTTGGCGCCGGATGCGCCTGCGCCGTGGGTCATCGACGGGCTGGACCTGCACGTCCGCGCCGGCGAGTGGCTGGCGGTGATGGGCGCCAGCGACGCCGGCAAGACCACCCTGTGCCTGCTGCTGGCCGGCCTGGCGCCGCACCTGACCGGCGGGCAGATGGAGGGCCGCATCGTCGTCGCCGGGCGCGACACGCGCGATCATCCGCCCCCGGCCCTGGCCGGCGCGGTCGGACTCCTCTTCCAGGAGGCGGAGGCCCAGCTTTTCAACCCCACCGTCGAGGCCGAGGTGGCCTGGGGGCTGGAGAACCTGGGGCTGCCTGCGGCGGAGATCGGGACGCGCGTTGAGGAGATGCTGGCCCTGTTCCGCCTGGAGCAGATCCGGCAGCGCGCGCCGGCCGAGCTGTCCGGCGGCGAGCAGAAACGGCTGGCGCTGGCCTCGGTGCTGGCCATGCGGCCCCAGGTGCTGATCCTCGACGAGCCGATGGGCGGGCTGGACCCGGCCGGACGCAGTGAGGTGCTGGCGGCACTGTCTGACCTGCGCCAGGATGGCTCGACGGCGATCGTCATGACCGAAAGCGATCCCGAGGCCGTGGCGGCGTTTGCCGACCGGCTGCTGGTGCTGGACGAAGGGCAGGTCGCCCTGGAAGGTTCTCCCCGTGAGCTGTTCTGTCAGGCCGAGAGGCTGGCGGCCCTGGGCGTGGCCGTCCCGCAGACGGTCCGCCTGGCCGACGCGCTCAACCGGAGGCTCGGCACGGCTTTCGATTTTTTGACTTTGGAGCAGGCGGCCGAAGCCCTGGCGGTGCACCTTGCCTGATCCCATCGTGCGAAACCGACGGCCTCTGGTTCTGGTACAGCGAAGGCGCTCCGGTGGTCAAGGGCGTCGACCTGGCGATCGGGGCCGGGGAGTTTGTGGCGCTGGTGGGCGCCAACGGCTCGGGCAAGACGACGCTGGTCAAGCATTTCAACGGACTGCTCCGCCCCCGGCGCGGCCAGGTGCGGGTAGCCGGCCAGGACGCCGCCGGCCGGTCGATGGGCGAGCTGGCCCGCCAGGTGGGGTACCTGTTCCAGCGCCCCGAGCAGCAGATCTTTAGCCCCACGGTGCAGCAGGAGCTGGCCTTTGGCCCGCGCAACCTGGGCCTGTCCCAGGCCGAGATAGAGGCCCGCGTCGAGGCTGCCCTGGCCCGCTTTCGGCTGGCCGCCGTCGCCGGCCAGCCGCCGGCCATCCTCAGCTACGGCCTCCGCCGGCGGGTGACGCTGGCCTCGCTGGCGGCCATGGACCCGCCTGTGCTGGTCCTCGACGAGCCGACGGTGGGCCTGGACGCCCGTGGGCTGGAGGAGACTTTTGACTGGCTGGCCGACCTCCATGCCCAGGGCCGGACCATCGTCCTCGTTACCCACGACATGGTCCTCGCTGCGGCGCGCGCCGGGCGTGTCGTCGTGCTTGGCCAGGGCCAGGTCATCGCCGACGGGCCGCCGGACCAGGTGTTCCGGCAGAACGACCTGCTGGCCCGCGCGGCTTTGGTTCCACCGCCGGTCACTGCCCTGGCCCAGGCGCTCCGCCCCCTACGGCATGCGCGGCGACAGCCTGACAGTGGAGGCTTTTTGCGACGAGTATGTCGCCCTGATGGAAGAAGGCCATGAGCCAGCGCTTTGATCTCTACCTGCCGCGCGACTCGTGGCTCCACCGGTTGGACCCACGCGCCAAGCTGTGGGCCGTGCTCCTGGCCGGAGTGGCCTGCTTCCTCTTCCGCAACGTCGCCATGCTGGCCGGTCTGTTGCTGCTGGCCCACCTGGCCCTGCTGTCGGCCCAGGTGCCGGCCGAGCGGCTGCGCTGGCTGTGGGCCCGCCTGGTGCCGCTGCTGGCCATGATCCTGGTGCTGCAGCCCTTCTTCGCCCCCGGCCCCGGGCCAGACCTGTTCCGCCTGGGGCCGCTGCGCCTGACGGTCGCCGGGCTGTTGGACGGGCTGAGCTATGCCCTGCGGGCGGCGACGCTGGCCTTCGTCGCCACCGTTCTGCTGCTGACCACCGATCCGAGCCGGCTGGTGCAGGGTCTGGTCAAGCTGGGTCTGCCCTATCCCTGGGGACTGACCGTGGGCCTGGCCATCCGCTACCTGCCGACCGCCTATGGCCTGTTCGTATCGATTGGCGAGGCGCAACAGGCGCGAGGCTGGATCGTCGGCCAGGGGGGCTTTATGCGGCGGGCGCGCTCTTACGTTCCGATCCTGGTGGCGACGATCATCGCCTCGCTGCGGCTGAGCGACAATCTGGGGATGGCCCTGGCAGCGCGGGGGCTGGGTTACCCGGCCCGCCGCACGGTCCTGCATGACCTTGCCTTGACCGGCGTCGACTGGCTGATAGTGGCCGCAGCTACAATCCTATTTGCCGGACTGCTGGCCGTGCGCTATGGGCTGGCTTTCGGCGGCCAGACCTGGTAGGTGGATCTCTTCATCGGCCCTTGATCACCAGCGGCAGGTAGGCGTGCTTGAGCACGCCGGGTGGCCAATACTCGTCGGCACCCAGGTCGGGAGCCTGGTAAGGGCGGGGCTGGCCGTCGATGTCGCCGATCACGCCGGTGGCCACGCCCCGCTCGAGCGCCCCGCTGGACGGGCCGACATGATAGTTCCCGGCTGCGGGAGCCACGAACCCCGGATTGTCCCAGAAGTTGATCGTGCCGGTGACGATGGCGCCGGGGCCTGCCCAGTCGGCGCCGTTGGCCCACTCGCCGCTGCCCCACAGCGTTGCCTCGATCACGGCCGTCTTGTTACTGTTGACGTAGATGCCCACTGTATGGCTGACTACGATCGTGTTGGTCAGCCATACCGTTCCTGCAACATAGATCCCGGTCCCATCACCGCCGGTGTTGTGGGCGAATGTGCTGTGCAGCAGGCGGGCGGAGCCGGATCCGCTCATGCGCAGCCCACTTCCGGAATCGGCAACCTGATTGTTGGCCACGATCGTATTGCTAACAACAGGACTGCTGTGCTCAAAGTACAGGCCGGCGCCATAGCGGGCAGAATTGCCAACAACGGCATTCCCATCGAGCGTGGCGTCGCTTTGATAGAGGGAAATGCCTCCGCCAGTCCAATGACCGGTGTTGCCGGCAACAAGGTTGCCATGGATTGCCGCATCGCTAGACCACAGGGATAGCCCGGCGCCCCAACCTAGTGACCCATCGCCGTACAGTATGTTGCCGGAGATGCTGTTGCCGGCAATGATGGCCGGGCTGTCCTCCAGGTATACCCCACCACCTTGCGAGGCAGTGTTGGCGGAGATCCTGTTGCCGCTGAGCACGGCAACGCTCTGGACCAAGGCCACTCCCCCACCGTTCATCGAGCTGATGTTGCCTGAGATGACATTGCCTCCGAGGATTGCATCGCTTGCCATGAGATACAGTCCGCCGCCGTCGATATTGGCGGTGTTGCTCAGGACGGCGTTTCCTCTCAAGCTGGCTTGGCTCTCTTCGAGGTAGAGACCACCTCCAGCGAAGGCGGCAGTGTTGTCTTGGACCGTATTCCCACTGAGGCTGGCTTGGCTATACATAAGATATAGCCCACCCGCATCGTTATTGCCGGTGTTGGCAGAGATGACATTCTCGCTCAATCTGTCATCCCCGTAGTACAGATACAGCCCTCCTCCCGAGCTGGCCTCATTGCCCATGACAAGATTTCGGTCAAGCGTTGCGTGGCTGGACCAGAGGTAGAGGCCGCCCCCAGAACCGGCCGTATTGGCAACAATCCTGTTCCCGGTGAGTGTGGCAGTACCTTCATGCAGTTGTACCCCACCGCCCCTCTGACTGGCGCTGTTGGCGGCAATCGTATTTCCGGCAAGCGTGCCGCTGCTGCTTTCCAGATACAAACCGCCGCCGAACTGGGCACTGTTGCTCACGATGCGGCTGTTGCTGATGGTAGCCGCGGTACCCATTACGAATACCCCTCCGCCGGCATCCCCATGGCCCCAATAGCTGCCACCCAGACCGCCGGCATCGCCGCCGGTGAAGCGCAGTCCTTCGATGACCGGGCTGACGCTACCCACGATAAACAGGACGCGTCCCTGTGCTTGCGCATCCAGCGTGGTTGGGTTGGCCTCGGGATCGGGCGGATCGGCAAAACCGGGTGCAGTGTAGCCGCCATGGATGGTGAGCGTTTTGTCGAGGTATACCACTTGGGTGATCGTTCCACTCGCAGGAGGCAGCAGGTATCCCGGCGGGACCGGACGGCTTTGCACGCCGGTATAGACGCCGGTCGCCACCTTGAGTAGATCTTCTTCGCCCGCCGCATCCACAGCGGCCTGGACCGAGTCGTACTGGCAGTCGGGTGGCCCGGCCGGGCAGACGGTCAGGACAACACTCTCCCCTGGATATGCTACTGCCGCTTGTCCGGCCAGCAGCACCATCAATACCAGTTCCAGTGTCAGCAAGGCCAGAGTCATGAGCACTGAACGGCTGCGGTTCATGATCCCCCTCCTTTCGCTATTCCACGCTGCCGCCTTTCGCCAGCCAGCGCTTAGCTGCGTCGGGCAGCTTGACCAGTGAGCTGCGCACCTGCGTGCACTCGGGCAGCGAGTTGAGGAACATCGGCCCGTAGGACTTGGTCAGCACCCGCTTGTCGAGGATGACCACCACGCCCCGGTCGGTCTTGGTCCGGATCAGGCGGCCAAACCCCTGGCGGAAGCGCAGGATCGCCTCGGGGACGGCATACTCGGCAAACGGGTTGTCAAAGGTGTCCGACCGGGCGGCAAAGATCGGATCGTCGGGCACGGCAAAGGGCAGCCGGACGATCACCAGCACGCTCAGCGCCGGCCCGACCACGTCGATCCCCTCCCAGAAGCTGCGCGTGCCCAACAGCACCGAGCGCGGCACCGTGCGGAAATTCTCCAGCAGTTGTACCCGCGACACACCCCCGCCCTGCTCATAGACGAGCGATGCCCGATCTCGGACAGCGGGCGGGCGATGGCCTGCGAAGTCAGCCGCAGTTGAGAGTAGGAGGTGAAAAGGACCAGCGTCCGGCCCTCTGTGGCGCGGCACAGGGCCATCAACGCCTCCTCGACCGTCTTTTGGTAGTAGGGCTGGTTCGGCTCGGGGATGTCGGTCGGCAGGTAGACCAGGGTCGAGCTCTTGAAGTCAAACGGCGAGCCGACCGACAGCTCGTCGGCTTCCACGGCCGACAGCCGCCCGCGGATAAAGTCAAAGCTGCCGTCGGTGGCCAGCGTCGCCGAGGTGAGAATGACCGACTCTTTGGCGTGGAACAGGTGCTTTTCCACCAGGCCGCCGACGTGCAGCGGCGCAGCGTGGAGCGCCACCCGCTGCTCGTCGCTGGACACGTTCGCCCAGTAGATCTGCGCCCGGTCGGGCTCGGCGATGCAGGCGTTGATCTGCTCCCGGTTCTCCCGCAGCCTGGCCAGGTAGCCGGTGCAGTCCTGGACCAGCCCCTCCAGGTCGGTTCACTCCGTAAGCCGTCCAGCTCGGTCAGACCACCGCACAGCTTTTCCAGGTCGTCGGCCACGCGGGTGAGCTGCGCCGAAAGGTTATCCCAGGTCATCTCGACGTCGCTCCAGGCCGGCTGGACGCGCAGGCTGCTCGTCAGCCGCAGCCGCTGGTCATAGTCGCCCCGCTTCTGGCCATGCTCCCGCAGGAATCCGCCCAGGACGTTGAAAAAGGAGTATAGCTGGGTCAGCGCCGACTCGATCTGGCGCTGGAGCCGGGCGACGTGATCCTCCAGGGTGGCCCACTGGTCGGGCGGGATCACGCCCCGGCAGCGGGTCAGCACCTCGCCCAGAAAGCCGGCATAGCGCCGCACGCCCACCGGCCGGGCCAGGTCGTTGAGGATCCGCTCTACCGCCCCCTGGTCGGCCTCAAAGCTCAACTGGCGCGTGATCGCCGCCTCCAGATGGTGGGCCTCGTCCACGATCAGATAGCGGTATTCGGGCAGGACGTGCCCGCCATAGCGGTCTACCGCCACGTCGGACAGGAGCAGGGCGTGGTTGACGATGACCAGGTGCGCCGACTCGGCCGCCCGCCTGGCCCGGTAGAAGAAGCAGCGTCCCCGCTCGCGAAAGCGGCAGCGATCCGAGCGTACAGGTGTCACTCTCGGCCGAGATCTTGCCCCACAGTGCCTGCTCGGCCAGGTCGGGCATGAACAGCTCGTCCCGCTCGCCGGTCTGGGTGCTGGGCAGCCACACCAGCACGCGGGCCAGCATCCGCATCTCTTCGGGCGAGCGGACGCCGGCCTGGCGCAGCACCGACAGCCGCCGCTGGCAGAGGTAGTTGCTGCGCCCCTTGAGCACGGCGGCGCGGAACTCGAAAGGAAGCAGCTTTTGCAGGTCGGGGATGTCCTTCTGGAAAAGCTGATCCTGCAGGTTGATGGTGTTGGTCGAGACGACCACCCGCTCGCCGTTCAGGTGGGCAAAGGTGACCGCCGGCAGCAGATAGGCCAGGCTCTTGCCGGTGCCGGTGCCGGCCTCGACCAGCAGGTGCTGTTTCCTGTTTAGCGCGCCGGCCACCGCCTGCAGCATCTCCACCTGCTGAGGACGGTACTCAAAGCCGGGCAGGCCGTGGGCAAACAGGCCGTCCGGCTCGAACATGGCCGTCAGGGCCTGGATGTCGAGGGCGCGCGGAGTCTTGGCCGGGACGAGCTCCTCTGCCTCGGCACTCGGCGACGGCAAAGAGCGGCCCCAGCAGATCGTCGGGATCGTCCTTGGCGCGAAAGGCAGCCAACTGCTGGCCGATGGAGCCGCGGAAGGCGCTGCGGGTCTGGCCCTCTTCTACGTCGCGAAAGATCGACCGGAGCGGCCAATCGCACCAGCCGTCGCCGGCCAGGCGGTTGATCTCACGCAGGATAGGCGCCGGCAGCCTGGCGGCATACTCCAGCAACGCCACAAACAGCTCCTTGGCCGCCAGTGCGTCTTCCAGGGCGCGGTGGGTGCACAGGTTCGGCAGGCCCAGCCTCTCACCCAGCTTGACCAGGCTGTAGCGGGCGGCGTGGGGCACCAGGATGCCGGCCAGCTCGAAGGTGTCGATGGCCGGGTTGGGCAGCGGGCAGATCGTTCTGCCGCAAGAAGCCCAGGTCCAGGTTGATGCTGTGGCCGACCACGGGCGAGTCGCCCACGAAGCGGCGCAGCTGGCTCACCACCTGGCCAAAGCGCGGGGCTCGCATCACCTGTTCGTGGGTGATGCCGGTCAGTTGTTGGATCTGGATCGGGATCGGCCGGCCAGGGTTGACAAAGCTGGACCAGCTATCGAGGACCTGGGACTGGACCGTGTCGTTGCCCAGGGAGACACGAAAACGCACGACGCCCACTTCCATGATGGCGTCGCGCTTGGGATCGAGGCCCGTGGTTTCCAGGTCCAGGGCCACGTATGTCTGATGCATCGATGCTCTTTCTAGAGGAGTGGCTCCTTCCCTCTCCTGACGGCGGGATTATACCCCAGATGGTGGGAAAAGGCAAACAGCTTGCGCCGGTGGTCGGTTCATGATAGAATGGACGGCGTGAATACCGTCTTTTTCGACGTGGAAACGCAGCGCACCTTTGACGAGGTAGGAGGCCGCCAAAACATCAGGGACCTTGGCCTGGCCGCGGCGGTCACCTACTCCACCGCCGCCGGGGCCTTTCGCCGTTACACCGAAGAGGACGTCGCCGACCTGCTGGCCGAGCTCAAGGCCGCCGACCTGGTGGTCGGCTTTAACGTGCTCAGCTTTGACTATGAGGTGCTGCAGGCCATATGGGCCACTGAGTCCTCCCCAGACCGTGGACATGCTGGATCAGATCTACCGCCGGCTCGGCTTCCGGATCGGCCTCGACAACCTGGCCAAGGCCACGCTGGGCATAGCCAAGTCGGCCGACGGCCTGCAGGCGGTGCGCTGGTACAGGGAGGGCCGCATCCAGGAGATCCTGGACTATTGCCAGCAGGACGTAGAGATCACCCGGCGGCTGTACGAGTATGGGCGGCAGAACAAGCACGTGAAGTACCAGGACCGCAACTACCGGACGCAGATGGTGCCGGTGAGCTGGTGAGGCAAATCGGCGAATGACCAGGACGTGAGATGGGGTTTGAAGCGGCGTATCTAGGGCTGCTGCGATCAGGGGAGCTGAGACGCAGGGTGGCGGCAGCTTATGCCCGCCTGGAGGCGTGCGACCTGTGCGGCCGCGAGTGCGGCGCCAACCGCCTGGAGGGCAGCACCGGCGCCGGCTGCCACACCGGCGAGCGGGCCGTCGTGTCCAGTTAGGGTCCCCATTTTGGCGAAGAGGAGCCGCTGGTCGGCAGCGGTGGGTCGGGCACCATCTTTTTCGCCTGGTGCAACCTGCGCTGCCAGTTCTGCCAGAACTACGAGATCAGCCAGGGAGGCGAGGGCGACGAGGTCGAGCCGGAAGAGCTGGCCGCGATGATGCTCAGCCTCCAGGCCCAGGGCTGCCACAACATCAACCTGGTCTCGCCCAGCCACGTCGTGCCCCAGATCCTGGCCGGGCTGCTGATCGCCGCCGAGGCCGGCCTGCGCCTGCCGCTGGTCTACAACACCGGCGGCTACGACTCGCTCAAGACGCTGGCCCTGCTCGACGGCGTGATCGACATCTATATGCCCGACATGAAATACGCCGACGCCGAGCGTCGGCCAGCGCCTATCCAGGGTCGGCAACTATCCGGCGGTCAACCAGGCCGCCGTCAAGGAGATGCACCGCCAGGTGGGCGACCTGGCGGTGGACGCACAGGGCGTGGCCCGGCGCGGCCTGCTGGTCCGCCACCTGGTCCTGCCCGAGCGGCCTGGCCGGAACAGCTCCGATCGTCCGCTTTCTGCGCGACGAAATCTCGCCCAATACGTATATCAACGTGATGGCCCAATACCGTCCCTGCTACCGCGCTCACGACCTGCCGCCCCTCGACCGGCGCCCCACGGCCAACGAGTATGCCGAGGCCGTGCGCCTGGCTCAAGAAGCCGGGCTGCGCCTCGACGAGCGGCCTCCCGCGGCAGGCGTGGGTCTAGAGGCTCGAACTGGAGGATACTCTTGCTTCGGAACATCCTTAGTCGCAAACAATCGGACCTGGTCAAGGACGAGAAAAAGTGGCTGGAGCGCCTGCAACTGGCGCTGGCCGGCTTTGAGGTCACCCCTGAGGACCAGTCCACCCTATCCAAATCGCTCCACCAGCTCGACGAGCTGTTTCTGCTGGTGATCGTCGGCGAGTTCAACAGCGGCAAGTCGGCCTTTATCAACGCCCTGTTGGGTGATCGCTTTCTGCCAGAAGGGGTGACCCCCACCACCAGCCAGATCCACATCCTGCGCTACGGCCCCGAGCCCGGCCGGGAGGTGGAAGAGGAGGGAGTGCTGGCCGTCACCTACCCCGCCGACTTTTTGCAGGAGATCAACATCGTCGATACGCCCGGCACCAACGCCATCATCCGCAGCCACGAGCAGCTGACCCAGAACTTTGTGCCCCGCAGCGACCTGGTCATCTTTGTCACCTCGGCCGACCGGCCTTTCACCGAGAGCGAGCGGGCATTCATGGAGCAGATCCGCCAGTGGGGCAAGAAGGTGGTCATCATCCTGAACAAGATCGACCTGATCGACGAGCCCGGAAGTGGCCCACGTCGTGGACTATATCCGGCAGAACGCCCTGACCCTGCTGGGCTTTGCGCCCGAGATCCTGCCCGTGTCGGCACGGCTGGCGCTGCGGGCCAAGCAGACCCAGGACCGGCGCGGAGCACGATTCCCTGTGGTCCGCGAGCCGCTTCCAGGCCATGGAAACCTACATCCTCAAGACGCTCGACGAAAAGAGCCGGGTGCAGCTCAAGCTGCAGAACCCGTTGGGCGTGGGCGAGCGGCTGACCGGCCGGTACCTGGACCTGGCCCGCGGCCGGCTCGACCTCCTGGCCAAGGACGTGACGGCCATCGACAACATCGAGAGCCAGCTCGACATCTACCGCCAGGACATGCAGCGCGATTTTCGCTACCGGCTGGCCGACGTCGAGAACGCGCTGCTGGCGATGAACAGCCGGGGCATGACCTATTTTGACGAGACGCTGCGCGTGGCCCGTGTCCTGGACCTGATCAACACCCAGCGGATCCGCGGCGAGTTTGAGCGGCAGGTGGTGGCCGACACCCCGCAGGAGATCGAGCGTGACGTGCAGAGCCTGATCGACTGGCTGGTCGAAAAGGACCTGCGCCAGTGGCAGGCCACCCTGGAATACCTGGATCGCCATCGGGCCAGGCTCCAGGCCGAGGCCGATGCACGACAGCTAAGAGGCGATGACAAGATCATCGGCCAGGTCGGCGGTCCCTTTGAGTACAACCGCCGGGCGCTCCTCGATTCGGTCGGGCGCGCCGCCCAGGATGTGGTCCTGTCCTACGACCGCCAGGCCGAGGCCCGACAACTGGCCGAAGGCGTGCGCGACGCCGTGGCCGGCGCGGCCCTGGTCGAGGTCGGCGCAGTCGGGCTGGGCGCGCTGCTGGTCGTCGTCCTCCACACCGCCCTGGCCGACTGTCACCGGAGTATTGGCCGCCAGCACGCTGGCCATCGTCGGCCTGCTGATCATCCCCACCAAGCGGCGCCGGGCCAAGGCCGATCTGCAAGCCAAGCTGGAGACGCTGCGCGAACAGCTCATGAAGATCGATGACGGAAGCGTTCGAGCGGGAGCTGAGTCGCAGCGTGCAGCGGCTGCGCGAGGCGATCGCCCCGTACACCCGCTTTGTCCGCTCTGAGCAGCAAAAGCTCGGCCGCGTCGAGGGCGAGCTGGACCAGATCAGCAGCGAGCTGGGGCAGATCCGCTCCCGGATCGAGGAGCTGTAGAAAGCAACAGACCCGTCAGGTTTCCCTGGGAGTCCAGCAGAGGCGGCTCCCACGCCGCCGGGTCAGGCCCGTCAGGTTTCGTCCCCGGTCGGGGATCTGCGTGAAAACCTGACGGGCCTTGAGTTTTCGGCCACAACGTGCTACAATAGGGGCGTGGAGGACGTTCTGCTGATCGCGGCCGACCGGCAGTTCCGGCGGCTGGTGTACGCTCAGCTCCTGGAGGAGGGGTGCTCGGTGTTGGCCCTGCCTGCTCTCGAAACCGCGCTCGCCCACCTGCTGCGCGGCGGCGAGCCATCGCGACTGACGGTGCTCGACCTACAAGATCAGCAGGTCACTCTCCAACAGCTCCAAGACCTGTCCCAGTTGACCGGCCAGGCTCCCCTGATTCTGTGCGGCGGCGCGCTGGATCGCACCACTCTGACCCAGGCAGGCCTGCCAGGGCCGCCGGTACTGCTGCGGCCCTTTAGCGTGGGCGACCTGCTCCAGGAGGTGCGGAGAGTGCTGTCATGACCGGCAAGCGGCGGACGTTGGTCGCCATCCTATCTGCTTCGGCGTACTGGCCCTCCTGGCCGGCGGCTTGCTGCTGGTCAGCCCAGGTCCCAGAGGGCCTGCCGCCACGCTCACCGTCGAAAGCGACGACCGGTTGGAGGAAAGAATGGACATGGTCAAGTATCAGATCCGCGACCGGGGCGTCACGGATGTGCGCGTGCTGCGCGCCATGGAGCATGTGCTCCGCCACGAGTTCGTACCCAGTAATTATGTCGATCAGGCCTACGCCGACCACCCCCTGCCGATCGGCCATGGCCAGACCATCTCCCAGCCCTACATCGTCGCCCTCATGACCGAGCTCCTCGAGCTGAAGGAGACCGACCGCGTCCTGGAGATCGGCACCGGCTCGGGCTACCAGGCAGCCATCCTGTCCGAGATTGTCGCCGAGGTTTACACCGTCGAGATCGTCGAGCCGCTGGCCACAGAGGCGAAGGAGCGGCTGGAACGGCTGGGCTACAAGAACGTCCACGTCCTTTACGCCGACGGCTATTACGGCTGGGAGGAACACGCCCCCTACGACGCCATCATCGTCACCTGCGCCCCCGACCACATCCCCCAGCCGCTCGTGCAGCAGCTGGCCGACGGCGGCTCGCTGGTCGTCCCCGTCGGCCCGCCCGGCGGCTACCAGACGCTTGTGGCAGATCACCAAGCAGGGCACAGGAGATCAAGAAGCGCAACGTCACCGGCGTGTTGTTTGTGCCGCTAACGGGGGAACACCAGGAATAAACCCTACGCGTCCTCATAGTCTTTGGCGTAGACCAGGACGTCCTTTATCACTCGAAAGCCGGCCGACTCGTAAAGCATAAGGGCCGCATCGCGATAGTTGTCCGTTTCAACATAGATCTGGCTCGCCCCGTGAGACCGGAGCCGCCGCAACCCCTCAGACAGGATAGCCCGGCCCAGGCCCGACTTGCGCCAGTCGGGGTGCACGCCCAGCGGCTCGACCTGGCCGCTCACCGGGTTGGTCTCCTTGTCGAGCCAACAGATGCAGAACGCGACGAGGCTGCCGTCCGGAGCGACGGCCACCAGATCCAGGTCCGGGACATATTGCGGCTGCTGTAAGGTGCGGCTGCGCCACCCCGCCGTCATGTTCTTGGTGCCGAACACAATCCGCTGCAGGTCGGCGTAGGCGCTCACTTCGCTTTGTCCCGCCAAGGGGCGGATGGTAACCCCTGCCGGCAGGGTGTAGCCGGCCAGCCGGCCCTGGCCGGGCGCCGCATCAGCACCTTCGACCAGGAATCCTCGCCCATGTCTGCCTGTGAGACGAATCCGGCCTGCTCCAGGTCGCGGATCCGGCCGGCCTGGTCGGCGAACACGTTCACACACCATTTAGCAAGCCCACTGGGGGTCCCCAACACCTGTCGGGCGCGCCCATCGGCCCAGGCCAGGATCTCCTGGTGAAGGTCCTGGCCGGCTCCGGCATGGCAAGCATATGGGCCGTCCCGATCAGCACGTCGCCGACGCCCACCTTGCAGCCGCCGTAGCTCTGGCGATGATAGCCGGCAAAACGCTCGACGAGCAGCCGGCTGAAGCCGTATTCGCCGGCCATGAACACCCGCTCCCAGGGAACGAACACGTCGTCCAGGATGATCACCGCCTCGTGCCCGCCGAACTCGCGGTTGCCCACGTCGAGCTGGCCCCCTTCCAGCTTGCGCGTGTCCGATGGCTGCCGGCCATAGATCATGACAATGCCCGGGGCATCGGCGGGGACGGCGCAGGCGACGGCATAGTCCTGGTCCTGCTCGGCCAGCGCCTGGGTGGGCATGAGGATGATCTCGTGCGAGTTCAGCGCCCCGGTCTGGTGGAGCTTGGCGCCGCGGACCACGATGCCGTCCGATCGCCTGTCGACGATGTGCACGAACAGGTCGGGGTCGGCCTGCTGCGAAGGGCTCAGCCGCCGGTCGCCCTTTGGATCGGTCATCGCCCCGTCCACCACCAGGTCGCGCTCCTGCACCTGCTGCAGGTAGCGGCGGAACCGGGCGTGATAGCCTGTCCCCAAGGCCCGATCCATCTCGTAGGTCACCGAATCGAGGGCGTTAAAGGCGTCCATGCCCACGCAGCGCTGGAAACAGCAGCCGGTCGTCTGCCCCAGCAGGCGCTGCATCTTGACCTTGGCCACCAGGTCTGCCGCGCTCTGGTGCAGGTGGGTGAAGCGGTTGACCGTCTGGCCGGTCAGGCTCGAGGTGGCCAGCATCAGGCCGGCGTGCTCGGGCCGGTGGGCCAGCTCGTAGGTCATGGCACAGGCGTTGAGCGACGGCCGGACCAGCGGGTGGTCGACCAGGTTGTCCACCTCCTCGCCCATGATGAACACCCGCCTTTTTAGCCTGCGCAGGCTGGCGATGTATTCGTCCTTCGTCATCAGCGCCATGGCGATACTCCTCCCATCACGGCTGACTCTGCCCGCGATTGTGCAGTATCAGCTCTGTTGGCTAAGGGTTCAGACACACCCTGTGGCGGCTTGTAGCGGCACCGTCTCCTCACGGCCGTCATAGTACTTGACGACGACCGCCTGTTCGTCTGGCGCAATGCTGACCTCAGACACGCCGGAGAGACGATAGTCCTCCCACATTCCGGTGGTTGTGCTCAGGCTCGCTTCCATCTGACCCTCGAAGGTCATAACGACCTGTCCCGAATGCCGGTCAACGACCTTGTAGTAGGTCGTTTGCTCCAGCTCATAGAGGCCACCGTGAGGAGGTCCTTCTTCGACCACCACCTCGAACCGGCGTGTCTGTTGCTCACACATGTCAGGGCCTCGCCCATCATGACCGTGTGCCGGCTTCAGCCACGTCCGCCGGGCGGTGCGTGCCGTCGCACAGCGGCTTGTTTTTCGACCGCCCGCAGCGGCACAGGGTGACCCGGTTGCGCGTCTCGAAGGGCTGCCCGTCGGCTCGCTCGATGGGGATATTGCCGGTCACCCACAGCGGGCCGTCTATCGGGCCATCCGAGGTGATCTCGGTAGTCACAGCAATCTGCTGGGGCAGATCGGGCTCGATCTCCTCTTCACCTTCTTGGATCGCATAGACATACGAGCCGGACGGGCAGCGTTCAACCATGGCCATGACCAGGGATCGGATCTCGGTGTCGTCGGTGTGAGCTACCATCTCTTCGATACAGGTTCTCCGATTCGCGCAAAAGCCTGCCTCCGAGCAAATGGAGTAATCGCGCTTGACGACGATGTTGGTGCCGCCCGGAAAAGTAACCTGGCGCTCCGCGGTCGGCCGGGTGTCGGCCGATTCGGTGCCGTCAAAGTCGATCAAGGCGTGGGTGACGTCGCAGAACGGCTTGAAGCTGGAATGGCCACACCGGCATAGCTCGTAGGTTTCGGGAGCAGCGATCGCCCCTCCTGTTTGCCAGGTGAGTGGCTCACCATACTCAGACACGACCTGTATCTTGTGCACCAATGGGATGCCCCCGTGGACAACGTACGGGCCGTCTTCTGTTATCACAATCTTCTTGCTCTGATCGGGGCCGGGTTCGCGTCGCTTGGCCATCGATTCCCTCCGCGTCGTTCCTTTGCTCGCTGAGATTGTATCACCAGGGTCAGCTTTTGTCAATCACATTTCTGCAGTGCAGCTTCCAGAAGAGTAAACAGAAGGGCCGGCGGGCACATGCCCGCCGGCCCTTGGCTACTACCAAGTAGCGCTAGTCGTTTTTGGTGACGATCGGCAAGTAGTAGAAGAGCTTCTGAGGCGGTGGGAGCACCGTCACGGTCTGCACGGTCGTGTCGGCACAGTCCATGGCGTTGGTCACCGTCAGGGTGACGAGGAGATCGCCAGCGGTGTAGAAGGTGTGCTGCGGGTTCTGGACGGTGTAGGTGTAGCCGTCGTCTGGTCTCCCACAGCCACGCTACCGGGCGTGCCGCTGCTCGTGTCGGTGAACTGAACGGGTGCGGCGACGTAGACAGGGGTCGGCCAGGTAAAGTCACGCGATCGGCGACTCGTAGACGGTGATCGTGCCGGTCACCGTGTCGCTGCCCTGCGGCGTTGGTCGCCGTCAGCGTGACCACGAAGGTGCCGGGAGTGACGTAGGTGTAGAGCGGGTTCTGCTCGGTCGAGGTCCCACCGTCGCCAAAGTCCCACGCCCATTCGGTCGGGGTTGCCGGTGCTGGTGTCGGTGAACTGGACGTCGAGCGGGGCGCAGCCCTCAACCGGATCGGCGGTGAAGGAGGCCACTGGCGCAGTGGCGCAGGGCAGCGGGTAGTACTCGGCCGGGGCGTAGGGCGGGGCGTCGCCGGTCAAGGTAGCCGCCAAAGACCCACATACCCGGCAGCCCATCGTCCGGGTCCGGCAGTGCAGATCGGAACCAAGGCATCGCCGTGGTTGCGCCGGGCGTTGATCAGGTCGGGGAAGGTCGTGTCGTAGGTGTCGGTGGCCACGTCGTAGAGGATAACCTCATTCGAGGCTGCCTGACCACTGGGCCATGCGTCGCCAGCACGATCTGGCCGGCATACGGATAGGGCGAGTCCGAGTCGTAGCCAAAGGCGCGGCCTTCGTCGCCGGCGATCGGCAGGTCGGCCACAGCGGCATCGTTCCACGTCCCGGCGCCGGCCGGGTCGGCCATCACCTCGGCCATGGTCTGGGCGATCAGCGCTGCGCCGTCGAAGGTATCGCCGCCAAAGGCATAGATCTTGCCGTCCACGGCGCCGGCCAGGATGTAGGAGCGGGCCAGGCTCAGGTTGCCTAGCTGGGTGAAGGTGTTGGCCACCGGGTCGTACCGGTCGGTGCGGGCGGTCATGTAGGGGGCGGCAAGGGAGTTGAACCCGCCAAAGATGTAGACCATGTTGTCCACCACCACCTGGGCGCCCGGCGTGTAGCCGGTCCAGGCGGCCGGCAGGTTGGTCACGATCGCGGCGGTGTTGGCGACCGGGTCGTAGCACTGGACGTTCAGGGTGACGGTGCCGGCCGACGTCGCGCCCGCCAAAGGTGCACAGCAGATCGTTGGTGCCGTCGTTGACCAGGTTGATGGTATAGTTGGAGATCGGGATGGGCATGTCGGCCCCGGTGTCGACGCAGGTGCTCGGTCACCGGGTCGAAGGAGTAGATGTTGCCGATGGTGGTCGTGCTCGGAGCGGCCGCCCAGGATGTAGACCTTGCCGGTGGCCGGGAAGTACTCGGCGTCGATGCGGGTCAGGTCGAAGCACATGCGACGGCCCGAGCGTCCAGGTGCCCTGGAAGGCCAGGCTAAAGTCCTGGCTGGTGACCGTGTCGGTCACGATCACGACGCCGTTGACCGTCTGCGGCGTATAGCCGTTCTTCGAGGCGGTGACGTCGTAGGTGCCCGGCGCCAGGGTCATGGTGTAGTAGCCGGTGGGATCGGTGATGGCGTCGATGCCCTGGATGGCCGGGACGGCCGTGACGGTCGCGCCCTCGATCGGGCTGCCGCCGGTGTCATAGACGTAGCCGTCCAGGTGGCCGAGTCGCGACGCCGCCGCAGTACGGCCAGGCCGGCCTGGTCAGGATGTTCAGGTAGCCGTACCCATCGTCATAGGTGCCCTGGCCGTCGGGCGGAACGCCGCAGGCCGGGTTGGCCGGAGTCGGCGCGTCGGCGCCGTTCTGCAGCGCCTGGAAGGTCAGGTCGATCTGGCCGATCAGGCCGGGGTTGCACGACCAGAGCAGCGCCACGGCGCCGGCGGTGTGCGGGCTGGCCATCGACGTGCCGCTGTAGCCGCAGCTCCAGCTGTTGGTCGGAACGGTGGAGCAGACGCTGACGCCGGGCGCCTGATGTTCGGCTTGGTGTAGGAGTCGTGGCCGAAAGCGCGAGGGACCCTGGGCGAAGGCAGTGGATGCGGCTGGCGTCGTGGCCCGCGGTGCCAAACGACTCCTGGTAGTCGCCGGGCGAGCCCAGGCTGCCGCAGCCGGTGCTGTTGCCGGCAGAGAAGGCGGGGAAGATGCCCGCCGCCACGCCAGGCCTGCACCTTGGCCTGGTACCAGGTGTCGCCGCCGCCGCCGCCCCAGGAGTTGTTGACGACGTTGGGCCGGTTGGCCGTGCTGCCGCCGGGCGCCAGGATCCAGTCGGCGCAGGCGTTCAGGGCGGTGTCGGAGCAGGAGCTGGTCTCGCAGCCCTTGCAGGCGATCCACTGGGCGTTGGGGGCCATGCCGGCCATGTAGGTCAGGGTCGGGTCGTCGTCGGCGACCATGGTGCCCATGGTGTGGGTGCCGTGGCCGTTGTTGTCGCAGGCGCCGGCGGCGCCGCAGATGTTGGCGGGGTCGCACCAGCAAGCTGGGTCGGTCGGGCGCCGGCGCACTTGAAGTGCCTGGTCGAGGGCCGGGTGGTTGTACTGCACGCCGGTGTCGATGTTGGCCACGACGATGCCGTCGCCCTGGACGCCAAAGGTGGTCCAGAACTGGTCGGCCTTGGTGTCGGTGATGCCCCAGTCGAGCGATCGCGGCTCGGGGACGCAGGCTCGGCGTCGAGGATCGGGTCGATGTAGTAGGTGCGCGGGGCGCGGATGGACGACACTTCGGGCAGCGCCGACAGCGACTCGGCGGCCGTCTGGTCGCCGGCATAGACGTACAGATCGTTGCCGGCGATAAAGGTCTGGTAGGTCAGGCCGCGGCCGTCGAGATAGGCCTTGGCCTGGGCCTGGCTGCGCTCGGCGGCGGCGGTCAGGGTATTGACCACAAACTCGCCGCGCGCATCCCAGCCCATGCTGTAGGCCGGCGACAGGTCGGCCTGCTCGGCAAAGCGGACGCAAAAGTCACTGGACCCCTTGACGGCGAACAGGTCCAGGAGCTGGTCCTCGATCTTGCCCGTCTGCGGGCTCGCCGGGGCGGCCGCCGGGGCGGCCACAGCCAGCGCCGGCAGCAGGCCAAGCACGATCACCAGGCCCATGATGAGATTCAACGACGATTTAAGCTTCATGATTCTCCTTTTTCTGTGTAGACTTTTTACTGCATTGTCGGAAACTGGCAGTCCGTTGCCGGACTGCCGGCAGACTGGACAGCTATCTACAGATCCTTCTCGATACCGCTCCTCCTTTCAACAGAACAGCACAAGACTTCCAAACTCCTTGCGAGAGTCCGGAAGTCCGAGATCCTTACTTGACGACGATTGGCAGATAGACATAGGTTGGCTCGGGCTGCTCCCCGACGACGATATCCTGCTGGTAGTAGTCGCTCCAGCCACAGGTGTTGCTGGCGCGGAGCGACACGGTGTAGGTGCCGGCGGCGGCATAGCCGTGGATCGGGTTCTGGATGCCGGCCCCGCCGCCGTCGCCAAAGGTCCATTCCCAGGCGGTCGGGTCGTTGGTGCTGGCATCGTAAAAGTAGACCGGCTGGCCGGGCTGTGGGTAAAGCGGCGAGAAGGTAAAGGCCGCTTCGGGCACCGGATCGACGGTGACCGTCCCGGTCGCCACGTCCGAGCCGCCGACGTTGGTGGCGGTCATGACCACGGTGAAGGTGCCCGCCGTGGCGTACAGGTGCTCGCGGCGACACCGCGGTGCTGGTCCCGCCGTCGCCAAAGCTCCACGCATAGCTGATCGGGATGCCGGCCGGGCCGCTGCTCAGGTTGGTAAAGGCCACCGGCGTGCCGATGCACACCGGGCTGTCGCTGGAGAAGGCCGCGGTGGGCGCGTCGGGAATGTAGAACTCCACGTCGACGGTGTCGCTCAGATCCGCCGACTCGGCGATGACGTGGGCCGTGCCGGGGGTCGCCCCGGCCGACAGGGTGGTGACCGCGTGGCCGTCGATGTCGCTGATGACCGTCACCGGATCGACAGTGCCGCAGGTCGGTGGTAAAGGTGACGAGCCAGCCGGGCACCGGCGTGCCGTCCAGCAGGCTGAGCGTGGCCGTCACCGTGGCCTGGCCGTAGACGATCGGGATGCTCGAGCGGCGAGGCTTCCAGGTCGATCTGCTCCGGGGTAGAGCCGGTCGTCGTGCTCACAAAGACGGCGGTGAACGGCCCCCACTTGCCGTCGATTGTTGCGCCCGTGGACCAGGATATAGTGCTGGCCCGGCGCCAGGCCGGAGGTGTCGACCGTGGCCTGCGACGTCTTCGTTCGTCTCACCCCAGGCGCCGTCGATGGGCGACATGGCGATGCCGGTGCCGTCCGCGCCGGGAGCGTCGATAAAGTACTCGGCTGCGGCGATCGGTCTCGAGCGGGTCGCCGCCGTAGCGATGGTCGGCGACGTTGGCCGTCAGATGCCACCGGCGTGCCCTGGGGCACGCTGTTGGGCGTGACCACCAGGTTCTGCGTGTCGGGGCCATAGGCGGTGATGTACGGCGTGCGGGCGATCTTGTGGGCAAAGATAAAGGCCGGCCGCTTCTCGGCCCAAAAGTCGCGGGGCATGCCGTCGATGCCGTCGATGCAGCCGTAGGCCGGGAAAAAGTCACCGCAGCTGCCGGAGTCGGGCCCACCTCGAAGGTAAAGGACGGCGATGCCGAACTTGCCATAGGCCCAGTCGTCGGTGGCGCCGTCGACGGTGTACAGATAGCCGGTGGGGTTAAAGCCGTTGTAGTAGGCCAGCTTGCGGGCGATCGTGCTCCAGCTGGGCGTCGTTGGGCGCAGTGCCATACCGGTGAACCCAACGGCCACAGGATCACGTCCTGGTAGCTGTGCAGGCTGAGGAAGCAGCCCGGTGGCGTCATCGGGTGCGGCCGGCGGGAGTCTCGTCGTCGCCGTTGTTGCCGTTCTGGTCGAGCATGACCGTGGCAAAGTAGGTCTGGAAAGCGGCGGTCTCGGCTCGGAGGCGCGGCTGGGGCCGCGGTAGGTCTCGGACGAGCAGGCTGCCGCTGGAGCCGCCACAGCAGCCCCACTTGAAGCTGTGGTTGCGGTTCAGGTCCACGCCAAAGTTGCCAGTGGTGCAGCCGTCGTCGTTGTCCATGTTCTTGCGGCGAGTAGGCGCCGGTGTTGGCCTCGTTGACGCGATGGCCGTCGGGGTTGCTGCGTCACCAGGATATAGGCCACGTTGTGGTTCACCAGCCAGGTCACGTCGGGGTCGACGCCATAGCCGCCCAGCCCGTCGTAGCCGGAGGTCAGGTACTTGATGTAGCGGATGGCCAGCTCGGGGGTCGCCACCTCGCGGGCGTGGATGCTCGCCATGAGAGAAGAAGGCCGGCTTGTCGCGATCGCGCCATAGGCCGGATCCTCGTTGGTGATGCGCAGGACCCAGATGTCGCGGTGGTAGCCGCCGTGGTCGCCCTGCCAGGCGTCGCCGATGTCGATCAGCTCGGCGATGCCGGGATAGGCTGGTGGCGTGTCCTGGAGAAAGTCGACCATGTAGCGGCTCATTGGAGTTGGCATAGTTGTCGTCAAAGTAGTAGTACCGTGGATCGAGCGGGGCTCAATGCCCAGCAGGGCCGTCTTTTCGGGGTCGATCTCCAGCCGGTAGCCCAGGCTCTTGCAGCCACTGGACTGCGCCGGCTCGACGGCGGCAACCGCATAGCCGAGATCGTAGTGAACTTCCCAGATGTCCAGCTCGCCGGCGACCGGGTCCAGGTCAGTATGAGTCGCTGAACGTACAGCCGGACGACCACCGGTTCGGTCAAGTTCTTCGGGGGATGGATTCTTGGCCAGCGTCAAAGGGCTGGCCGTGCTGACGAGGATCAGCGCTGCGATCAGCGCCGATAGCCAAACGACTTTTCTGTGCGCCATTGAATCTGCAACCTTCCTCTCTGATGGATTGTCAGTGTGCAATGAGGCCCGTCCGCCGCCCGGCAGCCTGCGCCGGCGACGCTTCGCAGAAGGATACCACAAAGGGGAACGGGTGTCAAAGGCTGGGCGAGGCAAATCTGCCCCTCCAGAGGGCCTTGGAGTCTGCGACAATTTCCCCTTTTCCGCAATCTGGAGTAGAATGTCGGGCGGGATCTGTACGGAGGAACGATGAGACCAAGCCACACCTTTCGGGTCATTCCCTCGCTGCCGGCCAATCTCGAGCGGCTGCGCGACCTGGCCTACAACCTGTCGTGGGCCTGGAACCACGACGCGATCGACCTCTTTCGCCGCTTGGACCGCGACCTGTGGGAAACGACCCTGCACAATCCGGTGCTGATGCTGGGCACCATTCGCCAGGAGCGGCTCGAGGAGGTGATGGCCGACGACGGCTTCATGGCCCACCTGGAGCGGGTCGGCCGCGACCTGGACCGCTACATGCAAGCCAAGAACACCTGGTATAGCAAGACCTGTCCCCGACGCCGACGGCACCCGCATCGCCTACTTTTCGGCCGAGTTTGGCCTGACCGAGAGCCTGGGCATCTACGCCGGCGGCCTGGGCATCCTGGCCGGCGATCACCTCAAATCGGCCAGCGACCTGGGGCTGCCGCTGGTGGGCGTGGGCCTGCTCTACCAGCAGGGCTACTTCCGCCAGTACCTGAACCCCGACGGCTGGCAGCAGGAGCAGTACCCCGACAACGACTTCTACAACCTGCCGATCACGCTGGAGCGCCAGCTCAGCGGCGCCCCGCTGACCGTCGAGGTGGAATACCCAGGCCGCGCGGTCAAGGCCCAGGTCTGGCGGGCGCAGGTCGGCCGGGTGCCGCTCTACCTGCTCGACACCAACGTCGCGGGCAACCAGCCCGCAGACCGCGACATCACCGACCAGCTGTACGGCGGCGACAACGACATGCGCATCCGCCAGGAGATCCTGCTCGGCATCGGCGGCATCCGCGCCCTCGAGCTGCTGGGCCTGCGCCCCACCGTCTGCCACATGAACGAAGGCCACTCGGCCTTCCTGGCCCTGGAGCGCATCCGGCTGCTGATGCAGGACGACCAGCTCACCTTCGCCGAGGCCCGCGAGGCAGCCATGGCCGGCCACGTCTTCACCACCCACACGCCGGTGCCGGCCGGGATCGACTGGTTCCACCCCGACCTGATCGACCACTACTTCAGCGGCTACTACCCACGCCTGGGCCTATCGCGGCACGAGTTCCTGGGGCTGGGCCGGATGAACCCCAACGACCCCAACGGCTATTTCTGCATGGCCATCCTGGCCATGCGCCTGGCCTACCGCATCAACGGCGTCAGCCAGCTGCACGGCAGGGTGTCGCGGCAGATGTGGCAGGAGGTGTGGCCCCAGGTTCCCACCGACGAGGTGCCGATCCTGGGCATCACCAACGGCATCCACGCCCGCTCGTGGATCTCCACCGACATGGCCGGCCTGTACGACCGCTACCTGGGCCCGCGCTGGCGCGAGCGGCCGGCCGATCCCAAGATCTGGCAGCAGGCCACCCGCATCCCCGACGAGGAGCTGTGGCGCACCCACGAGCGGCGCCGCGAGCGGCTGGTGACCTTTGCCCGGCAGCGGCTGCGCAGCCAGCTGGAGCAGCGGGGCGGCAGCCCGGCAGAGATCAGCCAGGCCGACGAGGTGCTCAACCCGGAGGCGCTGACCATCGGCTTCGCCCGGCGCTTTGCCACCTACAAGCGGGCCACCCTGCTGTTCCGCGACGTGGAACGGCTGGCCCGCATCCTGGGCGACAAGGACCGGCCGGTGCAGCTCATCTTTGCCGGCAAGGCCCATCCCCAGGACAACCCCGGCAAGGAGCTGATCCGCCAGATCATCCACCTGGCCCGCCGCCAGGAGTTTCGCAACCGGATCGTCTTCCTCGAGGACTACGACATGGTCGTGGCCCGCTACCTGGTGCAGGGGGTGGACGTGTGGCTGAACACGCCGCGCCGACCGCACGAGGCCAGCGGCACCAGCGGCATGAAGGCCACCGCCAACGGCGCCCTCAACCTGAGCATCCTCGACGGCTGGTGGGCCGAGGGCTATACGCCCGACACCGGCTGGGCCATCGGCGGCGGCGAGGAGTACCGGGACGACCAGTTCGACTACCAGGACGCGGTCGAGTCGAACGCCATCTACGACCTGCTCGAAAAGGACATCGTCCCGCTGTTCTACGAGCGAGGGCGCGATGGGCTGCCCCGAGGCTGGATCGCCAAGATGAAAGCGGCCATGAGCCACCATGCCCGGTGTTCAACACCAACCGCATGGTCAGCGAGTACAGCGAGCTGTGCTACGTGCCCGCAGCCAAGCGGGTCAAGCGTTTGGTGGAAAAGGACTCCAACGCAGGGCGGGCCAGGGCATTGGCCGCCTGGAAAAGCAAGGTCTCTGCTCAGTGGGCACAGGTCCGCATCGAAGGCGTCACGGCCGAACAGCCGGCCGGCCAGGATCTGCAAGGTGGGCGATCAGCTCCAGGTGCAGGCCCAGGTGCGCCTGGGGGCGCTGAAACCGACCGACGTGGCAGTCGAGCTGTTCTACGGCCCCTTGGATGCCGAGGGGCAGATCGTCGAAAGCCACGCCGTGCCGATGCTGATCGCCCAATCCAAGGGGGAGGGCAGTTACGTCTTTGCCGGCGCCATCCCCTGCCACAGCAGCGGCCGCTACGGCTATGCCCTGCGCATCCTGCCCCATCACGAGGACCTGGGCAGCCCGTTTGAGATGGGGCTGGTGTTGTGGGGGGTGTAGGCCAGCAATGTCTAGGCAGAATACTACCTGCGTGTGACCTCCAGGATGACCGCCTGGCCGGTCGCCGTATCATAGACGGCGTAGGTTGAGCGGCCCAAGCGGCCCATGACCTCTCCGGGGTTGACTAGCACCGTCGAGCCCACCTGCTCGACGGTGCTCTCGTGGTTGTGGCCATAGCACACCAGGTCGTAGACTCCGCTCTGGGCCAGGGCGCGGCCGATCTTGCGGATAGTGGCTCACCGCCACACGGCGGCCATCCAGATCCAGCTCGGCCAGATCGCCGTGGAGCGTTACGTGGGAAAAACGACTGGCGACGCGCGACAGTAACAGCTTGTCGCCGTCATTGTTGCCAAACACGACGTGCACCGGCCCGCCAAACCCCTCGGCGATCTGGGCCAGAGTAAAGGGCGCGCAAAAATCGCCGCAGAACAGCAGCGCGTCGGCCTGCAGGCCCGCCAGCAGGTCTTTCAGCACCCAGATATTGTCGTGGATATCCGACAGGATGGCGATCCTCATACCCTTTCCTCCCTACCCGGCAGCCTGCCCTGGCAAGCCGCCTCCCAATCAAAAGTCGCCTCCGCTTGGCTCCAGATCGCAGCGGGGATACTATCCCAATCCTCAAACCCGGCCTGAGCAGCCAGCCGCGAGACATGGGCCACCAGCCAGCCCGACACATTCCGAGCCGTCTCAACGGTCAGCAGCCAGGCCCGGGTAAAGACTCCCCCTTCCGCCAGCAGGCCACTCTCCTCGTAGGCAGCCCGTACGCGCTCCAGATCATAGTCAATGGCCCGCTGCTCCGCCTGCCAGCAACCATCCTGCCAGGTCAACAGGGCATACTGGGCCCGCGTGTCGCCGTTGAGCGGCGCACCCACCGATCCGGGGTTGAGGGCCAGCCGGCCATCCCACGAGTACTGCCAGGCGATGTGCGAGTGGCCGCAGACGAGCACCGGCTCGCTGGCCTGGGCAAAAGCCTCATCCAGCGTGACGTGCCTGTACCCCAGGTCGGCGAGGCCTACCTTGTCAAACAAGCTCAGCAGGTCCGGGGCCCGATCGGGCAACAACAGCGCCGAAACGCCCTGCGGTGCGCCGTGCACCACGCGGATGGGGGCAGCGCCCTCCGGAGCGTACGTGCCCTGCTCCGGCAGAGACGCGACGAGATCCAACATCTCGCGGTCGAGGCGGCGGTAGACCCAGCGCAGGCCGGCATAGTGGTCACCGGTGCGCCAGGTGGCCGGCACGTCGCCGCGGTCATAGGCCAGCAGATACTTTTCCCGGTTGCCCCGGATCATCCAGCTGCGCCGAGCCAGCAACACCTGAAGGGTTTCGAGGGGATGGGGCCCATCCACAGTGTCCCCGGCGACGAGGATCCCGTCTACCTTGTGCTGATCCACGTCGGCCAGCACGGCTTCGAGAGCCGGCAGGTTGCCGTGAATGTCGGCCAGGATTGCCAGTCGCATCTTGTTGCGGCTCATCCCCACGCCTTCAGCACCCGCAGCGCCCGCAGCGTGACCCACTTGTTGGGCCGGCCCAGCGGGCCAAAGCTGGACCAGGTGTTGTGGGGCGTGTATTCCAGAGCCCAGCGGCCGGCGCCGTCCCGCTTGGTCACTACCAGGTCGACGGCCGCCTGTAGGCATGGCTGTCGGTCCACACCCAGCCGCAGCAGCACCTCCAGCGCTTCCAGTAGATCGGATGCGTAGGCCAGCGGGAAGCCAAGCTTGCGCCACTGCGGGCTGGGCCCGCCCGGCGCCGGATAGTCGCCAGAGGCCAGGTCGCCGCCCAGCGAGCAAGGCAATGCCGCTCTCCACCGCGCTCCGGACGGCCGGGGAGCGCCGGTCTGCCGGCACCTCGGCAAAAGCGCCCAGGACCTTGACCACCCCCCAGGCGCACGGCAGCCCGTCGCGCACCCGGGCTGCACGCGGCTTGGCATTGCACCAGCAGCGAAACTCGTCACGGACCACGGTCTGGGCCAGCGTTTCGGTAATCCCGTCCAGGCGTGGATCGTCGCACCCCAGTTGCCGCATCGCCCGCAGCAGGTTGCCGCTCAGGCAGGGGATCGCCCCTCTGGCCGTCTTGTCGGCGGTGAACAGCCCGTTGGGCAAACGGGCGTTGTCGAGCAGATAGCCACAGGCGCGGTCGGTGGCCGGGGTGCGGGGCATGCCCAGCTGCGCCATAAAGATCACCTGCCACATCGAGGCTTTGTACTTGGGGCTATAGCCTACATCCGGGTGCATCCAGTAGCCCTCCGGCCACTGGGCGTTCAGGATGGCCCGCGCCTGCCGCTGAGTTGGGATCGCCGCCCGAGCCGCCGTCGTCTCCGGATCGTCCTCCGGACGGTTCAGGATACCGGTCAGGGCCAGGTAGCGGACCGATGGGTTATCCGCCTCCAGGAGCCACTCCGCGACGTCGGGCACTAGAACTGCCAGATCCTCCATCAGCCGCATCGGCACCACCGCGGCGCCCACGATCCCGGGCCCAGTGTGGACCCCTAGCACCGGCGAAATGCGCATCAGCTCCGCCTTGGCCACGTTGAGCCGCGCGCCCAGTTGCCCGGCCAGCGCCTCGGCCTGCTCGGCAAAGCGCCCGTGCAGGACCGTCACCCACAACGGCGTGTCGGCATACATGCCGTGCAGGTGATCGGTGATTGTCGCCAGGCCGCGAGGCACGGTCCGGATCTTGGCCACCGTGCTGTACTTGCCGTCCGCATGATCCACACGGATGACCGGCTTGATGGCCAGCAGCATCCCGGCCAGAGCCTGGACCCGGCCGATGCGCCCGCCCCGCGCCAGGTATTCGATGGTCTCCAGGGTATAGACAACCTCCGTGTTGGCGCGGATCTCCTCGAGCCGCGTCAGAATGGCCTGTAGGGTCCAGCCCGCCCTGGCTGCCAGCGCTGCCGCCATCACCTGAAACCGCTCCCCGCCCGACAGGGTCAGGCTATCCCAGGTGGTCACATCGACCTGGGGTGCCACTAGCCCTGCGCCACCGTGTGCCGCGCCGAGGGTTCCACTCAGGCCGGATGAGATGTGGATCGAAAGGATCTGTTTGTCCGTCTCGGCGAGCCGGCGATAGATCTCGGCAAAGATGCCGCTGGAGGGTTGCGCCGTCTTGGGCAGGGCCGGACGCATCGCCTCCAGGCGCGTGTAGAATTCGTCTGCCGAGATGTCGGCGGAATTGATCTCGCCCTCGGGAAACTGGATGAACAACGGCGCCTGGGTGACACCCAGCGCAATCATCTCTTCGGCGGTCATGTCCGCCGCACAGTCCGTCACGATCTTCATGGGGTTCCTTTCCGGGAGTAGGTGTTCCCTGGCCACAGGGTGGCCCTATGCCCGGCCATTGCCGGCGCCTCGGCGACACATTGCATCAGGCATGATACCATACTAGTGCATCACAAGCAAACCTGCAAGCTGCCGCCTGTTGCCAGGAAACCCCATCTTTGCTGATGGCAGCCATCCGCGGTATAATCCCCCCGGAGGCAAAGACAACCATGCGTGTGTTCATCGCCGGCATCATGCAAGGCTCGCGACAAGATCGCTTCATCGAGGATCAGGCCTACCGCCAGGCGATCGCCGCTGCCGTCCGGAGCTACGACCCGGCCGCCGAGATCGTCGACCCAAATGAGCTGCATCCCCACGCCGTGGATTACGAGGACGAGCAGGCCCGAGCAACCCTCCTGGAGCTGATCGAGGTGGCGTCCAAGGCCGACCTGGTGGTGGCCTATGCGCCGCGGGCCAGCATGGGCACCGCCCTCGAGATGTGGGAGGCGTTTCGGGCCAGGGTGCCGGTGGTGACCATCTCGCCGATGGACGCCAACTGGGTGATCCGCTTCCTGTCGGACGCCGTCCTGCCCGACCTGGTCGCCTTCCAGGAGTGGGTGACCGGCGGAGGATTGGAGCGCCTCCTCCTGCCAACTAGAGGAAGGGATCGGTTTGACAAGCCGCCCGACCTGAGATAGAATAGCGAACCAGGCCCCCATAGCTCAGGGGTCAGAGCAACTGCCTTCTAAGCAGTGGGCCGCAGGTTCAAATCCTGCTGGGGGTGCTCGCAGCACTCTGCGACTATCAAGAATACGAGGAGAGAAGATTATGTCAATGTCACGTCAGCCGCGCAAGGATCTCAGGCGCCGCCAGCGCCGCCAGCGCAAAGTGCACTACCTGCGCCAGCGCCTGGAACAGACGACCAATGCCCAGACGCGGCAGCGGCTCATTGCCAAGATCAAAAAGGCCAGCCCGACGGCCCCCGTGCCGGAGCGCTAGTCGTCGCGGGCGGCCGGGCTAAAGCTCGCCCCCCTTCTGCGCGGGTAGCGAGCCGGCTTCCGGCCGACCATCCCCAGCTCAGTCAAGCAACCCCTGGATCGATGTGGGCACCCTGTACGTGATCGGCGCGCCGCTGGCGGCCCCGGAAGATGTCACCCTCCGGGCGCTCAGGATCTTGCGGCAGGTACGCCTTGTCGTCGCCGGCGAACCGGAGCGGGCGCGCCAGTTCTTGACCCGCTTCGACCTTCGCCCTCGCCTGATCCCTGTGCCGGGGTCTGGCGAGCGTCTGGGCGAAGCGTTGAGCGCATTGGGAACAGAGGACGTCGCCTTGCTCCAGGAGGAGTGGCTCGCCAATCCGGCCGGGGCGCTGATCCAGGCCGCCGTCGAGCGTGGATTCCCGGTAGTTCCCGTGCCCGGACCGGTGTCACCTCTGACCGCACTGGTGGTCTCGGGCCTGCCGGCTGACAGTTTCATCTTTCTGGGGTCGCTGGCCGAAGGCCTGGACCCGCTCTTGCCGTCCCACATCGCCAAGCGCCGTACCCTGGTTGCGCTCGAAGCGGCTGGCCGCCTGACCGGAACGTTGAGCCGGCTGCGCACCGCGCTGGGCGACCGCCCGCTGGCGCTGTGCGGTGAGTTTGCCGGCCGGCCGCAAGGGGCGTGGCGTGGGACGCTTGGCAGCGCCCTCGACCACGTGGCAGCCTGCGTCCGCGACCAACAGGGCACCTGCGTCCTGGTCATCGGCGGAGATGAGAGCAAGCCGGCTCGCTGGGATGCCGACCGGCTGCGGGCCGAGATCCAGGCCCGGCTGGATCGACGGCCAGAGCGCCTCGGAGATCGGCCGGCAGGTGGCAGCCGAATCGGGCTGGTCTAGACGCGAGGTATATCGGCAAGTGCTCGACCTGCCAAGCATCACAACGTTCCGACTAGGGGAGACGATGATGATTGACCTGGACGATCTGACACGCACTGGAGCGCGCTCGACCGCGACGGGATGCTGGCCCACGTCAGGGCGCTGCACGAGCAGTGCCGTGCGGCATGGGCCGGGGTCCGGGGGTTGGAGCTGCCGAGCCGCCACCTGGACGCCAACAAGGTGGTGATCGCCGGCATGGGCGGGTCGGCCATCGGCGGCGACCTGGCGGCTGAAGTGGCCGGCACCGAAAGCTCGATCCCGATCCTGGTCCTGCGCGACTATGAGCTGCCGGCCCACGTGGATCGCCACACGCCTGGTCATCGGCTCCAGCTATTCGGGCAACACCGAAGAGACGCTGGCCGTGTTCGAGGAGGCCCACGAGCGGGGCTGCCCGCTGGTGGCGCTGGCCACCGGCGGCCGGCTGGCCGAGCTGGCCCAGGCGTGGGGCGTGCCGCTCGTGTCCTTCCGCTACAAGTCCCAGCCCCGCGCGGCGATGGGCTATTATGCTGGTGTCGCTGCTCGGCATCCTGCGGGCGCTGGGCGTCGTCGGCGACCTGACGGCGGCGCTGGACGAGGCGACCGCCCTCATGGCCGGACGCGCTGCACGAGCTAGAGCCCGGCAGCCCGCAGGCCCACAACCCGGCCAAGCAGTTGGCGGTCGACATCTATGGCCGCGTGCCGGTGGTCGTCGGGGCGGGGCCGCTGGCCCCGGTCGCCCGCCGCTGGAAATCACAGTTCAACGAGAACAGCAAGGGCTGGTCCTATTTCGAGGTCCATGCCGGAGATGAACCACAACGCTGTGTCGGGCATCCACTTTCCGCCCGGTGTGGCCGAGCAGATCTGCATGCTCTTCCTGACCGGCGCGTCCATCCACCCTCGCAACCGGCTGCGGTTCGAGCTGACCCAGGAGGTTTTTGAGGGCCAGGGCATCCTTTGCCGGCGGGTTGAGGCCCCCGGCCAGACCACCCTGGCCCAGATTCTGACCGCGATCCAGTTGGGCGATTACGTGAGCGTTTACCTCGCCGCGCTGTACGGCACCGATCCCACCGCCATCGACGACATTGTCGGGCTCAAGCGGAGGATGAGCGGCGGCTAGATCCCGCCCGGCGTGCCTTTTCCTCCCCGTAGTAGGAATAGTCGCCCGGATACTCGGTCAGCGCGCCCTCCTCCAGCTCGACGATCCGGTCCACCACCCGGTTCAGAAAGTAGCGGTCGTGGGAGATGACCAGGACCGTCCCTTCGAAATCGTCCAGGGCGTCCTCCAGGACCTCGCACGACGGCAGGTCCAGGTTGTTGGTCGGCTCGTCCAGCAGCAGGAAATTGGCGTCCGACAGCATCAGCTTGGCCAATTGCAGCCGGCTGCGCTCCCCGCCCGACAGGTCGCGCACCCGGTTGCGGACCATGCGGTAGGGAAAGAGAAAGCGCCCCAGGAAGCTCACCGCAGCCTGCTCGTACATCGGCCGCACCTGGCGAACCTCCTCGATGAGCGTCTTGTCCGGATCGAGCGTCTCGTGCTCCTGGGCATAGTAGCCGATCCGCACGCTGGGCCCGACCCGGATCTGGCCGCCGCTTGGCTCCTCCCACCCCAGGATGCAGCGGAACAGCACGCTCTTGCCCGCGCCGTTCGATCCCAGCAGGCCCACCCGCTCGCCGTGCCACACCAGCAGGTTCAGCCCGGCCAGGACGATCCGCTCGCCGCCGATCGGCGCGGGGTACACCTTGTCCAGGCCGGCCATCTCCAGCACCTTGTGCGAGCCGCGCCAGCCGTTCAGCTCCAGCCCCATCCGCCGCCGCTCCAGCACCGGCTTTTCGATCCGCTCCATCCGGTCCAGCATCTTTTGCCGGGAGCGGGCCTGGCGGATGTGGCGCTCGTTGACGACGATGCTGGCCCAATACTCAAAGCGGGCGATCGCCGCCTCGATGCGGGCGATCTCCTTCTGCTGCGCCTCGTACATCTGCTGCTGGCGGAGCAGTTGGAGCTGCTTTTCGACGGCATAGGCGGAATAGTTGCCCTGGTAGACGGTCAGCCGCCGGTCCTCGACCTCGGCGATGCAGGTGACCGTCTCGTCGAGCAGGTAGCGGTCGTGGGACACGATGACCACAGTGCCGGGAAAGGCGGCGATGAACCGCTCCAGGTACGCCTTGCCGGCCAGGTCCAGGTGGTTGTCGGGCTCGTCGAGCAGCAGCAGGTCGGCGCCGGCTGACAGCAGTTTGGCCAGGCCGACCAGCTTTTTCTGGCCGCCCGACAGGGCGCTGACCGGCAGATCCAGGTCGGTTTCGGCAAAACCGAGCGCCTGCAACGCCTCGCGGGCGCGGCTCTCGTGGCGATAGCCGTCCAGCCGCTCGAACTCGGCCTGAGTGCGCGAATGGGCGGCCAGCACCCGCTCCAGCGCCGCCTCGTCGCCGTACACACTGGGATCGGCCATCCGCCCCTCCAGCCGCCGCAGCTCGGCCTCGACCTGCGCCAGGTCGGACGCCCCGCTCAGCACCTCTTCCCACACAGTGTGCGCCGGGTCGAGCGCCGGCTCCTGGGCCAGGTAGCCGATGCGCGCCTCCTTGTGGCGGTAGACGAAACCGGCGTCGGGCCGGATCTCGCCGGCGATGATCCGCAGCAGGGTCGACTTGCCGGCGCCGTTTGGCCCAACCAGGCCGACCTTTTGCCCGGCGTGCAGCTCCCAGCTCACCGCCGCCAACACGGTGTTGGTGCCGTAGCTGTGCTCGATCTTGTCCAGATTAACGACGATCATGATCTCACCTCCCCATGCCGGGCCGTGACAGGCTCACGTCCACGGCCGGCGGGGAGAAGGGTTAGACAAAAGAAAAAGCCGCAGACGCGAGTGCGCCCACGGCCAAGTTGACAATAATATTCTGCGTCAGGGCGCACGATTCAGGCGTGGCTGCGCGCCCATGCTGCCCCTGACGTTGGGTAGACCCAATTGTGTTTGTCCTACCAATACCAGTATCACGGTCACAAACTCCTGCAATCCAGTATACGCCGATTCGGCGTGGAGGTCAAATGAGAGTCAGGCGCTGTACTTTTGCCGGATCAGCTCCTCCACCTCGCCTGTCGTCCGGCGGAAGGGACCTTCCGCCTCCATCTTTAGGCTGGTGACGGCTGCCGCCCAGACAGTAGCCTCGGCCGGGGGTGAGCGACCAGCCGCCGGGCCACATAGGCGCCCAGGCATGTGTCGCCCCGGCCGCTGCGCCCGACGAGCTGGGCAGGGAAAAAGCCCGCCTCGTGGAACTGGCCGCCGGCATAGACCAGCAGCCCGCCCCGGTGGGTCAGCACGATCTCGGCCGGACCCATGTCGGCCAGCATCTGCGCCGCGCGATAGATGTCGGCCGTGCCCGTCAGCATCTCGGCTTCCACCGCGTCGGTCTTGAGCGTCCCCACGTGGCCCAGGATCGCCTGCCTCTCGTCTTCGGGCCACGGCTCGTAGACCAGCTTGCCGTCGCGAACTACCCGGACAAAGCCCTGCACATCGGCGGCGATCGGAACGCCCTTGGCCGCCAGCGCCTCGAATAGATCCAGGCCGGCCTCACCCCGAAACGAAGCGCCGACCACAAAGACGCGCGCCGGCACGTCGGCCACCTGCTGCGGCGTAAGGGTCCCGGCCGTGCTTGTCACATAGATGACCCGCTCGTCGACGTTGGCGGTTGGATACTCCAGTCGCAGGCAGGTCGACTGGGGCGTCTGCTCGGCAGAGCACGTCCACCCCCAGCCGCGCCAGCCCTTCGACTACGTGCCAATCCTCCCCGGCAAGCCGGGTGACCGCCGCCGTCCGGAGCCCCATCTGCACCGCCGCGTGCGCGCCGTAGTTGAAAGCCCCACCGTCCACCACCCGCGTGCCGGCCGCCGACACGATCGTGTCCTTGGTATAGTTCCCTACAAAAGCGATGTCGTACATTCCGAGTCTCCAGGAAAAGGCCGCCCATGAACACTTGCGCTGTTTGCCCCTTCAGTGGAGCAAGCAGCGCAAGTTCGGCTCTGTGCACTGCGGCTAAATCGATGCGTGCTTGTCTCGGATCGTGTCTGCCAGAGCATCCAGGGCCGAAAAGGCCTCCGCGCCCGGAAAGCCCTTGCACAAGACCGTGTCGAGGACCTCGGCCTTGAGGTTGGGTATCAGTCCTGCGAGCTGCTCGGCAGCCTTGGTACCCCACCCGTAGGAACCGATGATTGCTACGTACCTCAGTTTGGGACGCAATGTGTTGGCCAGATTCGTGGCAGAGAACACGTTCGGATGGGGACCAACGTGCACGGTAGGTGTCCCGATCACAATCGTCGCCGCATCGACGAGCGCCATGGCAAGCTTCCCAATGTCAGTGCTCGTCAGGTCGAACTTCTGAACCTTGACGCCTCGCTCTGCCAGCGCCTCGACAAGGTAGTTGACCATCGCCTCCGTGCTCCCGTGCATCGAGATATACGGAAGCACGACGAGGTTCGACACCCGGTCGGAAACCCAGTCTTCATACGCCGCCAGGATGCCTTCCGGCTGATCGTAGATCGGGCCGTGGCTCGGCGCGATCAGGTCAAACTCGAGAGCTCGGACCTTCTTCAGGTTGTTCTGAATCATCTTGCGAAAAGGCATCATGATCTCGGCATAGTACCGCTTTGCCGCTTCAAGCACATACGGATCGCTGCCGGCATACAGGTCCGAAGTGGCGACGTGTGATCCGAAAAAATCGCAGGAGAAAAGGATGCGGTCCTCAATGAGGTGGGTGACCATCGTTTCCGGCCAATGGACCCACGGAGTGTGGACAAACCGCAGCGTCTTGTTCCCCAATGACAGGGTCTCTCCATCTTGAACTGTCTTGATCCGTTCAGGAGCGATGCCAAGATGCTCGATCAGCATCGGAGCTGCTTTGGGACTGCACAGGACCACGGCCTGGTCGTACTTTTCCAGAACAAACGGAATGGTCCCTGAGTGGTCCTGCTCAGCGTGATGCGAGATCAGATAGTCAATGCGATCAATGTCCGCCAACCGCCGCATCAAAACATCCTTCGCTGCCGGATCGACCGTGTCCAGGAGAGCGGTCTTGTCCGATCCCTGAACAAGGTATGCGTTGTAACTGGTACCGTCTGGCAGTGGAATGAGCGAATCGAACAGACGCCGGCTCCAGTCTACCACTCCCATCCATTGAACACCATCACAGATTCGTCTTGGTTTCATCTCCATCTCCCTCTCGGCTGAATTCTCCCCAGCCGAAGCACATCACGTCATCTTGACCACAATGTCGTGGATGACGTTGGCCGCCTCGTCGCCCCGATCGGCGCAGTTGCTGAGGTGCCGGTAGATCTCCCGCAGCTTGAGCATCTTGGTGATCTGGTGGATATCCTCCGGGCCCGAGAACAGATCGGCGATCGCCTCCCGATACACCCGCTCCACCCGGTTCTCCAGCGCCTTGGCCCGCGTGGCGTGCTCCGCCGCCACGCCCGGGTTCTCCTTCAGCCGCTGCATCGCCAGGTGGATCTCGTTGGCTGCATCGTGCAGCAGCGACACCATCCGCCGCAGGAAATCGTTCGGCTCCACTTCCAGGATCTGCATCTCCTCGACCGTCGAGTAGGCATAGTCCATCACGTCGTCGATGGCTCGTGACAGGGCAAAGATGTCCTCGCGGTCGATCGGCGTCACAAAGGTGCGGTTCAGGTCGTCGATCAGGATGCGCCGCACCTCGTCGGCGTCCTTCTCGGCCTGGGTCACCGCCGCCGCGTGCTTCTCGGCCGCCTTTTTCATGTACGATTCCAGTGCGACCATCCCTTGCAGCGTGATCTCCGCCTGCTGGATCAGCAGCTCCACGAACTTGTCCTGTCCGCGGTTTGAAGAACTCTCTCAATCCCATGGTCTGCTTTCCCTACTCTCTGATTATACCACCAGATCGACCAGCAAATAAAGCCCGGCTGCCAACAGGGCCGAGACCGGGATGGTCAGCACCCAGGCCACCAGCAATGTCCGGCGCCACCGTCCAGCGCACCTTCGACACCCGGTCGGCCGCGCCCGCCCCCATGATCGCCGAGCTGACCACCTGCGTCGTGCTCACCGGCCCGCCCAGCAGCGCCGCCCCCAGGATGATGCCCGCCGAGGTCAACTGCGAGGCAAAGGCGTGGACGGGCCGGATCTTGTAGAACTTGCCGCCCAGCGTCCGGATCAGCCGCCAGCCGCCCACCGCCGTCCCCAGCGCGATGGCGCTGGCGCTCAGCAGGATCACCCACCACGGCACGTGGAACTCTGGTCGCGTAGCCGGTGGTCACCATGGCCATGGCGATGATGCCCATCGTCTTTTGGGCGTCGTTGGTGCCGTGGCTCAGCGCCAGGGCCAGCGAGGTCACCAACTGCGCCGCGCTTGAAGATCGTGTTGACGCTCGGCGACGCCCCCCGCGCCAGGAAATAGATCGCCTTCAACACCAGGTAGCCTAACACCAGGCCCAGGACAGGCGAGAGGAACAGGGCGATCAGCACCTTCCCCAGCCCGGCCAACTGGATGGTCGACAGGCCCTCGGCCACGCCCACCGCCCCGATCAGGCCGCCGATGAGGGCGTGCGACGTGCTGGACGGCCAGCCAAAATACCAGGTGACCAGGTTCCACACGATGGCGCTGCTCAAGGCGGCGATGATCACCGCGCTGTTGATGGCTGCTGGGTCCACCACCTCGCTGCCGATGGTCGTGGCGACCGCCACGCCAAAGAGGAATGGGCCGGCAGAACTCGGCCACGGCAGTGATGCCCATCGCCACCCGGGGCGACATGCGCCCGCGACGAGATCATGGTCGCCACGATGTTGCTCGAATCGTGAAAGCCGTTCAGAAAGTCAAACACCATCGCGATGGCGATGATGACAATCAGCAGAAAGGGCATGGCCCACCTGCTCCCTCATCTCATCCTGCACAGGATCCTGGCGATCTCGGGCGTGACCCACAGCGCCGCGCCGGTGGTGTCGACGACCATGTCGCACACCTCCATCTGCGGCAGGTAGCATCTCTGGGCCATCAGGAACTGGTCCTTGAAGAACCGGTTGCGAAAGTAGGTCGGTTCATACTTTTTCCGATAATCGATGTCGCGCTTCCATTTCCGCTTCATCCGGATCGCGTCGTCGGTCAGGTACACCACCTTGATCCCGATCAGAGGCGCAACCTCCTCCAGCAGAAAGGGGAAATTGCCCTCGATGAAGACGATATCGGCCGGCTCGATCTCGATCGGGACGCCGCCTGGCTTCAGGTTGCCGTCCAGATCGTGGCTCGAGGTGGCATACACAAAATCGTAGCGGGGGATGGTTATCCTCTGCCCCCGGCTGATCGCTTCCAGGCTCTGCCTGAAAGAGCGCAAAGTGGATCGCTTCCTTGCCCAGCGTATGGATCCCCTTCTCCTCCCGATAGTCCCGGTCGGTGAGAAAGTTGTCCATCTCGATCGACGCGACTTTTCTGCCTGCCTGCTCGAATGCACTGCGCAGCCGTTCGACGATCTCGGTCTTGCCCGCCGCCGTAGGCCCGGCGATGGCCAGCAGGATCGGCGTTCCCTTGGCCGCGATCAGCTTCTGGACACTCTCGATAAACGCCTGATCCGTCTCGGCGTTCGCCTCCTTGAACTCCTTGTAGCCAACGATCCTGGTACCGCTCGAACCGCTTCTGCTTCTGCTCAAAGCTCCTGAACGGCCTGCCGCCCAGGTGCGCCACCACCCTGTCGGTGAAATAGACCGTCCGGTGCAGAAAGTAAAAACCCCTTATGTCGAAATAAAAGTGCGTCGCTGACCCACTCCTCCGCATACCTGCCCGTGACCAGGCCCACAAACAGCATCTTCGTCAGCCGCACGATCTTTTCATCCAGCACGATCCGGTCGCCTCAATCCGCGGCTTGAGCTGGATGCCGGCGTAGAACTCGACGCTGTTGACCAGCCTCTCGATCTCTTCTTCGCCGTCCAGCCGCCACAGTCGCCCAGCCGCCATCCTCCGGCACCAGGTTATCGAGGGCATAGCGGAACTCGTACAGCTCCATGTCCTCTACGCCCGCGTTGATCCGTTTCATCTTTTCGTACAGGATCGCCGAAAACAGATCGGGACTCGTCAGGCTGTTCATCGACGGCATGGAATGACCCTCACACCCCTATCGCGTCGGTCACACGCGTGCCAGCAGCTTGGCCCCGGCCGCCACCTCTTCCGGCGAGTTGGATGGACAGGAACTCGCAGGTGCGCAGCGCGCCCGCCGGCAGGTAGCGTGGCCACCATGTCCCAATCGATCTGGCCCAGCCCGGCGGCCAGGTGATCGGTGATGCCCACCACGTCGTGCAGGTGGACCCCGATGATGCGCCCCGCGGCCCGCCAAAGCGGCGCAGCCACTCCTCGTGCGTGCCAAAGCCCAGGTTCTCCAGCATCTGGGCGTGGCCGACGTCGTGCCAATAGCCGACCACCTCCCCAAGGTCCAAGCTCGAGCAGATCCTCGAGCTCGTCAGGCAGCGGGATCTCTGAGTAGTGATAGCGGTTCTCCAGCCCCAGCCGCACCCCCATCCGGGCGGCATACTCGGCCAGCTCGACCAGGCTGCGGCGCACCGAGCGCATGTTGGTCTCTGCCTGGGCCGCTCGCGCCGCCACCAGCCGCTCCTTGGCCTGGGCATACTCGGGCTGATCGGCCTTGCCGGCATCGATACAGGCTTGACCAGCTCCGACTCCAAGCCCGGGTCAATGTCCACCCGTCCCGGATGCACAATCACCACTCCGGCGCCCAGCTCGTGCGCCAGGTCGATGCTCCGCCGGATGGCAGCCACTCCCTGCCGCCGGTTCTCCTCGTCGGGCGCCGAGACGAGCCAGTTGCGCTCCTTGAGCACACTCATCGACACGTCGGCCGGGCACGGCTCGTGGACGCTGGCGATCATGCCGTCCAGCGACAGGCCCTCCAGCATGGCCGAATTGATCGCGTGATTCAGCTCAAACCGGGCAAACCCCAGCCTCTTCCCGGCGTCAAAGAAATCGGCCAGTCTGTGGAACCGGCCCATAGCCCACATCGTGGATAGAGCAACGTCGAACACCATTCACTCCTCAGCAACGAACAGATTAGGCGCCGAACTTGGCCAGGCGCTGCGCGTTGGCCAGCGCGATCGGCATCACATCCTTCGCCGGCAGCACGCCCAGGCTGCCGCGCGCGCACGCGCGCTCGCCAAACTCGGCGATGCCATCGGCGCGGACATATTTGCCGTACAGCAGCGTCGGCACCGGATGCCAACTGTGCGATTTCAGCACCGCCGGCGACGAGTGATCGCCGCTGACAATGACCACATCCGGCTTGAGCGCCATCAGGCGCGGCAGCAGCGCATCCACCTCTTCGATGGCCCGCACCTTGCCGGCAAAATCGCCACTCCTCGCCGGCCGTGTCGGTCTTTTTGACGTGCAGGTAAAAGAAATCAAAATCGCCCCAGTTCCTCTCCAGCGCCGCAAATTCGTCCGCAGGCGTGATCGCCGTCCACGTCCAGCACCGTCATCCCGACCAGCCTCGCCACCCCACGGTACATGCCGTTGACCGCAATGGCTGCCGCGCGCAGGCCAAACAGCTCCTGGTACGTCGGCACCCTGGGCAAGCCTGTCAAAACCGCGCAGCAGGATCATGTTTGTGGCGACCGGGTGCTGTGCCCGCCAACAGCTCGCGCGCCTGGTCGATGAACTGATTGGCCAAGCCGCGCCGCCTTTTCCGATCCCGGCTCCAGCGCGCGCACCGGCAGCGGCGGCACGCCCGTCCTGGTGCGGATCGGTGTCGGTCAGCGCCTCGCCCAGTCCCGGGCCGCGCATCACAAAGGCGAAACGGTGCTCCTTCACCGTCTCGACAAAGAACTCGACGCCCTCGAACCGGATTGCCCGCAGCAGGCTCCGCCAGCTCCCGGCTCACCTCGGTCGGGATACGCCCCGCGCGGCGATCCGTCACCACCCCTGCCGCGTCCACCGTGCAGAAATTGCCGCGCGCCGCCACATCGTCGGGACCCAGCTCAAAATCAACGCCCAGCGCCTCCAGCGCGCCGCGCCCGATCTCGTACTGGATCGGGTCGTAGCCGAAAATGGCCAGGTGACCGGGACCGCTGCCGGGCGTGATCCCCGGCCCGACCGGCACCGTCAGCCCCAGAGCCGACTGCGCCGCCAGCGCGTCGAGGTTCGGCGTGCGCGCCGTCTCCAGCTCGGTCTTGCCGCCCGGCTCCAGCGGCAGCCCGCCCAGCCCGTCCATGATGATCATCGCGATCTTGGTCCGGGCCGGCACAGCCAGGCCCTGCAGAAATCTCGAGATCCATCGTCAGCCCGCTTCAGTCGGCCGCACTGCTTCCCGGCGCCAAACACCAGCGCGTCGTACGCGCGTTGGGTCTTGGCATAGTTGCCGTCGCGGTCGAGGGCGATCCCCCGGCCGACGCCGGTCACGATCTGCCCCACCCCGATCTCGTCCACCTGGCTCGTCCAGCTTTTCCAGCATCGCCGGCGCGCTGCCCGGCTCGGTGCTCCGCCCGTCGAAGATGATGTGCAGATAGACCCGGCTCAAGGCCGCGTGCTCTGGCCATGCGCAGCAGCGCCAGCGGATAGTCGATCGAGCCGTGCGAGCTCTTTTCGGTGAGCAGTCCGATCAGGTGCAGGCTCGCCTTCCGCTGCTTGACCTCCTCGATCGCGCCGACACAGCATCTCGTTGGTGTAGAACGAGCCATCCTGCATCGCCCGGTCGAGCCGCACATCGTCCTGCAGCACGACCCGTCCCGCCCCGATGTTCATGTGCCCGGCTTCCGAGTTGCCGGCATTGCCCGGCCTCAGCCCCACCGCCTCGCCCGACGGCCTGCAGCCGGGCGCACGGATACCGCCGCGTCAGATCGTCCCACACCGGCGTCTGGGCCAGAAAGATCGGGTTCGTGTCGTCGCTCTTGCCAATGCCCCACCCGTCGAGGATCACCAGCAGCACGCGCCGCGGGCCGCCCCAGTCGTGCCCGCCCACCAGGCTCACCCCGTCCATCGCGCCCGGCGGCGCAATGCCGAGCGCCTCCAGCACCGTCGGCGCGACGTCGGCCAGCCTGCCGTCGCGCACGTCGACGTCGCGCTCGTGCGCCGCGGATCGACGACCAGGAACGGCACCGGGTTGGCCGTGTGCGATACGTGAGGCGTGCCGTCGGGCTTGGTCATCTCTTCCAGGTTGCCGTGATCGGCGGTCACAAGCACGACATAGTCGGCGGCCAGCGCCGCGCTCACCATCTGCCCCAGCCGCGCGTCCACGAGCTCGGCGCACGCGATCTTGGCCTCGCGGTTCTGCGTGTGGCCGATCACGTCGCCGTTGGCCAGGTTGGCCACGATCAGATCGTACCGCCTTGTCGATGCCGCGCACCACCTGCTCGGCGACCTGCGCCACGCTCAGCTCCGGCACCTGGTCGAACGGGACCCCCTTGGGCGACGGAACGCGCACATCGTCCTCGCCGGGGAACGGCTGGTTGTTGCCGCCGTTGAAGAAGAAGGTGACGTGCGCGAACTTTTCCGATTCGGCGACGCGGAGCTGGCGCAGGCCCGCCCGGCTGACGATTTCGCCCAGGGTGTCCTTGATCTTGGTCGGCGCAAAGGCGACCGGCAGGTCCTTGAACTTTTCGTGGTACAGCGTCAGGATCACGAAAGTGCAGGTTCCGAAAATCGCGCCGCGGAAAGAGCTCCCGCTCCCGCTCGACGAACGCCTCGGTCAGTTGGATCTCGCGCTCGCCGCGCCGGCAGCAAAAGACCACCGCATCGCCATCTTCGATGCGGCCGATCGGCTCGCCCTGCGCGTCCACCAGGACGATCGGCTCGAGCGAGTAGTCGGTCTGTCCCTCGCGATACAGCTCCCGGACTGCGCCGGCCAGCGCACTACCACCGCGCGCGCGATGCCGGTCAGGCGCCACCAGGTCAGACATGTCCATCATCGAGCCCGATCAGCCGTTGTCGCGCCCGTTCGGGCGTGCCGGGAAAATGCCCAGCAGCTCGCTCAAGGTGCGGATGACCATGTCGGGCTTGTTCTCGCCGGTCATGTCCTTCTTCGCCAGCTCGTCCGGCTCGCCCATGATGATGATCATCCCAAAGCCGGCCCGCCGCGAGCCTGGAACATCGCGCGACGGGATTGTCGGCCACGTACGCCGCCTGCGCCGGCTCGACTCCGGCCCGCCGGGCCGCTTCCCAGTAGATCTCCGGGCCCGGTTTCCGGTGCCCAAAGATGGAAGACAGTACCACCGTCGGAAAGTACTGGCTGAGGCCGTCCTCCTCCAGCCACTCCGGGATCTCACGCTCGGTGATGGTGTTGCTCAGAATCCCCAGCCGGTAGCCCCGCCTGGTCAGCTCGACGACCACCGTCCTTGGCATCCGGCTGCGCATGCCGGTGCCCCATCGTCTGGCGGTACAGGAAGGTCAGCTCCCCGGCCAGCGGCCCAATCCTGTCGGCCGGCCAATCTGGCAGCATCCAGCGCGTCCACAGCTCCCTCTCCGACGCCTCGAGCAGCGTCTCAAAGGCCCACTTTCTGTAGACCTTGTACCGTTGGTCCACCATGTCGCAGAAAGCCTCGGGCGACTCGTCTGTCCCGACAAAATCCGCGATCTTTTTCCTGGCCTGCGGCCTGGTACGGCTCATCCTCCACCAGAACCCGCAGCGTATTGCCAACGTCGATGAAAATGACTTCTATGTCATGATTCATCTGTTCCACTTCTACAGGGCCCCCTATTGATTGCTGGAAGATGGGCACGTTGAGCAGATCCAGCAGCGACCCGGCATAGTAATCGGCCTTGACGTCGGGATCATAGTTCACGGCGACGGTCGCCAGCCCTGCCTGGCGCGCGCCTTCGATCTCGTCGGCGCGGTGGCCCACGAAGGCCGATTCGTCCGGCAGTTATCCCTGCCTGTTTCACCGCATTCAGGTACATAACCGGCTCCGGCTTGTGTGCGCCCAGTACAGTCGAGCAGGCCACCACGTCGATAAACTCGGCCACACCCACCTGTTCCAGCCAGCGCATCTTGCGTTCGATCGAGTGCATCGTGTCGGTGACGATGCCCACCACGAAACCGCGCTGCTTCAGCTCCGCCAGCGCCTCCCTGCCGCCGGGGATCGGCACGACATGGTTCGAAACCTCGTCGATCTTGGCCGTCAGGATCCGCCGCTCCTCCGCATCGGCGACGCCGTGCATCTCCAGCACCTGATCCCAGTACCTGTCATGGCTGATCAGCCCTCGCTTTGCCAGCGAGCGCAGCGTTTTTTGCCGCGTCTGGTCCTCCGCAGACAGCTCGGCCGGCAGCCCTTTCTCTTCGAGCAGCCTGGTCAAATACTTGTCCGTCGACACCGGCCGCACATAGAGCACATCCGCGGCGTCGAAAAAGATGCCCTTAATGGTCATTGACCGTCTCTCCGTTCTGGCGCGACCAGGCCGACGACCTGCATCAGATCGTGGATGACCGCATCAGGCCGCACGTCCGTCCGATCCCGCTGGTCGATCTGGTCGGTCAGAAACGACTCGATCTGGATCGCCAGCCCATACCCGGCCCGCCGCGCCCCGATCACGTCGCGCGACACCGTGTCGCCCACGTAGGCGCAGGCGGCCGGCGGCAGCCCCATCAGGCGGGTCGCCTCGTGAAAGATGCGCTCGTTGGGCTTGCGCCAGCCGAAATTCGAGCTGGTCACCACCGGATCGAAATAGCGCGCAATGCCATACTCGGCCAGCTTGCCGGCACCAACCGGCGGCTGATGATGTTCGAGATGATTGCCAGGCGGAAACCCTTCCTGTGCAGCGCCTCCAGAACGGCCGGCGCCTCAGGGCGCAGGCTGCGCACCTGGTAATGGGTCTCGTAGAAGAACGTGAGGTCCTCGGCAGCAGCCGCCAGCCGCTCGCGGGGCAGGCCATGATCGGGAAAGATGTACTCCTGCCACACCCGCTCCGGCGGCAGCTCGATCTCGCTCTCTTCTCGCCAGGCCTGGTACGCCTTCATCCCCGACAGGACGGCAGCTCTTCAGGCCGTCCAGGCCCAGCCCAGGGTCGAGGCCCCACTCGGCCAGCAGGTCGCGCAGGCCGCGGGTTGCCTCCTGGTGGATGGCCTCGTCGTAGTACAGCTCCTCGAGCGTGCCGCCCATGTCACAGACGACGGCCCGGATCGGACTATGCACCATCAAGTGATCTCCCCAGCCCAGCCTGTCGATTTCAGGTGTTCCACCCCTGCAAGCAGAGCCTCTCGTGAAACCGTGCCATCCACTTCGACCGTGCGCACCACCCCGGCCGGCACAAGGGAAGCCAGGCACACCCAGTCCACATCGCCTGCGCCGGGAGCCCGGTGAACCTGCAGGTCGACACTGTCATGTAGATGGAGGCCGACCAGCCGGTGGCCGTAGGCACGCAGCCAGTCCACATGAGGCCAGAGGCCGAGAACCTCCTGAACCTGCGCGTGACCTGTGTCGTGAACGTAGCCCACCGGCTCCTCGGGATACCACGACAGGATCTCGCCCAGCTCTTGCCAGTCGGGCATTTCACAGGCGGTCCGGTTCTCTACGCCCAAAAGTATTCCCCCGGCCAAGGCATACGGGATCAGCCTATCCAGGCTGCGCCGGAGCGCCTCCATCCGTTCCTGGCGCCGGACCAAGCGCTCAGAGGCCAGCCGCTTTCGGAGGGCATCCGCTTGAGGGCTGGCGATGCGCCCCTCGGCAAACAACCCCTTCAGTTGGTTTTCCAGCTCTGGATCGGCGCTGGTCTGTCCAACGTGAAGCACGACCACCCGCGCGCCATACCGCTGGGCGACCTCCACGCAGCGCCGGGCGATGGCGACGGCCTGCTGCCTTCGTTCCTCATCGAGCGAAGTCAGCAGGACGTCAGCCCGTCGCATCTCTCGGTTCCGCATCTCCCCTGGGGCGGGGTTATGCAGGCTGGCGATGTTGAACACGCCGGGATGGATCTCCTGGTAGAAGCTGTGGTCGAGCAGGCCGCTCACTTCGAAAGCGGAAAACCCCATCTCCACCCCAACCCGGAAAAAGTCGCCTATCTGTTTCCAGCTTCCACGTCTCCAGTAGCTGGACAGCGCAAGATCGGTCATCTACGGTTCCTGACGGTTATGTTATGTCTACTTTCCAAAAGCTTGTCGGCGAGCCTGTCCTGGCCAGGAGCGCTCCAATCCGTGGAGGACCTTTGGACACGGACGACGTGCGTCCGTGTCCAAAGGGACTCTTGCCCAAACCCGTGCTGTCCTTACGGGGCAAGCAGATTGATAGACCAGAAGTCGCGCACCTGGCTGTTGTTTTGGTAGGCGAACAGATCGTCGCTGGGCCACAGCTTCAGGTCAGCTCGAGGGGGCATGCCTTCGGCAGGCTCGACGCCTTCAACTGTGGGGTAGTTGCCGATCTGCGTTCCAGGGCTTGAGCCCTTCCTCTGAGAGAGCGAATTTGATGAACAGCTTGGCTGCATTGGGGTGCTGGGACTTGTTGGCAACGCCCAGGTAGGTGGATTTCAGGATACCCACGACCGGCTCAAGGCCCAGGCATGGCGCCATGGCCAGCTCACCGTCCAGGGTGGTCTCAAGGCTCGAGAGACCGGTCCAGCCATACCCGGGTTCTACGGCTGGGTCCATGCCCAGCGTGGCAAATGCCGCGTCGACCTCATCGCCGCCGGGCTGAAGCCCCGGTTCATTCTGGGCCAGCTTCTTCAGGAACAGGTACCCCGCATTGGGGGTATCAGCCCCATACGCTTCGTCCGTGGTCCAATCCTTGCCGTACAGCGCCTGGTAGGCCGCAGCCATCTCGTCTGCGTGTTGGACGATCAAGGTTATCTTGGCCGTCGTGCTGGCATCAGCGGCCGGATCCTCCATGAAGAACTTGCCCTTCAGCGCCGGCTCGGTCAGCTGCCACCAGTTGGTGAGCGGGCAGCCCTCCGGGTGGATCTCACTGTTGTACCCAATCACATCCACACCGTGGCGCGCAAGCGCAAACGGCCGGTCTGCCGTTACGTCGTCTACCACCACTCCCGGCGGCACGTACGACCAGAGCCATTGATTGGGCACGAATTCCCCATACAGCAGATGCCCATCGCTGTTGTACCAGACATCCCCGACGACGTTCCCGGCCTCCTGCTCCGCGGCCATCTTGACGGCGATGTCGTCGGTATCTCCGCCCTCAAGCGCGATGTCCGGGTACAACGCGGCCCATGCATCGAGCAGCTTCGCGAACTTGGAAGAGTTGCAGTAGACGACCACCTTCCCTTCCTTCTTGGCTGCCGCTTCGATCGCCGCCCAGTCTTCCTCGGCGGGCTGGTACGGTCCGAAGCCATTCGCCTTCGCCCATTGCTCCGCAGCGCTGAGCTCGGGGACGGCAGTGTCGGCCGGCTTGGCGGTGGCGACCGGCTTGACTTCGGTGGGCGGCACCGGGGTGGCCGTTGCCCCGCAGCCGGCCACAAAGCTGACCAGCAACACACAATGTGAAAAGTTTCGCGAACGCTTTCATTTCTTTCCTCCTTTGAATGTGTTAGCAACGGAATCATTGAACCACAACCTGCTTCATTCTCCTGCTCTTTCTCTTCGCCTCCTTTCGCTTCCATGTCAGTCACGATGACCTTCCATCGGCTTCCTAGCTCTTTCGGGACGATCAGATTTCCACTCTTCTTGTCGTACAGGTTCAGTCGACTCACGCTCAAAGGTGAGCCAGATCCTGTCATCCATCTTGATCTTGCTGATGCCCATGACCTTGACGGTCATCTCCAGCTCGCCCAGACTGCGCCACGATGGTCGAATCGGCTCCCGACGGCAGAACAGAATACGCCGCAAACTCCACCGCGCCTGGGACGGGTTCTGTCGAGATGGCGATGTCTTCCGGCCGCACGGCCACGACCACCTCTCCGGTCGCGCCGTGGGTATCGACGGGGATCTGGAACTCGCCGAGATCGACCGACCCTTCCCCATCCACAACGCCATCCAGCAGGTTCACCTTTGGGTTGCCGATGAAATCCGCCACGAACAGATTGGCCGGGTAGTGATAGACGCGGTCGGGTGTGTCCAGTTGCTGAAGGACGCCCTCCTTCATCACCGCAATCTGGGAAGACATGGTCAGCGCTTCCACCTGGTCGTGGGTGACATAGATCGTGGTCGCTCCGGCCACGTGGTGCAGGTGTTTGAGCTCGGCGCGCATGTCCATGCGCAGGCGAGCATCCAGGTTGGAGAGGGGTTCGTCCATCAAAAAGACCTTGGGGCGATAGGCCAGCATGCGCGCCAGGGCGATGCGCTGCTGCTGCCCGCCGCTCATCTCGCGTGGATAGCGGTCTGCGTAGCCTTCCATCTGCACTTCGGCCAGCGATTCCTTTACCCGCTTTTCCATCTCTTCCTTGGGCAGCTTCTGGATTTCCAGCGCAAAGGTCATGTTCTTGTAGACCGTCATGTGCGGCCACAAGGCATAGTTCTGGAACACAAGCCCCAGGTTTCTCTGCCCGGGGGACAGCGAAATCCCCTGCGAGTGAGAAAACACAAGCTTGTCCCCGATATAGATCTCGCCGCCATCCGGGTCTTCAAGGCCGGCGACACAGCGCAGCAGGGTCGTCTTGCCGCACCCGGAAGGGCCCAGCAGGGTCAGGAACGAGCCGGGCTCGATGTCCAGGCTGAAATCGTCAACGGCGACAACTTTGCCAAAACGCTTGGTGAGATTCTTGATGGTGATGGTTGTTTCCATGGTTGGTCTCCTGTTACATTCCAAGGCCTTTTTTCAGGCTGCCGCCCCGGAACCGGCTGATGATAAAGTGCCCAGTTGCCACGAGCGCGATCAGGATCAGGATGACGGCGTTCGCCATCTGGCCGTCTCCGTTTTCGGTGTAGAACATGGTCTGGCTGGCCAGCACCTGGGTCTCGGTCGTGACCAGCAGGATGATCAAAGACAGCTCGCGCATGGTGGTGATGAACGTCAGCAGGAATCCGGCCACAAAGCCGCTGCTGGTAAGCGGAAAGATAAGGCGCCTGAAGCGCTGCCAGGCATTCGCGCCGGCTATCTGCCCCGCCTCCTCCAGCTCCCGGCCGACCTGCATCATGGCCGAAACTCCCGAACGGGAGGAATAGGGGAGATGCTTGGCCACCGAGACGATCACCAACAGGGCAAAGGTCCCGTACAACGCCGGGATCGGCCCCAGCGTTCTTGGCGAACATCGCAATGTAGACTGCGCCAAAGGCAATGCCCGGGATGACGTACGGGATGAACGCCAATTGCTCGACCAATTTGCTCAGCCGGGTGCCCCGGCCTTTGACGATGGCATAGCCGAGAATAATGCCCAGCAGCGCCGTGAAAAAGGCCGTCCATAACGAAAGCCGGATGGAGTTCCAGGCGGTTTTGTATATCTTCGGGTTGCGCAGGACTCCGGGCTCTCCATGGTTGTAGATTGTATTGCTCTCTCCAATCCAGTGCTGCAAGGAGAGATTGCTGAGGCTGTAATTCCCATCCTGCAGCATCACCGTGGACCAGATCAAGAAGGCCCAGCGGAACGACGATGACCAGGATCTGAAAAATGATCGCGCCGATCATCACGGCGCGTTTCATCCTGCCCAGCTTGCTCACCTGCGCCACAAAGCCTCGTCCGCCAATCGTCTCGTAGCTCTTGCGCGTCCCGACCAGTCTCTGGTTGAGCCAAATGATGGTCATGGAAAACAGGACCAACACGATGGCCAGCACAAAAGCATCCGCCTTGTCTCCAATGGCTATACTTGCGCGGATCATGGTAGCCACTACATAGTACTTGACCTGTATTCCCAGGATATTCGGTCCACCGAAGGTGCCCATGACCTTGGAAAAGGTCATGATGAAACCGGAGAGGATGGCCGGCATCACCAGGGGAAAGGTGATCTTTCTCAGGATACGCCAGCGGCTGGCTCCCGCCAATTCCCCGGCTTCCTCAAGATTGGAGTCGATGGACATCAGCGCCGCCGACACGAACAGAAAGAAGAAGGTGTAGTAGTGCAGCGCGCAGCAGATGATGATCGGCACCGGCCCGTACGACAGCCAGTTTGGGGGACCTTGTCCCGTCAGGCACTCGTAGACACCCGGCGTCCCGCCAGAAAGCCTGTTCTTGAAGAACACCAGCCAGGCCTGGGCCAGGGTCCAGGACGGCATGATGTAGGGGATCACCGCCAGTTGGTTGATGAGCTTCCTGCCCGGCATATCGGTGCGGACCACCAACCAGGCCAACGATCCGCCAATCAGCAGCGCCAGCAGGGTGGCTCCGGTCGCTATGGTCAGCGAATGCTGCAGCGGGGTATACGTGTAGATCTTGCCCAGAACCCCTGTCAACATCCTGACATAGTGATAAGCAGTGAGCTTGCCTACCTCGGCACCTGGTACCTGGGTGAGATCATGGGCCTGGTAGGTCACCGTGGTCGCAACCATGCGATACAGAGGTATGATGACCATGTAGAACATCAGGACCAGCATGATCAAGGACAGGACAATGTGGGGCGCTCGTCAGCCAGCGGATGAACCTTCTGGAAGAAGCAAGCATCCGCAGCGAGAGCGGTTGCGGAGAGACTGCGGCAGATCTGTACTCACAGGCCATCCTCCGTTGGCGAGTGCTCTGGCAGAAACCTGCTGCCGGGCAGCCGTCCAGGCCAGACGCGGCGCGCAGTTGCTGGAGCCGGTTGAGCGCGGCCAGGCTCTCGTCGGGCCTGGCCATCGCCACGGCCAGGATGAGCGCATTCAGGATGGACATCGGCACGGTCAGGGAATGAAACGTGGAGACCGGTCCGCGCCGGGCGGCAAGGATGACGTCGACCTTGCCCCGCAGCGCCGGCCCCAGCGTGTCGGTGAGGAGGATGCGAGCGGCAGCCTGTCGCGCGGGCGTGGTCCAGCACGGCCACCAGCTCGGGCCGCACGTAGTGAAAGCCGGTCGCCAGCACCACGTCCCCCGGCTGGAGGAGCTGCAGCTTTTCCAGCAGGTGGCGGCCCGACTCGGTCATGGCGATGGTCAGGATGCCGAGCCGCCGCAGGCGCAGCTCGGCCAGGTCGGCCAGGATGCCCGACGGGCCGCTGCCAAAGACAAAGATCCTCTGGCCGCTCAACAAGCAGCTCCACGGCGCGGTCAAAGTCGGCCGGGTCGATCGCTGTGCGACGCCTCGGTGAGGTACTGCACCTCCATGTCCAGCACCTTGGTCAGGACGTGGCCCTGGCTGCCGGCCAGCTCGCCGAGCGTGCGCTGCAGGCGGCTGGCGGGCGTGGCCTTGGCGCGGAAGAGCCCCTGCAGGCAGCGGCGCAGCTCGCGGAACCCATCGTAGCCGATGGCCTGGGCAAAGCGGACCAGCGTGGCCTCGCTGACATCCAGCGCCTTGGCCAGATCGGCCGCCGGCAGAAAGGCGGCCTCGTCGTAGCTGGCCAGCAGATAGGAGGCGATCCGCTGCTGGCTCTTGGTGAAGCCGGGCAGATGGTCTTCAATCCTCTGCCGAAAGTCGTTCAGTTCCTCTTCCATGTCGCTCCTCTCGCTGCCGACATGAAAGATTATGCATCAAATTGCCGACAAATGTCAAGTATAGTTTCATTGGATTGCGGAGAGTTTTAACATTCCTCAGACCCTAAGGGTTTCGGAAAACCCTTAGGGTCTGAGGAAGAGGGATTCCAGAAACCGTCCAGAAGGACCGGGTACGAATACCGCCGCACTTCAGAAAGCAGAGTCAAGAGGATGAGGACTACTCCCTCACACCAGGTACAGAGCATGGAGGAATTCGAACCGGCGCGGAGCATGAGCACCTCGACCACGATCCAGATCACCACGATCAGCCCCTGCCGCCAGCGACCCCGCCCAGCTCCAATGGATCCTCTTGCCTCGACCTTGTTCTCCACCTTCCGCCAGTGATACCAGACCCCGCCGGCTTTGAAAACCCTTGGGGTCTGGTAAGTCCCGTCCAACCCAGCAGATAGCCTGAGCGTCTTGTTGGCAACGGCCAAAACGGCGTTGGCAGCGCGGCAGATCGGGCCGGTGAGGTCGATCCCGCCGGCCGTGTGCTGCTTTACGGCTTGGTCGAGGATCAGGCTCTTGATCATGGCCGTGTAGAGGGGGGTGAATGCGGTCAGATCTGCGGCCTGGCCATAGCCGTGCACGATGAAGCCGCGGTCGCCCTGGTACACGGCCGTGATCAGGTCCGCCACCCGTACACCGTCGAGGGAAAAACGCACAATGCTGCTGACGCCGTACCAGCCGCTGACGGACAGGGTCTGTATCTCACCCACCGCGACCTCACTGCCCTGGTCGCGCCGCCGCTCCTGGGCAAAGGCTTCTATCATCTGCCGCGCATTCCTGGCGCCGGCCATCTGCCCGCTGGTCAGGTCGGCCAGAGGGCCGCTCTCGATCACGATCGCGGGAAAGGACGGGATCTCCATCTCCAGGATCGCCGTGTCGGCCACCAAGAAGACGCGACCCTCGGCCGACGAGATCTGCCAGCCTTCAGGGTAGCGAATGCTATAGCCGTCGCCCTGGTAGGTTTCGGTCAGCGAAAACACCACGCCCGGCTCGAAAAAGGCCACGCTGTTCAGCATTGCCTCCAGCGTCGGGACGAACTCCATCCAGGCCGATGTGGGGCCAAAGCCGCAGAAAACGTATCCTTGCTCTCCCTTACGGACGGCCACATAGCGGCCGGTCAGGGGTGCCGCCTCCGCCGTCCAGGTGATCTCGATCGCTGCGGCCGGCTCGCCGCCCACCGTCAGGTCCCAGGTCTCGCCCTGCCTGAAATCGTCGCTGCCACTGGCTAGCTTCGCCACCTGCTCGGCCATCGCCCGGGCATCCTTCGCCTCTTGCGTCAGCTCGGCGATCTCATCCAAGGGTCCGGCCACAAGCATCACCGTCGGCCCGCTCGGTCCCGCCTCGCTGCCCATGATAGCATCGATCGGCTCACCGCTGTCGTGCAGGACATACCCGGTCAGCTCAGGGTAGGGCTCTGACTGCCAGGCATCGGGATAGCGAATGCTGAATCCGGCCAGCTCATCCTTCAGCTCGTTGCCCAGTGACAGGCCGGCCGGAGTCAGGGTCGGCGGCACGGGCGCCGGCGGCAGGCCGGTTGGCAATATGGGCGTAGCGCTTGGGTTGGCTCCGCTGCACGCAGCCATGGCCGCCATCAGGATGACAAACAGACACGAGCAAACAGTACGACCCACTTTACGCTATCCTGTCACGCCGCCCGACTGCAGCAGCAAGCTTTCCTTTGCCTTCCCAATTGACATCCCGTTTTGCCCGAGTGATCTCCCTCACATGCCAAGAAACCGGGTATTTCTAGCCCTTCTCTGCATCCAGGTCCAACGCTTGTTGGATATAGTAGCGCAGCGCGGCTTCGTCGATCTCTGCCAAGTGCCTGATCCTGACATTCTTGGATACCTTGCCGACACCCTCCAGCAGCCCGTAACTGTCCTCGAACTCCGCCCCTCGCGAGAAGGCAAGGGTGATCCCTTTCTTGGTTGGGCTGATGACCGCCAGTATGCGCCTTCCTCTGTACGCAGGGATCCCATAGCTGATCCCCTCCTTGGCGTCAGGGGCACACTCCTTCATCAGCGCCCGCAACGCCGTCACAATATCCCGATACTCCGGCAGAACCTTGGTCTGCACAAACTCGTCGACGGTCATACTCTTGAAGCTCCTCCCGATTCCAGTATAGCACCAGCCCGTGCTTGGGTCACAACGACGCCGCTTTCTTCGATTTCCTTCGCCAGGTGGCTGAGGTTCTCCCCCGGCCGGTGCCTCCCGAGCCCGCACCGGACTGCCCGTGGTGCGCCTGTCACCACAACAGCCGGGGGACTTACATACTCATCCACAGGCTGGCTGGTATCGGCTAGCCGCCGTCCAGAGCGCGTCCATCCCCCGCAACGAGCGCCTGAAGTTGCGCGGGCAGCAGATGGTGTGTGCCTGTCTCGCGGATGATCGTCGCCAGGTTCTGCCACGCCAGACGCCGCACCTCCTCCCGGCTGCGCCGTAGCTGTTGCGCCAGCAGGAACTCTACCCATTCAATCCGGCAGGGGATCGCCGCCGGCGGATCGGCCCAGCCATGATCGCTTTCGAGCAGTATCCGCTCCGGAGGAACCGCTGTGCGAAACTTGGAGTGGCGGGCGACGGCCGAGTGCACAGAAAAGTAGCACCCGAGTGCCACCGCCTCCCGCGTTTCCTGCGCACTGCCCGTCCACCAATGCAAAACGGGGACGGCAACCGGCCTGCGGCGCAGCTCACTGATCACCAGCCCGGTGGCGCGGTAGCTGTGAATACTGACCACCCGAGGCAGCTCCGCGACGACGGCCAGCACCTGCCGGAAGGTGCCAAGCTGCCTCTCTAGCGGAACGCGCGAGCCGGCATCCAGCCCGACCTCGCCGACGACCGCCGTGTGTTCCACCAGCTGACCGAATTGGTCAACGCTGAATTCCTCCTGCGCCTTGAGCTTGCGCGGGTGACAGCCCACGCCCCACGCGATGTGAGGTTCCTTTCGACCGGCAACCCGGGCAGCCTCGTTGAGGGAGAGCGTGCAGGCCAGCACTGCGCCCGAATCCTTCAGCTCGTCCGAGGTTCGGGTGGGGTCGAAGTGAGCATGGGCATCCAGCGACAGGAGTGACGCCATCGAGTCTGTGCCTCCTCACCACACACTCATCATGAAACAGGGCCGCCAACCGTCCAGGAGTGCCTAATCTATGGCCTGGGCAGCGCGCCCAACAACGCGATGCGATAGGGGTACAGCTCGGCGCGCATGACCCGCTGCTTTACGGCAGGGTCATCGGCCACGATTTGGCGGGCCGCTTCTTCCGAATCGGCCCTGAAAATGACGATGCCAAAGCTGCTGGGGTCCGTATTGAGCGTCCGCCCGGCGAGGAGCACAACCCCGGCCTCGGTGAGGCCCTGGAGATAGTCAAAATGCCGGGAGACGGCTTCCTCCTCCTCGGGCGTCGGGCCGGCCGACAGCATCTCCGGCCGCACGGGCTGGATCTTGTACAGGAAAAGACTCGAATCTGGCATATCACTCTACCTCCGCGCCCTGCTCGATCTCTCAGAGCCGAGAAACTCGCTCCTCAATAGCCCATAATGCAGCGTCCCGCTGATACTCCCATCCGCATTCCTCTTGTTCTCCCGAACGTGCCCTTCTTGGACCATCCCACACCGTTCCGCCACTCGCCGGCTTCGCACATTGGTATCGTCGCACTTTAACCGCACCCGGTGGGCCCCCAGCTGCTCGAAGACAAAGCGCAGAGCGCCCCTTGTCGCTTCGGTAACATATCCCTGCCCCTGGTGCTCGACATCCGCAAAGAAGCCGATCTCGAGCTCGGGCAGGTTCCAACTGACTACCCCGACATAGATCTGTGCCACAAACGCACGCGTATCTCGACGGAAAGCGCCCATGAAGAAGGCGGTGCGCGCCTTCCAGGCCGCCGCAAAATCGCTGACCACCGTCTCTGCATCTTCTTTGGTATTGATCGTCATCACCGCATTGCCCGACTCGTACCGTGCCAGATGCGGCTTGTTCCGCTGGCTCATGGCATAGTACCAGGCTCCATCGCCGGCTTGATAACTGCGCAGGTACAGGCGCTCGGTTTCGATGCGGGTGGGAAGTTCCGCATCATGTGGCCCTACAGAACCGTTCAATGCCGCCCAGCCTCCTCCACGGACCCCAGGCGGATGCCCCTCAGGCGCTCCAGCGCGGCGCCGTATCCGGCGTTCTGTGTGGCCCACGCCTCCAGCCGCCGGCAGGGGAACTCGGGGCACTGACTGCAATCGGTCAGCCCTCGCTTGTCCACGCAGCAGGCCAGGATCCAGCAATCTGCGGACCAGTGGGCGGTCCGATCTCCGAGGCAGCCACAGCAGGTCATCTTGCGCTCCAGGACCTCTGCCATCCCTTCATCCGGTGCCAGCCAGCCCTCTTTCTTGAACCAGTCCATGACTACTTGGGCAGCCTGAGTGTCGGTCGGCGCCCGCCTGATCTCGCATGCGCAACAGTCCAGCCCGCAGGCTGCCATCATCGCGGTCTCCATCGCATCTCCTCCCCTCCACACAGTTATACCTCAGAATCCCGGCATGTCAAGTCCCGGCTAGCTACCCTCTTCCACTCGTGCTCATGCTCTCTCTTGCCCGCTTGCGCGTTGGGGCGTTTTGAGGTAGAATGGGGCGTGAGGCCCACAGGGGTCGTGGCTGCGATTCCTTCATTCTATGACAGAAAGGGGATATCCATGACGAGCTGGGTGAAAGCAGGGTTGATCGGTGGAGTGGTGCTCAGTCTGCTCTACGTATTGAACGCTGTGTTCGAACTATATCGCGCCGGGCGGAGCAGCTGCCCTGGCGTGTTGCTGCGGAATGATGCTGGTCTACCTGCTGGCTTGTGGCGGCACCGGCGCACTGGCCGCCCATTGGCTGCCGGCGCCGCGCGACGCCGGTACGGCTGCCGGACGGGGGGCCCTGGCCGGTGGGCTGGCGGGGTTGATCGGCGGCGCGGTGAACGCAGTGGCCATGATGATCCAGTCCTCCACGCTCGACTATGCAGAAGTGATCTCCCAGTTGCCTACCGAAACGCTGGACGCACTGAAGCAGATAGGCATCACCCCCGATATGCTCGAGTCCAGCGGGGGCACGATAGGCGGCCTGCTTGAGCGGCGCCTGTTGTTGCGGGGTCGGTGTGATCGTCGCCCTCATCCTGGGGGCCATTGGCGGCGCGATCTGGGCGGCGGTACGGCCCAACGCCTAGCTGAGGAGGGCGGGCCCCTGCCCGCCCCTAACAAATGCAATTCTCGGTACAGCACCGAACAGATCCAATAGTGAGGAAAATGCGACATGGCGAAGGCGCCTGATACCGAATCGAATGCCGGCGATCCGCCGGTGGCGAGGAGCTGGTCTGCGCCGAGTGTGGAGCGGCCATGGGACCGGACGACCTGGTTTGCCCGCAGTGTGGGGCCGAGTTTGGCTATTACTGTCCCCAGTGCGACGAGGAGGTTCCTCCCGACGCGACCGTCTGCCCCCATTGCGGCGCCGAGTTGGAAGAGGGGGTCGAGGACGACGAGGTCCTGACAGAGGCTGAGGCCGCACTCCAGGAAGCCGAGTTCGAGTACTATTGCCCCGAGTGCGACAAAGAGGTTCCTTCCGACGCGACCGTCTGCCCCCATTGCGGCGCCGAGCTGGAAGAAGGCTTTGAGGACGAAGAAGCGCCCCCGGCGGAGACGGCCGGCGAGTGCCCCGGGCCGAGTTCTGCGGCAATTGCGGCGAGCCGATCGGCAGGGAGGACAGCGAATGCCCGTCGTGCGGCGTCGACCTGTGCCCCGACTGCGGCACTGCCCTGGGCCCCGACGATACGGCCTGCGCCAACTGCGGCGCCCAGTTCGCTTTTTCCTGCCCCAACTGCGGCAGCGACGTGCCGGCCAGCGCCGACCGCTGCCCCAAATGCGGGCTGGAGTTCGAGGAGATCGAGCTGGAGAGTGAGGCAGGATGAATGGATGACGATGCCGTCGGCGGCGGCGACCTACGGAGACCCCCGTCGGGGGAACCGGCGCCCGTCGCCCTGATTCACCCAGATCACCGCCAGGGGACGAATGAGGACCTGATCCGCTGCCTGGCGTGCGGCGCTGAGCTGCCGCTCGACGACGGGATCTGCCCCGGCTGCGGCCAGCTCTATTGCCCCGGCTGCGGCCAGCCCCTGGACGAAGAGGAGGAGCGACGAGTGCCCGGCCTGCGGGCTGGCGCTCACCTTTACCTGTCCGGGCTGCGGCTTTCCGGTCACCGTCGGGGCCAGGCTGTGCCCCGAGTGCAACGCCCTCTTTATCCGGCGCTGCCCCAGCTGCGGCGCCCGCATCCTCAAAGCGCCGGCAAACTGCCCCGAGTGCGGCCAGATCCTGGAGCTGGAGCGGCGCCCGTCGGCGACGATCTTTGCCGCCCAACCGCCCATCGTCCTGCTGCGGTGCCCGATCTGCGCCTGCAAGTTCGGCAGCGAGCTGGGGGCCTGCCCCAAGTGCGGCCAGCGGGTGTGCCCCGGCTGCTTCCTGCTGCTGTACGGTGAGGAGGTCGTCTGCCCCAACTGCGGCCTGCACGCCGCCCGTCCCTGCCCGTCGTGCGGCACGGAGGTGGGGCTGGGGCTGGGCCAATGTCCGGCGTGCGAGCAGGCGCTGTGCCCGGCCTGCGGCGCAGCGGTGGGCGAGGACGACATCAAGTGTCCCCGCTGCGAGACCGAGCTACAACTGTTCTGCCCGCGCTGCCAGGCCAAGCTCGAGCCATACATGGAGCGCTGCCCCGAGTGCGACCTCGACTTTCGCGAGAGCTGCCCCAAGTGCGGCGCAGAGCTGGACCTGACCAAGGGCCGCTGCCCCCGCTGCGGCCAGGCGGTCTGCCCGGAATGCGGCAAGGCGGTGGGCGAGGACGACAGCGCCTGCCCGCACTGCGGCGTGGAGCTGGCCCTGTACTGCCCGGCCTGTGGCGCCGAGGTGAGCGCAGCGGCAACCATTTGCCCCCGCTGCGGCGAGCCGTTCGAAAAGTAAAAGATTTGACAGACCAAGAAACAGCCGGCCGGGTCAAGACCCGGCCGGCTGTTTTGTGCAGGCAAGGGGCAGGCTCTAGCCGCCGACGACCGCAGGAAAAATGCGCACCACGTCGCGGTCGCACAGGGCGCGGTCGCGGGCGGACTCGGGCTCGTTGTTGACGGTGACCAGCTTGACCTGTTGCGCGATGCCCAGGTAGGCGAGCAGGTAGGCGACTGTAGCGCCGTCTGACAGCTCGACGACCATCTGGCCGCGCGCCGCCGGCGGCAGCAGGGTGCGAAAATGCGAAAAAAGCTTCACCTGTACGTGCATGGGGTCATTCTACTCCATGTCGGGGTTTTGTGCAAGAAGGATCCTCCTCCTCTTCGGAGGGCGGTTGTCAGGGCGACCAGGCCGGGTGATCGTCGTTGGCCGGGTTGTTGGTGAGGTTCACTACGTTCGAGCCGTCGGCGTTCATGACATAGATCTCCGAGTTGCCGTCGCGGAGGGACACGAAGGCGATACGGCTACCGTCCGGGGACCAGGCAGGCGAAGTGTCGTCGGCCAGGTTGTTGGTGAGATTCACTGCGTGCGAGCCGTCGGCGTCCATGACATAGATCTCGTAATTGCCGCCGCGGAGAGACACGTAGGCAATGCGGGCGCCGTCGGGCGACCAGGCGGGCTCCAGGTCGTCGAGGGGATTGTCGGTGAGACGGATCTGGGCGGACCCATCGGCGTTCACCAGTGCCGGGCCCCGGTGCAGTGCACCACATAGATGTCACGGTTGTCATCACGGCCAGAGGTGAAGGCAATACGGGTGCCGTCGGGCGACCAGGCGGGATCCAGGTCGTGGAAGGAGTTGTTGGTGAGGCGCGTCTGGCCGGCGCCGCCGGCGTTCCCCTGTGCCTGCGGCTCAGGTGCAGGCATCACATAGATCTCAACGTTGCCGTCGCGGAGGGACACGAAGGCGATGCGAGTGCCGTCGGGCGACCAGGCGGGCTGCCAGTCGTTTGCGGGGTTGTTCGTGAGGCGGGTCGGGTCGGCGCCGCCGGGCTCAACCGTGCCTGCGGCCCCGGTGCAGGCATCACATAGATTCTCGCTGTTGCCGTCACGTTCAGAGCTGAACGCGATGCGGCCGCCGTCGGGCGACCAGGCGGGCTGCCAGTCGTTTGCGGGACTGTTCGTGAGGCGGGTCTGGCCGGCGCCGCCGGCGTTCACCGCGCCTAGGCGGCGCGGTCATTCATGACATAGAATCTCCTCGTTGCCGTCACGTTCAGAGCTGAACGCGATGCGGCCACCGCCGAGAGGCGTGGGGATCCGCGTGGGGGTAGGGGTTGGGGTGGCGGACGGAGGTGGGGTACGCCTTGGGGTGGCGGTCGGGCTGGGGGTGGCGATCGGGGTGGCAGTCAGGCCCGGGGTGACCGTCGAGGTCGGGGTTGTGGTGGGACTAGGCGTGCGGGTCGGGCCAGGAGTCGCGGACACGAGGGCCGCCACGGATTCGGTGGCCCCAGGCGTCGTTTTTCCCGGCGGTCCGTCGCCCTGTAGCAAGGCCAAGATGATGCCCACGACGATAATGAGAAGGAGCGCCGCAAGTGCGACGGCGACTCGCCGGTGCACCTTTCCTCCTGTCCGCGTCAGCCTGCGGGGTAGGTTGAGGTGGCGGCTGTGCGCAGGGCCAGTATACCACGGCGGGGAAGACTGCGCAAGGTGGGAGGGGGAACAGGAGGTCACCGAGGGCGACCTCGCGATGGGCGCGACTGCAGGCCGAAACTGGGCAGGCGTTTGAGCCCCATGCCCTGCAGCAGGCCGTTTCGGCTCTCGGAGAGGTTGCGCCGGCCATAGCGTTTCTTCCAGGCATCGGAGCCGTAGGGGACTTCGCGGGCCAGTCGCAGCGAGCCATCGGGCAGGGTGCGACCCACGTTGACCACCTGTCCATGCTTGTGGTCGGCAGCCAGGTAGGGGCAATCGGGGAGCGGGCCGTTCGGTGTGCTTGGCGGCAGGCCTTGCTCGCAGCACCACTTGGTGCGCCGGTGGCGGTAGTCGTGGCCGTTGGGCTGCATCTTGTAGCCGTGGAGGCAGAGGGGATGGCCGTTCTGATCATAGCCACGGCGCAGTCGAATCTGCGGGTCGGCATCCGTCCTGTCGGCGCGGATGTCGACCATGCGCAGGGCGCCGGCCTTCCAGATGGGGTCGAGGCAGTCCTGATAGCCCAGGGCGGCGTCGGCCAGCACTTCGCCGATCTTGAGCCAGGGGTAGCGGGCCTGCAGACGGGCGAAGCTGTCCGGGAAGAGCTTGCGCTCATCGCTGTTGGCCGGGTAGAGACCGCCGGTGCGCAACGTCCAGGCGCAGGCGAAGCGGTCGTCCAGGAGCCGGTCAGGGGCGGAGGCATAGCCATACACGTCGCGGCCGCGAGGTCGGGTCTGGAGGCGAGGCAGGTCGGCCGTCTTGTTGCGGCCCTCGTAGTGGATGATAGCGGGCTTCTCTGTCCAGGGGCGTGGCCCGCCGACAGGCCTGGGCGCAGGCCGCCTCGCGGCAGTCACAGCCTTCTTTGCCGGCTTCCTTGGCCGGGCAGGGGCGCGGGGCGGGTTGGTAGCAGCTCGCGGTGACATAGGCGCACTTCATGTTGGAGCGGGCCTCGTGCAGCATCAGGTCGTGGCTGATCGTCACGCCTCGGTCGGGTGGGTCGCCGGGGAAGGTGGACCGCTCCGGCAGCAGTCCGGCCTGGTGCAGGGTCGTCGATGAGCAGGCAGTTGATCTCCTCGAATCCGTCTCCGGCCCGATGGCCTCGAAGAAGAAACGCAGGCCGGAGGCAGAGGGAGTGCAGCCCTTCCGGAAGCCGAAGCGGCGTCGCCAGCCGCGGCCGTGCTCGCCGGCCAGGAGCTGAGCCAGCTTGCGCCAACTACGGCCCAGTTCCCGGCGCAGACAGAGGCACAGGAACAGAGACACCGGGTCAAAGGGCACCTGGCCTTTGGCACTGAGCCGGTAGCAGAACTGCGCCAGGTAATCCCGCAGGGAAGAGAAGTCGAATCAGCCGCAGCGCCACTTCGAGGAGAGTGAGATGCGCCAAGCGGTCAGGCTGAAGCAAGGTCGTCGTAGCCCAGGTAGCGATACTCAGAACGATACCGCCGCTTGGCAGAAGGCGGGGTACCCTCCGGCACAGTCAAGCGCAAGGGCAGGCGGTCGCGCAGACGTGTCCACAGAGAAGGTCGACACAAAGTCGGGATGGAGCGCCCGTTTCCGGGCTCGCGGTGAGCTCAGGTTCCTTCTCGCTCATCGCTTCCTCCGCTGCGCTCGCTGCCAGGCGCGCAGCCGAACCAGATAGGCCCTGTAGTCGGCGACACGATTGCGGCCCACAAGCCGACGGAGCTGCACAGAATGGGCCGGATGGGCCAGCCACAGCAGCGCTTCGGCGTGAAGTTGCTGGATACGCTGGCGGGTGACGTGCAGCGTCTGAGCTATGGCGGGCCAGGTCTGTGGCGCATCCCCGCTGAGGCCGTAGCGGGCGACGATGACGTAGGCCAGCCGGCAGGGCAAAGAACGTACCAGGTCGTACAGGGCGTCGTAGACCTGGCAACGCTCCACCTCGTCCAACGCTTGTCCGATGTCCGGTGGTAGGCAAGCTCCAGACAAGGGACACGAACAGGCGAGCGACTCCTGCCTTTGGGCCTCAACCACAGCACGCCACACCGCGCGCCGGATGGCCGGAACGGCGTACGTCGAAAAGGCATGCCCCGACCAGGATCGTAGCCCTTCACAGCCCGCCACAGCCCAATCCGGCCCGCCTGGACCGCTTCCTGGTAGGGCAGCGGCCCGAGCCACTGACGGTGGACGACCCAGTGCACAAGCGCTTCATGCTCGGCAAGATGACGGTCCAGCGGAGATGTGCTACACTCACTCACGGCGATTCTTCCTTTCTGGGCTCTGCCCAAGTGTGCTGTCAACACAAGGAAGAATCGCCTCACCTATCCCCAAAACGCAAATGCGCGCCAGCGTCGGCGCGCATCTACTCCATCCACAATGGGGTTGGCAACATCTACTCTATGGGGTTGCTATCCTTCTCTCCATTCGCGGGCAGGCAGGGGAGCTCGGCAAGGCCTCAGGATCCAGGGCGCCTCAGTCGTCCTCTTCCTCTTCATCGCCATACACCCGGCGCAGGTCGGCCTGGAACTGGGCCCGACAGCGTTCGCAATCGGCGGCTGACGTCTGTGGCGCGGGTGTGGGGCGCAGGGTAAAGCCACGGTCCTTGCCCAAGGTCAACAGGACAAAGCGTATGGCCCGCCACTCCTGGCGCTCGACGGCGGCGTAGAGCTTGGACTGAGCGTCGTCCACCAGCGTTTCGCGCGTCTCTATCCACTCCTCGCGCACCTGGGGATAGCGCTTGATGTAGGCATCGACCGTCGCCCGGGTACAGCCCAGTTTCCTGGCGGCCTCGGCCTTGATGCCGGCGGCCAGGCGCAGCGCTTCGATCACCTGTTCGGGGCTGTAGCGCCGGGCATAGGTCCTGGACACGAGCGGCGGCGGACCTTTGCGGCGGGCCCGGTCAAGGGCGGCGCATAGCTCCTGGACGTCCGGGTAGCGCTTGATGTACCTGGCGAGGGTACCACGGGTCACCCCCAACAGTTGGGCGGCGTGGCCGCGGTGACCGCCGGCCTGGCGCAGGGCGTCGGCGATCTGCTCGGGGCTCTTGAGGCGCGGAGGGCAAGCGTCGAGGGCAGCCTTGACCTCGGAATAGCGCCGGATGTAGCCTTCGACTGTCTGCTTCCAGCAGCCGAGCAGCCGGGCGGCCTGCCTCCGGTTGCCGCCGGCCCGGCGCAGGGCCTCGGCGACCTGATCGGGACGGTAGCGCTCAGGAGGGCCAGCCGGCCTGCGAGGAGCGCACAACGCCTTGAGCTCGGGATGGAAACGGACGATGTTGTGTATGGTGCTGACGGGGCAGTCCAGGATTGCGGCGGCGGCAGCCCGGTTGCCGCCGGCCTGGCGCAGGGCGCCGGCATACTGCTCGAGGGTGAAATGCCTGTTGGTCACGTGGGTTTGGAACCTCCTTGAGGATAGATTCCCCCTCACCCTACCCTCTCCCCGAAGGGAGAGGGAGCGGGCGGGTCGTCGATTGGGCGGCCGGCCGGAGGGTGTGGGTCGCCAAATGCCCTGGCCGAAGGGTAGCACATTCGTTCGACCCTGTCAAATCTCGGTCAGCCCTGTGTCGCTATGGAGTTTGGGGCAAGTCCGGCCCAGGGTTTCCCGGCTCCCACGGCGGGGGAGAAGTGAGGAGGAGAGGGGGACGAGCGGGCGCCGGTACTGCGCTCGCTCGATGTGCACACCGACTAGACCCGGCCAATCATTGGCGGTCAGGGGAAACGCAGACAGCGCCGGCGGCCTCGGGGTCCAGGCCCTCGGGCCACAGGGTCAGGCTGTCGTAGCGGGCACCGGTCAGGTCGGCGCCGGTCAGGTCAGCGCCCTGCAAGTCGGCTCCACAGAGATCGGCGTTGCTCAGATCGGCGCCGACCAGGTTGGCGCCGCTCAAGTCGGCCGCCCGGAGGTTGGCCTCGCTGAGCAGGGCATCGCTCAGGTCGGCGTTGCGTAGATCGGCGCCCGCCAGGTCGGCATCAAAGAGATCGGCGGCGCTGAGCATGGCGCCGCGCAGGTCCTCTCCCTCGAAATAGGAAAAGATGGCAGCGTCGCCGCCGTTCTGGGCGGCCGGCGGCGGGCGTCGCTGTCCGGCCAGAGGATCCACGCGCGGCGGATCGCCGGCATCGTCCACGGTCGACGACGAGCGGATCGGCTGGCCGCAGTGCGGGCAGCGGCGCGAGCCACGCGCAATCGGCTCGACACAGAACGGGCAGGTCTCAAGGTCCATAGCCATACCTTCCTTTGAGAACCATTTTACTACAGAGTTGCCATGTCTGTCTAGATACGAAGCGAATTATGTAGGTCTGGGGAAAACCTGCCAGCTCCGTTGGTTTGACAGGGCCAACGCGCTGTGGTATATTGTGGCTGCGCAGCCAGATCTCGCGCGCCGAAGGCGGGGTGCCGCATGGGCACTCTGCTCCGGGGAACCCAAGTTTCGGGGGCGAATCGGCCCGGCAGGGCCGTAGGGTGAGCTTCTTCTGCCCGAGCCCGACAGCTAACTCCGGAGGCGTCGAAGAAGGACACCGGGTCATACCCTAGGTGCCCTTTTTGTTGTTTGAGGGCACCGCAGGCGAGGCGCTGGCGCCGAACTAGATGGTGAAAGGGAGGTGCACAATGTCTTACCTAATCCTTCTCGATGTCGCCAAGGCGCGGCAGGCGGACGACGATCCGCGAAGTGGAGCGGGAGCGGATGGTGAACATGGTCCTCAGGGCGACGGAAAGGCCGTCAGTGCTGAGGAAGATAGTGCGGACGCTGAGGCGGGAGTAGATTCACTGCTTCACAGTCACACAGCCGTAGGTGAACCGCCTCTGCGATCAAAAGCCGGAGGGGACAATGAACGCTGAGCTTGTGCTGTACAACGGTCACGTCTACACCATGGACCCGAGCGAGGGACGCGTCGGGGCAGTGGCGGTTGCCGGGAACCGGATCGCGGCGGTCGGCGACGACGCGGCGATGAGAGCGCTGCTCGGGCCGGGCGGCCAGGCGATCGACCTGGAGGGCCGGGCGGTTGTGCCTGGGCTGATCGACGCCCACGTCCATTTTGGCTGGTGCGCGATTGCGGCCGGCCAGAAGCGGCTGGACCTGGACAACGTGCCGACCAAGGCCAAAGCGGTGGCCCAGGTGGCGGAGCGGGCGCGCGCGCTGCCGCCGGGGCGGTGGATCCTGGGCGGCGGCTGGAACCAGAATGTGTGGCCTGAGCCGGTCATGCCCACGGCCGCCGACCTGGACGCAGTGGCGCCCGATCACCCGGTGGCGCTCCAGAGCAAGAGCTATCACGCGACGTGGGCCAACAGCCGCGCGCTGATGTTGGCCGGGATCACCGCCGCCACGGAGGACCCGCCGGGCGGCCAGATCGTCCGCGACGAGCAGGGCCGGCCGACCGGCATCCTGCTGGAAAACGCGGCGGACCTGGTGGACAAGGCGGTGCCCGAGCCCGATGTGGCCGAGGTGATGGACGCGCTGCGCCAGACGATGGCCGAGGCGCACCGGCTGGGGCTGACCGGGGTGCAGGACCCGGGCCATGCCACGGTGCTGGCCGCTTTCCAGGCGCTGCGGGCGGCGGGAGAGATGCAGATGCGGGTGCTGATGCACCTGCCTGCCGACAACCTCGACGCGGCGATAGAGCTGGGGCTGCGCTCGGGGCTGGGCGACGAGTGGCTGCGCATCGGCGGGCTCAAGCTGTTCGCCGACGGCGCGCTCGGGCCGCAGACGGCGCACATGCTGGCCCCGTACGAGGGCGCGGCCGGCAGCTATGGCATCCCGACGCTCGGCCGCGACGAGCTGCACGGGCTGGTGGGCCGGGCCAACGGCGCCGGGCTGTCGGTGGCGGTCCATGCCATCGGCGACGCGGCCAACCGGATTGTGCTGGATGCGATTGCCGCGGCCCAGGCCAACACTCCGAGCGCGATGCGGCCGGCGCTGCCCAACCGGATCGAGCATGTCCAGCTGCTGCATGCCGACGACCTGCCGCGCCTGGCCCAATTGGGGGTGGTGGCGTCGATGCAGCCGATCCACGCCACGTCGGACATGGACATGGCCGAGCGGTATTGGGGGCGGCGCTGCGAGCTGGCCTACGCCTGGCAGAGCGTGCTGGGAAGCGGGGCTCGGCTGGCGTTTGGCTCCGACGCCCCGGTGGAGACGATGAGCCCGCTGGCCGGCATCCACGCGGCGGTGACCCGCCGCCGGGCCGACGGCAGCCCCAGTGCCGAGGGGTGGATTCCAGCGCAGCGGGTATCGGTCGGCCAGGCGGTCCACGCCTATACGCTGGGAGCGGCGCACGCCTCGGGGGAGGCGCATCTGAAGGGGTCGCTGACGCCGGGCAAGCTGGCCGACCTGGTGGTGCTGTCGCACGACATCTTCCAGGTGCCGCCCGAGGAGATTGCGGCGGCGCGGGTGGAGATGACCGTGTTGGACGGGAGGATCGTCCATAGAGCATAGTCGCACGTTGTACCCAGATTGACTCCCAGTCAGTTTGTGCTATAATCGGGCAGTATAGCGCGGGTGGGCGAGGTTGCCCCCAAAACCGACAAAGGAGACGGTCTATGGACAATGAAATGCGATTGACTATTTTCTGGATCGTTCACCTGGCAACTCTGGGGCTGTTCATCGTCGGACTGTTCGTGATCGTGGCGATGTGGCTCAAGGCCAAGGTGCCAGGGCTGCCGGCCGGCGCCTCGCGGTGGCGCAAGCTGTGGGCCGGGATCGGTTTTGTCATCGGCTTTATCTTTAGCCGGCGCATATGGCTCTTTCTGAAGGCGTTGTTCGTCGACGGAATAGCCATCCGCCGGCTTTTGCATACCGATCGCCGCCGCTGGCTGATCCACCTGGCAGTGTTTGGCTCGTGGCTGATCCTGGGCATCGTGTCGACGATCACCGGGGTGGTGGTCGAGTTCTTGCCCCTGTTTGGCATGTCGCCGGAAAAGGCGGCGTCGCTGCCGATCATCGGCCAGACGTTTCACGCCGATGTGTGGTGGGTGGCGCTGCTGAACGACGCGCTGGGGCTGATGGTGCTGATCGGCATGCTGTTGATCCTGTGGCGCCGTTATGTCAAGAAGGATGCCCAGCTGCGCACCAGCCGGAGCGACACGGTGATCCTCACCCTGCTGACGCTGATCGTGGTCAGCGGCTTTTTCGCCGAGGCGTTCCGGCTGCTGGCCGACTATACGACCGCAGCAGGCGCCTTTGCCCCAGCCGTGGGCATGCTGTCGATAGACAAGTTCCCACGCGTGCTGGACCCGGCGTGGGGGCCGCAGTGGGGCTTCATCGGCTATCCGCTGGCCTGGCGTTCGGCGCGTTGGGCGTGAGCCGCGAGGTGTGGGAGATCGTACACAACGTCTTTTTCTGGCTCCATTTCTTCATCGTCCTGGGGGTGCTCTACTATCCTGCCGTTCAGCCGCTTCTTCCACGTGATCATGGGCCCGGTGATCGTGGCCTATAACACGGCGATGGACCAGGTGGAAGCACGGCGGAGGTGCGAAAGAAGCACGCGGCACCCCAACCGGCTGCGGCGAAAGGAGGGCAATCATGAGCGCCAACGGCAAGAAGCTTGACCTGTCCAACTTTACGCTGCACCAGATCCTGGAGATGGAGGCCTGCACCCGCTGCGGCGAGTGCATCAAGGCGTGCCCGACCTTTACCGAGGCGCAGAACGAAGAGATCCACCCGCTGCAAAAGATCAACCAGGTCAAGCGGTTCTGGAAGGCGGATCACCTGGGGCTGCTGGCGCGGCTGTTCGGCATGAAACGGGCCAGCGAGGAAGAGCTGGCGGCGTTCAGCAAGGGGGTGTATCGCTGCACGCTGTGCGCCCGCTGCCACGAGGTGTGCCCGGTGCAGATCGACACCCGGCCGATGTGGATCGCGATGCGCGAGCAGTTGGTGGACTGGGGTCTCTATCCTGAAGCGTTCAACATGCTCCAGGAGCGGATCACCGGCCAGCACAACATCTCGGGCGACGACAACACCAACCGGCTGGTGTGGACGCAGAATATGGACCGCGTGCCGGAAGGGCTGGACCGGAAAAAGGGCGCGGAGACGGTCTATTTCATGGGCTGCGTGGGGGCGATGTACCCCCGCGTCTACGGCGTGCCGCAGAGCATGGCCCAGATCCTGGAGCGGGCGGGCGAGAACTTTACGACGCTGGGCGGCGACGAGTGGTGCTGCGGCTTTCCGCTGCAGATCGCCGGGATGGGGGACAAGGCCGAGGCGACGGCGCGCCACAACGTCGAGATGGTGCGGGCCATCGGCGCGCGGCGGCTGGTGGCCACCTGCCCGTCGTGCTACCACACCTGGGCGCACGAGTACCCCAAGATCGTGGGCAAGCCGCTCGGCTTTGAGGTGCTGCACGCCAGCGAGCTGCTGGCCGAGCTGGTCGGGGCGGGCAAGATCAAGCTGTACGGCTTTCCCGATCCGGTCACCTATCACGATCCGTGCGACCTGGGCCGGACCAGCCGCATCTTTGACGCGCCGCGCCAGGTGCTGCAGGCGATCCCGGGCATCGAGTTCACCGAGATGGCCGACAACCGCGAGCTGTCGCTGTGCTGCGGCGGGGGCGGCGACGCAGAGATGGCCGACGCCGAGCTGACCGCGGCGGTCAGCAAGCGGCGGATCGAGCAGGCCCAGGCGACGGGGGCCAAGGTGGTGGTGTCGGCCTGCCAGCAGTGCGTGCGGACGCTGAACGAGGCGGCGCGCAAGAACAAGATCCGCATCAAGGCGCAGGACCTGACCGAGGTAGTCTGGAAGGCGATGCAGGAGCAGTGATGAAGAACAGACTTCCGACGTCTCCGAGACATCGGAAGTCTGGAGAAGTAGAAACAAGGAATAAAGGAGGCAAGCATGAAAATCGACAAGTATGAATTCCCAGATGACCTGCTGTACGACAAGGAGCACAACTGGGCCAGGATCGAGGGCAGCGTGGCCACGATCGGCATGACCGACTTTGGGCAGACCCTGGCCGGCGAGATCGTCTACGCCGAGGTACCGCGCGTTGGGCGCGAGATCAAGCAGGGCGAGCCGTTCATGTCGCTCGAGTCGGGCAAGTGGGTGGGCCGGGTGAAGGCCATCGTCAGCGGCAAGATCACCAAGGCCAACGAAGAGATCGAGTTCGACAGCACGATCATCAACGAGGAGCCCTACGGGGGCGGCTGGTTCGCCACGGTGCAGTTGGCCGGTGAGCCGGCCGGCCTGCTCAAGGCTTCGGACGCCGATTTCGCGGCGTTCATCGCGGAGCAGCGGGCCAAGTACGGCAAGTAACCATTAGCCAGCAAGAAGCAGCAAGTAGTAAGAACGCTACTTGCTGCTTCTTGCTGCCTGGAGGATGAGACTAGGGGATGCGGCGCACCTGAACTCTTTCGATCTTGGGGCCCTTCATCTCGGTGATCTTGATCTCCAGGTTGCGGCGGTGCAGCACTTCGCCCGCGGCAGGGATGTGCTGGAGGCGGTAGAGGATCAAGACCGGCCACGGTTTCATACTCTTCGCCTTCGGGCAGGTCCAGGTTTAGCTGCTCGTTGACCTCGTCGATGCGAAGCAGGGGGTCGATTTCGACGGTCATTTCGTCGAGCCGGACGACCGACTCTTCGCCGACGATCAGCTCATCGCTCACGCGGCCCACGATCTCTTCGAGCAGCTCCTCAAGGGTGACGATGCCGGCCGTGCCGCCGTATTCGTCAAAGACAACGGCAATCTGGTTGTGGCTGGCCCGCAGCTCGGCAAAGAGATCGGCCACGTCGGCGGTTTCGGGCACAAAGAGGGCCGGGCGGACCAGCGGAGTCGATCCGGCTGCCCATCTGCGTCGAATCCTGGGCCAGGGCGAGCAGAATGTCCTTGACGGCGACGATGCCGACGATGTTGTCCAGGTCATCGTCATAGACCGGGAAGCGGGCGTGGCGGGCCTCGGCAAAGATCGCCAGCAGCTCCTGGAGGGTTGCCCCTTTCTCGATGCCGACCACGTCGGGGCGGGGGATCATCACCTCGCGGACCTGGCGCTCGCCGAACTCGAACACTTTTTGCAGCATCTCTTCCTGGTCGGCCTCGATGGCGCCCCCCTCCTGGCTCTCGCGCACGATCAGGCTGGAGCTCATCCATGGTGAACACGGCACGGTGGCCGCCGATCGGCTTGATGCGCAGCAGGCGCAGGACCGCCGCGGTGGCCCCATCGAGCAGGGCAGATCAGCGGCCGGAAGAACGGGCTGAACCAGTCCATCGGCCCGGCGACGAATCAGGAGAGTCCCCTCGGTATGGCGGATGGCGACGGTCTTGGGGACCTGCTCACCCAGGACGATGTGCAGGGCGGTGACCAGGGCAAAGGCAACGACGGTGCCGATGCTGTGCGCCACGGCCACACTCCAGCGGCCGATCAGCAGCTCCAGCGGCGGCTCGAGAGCGCCGGCAACGGTCGCCTCGCCGATCCAGCCCAGGGCCAGGCTGGCCATGGTGATGCCCAGTTGCGAGGCGGCGATGACCCGGTCAGGATTGTCGATGAGCTTGACGGAGCCGGCGGGCGACGGCGTGGCCCTCGCCGACCAGCTCTTCGATCCGGGTGCGGCGCATGGCGACGACGGCAAACTCGACGGCGACAAAGAAGGCATTGATCGCCACCAAAACCAGGACGCCGACCAGCCGCACCAGAACTGTACATGTTACCGACATCGATGTCTCCTATGTCCTGGGTGGATGCCTGTCCGTGAGCCAGGAGGCGGGTCAGAGCCTGTTCGTAGGCCTGGTAGGCCTGGCGGCCGTAGAGCACAAAGCGGACCAGGCGGATCGGTCCGTCGTGAGCCTTCAGGTAGTCGATGACGGTGCGCAGGGCAACCGGCGCCGCCTCGTCGAGGGGGTAGCCGTAGGCGCCGGTGCTGATCGAGGGAAAGGCGACGCTGCGCAGGTTGTGCTCGGCGGCCACTTCCAGGCTGCGGCGGTAGGCGCTGGCCAGCAGCTTGGCGGCCTGTTCGGCCCCTACTTGCCAGTAGACAGGGCCGACGGTGTGGAT
>CAVVMX010000019.1:0-259692 GCA_963749455.1 uncultured Chloroflexia bacterium
GTATTTGCCGGTGAGCTTCTGTGACGTCAGCACGGAGGGAGGCGCACAAGTGATGCAGTCGGCAGCGTATCTGGCAACGTTGTTGGAAATCCTGGCCTGTCCCATCGACCCGGCAAGCCCTGTCACTCCCATCCGCGGCTCGGACGACCAGGTAGTCGCCTTGCGCTCGCAGAACGGGGAATACCCGGTCGTGGACAATGTGCCCCGTATGATCCCGCCCCTGCTGGCGGGCACGGATCGAAACCAGGCCCTGTGGCAGGAGCACCAGCAACAGAGGTGGCAGGATTATCAGGAGGGGAAGCGGAGTTTCTTCTCGGAAGGCGACGAGAAGACGCAGTACCTTGCAGAGATTATCGCCCAGGCCGGCAGAGGGTTGTTCCTCGACGTCGGCTGCGGGGTTCTGCCATCCCCTGGCTATATGACCGCCTCGGGCAGCGACGTCAACTGGATCGGCATTGACCCTTTGCTTGGCGACGTCGCCCGGCACTTTCCTTTTGTGCAGGGCGTCGGCGAATACCTCCCCTTTCAGGACTACACCTTCGATGGTGTCTTGTACGCGTCGACGATCTATCATCAGGAGGACCCGCGGCGGTCTTTGCAACGCGCCCGCCGGGTTATCAGACCGCATGGGAAGCTCTATGTCTGGTACGAGGCAGACCGGATCGATAGGAGATACCTCGCCTGGAAAATCAGGCAAATGCTTGGGCTGGCCCTGTCACTACTCCGAGCTGGCTCGGTGGGCGTTTACCAGGAGTGCGCTGCGCTCCGTGCTGAAACAGACCGGTTTTGCTGTGGAAGAAGAAGTGTTGCTGTGTGTCAAGTGCCCTGACTATGCCACCTGCCGCAAGCCCACACACTTCCTGGTCATTGCCCAGTGATAGGGACGGCAAGGATTCCGGCCGGGAATCTGCCGACAAGAATAGTTCTGGACACGGCTCGGGTGGACAAAGTAGAGAGGTTCATTGAGGAGGAAGCAATGCCACAGAAAGAGGAAAGACTACAGTACGATGGAAAAGCCAAAGAGATCGTCGCTCAGATGACATTGGAGGAAAAGATCGGGCTGATGAGCGGCAGTACCAGCCTGTTGAAACTTGGATTGCCTTATCTCCTTGGATATTACCATTACAGGCCGTTCCCTGGCAGCGGGTGCAAGCGCCTGGGCGTGCAGGACCTGCGCTTCTGCGACGGACCGCGCGGCGTTCTCCCGGGGAGATCTACCTGTTTCCCGGTCACCATGGCAAGGGGCGCGTCCTTTGATCGCGATCTGGAAGAACGGGTGGGGGATGTCATGGGCAAGGAGGTCCGGGCTGTTGGAGGCAACTTCTTCGGCGGCGTATGCATCAACCTGCCGTACAACCCGGGCTGGGGCAGGAGCCAGGAGGTGTATGGCGAGGATTCCATGCACCTGGGGAAGATGGGCAGCGCGCTGGTGCGCGGCGTGCAGAAGCATAACGTCATTGCCTGCATCAAGCATTATGCATTCAACTCGATGGAGTTGGTACGCTTCAAGGTCAATGTGAAAGCCGACAAACGGACAGAGAGGGAGATCTACCTGCGCCATTTCAAGGAATGCGTGGATGCCGGCGCAGCGGCGGTCATGAGCGCCTATAACAAGTACCAGGGAGAGCACTGCGGCCATAACGATTACCTGCTCAACCAGGTGTTGAAAGGCGAGTGGGATTTTGACGGCTTTGTCATGAGCGATTTCGTGTCTGGCGTAAAAGATACCGTGAAGGGCGCCAACGGCGGTCTGGATGTGGAGATGCCCGACGGCGTATGGTTCTCTGTGAAAAAGATGAAAGCAGCGATCGAGAAGGGATCGGTGAAAGAGGAGACCATCGATAAAGCGGCGGTCAGGATCGTGCGGACCCTGCTGGCTTTCCAGCAGGCCAAGGATCCACAGGAATATTCTCCGAAGCTGAGTGCCTGTGAAGAACACATCGCCCTGGCTCAGGAAGTCGCGGAAAAATCGATAACATTGATCAAGAACAATGATCATACACTTCCATTCGATCCAGACAAGACGAAGAAAGTAGCCCTGGTGGGGGACCTGGGTGCCGTGCAGAATACCGGCGATCATGGTTCCAGCTGGGTCAAGCGTGCCAAGGCGGATACGCTCCTGGAGGCGCTGCAGCAGAAATTCGGAGCAGGGAACGTTATCTTTATCAAGACAAAGGACGCAGGGAGTTCCATCGAGACGATCTCAAAAGCGGATGCGGTCATCATTGTGGCTGGAATGCGCCACTCTGATGAAGGCGAATACTTGTACCACCAGCAGCCAAAATCGGCGGTGACCGGAAAGACACTCTTGGGATTCACCAGGATGAAATTGACATGATCACCCGGATCGGCGGGATCAATAAGAATACCGCGGTCGTGTTGATCGGCGGAGAGTATGTTGATGTTGGATCCGTGGTTCGAGAGTGTACCGGCAGCGGTCATGGCTTTCTACCCGGGCATGAGAGGCGGCCTGGCAACGACCCGGGTGCTGTTCGGCGATGTCAACCCGAGCGGGAAGATCCCCTTTGTCATCCCCTGCAAGGAAAGCGACCTGCCCCAGGTGGACTGGCTGGCGGATGAGCAGGAGTATGGGTATTACCATGGTTATGCAAAACTGGACAAGGAAGGCATCCGGCCAAGGCTGCCATACGGATACGGGCTGTCCTATACGACCTTTGAACTGGGCAAGGTCAAGCTGAAAGGCATTCAGGACGGGACCGCGGTCTTTGAGGCCGAGGTGAAGAATACCGGGGACCGCGCAGGCGGAGAGGTCGTTCAACTGTATGCAGGCTGGAATGGCAGCCGCGTGGACAGGCCGGTGAAACAGCTACAGGATTTCGTCAAAGTTTATCTCGATGCAGGCAAAAGCAGGACGGTCGAGCTTGGGGTACGAAAAAGCGACCTTGCCTACTTTGATGAGGCATCCAATTCCTTTGTTGAAGAGGAGATCGAATATACTGCCTATATCGGGAACAGTTCCGCGGAAGAAGACCTGGTCAAGATGAACTTTCGATATTGAGATCGAGAACTGAGTTTTAAGAAACAACACAGATAGGGGAGAAAAATGAATATGAAACCAAAGCCGAATCTCTTACCAGGAGTTTTTCTCTTCCTTTTTCTCGTACTAGGAGCTTCGCTGGTCATGTTTCTATCCCAGCAGCCCCCTAATCCGCTGCCGGTCAGTGCTCCAGCGGCAGAATTCTCAGCCGAGCGCGCTTTTCAGCATGTTGAAGCCCTCAGTCATGAGCCGCACCCGGTCGGCACCGCTGCCCACCTGCAAGTCCGTGACTATATTGTGAGCGAGTTGCAGGCTTTGGGTCTCAGCCCACAAATCCAGGAAACCACATTCGTGGATCCTGAATCACCGGCCTTTCCCGGAATGACCGTCGCCGGGACTGTTCAGAATGTGATCGCCCGGCTGGCCGGTACGGTGGGAAGCCAGGCTATCCTCCTTGTCTGCCATTATGATTCCAGCTGCCACCACTTTAGGCGCCAGCGATGATGGCTCTGGCGTGGCGACTCTGCTAGAAACCGCACGCGCTCTCCAGGCGGGACCTCCTATCAAGAATGATGTGATTTTTCTCTTTACCGATGGCGAAGAGGTTGGGCTTTTAGGAGCGCAGGCATTCGTAGAGCAGCACCCCTGGGCGAAAGAGGTTGGCCTGGTACTCAATTTTGACACTGGGGGAGACACGGGGATTGTTTATACATACGAGACGAGCCCCGGTAACGCCAGGCTCATCTCTGAATATGCCAAAGTCGTACCGTACCCTGCTACCAGTTCCATGATGTACTGACGGTGTATGCGTCCATGCCTAACGAAAGTGATTTTACACCATTCAAAAGAGCGGGGATTCAGGGATTCAACTTTGCCCATCTCGGCGGCAAGTTCCGCTATCACACCATGACGGATAATCCAGCCAATCTTGACCATGGCAGCATCCAGCACCACGGTTCCTACGCGATAAGCCTGACCCGGCACTTTGGAAACCTGGATTTATCGAATCTGCGTCAGGACAAGAACCCCATTTACTTTAACATCTTGAGCTTGGCTCTCGTTGTCTATCCAGAAGCATGGGCGCTTCCGTTCGCCATTTTGGCCGCTCTTGATTTTTGTCGGTCTGGTGATACTCGGTTGGCGGCGAAAAAAGGTCAGCCTGGTCAGGCTGCTTTTGGGCGCCCTGGCATTTTTACTTGATATGGTCATGAGCGCCGGTATTGTCTGGTTGATTTGGCAAGGACTGGTCAAGATTTACCCCCATTACGGAGCAGTCGTTGACATTCATAACGGATTTTTCTATTGGCTCGCCTTCATCGCACTCACTGTTGCCATCACAGCTGCATTTTACAACCTTCTTCGCCGCCATTTCCGTTTAGCTGAACTTTCGTTGGGAGCTCTGCTCTGGTGGTTGGTAGCGACAGTTATGGTAAGCCTGCTAATGCCAGGAGTGTCATATTGGCTGGAATGGCCGCTACTATTCAGCCTGATAGGGTTGGGCTTGCTCTGGCTCTTTCCGGAGACAGAGTCCGCCTCATGGCGACAAGCCGGGCTGCTGGCAGTGTCCGCATTGCCAGCACTCCTGATCTTTTCCTGGTCCATCTATGCTATGTACATTGCTTTGGGGACAGAACTGATCATTGTCCCGGTCTTGCTGATGGCCCTGATGCTTGGCTTACTTATCCCGCACTTGGATCTTTTTGCGCGTCTCTATCGGTGGGCTTTGCCCGTGACTGCCATATTGGTCACGGCGGTGGCATTGATCGCCGGCAGTATCACGGCCAAACCCGATGCCGCCAACCCGCAGGCCGATTCGATCTTTTATGCCCTGAACGCTGACACAGGCCAGGCGCTATGGATTAGCGAAGATCCCCAACCAGATGTGTGGACATCCCAGTTCCTGGGAACTGAATTCAAACGCGGGAAATTGACCGAGCTATTTCCACAAGATTCGAAGGAGCTTCTCTTTGCACCTGCGCCGGCCCTGAATCTAGATGCGCCTCAAGTTGAAACTGCTGGATGATCATACCACGGGGGACACACGCATACTGCAAATGCATATTACCACGCCCAGGCAAGTACCCTGGGTGGAGGTTGAAATCGAATCCAGCGGCCCGATTTCCCACATAAACCTGGGCGGAAAGCAAATTTCATGTCAAAACGATCTGGCTCACCCGAGCCCGAATGGATACTTCAGAACTATCCAATACTGGGTGCCACCCGCACAGGGCTTTGACTTGACTATCGAAGCGGCCTCTACTGGAAAGATAAGAGCTATTGTTCGCAATTATGAATACGGTCTACCACAAATTCCCGGATTCAGGTACGATATGCGCCCGGCCGACCGCATGCCGCTCGGCCGCGAGTTTCTCCCGAAGAACAGAACCGACACCGTTCTCGTGAGCAAAACCTTCGCCTTTGAACAGCAGGAATAAGGGTGATTCGTATGATGAATCTCGAGTTCCATAAAGTCAAGGCGAATATCGTTCTGGACTCGATCGATCCACGCATCTATGGTCAGAATATTGAGCATATGGGGCGGCAGGTATTGGGAGGCCTCGTAGCGGAACCAGGGTCCAAGGCTCCACAGGATAGCCGTGGGTTCCGTTTGGATGTGTTGGAAGCGATCAAGAAACCTGAATCCGCCGCTATTGCGCTGGCCAGGCGGGTGTTTCGCGGACTCGTATCATTGGTCTGACGGGATTGGCCCCAATCGGCCCAAGGTCCCGAACCGGATGTGGGGCAGGCTTCTGATCAGGATGATGTTCGGTAATCCTCCCTTTCCGCTCGGGCCGGAGGAAGACAATCGTTTTGGAACCGATGAATTCATGGATCTCTGTCGCAGCGTGGGCGCCGAGCCGAGTATTACGGCAAGCCTCGGTGCGAACGATCCTGAGGAAGCCTCGGGCTGGGTCGCTTACATCCGCGATAGATACGGCGCCAGGGCGGTGCCAACCTGGAGTGTGGGCAACGAACAATGGAATCCCATCGAACCGGGAGGCTGCGCTTCCAGGCCGCGGAAGTACGTGGAACGCTTTCACCGGTTCTCAAAAGCCATGCGAAATGCAAATCCGGATATCAAACTCGTCGCATCCGGAGGCGACGCCCTGATCTTTTCGCGCTGGAACGAGGAGATCATCAAAGGCATCGGCGAAGCCATGGATTTTCTCTCCATGCACCTCTACATGCCAGGCTGGAGTCCCTTGCGGTCGCACGTCGGTAATTCGCTCGGGGACTATTATGCGATCGCCGCGGGGGGACTGGCGTTGGAAGAGCAGATCCAACAGATCGAGGAAATGGCGGACCGTCTTCTCGGTAGGGTCCTGCCCATCGCCGTCGACGAATGGAATATCCTCGGCCCCCTGCGCAGGTTCACGGATCCCTACCAGACTCAGCGTGAGGCAATCGGCGTGGCGGGAATCATCCATGCCTTTCACCGTCAGGCGAAATACGTAAAAACCGCCGCCATGTTCGCCATGCTCAATGCCGCAGCACCGCCGCTCCTCACCACTCTAGATACGCTCGTACATACGCCTGTATTCTATATCCTTCGGTTATATCGGCAGCTTTCCGGAAAGGCGAGAGTATTCTCCGAAACCGAATGTCCCACTGTGGGGGCGCCAAAGCTCCTAAACCTCCCTCAGCGCAGATCGGTTCCGCTTCTTGATGTAAGCGCCAATCTTGATGAGCATCGATTGACCGTTTTTGTGATCAATCGCGATCACCAGGAAAACCTGGACGCTGAAATAGAAATATCCGATTTCAACTTCTCAAAACTGGTTCGAATTCATACGGTAGCGGCAAACGGATATCAGGCTGCAAACAGCAAGTACCAACCCGAAATGGTTACCGAGAGGATCAGCGAGCTTGAGTGGAATGGGCATCGCGTTTTTCCGCCTTGTTCGGTAACAGCAATAGTGATGGAAAAGTCATCCTGAGAATTAGAATTATTCATTGGTTCAGTTTTCACCTGTTTTCACCAGTACCAATCAGGAGACGCCTATGATCCCCATCATTTTGGATACCGATATTGGCACCGATGTCGATGATGCTCTAGCGCTAACGCTCGCTGTCCGTTCACCCGAAATCGATATCCTGGCGGTTACCACTGTTGGTGTCGATGCCTGCCTTCGCGGGCGGATTGCGCGCAAGCTGCTGCGGGTATTGGGTCGCGATGAAATCCCGGTTGCTGCCGGATGTGACCGCAGACTCAATGGCAAAGAATTCAAGCCAATGCCGATTAGCAGCGCCCGAGGATTCATTGAAAACGAACAGGATGGACTTCCCCTCCAAGAACAGCATGCTGTGGATCTCATCATCGACCTCCTCCAGGCAGCGAACACCAAAATCACCCTGGTACTGATTGGCCCGGTCACCAATGCAGCGATGGCGCTGAAACGGTGCCCGCAGATTAAAGAAAAGATCGAGCGGTTCGTTGTGATGGGCGGGAGTATCTACCCAAAGGAGATTCTTAAGAAAGAAGGCTGGTTAAAGTGGGTGCCGGGCTTTTTTAGAGCCGGCATGGAAACTAACCTGAATACCGATCCGGCAGCCGCGGAGGTGATCTTGAATTCCGGCATTCCCATCCTGCTCGTGCCGGCGGAAATCACGTTTCGCACCTACCTAACAGAACAGGAACGCGCCCAGATCCGACAGTCCACCGTACCGCAAAGCGCAGAATTGAACCACATGTGCGATGAATTTCAGGCGATGCTTTCCAAAATGACTGCCAGGATGCCCGTAGATCGGCGATTTGCTCAGGTATATCTGCATGATCCATTGACCGTTGCTACGGTATTCACCCAGGATTTCGTTACTGTGGAGGCCTTTCACCTTACACCCGGGAAACGGTTTGGTGTTTTTCGAACACTACCCCAAAACAGGCTCCCTGCAAACGCACTTGTGGTAACGGACCTGGATGGAAGCGCATTCAAGCGCCTGTTTGCGGAGCGAGTCTTTGGCGTCACCTTGCGCTGACCGTATGGATCGACAGGCGCATCGTTGGATTTCAACCTGCCGCACAACCCGGGCTGGGTGTGCTGGCCGAATAATAGATCCGTTTCAGCCAGCGTGCCTCTAGCTTGCGCGTCAGATTTGGTCATCAGGCTTTCTCTTATCCCGGGCTCGCTAGCACTACCGCAAAGCCCTAATCGCTCATAATGACGATGTCTGTGGCATTGGCGGCGGCGACGGGGGCGTGGCTCACGGTTCCACGCCGGGACAGGTGGATTCCCAAGGGCTAAACAATTCCAGGATTTGACAGCCCTGTGCCGGGTATGCTATACTTTTGGTAGACTAGACTGGTCGTACTCGAGACAGGACGATGCGAACTCGCCGCGGATTCGCAGCAGGAAGGGACGTTTGTCCCGGTACAGTTGGCACAGGGATGAATCCCCAGCCCGGCTGGTTGGGGGTTTTTTTGTGCGTATCGTCTCCTGGCACGCGCAATCGATGCCTCGCCTCGCCTTGGCAGGAGCAGTAGATGGACCTAAAGACCGTCCTTGAGGTGCTCGAAGGAGAAGTGTTCTCTCCGCCGCCTGGGTCTGCCCGTAGCGGCGGACCAGGATCTCGATAAACTGGAGTTCACTTGTGGGGGCGCCGCCGATCTGATGAGTGACGTGCTGGCTTTTGCCCGTCCCGATTCGCTGCTGCTGACCGGCTTGACACACCCCCAGGTGGTGCGCACCGCCGAGATGGCCGGCATCCTGGCCCTCGTCTTTGTGCGGGGCAAGCACCCGCCGCCAGAGACGTCCGCCCTGGCCGCTGAGGTCGGCATTCCTCTGCTGGGCACGCGGTACAAGATGTACGAAGCGTGCGGTCGGCTGTATGCTGCCGGGCTGCCCGGTACCGGCTTTCCCGATCTGTACGCTCTGCCTTACGGGATGGGCAAGTGACCGACCACACCACTGTCGAGGTTTCCAAGCTCCAGGAGCTGGTCTACGAGCTCAAGATCGAAGATGTGATGAAGCGTGAGGTCGTCACCGTCACGCCCCAGACCAGCATGCGGGAGTTCAAGGAGCTGCTGCGCCTGAAGCGTATCTCGGGCGCACCGGTGGTCGAGAGCGACAGGCTGGTGGGGATCATCAGCCTCGAGGACCTGATCAAGGCACTCGAAGACGGGGAGATGGACAACCTGGTCGGGAGCAAGATGACCTCCGGCGTGGAAACCCTGTACAGCGACGACTCGGTGGTGCAGGCGGTCAACCGGATGGCTCGCTTTGGCTACGGCCGCTTCCCGGTGATCGACCGGTCGGGCAAGCTGGTGGGCATTCTGACGCGCGGGGACATTCTGCGCGGGCTATTGCGGCGCCTGGAGGTCAACTATCGCGAAGAGGAGATCCAACGCTACCGGGCCAGCCACATCTTTCAGGACATTGTCTCGGATCGCACCAGCCTGATCCTGCGCTACCAGGTACAGGGCAAGGACTTTCGGCAAGGAGGAGCTGCTTCCAGCAAGATCAAGCGAGCCATCGAACGGCTGGGCGGAGGCCCACCCATCGCCCGCCGGGTGGGGGTGGCGGCCTATGAGGCGGAGATGAACCTGGTGATCCATACCGACCAGGGGGGCGAGATCAAGGTCGAGATCCAGCCGGATCGGGTGTATATCCTGGCCGAGGATCAGGGCCCCGGCATCGCCGACATCGAACAGGCACTCCAGCCCGGGTTCTCGACGGCCCCGGAGTGGATCCGCGAGATGGGGTTCGGCGCCGGGATGGGCCTGCTGAACATCAAGCACTGCACGGACGGGATGAAGCTAGATTCGAAACCTGGCGTCGGCACGCGGCTCGAAATGTGGTTCCATATCCCGCCTGCTGAATCGGCGCCAAAGCAGAAAGAGGATCTGTTATGACCATCGACGAGATCGTGAACAAGCTGGGGTTGCAGGTGATCACCCCAGGAGATATGGAGCAAGAGGTAACGGGCGGCTATGCCGCCGACCTGCTGAGCTGTGTGATGGCCAAGGCCAAGGCCGGCAACGTGTGGGTGACGTTGCAGGCGCATCCCAACGTGATCGCCGTGGCTTCGCTCCTGAACCTGGCGGCAGTGATCGTCAGCGAAGGCATCAAGCCAGACCTGGAGACGGTGGAACGGGCCCAGGAAAACCAGGTGACGTTGCTCGGCTCGCCGCAGACTACCTTTTCGGTGGTCGGCGAGCTGAGCAGGCTGGGAGTGGGCGGCGCCTGACGCCAATCCCCAAGAGGGGATCTCTGAGATGTGGCGCTACCTGCTGGCAGACCTGCACCTGCACACCGTGCTGTCGCCCTGCGCCGAGGTAGAGATGATCCCGCCGCTCATTGTGCGGCGGGCGCAGGAGCTGGGCCTGGAGGTGATCGCCGTGACCGATCATAATGCGGCCCTCAACGTGGCGGCGATGATCGACGCAGCGGCGAGCACAGGGCTGACGGTGCTGCCGGGCATGGAGGTGCAGAGCCGGGAGGAGGTGCATCTGACGACCCTGTTCGATACGGTCGACCAGGTGCTGGCCTGGCAGGAGCGAGTTTGGGCTGCTCTGCCCGACCGGGAGAACGACGAAGCGTTCTTTGGCGCCCAGTTCGTGGTCGATGCTACAGGGGAGTACCGGTACACGGAAAAGCGGATGCTGTCGATGCCGGCGGCGTTGTCGATCGAAGAGGTGGTGTCGGGGGTTCGAGCGTTGGGTGGGATCGTCCTTCCCGCCCACGTCGATCGCCCGTCCAACAGCCTGATCGCCAACCTGGGGTTTGTGCCGCCAGGGCTGGAGATCGCCGGACTGGAGCTATCGCGAAGGGCCGACCCGCTCCAAGTGGCGCAGCGCTTGCCGCAGACAGCGGGCTTTGGTCAGGTGGTAAGTGGCGACGCTCATCGCCTGGAAGAGATGACAGCGCGGACGATGCTAAAGGTGGCCGCACCAACGGTAGCCGAGGTTGCGCTGGCCCTAGCCGGCCGGGATGGCCGGCGTGTTGAGATTCTGAATGCCAAGTAAGGGGAGAGAATAGATGGCCGAGGAAAGCATGGAGCTGGACCTGACGCCGTTGTACGGACTGCTGGAGGAGTACAAGACACAGCGCGGGGCGGTCATCCCGGTGCTGCAAAAGGCACAAGCGATCTATGGCTGGCTGCCGCGGGAGGTGCTGGAGGTCATAGCCAAAGGCATGCGGGTGCCGCTGAGCCGGATCTATGGCGTGGTGACCTTTTACTCCCAGTTCTACCTGACCCGCCGGGGGCGGCACATCGTCCGCCAATGTGACGGCACTGCCTGTCACGTGCGGGGGGCGGCACGCATCATCGACACCTGCCAGAACCGGCTGGGGATCAAGGCCGGGCAGACAACCCCCGACTACCGGATGACCTACGAAGTGGTCTACTGCCTGGGATCGTGCGGACTGGCGCCGGTGGCCATGATCGACGACAAGGTCGTCGGCCACCTGGTGCCCGAGACAACCGTCAAGCTGCTGGATGAGTTGCAGTAGGAGGAAACAATGCCAAAACTCAAGTCGATTGAGGATCTGCAAAAAGGTCCGGGAGCAGGCGCAGCAGGATTTCAAGATCCGCATCGAGACAAACACCAAAATCATCGTCGGGATGGGCACCTGCGGCATCGCCGCCGGCGCGCGCGAGACGATGCACGCCATCCTGGAGGAGCTGCAGAAGCGCGAGATCGATGCCCACGTCACCACCGTGGGCTGCATCGGCATGTGCTCGAAGGAGCCGCTGGTGGACATTGAGCAGGCAGGCCAGCCACGGATCACCTACTGCAACGTACACCCCGACATGGTGCCCCGGCTGATCGAGGAGCACCTGATCAAGGGCAACGTGGTCCAGGAGTGGGCGATGGGCCGCCTGGCCGCACCGAAGGCAGCTGAGGCACAGCATCGAGGAGGAGCGCATGGCTGAACCACTATACCGAGCCAACGTCCTGGTCTGTGGCGGCACCGGCTGCGAGGCATCCGGGTCGAGCAGCACCTACCAGATGCTGGTCGAGGAGGTCGAGCGCCGCGGGCTGGCGGCCGAGGTCGAGGCGATCCACACCGGCTGCCGCGGCTTTTGCGCCATGGGCCCGGTCATGATCATCTATCCCGACGGCATCTTCTACTGCCAGGTCAAGGCCGAGGATGTCCCCCTGCTGGTCGAAGAGACGCTGGTCAAGGGCCGCGTGGTCGAGCGGCTGACCTACAAGGAGCCGTCGGCCCACCAGGCGGTGCCGTTCTACGGCGAGATCCCGTTCTACAGCAAGCAGCTGCGCATCACGCTGCGCAACTGCGGCATGATCGACCCGGAGAACATCGACGAGTACATCGCCCGCGACGGCTACCAGGCGCTGGCCAAGGCGCTGTCGTCGATGACGCCGGCAGCAGGTGATCGACGAGGTCAAGCGCTCGGGGCTGCGCGGCCGCGGCGGCGCCGGCTTCCTCACCGGCCTGAAGTGGGAGTTCACCGCCAAGGCGCCGGGCGACGTCAAGTACGTGGTCTGCAACGCCGACGAAGGCGACCCCGGCGCTTTCATGGACCGCTCGCATCATCGAGGGCGATCCGCACAGCCTGATCGAGGGCATGACCATCTGCGGCTATGCCATCGGCGCCCAGGAAGGCTACATCTACTGCCGCGCCGAGTACCCGCTGGCCATCAAGCGGCTGCAAGATCGCCATCGCCCAGGCCGAGGAGTATGGGCTGCTGGGCGACAACATCCTGGGCACCGACTTTTCGCTTCCACCTGCACATCAAGGAAGGCGCCGGGGCCTTCGTCTGCGGCGAGGAGACGGCGCTGATGGCCTCGATCGAGGGCCGCCGCGGCGAGCCGCGTCCCCGCCCGCCCTTCCCGGCGGTGTCGGGCCTGTGGGACAAGCCGACCAACCTCAACAACGTCAAGAGCTACTGCCAACGCGCCGCAGATCATCGTCAACGGCGCCGACTGGTTCGCCAGCATCGGCTCACCCAAGCGCACCGGGCACGGCCATCTTTGCCCTGACCGGCAAGGTGAACAACACCGGCCTGGTCGAGGTGCCGATGGGCATCACCCTGGGCGAGATCATCTTTGACATCGGCGGCGGCATCCCCAACGGCAAGAAGTTCAAGGCCGTGCAGACCGGCGGCCCGCTGGGCGGCTGCATCCCGGCCCAGCACCTGAACGTCCAGGTGGACTTCGACTCGCTGAAGGAGGTCGGCGCGGTGATGGGCTCCGGCGGCATGATCGTGGTGGACGAAGACACCTGCATGGTCGAGTTCGCCAAGTTCTTCCTGACCTTCGCCACCGCCGAGAGCTGCGGCAAGTGCATCCCCTGCCGCGTGGGCGGCAAGCGGATGCTGGAGGTACTGACCCGCATCACCGAGGGCAAGGGCAAGATGGAGGACCTGGATACCATCCGCGAGCATCGCGGCCGGGATGGAGACCGGCTCGCTGTGCGCCCTGGGCCAGTTGACACCCGGGCCGGTCATGGCCGCCCTGCGCTACTTCGAGGAGGAGTTCCGCAGCTCACATCGTGGACAAGCGCTGCCCGGCCGGCGCCTGCAAGGCGCTGGTGCGCGCCCGCTGCATCAACGCCTGCCCGGCCGAGGTGGACGTGCCGAGCTATGTCGCCCTGATCGCCCAGGGCACGCTATGCCGAGGGGCTGGAGATCCACCGCCGCACGAACCCGTTCGCCCTGGTCTGCGGGCGGGTCTGCCCGGCCTTCTGCGAGCAGCGCTGCCGCCGCGGCGACATCGACGAGCCGATCGCCATCCGCGCTGTCAAGCGCTTCATGGCCGACCACGAGCTCGAACGACCCGTGGACGCCGGCCAGTCGAGGGCACGCCCAAGAAGGAGAAGGTGGCCGTCATCGGCGCCGGCCCGGCCGGCCTGACGGCGGCCCTGCGGCTGGCCCAGATGGGCTACCAGGTGACCGTCTTCGAGAAGCTGCCGGTGCGCGGGCGGCATGATGGCCGTGGGCATCCCCGAGTACCGCCTGCCGCGCGACATCCTGAACGCAGGAGATCGACAACATCCGGCGGGCCGGCGTCGAGATCCGCTGCAACCAGGCCCTGGGCCGGGACTTCACCCTGGACTCACTGCTGGCAGACGGCTACAAGGCCGTGGTGCTGGCCATCGGCGCCCACCAGCAGCCGCAAGCTGCGGATCGCGGGCGAGGACAAGGCCGGCGTCATCCACGGCATCGACTTCTTGCGCGAGGTGGCCCTGGGCAACCCACCCGACCTGACGGGCAAGCGCGTGGCGTGGTCGGCGGCGGCAACGTGGCCATCGACGCCGCGCGCACCGCCTGGCGGCTGGGCGCCAGCGAGGTGCACGTCATCTACCGCCGCCGCCGCGAGGACATGCCGGCCTACGAGGAAGAGATCGAGGCTGCCGAAGCAGGAAGGGGCCATCTTCCACTTCCTGACCAACCCGACGCGCGTGCTCGGCGACGACCACGTCACCGGCGATCGAGTGCCTGAAGCAGACGCTGGGCGAGTTCGACAGCAGCGGCCGCACGCCGGCCGATTGCCGCTCTCCGGCTCGGAGTTTGTCATCGACGTCGATCGTGCTCATCCCGGCCATCGGCCAGGCGCCCGACCTGACCGGGCTGGACGGCGACAGGTCGACCGTGCGGCGCGATGGCACCTTCGAGGTCGACGCGATGCGCTTGGCACCTCGCGGCCCGGCGTCTTTGCCGCGGGCGACGCGGCCAGCGGGCCGGCCGTCGGTGATCGAGGCGGTGGCCCAGGGCAACGCCGTGGCGCGCACCGTGGATCACTACCTGCGCACCGGGCAGATGCCAGCCGAAAAGCTGGTGACGCTGCCCGGCTACGAGGTCGTGGAGCAGCCGTTCAACCTGGACGACTATGCCGAGGCCAAGCGGCCCGCAGCATGCCCGACCTGCCGGTGGCCGAGCGGCAAGGCAGCTTCCGGGAGGTGGAATCGCGGATGGACGAGCACGTCGATCCAGGAAGAGTGCAAGCGCTGCTTGCGCTGCGACCTGGAGTGGCTGCAGGAAATGGGCCTGGCCTTCCAGCCGGGTGGCTGCGGAACATGCAGTGAGAGTCGGAGCAGCAGGAGGAGGTAAGCGAGCGATGGCAACGGTGAACATCACCATCAACGGCCGCAAGCTCACAGGCAGAAGCAGGTCAGACCATCCTGGAGGCAGCGACGGCGGCAGGCATCAAGATTCCGGCGCTGTGCAACCACCCGGCGCTCAAGCCGATCGGCGCCTGCCGCATCTGCCTGGTGGAGGTCGCCAGGCAGCGGACCCTGCAGCCGGCCTGCACCTTCCCGGTCACGGAAGGCATGGAGGTCCAGACCCACTCGCCGACAGGTGGACGAGGCCCGGCGCTTTGTGCTGGAGCTGCTGCTGTCGGACCATCCGCTCGACTGCATGACCTGCGAGCGGACCGGCAACTGCGAGCTGCAGGACCTGGCCTACGAGTACGGCCTCAAGGAGACGCCGCTTCCCGGGCGTGCAGCACGCCTACCCGATCGACACGCTCCAACCCCTTCTACGAGCGCGACTATAACAAGTGCATCCTGTGCCGGCGCTGCGTGCGCGCCTGCAACGAGATCAACGGCGTCGAGGCGATCGGCATGATCCAGCGCGGCTTCAGCACCAAGATCGGCACCGCCTTTGACGGGCCGATGCAGGACAGCCCGTGCGAGTTCTGCGGCATGTGCGTGGAGGTCTGCCCGACGGCGCGCTGGTGCCCAAGCTGCGCGCATGGGCAAGGGCCGGCCCTGGGAGTTCGAGCAGGGTGGCGACCACCTGCCCCTACTGCGGCGTGGGCTGCCAGTTCTACCTGGAGGTCAAGGACGGCAAGATCGTGCAGGTGACATCCAAGTGGGACGCCCCGGCCAACCACGGCTGGACCTGCGTCAAGGGGCGCTTTGGCTGGGACTTTGTCCACCACCCCGACCGGCTGACCAAGCCGCTGATGCGCCGCGAGAAGGGCGGCCCGCTGGAGGAGGTCGACCTGGGACGAAGCGCTGGACCTGGTGGCGACACGGCTCAGGGCGATCAAGGACGAGTACGGGACCGCCGCGTTCGGCGCGCTCACCTCGGCCAAGTGCACCAACGAGGAGAACTATGTGCATGCAAAAGTTCACCCGGGCGGTGATGGGGACCAACAACGTCGACCACTGTGCCCGTCTCTGACACAGCGCCACTGTGACCGGTCTGGTCACAGCATTCGGCTCCGGCGCGATGACCAACTCGCTTCGACGACATTGCCGACGCAGGCGCAGGCCTACTTTATCATCGGCTCCAACACGACCGAGCAGCACCCGGTGCTTGGCATGCGCATCCGCCAGGCGGTCAAGCAGCGCGGCGCCAAGCTGATCCTGTGCGACCCGCGCCGCATCCCGCATCGCCGACTTCGCCACCCTGCACATCCAGCCAGAAGCCGGGCACCGACATCGCCCTGCTGAACGGCATCATGCACGTCCTGATCGCCGAGGACCTGTACGACAAGGAGTTCGTCGCCGAGCGCACCGAGGGCTTTGAGGAGCTCAAGGCCAAGGTGGCCGAGTATCCGCCCGAGCGGGCGGCCGAGATCTGCGGCGTGCCGGCCGAGGAGATCGTCGAGGCCGCCCACCTGCTGGCCGCGAACCGGCCCGGCGCGCTGCTCTACGCCATGGGCATCACCCAGCACACCACCGGCCACCAGAACGTGATCACCTGCGCCAACCTGCAGATGCTGCTGGGCAACATGGGCGTGCCCGGCGGCGGCGTCAACCCGCTGCGCGGCCAGAACAACGTGCAGGGCGCGTGCGACATGGGCGGCCTGCCCAACGTCTACACCGCCTACCAGGCCGTCACGCTGGAGGCCAGCCAGAAAAAGTTCGAAGCAGGCCTGGGGCGTGCCGCTGTCCAACAAGGTCGGGCTGACGGTGATGGAGATGCTGCACCGGCGCGAACAGGGCACCATCCGGGCCCTGTACATCATGGGCGAGAACCCGATGCTCTCCGACCCGGACGCGAACCACGCGCGAGCACTGCCTGCAGCAGCCTGGAGTTCCTGGTGGTCCAGGACATCTTTCTGACCGAGACGGCGGCCCTGGCCGACGTGGTGCTGCCCGGCTTCAGTTGGCCGAGAAGCTGGGCACCTTCACCAACTCGGAGCGGCGGGTGCAGTTCGTGCGCCCGGCGGTGCCCGCCGCCCGGCGAGGCCAGGCCCGATTGGTGGATCGTCGGCGAGATCGCGCGGCGCATGGGCTACGACGGCCTGACCTACCGCTCGGCGCACGAGATCATGGACGAGATCAACCGCCTGACGCCCAGCTACGCCGGCATCACCTACGACCGGATCGGCGAGCAGGGGCTGCAGTGGCCCTGCCCGACAGCCGAGCATCCCGGCACCCCCATCCTGCACGTCGGCAAGTTCAGCCGGGGCATGGGCAACTTGAGTCGCCGTGGACTGGAAGCCGCCGGCCGAGGAGCCGGACGCGGAGTATCCGTTCGTGTTCACCACCGGCCGCGTCCTGTACCACTATCACACCGGCACGATGACCCGCCGCTCGGCAGGGCTGGAGGCCATCTACCCCGAGGCGATGGTGGAGATCAACACCGACGATGCGGCCCGTCTGGGCATCGCCGACGGCACCATGGTCAAGGTCACCTCACGGCGCGGCGAAGTCACGGCCAAGGCAGAGGTGAGCGACATGGTCGAGCCCGGCGTCGTCTTTATGGCCTGGCACTTTGCCGAGGCGGCAGCCAACAAGCTGACCATCGCTGCACTGGACCCGATCGCCAAGATTCCGGAGTTCAAGGTCTGCGCGGTCAGGGTAGAGGCAGCGGCTTAGAACAAATCCAATCAGGAGGTGTAACTATGGACATTATCAAGATCTATCAATATGCCCTACAGCGTGAATATGAGGGCCGGGATTTCTTTCGCAATAATGCCAAGCGGTTTGGACACGCGGCGGCGGTCGGCGTGTTCGAGAATCTGGCCGCCGAGGAAGAAAAGCACATCACCTTCATCCAGGGCCTGATCGACGCCTTGAAGGGAGAAGCCACTTCACCCCTTGAGATCGGCAAGGCGATGGAAGAGGCAGGCTTTTTCTCGACCCGCGCCCAGAGCGAGGTGCTAGACCAGACGGTGATCGAGGCGATGGTGCCCGACCTGCCCGTGCTGCGCACGGCCTACCTGATCGAGCGCGACTTTGCCGAGTTCTACGAGATGTCGGCCAAGCGGGTGCGAGGACAAGACGGCGAAAAAGTCGCTGCAGATGCTGGGCCGCTGGGAGCGGCAGCACGAAAAACTGTTCAAGATGATGCACGACAAGGCGTTTGAGGAGTATGCCGCCATGCCGTGGGGTGGGTAAAATGCTAACCCAGCCCTCCGATGTTTACCAACCCGGAGGGCTAGGATTCGCCCACAGGAGCGAGAAGTTGACCAGGTGCGGGTTCCAGGCCCTCGGCAGGGCCTGGAACCCGCACGCGGATCCTCGGAAGGAGCTTGTATGCCACAGACAATCACATTGGGAACGGCGACTGCCCAGCCGGGCACCATCCAATATGGCCGTTGGGAGGCGCTGAACCACCCAACAGGACATGTCGAATTCCTGCCGGTGATCATCGCCCAGGGAGCGACCGACGGCCCTTGCCTGTGGCTCACGGCAGGCATCCACGGCGTCGAGCACGCCGGGCCGCTGGTCATCTACCGGCTCATCACTCAGGAGCTGGTGGACCATCTGAGGGGCACGATCGTCGCGATCCCAGCGCTCAACCCGGCGGGCCTGCGGACCATGAAGCGGGAGCCTTACCACGCCGACAAGGACCCCAACCGTATGTGGCCTGACGGCAAGCCCAAGAAACCGTACGACCTGGACAAGGAGCCGCCGTCATCGCTGGAAAAGGCATACGAGCGACTTTTCGAGTCGATGGCCGCCACCGCCGACTACCTGATCGACTATCACAATGCCTGGACCAATTCGATCTCGTTCGCCTTTCGCGACCGGTTGCTGTACCGGGCCGACCAGGACGGAGATCAACACAAGGCCCAGGCGGAGACCCTGTCCGCCAGGCAGGCCGAGATGGTCAAGGCTTATGGTCACACCATCATCACCGATTTCCCTGCCGAAAAGTATGTGGACGAGGACCTGCATCGCTCCACGTCGGCAGCCACGCTGCTGCTAGAAGGGATACCATCGTTCACGCCCGAGCTGGGCACCGGTCACATGCCCGACCCGGCCATCGTCGCTGCGTCGGCGGCCGGCACTCGCAACGTCATGCGCTGGGCCGGCATGCTGGACGGCGACCCGGAACTGATCGAGGGCATCAAGATCGTCGATCCTGGCTTTCCGGTGCGGCGGTGCAGCACTCCCCGCGTGCCGGAAGCCTGCATCGTCCAGCACCTGGTCCAGCCCGGAGACCTGGTGAAGGTTGGCGACCCGGTCGCCGAGATGCGGGATGTGTGGGGCCGACCGGTGGGCGACGGTCTGCTCCGCTCTGAATACGACGGCTTTGTCATCGGCCGGTCGCACGGCATCTATTACTATGCCGGCGACGCCGTGCTGGGTACGGCCATCCGCGACGAGGCGGCGTTGGTGGCACCTTATCCGCCAGAGTATTTCAAGTAGCCACGCCACAAGGCGTGTCCCATGAGCCGGGTTTCCCGCTTTTACTCTGATCGGCCGGTGCCGGCCGAGCACCGCTCCAACTTTCGCCACCTGTACCTCGACATCGCCTGGTATGGCGTCCTCGCCGCCAGCAGCCTGGGGTTTGTGGGGGTGTATGCCGCCCGCCTGGGAGCAACGTCTTTTCAGGTCGGGCTGCTGAGCGTCGGCCCGGCCATCGCCAACCTCATCTTTGCCCTGCCTGTCGGCCGCTGGCTGGAGCGGCAAAAGATCGACGCGGCCGTCTTCTGGACGGCTGTCTTTCATCGCGCCTTCTACCTGGTCTGGATCTTTCTGCCCTTCCTCCTGGGCGCCCAAGGACAGATCTGGGCCCTGGTCGGGCTGACCCTGGTCATGCACATCCCCGGCACGGCTGTGGCCGTCGGGTTCAATGCCCTCTTTGCCGAGGCGGTCCCGCCCGAGTGGCGCGGGCACGTTGCCGGCGTGCGCAATGCGCTGCTGTCGGTGACCTTTATTGCCATATCCCTCATCTGCGGCCAGATCCTGCAGCGCATGGACCTTCCCCATCGGCTACCAGGTGGTGTTTGTCATCGGCTTTGTGGGCGCTGCGATGAGCACCTATCCACCTGTGGTTCATCGCTGCCCCACCGGGACGGCCAGAGAGGATTGCTCTGCAGGGCGCGGACTGCGGGAAGCTGGTCTGGCCGCAGCGGGCCGCACGCTGAGAAAAGCCGCTGCACCGCGCAGGCAGACAGGCCGCAGGCTCCGCCTGCCGCGGAGTGAGGTGCTCAGAGGCTCCTACGGCAAGCTGATCGCCGTCCTGTTCGGCTTTCACGTGGCCCTCTACCTGTCGATCCCCTTGTTCCCCGTCCACTGGGTCAACAACCTGCACCTGACCGATGGGCAGATCGGCCTGGGGACGGCAATCTTCTACGTCAGCGTGTTTCTTCGGGTCTACCCAACTGTCTCGCCTGGTGCAGAAGATCGGCAACCAGCATGTCACCGCCATCGGCGCCGTCTTTATGGCCTCCTACCCTGCCTTCATGGCGGCTGCTGATGGGCCGACCTCTTCCTGGTGGGGTCGGCCAGCGGCGGCCTCGGCTGGTCGCTGGTCGGTGGCGCGCTCAGCAACTATCTCCTGGAAAAGATACCGGGCGACGACCGGCCAGCCTACCTGGCCTGGTACAACCTGGCCATCAACGCCGCGGTTCTGGTGGGCTCGCTGATCGGCCCGGTGATGGGCAGGCATGTCGGCATACCCGCGGCCCTGTTCCTGGGCGGCGCCCTGCGGCTGGTGATGGCAATCGTCATCTGGCGGTGGGAGTAGGCACTATGACTGCCATGCTACTGCTCAACGTCATCCTGCCGGTGATCCTGGTTGCCGGCGTGGCCGCGCTGGCGCAGCGTTATGTCAAGCTCGACGTGCGCACCACCTCGCGCGCCGCGTTCTACCTGTTCGCTCCGGCGCTGGTGTTCGACTCGCTGGCGAGCTCGACGATCGGCGGCGCCGAGTTTGGCCAGATTGCGGTGGCGATGATCGGGGTCACACTGGTCCTGTGGGGCTTGGGCGAGGGCCTGGGCCGGCTGCTGCGGCTCAAGGGCCCAACCCTCAGCGCCTTCCTGTTGAGCATCCTGCTGATCAACGCCGGCAACCTCGGCCTGCCGGTCGTCCTGTTTGCCTTTGGCGAGGAAGGCCTGGCGCGGGGCACGGCCTACTTTACCGTCAGCTCGGCACATCTCTGCCAGTCTGGGCGTCTACCTGGCCGCCCGGGGCTGTTCGTCGGGCACGCTGGCGATCCGGCGACTGGCCTCCGTGCCGCTGGTCTATGCCGCCATACTGGGCCTGGCTCTGAACATGCCCATTTCACCGTGCCGGAGCCGCTGTCCAAGGCGATCCACCTTCTCGGCCAGGCGTCGGTGCCGGTCATGCTGGTCACATTGGGCATCCAGTTAGCCCAGACCGGCCACGACAGGTGGCGAGGCATCCACGTGCCGGCCCTGGCCACTGCAGTCGCCGCGCGGTTGTTAGTCGCTCCGGCCCTGGCACTGCTCGCGGCGGTGCTATTGGGCTTGTCTGGTCTGACCCGCAATGTGGTGATCACCCAAAGCGCCATGCCAACGGCGGTGATGACCACGATCATCGCTGCCGAATTCGAGTGCGACAACGGGTTTGTCACCGTCGCCGTTCTGACCACGACCATCATCAGCGTCGTGACTCTGACCTTGTTGCTGAACTGGATGGTATAAGATGCAAGGAATGAACGATCCGACCTTCACCAAACGTCTGGCCCTGTTTCCGATCACAACCCGCATCGAGGCGAGCCAGGGCGGTCGGCTGACCATCGCCGGGTGTGACCTGGCCGAGATGGCCGACCGATACGGGACGCCTTTGTACCTGTACGACCGCGCCACACTGGACGCGGCGGTTGAGGCCTACCGGCAGGCGCTGGCCCTCTCCTATCCGGAAGAGACGGGCATTACCTACGCCGGCAAGGCGTTCCTGTGCCTGGCCATGGCCCAATGGCTGCGGGAACAGGACCTGTGGGTGGACTGCACCGGGGCCGGCGAGATCCACGTCGCGGTGGTCGGCGGAGTGACGCGGGAGCGGATCCTGGTCCACGGCGTGAACAAGAGCCAGGCCGACCTGGATGCAGCGGTGGCCCACGCCGGCACGATCGTGGTCGACAACCTGGTAGAGCTGGAGCGACTGGCAGCGCGGGCCAAAGGAGAGACCTTGCCTAACCTGTGGCTGCGCATCCGGCCGGGCCTGGCCGTAGACACGCACGCCTTCAGGCAGACCGGCCAGGCCGACAGCAAGTTCGGGATGAGCCAGGCCGAGGCGCTCGAAGCGGTCCGGCTGTGCCGCCGCCAGGGGCTGCCGCTGACCGGCGTCCATTTCCACCAGGGCTCCCACTTTCACGACCCGGCGCCCATCGACCCGGCCCTGGAGGTCGTGCTGGACCTGATAGCCGCTGCCCGGCAAGAGACCGGCTGGCTGCCGGAGACGATCTGTCCCGGCGGCGGCTGGGGTGTTGCCTACCACGAGGACGAGCTGCCCCATCCGCCCATTATAGATTATGTCGATTTCATCGCCGGCCACCTGATCGCCGGCTGCCAGAAACGAGGTCTGCCCCTGCCGCGGCTGCAACTGGAGCCAGGCCGCAGCCTGGTGGCCCAGGCCGGGGTGAGCCTGTACCGCGTCGGGGCGATCAAGCACACGCCGAACCGCCGCTGGCTGATGCTCGATGGAGGGATGACCGACAATATCCGGCCGGCCCTGTACGGCGCGCGCTATTCGGCGCTGCCCGTCCGGGAGCCCGGCCGCCCTGCTGCCGGCCCTGCCTGGCTGGCCGGGCCCTACTGCGAGAGCAGCGACGTATTGGTCGAAGCCCTGCCCATGCCCGACGTGCAGCCCGGCGAGCTGATCGCCGTGCCGGTCAGCGGCGCCTACCACCTGTCGATGGGCAACAACTACAACGGCGCCCGCAAGCCGGCGGTGCTGTGGCTGGAAGAGGGCCAGGCCCACCTCATCCAGGAGCGCGAGACGTTGGACGACCTCATCCGGCGAGATAGGCGATTGTAAGCGGAGGAGCTGCCATGCCACAGACCCATACGCGCAAGTTCCGGGTCCGCCACTACGAGTGCGACCTGCGCGGGCTGGTCAACCCCAGCAACTATGTGCGCTATATGCAAGAGACCGCCTTTGACGCTTCGGCGGCGGCCGGCTACCCTCTGGCCCGCTATGCGACGATGGATCGCTACTGGCTGGTCCACGACACCGAGGTCGAGTACCTCGGCACGCTGTACTACGGCGACACGGTGGAGGTCACGACGTGGGTGGTCGATTTCAGACACGTGCGCTCCCTCCGCGCCTACGAGCTGCGCAAGGCAGGCGCGGGCGAGCTGGTGGCGCGCGGGCACACCGACTGGGTGTTCATGAACACCGTGACAGGCCGGCCGGCGCCCATTCCGCGAGAGATGGCTGCCGCCTTCTCTCCGGAAGGGGTTGCCCGGCGCGAGCCGTTTCCCAGCACGCCGCCGCCGCCGGGCGCGTTCAAGGTGCGGCGGCGCGTGGAATGGCGGGACCTGGACCCCGGCCAGCACGTCAACAACGCGGCCTACCTGTCCTACATCGAGGACTGCGGGGTGCAGGCGGCCGAGGCGCACGGCTGGCCGGCGGCGCGCATGGCAGCCGAGGGCGTGGCCATGGTGACGCGGCGGCAGCGGATCGAGTACCTGCAGCAGGCGTCCTGGGCGACGAGCTGGAGCTGGCGACGTGGCTTGCTGATGTCGAGCACAGCAGCGCCGTCCGGCATGTTACGATTACCAGGACGCGCGATGGGGAGCTGGTCGCCCGGGCGCGCACCTTGTGGGAGTGGGTGGAGATGGCCACCGGCCGGCCAACCCACATTCCGGCGGCGTTCATCGAGGATCTGCGCCAGATTACGGTATCCTGGCCGTGGGTCTCTGCTGATCGGAACCTGCCGGACCGATGGAGACGGATGGCGCATTCATTCGCGATAGTCTTGAACTCAGATGGCTGCGTTGGCGCTGTCTGCGCGATCGGGTCCTTGGTCGAGCATCAACGCCCAGGCTTCGCGCGCAGAAGCTCGTGCGCTGCTGGAGCCTCCCCGCTGGCCGGTGATCGACGGGAGGGTGCTGCCCCAAACGATCGGGACCGCTCACCATTGTCATCTTCGGGCAGCCGAGCTCTGCTATCGTTTCGGCAACCCAGGTGATCACGCCGCCGGCTGTGTGGCTGGGCGGCGACCAGCTGCGTCCCAGTGATCTGGGTGAGCACCGCACCAGGTGACGATCAAGTGGTAATGATCCCACGGCGGGTATCGGCAACGATCTGGTAGTCTAGGGACACGCTGACTCGTGAGCCCAATCCCGACGGCGCGACAGACAGCCTGTCTCCAACGAACGTTTACTGTGACGCAGGGTATCGGCGTGTGGACCACGGAGGGCCGTATGGCGGCAGCCTGAGCGACCTGGCGGTAGATCCTGCGGATGCTGACAATGTGTTCGCCGCCGTGGCGATGGCCGGCGTGTATCACAGGCCACGACTGGGGGTGGGCAGCTGGGAGAGGACCGGGCTGGGAAGCGGCATCGGCTTTAGGCGCGATCACCTACGGCGTGGCACCAGCGTGGACAACGCTGTACGCGTGCGGTGGCGACGGCCTGTGGTCCAGCGCCGACGACGGGCAGACCTGGCAGCCAGAATGTCAGCGGCGAGGGCGTGCATGGCCTTCGCGCAGCATCCAGGCACCGATCGGGACAGTCATGTACATCTCGAAATGGGACCAGGGGATTCTTCCGCTCGGGCGACGGCGGCCAGACGTGGGAGAGCCGCAGCCAGGGCATCGACCTGCTGCGGGTGCGCGGCATCGTGATCGACCCGGTCACGCCCACCACCCTGTATGCGACGACGGACCAGTACGGCGTGTACAAGGTGAACGGATGAAGGGCTCGGGTGGCTGCCGGCCGATGACGTCTGCGGCCTGGCTGACGACCCAGACGACAATGTCGCCACCGGCTGGCCATGCGATCCGGCTGGTCCTGCGCCGCAGCACGGATCGTTGCGGCCGAGGCGTGTACTGGCGGGCACTTCTACCGCAGCGATCGACGGAGCGGCGAGCTGGGTCACAGTGCCGAGCCTCACGAGGTGCGGCGTGCTCGTCGGCAGTTCGATCCGGTGGTGCCTGGAAGGCTGTATGCCGGGGCGCTCGCACGTGCTCGTGGTCACGCGTGATGGCGGCGGCAACTGGCAAGGGCTGAGCGAGACGCTCATCACAAGCCACATCGAGTTCATCGGCGTGCGATCCAGCAGGCCCGAGGTGAGGTCCAGCGCTACCTGGGCATGAATGGCGGCGCCTTTTACCGCAGCGCGGACGGCGGGGTGCACTGGGAGCAGGCCGTGCAGGGCATGGCCGGCATCGAGCCGCGCCGGGTGGTGCCAGCGCCAGAGCGAGCCAAGACGCGTCTGGAGCATTTCATGGCGGTAGACGGCGCAGTTCACTCGAATGACCGGCGGGCGAGAGCGTATGGCGCAGGACTGGAAACGTCCAGCGAGATGTGGACGCGGCGGTCGATCGACCCGCGATAGCCAGGTGGCGTATGGGGCGCACGGGATGGGGACCGTGCACCATCGCCAAAACGACCGGCGGCGAGGTCGATGCGTCGGACACCCTTGCCAGGCTGTGCAGCCAGACCCGATCGGTACGGTAGCGAAGCCTGACGATCTATCCCACGACAACCCAGGTGCTGCTGGCGGGCGGCGGGGACATTGGGGGCATTTTGCCGCGAGCAGGGCTGGTTGGCCCGTCAGCGAGGATCGGCGGTGCCCGACCTGGACCGAGGCTGTCGCTTACCGGCACACGATTCAGCGAAGTGACCTCGATCGCGATCGACCCAGCCGTGACCCAGACGGCTGTACCTGGGCTCGTGCACCATCCGAGCCATACTGGAATTTCGAGCGAGCCAGAGCGGCGTGCCTGAAAAGCGTGGACGAGGGCGCTGCTGCCATGGGAGCCCGGCGCAACGAAGGGCGTAGGAGCTACCGCTGCGTCCGTGACCTGGTGATGTTCCCCGAGGATCACAATGACGCCTGCTGGCCGCGATCAACGATCCGACACCCGATCGCCGGTGGGCGTATTCAGCTGAGCACCAACGGAGGGACCTACCTGGAGCGCGGTGGAACGGCCGGCCTGGACACGAGTCGAGGTGTTGGAGCTGGCCATCGATCCGCTCGCCCCGGCGGATGACGTACAATGCGGCCACCTGGCCGGGCTGTTCCGCAGCACGAAGCTATGGTCGACCTGGCTGGAACCGGGCCGCCGGGGCCACTGTCAGGGCAACGTCCCGGTCTTTTCCGTGGCCACTGCCGCCGACCAGGGCCGGACGGTAATCTACGTGGGCCCGGTCGGCGGCAGCCGGTTCGAGATGCAGGTGGACGCCCACCGCGGAAAGGTTGTCCTGATGCACGCCTGGCTCTGGCGGCCGCACAAGGTATGTGATAGAAGCGCGGGCGTGCTACCGGCAGACGGTGGTTCACGGCCCGGCCGCGACCACGATCTATCTGCCAATTGTGACGCTAAAGGGTCGAAGGTGACCCATCGCCTGCGGACAAGGGTCTGTGAGACTCTTGCCGCCGAGATCGGCAGGTCATTTGGTCAGGTCAGAGCCAAGACCAGCGCCAGCAGCACGCCGCCGGCCATGACGCTGCCCAACTGGCCGGCGGTGTTGGCGCCCATGGCGTGCATCAGGATGATAGTTGTCGAAGTCCTCGTCCTGGGCCACCCGGGCCGCCAGCCGGCCCGCCATCGGAAAGGCGCTGATGCCCGGCCGCGCCGATCAACGGGTTGATGGTCCGGCCGCTGAGGGCGCACATCAGCTTGCCAAACAGCAGGCCGGCCACCGTGTCCAGCACAAAGGCCACCAGGCCCAAGCGCCAGGATGCTCAGGGTAGTCCAGTTCAGGAACGCGGCCGCGCCCATCGTCGAGCCGATGGTCAAGCCCCAGGAACAGCGTGCCGATGTTGATGATCTCGTTCTGCGCCGCCTTGCTCAGCCGGTCCACCACGCCGCTCTCGCGCAGCAGGTTGCCCAACATCAGCATGCTGATCAGCGGCGTGGCGTCGGGCACCAGCAGGCCGGCGACGAGGGTGATGACCACCGGAAAGGCGACCAGCACCCGGCGGTCGACGGGCCGGGGAGCATACTCCATGCGGATGCGGCGCTCGGCCTTGGTCGTCAGCAGCTTCATCATCGGCGGCTGGATGATCGGGATCAGGCTCATGTAGGAGTAGGCCGCCACGGCAATCGGCGCCAGCAGCTCAGGCGCCAGCTTGGTGGCGACAAAGATGGAGGTCGGCCCGTCGATGGCGCCGATGACGCCGATCGAGGCGGCCTCGTTGAGGGGAAAGCCGAGCAGGGTGGCCAGCAGCAGCGTGCCAAAGATGCCGAACTGGCCGGCCGCGCCCAGCAGCGCCATCTTGGGCTGGGCCAGCAGCGGGCTAAAGTCGATCATGGCCCCAACGCCGATAAAGATCAGCAGCGGGAACAGCTCGGTGCTGATGCCGGCCCGGTACAGCACCCCGAACAGGCCGTTGGCCTCCGACATGCCGGTCAAGGGGATGTTGGCCACGATGCAGCCAAAGCCGATCGGCAGGAGCAGCACCGGCTCGTACTCTTTGACGACGGCCAGCACGATGAGAATGGCGCCCACGGCGATCATGACCGCGTTGCCGGCGGTAAAACTGGTCAGCCCTTTGGACAGCTCGTCCAGCAGATGGGATAGGTCCATTTAGGGCGCAAACTCCACCAGCAGCTCCTGGTGCTTGACGTGCTGGCCGACCGTCACGTGCACCTCGGCGATCTGGCCGGCACGCGTGGCCCGGATTGCGTTCCTCATCTTCATCGCTTCGAGCACGCACAGCTCGTCGCCGATCTGCACCTTGGCGCCGGGCTTGACGGCGATGGCGACGATGACACCGGGGATTGGCGCCCGAACCGCAGGTGCTTTGTCGCCACCTGAAGGTGGAGTGAGCCTGGGCGCACTGCGGGGGCTGGGCGCATTGGTGGGCGTACCGGCGTCCCGCTCGGCTCCGCTCGGGGACCCTGCGCCCCTACGTGCTCCAGACTGCCGGGCGATGGCGTAGCGGCGGGCGCATTAGCGGGCCCGACTGCCATTTCCGGCCAGACCTCAAAGCGCTCGCCGTCGACTGTCGCCACGATGGGGCGGGCATCCAGGTCGTCTATCTCGACCTCAAAGACCTGGCCCTCGATTTGCACCTTTCCCTGAAGGATCTGCGTCAATTTCATCGAGCCGGACCTCGCGGAAAGATGCGCAGGCTCTTGGCGCGCTGCACCAGCCTGCCAGGCGCTGGCCTGCGCCATGGGCGCATGCAGGACGGGCGGGCGGTCCTGCTGCGTCGCTGCGCCGCGCCAGAGCAACGGCCACGGCGGCGACTGCTGCCCGCCGCTTGCGGAGACTGCCTTCAGACGACAGGTTTTCCCGCAGACCGCTTGTCGGGATATCCTCTCTCGAAGGCTGCTCCGCGCCGGGTGCTGTCGGGGCACGCCCCGTGCGGGTGCCCTGCACTGGTCAGGCGGACCAGGGCTGCCATCAGCAGCCAAAACAGGATGATCGAGCCGAACACCAGGCCCATGCCGATCGCGGTGATCTGGAGAGCGAGCAGCAGATTCTGTGCCACAGATCTGGCCTTTCTACAGCGGCACGTTGCCGTGCTTGCGCGCCGGCGCCGTCGAATACTTGTCGCGCAGGGCAGCCAGCGCGGCGATGATCTTGTCCCTCGTCTCCCGCGGCTCGATGATGTCGTCGATGTAGCCGGCGTAGGCCGCCTGATAGGGGTTGTTGAACCGCTGCCGGTACCCTTCCGCCAGCCGCTGTCGCTCGGCCGCTGGGTCCGGGGCCGCCTCGATCTCTTTTCCAAACAGGATATCGACCGCCCCTTCGGCACCCATGACGGCGATCTCGGCGCTGGGCCAGGCATAGCTCACGTCGGTCCCCAGGTACTTGCTGCTCATGACGATGTAGGCGCCGCCGTACGACTTGCGCGTGGTGATGCCGATCTTGGGCACGGTCGCCTCGGAATAGGCGTAGACGATCTTGGCCCCGTGGCGGATGATGCCCCGGTGCTCCTGGTCGATGCCGGGCAAAAAGCCGGGGGAATCGATAAAGGTGACCAGGGGGATGTTGAAGCAGTCGCACATGCGGACAAAACGGGCGATCTTGTCCGAGGCGTCGATGTCGATCACGCCGGCCATGACGCTCGGCTCCTGGGCCACCAGGCCGACAGTGTGACCGCCGATGCGGGCCAGGGCGACGATCGCATTGCGCGCCCAGGCGGGCTGCAGCTCCAGGAACTGACCCTCGTCGACGATGTGAGCCAGCACCTCGTGCATGTTGTAGGCCACTCGCTGGGTCAAGCGGGATGATGGCATTCAGCTCGTCGCCTGTGCGCAGCGGGTCATCGCCGCACGGCACGTAGGGCGGGTTCTCGACATTGTTGGACGGCAGGTAGCCAAGCAGCCGCCGGCACAGGGCCAGCGCTTCTGGCTCTGATTTGGCAGGCAAGGTGGGCCGTGCCGCTGATCGCCATGTGCACGTCGGCGCCGCCCAGGCTTTCCTGGTCGATCATCTCGCCGGTCACCGATTTGATCACCTCCGGGCCGGTGATGAACATGAACGACTGCTTCTCGACCATGATGATCAGATCGGTCAGGGCCGGACAGTAGGACGCACCGCCGGCGCACGGGCCGAGCATGACGCTGATCTGGGGGATGACGCCCGAGTATTGCGAGTTGCGCTTGAATATCTCGGCATAGCCGCCCAGGCTTCGGACCCCCTCCTGGATCCGCGCTCCGCCGGAATCGATCAGGCCGACGATTGGCGCGCCGTTGTGCACGGCCAGGTCCATCACCCGGCAGATCTTGCGGCTCTGCATCTCGCTCAGGGTGCCGCCCAGTACGGTGAAATCCTGGGCGTAGACATACACCGTGCGGCCGTCGATCTGACCATAGCCGGTGATCACGCCGTCGCCCAGGTATTTCTCGGTCGTCAATGTCAACGAACCGGAGCGTGGATTGGGCGGGGATTGCTCTTGCGACTGCTCCTCGGGGGGAAGAGGGTCATCGTGACCGATCGTAAAGGGCTCAAGCTCGTTGAATGTGCCGGCGTCGAGCAGTAGATCGAGACGCTCGCGGGCAGTCAGTTTGCCCTTGGAGTGCTGCCGGGCAATGCGCTCCGCGCCGCCTCCCCGGCGGACCCTGGCGCGCAGGGCCCGCAGTTGCTGTATACGAGGATCGTTCCCCGCGTCTCCCATCTCGTTCCTCTCCCCTGAAGGGGATCTCGTAAATCTGTGTTATGAAGGCGACTCAGTATATACCCAACCGGCCGACAATGCAAGTCAACCGGGCAAGGTAGGTACCTGTCAGCCAATGCAGGCCAGGATCCTGTCAAAGTCGGATCTCCACCGCCATGACCGCCCTCCCGGTGACCGTGCCACACTCACCTGGCGATCTTAACCTGATCGGTACTGCCCCACCGTGGCTTTGACGCAGCCCCGGCATTGCCGGCCTCATGATTTGACAAAAGGGACTGGGCAGGTACAATATGTGCAGAGTATTGAATATTCATAGAAAGGCATAAGACATGCGAGACGGCTCTGCCTACAGAAAGCAGGCTCAGGTCTTTCAGGCGCTCTCACATCCGGTGCGCCTGCGGATCCTGGATATCCTGTCCCGGCAGGAAGCCTGCGTCTGCCACCTGACGACGATCCTGGGCAAACGGCAGCCTTACGTCTCCCAGCAGCTCGCTTTACTGCGCGAGGCAGGGTTGGTAATCGACCGCCGGGATGGGACCTTGATCTACTATCGGCTCGCCGACGACCAGCTCGCGGACCTGCTGGACAGTGCCAAGGGGCTGGTCCAGAGCTCTGACAGCCAAAGTGCAGCCTTTCCGCCGATCCCCGAGAGCGTTGTGGAGAACTGCCCTTGCCCACGCTGCCAAGCGGGTTAGTGAGTCCTTTTTTTGATGGTGAAATATGCGGAACTACGCATATCAACCAACGTGAGTGAACATATGGGGACATCACGAGCGAGGCCCCAGAAATCAACAACAACAGAGGAGGTAGTAGCATGTTGTCGATCAAAGTGTTAGGGCCAGGCTGCGTGAACTGCGAACGGGTCTTCGATGTGACCAAGAGCGCCCTCCAGAGCGCAGGCGTAGACGGACGCCACCATCGTCAAGGTGACGGATCGGGGGGAGTACCCGAGGTACGGGTTGCTGTATACTCCGGGCCTGGTGATCAACGACAAGCTGGTCTGTGGCGGGCGCATCCCGAACCAGCCGAGGTGTCGACCTGGATCATTAATGCCATAGCGGCAGAAGAATGATTCTAGCGAAGACCGAGTCCAACTGACTGAGACAGTATCTGCAAGATAACGGGAGCGAGATGACCATCGGCCTGCGAAACCATGGTCATCAATTGATGAGTGGGCCGCCTGGGACTGACGACCATTGGGATGGTGGGTGAGTGAAAGCCAGGGGAATTTGGTTCAGCAGACGGTTCGCCGTTTAGGCTGCTCGCCCATCCGGCGCGGTTGCGCATCCTTGACGAACCTGCGGCCGTCATGACGAGGCCTTCGTCTGTCACCTACAGGCCGTTTTGGGGCAGCGTCAGCCCTGCATTTCTCAGTCCAGTTGCAGCGGCTGCAGGACGCAGCGAGTGGACTGATGAGTAACCGGTACGAGAATGGCACCTTTATTTACTACCGGCTTGCCGACCAGCGGATAGAGCAACTGATCGAAGATTAGCTCGGGCCTGCCAGCGAGGTCACCCATTCGGAGCTGCACCTGTCCCGCGTGCCAGGCGCAGAAACCAGTGTGAACTGGCGAAACAACGACTCGTGGCCGACGGGCCACGACGGGGCTATCTTGGGCAGTGAGAGGCTTGAGAAACAGGCACAAATGAACTGCGCCAGCAAGATCGTCGAGGGGGCTGAGTTCACACCCGACCGGATCATCAACCTGGTGCAAGACTGCGGCCTCAAGAAGGGGCCGCCACTGCAGTACGGCGACGAAGAGCTCCAGGTAGCGGTTAAGGCCATCCGGGAGGCCGTGGAGTAGCCGTCTAATCGCCTACCAGGTGGGCAACGGCGCTCGTCCTTGTGGCTGGTGGGGTCGGGGTCTCCGGCCCCAACGGCCCACGGCGGGCGCCAGGGAGCAAGGCATGAGCGAACGAAACATCGTCATCCTGCCGGCGCGCAACTGCCGCCGCAGTCGAAAAATCATCGAATACCTGGAATCGCACGGCATCCCCTTCACGCGGATCGAGCTGGAGTCGGCGGAGGGGCGTGCTTTGGCCGAAAAACACCAGATGCGCGCCTCGCCGGGCATCCTGGTGAATGGGACAAGCGTCAATCCCATTGACCTGCTGATCCAGCCGGAGTGCCGGGTGGACGAGGTAGCTGCCAACCAGTGGTTCATGGGAGATCGCACAGATTAGAGAATGCCGATGGAAGAATACGATCTGGCCGTGCTGGGTGGCGGACCGGGCGGCTACGTGGCCGCGCTCCGCGCGGCGCAACTGGGGGCCAGGGTGGCCCTCGTCGAAAAACAGTGGATCGGGGGCACATGCCTTAACATCGGCTGCATCCCCACCAAGGCGCTCATGTCCAGCGCCGAGGCGTACGGGGAGGCCCGCCGCGGGGAAGAGTTCGGCTTTAGCGCCGGCCCTGTCACGCCCGATTGGCCGCGCATGGTCCGGCGCAAACAAGAGATTGTAGACGCGCTGGTCGGCGGCGTCGAGCGGCTGCTGCGCGAGCAGGCCGTGACGGTGGTGCGCGGCGTGGGGCAGGTCCGCCGGCCGGGAGAGATCGAGGTGTCGCGCGACGACGGCGGCGCCGAGACGGTCATGGCCCGCAAGCTGATCCTGGCCACCGGCTCGGTCCCGGCCGAGCTGCCGGTGCCCGGCGCTGACCTGCCGGGCGTCATCACCAGCACCGAGGCCCTGTCGCTGCCCGAGATCCCGGCCTGTATCGTCATCGTCGGCGGGGGCGTTATCGGCGTCGAGTTCGCCGCCCTGTTCCACGCCCTGGGCAGCCGGGTGATCGTGATCGAGATGCTGCCGACCTTGCTCGCCGGCCAGACCGAGCCAACCATCGCCAAGCGGCTGCTGGCCCTGTTCAAGCGGCGTGGCATCCAGGTGCTGACCGACAGCCCGGTCCAGGCCATCGAGCCGGCGGAGGACGATCTCCTATCGGTGAGGTTCAGCGGCCCCAAGGCTGGGGCCGTGACCTGTCAGCGGGTGCTGGTAGCAACCGATCGCTGGGCCAATGCCGAAGGGCTGGAAGCGCTCCAGGTGCGCCGCGAGGGCCGGGCGGTGTGGGTGGACGAACATCTGGCCACCAATCTGCCGGGCGTGTATGCCATCGGCGATCTGATCCCCGGCCCGATGCTGGCCCACGTGGCCATGGTCGAGGGCCGGGTGGCCGCCGAAAATGCGCTGGGCGGCAGTCGAATCGATGGACTATCGCTCGACGCCCAACGTCGTTTTCACCATCCCCGAGGTGGCCAGCGTCGGCCTGACCGAGGCCCAGGCCCGCGAGCAGGGCGCCGAGGTCAAGGTCAGCCAATTCCCGCTGAGCGCCAGCGCCCGCGCTCTGACGCTGGGCCAGCCGGAGGGCCTGGTCAGGCTGGTGTGCGAGGCCGGGTCGGGCCGGGTGCTCGGGATGCACCTGATGGGGCCGCACGCCACCGACCTGATCGCCGAAGGGGCGCTGGCGGTCCAGGTCGGCGCCACAGCCGACGATCTGGCGTGGACGATCCACGCCCACCCGACGCTGCCCGAAGCGGTACTGGAAGCGGCGCTGGGCTGGTCGGATAGCATGATCCATTACCATAAACGATAGAGGAGGAACGACGTGGAAGCTGAATATCTGCAAACCACGGTAGACAAGTTTGTGTTCAAGGTCATGAAGGGCTGCTGGTACAGCGAGGCTGGCCTCTGGGTTCAGGTCGAGGACGGCCTGGCCCGGGTCGGCCTCAGCGATTACGTCCAGCAGTCCAGCGGCGACGTCGCCTTTGCCGAGATCGCACCGGCCGGCACGGAACTGACCCAGGGCAACTACCTGGGCCAGATCGAGACCATCAAGGTCGCCATCGAGCTCCTCTCGCCGGTGAGTGGGACGGTGCAGGAGGTCAACGAAGAGCTGGATGCCAGCCCGGAGCTGATCAACCAGGACCCCTACGGCCAGGGTTGGCTGGCCCTCATCGCCCTCAGCGACTGGGAGGCCGACCGGGCCAACCTGTTGGCGGCGGAGCAGTACCTGGTGGTGATGCACGGCCAGGCCGAGGAGGCAGCGAAGAAGCTATGAGCGAGCCGAAGGCAACAGACAACGACCGGGTGCTGATCGTTCCCTGCAGTGGGATTGGCAAGGCCTTTGGCAGCGTCGGGCGGGAGGCGACTTACGTGGTGGTGGAAGAGCTGCGGCCCGAGGAGACCGATACCGTCTGCCTGGCGCGGCTGACCCTGGACGACGAGGAAAGCCACGGCTTGGTGCGTGGGCGCCAGACCATCGCCATCGACGGCTGCCCCAAGGCCTGCGCCCGGATCAGCATTGAGCAGGCCGGCGGCACACCCGCCGCCACCTTTCGCGTGTTCGACGTTTTCCGCGCTCACAAGGAGCTGCGCGTGCAGCAGGTGTCGGACATTGGCGACAACGGACGCCAGCATGGCCCGCATCCTGGCCGAAGAGATCGCGGCCAAGGTGGACGAGCTGCGCAACGAGAACAAGAGCGAGGAGAAATAAGCCATGGTCGACCTGCCCAAGAAAAAAGTCGGCCTGATCGCCTGCAGCGGCGAGGATCTTCCGGAAGGGACCATCTCGCGGATGGCGGTGCTCCAGGTGCTGGAGCGGCTGCGCCCCGAGGATACGGTCACGCTGTGCCTGCCGCTCTTCCTGGCCGGGGAGGAACGCGAGCGAGCCTTTGCCCGCTTTTACCCCACCATCGCCGTCGATGGCTGTGACAAACGCTGCGCGGCCCGGGCGACGGAGAAATACAGCGCCAAACCGGCGGCCAGCGTGGTGATCAGTGACCTGATCGCCGAAAAGGGCCTGCCGGAGCCGCACGGCCTGCGCCAATTGGACGCTGCTGGCGAAAAAGTGGCCCAGGCCGTGGCCCAGGAGCTGGCCCGCGAAGTGGATCGGCTGTTAGGCAAGAAGCCGGTCCCCGCGGTCGAGGCCGAAACGAATGCGGACCTCACCGGGGCGAAGGCGGAGGAAGAACCGGAAGCCATGACCACGGCCACCTGCTCCTGCGGCTCGGGCATCCCGGTGGCCCAGATCGATGTCAACGGCCACCGCGTCGAAGTGCTGGCCCTGCCCGCCATCCTGGACCAGTTTCGCGAGATGGGCAAGCCGGTGAACGAGGCTACGGCCGACGAGTTGATGGCGACGGTCAAGCTCTACAACCACGTGCCGGACGACGAGGCTGCCGATTGGCGCGAGGCCATTCTGCGCGAGTACACCCTCTACACCGCCGCCGCCGATGAGGCGAGCGTGGCAAACTGACCATCGGAGATAACCATGGAATACAAGTATCACACCGACGTAACCTGGAAGGGCGAGCACCTGGGCGAGGTCCGTATGGGCAACGGCCCGGTGATGGACTTTTCCGCCCCGCCCGACGCCCACGGCCACGAAGGGGTCTTGACGCCGGAGGACGCCTTCGTCGCCGCCGTCAACACCTGCATCATGATGATGTTCCTGTGGGCCTGCGAGCGTTTCAAGATCGACCTGGTGAGCTACGACTGCCACGCCGAGGGCACCAAGCAGATCGCCCTGGACCGGACCGAGACCTTCACCCGCGTCGTGCTGCGACCCCGTATCGTGGTGCGGGGCGACAGCCGCAAGCGGATCGAGCGGGCGCTGCAATCGGCCCAGAAGTACAGCCTGGTGGCCCACTCGATCACCAGCGAGCTGACCGTCGAGCCGGAAATCATCATCGAGGAGTGAGGGAAAATGCTAAACGTCAAGATTCTTGGCCCCGGATGCGCCAACTGCTTCATCCTGGAGGGCCTGACCGCGCCACGCTAGAGTTCATGGCCGAGGATGAGGCCAAAGATTTCGATCTGGAGAACGTGACGCTCCAGCACCTGACCCAGCGCGAGGATTTTCAGCGCTACAATCTGTCCTTCACGCCCGGGCTGGTGGTCAATGAGAAGCTGGTCTGCGCCGGGCGGCTGCCTTCCGCGCTCGAAATCCGGGAGTGGCTGGAAGCGGCTCTGAACCCGGGCGAACCAGAGGAGTAAGTCGCCATGAAGCACAAAGCCGGACAAAAAGAGACACACTCCTCGTCGAGGAAACAGATCGTCCAGGTGGCCACGATCGGGGGCGTGCTGCTGCTGGTGGCCGTCCTCTTCATCGTCAAGGGATTAACGCAGGCAGAGGATCCGCCTGCCGTCGCCGAGAGCACGGCCCAGGCGACTGCCACCCTGCCCGAAGCCGTGGGCCAGGCCCAGGCGACCGTCGAGCTGAGCCCGGGCCGACGGGCCAGGTCGGCGGCCACCGCCCTGCCCGACGAGCTGCCGGAGGCGCAACTGGAGCGGCTGCTGGCCGCCGGGCAGCCGACCCTGGCCTTCTTTCACTCCAACAACTGCGTGCAGTGCATCAAGATGATGGAGGTCGTCGACGCAGGTCTATCCCGAGTTCGAGGATTCGGTGGCGCTGGTCGACGTCAACGTCTACGACAAGGCCAACACCAAGCTGCTGCAGCGTCGCCGGCATCCGCGCCATCCCGACCCAGATCTTTTTCGACAGCGCGGGCAAGGGGCAGGTCGTGTTGGGCGCCATGAAGCCGAGCAGTTTCGCGCGCTACATGCAGTCCCTGGCCGGGAGGACAATAGCATGGACCTGGACCCTTCTGTCCTGCAAACCGGATCGCTGTTGGCCTACCTGCTCGTCTTTCTGGGCGGCATCGTGACCAGCATCGGCCCCTGCAACGTGGCCATGATCCCGCTGGTGATCGGCTTCGTCGGCGGCTCCGGCCAGCTCAGCCGCGGCCGGTCATTTGCCCTGTCGCTGACCTTTGCCGTCGGTCTGGCCCTCACCTTCATGCTGTTGGGCGTGGTCGCCAGCCTGGTCGGCGGGCTGATCGGCGGCACGTCGCGGGTGTGGTACTACGTCGTCGCCGCGGTCTGCGTGCTGATCGGCCTGTCGATGCTGGGCGTCTTTCACTTGCCCGATGTACCCGGTGTGGCCCGCCTGCGGGAGCGGATCCGGCTGCGGGGCCTGCCCGGCGCGCTGGCCCTGGGACTGGTCTCGGGCCTGGTGGCCTCGCAGTGCGCCACGCCGGTGCTGGCCGCCATCCTGACCTACGTGATGAGCCAGGAGGGGGCGCTGGTCTACGGCGCGGCGCTGCTGTTCGTCTATGCCCTGGGGCGCGGCGTGCCGATCGTGCTGGCCGGGACCTTTACCGGCGCGCTGAAGCAGTTGCAGTCGCTCGGCCGCTGGTCGTCGGTCATCGAACGGGTCAGCGGCGTGATCATCATCGGCGTGGGCCTCTACTTTCTGTGGATTGCGTGACGAAGATGGAGGATTCGTCTGGCATCGAACACACCGCCGTCCAATCGAGTGCGAGCTGCGGCAAGGGCGGTGGTCTGCGCGAACAACGGTTGAGGGAGTAGGAGGAGAGAGAACTGTGTCCAAAGTGTCTGTGGTGTTGGATGAGCAAGAACAGCAGGACTTGCAGATGATCCTGACCGATGGGGATGAGACGGCTGCTCTGCGTTTCTCTGAAAGAGGTGGTCTGGTCCCAGGTGCAGGCGGTGCGCCGCAAGGGGCTGCGCAGCCACCTGGAGGCAGGCCACGAATAGATGTGGAGTTGGTAGAGAAAGAATCATGACTGAAAAACACGAGCATGGCATCGTACGGAGAACAACTCAAAACGCTGATCGGGCTGTCGAGCTCGGCGGTCGGCGTCAGGTTTCTCGGCCGACGGCGAGCAACCAGGACGGCGCCCGGGTGCTCCAAGCAACACCGCTATTGCCAGGCGCTCATGAGGGCGCGCCGGGGGGAATCGGTGCTGCTGAACGGGGACGGCATCGCCTGCCCGGCGGCTGCATGCCGCCTTTGGCTTTCGCCCCCTGCCGGGTGGGCTTCAGACCGGAAAGGGACTGGTCGGGCTTCGGCATCGTGGCCGACGAGGCGGTGGGCCGGCGCATGTTCGAGGCCATGCCGCGGCTCGAACCAGGCCAGATCCAGGGCCTGCACCTCTTTCCCCTGGAGCGGGCCGACTACGCGCCGACGTCGTGGTGGTCGAGGACGAAGTCGAAAAGCTGATGTGGATCGCCCTGGCTTACCTCCACGCCACAGGCGGTGAGCGGGTCCAGAGCTCGACGGCGGTGCTCCAGGCCACGTGCGTGGACTCGACCATCATTCCTTACCTGGAGAACCGCCTCAACCTCGGGTACGGTTGTTACGGCTGCCGCGATGCCACGGATCTGGGAGCGAACGAAACCGTCCTGGGCTTTCCGCGCTGCCATGCTTCCGGCCATCGTCGAGCACCTGGAGTACCTGGCGCAGAAGGCCATCCCGACCTCGCGCCCAAGAAGGCGTGGGCCGCGCTTCAGGCAAGGAGCCGGGGCGAGAAGGGATGAATGACCCATGGACAGGACGGCAAGCACCGCGTACGTTCTAGAAGACATTCCACTTTCGAGCCAGACCTCGAGGCACTGAAGAAGAAGCTTCGAGTAAAGGATGGAGGAGTTCATGCCGATCGGTTCGCGCGCCTGGTCGCAAGAGGCAGAGACCATCGCCAGACCCCGGGCGCTGTATCGGGTGGCCTACGTTGATTCCAGGAGCGAGAGCGGCGTCGTCGTGGATGGCGTCACGTTCGACAGCCGTGTGCTCCGGGTCAACCTGGAGAAGGCACAGCGAGTCTTTCCTTTCCTGGTCACGTGTGGGACCGAGTTGCACGAATGGGCCGCCGCCCAGGAGGATATCTTGCAGCGTTACTACGCCGACGAGATCGCCGAGGTGGCCCTGCGCCAGGCGTTGGGCGTTCTGAAGGAGCACCTGGACGAGCGGTATCGCCTGGGCCGCACCTCGACCATGTCGCCTGGATCGCTGCCCGACTGGCCCATCCAGGCGCAGCGGCCGCTGTTTGCCCTCCTCGGCGACACCGAAGAGACCCTCGGCGTCCGGCTTACGGACAGCCTGCTCATGATCCCGACCAAGTCCGTTTCGGGGATCCGGTTTCCCACGGAGCAGACCTTTGCCAGTTGCCAGCTCTGTCCTCGGGAAGGCTGCCCTTCCAGGCAAGCGCCTTACGATGAGGGACTGTACGAAAAACGATACAGTCTGGAGAGATCGGAGTGTCTCCCACGGTGAACGTAGACGACCAGCGCCGTCGAACAGAAGCGCGCTGGCATCCCTGAGAGGTCGTTGATGAAACCATCGATTGACGCCAGAAAGTGCCCGGCCCAAGAGAAGGTCTGCACGGTGATCCCTGCCTGCCCCACAGGCGCCGTTCGCTACGTGGCCGACTCCAAGGCGCCGCTGGGTGGGCGGATCGTCATTGTGGATGCATTGTGCAACGAATGTGGTCTGTGCGTCTCGGTGTGTTGCGGGCAGGCCATCATCCTTGGGGAGTGAATAACGCAAGAGTGGAGTGTGCCATGACAAAAAAACCTGAAGAGACCGACAAGCGGGCACCCGCACAACCGTGCCCCTGCATGCGGGATCCCTTTGCGGACCTGCCCCCAGAGCTGGTGCCCCGGCCGGCGCCTACGAAGGACTTGCTGCGCCGCGTGACCTGTCCAGGCTGCGGCCGGGTCTACCAGACCAACCGCAAGACCGATCTGTGCATAGACTGTGAATACAAAGGCGTCCGGCTGCCAGAACCGCCCGTGACGCCGGAGGCGCTGGGCACGTTTCCTGACAAAGAGGGGAACGAGTGACAGAACTCACCGACCTGGCGCTGGAAAAAGCGGGCTCTATCCTGAGCCGGGAGTGCAGCCCGCTGGGATTGATGGCCTCACCGGAGGGCTACCCGCACGTCTGGGCGCGGGATAGCGTCATCACCGGTCTGGGCGCATCCAGTCCCCAGGCCACGAAGAGTGCCTGCGCATGTCGCTGCAGACGCTGGCCGGCCAGCAGTCGGAGTTGGGGGCCATTCCCAACAACGTCAGCGTCGCCACGGGCCGGCTGGACCACACCAATGCCGGCTCGGTGGATTCGAACCTGTGGTACATCCTCGGCCACTACGTCAACCACCAGGTGACCGGCGACACTGACTTCTTGCGCGCCCACTGGCCGTCGTTGGAGCAGGCGCTGCTGTGGCTGCGCTACCAGGATTCGAACGGCTGCGGCCTGCTGGAGGTGCACGAGGCCGCCGATTGGGCCGACCTGCTGGCCAATCGCTTCAACATCCTGTACGACAACGTGCTGTGGTACGCGGCGCTGAAAGCGATGGCCGCCATGGCCGATACGCTGGGAGAAGATGGAGCGCGCTACGCCGAGATGGCCTGCGACGTGCGGCACAAGCTGCGCATCGTGCTGTGGGTGGGGCCGGAGAACGCCGAAGAGTGGGGGCCGAACTGCCCGGGCCACACCGAGTGGAAGCACACCCTCAGCCAGGTGGACCCGGTGCTGGTCAAGCGCCCGTTCTTCCTGCCCTACGTCGCCTTTCGCGACTATGGCGACTACTGCGACGTGTTCGGCAACCTGCTGGCGATGCTGTTCGGCGTGGCCAACCCGGCCCAGGAGCAGCGCATCCTGGACTACCTGCACCAGGTGGGCATCGCCGAACCGTATCCGGTGCGGGTGCTGCACCCGGTCATCCATCCGGGCAACAAAGACTGGCGCGAGTACTATCGCAACAACAACCTGAACCTGCCCGAGCAGTACCACAACGGCGGCATCTGGCCCTTCGTCGGCGGCTTTTACGTGGCCGTGCTGGTCAAGGCGGGACGGCTGGAGGAGGCCCGACGGCAATTGGAAAAGCTGGCCGAGGTCAACCGCCTGGGCGTCGCACGAGGAGTGGGAGTTCAACGAGTGGTGCCACGGGCGGCACCGGCCGGCCGATGGGCTATCCACACCAGGCCTGGTCGGCGGGGATGTACGTCTACGCCTACCGCTGCGTAGCCGAGGGCCGGGTGCCGGTGTTTGGCAATGAGGCGTGGCAGGACGGAAACGCCGGTCGCGTCGATAAGGAGGGGGGTACAACCGCAGCATGGAGCCGTTGAAGCTGCTGGCCGTCTTTGCCCACCCTGACGACGAGACCTTCCGCTGCGGCGGCACACTGGCGCTACTGGCCCAGCGTGGGGCGCGCGTGCAGGTGCTGACTGCTACGCGGGGCGAGGCCGGCTCGTGCGGCGATCCGCCGCTGTGCCTGCCCGCCGAACTGCCCGCCGTGCGCGAACGGGAACTGCGCTGCGCATGCGCAGCCTTGGGCATTGAGCCGCCGCGCCTACTGGATTGTCACGATGGGCAATTGGCCGCAGCCGGTCCTGAACATCTGGTCAAGCAGATTCTAGACATTGTCAACGAGGTGCGTCCGCAGGTGCTGTTCACCTTTGGGCTGGACGGGCTTTCGGGCCATCCCGACCACGTCGCCATCGGGCGATGCGCAATGGAAGCATATCGGAGCGCCGAGGGCGTGGCCGCGCTGTACGCGCTGGCCCTGCCGCGCAGCGTGGCCGAGCGATTGGAGATGAAGCAAGTTCAGCCCGTGGCCGATGAAGCGATTGCGCTGAGCGTGGACGTGTCGGCCGTGTGGGAAGCGAAACTGGCGGCCATTCGCTGCCATGCCACCCAGTTGAGCACATCGCCGATGATACACGCGTCCATCGAGCGGCAGCGCCTGTTTCTCGGCACCGAGCATTTTGTGCAAGCCGCTGTCAGACGGAGTGCGCTCGATTTCGTGCCTGAGATCCTTCAACTGCAGGTTGCCTTCGCAGCTTCTGCCGTGAAAAGGCCCGGTAGTGACAAGCGGAGCGGACGCTGCGAATGCGATTGAGGTAACACGACATGATGTTCCTGGGCGGTGTGCTTGTGCCGGTAGACTCGTTGCCGATTGGCTTGCAGATCGTCGCCCGCGCTCTGCCGCTGACCTACGCCGTTGGGGCGCTGCGCACGGCGCTTTCGGGCGGCTCACTGCTCCAGGCCGCGCTGGACCTGGCCGCACTGACGGCCTTTGCCATCGTTTTGTTCGTGCTAGCCGTGCTCACGCTGGCGCATCGAACGGAGTGAGGAAGAGGAGATTACGTGATGCTGATCGAGAAGTATGACCTGGAAGTGTTTACCCCACCCTGTGATCCGGGGGCGGAGCGGTTCAGCGCCGTCGCCCGGTTGATGACCGACATCCGTGAGGTATTGCCCTATCTGAACGCTACCTTGCGGGGCGCGGTCTACAGTGCCAATGCGGCTGCCTTGACCTGGAAGAAAGGCGGCCATAACGTCGCATTCCACTCTTACCAGATCGCCGTCAGCAACGTTCCCGACCGGGACGCAGCCGTCAAAGAGGTAGAGGGGTTGATCAAGCTGGTCAACCGCACCTGGGAACACCGCGCCGAGATCGAACCGGACCACGAGACGCACCAGCGGCCGGGGTTGATGGATGTCTACAAGCTCCTGCCGCGCACCAACTGCAAGGCCTGCGGCGAGGCATCCTGTTTCGTCTTTGCCAACAAGCTGGTGGCGGGTCACGTGAGGTTGCAGGTCTGCCCGGTGCTGAGCGAACCCCAATATGCCGAACAGCAAGCGCACCTGGCGGACAGATTGGGAGAAGAGATGCCGGCCATCGGCCGGCGGGAGACGTAGGCATGCGACCCGATACTAAACTCTATCCCGTGTTAAGTGTGGAGGAAGCCCTGGGCCAGGGGTTGGCCGCCTTCACGCCGCTGCCGCCGGAGCGGGTGCCGGTGTTGGAGGCGCAGGGGCTGGCCATCATCCCTGAACACGTGGACCACCTGGCTGCCGGGGCGCGGGTGAAAGTTCTGTTGCTGGAATGAAGGACAGGTGAACCGATGGAACGGTTGAGCTTCCGCCAGATCCTGATCGGCGAGCAGATGGTGGGACTGTGGGGATTGAAGGGAGCTTTTCGACGAACTGCGCGCCCAGGGCCGCGCCCCAGAGCCGGATCTGGCTCCCCTGTTGCTGGAAGGGGTCGAGCGCGACAACTATGTCTTTCCCAACGCCCGGCCGGTCTACGAGGAGGCTCTGCTGCGCGAATATCGGCGCTACTGGAAACAGCAGCAGGAGGGGAGTCAAGGGACGGAGAAACGCGCCCGGAGGCTCTCGCCCAGGACCTGGCAGGGCAAGCCCCGTGAGCAGGTGCCCTGGTACCCGAGTATCTATCCTGATCGCTGCGACGGCTGCGGCGACTGCCTGGTCTTCTGCGCCTACGATGTGTATGACTGGGACGAGGCCAGTAACAAGGCCATCGTCGTGGACCCGTTCAACTGCGTAGTGGGCTGCGATGCCTGCGCCAGGGTGTGCAAACGCGGGGCCATCCAATTCCCACCCCGGGAGATGTTGGCCCGGATGGACAGATAGAATAGAAAGGATCGCTCATGATTTTGGCCAAGACCAAATCAGACTGGCTCAAGCAGTACCTGCAAGATCAGGGTGGCGAACTCACCATCGGCCTCCGGTTGATCGTTATCGACTGATGAAATGCCGGTGAGGTCCCATCAGGTCTGGTGGGCAAGCCTGACAATCCAGACGACTATGTCGCCATCCAGGTTGGCGAGTGGGGGCGGCGCTATGGCACCATCTACGTGCCGCGAGAGATGTGGGGGCGCCTGCGGCCCGTGAGCCAGGAGTTCATGTTTTACATCCAGGACTATGGGCGCTTCCGGCTTGAGTTCGACATGCCGATCGGCCGGCTCAAGCTGTGATTGCCAGGCCATGGCCGGTTGAAGGAGATGAATTCGTGGACGAGATCACCTGCTGCCGCTACGAGGATTTCGCAAAAGCCCTGGCCGACGAAACCCGCCAGGCCATCCTGAAGCTGGTGCAGGCGCAGGAGATGAGTGTAGGGGACATCGCGGCGCACTTCCGGGTGACTCAGCCGACCATCTCCCATCACTTGGGCCTGTTACGCCGTGCGGGACTGGTCGTGGCCCGGCGAGAGGGGAGGCAGGTGTACTACACGGTCAACCGCTGTTGTCTGGAAGCCTGCACCCAGCGGCTGGTGAAACCGTTTATCGGAATTGAGGGAGAATCGCGAGAGACGTGATTCTGGCATCGAACGAGGCTTTGGAGCACAACAAGCCGGTGGCTCTGGCCACTACGGTAAGCCGGTTCGCGTTGTCCCTAATGAACCTCGGGGAAACAGGATCTAGATTGAGGAGGTGAAAAGATGCCGGGACGAGGACCGGAGATGTGGAGGCAGTCCTGTAGCTGCAACATGGATGCCCGAGTGCGACAGATCCTGATCGGAAATGTGATTGTGGGCATCGTCGAGCTAGACGATGCCCTCAAGCAACTCCATTTGCTGGGCCGCCCGCCAGGACCGGAGGCCGCCGAGGAACTACTGGCCACGATCAGGACCCACAACTATGTCTATCGGGGCGACGAGGAGGAGTACAAGGCCGCCCTGCTCCGGGAGTATACCGCATATTGGGAGACAAGGCGTGGCGCGGGCCACGAAGAGGAGAAGAGGAGGTGAACCGATGAAGTCTCTTGCGGAGTGCAAACTGTCCATCGTAGGCGTGGGGCTGCTGGGCGGCCTGCTCATGGACAGGCTGCTGACCTGCTGGGAGTGCGTCAATGAGCAGATCATCGCCTGCGAGCCGAACCCGGAGCGCCGGGCGAAGATCGCCGAGAGGGCCGGGGTGACGGCCACCGAGGACAATCTACGCGCCGCCGAAGCCGACGTGATCATCCTTGCCGTGCCGCCGGGACAGGTGATCTCGGTATTGAAGGCGCTGGCCCCCCGGTTGACGCCGGAACACCTGGTCGTCTCGACGGCCGCGGCCGTGCCCCTGGCGGCGATGGAGCAGGCCGCCGGCGAAGGGGTGCCGGTGGTGCGCACGCTGCCCAACTCGCCGGCACTGATTGGCCAGGGGATGACGCCGGTGGCCTACGGCCGGGCCGTCACGCCTGAGGTGCGTGCCCTGGCCGAGCAGCTATTGGCCTGCTGGGGCGAGGCGATTGAGATCCCCGAAGCGCAGATAAACTTGTGCGTAGGGCTGCACGGCCGCCGCACCGACCTGCATTTTCCCGATCGTCGCTGCGCTGGCCCAGGCCGGGGTAGAAGGGGGCATCGAGCCGGACACCGCACTGCGGCTGGCTGCCGGCGTGGTGCGCGGCAGCGGGGCGCTGGTGCTGGAGACCGGCAAATCACCAGAGGCGCTCATGGCCCTGACCCCGCTCCAACCGCTGCGCCAAGCCGGAAGCAAGGGCGTTGTTCGTCGAGGCAGTGAAAAAGGCAGCGGTCGGCGCCGACGGCCTGCAGGCGCGCCTGGGATTCTGATCCCGCCCGTGGCGTAGAGAAGACAGAGGCTTTCTTGGCTGACGACGAGTTGTTGCTTGCGAGGCTTTACCATCAACCGGGTCATGGATTGCATTGCCGATCCGACCAAAAACCGGGTCCTCGCCGAGTTCTGGGACCACGTAGATGCCGTCTTTCCTTATCTGAACGCCGTGGTGCCCAACTTGATGTACAACCCCGGCGCCAACTCGGTGACCCTCAAGCGGGGCGGGCGCATCCTGACCTTTTACCCCCACGTGGCAATCATGGCCAAGGTGGACGGCGAGGAGGACGCCGAAGCCCAGCTGCGCTGGTTCCAGGAATCTGTGCAACGATACCTGGCGGCGCCGGGCCGAGATCGAGCCCTGCTACGAGCGGCGACAGCAGTTGGGGCTACTGGACATATATCGGCTGCTGCCCCGGCTCAACTGCGGCGACTGCGGGGAGCGGACCTGCATCGCCTTTGCTTTCCACCTGTTGTTCGGCGAGGTGGGCCAGGAAGCCTGCTTCCACCTGGCGGAGCCGGACTACGCCGAGGGCGGGCGGCGGCTGGCGGAGCTGCTGGCATGATACGCGGCAGGCTGCGCCCTCTTGTCATCTCGTGCACCGTCGTCATCCTGTGCAGCCTGGTCCTGCACCTGGTGGCCGGCACCCTTTGCCTTTCCGCGCGATCCGCTTCTGGCTGCCAGCGCTGCTGCCAGCCGAAAGCCTCATCGGAAGCGCAGGTGCGGGTGTCTGCCTGTAGCCTGTTCTGCTGCACCGGGCTGCCCGGCGCTCCAGAAGTGCCAGTCCCGCCGGTCTTGAGCCTGACGGTTTTCCTGCCCGGCATCCACGATCTGTCCACACGCCTGGCGCCCGCACCTCCCCCTCCCAAGTCCACGCTATCTATCAAGGCGAATGTTTGTGACCATCGAATAGATAGCGAGACAATGGAGGAAATGATATGAAACAAAAGACAAGATGGCTGTTGGTGCCGCTGCTTCTTCTGACCCTGGCGCTGCCAGCCGCCCACGCCGAGGAATCTGTGGTGCGGGCCGTGCTGTTCTGGTCCGAGACTTGCCCGCACTGCCACAGTCGTGCTGAATGAAACGCTGCCGCCGCTCCAGGACAAGTACGGCGATCAGCTTGAGGTGCTGACCGTCGAGGTTACGGACGAGGCGGGGTACGAACTGTGGATGACGGCCATGGAGGCACTGCATGTCCCGATCGACAGGACTGGGGTGCCGATGCTGTTCGTCGGCGATCGGGTGCTGGTCGGCTCCGACGACATCCAAAACGTGCTGCCTGGCCTGATCGAGCAGCACCTGGCCGCCGGGGGCGTGGACTATCCGCCCATTCCTGGCCTGGACGCCCGGATGGACCCTGCCCAACCTCGACGGCCCTGCCCCCCACGCCAACAATCACCTTGGGACCGGTGGTCCACTTCTGGCTCTTTTACGACAGCCACTGTGATCACTGCATCACCCTGCGGAAGGAGATCCTGCCGCCGATCCTGGCGAAATACCGGGAAGGGCAGGTGGTCGTCCACGAGTGGGACCTGGAAAAGCAGGACGCGCCGCTGATGTACGCCCTGGAAGCGCATTACGGGCTGGAATACGGCGACGTGCCCGAGATCTTTATCGGCGACCATGCCCTGCTGGGCAACGACGAGATCCAGGCCCAGTTGGAGGCGCTCATTGACCGCTACCTGGCCCAGGGCGGCGTAGACCTGCCCCAGGCAGACCTGCCCACGCCGACGCCGGTTGCCACCGCCGCCGAAGCTGCACCGCCGATTCACCTGGCCTACTTCTACCAGCCCGGCTGCCGCGAGTGCGACCGGGTGAGCCTCGACCTGAACTACCTGCAGAAACAATACCCACAGCTCGTCGTCAGGAGTTCGACGTCAAGGCGCGAGGCGGCGCTGTGCGAGTGGCTGGGCGAGCGGGCCGGGGTGCCGGAGGAGAAACGCCTGATCGCCCCGGCGGTGTTCGTCGGCGACGAGGCGCTGGTGGACCAGGAACTGACCGTCCAGAGCCTGGAGGCGCTCATCGCCCGCTACGCCGCGACCGGGGCCGAGCCTGCTCTGGGAGGGTTGGGATGCGACTCAGGACCAGACGGCCGGCAGCATCGTCGAGCGCTTTCGCTCCTTCGGCGTGCTCACGGTCGCTGGCTGCCGGGCTGGTGGACGGGCTGAACCCCTGCGCCTTTGCCACGATCGTCTTTTTCATCTCCTACCTGGCCTTCGTCGGCCGCCGGCGGCGGGAGGTGCTGGCGGTGGGCGCGGCCTTTACCCTGGGCGTGTTCCTCACCTACCTGGGGGTCGGCTTTGGCGCTGCTCAAGTTCCTGGCCGCGCTGCCCTTCCTGAGCGCCATCAGCCGCTGGGTGTACGGCCTGACGGCGGTCCTGTGCCTGTTCCTGGCCGCCGGCAGCCTGTACGACTGGTGGCAGGCCCGCCGCGGCAGGCCGGAGGAGATGCGCCTCAAGCTGCCGATGCGCCTTCGGCGCTGGATCAACCGCGTCATCCGCGAGGGGGCCGGGCTGCGGGCCTTTGTGCCGGTCGCCTTTGTCACCGGCGCGGTCATCTCGATCATCGAGCTGGCCTGCACCGGCCAGGTCTACCTGCCCACCATCCTCTTCGTGCTGGGCGTGCCGGAGATGAAGGCGCGAGGCCGGCGCTGTACCTGCTGTTCTACAACCTGATGTTCATCCTGCCGCTGGTGGTGGTCTTTGTCCTGGCCTACTTTGGCACCACGTCGGAGCAGTTGGGCCAGTTCATCAACCGCCGGACGGCGGCGGTCAAGCTGGCCACGGCCGGGCTGTTCCTGCTGCTGGCCGGCTGGCTGGTGGTGTCCTTGGTGTAGAGGGAAGCGCATGAGCAAAGAGCTGGTCGTAGGCCGAGGACGGAGCGCTGCGAGGGGGATCTGAGGAACAGCGGCGCCGCTGGGGGCTGACGCCCGGCGCCGAGTTCGTGGTCGAGGAAAGGTCAGACGGGGTGTTCCTGCGCCCGGCCGACCCGCCGCTGCGCAAGGTCTACGTCGAGCCGACCACGGCCTGCAACCTGGACTGTCCCATCTGTATCCGTCATTCCTGGGACGAGCCGGGCGGGACCATGGAAATGGCCACCTACCGGCGGCTCGTCGAAGGCCTGCGACGAGCGCCCTGCGCTGCAGACCGTGGCCTTCTGGGGGCTGGGCGAGCCGCTGCTGCACCCCGACATCGTGGAGATGGTGGCCCTGGCCGAGGAGCTGGGCGCCAGGACGGAGTTGATCACCAACGGGCTGCTCCTGGACCAGGAAATGGCCGAAGGGCTGGTCCAGGCCGGGCTGGACACGCTGGTCATCTCGGTCGACGGGGCCTCGCCGGAGGCCCACGCGGGCATCAGGGCAGGCGCCGACCTGCGCCTGGTGCAGCAGAACGTGGGGCATCCTGCTGGCCCTGCGGCGCATGAACCCTCGCGGCAGTCCGGAGATTGGCCTGGAGTTCGTGGCCACACGGCGCAACCTGTCGGAGCTGCCGCAACCTGCGACGCCTGGCCCACTCGCTGGAGGCCAGCTTTGTCGTCGTGACCAACGTACTGCCCTACGCCAAGGAGTTCGAGGACGAGATCCTGTACGGTCTATCTGACGGGCAGCCCGCACCCGGGACAGCGCTCGCGGTGGTATCCGGAGATTGTGCTGCCCCGCATGGACGCGCGGCCCGAAGACCTGGAACCTCTGTTAGGACTCCTGCGGCACGGGGGGACGATCGACCCTCTGCTCGGGCATCCCGACAGCGCCAAGGGCTACTGCCGCTTTGTGCGGGAAGGGGCCGTGGCCGTCGCCTGGGACGGCGGGGTGAGTCCGTGCATCGCCTTGATGCACTCCTACACCTGCTACATCCTCGGCCGGGAGAAGGCGATCCGCCGCTACGTCGTGGGCAACGTCAACGACGAGGCGATCACGCGCATCTGGGCAGCACGAGGAGTACCGCCGTTTCCGGGAGCGGGTGGTCGAGTTCGACTTTTCGCCCTGCGCCGACTGCGGCGGCTGCCAGTATGCCGAATCGAACGAGGAGGACTGCTTCGGCAACGAGTTCCCCGTCGTGTGGGGACTGCCTGTGGGCGCGGGGGATCATCCAGTGCCCCTGAGGAGGCGTTGAGCGTCCAGATGCAGACGTGGAGTGAGAGCACGAACAGATCAACCCGACTTGACAGCACCGTCAATACAAGGTAGCAGTATCAACCTGCATTGATAGGCGGGGGACTGGAAGCAAGTGAGGAGTCGAAACGAGGCATGAGCACAGACATAGCCGGGGAAGGCGCTGGCGGAGCTCGCCGGCATGCTGCGGGTGATCGCCGACGAGAACCGGCTGCGCATCCTAAAGCTGCTGACCCAACAGGAGACGTGCGTCTGCGACATCATGGCGCAGCTGGACCTGTCCCAGCCGCTGGCCTCCCACCACCTGGGCGTGCTCCGGCAGGCCGGGTTGGTCTGCGACCGCCGCGACGCACAGTGGGTCTACTATTCCATCGTTCCGGAGCGGCTGGCGGAGCTGAACGCCCGCTACCTGGCCCTGCTGGACGTGGCCAACCTGGCACCCGAGGCGGCCTATGGCGCCGCGCCGCACACGTGCTGAGAGGAGGTCGCTGAGAACGATGAAACGCAAGGTCCTGTTTCTGTGCACCGGCAACTCGGCCCGCTCGCAGATGGCCGAGGCCATCGTCAACGCCCGGCTGGGCGACGAGTGGGAGGCAGTCAGCGCCGGCACCGAGCCGGCGGGCTACGTCCACCCCTTGGCCGTGCGCGTCCTGGCCGAGATCGGCATCGAGCACGAGGGCCGGTCCAAGAGCGCACTCGAGTTCCGCGGACGTCGCGTTCGACCTGGTGGTGACCGTCTGCGACGACGCGGCCGAGAACTGCCCGGTGTGGCTGGGAAAGGGCAAGCGGGCTCACCTGGGCTTCCCCGACCCGGCCCAGGCCACAGGTACGGAGGACGAGATCCTGGCGGTCTTTCGCGCCGTGCGCGACGAGATCGCCGCGCGGGTGCCGGACCTTCTCCGGCAGGAAGAAGCGAGAGAAGCGTCAGGTCCTGGGGGCCAAGGCGCAAAACACTGATCAGAGACAGAGGAGAAACCAAATGAGTAGACGTAGCAGTTGCATCGACCCAGCAACAGCCCCGTCTCAGCCTGGTCAGCAAGCTCTTGCCCGTGTGGATCATCCTGTCCATGGCGGTTGGCTTGCTTCTGGGCAAGTACTTGCCGCAGGTGGGCAAGGCCCTGGAGCCGGGTATTCCCCTCGGCCTTTTTGTCATGATCTATCCGGCGATGACCAAGTTGGAGCTTGGACAGGTCGGCAAGGCCGTCCGCGACTGGAAGGCAGCGGCCATCGTGATCTTTTTCAACTATGCCTTCAATCCTTTCCTGCTCTATCTCTTTGGCTGGATCTTTCTGCGCAACCATCCCGATCTGTGGACCGGCCTCGTCCTGCTGGGGGTGGCGCCCTGCATCGCCATGGTGCTGGTCTGGACCGACCTGGCGCGCGGCAATGGCCCGCTGGGCATCGTCCTGATGGCCTGGAACTCGCTGATCCAGATCGTGACCACCCCCTTCTTCATCTGGCTGATCCTGGGCCAGCGGGTCTCTGTCGACATCGGCTTGGTAGCGCAGAGCGTGCTGTTGTACCTGGGTCTACCCCTGCTGACCGGAGCCCTTTCGCGGCGGTGGATGCTGCGCACAAAGGGGCAGGCCTGGTTCGAGAAGAAGGCACTCCCGGTGCTGGAGAATGTGCAGCTCATCGCCCTGCTGCTGACGCTGGTGGTGATGTTTGCCCTCAAGGGCGATGTGATCCTGCAACAGCCTGAGCTGATCTGGCGGATGGCGGTGCCGCTGGTGCTCTTCTTCTTTGTGCTCTTTTTCGGCGTCCTCATGGTCAGCCGCAAGGTGGGTTTCTGCTACGCCGACTCGGCGACGACGTCTTTTCACTGCACGGGCCGCAACTTCGAGCTGGCTATCGCCATTGCGCTGACGGCCTTCGCGGCCCGTCCGATGGTTGCCGTTTCCACGGTGATCGGCCCGCTGATCGAGGTGCCGCTGATGCTGACGATCGTCTATCTGGCAAGAAAGTTCGAGTGGAAGCTCTTTGGCACGAATACTGCCGGTCTTTGCGGGGCGCAGGAGCTACAGGAGCAGGCGAAATCAGGCCAAGAAGGCTAGTTTTTTCCAAAGTGCCGCGGATATGCGCCACGATGTTCACCGGCGTGCTATGGCTCGCCGACTCCTTGGACTGAGCCGTCCAGGAGTCGCACCGGGAAGATCCGCCGCTCGGTCCGGCGGCAAAGAGATCAGCCCAGGGCGCTCTGCATTGCAGCCGAGACAGCGTGAGAAAATGGAATTACGGTAAGAAGGAGATGGCTGTAGTGGTTGACAACGACAAGGCCAAAATGGTGGTACAGGTTTTCGGAACCGACATACCCATGCAGGATTGCGGTTGAGGCCCCAAGTGCGGCCCAAGTTGTGGGCCGGACGGCGAGGCCAGCGCAGCTCCCTCGCCAACCATGGAGGAGCAGACAGCGGATCTGGGCCGAAGGCTGGCCCGCTACTACGGTGACGGCGTGGGCGTGGAGTACATAGATGTCTTTTCCGTCCGCATGGAGGAGTTTCCGTGGGTGCAGCGGGCCATCGACAGGTTGAACCTACCTCTGCCGATCGTCGCCTTCAATGGCGAGCCGAGGATCGCCGGTGGCCTTCCGATCGAAAAGATCAGCACGGAATTGGAGAAGAGAGGGATCGTACCTCTGTAATAATCAGCCGAGTGCTAGTCTGTGGAACGTCAGCTTGGGCCTGCGGCACAACAGCCGCCGGCCCAAGCTCCCTGGCCGAACGCCGAGGCTACCGGACTGGGGGGTATAGGAAATGCTGTTGCATTTGCCCTGAAAGTCAGGCAAATCGCAATTGACACCGATTCCAGCCTATGGTATACTGTCACACCAGCGCAGTCTACCAAACTACGGTGACGGTGAGCATGGTCATAACGACGGGGCAAGTACGTTCGGGAGCCTACTACGACTCGGTTGTCCTGATGCATTTACAGCGCTCCCTGGCTGGCTTACCCGGCATCCTCGACGCCGGCGTAGTGATGGGCACCGCGGCCAACAAAGAGATCCTGGCCCAGACCGGCCTGCTGATACCACAAGCCCAGGCTGCCGGAGCCGACGATCTGGTCATTGTCGTCCGCGCTGACGACGCCGCCGCTGCCCAGGCCGCCCTGGACCAGGTTGACACCCTTCTGGCCCAACGGCGCCGGACCGTTGAGCTAGAATTCCTCCCCAAGAGCCTGGAGTCTGCCGCACAGATGCTGCCCGATGCCCAATGGGTGCTCGTCTCGATAGCCGGTCGCTATGCCGCGAGTGTGGCCCGCCAAGCCCTGCAACTGGGCAAGCACGTCTTTCTCTACAGCGACAACGTCTCGCTGGAGGACGAGATCTCGCTCAAGCAGCTCGCCGCCAGCGGCGGACTGCTGGTCATGGGACCGGATTGCGGTACAGCCATCGTCAACGGTGTGGGGCTGGGCTTTGCCAACCGGGTGCGCCGCGGGCCGATTGGACTGGTCGCCGCCTCGGGGACAGGGCTGCAGCAGGTAAGCTCGCGCATCCACGAACTGGGCGGCGGCCTCACCCAAGCCCTGGGCACCGGCGGCCGCGACCTGTCCGAGGCGGTGGGAGCCGTGACCGCCCGCCAGGGCCTCGACCTCCTCAGCCGCGACCCACAAACGCAGGTCATCGTGCTAATCTCCAAGCCGCCGGCTCCCAAGGTAGCAGACGAGCTGTTGCAGCTTGCCCGGTCGGCGGGCAAGCCGGTCGTGGTTGATTTCATAGGCTACCCTGGGCCGCTCGGTGGACAACCTCCACTTTGCCAACGACCTTCGACGAGGCAGCTGAGCACGGCGGTGCAGTTGGCCACCAGACAGGCAAGTGGTGGCGAGCAGGTAGACAGCGCCATTCCCACAGGCCAGTTTGCGCCTGGGCAACGTTACCTGCGCGGCCTGTTCTCAGGAGGCACCCTAGCCTACGAAGCCCAGCTCCTATTGCAGGATTATTTGCCCGGCGTTTCGATCAGGTCTAACGCGCCACTGCGCAAGGAGCACCGCCTGACCAGCTCGCTGGTCAGCCAGGAGCACACCATCGTCGACCTGGGCGAGGACGAGTTCACCGTGGGCCGGCTGCACCCGATGATGGATAACGACCTGCGCATCCGTCGGCTGCATCAGGAAACTGCCGACCCCGAAGTCGCCGTCATCCTGCTCGACGTGGTGCTGGGCTACGGCGCGCATCCGGACCCGGCCGGCGAGCTGGCCCCGGCCATCGCCCAGGCGCGCAACTACGCCGCAGAGGCCGGCCGGCACCTAGAGGTGGTCGCCGTGGTCGTCGGAACCGACGAGGACCCCCAGGACTATGGCCGCCCAGGTGGAGCAACTCGAGGCAGCCGGAGCCCTTGTGGAAACCAGTAACGACGACGCCATGCGCTATGTCGGACACCTGCTCCAGGCAATGCCTCCTCAACAGGCTGAATCTTCCGTGGGGGAGCTCCGTGGGCAGAAACCGGTGAGTTTGTCGGTGCTTCAGGCGCCCCTTGCCGCCATCAACGTCGGTCTGGAGTCGTTCGCCGCCAGCCTGCGAGCCCAGGGGGCGGCAGTGAGCCAGGTCGATTGGCGGCCTCCGGCAGGGGGAAATGAGCAGCTGATGGCGATCCTGGAACGGATGAAGAAGGAAGTAAGGGAATGAAAGAGTTTGTTGCTGCTTGTGTGCAGATTGCCGTCACGCCCAACGACGTCGCAGGCGAACGTCGACAAGGGTGTGGCCTGGCTGAAAGACAGCGGTCAAGGAGTATGGAGCGGAGCTGGTCGTCTTTCCGGAGACGGTGACGACCAGTTTCGTTACCGGCCTGGATGCAAACGGCCTGTGGGACCTGGTGGATGAGGCCCCCGGACGGATCACCCGCGACGTGCAGGTGGCGGCCAAGTCGCTGGGCGTCCACGTGGTGTGGCCGACCTACCGGCGCGGCCCGGAGCGGGGCGTGGTCTATAACTCGGCGATCCTGATCGGGCCAGATGGCGAGATCATCGGCATCTACGATAAGACCCACCCCTTCCCACTGGAGCGCTGCGACTGCGGCGGTTGGGTGACGCTCGGCAATCGCGCCGACGTATTCGAGACAGCTCTGGGCAGCATTGGCATGATCATCTGTTATGATGGCGATTTTCCAGAGCTGTCACGCCTGCTGGCGGTCAAGGGCGCCGAGGTGATCGTCCGGCCGTCGGCGCTCCTACGGAGCTATCGACATCTGGTATATCACCAACTGCTGCCCGCGCCTACGACAATCACGTCTACATGGTGGCCACCAACTCGGTGGGCCCCGACGCCGGCGGCAGCTACTACTTTGGCCACAGCATGATCGTCACGCCGATCGCCTGGCGGCTGGCCCAAGCGCGCGGCAGGGAAGAGATCATCGCCGCCAAGCTCGATCCCGACCCGCTGCGATATGTGACCTGGGGCAGCAAGGACTTGCAGAGTATTTGACCACCTCGAGGATCGCAACCTGGAGCTGTACGAGGAGATACTCAAGGAAGCGCGCTCCCGGTTCGAGCCGGGGAAACGACTGCGCTGACCAGTTGCCGAAGCGCGGCAGAGTGGGGAAGGAAACAAGGAAGCGGATAGGAGTGAACCATGGACATCGAAAAAGCCAATCGTGAAGCCACCGAACGGATGATGGAAGCCCGCCCGGTGCTGGTCGGCCTGGGCAAGGCTCGCGACGTGATCCCCGGCATGCGGGAAAACCTGCTGCTCCATGCCGGTCCGCCGATCACCTGGGACCGGATGTCGGGACCGATGCAGGGTGCCATCATCGGCGCGCTGATCTTTGAAGGGCAAGGCCAAGGACGAAGTCGAGGCGCAGGCGCTGGTGCAAGCCGGCAAGGTCGAGTTTGAGCCCTGCCACCACCACCAGGCCGTCGGGCCGATGGCCGGCATCATCTGCCCGTCGATGTCGGTCTACATCCTGGAGAACAAAACCCATGGCAACAGGTCGTTCTCGAATCTGAATGAAGGCTATGGCAAGGTGCTGCGCTATGGCGCCTACAGCGAAGAGGTGCTGGACTCGCCTGCGCTGGATGGAGGATGTGATGGCGTCCCGTGCTGGCCGAAGCACTCGAGGCCAGCGGCGGGATCGACATCCGGGCGCTTCCTGGCTGAGGCGCTGCACATGGGCGACGAGGGACACAATCGCAACAAGGCCGGCTCGATCTCTGTACACGGCCAAGCTGGCGCCGTTCATTGCCAAGGCTGCACCCAGACCCGGCGGTCGCCTCCGAGGTACTGCAGCTTCCTGGGCGACAATGCCCTGAGCGTGCTCAACCCGGTGATGGCGGCCTGCAAGGCGATGGCCGATGCGGCCCATGGGATCGAGGGCAGCACCATTGTCAGCGCGATGGCCCGCAATGGCACCGATTTTGGCATTCGGGTCAGCGGTCTGGGCGACCGCTGGTTCACAGCGCCGGTGGCAGTGCCCAAGGGGCTCTACTTCCCTGGATTCAATGCGGAAGACGCCAGCGGCGACATCGGCGACAGCACCATCACCGAGACGGCGGGCATCGGCGGCTTTGCCATGGCGTCGGCGCCGGCCATCGTCACCTTTGTCAGCGGCACGCCACAAGGACGCGATTAACGCCACGCTGGAGATGTACGAGATTACCTATGCCGAGCATAAGTACTTCACCATCCCGCCCTTGACTTCCGCGGGACGCCGATCGGCGATCGACATCCGCAAGGTAGTCGAGAAGGGCATCACTCCGCGGGTCAATACCGGCATTGCCCACAAAGACGCCGGCGTCGGACAGGTCGGCGCTGGGTTGGTGCGCCCGCCAATGGCGATGTTCGAGCAGGCGCTGGTAGCGTTTGCCGAGAAGTACGGATACTGAACGTAGGAGTGGAGTCTACCCGCCCAACCACAGGAGGAGGATATGGATCACGAACAGTTCATCAAGACGATGGCCAACGCCAAACTATACGACCTGACCCAGGGTTGCAGCATCTTCACCCCGCCCTGGCCAGGGGAGAAGGCATTGGAGGTCCATTTTTTCAAGCGGGTCACCGGCGCCTACGGTGGCGGTCAGGGGGCCAATGGCCAGATCCTGAACTGGAGCAACACGGTCGGCACGCACCTGGTGGGTGAGACGGCCTTCCATTCCGGCGGGCGGGCGATCGCCGATATTCCACTGAGCGACCTGTGCGGACCAGGCGTGGTGGTGGATATTTCGGACTTGGTGTCTGATTACAGTCTGTACACACCGGAGATGATCAGCAGACGGGCGACGGTCAAGAAGGGCGACATCCTGATCATCAACACCGGCTACCATCGCTACTCCTGGGACCAGCCGGATGTCCTCAATCCGAACGCTCAGGGCGGCGTCGAGTCGAAGGAATTCGGCTTTCTGGTGCGGCATCCCGGTCCTTCGCCCGATTTCTTCCAATGGGCGATGGAGATGAAGCTGAAGGTGGTCGGCGTCGATTGTGGCTGCGCCGAACACCCGATGAACACGCCTATCCGCTGGATGCACGCCAACGAATTTGAGAAGGCCGAGGCCAAGCTGAAGGCCGAGTATGGCAAGATCCTGGGATGAGATGTTCCCCCAGGATGATTATTACGAGCTGACCCACATCACCATGCCCAAGGCCCATCTGCTCCTGGCCGAGTGCATCGTGGGCGAGATCGACAAGGTCAAGAACCAACGGGCGTGGATCATGATCATGCCGATCCCGTTCATGGAGGTGGAGACGGCCTGGGCACGGGTCGTGCGCCATGCAGGCCCCGGACGGGATGAGCGAAGCAGGAGTTCTTCCAGATGATGGGCTCGGCCGAGATGCTGGACATGACCATCCCGTTCAGCGTCCAGACGCCGCAGTGGGCCAACTACATTCCGCTGACGGTGAACTATACCAAGCGGGTCGGCGGCCAGCACTTTGGCATGGGCCGCAATGGCTCGATCTGCAACGCCAGCATCCACCTGGCCACGCCACATGGACGGCGAGAAGCACTTTTGGCCAAGCGGGCAGGACCATCGGCCAGGTCCCGCTCAACGAGTGGGTCGGCCCGGGCGTGATCGCCGACATCTCCCACCTGGTCAGCAATTCGAGCGTCTACACGCCGGAGATGATCGAGTCGGTGGTCGAGGTCCGTGAGGGCGACATCCTCATCACCAAGACCGGCTGGTACCGGTATGGTTGGATTAGCCCTGAATCGGACGAATTCCGCTACATGATCAAGCATCCTGGGCCTTCGCCTGACTTTGCCAAGTGGTGCGTTGACAAGAAGCTCAAGTGGCTGGGCGTGGATGCGGTGAGCCAGGATCACCCGATGAATACCATCCAGCGGCTGTGGCACCCGAAGACCTTTGCCGAGGCCAACGCCAAGCTGATCAAGGATTTCGGCAAGAGCTGGGACGAGATGTTCCCGCTGGACAAGTACTACCAGGACACGCACCTCAACCTGTTCCCCAAGAAGATCGTGCACGCCGAGAACCTGGCAGGCGACATTGCCACAGCGAAGAGCGGACGCTACTACATCGGCTGCTACCCGGCCAAGGTCATGGAAGCCGAGTCGATGTGGGCGCGCTTTGTCGCCTTTAGAGAGGGGAAGTAAGGATCGGCAAATAGGCGAGTACGCAAATGGGTGGATGCCTGGTTACGGGAGCGGCGGGCAAGACAGGCCGGGCGGTCATCCGGGCGCTGGTGGCCAGAGGGCAGGTAGTTCGCGCCCTGGTACGCCGGCCCGAATCCCCAGGCGGGGATCTCCGTCAGGCTCAGTCGGTCAAAGAGCTCGGGGCGCAAGAGGTCGTCACCGGGGATCTACGCGATCCCGTGGCGGTGGGACAGGCTGTCCGGGACAGCCGGACGATCTATCACATCTGCCCGAATATGCACCCCGACGAGGCCGCCATCGGCCAGGTGGTCATGGCTGCGGCGCGTTCAGCGGGGGTGCAGCATTTCGTATATCACTCGGTGTTGCACCCGCAAATCGAGGCGATGCCGCACCACTGGCTCAAGATGCGGGTTGAGGAGCAGCTCTTCGAGTCGGGACTGAGCTTCACCATCGTGCAGCCGGCAGCCTATATGCAGAATGTGCTGGCCCAGTGGAGCAGTATCACTCAGGAGGGCATCTACCCAGTGCCGTACCGGGTCGAGACCCGGCTGGGAATGGTCGATCTGGACGACGTAGCCGAGGCAGCCGCCGTCGTGCTGACCGAAGCAGGGCACGCCGGGGCCACCTACGAGCTGGCCAGCGCCGAGGCGTTGTCGCAGATCGAGGTAGCTTCGGCCCTGGCCGATTGCCTGGGCCGGCCGGTCCGCGCCGAAACGGTTGCGGTCGAAACGTGGGAGCGGCGGGCCAGGGCATCAGGCCTGGGCAGCTACCAGATCGAGACGTTGGTCAAGATGTTCCGTTACTACGAAGAGCATGGCTTCTGGGGCAATCCGCATGTCCTGAGCTGGCTGCTGGGTCGGCCGCCCACGACATTCGTCGCCTTTTGCCGACGAGCTCTGCAAGCCAGTTCCCTTGAGGGAAGCTCCGTACAACAAGGAGGTAGAAAGTAGATGAAACCAGCTCCATTCAAGTACCATGCGCCGGTCACGGTTGACGAGGCCCTGGCCCTGTTGGCCAAGTACGGCTATGAGGGTAAGGTGTTGGCCGGCGGGCAGAGTCTGATCCCGATGATGAATTTCCGCCTGGCACAGCCTGGAGCGCTCGTGGATCTGAACAACGTGGCCGAGCTTTTCTTTATCCAGCCCAATCGAGATGGTGGGGTGCGCATCGGAGCCATGACCCGCGAGAGGCAGGTGGAACAGGATCCACTGATCGCCGAAGCGGCGCCGATGATCCATGCCGCCATGCCAATGATCGCCTACCCGCAGATCCGCACCCGGGGCACCTTCGGCGGCTGCCTCGCCCATGCCGACCCCTCGGCCGAGCTGCCGGCGGTAAGTGTGGCGCTCAAGGCCCGCATGCGGGTCCGCGGCCTGCGGGCCGAGCGGTGGGTGACGGCCGACCAGTTTTTCCAGGGTTTCTTTACCACCGTCCTGAAACCAGACGAGCTGCTGGTAGAGATCGCCCTGCCGCCCATGCCCCGCAACAGCGGCTGGTCGTTCATGGAAGTCGCCCGCCGCCACCACGATTTCGCGCTGGTGGGTGTCGCCGCAGTAGTTATTCTAAGCGAAGCGAAGGATCTGTGCCAGGAGGCGCGGCTTGTCTTTTTCAGCGTCGGCGAAGGTCCGGTGCAGGCCAACCATGCCGCCCAAGTGCTGCAAGGCCAGACACCCACAGCCGAGGCGATTCGCGAGGCAGCCGAGACCGCCGCCAGAGATGACGTGGACCCCACCACCGACATCAACGCTTCTGCCGATTATCGCCGCCATCTGGTCGGCGTGCTGGGCCGCCGGGCACTGACGGAAGCCTTGGACCGGGCGAGGAAAGGCTAAGGCTGAGGAGGACAAGATGAGTGACACATTCGACATCGTCGTTACCGTCAACGGCACTCGCCACCAGTGCACTGTCGAGCCGCGCCTGCTCCTGAGCGACTTTTTGCGGCACGACCTGGGCCTAACCGGGACACACGTTGGCTGCGAGCATGGTGTGTGCGGCGCGTGTACGATTCTTTTCGACGGCCAGCCGGCCCGCTCCTGCCTGATCTTTGCCGTGCAGGCTAACGGTCACGAGATCACGACCGTAGAGGCGTTGGGAACGCCGGACAACCTGCACCCGATTCAGAAAGCGTTCCAGGAAGCGCACGCGGCCCAGTGTGGCTTTTGCACCCCGGGCATCCTGATGACCCTGGTGCCCTTCCTGAAGGAGAACCCTGATCCCAGTGAGCAGGAGATCCGCGAGGCGATCTCGGGCAACCTGTGCCGCTGCACCGGCTATCAGCACATCGTGGATGCGGCCAAGCTGGCGGCCAGTTATGGTGACGGATGAGGGCGCGATACGAAACGCGCGCTGTGGTGTTATAGGACAGGAGTGAAACAGTGACGACGAAGCGGAAATATATCGGCAAACGCATCACACGGAACGAAGACCCGCGCCTGCTGACCGGGAAAGCTCTGTTCGTGGACGACGTAGACCTGCCGGGCATGCTCCACGCCGCCTTTTTTCGCAGCGACTACCCTCACGCCCGCCTGCGAAGCATCGACGTGTCGGCGGCTCGCCAACGGTCGGGGGTGGTGGCCGTCTACACTGCCGAGGATATGGGTGGGGCATGGCGGCACGGGCCACCGCTGGTCTCTCCACCGCCGACAATCAAGGAGATCCTCTTCAACTCGCGCACTCAGGTGCCCCTCGTCAAGGACAAGGTGCGCCACGGCGGAGAGCCCCTGGCGGTTGTCATCGCCACGAGTCGCTACATCGCCGAGGATGCCCTTGACGACATTGTGGTCGACCTGGAGCCGCTGCCGGCGGTGGTGGACCTGGAAAAGGCGCTGGAGCCAGGCGCTCCGCTGATACACGAGGATCTCGATTCCAACCTGGCTGCTCACCTGACCCAAAACAAGGGCAACTATGAGGCAGCCAAGGCCAAGGCCGATCTGGTCATCCACCGGCGCATCGTCATCGACCGCTGCGCTTCGGCGGCGATGGAAAACCGGTGCATCGTGGCTTCCTGGGATGCCAAGAGCCAGCAACTGACTATCTGGGACACAACCCAGGCTCCTATCCCGATCCGCAACGGTCTGGCAGCCATGTTCGGACTGTCAGCCCACCAGGTGCAGGTGATCGCACCTTTCGTCGGCGGCGGCTTTGGCCCCAAGATCATGATGTACTATCCCGAAGAGATGGTCCTCACCTGGGCCACGCTCCAGTTGGGCCAGCCCATCAAGTGGGCGGAGGACCGGCGGGAGAACTTTTTCGCTACTAACCAGGAGCGGATCCAGGTGCACGACGCCGAGGTTGCCGTTACCCGCGAGGGGCGGATCCTGGGCGTCAAGCATGCCTTCCTGCACGATACCGGCGCCTACGACCCTTACGGCCTGACCATCCCCCTCAACACCCAGAGCCACGCCATGAGCGCCTACGACGTGCCCAACTACTCGAGCGATATGAAGGTGGTGTTCACCAACCGGATCACCGACGTCCCCGGTGCGGGGAGCCGGGCGGCCACAGGGCATCTTTCGTGATGGAGCGGCTGCTCGACCTGGCGGCCAAGGAGCTGGGCATCGACCCGGTCGAAATCCGGCGGCGCAATCTGATCCCACCGGGCGCCTTCCCCTATGAGCACAAGATCATCGACCAGGCATTTGCCCCGCTCATCTTTGACAGTGGCAACTACCAGGCCACCCTGGACAAGGCAGCGGCCATGATCGGTTACGAGAGGTTTGTCAAGGAGGAGCAACCGCGGCTTCGCGCTGAGGGCAAACATGTGGGCATCGGCATCGTCTCTTTCGTCGAGACGACCGGCGTCGGTCCGTACGAGGGCGCCCGGGTCACCATCGAGCCCAGCGGCAAGGTCAGCGCGGCAACCGGCGTGGGCACGCAAGGCCAGGGCCACTTTACCTCCTTTGCCCAGATCATCGCCGAACAGGTGGGCGTGGACCCGCGTGACGTCCGGCTGGTGAGCGGCGACACCTCCCAGTTCCACTGGGGGACAGGCACCTTTGCCAGCCGGGGCGCGGTGGTCGCCGGCAATGCCGTCAACGCAGCTGCTGTCGCGGTTCGCGGCAAGATCCTCAAGCTGGCGAGCAAGGTGCTGAATGCACCCGAAGAGGAGCTGGAGCTGGCCGACGGCTATGTGCGACGGATAATCAAGCCCTCGAAACGCAAAGGGGGAGGCGGCGTGGCCGACATCCCGGACCAGTCGATCAGTCTGGGTGAGCTGGCCACGCGGGCCAACCCCTTGCGTGGGGCGGTGGAGCCTGGCACCGAGCCAGGCCTGGAAGCCACCGCCTACTTTGGCCCGCAGTACGGGGCCACGGCCAACGGCTCCCACGCCATGATCGTCGAGGTCGATCCGGAGACGATGATGGTTGAGATCAAGCGCTACGTGGCCGTCGAAGACTGCGGCACCGTGCTCAACCCGCTGATCCTGGAGGGCCAGGTGCATGGCGGTGTGGCGCTGGGCATCGGCAACTCGTTCTACGAAAAACTGGTCTATGACGAAAACGGGCAACTGCTCAACGCTTCGCTGGCCGACTATCTGATCCCGTCGGCCACTGAAGTGCCCCGCATCGAGATCGGTCACGAGGAGACGCCGTCACCGCTCAACCCGTTGGGCACCAAGGGCGCCGGCGAGGCAGGGACGATTCCCGTGCCGGCCCTGTTTGCCCAGGCCATTGAGAATGCCCTGTACGACCACGACCTGGAGATCCTAGAGATGCCGCTCAGCCCGAACCGCCTGTTCGAGCTGCTTGGCGGCGGCCGGCACGAGTGAAAACAAAGGAGAAAAGAAGGTGAAAATAGAAGGCGAATATCTCTTTAGCGGTCCTCGCCAGGAGGTCTGGGAGTTGGTGCGCGACCCGGACGTGCTGGCCATGGCCCTGCCGGGCACCCAGAGCCTGGAAAAGGTCAGCGACAGCGAGTACCAAGGCACCATGAACATCCGGGTGGGACCGGTCGCCGGCGTCTTTGCCGGGCGGATCGTCATTTCCGACGAGGCGCCGCCGGAAAGCCTGACCCTGACCGTGGAAGGCAAGGGCGCGCCCGGCTTTGCGACGGGGGTCGGCCATGTCCGGCTAAGTGAACAGCTAGATGGCACTACCCTCATGAACTACGACGGCGAAGTGCAGATCGGCGGCAAGCTCGCCAGCGTCGGCCAGCGGCTGATCGACACGGCCAGCCGGAGCATCATCGGCCAGGGGCTAGAGTCACTGAACGGCGTATTACTAGCCCGCATGGAGTCTGCGGTCAAGGGCGTGGAGGTCGAGTATACACCGCCCACCGAAACCCAGTTTGCGCAGGGAGTGGCCAGAGACATGGCGAAGGAGATGCTATCCTCTCCGCAGGCCAAGTGGGCCCTAGTCGCCATCGTCGCCGCCGTGGCAATGGTCATCGGATTCTTCTTGGGCAGGCTAAGCACAGAGCTGCCGGAAGGCGACTCGTAGGGCGGCAACGCAGCGGAAAGGAGGGATGCCTATCGCTCAGACCCTGATCATCGCTGCAGCTCGTCGTTCTCGATTCGGCCATTGCAGCCACAATTTTGAGAAAGGAGAAAGAAATAATGGCCGCTGCTGCTCCAAGTAAGCAAGCCAGGATATTGGGCTATCTGCCCAACGATTTTCCGCCCATAGGTCAGACGATCCTGTTTGGCTTCCAGCACGTCCTGACCATGTTTCCGGCCACGGTACTGTGCGCCCTCATCGTCGGCTTTCACGTCAGCACCGTGCTGACCTTCTCCGGCGTGTCCACCATCGTGGCCCTGCTCCTGTCGCGTTTTGGCATTGGTAAGTTCATCCCACTGTACTATGGCTCCAGCTTCTCCTACCTGGCTGCCCTGGTAGCCATCACCAATGCCTCGTTTGGACAGGTGGCCCCTGATGAAAAGATCCGCATTGCCCAAGCCGGCATCATCGCCACCGGCTGCATCAACGTCATCGTCGGGCTCATCATCCGCGCCGTCGGCGGCAAGCGGGCGATCGACAAGGTGCTGCCGCCGATTATCACCGGTTCGGTGGCGTGCATTATCGGGTTCGGCCTGGGCTTTGCCGCGCTGGGCATGGCCAGTGGCACCAGCAGCGGCCTGACCGGCGACCTGAAGTGGTGGAGCGTGTCGATCATCACCCTGGTGGTTACCATCGGGTTCTCGGTCTATCTCCAGGGCAAAGGGTTCATCGGCATGTTGCCCATCCTGCTGGGGGCCATCGTCGGTTACGGAGTGGCCTTTATCGTCGACCTGATTACTGGTGTGGTGGGCGCTGCGACGGGAAGCCTGATCAATTACAGTGCGTTCAGTGGGGCCAAGTTCATCGTGACACCCCACATCACCTTCCCCACCTTTAGCAGCGACCTGACCTTCACCGCCATCTTTGGCATCGGCATCATGGCCATCGCCACCATCCCCGAGTCCACCGCCCACCTGTACCAGATCAGCCTGTACGTCGACCATCTGGCCGACGAGCTGGGCAAGCCGCGCTATGGATTGAGCAAGTTCATCGGCTTTAACCTGATCCTGGACGGCATCGGCGACATCATCCACGGCACGTTCGGCGCGACGGCGGGCACCAACTATGGCGAGAACAACTCGCTGATGGTCATCACCCGCAACTACTCCGGCCCGGCGCTGCTGGCCGCGGGCGTCATCGCCATCCTGATGGGGTTCTGGGGCTGGCTGGCCGCGGCAATAAGCAGCGTGCCCACTGCCGTCAGCGGCGGCCTGGCCATCTACCTGTTCGGCGTCATCGGCATGCAGGGTATTGCCCTCATGCTGTCCGAGAAGGTCAACCTGTTCGATCCCAAGCAGTTGGCCATCGGCGCGGTCATCATGATCGTCGGCATCGGCGGGAACATCGGCTATTCCGGCGGCTTCCTGCCCATCCCGCTGCTCAAGGGCATCTTCCCCAACGGCTGGCCAGCCATCGCCACCGCCGCCGTGGCAGGCATTCTGCTCAACCTGCTGTTCCTGGTCTTCAAGCCGCCCAAGACCCGCGAGTCGGCCGAGCCGGACGACCTGAAACGGATCGAGGGCATCGGCCCCCGCGTGGCTACCGTGCTGCAGAATGCAGGCATCTACAGCTTTGGCCAACTGGCGGACGCCGATGCGACCAAGCTGAAGGGGATCCTCCAGGCAGCAAATCTGAAGATGGTAGACCCCACGAGTTGGCCCAACCAGGCCCGCATGGCAGCGACCGGCGACTGGTCGGCGCTGCAGGAGCTCCAGGACAAGCTTGATGCCGGTCGAGGAGTGTGACATCAGGGATCTGATCTTCTAGGAGTCCCTGGCTGGGAGGGGCGGCCGCCGATGGGTGACCGCCCCTTCTCTTGTCAGCATGACAGGCTGGCCATCGATATGTGCCCTTTTTCACACAGAATCAAAGGTGTGGTATAATGGGCATGGCCCCAGGGCCCAGTCCGTAGCTCGTTGGAGATGATGTATGATCACTCTTGAGGAATTGAAGCGATACGCTCTTTTCGGTACGGTACCCGAAGAGATCGCCGTCCAGGTCGTCGCCCAGTCCGAAGAAGCCCGCTATGCCCCTGGTGAGCTCATTATTCCCTTTGGCCAGCCCTTTACCTTCTTTGGCCTCGTCCTGGAAGGGGAAGCCTGCGCAAACACGCCGGTGGGCCAGACGGAGGGCGAGGCGCTGTGCGTCGAAAAGATGAGGGCCGGGAGCAACATCGGCGCCATGTCGCTGATGACCGGCCTGCCTTCGCCGGTGGACGTCGTTGCTACCACTCAATGCCGGGTCTTGTTAGTCCCGGCCGACCTGTTTCGCCGCTGGATCCAAGCCGATCCGGCAGCGCTGCAACGCTTTGCCAAGATTATCGCCAAGCGCAGCACGCTGATCGAAAAGGTGCAGCAGGAGCACGTCCGCAAGACGGGTGATCAGGGGGGCAATCCGGATCCATACGGCCTGAGCCTAGCCCCTGGGCCGAGCGGGCCGCAGAAGCTACTGGTCATCAACCTCCGCACCGGCTCGCTCAAGTATCGCTTCTTTGACACCGCCGACGAGTCGCACAACGTCGAAGGGCAGGTGGAGTGGATCGATCAACCCGGCACACTGCAGACCCACAGCGCCGGAGGCAAAGAGCTAAAGTTCGAGCTGGGCGGCAAGAAAGGCGCCGATCACAGGCAGGCGCTCCAGGCGGCGCTGGACCGGCTGACCGATCCCAAGATCGGCGTCATCCAGGAGGTGAGCGAGATCACCGCCGTCGGCCATCGGGTGGTGCACGGCAGCGACAAGTACTCCAACCCGGTGGTGATCGACGACCAGGTGCTGGCCGACATCCGCCGCTTTGCGCCGCTGGCTCCACTCCACAACCCGATACAGGCCCAGGGCATCGAATGGGCCCGCGAGCTACTGCCGGACATCCCGCACGTGGCCGTGTTCGACACCTCCTTCCACCAGACGATGCCGGAACACGCCTACCGCTACGCTCTGCCGGAGGAGCTGTACACTCGAGATGGCATCCGCCGCTACGGTTTTCACGGGCCGTCACACCAGTACGTGGCCCTGATGGCTGCCACCTTTCTGAAAAAGCGTTTCTCCCGGCTCAAGATCATCACCTGCCACCTGGGCGAAGGGGCTTCGGCGTGCGCTATCGACCATGGCCGGTCGATCGACACCACCATGGGCCTGACCCCACTGGAAGGGTTGATGATGGTCACCCGTTCAGGCGATATCGATCCGGCCATCGTCATCCACCTGATGCGCAAAGGCATGACAGCCGACGAGATCGATCATTTGCTCAACCGCGAAAGCGGCCTGAAGGGGCTGTCGGGTCTGTCAGGCGACACCCGCGAGATCGCACAAGCAGCGAATGAAGGCAATGCCAAGGCCCTGTTGTCTGCAGAAGTGTTTGCCTACCGGCTGCGCAAGGCGATCGGCTCCTACTATGCCGCTCTGGGCGGGCTGGATGTGTTGGTATTTACCGGCGGCATTGGCGAAAACGCCGCTGGGGTGCGGGCACTGGCATGTCAGGGGCTGTGGGGGTTGGGCGTCCTGGTCGACGCCGTCAAGAACAGGGGCGTCCACGACCGGGTCGACGGAGTAGTCGACATCTCCCATCCCAACTCCAAGGTCAAGGTGCTGGTGGTGCACTCGGACGCCTCGCGAATGATCGCCCGCGAGACGATCCGCATCCTGGGCTACGACGCCATCACCCGGCAGATGCAGGCCACCCAGATCCCGATCCCGATCGGCGTCTCGGCCCACCATCTGCACCTGAGCCAGCCCGACGTGGAGCGGTTGTTCGGCGCGGGCCACAAGCTCATGCCGCGCGCCGACCTGTCGCAGCCGGAGCAGTATGCTGCCGAAGAACAGGTCAAACTAATCGGCCCGCGAGGCAGCATCGAGCGGCTGCGGGTGCTTGGTCCGGCCCGCAGCCAGACGCAGGTAGAGATCTCGCGCACCGAGGGCTATACGCTGGGCATCAACGCACCGATCCGCATGTCGGGCGACCTGGACGGCACACCCGGGCTGATCATCGAAGGGCCGGCCGGCCAGATCGAGCTGAAAAAGGGCGTGATCTATGCCCAGCGACACATCCACATGTCGCCCGACGATGCCCACCGATTCGGGGTGCAGGACGGCGACGTGGTGCGCGTTCGCGCCGGCGATGAGCGGGAGCTAATCTTTGGTGACGTGGCGGTCCGAGTGTCGCCAAAATACAGGCTCGAGTTTCACCTGGACACCGACGAGGCCAACGCCGCCGAGCTGAACAATGGCGACCTGGCCTATCTGGAGATCATTCAGCGCCGGGGCAATCGCGGGTGAGTGTGACAGTTGGGGAAACCGGGTTTCTTGGCTCACAAGGAACCCGGTTTCTTGTTGATCTGGGCGGGAAAGGCCCGGTCATGCACCTGGCCCATGCCAACGGCTTTCCACCGGCGGCATACGAGCCGCTGGCTGCTGTGCTCAGGACTAGTTATCGCCTGATCGGCCTGCCTGCCCGCCCGCTCTGGCCGGGCAGCCGACCGGAGAGCGCCCCAACCTGGCTGCCGATGGCAGGCGACCTGATCGCAGCGCTAGACGATCTGGCCGACAGCGGCACGATCTCCCCGCCCATCGTCGGCGTCGGCCACTCGCTGGGCGGGGTGCTGACACTTCTGGCGGCGATTCGACGGCCGGACCTGTTCCGGGCCATCGCCCTGATCGATCCGGTGATCCTGCCTCCCAGCCAGCTCCGCTTGCTGCGGTTGATGCGCCTGGTTGGGCTCCACCGCCGCCTGCCGCTCGTCCAGGCCACACTACGCCGCCGCCGAACCTGGCCCAGCCGACAAGCCTGTACCGAGCATCTGGCTGGCAAGCCGTTCTTCACCGGCTGGCCGGCAGCCAGCCTGGATGCTTATGTCTACTTCGGAACACAGGAGCATCCTGACGGCCAGGTCGAGCTGATCTACCCACCCGAGTGGGAGGCGCACATCTTTGCCACGACACCGACCGACATCTGGCGCTACGTTCCCCAATTGTCCATCCCGGTGCTGGCCATCCGCGGAGAGGGGTCGCCCACCTTCCCGGCCGGATCGCTGGCACGTCTGGTGCGCCTGCTGCCGCAGGCGCAGGCCCTCACCATCGCCGACAGCGATCACATGGTGCCGCTGGAGCGGCCGGTGGAGACAGCCGAGGCGATCCGCAGCTTCATTGGGGGCCTGGCAGCACCACCACTAGACAATGCCGAGCAGCGGGACTAGTACCCCAGAGCTGTCTATGCCCTCGAGCAAGCTTCCGAAGCCGACGCCAGGGGCAGCAACAATCACCAAGGTGACGATCATGATGACCTTGAACAGCTCGATGAGAAGGCGCTAAAGGTAGATCTCTATGACGTCGCGCAGCATGGCTGCAGCGGTGGGCAAGGGCGTCTCCTCGACGATCGCCGCCGAGATGACGCCACACACGTCGGTGTGGTAGACGATCCCCATCTGTTCGGCGCCCAACTGGGCCAGCGGATGGCTCGCATCGAGCCAAGCAGGTCCCACGGCCAGGCGATAGTCCTGCTCGTGTCGTTCAGCCACCGCCACCGGTTTTATCCGCTTGCCCTCGGCAACCGCTTCCTTGAGGGCTTTAGCGGTGAGGCCGGTTATCCCCTGCACCGCCACATCGGCCAGCGTCACCGGATAGTGCAGCACACTGTGGGCCAGGATGACCAGCTTGTTGGCAGCGTCCCAACCCTCCACATCCAGCTGGGGATCGGCCTCAGCGTGGCCGGCTGCCTGGGCGCAGGCCAGGGCCTGTTCATAGCTCAGGCCGCGCTCGGCCATGCTGGTCAGGATGTAGTTGCTGGTCAGGTTCAGGATCCCCTCCAGCCTGTAGATGTCAGCCATGGCCAGGTCACGCTGGCCGAGATTGACTGCCGGCAGACCACCGGCCACCGTGGCGTCGAAGCGGAGCTGCGCCTCATGGGCCTCGGCTAGCGCCAGCAGCCGGGGAAAGGCCAGGACTAACGGCGCCTTGTTGGCAGTGACGACATCCATGCCCCGCGCCAGGGCAGCCTCGATGCAAGCCAGGCCCGGCTGGCCGTCTTGGAGATTGACCGGCGAAGCCTCAAGCAGCAGGCCGGCCTGTGCCGTCTCAACCATCTGTCGTGCCGAGGCACCGGCCTGCCCCCAGCGCGGATAGGCGGCTACCCCTTCGCCGCCGACCTTGAGCTCAACTACCCGCTGAGGATCGAGACCAGCCGGGCAGACGGCCACACCCGACCGGTCGGCTACGCCGGCAAGCACCAGCCGCAGGCCCAGCCGATCATGGAGGCTGTCGCGCTTGAGGATGATCAGCTCCAGAAATCGCCGGCCGACATTGCCGACGCCGATCTAACAGGAAACGGATGGTCTTCATGTTGTGTGATCACCCGTTGGTCCAAGAGTGAGAAGACCTTCCGCTTGCAGCAGGCGATCGAGGCCGTCCACAAGGGCATGAGCGTGGGCCAGCACGTCCCGGTTGGGCTGGCCTGCTGCCCCGATCAGAGCCGAGACCTGCTCGGACAGTCGCTCGGGGACCAGGGCACAGCGTGTCTTCGCCGCCTCGACCAGCCGCTTCTCGCCGGGGTGCGTGAGCCGATTTAGCGCAAAGAGGACGTCAAAGTAGCTTGCCAGCAGGGCCGCGACGCGGTGATTGACACTGACCGGGTCGCCACGGCCAACCGCCTTCTCCAACTGGTGCGCATACGACGATATCGTCTGACGTAGAATCGGATGGTTCTTGGCCACAATTGCCCGCCGGAGCGGCTCTGGATAGGTCTGCGCTGCAAACTGCCGCAGCGCTTTGAACCAGCCGCTCCGATCAGCCAGCACCCGCGAGAAAAGGACATTGTGCCAAAGGCAGGTGGTATAACCCACAGAGGCCTCGTGGCGGCGCAGCACGCGGTCCAACTGTTCCTCTATCCAAGGCACGTCGCGGAGGATCACATCCACGCTGACGCCGGTATCCGCTTCGACCCATTCATCGCCGAGCTCCCAGAAGCGGTTGTCCACTTCCGCCCGCTTGCTGCGCGCCGAAGCGATGGCAGCACGAACCGAGACCGGGATCTCGGACCGGACGTAGACGTACAGATCAATGTCCGAATCGGCGTCGATGGTTCCCGAGCCCAGCGAGCCGCCGACGGCCACTGCTTCTACCTGCGGCAGCGCCTGGTAGCAGACGGCGAGGTCGGCGGCCAGAGACAGAAGAGTGGAAGGCCGGCTGGGCGTCGGCATGGGTTATGCCTCCTCACGCAACGGAGAAAAACCTACACCCAACACCTCCTGCACCGGCGAAACGATGACAAAGGCGTGGGGGTCTTGTGCACTGACGAGCGCCTTGAGCTGTGGCACCTCAGTGGCGGTCAGGGCGCACATCAGCACGTTGTGCGGCTGGCCGGTGTACATGCCGGTGCCCGGCAGGGCAGTGACGCCACGGCGCATGTCGCGTAGGATGCTGCCAGCCACCGCCTGGCTGGTCTCGCTGGAGCCGGTGATAATGAAGGCCAGGAGCTGCTGCCGCCGATGGCTGGGACGGAACCAGGCTCGCAACCCGGCGAGCCGCCCCACGATGGCCGGCGCCTCTGCGGCCATGCCATGCAAGGTAAAGATGCCGTAGCGGGGCAGTACCTCACCGCTCGCATGCTGTAGGCCCACTGTCAGCAGCCCAAGCAGCAGCAGCACGCCGTTGGATATGAGCCCGGCTGCCAGCACCACCTCGCCCGACACCCAACCGACGCGCGCTCGGGTGATGAATTCAACCCATGATCCGGCCGGCGTGGGGTACATCATAATGTTCAGCACCCAAGCCACCGCCAGCACGACATAGATCCACATATAGTTGCGCCGATAGCGCCGGCCCAACGCCTCTAGCATTGAGATCGGAAACTGAGGGTGAAGCAGGTTGTCGGCCAGGCTCTCGGCCCAATCCGACGCTGGGTGGAAAGGCGGGACCAGCATCGTGGCAAAAAAGTCGGTCTCCATGAGCCGGACGCGGTAGCTCCACAGCTCGTAGTAACGGTAACGGCGCGCCTCGATGTACAGGAACAGGGTGATCAACAGCGTGTTGAGGATGATCACGCTTTGCTCGGTCTCGCCCCTGCTGAAGGCGATGGTGATGGCCGCGCCGGTGGTAATCACCGCCCAGTTGGTGGTCGCATCCAGGCGCTGCCGCCACATGTTGGCCCGCTGCACCTCGGCCCGGAAAAGGTGGACCATGGCCGTGGTGAATTCGCTGGCCCGCAACTGGTAGCCGCGATAGGTCCACACCGGCTCTGGGCCGGGATTGTCGTGCACCTCCGGCCCGGGCGGTGAGCCGAGGGAGGGCTGGCCTGAAAGGATCTCGTCCCACTCTTCTGGCATGCTACTCCTTGCGCCTGGGGTCATTCAGGCATCATCTCCAGATGGTGGCGCGCAGAGCGTTCCACCTGGGAGCGGGCGAACGGCATCGGCTGGTAGCGGCCATCCAGCCACAGGGGGATCAGGTCGGCATAGTGGCGGCTGGACACGTGGCCCGACTGGCCACCTGGGATGACGATGCGGCATTTTTCCCAGTCGCTCAGATCGGCAACAAAGCGCAGCGCGGCCACCACGCCAGCCGGCGGAAACGGGAAGCGGGGCACACTCCTGGCGCGCCGCAGCGTGTCCTGGTCGCCACCCGCCGGATAGGGTCCCCGGTTGAAGATCAGGTTGAGCGGCTTGACCGATCCCACCGGATGGGCAAAATGGACCTTGTTGAGACGGCCCCACTGCCAGCGGGCCATGTCGGGGCCGAGCTCCTGTTCGAGCAGGGCTATCGCCTCACGCAGCGCTTGGCCCAATAGAGCTTGGCGCGAGCGCACCTCACCATCGGCGGGATTCAGCAGCCAGGTGTTGTCTCCTTGCCCGTCGAGCAGGTCAAGCAGCCGGACAAAGCTGCGGCCGTGGTATAGGCTGACGTCACCCAGCGGCGACAGGCCGACGCCGATGTATGAATCGGCCAGCTCGCCCAGGTGGGGGTCGAAAAAGAGGTGCAGGGCCCGCAGGCGGGAGACCTGGTACAGGCTGGCAGCGACGCTGTCCGGCTCCAGCCGGCTGTTCCATCGCTCAAGGAGGTCGATGGCGCGGCGTTCCGGCTCACCCACCGGCTCGACGGTCAACAGATGCCGGACAAAGCGCTCGGCCTGGGCGCTGTAGGTGTCATGCTGGAAGCGGGCGAAATCGTCGGCGGTGAAGGTCGGCTGCGAGGCCAACAGGTCGGCAACGCGGCGGGCGCGACAGGGGTTTTCCAGGTCGGCGCTCAGATAGTGGGGATAAGCGCTATCGACCACCAGATTGTTGGCCGTGGCCAGCCAGCCGCCCTCCGGGTTGTAGGCCTGCGGCAGCTCGTCGAGCGGCAGGTAGAACTGCCATTCGTTGTCGCCTGTCCAGCCTGTGGTAGGTGCAGGACCTCGAAGCGATGGAGACTGCGATCCAGGGGAGACCGGATCGGCCGGCAGGGTGTCGTGCCCCTCTGTGGAGGCAGGGGACAGGCTACTTGTACGCACCGGCATCCAGCCAGCCTGGAGGAAGCCTATGTTGCCGTCGACATCGGCATAGACAAAGTTGTGGGCAGGGGTTGACCAGTCAGCCAGGGCAGCGCGGAACTCGTGCCAATTGCGGGCTCTGTTGTAGCCAAGGGCGCTGCGCAGCAGGTTGCTCGGCTCCAGGGCCACCCACCGCAGGGCGAGCGGGGTTGGCTCGTCGATCACACTACTGACGATCGGTCCGTGACGGGTGATGACCACCTCCTGGATCACAGGTGCAGGGCGGCCCTTGACCCGGATCTCTTCGCTGATCACCTCGGCGTCAAGCCAGGCGCCCTGGAATTCGTACTGGTGCGGGTTAGCGGGGTTCAGTCGCTCAACGTACAGGTCTTGAGCATCCTGCCAGGCGGTAGTCATGCCCCAGGCGCAGCGCTCGTTGTGACCGACGACAACGCCCGGCAGACCCGGCAGCGACACACCGGTGACGTGATAGTCACCGCCGTCGAGGTGAACCTGGTACCAGATGGCCGGGATCTGGAGCGCCATGTGCGTATCGTTGGCCAGCAGTGGTTTTCCGCTTTCTGTCCGGCTGCCGGCGACGACCCACTGGTTGCTGCCGCCGCCTTTGGCTCCGGCCTGCGGTAGCCCAGGCAGTGGCTCTACCAAACCCGGCTCCATCGAGCGGGGCTGGAACAGGCCTTCGACCAGGCGCAGGGCGTCGCGCAGCAGTTCGCTGCGCCAGCCGTTGGGCGGCGTGACGCCCCCGACCAGACCCCGGCCCTTGACGATTGCCGGGTTGTCGTTGGGGAATAGCGGCTCCAGGTCGGCAGCCAGGTCGGCGCCCAGCTTGGCAGCCAGCCGGGCGCGGATCAGCTCGCTATCCCAGTTGCAGCCCAGGTTCCAGGCCATGACCTTGGTCCAATACAAGCTGTCGACCGGTTGCCACGGCTCGGGGTCAAAGCGCAGCAGCTTGAACTCGACCGGCCGGCGGCGACCATAGGAAGCCAGGTAGGCATTGACGCCTGCGGAATAGGCCTCCAGGATGCCACGCGTCTCCGCGTCGAGCGTCTCAAACTCGGCCTCGGCGGCGCGGTTAAGACCCACGGTTCGGAAGAAGCAATCCACCGCCAGCGTGACCTCGCCCAGCACCTCCGACAGACGACCGCTCCCAGCACGGCGCTGAAGCTCCATCTGCCACAGCCGGTCCTGGGCATGGACGTAGCCCTGAGCAAAGAAAAGGTCGTGAGCTGAGCCGGCGTAGATGTGAGGCACGCCCCACTCGTCGCGCAGGACCTCCACCCGCCCTTCGAGACCGGCCAGGTGGAGGGTGCCCTCGACTTTGGGAAGAGGCCGGCGGAAGAAGCTGAGCAGCACGGCGATCGCCGCAGCTACCAGGACGACGATAATGACCAGGATCACAGTGCCGATCATCTCACTTTCCTCCTAAATGCAGGGCAGGTCCCCACGGTTGCCCTGCACGGGCTCTGTGCGCAGCCATACCTGCATCGGGCCAGGCTGGCGGTTGGCCCAGACATTGTAAGGGATTGCGACCAACTCGACACAATCCAGAACGATCGTGCCAGCCGGCTCCTGTCCGCCCGACCGCATGATCCGGTACAGGCGGCCGTCCCAGTCATCACTCGGCGGAACCACAGCCGCCGGGCCGCGCAGGGTCACCACGCCACCCAGCAGGTCGGGCTGGAAGGCAATAGAGAACCCGCCGCCAGCTGGGAGAAGCAGGTCACGAAGGTCCAGGCCGGGGTTGTCGGCCCCCTCGACACAGTACAGAAGGGGCCCGCGCAGCAGGGCCACCTGGCCGGCGTTGTCGGCGACGTAGGGGTGGCATTCGACGCGCCGCACCGGCATCGGCAGAGTGAGGCAGACCCGGTCACCTGGCCGCCAGGTGCGGCGAAGCTCGGCATAGGAGCCGGCGATGAGTGTTCCGGCGAACGGCCGGCCGTTGATCTCGAGCCTTGCGCCGGCGTCACACCAAGCCGGGATACGCATGAACAAGCTCAATGGGCCTTCGGCCTCAACATCGACGGTAACCTCGCCGTCCCATGGATAGTGGGTGTGCTGGATCAGGGTGACCATCCGGCCGCCAGGCAGATCGAAGCGGGCCGTCCCTTCGGCGTAGAGGTGCAGCCACACGCCTTCGGTCGACAGGCTGTAGAATAGGCTGGGCAGGTAGGCCAGCAGGCGAGCAATGTTGGGCGGACAGCAGGCACAGTCGAACCATTGCCGACGGCGGCCGTAAGCAGGGCCCCAGTCTGCCAGTGGATTCACGTAGAAATAGGCCAGCCCATCGAGTGACAGACCGGGCAGGACGGCGTTGTACAGCGTCATCTCCAGCAGGTCAGCATAGCGGGCGTCGCCGTCGAGAGCCAGCATCCGCCAGCTCCACATCACGCTGGCGATGGCAGCACACGTCTCGGTGTAGGCGCGGGCGTTGGGCAGCTCGTAATCATCACCAAAGGCCTCGCCGTCGTGGCGCGCTCCCAGCCCACCGGTGACGTAGATCTGGCGGGCGACCATGCGGTTCCACAGCCGGTCGAGCGCCATGCGCAGAGCAGCCTCGCCACTCTCAGCGCACAGGTCGGCCGCGCCACCGCACAGATACAGAGCACGCACGGCATGACCGGCCAGCCGATCCATCTCCCGCAGCGGACGGTGGTCAATGTGGTATTCATGGCCACCGATCAAGCCCCGGCCGCGGTTGTCGACCAGGAACTGGGCCAGCTGGCGATATCTCGGTTCGCCGAGTGTGCGGGCAAGCTCGACGAGGGCCATCTCGACCTCAGGGTGACCGGGCGCCGTCGGACGCTTGCCTGCCTCGGGCGGGCCAAAGACAGAGTCGATGTGATCCGCCAGGCGGCGGGCCACTGTGAGGAGGCGGTCACTGCCGGTGGCGCGGTGATGGGCCACGGCGGCCTGGATCAGGTGGCCGGCGCAGTAGAGCTCGTGCATATCGCGCACGTTGGTCCATCGCTCGGCCGCCCGCTCAAAGGCGAAATAGGTGTTGAGGTAGCCGTCGGGGGATTGGGCGGCGGAGATCAGGTCGACCACCGTGCCAGCCATTGCAGCCAGGCCGGGATCGTGGTCAGTGGCCAGCGTCCAGGAGGCGGATTCGAGCCACTTGTAGACGTCGGAGTCGTTGAAGAAACGGCCCTGGAAAGGGATTGCCTTCTGACCGGCAGCGCGGCGGAAGTTGTCGAGGCGGCCGGTCTCCTCCAGGAGACGATACTGGCTCGGAATCGTCACTTCGCGGTTGATGCGCCGGCGCGGCGCCCAGAACTCATCGGTCAGGGTGACAGCGGTCAGGGGCACCGGTTTCAGACGAGCGAAAGGGCTGTTGGATGTGTCTACAGCTACTGCATTGGGTCGGGTTGAATCAAGCATCGCTTCGGCCACTCCTCTGAAGGAACAAGTGCACAACGCAGGACAGGCCATGCACCCCGATTCTACCACGCACCGCCTGCCTGTGCAAGTCCGGGCTACTGTGGCTGCCGGGAGCCCCTGTAATTCAGGCCCAGACAGAATCACACCAGGCAGACGCTGAAGTAGACGTATATGCCGGGCGCTGGGTCGCCCAGGTTGACCGGAGAGGCAGTCTCGAGTACAATGGCTGTGATGCGTGACATGCGGGTTGGGTGTGAATTGTTGTTTCGGAGCCCAACAGACTAGCGGAGAGGATGCCATGGCATACTTGCTTGTGGCGGCCTCCCTGGAACTACTCTGTCGTTGCTGACGTCTGCCATACAGGCGGACGAAACCGAAGGGTCATCACTGCGGGAGGGCTACCATGGCCAAGAATTGGAGAGATAGGATCAGGGAGCGGCGGTTTTTGCTCATCGCCGCCGGTGTGGTTGTGGTGCTGGCGGTCGCGGTGGCAGCCACCATCATAGTGGCACGACGTCCTCACGAACCTGAGGTTCAGGGTGCCACCTTTCCGTCCCTCGTCGACACAGCAGCGTCGAGCGGCGCAGTGTCGATGGCTTCGGCCGGCTATTGGGGTGGCGGTCTGGCCGAGAGCAGCGGCGAGCAGCTCCTCATTCGGCTGAGCGAGGGCCAGGCGGGGCAGCAGGCGACAGAATCGCTACCGCTGGCCCAGGGCGAGCCCCTGTCCGACGAGGAGATCGCCGCCATCCTGGCCCGGCTGCCGGAGCTGACCGCCGAGCCCGAGGACCAGGTGGACTTGCGCCTGCCGGCCGATTCCCTCCCGCCACCTCGGCCCGGCCAGACCGTTCAGGAGGATTTTCCCCCTCCGCCGGCGGTGGTCACCCCCGAGCCCGTAGCGGCCGGCCCGCTGCAGGTGCTGCGCTATGCCCCCGAGGGCCAGATTGCGCTGGCCCCGTTCGTGAACGTCACCTTCGACCAGCCGATGGTGCCGCTGGCGACGCTCGAGGCGCTGGCGGCCGCCGACGTGCCGGTGCGCCTCGAGCCGTCATTGCCCGGCACCTGGAAGTGGCTTGGCACCAAGACCTTGAGCTTTGAGTACGACTCGGCGCAGATCGATCGCCTGCCCATGGCCACCGAGTATGTGGTGACGGTCCCGGCCGGCACCAGATCGGCCACAGGCGGCGTCCTGGCCGAGGAGGTGCGCTGGACCTTCAGCACGCCTCCGCCGCGCCTGATCGCCTCCTACCCCTCCGCCGGCAGCCCGCAGCCGCTTGAGCCCGGTGTTCCTGGTCGTCTTTGACCAGCGGATCGATCCAGAGGCCGTGCTCAAGACGATCCAGGTGACGGCCGGCGGCAGCACGGCGCCGGTCAGGCTGGCGACGGCCGACGAGCTCGCGGCCGACAAAGACGCCAGCCGCGCGGCTGCCGACGCCGGCGAAAGCCGCTGGCTGGCCTTCGTGGCCGAGGAACCGCTGCCGGCCGACGCCGCCGTGTCGGTCACCATCGGCCCGGGCACCCCCTCCGCCGAGGGGCCGCTGGTCACCCAGGAGGCGCAGAGCTACGAGTTTCAGCACCTACGCGCCGCTGCGCATCGCGCGCCACGGCTGCTCCTGGTACGGCGACGAGTGCCCGCCGCTCACCCCTTTTTCATCGAGTTCAACAACCCGCTCGACGTCGATGCCTACCAGGAGTCGATGCTGCGCATCGAGCCGGCGCTGCCGGGCGCCACGGTCGACGTCGCCGGCAACACCATCACCATCCACGGGGCCACCACAGGCCGCACCACCTACACGGCCGTGGTCGACGGCTCCATCCGGGATACGTTCGGCCAGACGCTGGGCGAGGACGCCAGCCTGACCTTCAAGGTCGGCTCGGCCGAACCGGCTCTCTATCGGGCCCGGAGGAGCCTTTCGTCACCCTCGACCCGGCGTCCAAGACGCCGGCCCTGACCGTGTATGCCATCAACTACAACCAGCTAAGGTGCGCGCCTACCAGGTCGCAGCCTTCCGACTGGCCTGCCTTCAAGACCTACCTGGAGAACTACTACCGCGAGGACAATCCGCCGGAGCCTCCCGGCCGGCTGGCAATCGACAAGATCATCCCGCTGGAGGCAGCGACCGACGCGCTGACCGAGGCGAGCATCGACCTGAGCCCGGCGCTGGAGGGCGGCCTGGGACATCTGGTCGTCGTCGTCGAGCCGGAGCCGCTGCCGACTGACACGCGACCGCTACTGGCAGACCATCCAGGTCTGGGTGCAGGTGACCCAGATCGGCCTGGACGCCTTTGCCGACCACAGCCAGATGGTGGTCTGGGCCACGGCCCTGAAGGACGGCGCCCCGCTGCCCGGCGTGACGATCGAGGGACAGAACCGGGGCGGAGGCCTTGGCGCCCTAGGCGGGCCGGCGGTCACCGGCGAGGACGGCACGGCCCGCCTGGACCTGCCGGGCCAGAGCGCGGCCCTGCTGGTGGCGCGCCAGGGCAGCGACACGGCCATCCTGCCCCGGTCCCCCTATGTCGTGGGGGGACGATGTCTGGCAGTCCAGGCCGGTGCAGGACGAGCTGCGCTGGTACGTGTTCGACGACCGCGCCATGTACCGGCCGGGCGAGGAGGTGCACGTCAAGGGCTGGCTGCGGCGCGTCGGCGGCCGGCAGGACGGCGACGTCAGCCTGGTCGGCGACGCGCTGCAGCGCCGTCGGCTACCGGGTGATCGACTCCCAGGGCAACGAGCTGCTGACGCGGCGAGGCGCAGGTCAACGCCCTGGGCGGCTTTGACCTGGCCTTCACCCTGCCCGACAACGCCAACCTGGGCTACACCACGCTCGAGCTCGACGCCCGGGGCAACCTGGGCGACCTGGCGGCCAGCGCAGTTCGGCCACAGCTTCCAGGTCCAGGAGTTCCGCCGCCCCGAGTTCGAGGTCACGGCCCGCAACGAGACCCCCGGCCCCTACTTTGCCGGCGGCTCGGCCACGGTGGCGGTCGAGGCCGCCTACTATGCCGGCGGCCCGCTGCCCAACGCCGAGGTGACCTGGCAGGTCAGCTCGTCGCCCGGCAGCTACTCGCCGCCCAACTGGCCCGATTTCATCTTTGGCCGCTGGCAGCCGTGGTGGTGGTCTTGGGACTAGTACTACCCGCCCTACGGCGGCGAAACCAAGGTCGAGACCTTTTCCGGCGTGACCGACGCCTCCGGCACCCACTACCTGAAGCTCGATTTCGAGCAGGAGGGCGAGCCGCAGCCGGTGAGCGTCCGGGCCGAGGCGACCGTCATGGACGTCAACCGCCAGGCGTGGGCGGCGGCGACGACGCTGCTGGTCCATCCCGCCGACCTGTACGTCGGGCTGCGCTGCGACCGCACCTTTGTCGAGCGCGGCCAGCCGCTGAAGATCGACATCATCGTCACCGACCTGGACGGCGTGCCCGTGGCCGACCGCCCGGTCCAGGTCCAGGCGGCCCGCCTGGAGTGGCGGACCGTGCGCGGCGCCTGGCAGCAGGAAGCCGTCGACGTCCAGGAGTGCACCGTGGGCTCCGGCTCGGAGCCGGTCTCCTGCACCTTCAAGACCGACGATGGGCGGCGAGTACCAGATCACGGCCACCGTCACCGACGCCTCCGGCCGCCAGAACCAGAGCCAGTTCACCCGCTGGGTGAGCGGCGGCCAGCAGCCGGTCGCGCGCAAGGTGGAGCAGGAAGACGGTCACCCTGATCCCCGACAAGGAGAGCTACCAGCCGGGCGACGTGGCCCAGATCCTGGTGCAGTCCCCCTTCAGCCCGGCCGAAGGGCTGCTGACGGTCAGCCGCAGCGGCATCCTCTACACCGAGCGCTTCCGGATCGAAGACGGCACCGCCACCCTGAACGTGCCGATCGAGGACAAGCACATCCCCAACCTCCACGTGCAGGTGGACCTGGTGGGCTCCGCGCCGCGCACCGACGATCAGGGCGAGCCGGTCGAAGGCGTGCCTCCCCGCCCGGCCTACGCCACCGGCGAGCTCAGCCTGAGCATCCCGCCGCTGCAGCGCACCCTGTCGCTCCAGGTGACGCCGCGCGACAAGGAGCTGGAGCCCGGCGGCCAGACGACGCTGGACCTGCTCCTGACCGATGCCGACGGCCAGCCGGTGCCCGATGCCGAGCTGGCGGTGGTCGTGGTCGACGAGGCGATCCTGGCCCTGACCGGCTACCAGCTGGCCGACCCCCTGGCCGTCTTTTACGCCGAGCGGCCGGCCGACGTGGACAGCCGCTACGGCCGCGACAGCATCGTTCTGGCCAACCCCGAGGCCCTGGCCGGCGCAGCGCGAGGCCGTCGCCGGAGATGCTGTAGCAGAGACCGCTGGTGCGATGCAGCCACTGGCCGCGCCGATGGCGGCGATGCCGCCCTGCCGCAGCGCGAAGCGGAGCACGGGCGAGGCTGCAGCCGAGCCGATCCGCGTGCGCACCGATTTCAACCCCCTGGCCACCTTCGCCCCCGAGGTGCGCACCGATGCCAACGGCGCGGCCCAGGTGGCGGTGACGCTGCCCGACAACCTCACCCGCTACCGGGTCATGGTCGTGGCCGTCGCCGGCGGCAGCCACTTTGGCTCGGGCGAGGCCAACCTCACCGCCCGGCTGCCGCTCATGGTCCGGCCCTCGGCGCCGCGCTTTCTCAACTTTGGCGACCAGTTCGAGCTGCCGGTGGTGCGTCCAGAACCAGACCGACGAGCCGCTGACCGTCGACGTGGCGCTCCAGGCGACGAACCTGGAGCTGACCGCCGGCGCGGGCCAGCGGGTGACGGTTCCCGCCCGCGACCGCGTCGAGGTCCGCTTCCCGGCGACCACGGTCAAGGCCGGCACCGCCCGCTTCCAGGTGGCCGCCGTGTCGGGCGCCTTTGCCGACGCCGCGACGGTGGAGCTGCCGGTCTACACCCCGGCCACCACCGAGGCCTTTGCCACCTACGGCGTGGTCGACGAAGGGGCCATCGCCCAGCCGGTGGCCGCCGTCGGCGATGGCGTCTTTTCCCAGTTCGGCGGCCTGGAGATCAGCACCTCCTCCACCGCGCTCCAGGCGCTGACCGACGCCGTGCTCTACCTGGTCTCCTACCGCTTCGAGTGCTCCGAGCAGTTGGCGTCGCGCATCCTGGCCGTGTCGGCCCTGCGCGACGTGCTCCAGGCCTTCTCGGCGGAGGGGCTGCCCTCCCCGGAGGAGATGGAGAGCGCCGTCAAGCGCGACATCGAGCGGCTCCAGGCGCTGCAGAACGACGACGGCGGCTTTCCCTACTGGAGCCGCGGCCGGGAGTCGATCCCGTTCAACACCATCCACGTCGCCCATGCCCTGCAGCGGGCGGAGAGCATGGATTTCGCCGTGCCGCCCGACATGCGGTCGCGCGTCCTCGACTACCTGCGGCAGATCGAGAGCTACTACCCCTCCTGGTATGACGAGGACACGCGCCAGACGCTCAGCGCCTACGCGCTCTACGTCCGCAACCTGATGGGCGACGGCGACGCGGCCAAGGCGCAGCAGCTGCTGGCCAAGGCCGGCCTGGAAAAGCTGTCGCTGGACGCGGTGGCCTGGCTGTGGCAGGTGCTGCTCGACGACCCCGGCTCGGCGGCCGAGGTGGAGGCCATCGCCCGCCACATCGCCAACCGCGCCGTGGAGACGGCCGGGGCGGCCAACTTTACCACCTCCTACAGCGACCAGACCTACCTGCTGCTCCGCTCCGACCGGCGCACCGACGCCATCATCCTCGACGCGCTGATCGCCGCCGACCCGCAGAGCGACCTGATCCCCAAGGTGGTCAACGGCCTGCTGGCGCACCGCACCAAGGGCCGCTGGGACAACACCCAGGAGAACGTCTTTGTCCTGCTGGCGCTCGACCGCTACTTCAACACCTTCGAATCGCAGACGCCCGATTTCGTGGCCCGCATCTGGCTGGGCGACGCCTACGTCGGCGAGCATGCCTACCACGGCCGGACCACCGAGCGGCACGAGATCCAACGTCCCCATGTCCTACCTGACCTCGCTCGGGTCGGCGCAGGACCTGATCGTCAGCAAGGAGGGGCCCGGGCGGCTCTACTACCGGCTGGGGCTGCGCTACGCGCCCACCGACCTGACGCTCGACCCGCTGGACATGGGCTTTGTCGTCCAGCGCAGCTACGAGGCGGTGGACGACCCGGCCGACGTGACCCAGGACGAGGACGGCGTCTGGCACATCAAGGCCGGGGCACGCGTGCGCGTCCGGCTCACGATGGTGGCCGACAACCGGCGCTACCACGTGGCCCTGGTCGACCCGCTGCCCGCCGGGCTGGAGATCGTCAACCCGGCCCTGGCCGTCTCGGGCGACGTTCCCCAGGATCCCAGCTCGCCCGGACTATCGCTATGGCTGGTGGTGGTGGGGCACCTGGTACGAGCACCAGAACATGCGCGACGAGCGCGCCGAGGCCTTTACCACGCTGCTGTGGGAAGGCGTCTACGACTATACCTACATCGCCCGGGCCACCACGCCCGGGACCTTCGTCGTGCCGCCGGCCAAGGCCGAGGAGATGTACTCGCCCGAGGTCTTTGGCCGCAGCAGCAGCGACTGGGTGATCGTGGAGTAGAATCTGCTGGGTAGATCTGGGCTGTAATTCCCACGCTTGTCCGGCGTCTTTCCTTATCTGGTATCCGCACAAGACGCCGGACAAGATACGTGTGCTTGATGTTGAGAACCTGCGGATAACTACTCGCGGGGGAAGCAGCTTGGTCGGCGGGACCGAATATGTCGAGGTCACCCCGCTGCTCTTCCAGCAGGTCGGAGGCGACGGCCCAATCGGCTTCGAAAAGGACGCTGCTGTCCTTGAGCCAGTGGAACCTGCTTGGCTTCCAGTCGCGAGCAGGCGAGCCCTATTGTCCGCTGGAGCCCGGGTTCAGCGCTCCTTGATGCCCTGCTTTAGCATGTCCAAGGCTTTGAGAATACGATTCCTCCGCGTCTCCGGGCGCTTTGCTTCGGCGACCCAGTTTACATACTCTCGCTGATGGGTATAGCTGAGCCCATCGAAGAACCGACTCGCGTCCGGATTGGCATCAAGGGCCCGCCGGAGATCATCCGGCACCTCCACCAGGCGAGGCTCTGTATCCTCTTCGACGATCACGTGGACCTTGTCGCCGGGCCTTTTCCCAACCTTTTCGCGGATCTCCTTTAGCACCGGGAGTATGTGGCACAGGGTACCCATGCGAACGAGTGAGCCGCGGTAAGGATTGCCGTCTATGATAGCCTTGATCTTGACCCGTTTCTTTCCAAACGCAGCCTCGACGTCAAAGGGCACGGTGACAAACGCCCCGCCTCCACCAGCATCTTCAATGACTGCCCAGAACTCCACCGGTTGACCCATGGTCTCTCTCTTTCAGGATCGCAGTTTTCCCCTGGTCAACGACGCAAAGATACCCCCCACGCACAAGACGGTCAAGATGGCAAACGCCGTCTTGACGCTGGCCAGGAATTGGGGATAGTATTGCGGCTCGATCTTGACATTGCCGATGTACAGAGCAAAGAGGAGCGCCGCCACCCCCAAACTGAACGTCTGTCCGACCGAGCGCATCGTCGCCAGCGTGCTAGATGCCACACCGTACAATCGCCTCTCGACCGAGCCCATGATGGCGTTCATGTTGGGCGACGAAAAGAGGGCAAAGCCAAAGCCGAGCAGCGATCAGGCAAAAGACGATCCAGGCCAGGGGGGTCGTATTGCCGAGCCAGATCGAGGAGGAAAAGGCCGGCGGCGCTGATGGCCATGCCCGTCGAGGCCACCACCCGGGGCTCGACCCTGTCGGACAACCGTCCGGCCAGGGGCGAAAACAGGGCCTGCATGATCGGCTGGGCAATCAGGACCAAACCGGCCTGCTGCGGCGTCAGCTCCTTGATATACTGGAGATACAGGCTCAGCAGAAAGCCAACCGCCGCAGTGGCGCTGTAGTTGATCAGGGCGGCCAGGTTGGAAAAGGCAAAGACCCGATTGCGCGAGAAAGAGGCCCACATCGAGCACAGGGCTGCGGGTCCTCGTCTCCCAGGCGACAAACAGGCCAATGCCGGCCAGTCCGGCCAGGATCAAGCCACCTCCTAACAGCTTGGGCAGCCGCGAAAAGCCGAGCATGATGGCGATGAGCGCCACGGAATAGATCGCCGAGCCGGCCAGGTCGAACGACTCACCCCGGGCCTCAGCCCACTCGCCCTTCAAGCCCCAGGCGACATAGGCAACTGCCGCCAGCCCAAGCGGCACCGTCACCAGAAAGACACTTCTCCAGCCCAACTGCTCCGTCAACAGCCCGCCGATGGACGGGCCGAGAGACAGGCCCAGGTAGACGGCGGCCACGTTGATGCCCAGAACCCGTCCGCGCTCGCCGGGCTCGTACACCGACGTCAAGATGGCCACGCCGGTGCCAAAGATCATGGCGCTGCCGATGCCCTGCGTTACCCGGAAGGCGATCAGCATGGCGGCAGAGGTGGAGATCCCGACCAGGAAGGTCGAGACGGTGAAGAGCAGCGTGCCGATGGCAAAGATCCGCTTGCGCCCGTGGATGTCGGCCAGCTTGCCGAACGGGACGAGGAAAACGGCAGCGGCCAGGCTGAAGGAGAGCGTGACCCAAGATAGCCAGATGGCATCCAGGTCAAACTGCTTGCCAATGGTGGGCAGGGCGATGTTGACCGCCGAGCCCATGAACGGCGTCAAGAAGGAGGTCAGGGTCGCCGCGATCAGGGCCGGCGTCTTGTTCGAGTCAGCGCTCAATCGGTTTTCTCCACGTCAGGTTATGTCTACATCCAGCCCTTGCGCCGGATCCAGAGGAACATCGACAGGGGCATTGCGATCATGATGATCACCGTCAGGACAAACCAGGGGATGCCGGTCCAGGCCATCAGCGGCTTGGCGACCGGCTGGAAAAAGTTCATGCCAAAGAAGCCGGCGACGAACGAGATCGGCATGAACAGGGTGGTGATGACCGTCAGCGTCTTCATGATGTCGTTCATCCGGTTGTTGACGACCGAAAGGTAGGTGCTCAGCGCATCGCTCACCAGGTCGCGCATGCTTTCGTTGATGTCGTACAGCCGCACCAGGTGGTCGTACACGTCGCGGAAAAACATCCGGTCATTCGCGTCGATGACCGCATAGTCGCCACGGGCCAGCTTGTTGAGCACCTCCCGCTGTGGGGCGATGATGCGGCGCAGGTGATGCAGCCCGCGCTTGAGCGCCAGGACCTGCTCCAGGTTGCTGGGAGTCGGCTCGGTCAGGATCCGATCCTCGAGCCGGTCGATCGTGTCGTCCATCTGGTCGGCCAGCGGCATGTACCCGGCCACCAGCTCGTCGACCAAGCCGATACAGCAGATGATCGGCGCCCATTGGCCAGGTAGCGCTTGTCGCGTTGGCAGGCGTCCCACACGCGATCGACGGCGTCGATGGCCTGCTCGTGATAGGTGACGACATAGTTCTGCCCGAAAAAGACATCCAGCTCCAGCGTGTCCACCGGATCGCCGTCCCGCTGGTTAAGGACGACGGCGTGCAGCACCAGGTAGAGGTACTCTCCCCAATCGTCCACCTTGGGCACGTGCGACTCTCGCAGCGCGTCGTCGACCGCCAGCGGGTGAAAGCCGAAGGTTTCGTGCAGGATCGGCTCGCACGCTTCCGGCGGCTCGGCCTGCATATCCACCCACAGCAGCCCCTGCTCATCCTGAATTGCCGAGGTAAAGTCGTCCGGCCGCCAGATCGAACTGGCACTGCCCATCTTCAGTACGATATATGGAACGGATCATGTCACCCCCTAAGAACCTATCCAAGGACTCCCGGGAAGAAGGTCGTGATCAACAGGATGGCCGTCAGCACGATCAGGATGGCGACCGTGGCATAGGCCAGAACGTTGAACACACGCCCGTTGACAAACTTGCCCATCAGCCGCCGGTCGTTGATCAGCCGCAACATGACGATCAGAACAACCGGCAAAAGCATGCCGTTGAGGGTCTGGCTGATCAGCATGGCCTGCACCAGCGACTTGATCGGCAGCAGGATGATGCCTGCGCCTATGACGATGAAAGCGGTATAGAGGCCAAAAAAGACCGGCGCTTCCCTGACGTAGCGGTTGAGGCCGGCTTCCCAGCCAAAGGCTTCACAGACAAGGTAGGCGGTCGACAGGGGCAAGATCGCCGCGGCAAAAACCGAGGCGTTGAGCAGCCCCAGGGCAAACAGGATCGACGCATAGGGCCCGGCCAGCGGGCCGAGGGCCAGCGCCGCGTCTTTGGCCGTCTCGATGCGCACCCCGTTGGCATTGAGGGTGGCGGCACAGGCGATGATGATGAACGACGGCGACAAAGACGGCAAACACAGAACCGACGATCACGTCGATCCGCTCAAAGCCAATGTCGGTGACCTTCAATCCCTTGTCCACGATCGAGGCCTGCTGGTAGAACTGCATCCAGGGCGCAATGGTGGTGCCGATGGCCGTGACCACAATCGTCACAAAGCCCGCGTCAAAGCTAAAGCTTGGCGTGACGAAAGCCCGAGCCACGGTCGGCCACGGCGGCTTGGCCAGGATACCCGATGCCACGTATGCCAGATAGATGGCGCTGGCCACCAGAAAGACCCTTTCGACCACCTTGTAGTCGGTCTTGAGGATCAGCACCCAGACCAGGACCGCGGCGATAGGCACCGAGATATACTTGCTGACGCCCAGGATCTCCATGCTGGCCGCCACGCCGGCGAACTCGCTGACGGTGTTGCCCAGGTTGGCCAGGACCACCACGCCGATGATGATCGCCGTGGCCCGCACGCCCATGGTCTCGCGGATCAGATCGGCCAGGCCTTTGCCGGTGACCACGCCCAGCCTGGCGCTCATCTCCTGGACAATGATCAGGGCCAGGGCGACGAGCGGCATGATCCACAGCAGGCTATAGCCATAGTGGGCGCCGGCGACGGAATAGGTGGTGACCCCACCGGCGTCGTTATCGACGTTGGCGGTGATGATGCCCGGCCCGACAACGGCCAGCAGGGCCAGCAGCCGGACCCACAAAGGTCTGAATCGCCGCGATAGGGTCATGGTCTATGCTCTCCAGCAGATCAGCGGTACATGTGGGGCAGGCGCTTCTTCCAGGCCGTCGGGATGATCTTGTCCAGGGCGTCGTCGGCGGTGACGATGCCCAACAGCCGCTGTTGATCGTCCACAACCGGCACGGCAAGCAGGTTATACTTGGCCACGGCCTGGGCCACCTCGTTCTGGTCGGTCGAGCACGCTGACCGAGACAACACGCGAGTGCATGAACTCGGCTGACAGGCGTTTCGGGCCGGGCCAGTACCAGGTCGCTCAGCGAAAAGACCCCCACCAGGTGTTCGGCGCTGTCGGTCACGTACACGTAAAAGACCGTTTCCGCCTCGTGCGCCGTCTCGCGCAGGGCGCGGATCGCCTGCTCGGCGGTCAGGTTTGGCCGTATGGCCACAAACTCGGTGGTCATGATGCCGCCCGCCGTATTGTCGGGATAGGACAACAGCCGGCGAACATCCTCGGCTTCCTCGTCCTCCATCAGCTCGAGCAGCTCCCGGCTGCGGTCCTCGGGCAGCTCGGCCAGCAGGTCAGCCGCCTCATCGGGAGCCATCTCTTCCAGGACATCGGCCACCTTTTCGTCGGGCATCGCCTCGACCAGGCTGGCCTGAAAGTCGGGCTCGACCGCTTCCAGTGTGTCGGCCACGGTCTTGACGTCGAGTGAGTCCAGGAGCTTGCCGCTCTCGGAGCGATTGAGATCGCTCAGGATCTCGGCCAGGTCAGCCGGATGCAGGTCGGCCATCTTGTCGCCGGGGACTTTGAGGCGCATGGGCTGATCGCCGGACAACAGCTCGACGTCGTCCCAGGAGATGATGCTCTGCGACAGCCCTCGCCCCAGACGGGTGGTGACTTTTTGCAGCACTTTGGCCAGGCCCAGGCGCCGCAAGAGCCCCAAGGTGCCGATGTCGACGTTGGCGACGTAAAAGTGGCTGTTGACGCGCGCCAGCTCCAGGTCGTTGACCCTGACCACGCGCATGCCGTCTGTGTCTATGATCTGTTTGTCGAGCACATCCCGCGCCAGGTACAGGTCGCGCTCACCCGGTTCATACGGGACGATCTCTGCCAGGGACTGGGTAAGGGCAACCGCCGGGATGGCCAGCAAGGCCACACTTGAAAATGGGACAGCCAGCGTCGTACGTCCACGCTTGACGACGATGGCCACGATCTTGGGATGCGGCATGTCGCCGCGAGCGGAAGCGATGAGATCGGCCAGTTGGCCGACGCGCTCGCCATTCGCCTCGACAACTGGCTTGCCGATCAGTTCGCTCATGTAGGCCATAGTTCACCTCCGAGATCGATCTCCCCGAAGGTGAGGAGTACCTGCCTCCGGGGGATTAGGCTATTCGGTTGGCAGGTAGAAGACGGGACATACGTCCCCTGCTACGCGATGCAGGCTCGTCTTCTGCTTGAACGTCCATCACACCTCTGAAGCAAGTTCAACATCGGAACGACAACTCGGGCTGGCTCCAGGTATGGCCAGGCCATTCAGCACGGAGCCATGCCACCAAACGACGATTGATCAGAGCACGATTCTACATCTCTCGATATTTCTTGTCAAATCGCAGGCGGCACATCATGCCTAGACCGGCGAAGCGGTCGCCGGAGCGTGACAGCCATCGGCGAGCATGCTATAATGGAGAAAACAGGAGGCAGATGGTGAGGGTTCTACTACACGCGATTGGCAAGTTGCCATCGTGGCAAAGGGTCGCGGTCGTCGCTCTGGCGGCCGTCATCGTACTAACGTGGGTGGCCGTCTGCCTGATCCTGGTGAGCTATCTCTAGAGTAGAGGGATATCGGCGTGCCAGACACAGACCTGGACGCCGCTCAGGCGACGACACTCAAGATCTTCAACGAGGCTCGACGCCGCGCCTTTCGTCCAGGACATGCTGGCCGAGGTGGGAGGCCGTCCCGACAGCCTGCTGTCCTTCGACGAGGTCCGCCGCCAGCTCCGCCTGGGCGAGCCCAGCCAGGAACCGGTTACCAAAGAGGTTCCGCTGGACAAGATCGTGGGCAGCGTGGGACGCTACCATGACTTCAACCGCGCCTTTCTGCCCCGGGCCCAGGTCGATCCGCGCCGCTGGACGCGGATCGCCCGCCTGCAGCGCCAGTCCCGCCTGCCGCCGATCGACCTCTTCCAGGTCGGCGACGTGTACTTTGTGCGCGATGGCCACCACCGGGTGTCGGTGGCGCGCACGCTGAAGCAGCGCACTATCCGGGCTCACGTCGTCGAGATCCCGCTCCGGGTGCCGCTCGACACCACGACTTCACCCGACGACCTGATCCGCAAGGCAGAGTATGCTGACTTCTTGGAGAAAACGTCGCTGGATCGCACCTATCCCGATCAGCGGGTCGAGCTGACACTGCCGGGAGGGTATGCCAGCCTGCTGCAGCACATCGAGGTGCACCAGTTCTACATGGGCCTGCGGTCGCGCAAGTACCCCACTCTGCCGGAGGCAGCCAACAACTGGTACCGCTCAGTCTACCTGCCGGTCGTAGAGCGGATCCGGGCTTCCGGTGTGTTGGCCAACTTTCCAGGGCGCACGGAAGCGGATCTGTACCTGTGGATATCAGAGAACCGCGCCCGGCTTCAGATGCGTTATCGGAGGATGACACGCAGGTCAGCGAGGCCGTCAAGGACTTTAGTGAAGAACACCATGTCCCCGGCGTGCGTCGCGCCGTCCGGCCGGTGGCTCTATCGTCTTTTCCATAGGCGGCGTCCCTACCGTTCCTAGCGGCGGATGTCTGTCCCGACCGAGCCGCCGTCTACCCGCTCGTGATCGACCTTCGGCCGCGGCCCACGCCGGCTGCCGTCGGTCACCGGCTTGATCCCGTTGTAGACTTGCAGGCCACCGATCGTGCGCAGGATCAGAGCAGGCGAGCGGTGCAGGCGAGCGCCCAGCTCGACCGCCGACAGAGGCTCATTGCCGTGGCCAAGAAAGTGCGAAAGACAGCCGTCGTCAGCGGCGTGGTGGTGTCTACATACTCTGGCTTGAGGCTGCAGCACGTTCGCAGCGAGTGCCACAGCCCATCGACCTGGGTAACCTCAGCCGTGTTGGGATCGATCCAGTCGATCAGGTCGGTTTCCTGATAATCCTCGATAGCGCTCCTGACATCCCTTGCACAGGTTGCTGAACAGATGAACGCGGAAGTTGTGCCCTTTTTCTTCCCACCAGTCGAAATCGATGTGGAACTTGGTATCAACTGTCGGTTTTGTCCACTTGACCATGTACTAGTTTCCTCCGAGCCGTCTCGCCAGGTCGCTCACGGCTTGACCAGCGTCGCGTCAAACGTCCAGTAGCCTCCCCCCATCGGGATGAAACACGGCTTGACCGAAAGCAAGCGCAAAAATCGGACCGGGCGGAGTTCGTCTCACGATATTCACGCCGCTGTAGATCGCCTTGGCATGGACCGTGCCCTGTGGGCTGAGCTTGATCAGCTCTGGCATGATCTGCACCATCAAGTTGGAACAGGCTCTCGTCCCGGGCCTCCATCCTGGCCCGCAAGCCTGTCGACCGCTGCCGGATCCTCCTCGCCGATGGCCATCTGCTCGTCGTATTCGCAGCTAACCGGCAGCTTGCTCATCTGAAAGACCAGTCGCCCTTCCTGGACCGAGGCGACCTTTAGCCACAAACGTTTCAGGCGCCGCGCTTCAAAGTCTATGGTGATGATGCGCGGGTCTCTCGTCCGCTCCAGCTTGACAAGTGCACCGGCCGGCAACTCGTAGCGTTGTACCACTCCTTCAGCCCATACACGTACTGCTCTTTGTGGACAACCCATCCCTGCATCTTGTCGCCGCTCTGGCCGTCGATCAGCACCACCGGCGTGTGGTGCGTCGTCGCCTGGGGAAAAAGGCCCCGGGTGCGGACCGTCAGGGGCAAGGTGCCGATCCGCCAGTGGGGGTAGATCAGTGTGATGCTGGTCTTGTAGATCGGCCTGCTTGGCCCCATCACCTCCTCGCCGCTGCCTTCGTCATCGATCTCGCGCTCGATGAGCAACAGCTCCTGATCGATCTCCTGCCGGCCATAGGACACAGCCTTGATGACCAGGCGGGCAGGCGGATTGAGCAACCGGTTCCGGTGTCAGGCGACGGAGATACCAGATGTCCCGGCCGCTGTCGCCGACGTTGTCAAAACGTTCGTCATCCTCCAGAGCACAGTTGAGAGACAGGATCTGGATGTCGGACGGGATCTCGGCCGGCAGGCCCAGCTCCGGCAGCAGATCGGCGGTGGGCAACGGAGCGCCCTTGACGTCGATCAGAGCCTCGACTATATTCAAATGCCCCATGTGGACCTTGGCCAGCATGTCACGCAGGAACCATTGGTCCTTGTAACAGATGAAGCTATCCTGCTCCTTCAACGCCTCAACCAGCTTGCGCTCGACGAACGGCTCCATACAGCTCATACAACTCAGCGGAGGGGATCACAGCGCCGTCCACCAGCAGCTCTCCCTCTCCCTCTTTGCGGTTGAGGCGGTGCTCGCCCTGGAGGCCAGAAGCAAACTCGCTGGAATCCCTGCCTGGTCTCCCAAACCGGACCTGGATCGCCGTAAAGTCGCCATACTCGGGGTTGCGGCCAGATCGCGTGCCAACGACTGTGCCCAATACATAGTCGAGCGCCGGGAAAATGAGCTGCGCACCGACCTCATAGTGGTCCTTGGGCTGATAGGCAGGGCCTTTGCTCAGCTCGGCCTGGATCATCTCTTCTTCCCGGCGGCAGTGCCGATCGATCAGCAACTGGCCAGAACCGCGGTCGGGATCGGTTTGGCGGCATCCAGGATCCGGTCATACAGATAATCCAGATCCTGGCGGCTGACCGCCACCTGCTCCTGCCAATAGCTTGCCGTCTGTGTCTTCCGCTGAATCACGGGGCTCTCCTCATGGTGCTCAGACGTGAGGCCAGGGTTGGCCCACTCGCAGTCAGCAATTATAGCAGAACTCTTTAATATTGACAACTATATGAGGTCACTTTGTCGTTTCGGCAGTTCTGGGTTACAATCTCCCGCATTCGAGAGCAAGCATCCATGCATTTCGGTTTCTCGCTGCTTCACACAGATGCCACAAGCCTGCGCCCGCCTGGGGCGGATCACCACGCCTCACGGCGAGATCGCCACGCCGGCCTTTGCTCCGGTCGGCACCCAGGCAACCGTCAAGGCGCTCGATCCTCGCGACCTGCACGAGCTGGGCGCCGAGCTGATCCTGAGCAATACCTATCATCTGTACCTGCGGCCTGGCGCAGACGTGGTGGCCGAGCTGGGCGGCCTGCACCGGTTCATGGGCTGGGACGGCCCGATCCTGACCGACTCGGGCGGCTTCCAGGTGTTCAGCTTGGCCGGGCGCCGCACCAGTAGCGACGAGGGGGTTCTGTTCCGCTCGCACATCGACGGCTCGCAGCACCTGTTCACCCCAGAGATGGTGATCCACGTCCAGGAGCAGCTGGGCGCCGACATCATCATGTGCCTGGACGAATGCGCCGAGCCCCACGACCGAGCCTATAACGAGCAGGCCCTGGCCCGCACCCACGCCTGGGCCGATCGCTGCCTGGCGGCCCACTCCCGCCCCGACCAGGCTCTGTTCGGCATCGTCCAGGGTGGGATCTGGGCCGATCTCAGGCAGCAGAGCGCCGAGTACCTCACAGGTCTGGATTTTCCCGGTTATGCCATCGGCGGGCTGAGCGTCGGCGAGTCGAAGGCGCAGATGTACGCCATGCTGGACGTGACCGCACCGCTGTTGCCGGCCGACAAGCCGCGCTATCTGATGGGCGTAGGCGCACCGGAGGATCTGTTGGAGGGTGTGGCGCGGGGCATCGACCTGTTCGACTGTGTGCTGCCCACCCGCCTGGCGCGCAACGCAGCGCTGTTTACCCGGCAGGGCCGGATAAACCTGCGCAACGCCCGTTTCGAGCAGGACCCAGCCCCGGCTCGAGGTTGGCTGTGGCTGCTACACCTGCCGCCACTTCTCGCTGGCCTACCTGCACCACCTGTTCAAGGCCGAAGAGCTGCTCGCCTACCGGCTGGCGACGATCCACAACGTCCATTTTCTGCTGCAGCTGATGCGCGACATCCGTGCCGCGATTGCCCAAGGCCGTCTTCCCGGCCTTCAAGGAAGAGTTTCTGTCCGGCTATCAGGTGATCCCAGAAGAGACCCGGGTTGCCAGCCAGGAGAGGCGCGGATCCACACACAAGAACACATGAGGATGAGGCTAAGATGAACATTCTGCAGGCGATCTATGCTGGGGTTCATGCAGGGCGCGACCGAGTTTGTCCCGGTGTCGAGCTCAGGGCACCTGGTCCTGGTGCCGTGGCTGCTCGGCTGGCCCGCGCCGGGGCTGGTGTTCGACACGATGGTGCATTGGGGCACGCTCGTGGCCATTCTGGCCTACTTCTGGCGCGATTGGTGGTCGCTGATCACCGCCTGGCTGCGCGGACTGGTTCACTGGGATTGGCGCGACCCCCATGCCCGGCTGGCGTGGCTGCTGGTGATCGGCAGCATACCGGCTGCCGTCCTGGGCTTGCTGTTCGAAGATTGGTTCGAGTCGTTGTTCAGCGAGCCGGCCTGGGTCAGCTTCTTCCTGCTGGTGACGGCCGCCATCCTACTGCTGAGCGAATGGCTGAGCCGCTCCAAGAGGACGCGAGACCTGGCGGACCTGCGCTGGCCGGACGCATTGATCATCGGTCTGGGGCAGGCGGCGGCCATTGCACCCGGCATCTCGCGCTCAGGGGCGACGATGTCGGCCGGCCTGCTGCGCGGCCTGGATCGGCCAGCGGCGGCCCGCTTCAGCTTTCTGCTGGCCACACCGGCCATCTTGGGGGCAGGACTACTGCAGCTTGTCAAGTTATCGTCCACACCCGATCCACTGGCTCAGTTTCCCGTCCTGGCTACCGGCTTCCTGGTGGCGCTGATCACCGGCTATGCCGCCATCTGGGGTCTGCTCCGTTATCTGCAGCGGGGCAAGCTGACTATCTTTGCGATCTATTGTCTGTGGGTGGGGATATCATGCCTCATCGTGGCCTGGCTGCGCTAGCGGGCGCATTACTGGCGCTGCTCGCTGGCCTGCGGCCAGCCGGTCGCGACGACCGAGCCGGTCTACCAGAGGATCCGGGCCACGGGCTCTACGACGCTCAGTCCTGCTGGTGGCCGAACTGGCGGTCGCATTTCACGAACAGGCGCCGGCCGATCAGCCTGGCAGTGGACGGGGCGGGCACAGGATTCGGACTGGAAGCGCTGCGGGCCGGCGAGGCCGACCTGGCGCTGGCATCGTGGCTGCCTGCCGAATTGAGTCCTTCCTGGCAGGCGACGCCCATCGCCCGCGATGGGATCGCCATCATCGTCCATCCGGACAACCCGATCGAGGGGTTGGGCCTGCTGCAATTGCAGGACCTGTTCAGCGGGCGGGCCTACGAATGGGAAGGCCGTTGGCGCAGCCTGCCAGCGCAGGGGGTCGTGCAGCCGGTCAGCCGGGAAGAAGGGTCGGGCACACGGGCTGTGTTTGAGGCATTGGCCATGGACGGCCAGCGCGTAACGCCGCGGGCGGTGGTCGTGACCTCCAGCCAGGCGGTCGTGGATTACGTGGCAAGCCATCCGCAGGCCATCGGCTATGTGTCGATCGGCTACCTGTCGCCAGCAGTCAAGGCCTTGACAGTGGAAAGGGAAGCGCCTACATCGGCAGGCAGTGCGGCAGGGCAGCTATCCACTCTGCCGTGAGTTGTGGCTGGTCACACTCGATCCCCCGCCGCCGGCTGTGCAGCAGTTTCTCGATTTCGTACTCAGCCCAGCCGGGCAAGCAATCGTCGGCAAGCGCTACGCACGCATCAGGTGATCGGCTTGCCGCTGGATAGCCGCCGCTTCCTCAGGTGAAAGAAAAGCTACAGCCAGAGCGTTGTGCTGTGCCTGACGGATCTGCCCCGCTGTCAGGCCGGCTGCAGGAGCCGCCACGTCGTACTCGTAGCGCAGATCGATGCCGCTGATGCCTGGATCGTCGGTGTTGATCGTTGCCAGCAGGCCGCGCTCCAGGAAGAGGCGGAGTGGGTGACTGGCGTAATCGGGCACGGTGCTGGTCTGCACGTTGCTGGTCAGGTTCGACTCGATGCCGATCCGATGCTCGGCCATATAGTCCAGCAGGGCCGCGTCCTGGGCAGCGCTGACCGCGTGGCCGATCCGCGTCGCCCCCAGCCCGCGGATCGCCTGCCAGATGCTTTCCGGTCCGGCCAGCTCGCCGGCGTGGACCGTGATCTGCCAGCCGACGTCCCGCGCCCGGCGGAAATGGTCGACAAACAGATCGCCCGGCCAGTGCTTTTCGTCCCCGGCCAGGTCCAGTGCTGCCAGCCGATCCCGGTGCCGCAACAGCGCATCCAGCTCCTTCCAGCCTATCTCCGGCCCGTATGTCCGGCTGATAATGCCGATCAGCTTGACCTTGACGGCGAAATCCTGCATGCCGGCCTGCGCGCCATCGACCACCGCCTCGACCACACCCGCAGGGTCCAGGCCGTGCGGCTCGGCCATGAACCACGGGCTGAAGCGCAGCTCCACGTAGTGGAGCCCTTCACGCCAGGCATCCTCGACGTTTTCATAGGCCACCCGGCGGCAGGCGTCATAGTCGGCCAGCACGCCGATCATCAGGGCGAACTTGTCGATAAAGGCCATGACACCCGGTTGGGGCTCGGTAACCTGGACGTGAGGGCGCAGCCCTTCGAGGTCCCAGGCAGGCAGCGGCAGGTTGTGCTGCCGGCTGAGGTCCAGAATGGTCTGGAGGCGGACATTGCCGTCCAGGTGGCGGTGAAGGTCGATCAGGGGCAGGGTCGGGTCGATCATGAAGCCGCTTCCATGACCGGGCGGGCCAGGCTCTCAAAGGTAGTGTTGCCCAACCGATCGACCAGGTCGGCCTGGGCCTGGCTCCAGACAAGGTGGACAGGACAGTAGCGTGTTTCGGGGGCAGTCGTCGGGCCGGATCACGCACCGGTTCAGGCGGATGGGACCTTCCAGGGCTTCGACGACCTCGAGCAAGGGTGATCTCGGCAGCAGGCCTGGCCAGGGCGACACCACCACCGGCGCCCCGGTAGGTCGTCACCAACCCGGCCAAACACAACTGGGAGATGATCTTGGCCAGAAATGGGCGGGGGATCTTTTGCCGGTCGGCAATATCATGAGCTGCCGCCCTTTCATCCTGGGGCAGAAGTGGCCAGGTCGAGGACGATCCTGACACCATAGTCTGTCCGTCTGCTGATTACCATGATCGGTGTTCCCTTCTGTGCAATGCAGCCAGAGGTCTAATCTGGACAACTTGAACCTTATTTATGTCATTATAGCCTGCTGTCACGATTTTGTCAAACCGGTCCTTCCAGGTTATAATGAGCAACAGAGTGTTTCGCCGTTATCAAGGCAGAAAGAGAGCAAATCATGACTGTCGAAGCCAGGGTGACCTGGGTTGAGAACAGGCGGTTTGTGGGTCACGCCTCATCGGGCCACGCCATCGTCGTTGACGGTAGCACCGACAAGCTTGGGCCGAGCCCCATGGAGTTGGTGCTGCTCGGTCTGATTGGCTGCTCAGCCTTCGACGTCATCGATATTCTGGAGAAGAAGAAACAAGCGGTTGCCGGCTTGGATGTGATCGCACAGGCCGAGCGAGCCGCAGAGCACCCCCGCGTCTACACAGCGATCGGCATCGAGTTTGTCGTGCGGGGGCAGGCGATCAAGGCCAAGGCGGTAGAGGATGCGATACAGCTGTCGATGGACAAATACTGCTCTGTGGCCGGGATGCTCAACAAGACGGCCCAGATCACGACGAGCTATCGAATCGAGGAGAGAACGGGTGAGGCTGACCATCCGCCGGAACTGTCTGGCAGCCGGACGCTCATGACCGAAGACACGCTCTCCGCCGATAGGATCCTGGCCGGCCTGAATACCAGGCTCGTGGCACGGAACTTGATCTACCTGCTCCGAGACCGGTTCCACCATGGACGAGGCCCGCCGACTGGCCGAGCAGGGCGCCCCAGACGGCACGTTGGTCGTCACCGATTACCAAACCGCCGGCCGGGGCCGGCTTGACCGTCACTGGCAGGCGCCGCCCGCCAGCAGCCTGCTTCTGTCGTTCATCTTTCGCCCCAGCGATTGCCTCCCACCAGGTGCAGCAGCTGACCATGCTGTGCGGGCTGGCCTTGGCCGAGAGCGTAGAAGCCGAAACCGGCCTGCCGGTCGGCCTGAAATGGCCCAACGACCTGGAGATCGGCGGGGCAAAGGTCGGCGGTATCTTGACTGAGGTCGAGCTGAGCGGCGTCCGGGTCAGCTACGCTGTGGTCGGCGTTGGCCTCAACGTCAACCTGGATCCGCAGCAGCTAAGCGGACCTGCTGCTGACTCGGGCCACCAGCCTGTCCAGCCGAGCTGGCCAGGCCCGTGGCGCGCCTGCCTCTGCTGTGGGCTGTGTCTGCACGCGGTGGAGGCCCGCTACCTGGCGCTCGGGACCGGCGCGCCTGGGCTGCACGCCGAATGGGCCAGGCGACTGGTTACCCTGGGCCGGATGGTGACTGTCTCGACCGGCGATAGAGCCTGGGAAGGGATGGCCGAGGGCGTGGACGCCGACGGAGCGCTGTTGGTGCGACGAGCAGACGGTGGACTCGAGACGGATCATAGCCGGCGACGTCACCGTGCGGTGAGAAGTGGATCGAGCAGGCTTGACATTTCTCCCATTTGCGGTTATCCTTGAGCGGTCAGCAATCCGCCGAGAGCTGACAGCTAAACAGGAGATGAGACGATGCTTCAATCACTTGACATCCGACATTGGCTGATCATCGCTTTCCTGATCTTGATCAACGTCCTCGTTTTCGGCTGCCTGCTCCTGGTGTTGACGGGCAAGGTAGAGCTTTTTTGACACCAGTTGATGCGAAGCGCAGAACGACAATGATGACCGGATCGATCAAGCTCTTGAAACCGGGAGACCGGGATCCCGAAGGGCCAGAACCCTGCCCGACGCTGATCTTGGTGTTGGCGGCCTGGCTTCTGCTCGCTGCCCTGCTGCTGGCCGTCGGGTTGACAATGCACAGTGAAGAGGCATCGGCTCACATGCTGTTCCAAGGGGAGACGGCAAGTCCCACAACCGCGCCCATTACTGCCACCGACGAGCATTACGGAAACGCATCTTCTTACCACCGCCCATCACTGCCGACCGCCACCATCATGCCAACCGAAACGCCCCAGCCGCCTCCGACACCCGAGCCCACTGCTACGTCGGACTGCCACGCCTTCGCCGACGGTCTCTGCCGGAGCCGATCACCACCGCACAAACCGGGGCCTCATCCGACAGCCCGACGGCATTATGTCCGAGGCGATTCAAACGTGTACATTCGAGTGGGGCATGCTCATCGACTCGCTGGCACTTGGCATATCCTATGTTTGGCTGGTCGTCGGCATTTTGGTCGGTGTGGGCCTTCCTATCCTCTTTGTGGTTTTGTGGGTCAGAACCCGGCGCCGCCGGTCGGCGCAGGAGTAGAGCACGGCGCAACCGTTCTCATGAGCACAAGAGGACGTCGCTGGCGTGCGCTCGTCGTCGTGATCGGGCTGGCCTTTGCCCTGCGGGTGATCGGGCTCGACGGCCAGAGCCTGTGGCGGGATGAAGTCGATGCGATCCGCTTTGCCCAGTCTTCGCTGCCAGAGCTGCTGCGCACCTTTGTGACCCCCGGCCAAAACGGCCCCCTCTACTTCCTCCTGTTGCGGCCCTGGCTCGACCTGGCCGGCCAGGAGCGAATTCGCCCTCCGCTTCCTGTCGCTCTTATTTGGCGTCCTGACGGTGCCGCTCACCTATCGCCTGGCCCGCGAGCTATTCTCACCTCTGCCGCAGGCAGAACGGGACCGGGCATCCTTTGTGTCCGCGATCCTGGCCGCCACCTCGCCCTATCTGGTGTGGTACGGCCAGGAAGGCAAGATGTACAGCCTGGTGGTGGCGCTGGCCTTGACTTCGGTCTACTTTTACCTGACCGCTCTGAAGCAGGGCCGATGGTATCACTGGCTGGGATATGTTGTCACTACCACGGCCGCATTCTACATCCACCTGATCGCGGCGCTGCTGATCCCGGCTCAGGTGCTGATCTTTTGCCTGGGTTCCTGGAACCGCCGCGCTTGTTGGAAGCCGTGGCTCTTGAGCCTGGCTGCCTTGACCCTCCCTTATCTGCCACTGCTGGCTTGGCAACTGCCGGCCCTCCGCCAGGTGGTCGACACTGGGTATCGCTTCTTTCCCCTGAACGAGATGCTCGTGTCGTTGCTGGCAGACTATAGCCTGGGTGTGGCGCCGCCGGTGACCTGGTGGGCCGTGGTGCTGTTCGTGGTCCTCCTGGCGGCAGGGGTATTCCTGCTTGTCCAGGTTCCCAGAACCGGGCTGCGCCGCACCACTCTGTGGATCCTGCTCTGCTGGCTGTTTGTGCCTGTGCTTGCCTTCTTTATCATCACGCTCCGCCGGCCGATGTTCACGACCCGTTACCTGATCTTTGTCCTCCCGGCCTATCTCTTGCTGCTCGCGGCCGGCGTGGTCGCCGTGGGCCGCCGCTGGCGCCCTCTGGCGGCACTGTCACTGGCGGCGTTACTGATACTGAATGGTTTGGGCCTGTGGAGCCAAACTCGCGCGCCGCTCAAGACTGATTTCCGGGCGGCAACCTATCATCTCATCGAGCACGTTGCGCCGGAGGACCTGATCCTGTTCCAAATTCCTTACGGTCGGCACTCATTTGAGTATTATGTCGAGCGCTGGTCCGACCTACACCCGGACTCACTCCCCCCTTCACTCCTGGCTGCTGTGGCCGGGACAGCGGATAGTGGTTCCTATCGGTCGGCAGAAGGGTTATACACAAACGCCGGCATGGCACCGGATGAAGCGGAACGGCAAATGGCCGACCTCACCGCGGGGAGCCCGATGGTGTGGCTGGTGGCGACAGAGGTGTCGATGTGGGACGCGCGCGGCCTTGTCCAGGGCTGGCTAGACGAGCACGCCACGATTGGCGGACCAGGCCGAGTTCACGCGGGTGACGGTGTATCGCTACATCATGCCGGAGGAGTGACAGCCGGCCGATAGCCATCAGCCGCTCTTCGGCCTTCCCCACCCGTTTGACAACGCCGCCAACTCATGCTACCATCTTTCCACCTAAACCTGTCCAAAGGAGATGCCGATGAAGCTTCAGGTTGGAATGCCAGCCCCTGACTTTACTCTGAAGAGCCATCAGGACGATACCGTTCAGCTCAGCGAGTACTTGGGCCGGCACAATGTCTTGATTGCCTTCTTCCCGCTGGCCTGGACCCCCGTCTGAACGAACCAGATGCCTTCTTACGAGCAGGATCTGCTCAAGTTCGAAGGCTACAATACCCAGGTGCTGGGTATCAGTGTCGATCACATACCATGCCTGAAGGCATGGGCTGAGAGCCTGAACGGCATCCGCTATCCACTTCTCAGTGACTTCTGGCCGCATGGCGCCGTCGCCCAGCAGTACGGCGTCTTCCGCGAAGGGGCCGGCCATAGCGAGCGCGCCTTGTTCGTCGTTGACAAGCAGGGCATTATCCGCTACATCGACATCCACGAGATCAGCCAACAGCCGGACAATGAGCATGTGTTCCAGGCTCTGCGCGGGCTCGAGCCACAGGCCGCCGTCGCGGAAAAACCAGAGCCGCACAAGATTCCGGTTAAGGTGATCCAGCACACACCGGCTGTGGCAGGCACGCCGCCCGTCCGGCCCAGGTCGGTGGTCATGTACTGCCGTCCGGGCTGCATCGACTGCCGGCTGGCCAAGGCGTTTCTGGACCAAAGAGGCGTGGTCTACACCGAGATCGACGTCCGGGCCGATCCGCAGGCTGAAGCCCGCCTCCGCACGTGGACCGGCGGTCCACTGATCACGCCGGTGTTCGATGTCGACGGCAGGATCATCATCGACTTGAATCGCGCCGAGCTGGAGCAAGCACTGGGCTTGAAGTAGGAGCCCGGCTCATCAGGAACCCGGATTCTCACCTCAGAGGAGAATCCGGGTTTTCATTTATCGACAGCCTCGCCAGTTTGCATGATTCTGCATTCGGGGTTATAATGGGAAAGTGCTGAGGGCTCACGATCACTATATGTTGTAGGTGTAACGGTGCGGAATACAAAATACAGGGGCTCTGGTTCCAAAGAGAACAACGGACGAATCGCCGCCACGAGGGCCGGGCAGTCAGGGCAACCCAATTGGCGTCTCCTGGTGGTGGGCTGCCAGGTGTTGGTGCTGCTGTCAATGCTGGTTGCCCTGGTCGCTTGCGGTGGGGAAGAGAGCAAAGAAAACTCTGTGCCGACCTCCCTGCCAGCCACGGCCTCCCCCACAAGTGCAGTTCCGACAGTGGCGCCCACGCCGACCACACCGCCCGTTCCTCTGGCAGCGGTTGTCAACGATCAGCCGATCCTCCTCGCCGACTATGAGCGGCGGGTTAGCCAATACGAGCAACCCATGCTCACCCAGGGGCTCGATCCAGATACTGCAGAGGGACAAACACGCCTGGCTGAGATCCGCCAGGAGGTGCTGGATAATCTGATCGATGCCGTCCTCATTGAGCAAGGATCAGCCAGTTTGGGGGTAAGTGTCACCGATGCCGACCTGGAGGCCAAGATCGCATCCGACATCGAGTCTGGTGGAGGCCAGGCGGCCTTTGACGAGTGGTTGCAGGCCACGGGCTTGACCCGTGAAGACTATGTGCAAATGCTCCGCGAGGCATTACTGGCCCAGAGGGTAATGGACGCCGTCACCGCCGACACACCTCAGGTGGCTGAACAGGTGCACGCCCGCCAGATCGTCGTTGACAGCAAAGAGATCGCCGACCAGGTGTTGGCTGAGCTTCAGCTCGGGGCCGACTTTGCCGCAACGGCCCGAGACAGGTCGACAGATCTGGCCACCAAGGACAACGGCGGCGACCTGGGTTGGTTTCCACGCGGCCTCGTCCCGTTGAAACTGGAAAACCTGGCCTTTGCGCTGCAGCCCGGCGAGATCGGCGGCCCGCTCCAGCTCGAGGATGGATACCACTTTGTGCAGGTGATGGAACGTGACCCCAATCGCCAGATCTCGCCAGAGATGCAGGGCCAACTGAAGCTTGTCCTCTTCGAACGATGGCTGGAGGGGCAGCGCGCCAAGGCGACCATTATACGGCTAGTAGAAAAGTAGACAAAATCGCAATAATGTAGTATACTATACGAGCACGAGGGGTTTAATGTCGTTAGATCGAAGAGGATTGACTTGGATACTGTTGGCCACAGCGGCCCTCCTGCTGCTGATAGCCATCGGGGCCGTGGTGGCCTACCTGGTGCTTCGCCAGCGCCCGGTGACGGCTGCGAGCGGCTGGCAGGATCCAATCGCCGCTGTCGCTCCCGACAAGATCGCCCCCGAGCTGGCTCTATACCCCTTGGCCGGGGCCTCGGAACTGGAGACAATCGACGCTGCCATCGACAACAACGAGATCCATACAGCATATGCAGCGCTCGTATTTGCACTCGATCTGCGCGACGAACAGCGGAGCGGCCGGCTACTTCAGATTGGCAGCCGATTCACTGCTGCAGAAGAGGCCGACATGGCCAGGCTGGCCTATCAGCAGGTGTATGATTTGGCGATTCTCAGCCCGGAGATGAGCGATCCGATCCGCACCGACGCTCTGTTGGCCGACGGCAGAAGCTGGGCGGGGATGAGCCAGAAGGAGGAGGCGGCCAGGGCATATGACCAGGTCTACACCATCGCCGTCAGAAGCCCTTACCTCCAGATTGCTTACCGCCGTGATCTGCTCAACCAGCTCGCCACGGCCTATGACGACCTGGGTCAGGCAGAGAGTGCCGACCTATGCCGCCAGCAGATAGACAAGCTGACCCAGGGAGCCGAGTCCCCGCTCTCCAGCCCGGTTAGCGAGGCGATAGAGCTGCTGGCGAACCCCCAGACGTCGATCTCCTCGGCCGAGATCGGAGTGCTGGAGGAAAGCAGGCGCCAGGCCGCCTACAGCGTGCTGCAGGCAGCAAACGGCGGAGCGGCACCGCCATCTGACCTGGTGAACAGCCTGGCCGAGGCCCTGAAAGCAGAAGACCTGGCCAAGCTTGCCTTCTACCGGCAGGAGCGGGAGGCAACGACCCAGCCCAGCCGGCGGGTGAACGTAGACTGGGCCCTGATCGACTGGCTGACGCTGAAGTGCAGGGTGGCCATGCAGGGCTTTGGTTTGTCGATAGTGCCCGAATGGGAACAACAGGCCGCCGATGTTCAGAGCGAGTTGAGCAAAGCCTACGAGGCACTGCGGTTCGACTATGAGGACCTGGTCACGTCGCTGCCAGACGCCGCGTTGATGGAACCAGGCCGCTATGGAGTCCGGCGGATGTCAATCCTGGCCGGGCGACTGGGGCAGTACCCAAACTATCCTGAGCAGCAGACAGCGGACAAGCTGCAGGAGGCTGCCAGGAACATGGTCGCCGCAGGCGTTGTCGAGCCGCTGTACGTGGACGTGCAGCCCAGCAAGAACGGGCTATGGTTCTTTCTCAGCCCCGCGGATCAGTATGGACAGGCGGCTTTATCGCCGTAGTGATGAGAGGCGTGTCGAGCGAGCACGCTGTTGGTAAAGGAGCTGTGCGATGCTGGATCGATTTAGCGATCGAACACTCGAAATTGCTACCGTCGTCGTGGTAGTCCTGATTGCGTTGGTCCTGTTGTGCTACCTGGCGATCTTTATTAACCCGTGGGTCCCCTTCAACCTGTTCCAGCCACCCACGCGGACCCCGGTCGCCATCGCGACACTGTTTGTAGAACCAACCTGGACGCCTTCGCCGACGCCAACGCCGACCAACACGGCCTCGCCAACACCGACGTGGACGCCGTCACCAACTCCGACAGAGACGCCCTTGCCAACTGCGACCAATACTTCTACGCCCTTGCCGACCAACACCAACACCCCCCCACCACCCCCACCCACGAGGCGGCCGCCGACGCGCACTGCCTGTGCCGACCCCTATGCCCTACTACTACACGCTGTCAGAGGGGCGGGGCAATTGTGAGACTACCTGGGTGTGGGGCTATGTGGTCGGGGAAAACGGTTTTGGGGAGCCAAACGTGCGGGTGCAGGCCGGCAACGACCAGGGGTGGACCGCCGAAGATGTCACCGACGAGAATGGCCACTACCAGATACATTTCTGGGCTGGGCCGAAAGCGGGCAAATGGTTCGTGCGTGTGTTCAAAGACGGGAAGCCACGCTCCGACCAGTATTGGTGGCAGACCAGCGCCGGCTGCGATGGGCCTTACAGCCTGACAGAGGTCCACATCGACTGGAAGCACCGCTAGCAGGAGAATCGAAGGGCGATTCGCGCCAAATGCAGATCGAGGGGAGGATCAATCCTGGAGCCGCGGTACTATTGACCCGAGCGTTGAAAGGTGATACAATCAGCGTGATAGGCAGTTACGTAGAGTACAGGGCCAATAGCTCAACCAACCCAGGTGCGACGCGAGCCATCCCCGTGAAGCGAAATGGGGGAGAAGCATGAATAGAATCACTTTGCCAATCCGAACAGCAGGGCTAGTTGCGTTGGTTGTCATCTTGAGCCTGACCATGATTGCCCCGACACAGGCTGTGTCACCCTTGCTTCAGGCCACCGGCGAACCACCACCTCGCGACACGCCAACACCCGGGCCGACGTGGACTGCGTCCCCGACCCCTACCCCGACTCCGACCGCGACCTGGACGCCGCTGCCCGCGGCCACCCTGGTCTTGCAGCCCACGCAGGGGGTGGCAACCCAGGCAACCAAGGTCCTGGCAACCGGGGAATGGTGGACTCCTGGAACAGTGGTAACTCTGTACTGGGATGATACCGATCGGGAACTGGAGAACACCACGGTTTCGGGTAACGGCACGATCAGCGTTGAATGGAAGACGCCAACCGGAACCCGCGCCACCGTCGGGGTCCATACGATCATCGCCATAGCAACCGGCGGAAAGCGGGCGGAAGCTCTCTTTACACTGACCGCCCCACCCCCGAGCAACACGCCAACGGCCAGCCTCACTCCCACGCCCTCAGCGACGCTGCATCCGATCACGCCGATGGTGTCGATCACGCCTATACCACCCACCAAGCAGCCGACACAGGCTGCGACGAGGACCCCGGCGCCCACAAGCGCACCCGGCACGGCGACGGTCACACGGACGCCGACCAAGACCTATACGCCAAGCCCCACCCCCGGCCCAGGCACACCTTCCAGTACTCCGGTGGCCTTGCTGCTGCCAACCGCGACGCCCACTCCTGTGGAGGAGATCGCGCAGACAGGCAGCGGATGGGGCACACTCCTGCTATGGGGGTTTGTCCTGGCCGGCCTGCTGATCGCGTTCCGCGTGTTGCGAGTCAGGGGCCTGGGCAGCCAGGGATAGTCCCGGCAGAGAAGGGAAGCGGTGGATAGAGCTCAGTCTATGGTTTGAGCACAACGACAAGATAGATTCAGGGGGAATCGACGATGAAGAGAAGCAAAGTGACCCTCATCTGTTTGACGCTGGTATTGGCAGGTGTGTGGATCCTCGGGTCTAGCCTGGGTCTGGCCCAGGGCAACCAGGTTGTGAAGGATCCCCGCCCCACGCCAACCCCCAACATGCCGGTCCCAGAGGGTGCTGCTCCAGCCCCTGATATGCCACCTATGCCCGACCTGGTCGTCGAACAGATACAGAGTCGTGCCGGCGATTCCGGCCATCAACGAGCCGGCGACCATATACGTCACCATCGCCAACCACGGTTCGGCAGATGTGGGCGCGACGAACAACTTTTACACCGATCTGTATATCGACCCGGCCATAGTGCCCATCCAGCTCGGTCAAGATGGCGAGGTGGCATGGGGGTGCCAGGGCTGGTGGCTTCCGGTTGGCGCGTCCTACACCCTGTCGACGACCTGGACGTTTGGCGACGTCAAGGTCTATGCGCTGTACGCCCAGGTGGACACCGACGCCTTCGTGCCAGAGAAGAACGAGAACAACAACGTAACCGGACCGCTCCAGGTCGTGGTGGAGGCCCCGGACAAGATCCTCCACCAGACGCACCAGGATTTCCAGATGGGACTGGCTTCCGGCCTGGATCTGTCCCATCCACAGGGGGTGATCCGGCTCGGCATCTTTGACGAGCCGGCCGGTGAGCCGGACGTCTACACTCCCGACACGATGATCAACGACACGACAGGTACCCTGCCCACGAATGTGAACCAGGTCAATCCCAGTCTGGTCGGCGACGGCGATGGAACGCTCTTTGCCGCCTGGGAGGACGGCCGCAACGGCGGCGTGTATGACCGCGACATCTATTTCTCCCGTTCCATCGACGGCGGGAACACCTGGATTCCCAATATCCGGATCAACGCGACCCAAGCGTCTGCCGTCAATCAGATCAGTCCTGACCTGGCGTGGGACCCGGTGCGAGACCGGCTGTATGCGGTCTGGCAGGACGGCCGCAACGGCAACTATGACATCTATTTCGCCTACTCGACCGACTATGGGAATAGCTGGAGCACCAACCAGAAACTGAACGACGATGTGGGATCGGCGGCGCAGTTGAACCCGTCCGTCGTCGTGGAGCCGACGGCAGGCGCGCCGAACATCTATGTGGTCTGGCAGGACAAGCGCAACGGGAACGACGACGTGTATCATCGCGCAGATCCGGTGACGGTGGGGTGAACTGGAGCCCCAACTACTTTGTCACCGACGATCCCGACATGACCCTCCAGACACCAAGTCGCTCCCTCGGTCGACGTCAATCTGTTCGGCACCGTCTATGTCTGCTGGGAGGATTGGCGAGACCCCGTAGACCCGGATATCTACTGCGCGCAGTCGTTCGACGAGGGGGCCACGTTCGGCATTGACGTGCCGGTCACCTATCCCAATCAGGGCACATCTTATCGCATTCAGCCTTCTATGGTCGTGTCGACAACGTTGGTGGAAGTCCTCGAGGAATGGGATCCGGTCCAACAGATAACCAACTATATTCCCATATACATCACCACGGTCCACGTGGCCTGGCAAGAGGGGGAGGGGGACGACGCCGACATCTAGTACGCCTACTCTACCTACAACCACCACGAGCCAGAGCTATGTCCCTATCCGTTTGGCTTCTGCTTCGACAGCCCGCTAAAAGTCAACGGTTTTGTCATCGACTCGGACTATGTCTTGCCACCCGACCCCGGTCCGATCTGGCCCATCGAGCCGTCATGGCAGGGACAGGTGTCGCTCACCCGGGCCTCCAATTACGATTGGACCTGGTGCCACGCCGACTCGATCATCACCTACAGCCTGGGCGTCTATGTCGCCTGGTCCGACGCAGCAAGTTTCGACGACTGGCGCTACGAGATCCAGACGCGGCGCATTGCCAGCCCAGAGGGCAAGAGCGTAGGTTATGAAACCTGCGAGGACCAGGCCACCGGCGTGGTCAATGACAACGCCAAGCTGTATGCTTATCGCGACGATCTGAGCCTGTACAGGAACTATAAGCCGGCGGCCACCCGGCAGTCGAATCCTTCGGTCTATGCCGAGCTGGCTACGTCCCCGACCTTCTCACCGAACATGTACGTGAGCTGGGACGACGACCGCTGGGACGAGCCGTTCGAGCCGGGAAGCGTGCGGAACCGGGACGTCTTTATGACCAGGCTGCGATATGACTACGCGGAGGGGATCTATATCTCGCAGGTCCTCGATGCCCATGGCCTATCCAAATGGTATGCGCTGTCGTGGTGGGGAGCTACACAGCACTCCACCGACCTGCTGATGCAGACACGCTTTGGCACAACGCCCAATCCGCCTCAAAGCGACGTCGCCGCCAATGGCTGGACCCGGTGGACCGGAAACCCCAGCAGTCCCATACCTGGGGTGCAGCGCCGGCGTGGGATGCTATTACGATGCTCCAGGCCGCCACATCGTCGGTCCAAGCGGGAATGAGTGGCCGGAGTATCGCTACATCCAGTACAAAGTGATTATCAGGGGGTACAGCCGGCTGACTGCCTTGAGCCGGGTGGTGCTGCATTACAGAGGCCCACGCCAGGTCTACCTGCCGATCGTCTTGAAAGGGAACTAGACGCTTGCTGAAGCTGGCGATCACAGGCAAAGGCGGTGTGGGCAAGACGACGCTGGCCGCCTTGCTGGCGCACGTCTTTGCCGAGCGGGGTCAGAAGGTGCTGGCTATCGACGCCGATCCGGCCATGGGGCTGGCGGCTGCCTGCGGCGTTCCAATGGACAAGGCGGCAACCATCACCCCGGTTGCCGACATGGAGGAGCTGATCTACGAGCGGACCGGAGCGCGGAAGGGCGAGACCGGCGGGTACTTTAAGATCAATCCCCGTGTCGACGATATCCCCGATCGTTTCTCGCTGTCCTGTGACGGCATCCGGATCCTGACCATGGGCACGGTCAAGTCCGGAGGCAGCGGCTGTCTCTGCCCAGAGAACGCGCTACTCCGCACGCTGGTCACCCACCTGCTGTTGCGCAGTGACGAGGTGCTGATCATGGACATGGAAGCCGGCGTCGAGCACCTGGGACGCGGCACGGCCGGCGCCGTCGATGCTCTGATCGTCGTCGTCGAGCCAGGCCAGCGCAGCATCCAGACCGCACACACCATCCGCGGCCTGGCCCACGACATTGGCATTCGGCGGCTCTACGGCGTCGGCAACAAGGTGGCCTCCGGCGCCGACGAGGCATTTATCGCCCAGCGTTTGCCCGACTTGCAGATGCTCGGCTACCTGCCGGCCGATCCCATGGCCATCGAGGCCGACCAGCGCGGCCAGTCGGTCTTCGACCTGGCGCCGCGGCTGGCAACAGAAGCACGGGCGATTGTTGACCGCCTGCAGAGTATGTGAGATAATTGAGCTATCGGCATCTGTATCTTTAAGCCAGGCGAGCAGGAATGGCCTTGCCGGTAGCCGCAAGTTTCTAGGAGGGATCGATGGCAGAGAACAAGCGCACACGCCTGGGAGTAGCCGGGCTGGACGACATGCTGGACGGCGGCCTGCTGAACGGCTCTGTCGCCCTGATCCAGGGAGCGCCCGGCACCGGCAAGACGACACTGGGAACCCAATTCCTCCATTACGGCGCATCCAAGGCGGACGAGGCGGGCCTGCTGGTGACCTTCGAGCAGTTCCCCCACACCCTGTATCGCGACGCCCTGGCCCACGGCTGGAACCTTCGCGAGCTGGAGCAGGAGGGTAAGCTGCGGGTCGTGTTCACCTCCCCTCAGGTGTTCCTGTCGAGCCTGCAATCGCCGATCAGTCCGATCAGCAGCGCCATGCGCGACATGGCGGTCAAGCGTGTTGTGATCGACAGCGTCACTCAGTTCCAGGTCCTCAGCCGCAACCCAGTGGAGCTGCGCAGCTACTACAACCATCTGATCAATGGACTGCGCCGAGAGGGAGTAACATCCCTGCTGGTGAGTGAGGACAGCGGCCCGGACTTTGTGCGGGGTGACCAGGGGCGGCTGGCATTCATCGTCGATTCGGTCATCTTGCTGCGCTACGTCGAGATAGACAGCGTGATGCAGCGAGCCATGGCCGTCCTGAAAACGAGGGGCAGCGACCACGACAAGACCATCCGCCGCTTCGAGATCAAGCGAGGTGGGGTCACAGTCGGCGAGGCCTTCCAGAAGCACGAAGGCCTCTTGACCGGCAGCCCTCGCCGCACCAGGAAATGAAGGAGCGACAAAGAGAACCCGGCTTCCGTGACGGAAGCCGGGTTTTCTTTATCTGTGGCGAGGTCGTGTGATCAGCCTGCGCTGTTCAACACCTGATCAATGGGATAGGCCTGCATCAAGCGGGTAGTCTGGCGAAACCCCAGTTTCTGCCAGAAACTGATGTCACCCGGTATGATGACGGCGATGCTGGCCGCCCCCCGTTCCTTGAAACGGCGAGTGATCTCCAGAACCAACGCCCGGCCGATGCCATGCCGCTGATAGCCGGGGTGAACAGAGGCCAGGTAGATGATGGCCCGCGATCCATCGAAGGTGCCTCGGATCAGGCCGACCACCTGGTCATCCTCTTCGGCCACCAGGAACTCGGCCGCCTCACACCGATAGACTCGCATCATCGCTTCCGGCCCATGGATATCAGGATGGCCGTACTGCTGATTGGCCTTGAGGATATCCACAATCGGATCGATGTCTTCAGGGCCAAACTCGCGGATCTTCATAGTGTCCCACTCCCTCGTGTACGCGCCAACTATGCAGCAGGATTGTTCGCGTTTGGCAGGCAGTCCCCAAGAAGGGGGCGTGCGGGCAGCACAGTGCGCCGCGTCTGCCCGGACAGTTGGCTACGCCTCGGATCCGGCCGGCGCTTGCTCCACTTCGAGCTCAGTCAGGAGATCCGCCTTCTTCTTGGTCGCCGTGGCCTTGCCTTCCTCGATCGCCTCCTTGACCCGCGTCTGGATCTCCTTCGCCCTTCCCTTGGCCTGCGTCGAGATCTCCTGAGCTTTGGTCTTGGCCTGGGCCTGGACGTCCTCGGCCCGCCGGCGAGCCTCGGCAGACAATTCCTCAGCCCGATCCTTCAGTTCAATGCCCTTGTCGCGGATGACAACCCGCGTCTCCTCGCCTGACTGAGGGGCAAAAAGCATCGCGGCCGCAGCGCCAACAAGCGCCCCAACCAGGAATCCAGCAAGAAACTCACCACCACCTGATTTTTCTGACATGGGATCTGTCTCCTTTTGGTTCAGATTCATATGAGAACAATAATGCCCTGCCTGTGGCAGGGTACGTCTTCGATCAGCCTTGGTCGTCTTCAGACTGCTTGGCCCGCGGAACGCGAGCGCCGACCTGGACCGCGAAACAGCACTTTGGCCGTCTGCCGGACACCCGACGCAAAGCTGAGCACCTGGATCATCGGCGACACAACCGAATCGCTCACGAACGTGCTGGTCCCTCTCACCGTGCTGACCGTCTGGTTGGCCGAGTCGAGAATCGGCTTGACCTCGTTGCGCAGCAGATGCGATCAGACTCTGCACCTGAAAGATCAGAATCGCCAGAAAGACCCCAATCACCCCGGTCACCAGAGCCAGAACTATGATCGCGATGTCGCGCAGCACGGCCGTAAAGGGTGGATTGGTCGCCATGCCCCATATGGCGGCGCCGATGGCTGCCACGACCACCACGACGATCAAAACGATCAGGATCGTCTTGCCAATGTTCCTGCCCTGAGCAGGCTTGGCTTCCGAGCCCTGTGGCAACGCTGCGTTCTCGATCTCTTCCATGGCCACTCTCCCCTGAACTCATTATAGCACGGACTTTCCAAATAAACAAAAAAGGACTATAATGAGGCCAGCCAAGCCGAGGGGAAACACCATGCATCTAGCGCAGGAGGGCGACCTGGTCCTGCTCATCAGCCAGGATCGCAAAGCAGTTCATCGTCCGGCTACAGGCCGGCGGCCAGCTACAGACGCACCGGGGTTGTGTCAACCATGACGATCTGCTGAATCAGCCGTTGGGAAGGGAGATCCGTTCCCACGTGGATTATCCCTTTGTCATCCTGGAGCCCAGCACCTGCGATCTGATCAGCGAGCTCAAGCGCACGACGCAGATCATGTACCCCAAGGACATCGGGTACGTTCTGATCAAGCTGAACGTCACGCCAGACAGTCGAGTGATCGAGGCCGGTACCGGCAGTGGCGGGCTGACCCTGGCCCTGGCCCGGGTGTTGGGCCCTGCCGGACGTCTGTATTCGTACGAGGTCCGACCTGATGTCCTGCGCCTGGCCCAGAAGAACCTGGGCAGCATGGGGCTGACCGATCGCGTGGAGCTCAAGCTGCGGGATATCGCCGACGGGTTCGACGAGACCGACGTGGATGCCCTGTTCCTGGATGTGCGCGATCCAGGACCCTACCTGCCGCAGGCGCTTGCGGCGCTAAAGGACGGCGGTTTCTTTGGCGCCATCCTGCCGACGACCAACCAGGTGTCCGACCTTCTTGAGGCGATGGAGGCGCAGCACAACCTGGGACAGATCGAAGTTGAGGAGATCGTGGTGCGGCCTTACAAGGCAGTGCCGGCCCGCCTGCGCCCGGTGGATCGCATGATTGCCCACACCGGCTATCTGATCTTTGCCCGCAAGGTGAGCCGTGAAGTGAGCCAGGGCAGCTACTGGCTCGACCGACGCCGGCGCAAGTATGAAGAAACCCACGACGAGGCCGGCACAGAAAACGACCCACTCTCCGAAGTATAAGTCGAGATCTCGAACACCTCCAGGCTTGACACCCTGAGCATTTCGCCTACAATCGAAGGTGAACAGTCACTCATTTTTGATCATGCGCTCACATGTGAGGAGGCGTTTATCATGATCGAGTTCGACCAGCGCGAGCCCGAATCCCGCCGGGGGAGACTCAGCCGGCAGCGTGCCGAGCGGATCTTGGAAGCAGCAGCAGCCGTCTTTGCCCGCAAGGGGTTCCATCAGGCTACCATACGCGAGATCGCCGAGCTGGCCGATGTTGCTGAAGGCACCATCTACAACTATTTTGCCGACAAGCGCGACCTACTAGTGGCTATGACACGCTACGTGGTCGCCCAATCGGCAAGCCATGCCCTGGCCCAACTCGAGATCGACGACGACCGGGCCTTTCTGGCGGCTTTTCTCAGCGACCGCTTTGGCTTTGGCGGCCACAACTTGAATTTCATCCGGGCGTTGATGACCGAGCTGTGGACCGACGAGGGCTTTCGCCAGCAGTACCTGAGGCAGGTGATGACCCCCCTCCTGGGCGTAATGGAAGGTTACTTACAGGCCCGGGTCAAGGACGGGCGCCTGCGCCCGGTCAATACCCACGTCGTCGTCCGGGCGATGACCGGCAGTTTTCTGATCTTCCTGCTACTGGGCGAGCCGGGCCAGGATCAGCTGGATCCGGAGATAAGCCGCGAAGGGCTGGTCGATGAGCTGGTCGACTTTTTTCTGTTCGGACTTGAACCTCGCTCTGAGCCTGCAGGAGGCGACGCAGGATGATAGCTCGCGTACAGGCGATCGGAGTGAGCGAGCCAGCGAACGGCCAGTGGATCATCGAGACGGAGAGTCTGACCAGGCGTTTCAGGCAGACGGTCGCCGTCGACGGTTTGGATCTGAGCGTGCAGCGCGGCGAGATCTTTGGCCTGGTAGGACCGGATGGCGCCGGCAAGACGACGACTATCCGGATGTTGTGCGCCGTCATGGACCCCAGCGCAGGCCGGGCGCGGGTGGCCGGCCTGGACACCGTGGCCGATGCCGAACAGATCAAGCGCCGCATCGGTTACATGGCCCAGAGGTTCAACCTGTATGGCGACCTGTCGGCAGAGGAGAACCTCGACTTTTTTGCCGACATATTCCAGGTTCCGGCCAAGGCGCGGCGGGAACGGAAGGAGCGGCTGTTGCAGTTCGCCCGGCTGACCGAGTTTCGCCGGCGGCGGGCAGCTCACCTGTCGGGCGGCATGCAGAAAAAACTGGCGCTGGCCTGCACCCTGATCCACCAGCCGGAGATCATCTTTCTCGACGAGCCGACGACCGGCGTGGACCCGGTGTCACGGCGAGAGTTCTGGGACATTCTCACCGAGCTGCACCTGCAAGGGATCACTATCTTTGTCAGCACGCCGTACATGGACGAGGCCGAGCGCTGTTCGCGGGTGGGGCTGATCTATCGGGGCCGGATCGTCGTCTGCGATGCACCCGAGCAGATCAAGCGCCTGGTGACGGGTGAGTTGTTGGAGATCCGGCCCTCGAATCTGCGGCAGGCTGAGAAGATAGTCGGGTCGCTGGCCGGCGTGCTGGAAGTCCAGACCTACGGCGACCTGATCCATGCCTTTGTGGACAGCGCCCAGATGCGCGAGGCTGCCATCAGGGCGTCCCTGGCCGAAGCAGGCATCGGCGTCGCCAGCATGCGCTCCATCCGGCCCCGCATGGAAGAGGCGTTCATATCCCTGGTCAAGAGACAGAGCGCGAGTCAGAGTGATGAACAAACATAGCCAAGCCGTCGAGGCCTGTGAGTCTGACCAAGCTGTTCGACAGTTTCGTCGCGGTCGATCACGTCACCTTTTCCGTGCGCCGGGGCGAGATCTTTGGCTTTTTGGGGCCGAATGGCGCCGGCAAGACGACGACCATCCGCATGCTGCTCGGCCTGCTCAAGCCGACATCTGGCACGGCGGCCGTGCTCGGCTTTGACATTGTCAGGCAGACGCACGAGGTCAAGAAACGTATCGGCTACATGTCACAGCGGTTCAGCCTGTACGACGATCTGACGGTGGACGAGAACCTCAACTTTTACGGCCGGACCTACGGCGTCCGCGGCCGGCGGCTCCAGGCGCGCAAGGAGTTCGTGCTACAGATGGCCGGGCTGAACGGCCGCGAGGCGGAGCTGACCCGCAACCTGGCCGGCGGCTGGAAACAGCGCCTGGCCCTCGGCGCGGCCATCATCCACGAGCCGGAGATGCTCTTCCTGGACGAGCCGACCGCCGGCGTGGACCCGATCTCGCGCCGCAGCTTCTGGCACCTGCTGTACGACCTGGCCGAGGAGGGAACCACGATCATGGTCACCACCCACTACATGGACGAGGCCGAACACTGCCAGAACCTGGCCTTTATCCAGGGCGGGCGGATCGTGGCCCAGGGCTCGCCGGCCGTGATCAAAGATACCAAGATGCGTGGCCAGGTGCTTGGAGATCGACTGTGACCGGCCGGCAGCGGCGATCCCGGCTCTCCGGCAGATGGGGGTTTTTGACGAAGTGGCCCTGTATGGCGCACTGATCCACGCCGTCGCGCCCAACATGGAAGGGCTAAAGCCACAGATTGAGACGGTGCTGGATGGCGCAGGGGTCGAGCGTGCGCACGATGGACACCATTGCGCCGTCGCTGGAAGACGTGTTCATCTCCAGCGTGCGAGCGCCACACGCTCAGAGCGATAGGCAAGAACCATGAAACGATGGATCATCCGTGTAGCCGTCCTCCTCCTGATCGGCGGAGTGGCGGCAGGAGCATGGTGGGTAAAGGCCAATCGCCCGCAGACCTGGGCTGCCATTCAGCGCATGACGAAGGACATAGCTGCCCGTCTGGGCCTTGCATCTGAGACCAATCCGGGCGAGCTGATCGCGTCCGGGTTCATCGAGGCCGACGAGGCTTCGGTCACCACCGAGCTTGGTGGGCGGATCGTCGCCATCCACGCCGACGAGGGCGACGAGGTGGTGGAAGGGCAGGTGGTCGTCGAGATGGACGACTCGTTGCTCAGAACTCAGATCGAGCAGGCACAGGCCGACGTGGCCGTAGCCGAGGCGACGCTGGCCAAGGTCAAGGCCGGCGTGCGCCCCGAGACGCTGGACTATGCCCAGGCCCTGGTCGAGCAGGCCCAGGCAGCCGAGGAGGCCGGCAGCGTGGCCTGGGAAGACGCCAAGGCAATGCGCGACAACCCCCAGCAATTGGATCTGTCGATAGCAGCGGCACAGGCTCAACTGAACGTCCTGGATTTCCAGGAGCTTCAGGCGCAGGCCATGGCCAACTCAGCCCAGGCCGGGCGCGACCTGGCCGACACGGCCGTCCAGGTGCTGGAAGATTTCGAGCCCTACGACGAGTGGGTCCTGGTCGGCACCTTCGGCCCTCGAAGACCTGCCCATCGACATTCCTTTGCCGCCCGGCATGGAAGATGGCGAATACAGGTGGAAGCGTTACAAGCTTGTCATCCGCGGTGGCACGGCCGAGCTGTGGTACCTGGCGCCGATCCGGCTGCCGGACGATGCGCTGCCCGATGCCTACTACGAACAGGCAGCAGCCACCTACCAATCGTGGATCGCCTGGACCGCGCTGGCCCAGGCCCAGGCCGGCCAACAGGGGGCGGCGAGCTACCTGTCGGCGCTGAGTGCGCAAAAGGCCGATCCTTTGACTTTGCAGGCCCAGGCCGACACCGCCAAGTCGCAATACCAGATCGCCAGCGCGGCGGTGGTCGTCGCCCAGGCCCAGGTGGAAGGCTTGAAGATGGGCGCCACACCACAGCAGATTGCCGCTGCCGAGGCCCAGGTCGATGTGGCCCGGGCCGCTCTTGACGGCGCTCGAGGTACAGCTGTCCAAGTTCGCACTGAAAGCGCCGATGGCGGGCCTGGTGCTTGAGCGGCCGGTTCACGTAGGCGAGGTGGCCTTGCCCGGCGCGCCACTGCTGACTATTGCCGACCTCGACAACTTGACGCTGACCCTGTATGTGCCGGAAGCCAATCTGGGCACTAATCCGCCTCGGCGAGACGGTGTCGGTCACCGTCGATGCCTACCCGGGGAGGGTTTTTACCGGCACGATCACTACCATCGCCAGCGAGGCCGAGTACACCCCAAAGAACGTCCAGACCCGCGAAGAACGGGTGAACATGGTGTTTGCCGTCAAAGTCATGCTGCCTAATCTGGATCACGCCCTCAAGCCCGGCATGCCAGCTGACGCCGTGATCTCGACACAATAGAGACGTGGCAAGGGACGCGATGAAACGCAGAGATCGTCTTGATGGTGGTTCTCTTGCTGATGGGAGCTGTCCTGGCTGCCGCCTGGTGGTGGATGCGCAGCTCTCCCGAGCAGGCCAGTCAATTCCTGATCGATCGAGGTTTAGCCGCAGAGCGGGCCGCCCAGGTCGTCTCCTGGGCCGGCAGTCAACCGGCAACGACAGAGCCCACTCTGCTGCGCGTGTTTGGCAGCGTCGAGGGTGACGAGGTGGCGATCGTCTCCGAGTTCGGCGGACGGATTGTTACCCTGGATGCCGGCGAGGGCGACGAAATCCAGGCCGGCCAGGTACTGGTCGAGCTGGATACCAGCACGCTCCAGGCTCAGATGGCCCAGGCGGAAGCCGCCGTTGCGGCAGCCAGGGCCAACCTGGACAATCGTCGAGGCCGGTACCCATCCGGCCGAGATTCTGACTGCGCGGGCCGCCGTGCAGCAAGCGCTCGCCCAGCGTGACGCGGCCAAGACAGCCTGGGATGGTACCCAGGCGATCCTCGACAATCCACAGGAAATCGACGCCCAGATCGCCCAGGCTCAGGCCGCCGTGAACCTGGCTGCCGTGCAGATCGAGCAAGCCCAGGCCCAGATCGCTGCCGCCGAAGCCGAGCGCGAGCGCTATCGCGCCCAAGGCTCCCTGGAAGAAAAGGGCCTCTACCTCGTCTATCAATACCAGGTCGAGGCCGCCCAAGCTGCCCTGGAGGCGGCAAAGGCGGACAAGGCCGGCGCTGACCAGACGTTGGCCGCGCTCCAGGCCCTGCGCGACAACCCACTGGCGCTGATCAGCCAGGTGCACCTGGCCGAGCAGCAGTACTATGTCGCTTCCGCCGGCGTGGCCGTCGCCCAAGCCAAGCTGGCCGAGATGGAGGCGGGACCGACGCCCGAAGAGGTCGCAGTGGCTGAAGCCCAGGTGGGCAAGGCCCAGGCCGCCGTGGCAGCGCTGCAGGTACAATTGGACAAACGGACCCTGCGGTCGCCTATCGACGGCGTGGTCACCAGCCGATCCGCACACGCTGGCGAGGCAGCCATCGCCGGGGCCACGCTCCTCACCATCGCCGACCTGGACGAGGTCCGCCTGACGGTCTATATCCCGGAGAGCGAGCTGGGACGCGTCTACCTGGGGCAGGAGGTCCAGGTCGAGGTCGATTCCTTCCCCGGACGGTCCTTTCTCGGCACGGTCTCCTACATCTCGACAGAAGCCGAATTCACTCCCAAGAACGTGCAAACTGAGAAGGACCAGGTGAACATGGTCTTTGCCGTCCGCATCCGCCTGCCCAATCCTGACCACCTGCTCAAGCCGGGCATGCCCGCCGACGCTGTGATCGGTCGGTAGGGCACCCAATAAACGAGCCTCCCACAGGTTCCGCCCACTCCGCTCCGGGGTGCTGCGCAAAGCCTGTGAGAGGCTTGACTTTCGGCTTAACGACCAGCCCTATTCTTCGGAGAGCATTTCCCCCTCGCCCTCATCAGGCTCGCCGGACGGCGCCTGCTCGCCTTCGTCGGTGGCCTCCGCCTCACCCACGCCCAGCAGCTCCTCGGCCTCCGCCGCAAACTCGGCCGGCACCATGACTCTTACCTCGCCCAGGCCGTCGATGGTGATGCCAAAGACCAGCCCGGCCACTTCGTAGCTCAGCAGCACCGGGATGCCCGCCGCCTCCAGCTTGCTCTTGTAGATCTGGGCCAGGTCTATACCCTGGCACGAAAGGACGCACTCCAGATCCATCTCTTCTTCCTCAAGGGGCTCCGTGCGATCTTGGTCGGTCAAGATGTCACCTCCATGACAGGGACAATGTGGCATCAAAACAGGAGCGAAGCGACCAGGCTCATGATCTCGCCCACTGCCTGACTGACCATCAGCCCCATGCCGATGAGCACGCCAGCCAGCAGCCCGGCGATGGCCAGGTTGCCCTTCTTCAGCTCGGCCACCTCGTCGATGCCCCGCGTCAGAGCCGCAAACAGAAAGAGTGCTACCTCCAGGGTGACGACTGCCAGGACCAGGCCGATGACCAACTGCAGCGTTTCGGTCAGGAGCACCTGTCCAAAAGCGCTGCTGCCCACGTCCCATGTAGACCTATCGACAACAGAGGGCCGGGCGCAGGATGATCGCCACCGCGACCAGCATTGCGCCCAGGACGATGCCCACCGCAGCGTTGCCGTCGCGCAGCAGCTGCCACTCGTCCACGCCACGGGTGAACCATTGGAACAGGAAAAGGGCAAGATAGGCGGCAATCGCGCTCAAGACAACGGCGATGATCAGTTGAATGAAGCTCAGCCACAGTTGGTCCACAATTCCCTCCTGCAAGCGTTCAGTCCCTCAGTGAGTCAGCTCGTCAGACGCGTCAAGTATACCATAGACCGCCCCAAAGGGCAAAAACAAGCGCGTGCTGTCATCGGCTGGCGCGTCGCACCTCGATTCGCCTTTTGCATTTTTCCTGCACATTGGGTATAATGACTAACGGTCAGTGACGGACCTGTTGCCAACTAGAAGCGCACATGCACAACTCGAAGGAGAGCTGCTACGCCTTCGAGCCCCGCGTCCAACGTTGGGGCTCTCATATATCCTCTTCCCGGCCCACAGGCCGGGACCTAGTCAGGAGGGAATTGGTGGATCAAAGAAGGATGCTTGGTTCGGTCATGGTCGTCGGTGCAGGTGTAGGTGGGATGCGCGCTGCCGTCGACCTGGCGGACTCGGGATTCAAGGTCTATCTGCTCGACTCGGCGCCCAGCATTGGCGGCATCGTATCCCAACTGGGCTTTATGTTCCCCACCCACGACTGTGTCCTGTGCCGCGGCACCTCGGACCATGGCTATGGCTGCTCGCGGCCCTCAATCTCTCCCTTTTTGCTCGATCACAGCCAACACCCCAACATCGAGATCATGACCAACAGCACAGCGGTCGGCGCCCAAGGGCTGCCGGGCGACTTTACCGTCCAGGTCTACCATCGGCCCCGTTATGTCAATACTGAGCTGTGCATCAACTGCGACGAATGCGCCCGCGTCTGCCCGGTGGACCTACCGAGTGGCTATCAAGCCGGCCTGGTGACGCACAAGGCGGCCTACAAGCCTTCGGTTCGCGCCACGCCCAATGCCTATGTGATCGAAAAAGGCCCCTACTGCGTCGACTGCCGCAAGTGCGAGCAGATCTGCCCGACCAAGGCGATCAACCTGGATGAAGAAGACCGGACTGAAGAGATCAACGTCGGAGCCATCATCCTGGCCGTGGGCTACCGGCTGTACGATCCCACCCCGGCCGAGGAATGGGGCTACGGCCGCTATCCCAACGTGGTCACCGGCCTCCAGTTCGAGCGTCTTGTCCAGCCGCTCTGGCCCAACCGAAGGCATCGTCGAGCGGCCGTCCGACGGCAAGACCCCTGAGCGGATCGCCTGGCTGCAGTGCATCGGCTCGCGCGACCAGGAGCACCCCTACTGCTCGTCGATCTGCTGCATGTACGCCACCAAGGAGGCAGTGCTGGCCAAGGAACGGCTGCCGGGAGTCGACTGTGAGATCTTTATCATGGACGAGCGGGCCTTTTCCAAGGAATACACCGCCTATTTTGAGCAGTCGAAGGACCTGTGGGGGGTCAAGTACGTCCGCTGCCGTATCTCGGAAATCAAGGAGGATCCCACCACCCACGATCTGATCCTGTACTACCAGGATGAAAAAGGCGTGCTGAAGAAGGACACCTTCGATCTGGTCGTGCTGTCGGTGGGCAGCGAGCCGCCGCCCAAGGCAGTGTCGCTGGCCGAGGACATGCAGATCGAGCTGAACGAATACGGCTTTTGCCGGTTTGACAAGTTCGAGCCGCTGGACACCAGCCGGCCCGGCGTCTTTGTCGCCGGCGCCTTTGCTACCCCAAAAGAGATCGCCGAGACGGTGATCGACGCCAGCGGCACGGCGGCCCGGTGCATGGCCCTACTGTCGGGCAAGTCAGGGACCGCGATCAGCGAGCCTTCCTACCCGCCGGAACGCGATGTCAGCGGCGAACCGCCGCGCGTTGGGGTCTTTGCCTGCTACTGCCACCCGACTATCGACCAGGTGATCGACGTGGACAGCGTGCTGGCCTACACCCGCCGCCTGTCAGGCGTGGTCCACGCCCAGGCTCTGGACTATGGCTGCATCAGCGGGGGGCCAGAGGCGATCCAGGAGGCGATTCGCGAGCACGACCTGAACCGAATAGTGATCGGCGCCTGCACCCCGCGCACCCACCTGGCCCTCTTCCACCGCACCATCCAGCAGGTCGGGCTGAACCCCCAACTGCTTGAGTTTGTCAGCCTGCGTGACAACTGCGCCTGGGTCCATAGTGATGACCCGCAAGGGCGCCACGCGCAAGGCACAGGAAGAGATGCGGGTAGCAGTCGCACGCGTCCGCCACTTCCTGAACCCTACAGCAAAGAGAAACGAGCCTTTGAGCGCTCGGCGTTGGTCATCGGCGGCGGCCTGGCCGGCATGACCGCGGCGCTGGCAATCGCCGACGAGGGCTATGACGTCTATCTGGTGGAAAAGACCGACAAGTTGGGCGGAGTGCTGCGCAACCTGTACCGGTCGGCCGAGGGGCCAAACCCACAGCGGCTGCTGCGGACCCTGATCAAGCGCGTGCACAGTCACGAGCGGATCATGCTCTCACCACAACACCGAGGTGATTGACTTTCAGGGGCACGTCGGCAACTTTCGCACCCGGCTAAGCTATGCCGGAAACGGCGACTGCACCGCGCTGCTGGGAGATCAAGCACGGCGTGACGGTGGTGGCCACCGGCGGCTATGAGTACAAGGGCCATGTCTATCTGTACGGGCAGGACCCGCGCGTTATCACCCAACTGGAGCTGGAGAAGCGACTGGCAGAGGACGTGGACGCGGCCCGGCAGCTCAAGCAGGTGGTCATGATCCAGTGCGTCAAGGGACCGGAGCAGAAGATCCCCTATTGCAGCCGGACCTGCTGCACTAACACCATGAAGAATGCCATCGCCATCAAGCGGATCAACCCCGACTGCCAGGTCTATGTCCTCTACAAGGACCTGATCACCTACGGCTTCCGCGAAGAGTACTATACCGAGGCCCGCGAGCGCGGCGTTATCTTTTTGCGATACGACGAGGAAGATGCCCCGCAGGTGCAGATCAGCTACGGCGAGACTCGAAGTGCGGGTGAAAGACGTGATCCTGGACAAGCCGCTCACCTTCACCCCCGACCTGTTGGCGCTGTCGATGGCAACCATGCCCGCCGAGAGCAACTCCGGCGCTGGCCAAGCTGCTGGATGTGCCCCTGTCGAGCGAGGGCTTTTTCATGGAGGCCCATCTGAAGCTGCGGCCGATGGACTTTACCCGCGAGGGCGTCTTCCTGGCCGGCATCGCCCACTACCCCAAGTTCATGGAGGAGACGATCGCCCAGGCCCTGGCAACGGCCGGGCGAGCCATGACCATCCTGACCAAGGACAGGCTGGAGGTCGGCGGGACCATCGCCATCGTCGATCAGAGCAAGTGCGTCGGCTGCCTGACCTGCGTGCGCACCTGCCCGTTCCACATCCCGCAGATCGATCACCAGGCCAGCGGCGTTGGACAGATCATCGGTGCGGCCTACATCGAGCCGTCGCTGTGCACCGGCTGTGGCACCTGCACCAGCGAGTGCCCGGCCAGACGCCATCCAGCTCCGCCGCTACCGTGACGATCAGATCATGATCGCGGAGGAGCCGATCCTGGGCCAGTGGCTTGCAGTTCCGAGCGAAGCGAGTCCCGGCGCGCCAGCGGAGTGGAAATCATAGGAAGAGGAATTGCATGAGTGACGACAGCAGCAACGACATCGTCCCGGCCGAAGGGGCCGGGATCCTGGCCGGTGACGGGTTCGAGCCGCAGTTGACAGCCTTTACCTGCATCTACTGCGGCAGCATGGCCGCCGATACAGCCGGGGCCACGCGGGTGACCTATCCGGCCAACGTCAAGCTCTTCCGCTTCCCGTGCACCGGCAAAGTGGACGCGGAGTATATCCTGAAGGCCTTTGAGCAGGGGGCCGACGGCGTGTACGTCGTCGCCTGTTCCATCGGCAACTGCCACCACATCCACGGCAACGTGCGGGCCACCAAGCGGGTGGCCTATGCCCGCAAGCTGATCGAGCAGGTTGGGTTGGAGGGCGAGCGGCTGGGCATCTACTACATGTCCGGCAGCCAGGCCCAGGCTTTTGCCAGCGCCGCCACAGAAATGACCGAACGGATCCGCAAGCTGGGTCCCAGCCCGCTACGGCGGCCTGATTCACGGGGTTCTCTTGTGCTGCCTGTTTCTGGCAGCCCTGTTGGGGAACCGTAAGGGGACTTGCTCACGGAGCCCCCTCTTCTGAAGGAGAGGATGTGACCGACAACACGATCCCACAGGATCGGATGGACCCCACTTTCGCGGGGGAGATTGCCGCCGAGCCGGGCGGCGAGCATATCCACCGCTGCCTTGCCTGCGGCACCTGCACCGCATCGTGCCCGGTCCGAGAGGTCACCGAGCGCTACAACCCCCGCCGGATCATCCACATGGCCCTCCTGGGCCTGAGAGAACCGGTACTGACCAGCGACTTTATCTGGTTGTGCTCCACCTGCTACTCCTGCCACGAGCGCTGTCCCCAGGACGTGCGCATCACCGAGCTGATGCACGCGATCAAGAACGTGGCCGTTCGGCACGGCTGCATCCACCCTTCCTTCCGCACCCAGGTGGACCAGTTGCGCCTGCACGGGCGGCTGTACGACATCACTGCCTTTGAGAATGAGCGGCGGGTCGAGCAGGGCCTGCCAGCAATTACCGAACGCGCCGAGGAGATCGCGGCCGTCGTGGCTGCGACAGGACTGAACGAGCTCATAGGGACGCAAGATGGCTGATCCTCAGGCGTCCGGGCGTTATGCTCTCTATCTGGGCTGCACGGCTCCGGTCCGGGCGCTCAACTACGAGCGAGCCGCCCGGGCCACGGCAGCCCGGCTCGGGATCGAGCTGATCGACATCAACGATTTTGGCTGCTGCGGTTTTCCACTCAAGGCCGTCCAGCACGACGCCGCCCTGCTCCTGTCGGCGCGCAATCTGGCCCTGGCCGAAGAACAGGGGCTGGACGTCTGTGCCCTGTGCAGCTCCTGCACCGGCACCCTGGCCGAGGCCAACCACGCCCTGCAGGGCGATGAGGCGCTGCGGCAGCGGGTCAACCAGGCACTGGAGGCAGCCACGGGCCACCGGTACAACGGCACGATCCAGGTGCGGCATTTCGTCCGCGTCCTGTACGAGCAGGTGGGCCTGGACCGGATCCGCCAGGCAGTGACAGTCGACCTGTCGGGCCTGCGACTGGCAGCCCACTACGGCTGCCACTATCTGAAGCCGGTGGATGCCCATGATCGCTTTGACGATCCGGAGAATCCGCACAGCCTCGACCGCCTCATCACAGCCCTGGGGGCCGAGTCGATCTATTACGAGGGCCGCGAGCAGTGCTGCGGTGGCGGGATCCTGGGCGCAGACGAAAACACGGCCCTGGCCATGCCCCGCCTCAAGCTGGAACGGGTCGCGGCTTCAGGCGCCGATGCGCTGGTGATCGTCTGTCCCTTTTGCGACATCATGTACGAATTGCAGCAGCGCCGCATCGAAAAGATGTACGAGACGCGCTACAATGTGCCGGTGGTCTTTTATCCCCAGCTTCTCGGCCTGGCCATGGGGCTGTCTGCCGAGGAGGTGGGCTTGCCGTTAAACCGGGTCAAATCCAGGAAGTTGATTGAGATAGCAGGCGATGGACGAGCCCAAGGATAGTGATCAAGTCGTCACTGGCAAACCGGTGGGCGCCTCCCTGGTCATAGGGGGCGGCATCGCCGGCGTGCAGGCGGCACTTGACCTGGCCGGTTCCGGGATCAAGGTCTACCTGTTGGAACGCTCACCGACCATTGGCGGCAAGATGGCCCAGCTCGACAAGACCTTCCCGACCAACGACTGCGCCATGTGCATCATCTCCCCCAAACTGGTCGAGGCCGGCCGCCATCCCAACATCGAGATCATCGCCACCGCCGACCTGCTGAAACTGGAGGGCGGGCCCGGCGATTTCACCGCCACGATCCTGCGCAGACCTCGTTACGTGGACGTTGACAAATGCACCGCCTGTGCCGATTGCGTTGCCGTCTGCCCCATCCACGTCCCCAGCGAGTTCAACGAAGGTCTGGCCCAACGGACTGCCATCTTTAAGCCGTATGCCCAGGCTATCCCCAACGCCTACGCCATCACCAAAAAGGGCACGTCGCCATGCAAGGCCACCTGCCCGGCCGGGACCAGCGCCCAGGGCTACATCGCCCTCATCTCCGAGGGGCGCTATGAAGAAGCTCTGGAGGTCATCAAGCAGTACAACCCGTTCCCGGCCACGGTCGGCCGGGTGTGCCACCACCCATGCGAGGGCGAATGTAACCGGGGCAAGGTGGACAAGCCGGTGTCGATCTGCGCCCTAAAGCGGTTTGTGGCCGACACGGTGTACGAGCAGCGCGATGCGGGCGATGCTGGGAGTGGAAAGAGCAAGGGAGCTGAGGAACAAGGACCAGGGGAGTTGACCCCTTTCCCGCTGGCTCCCCAGGAGCTGCCGCCCGAGGACAAGCGGCGCATAGCAGTGGTCGGTTCCGGGCCGTGCGGGCTGACGGCCGCCTATTTCCTGGCCCGCATGGGCTACCGGCCGACCATCTTTGAGGCGCTTCCGGTACCGGGCGGCATGATGCGCGTCGGCATCCCCGCCTACCGCCTGCCGCGCCGCGTGCTGCGCCGCGAGATCGACGAAATCCTCAAGCTGGGCGTCGAGCTCAAGCTCAACCATGCCGTGCGGGACATCAATCAACTGTTCACCGACGGCTACAGCGCCATATTCCTGGCCATCGGCGCCCACGAGGCGCAGCACCTGGCCATCCCCGGCGAAGACGCCAAGGGCGTCTTCCACGGCGTGCCCTTCCTGCGCAGCGTCAGCCTGGGCGAAGAGGTCCGGCTGGGCGACCGGGTGGTGGTTGCCGGCGGCGGCAACACGGCCATCGACACGGCCCGCACCGCCCTGCGCCTGGGCTCCCGCGACGTGACGATCATCTATCGCCGCACCCGGGCCGAAATGCCGGCCAACGAATGGGAGATCGACCAGGCGCTGGAAGAGGGGATCAAGCTCGAAGCGCTGGTCCAGCCGGTGGAGGTCCTGTCTGACGACGCCGGCCAGATCGCCGCCGTGCGCTGCGTGCGGATGCAGTTGGGCGAGCCGGACGCCAGCGGCCGGCGGCGGCCGATCCCTGTCGACGGCAGCGAATTCGACCTCCCCTGCGACGCGCTGGTCGCCGCCGTGGCCCAGGCCCCCGAGATCAGCTTCCTTGATCCCGGCCACAGGCTGGAGATCTCGCGGCGGGGCACCTTCCAGGTCGACCCTCAGACACTGGCCACCAACCGCCCGGGGATATTTGCCGGAGGCGACGCGGCGGCCGGTCCGGGGGCGCTGATCGAGGCCATCGCCCACGGCCGGCGCGGCGCGCTGTCGATCGACCGTTATCTGCGCGGCGTGCCGCTGCTCACCCCGCGCGAGCTGACCCCCTTGCCGGTGGCCGAGCTGACCGAGGCCGAGATCGCCGAGATGCGGGCGCGGGGCGAGGTTGACCTGCGGCCCCGGGAGGAGGTGCCGACCGTCCTGCCCGCCGAACGCACCGCCGACTTTCGCGAGGTCGAGCTGGGCCTGACCACTGAGCAGGCCCACGCCGAGGCGCTGCGCTGCCTGCGCTGTGGGCTCTGTTCCGAGTGCTACCAGTGCGTCCTGGCCTGCAAGGCCGGGGCAATCGACCATCAGCAGGCACCATATCGAGCAGGAATTGAAGGTCGGCGCGGTGGTGTTGGCCCCCGGCTACCAGCTCTTCGACCCAGGTCGTTACTCGGCGTTGGGCTATGGCCGCTATCCGAACGTCGTCACGTCGATGCAGTTCGAACGGCTGCTATCGGCCTCCGGCCCGACCGGCGGCCACGTGACCCGGCCGTCGGATCGTGAGGAGCCGAAGCGGATCGCCTTCCTCCAGTGCATTGGCTCGCGCGACCGCGAGCACGACTATTGCAGCGCGGTGTGCTGCATGTACGCCACCAAGGAAGCGATGCTCGCCACCGAGCACATCCACGGTGTCGAGTGCCGCGTCTTTCTGATGGACATGCGCGCCTTCAGCAAGGGGTTTGACGCCTATTTCCAGCGAGCCCAGAACCAGTACGGCATCCAGTACACCCGCTCACGGATCCCGGCCATCGCCGAGGACCCGACCACCCACAACCTGCGCCTGGTCTACGAGACCGAGGATGGGCGTCTGTGCAAGGACGAGTTCGACCTGGTTGTGCTGAGCGTGGGCATGGAGCCGGCATCGGAGGCACTGGCCAAGGCGGTCGGCATCGAGCTGGACGCCCGGGGATTCTGCCAGACCGAGCCGTTCAAGCCGGTCGAGACGACCCGTCCGGGCGTGTTCGTGTGTGGCACCTTTGCCGAGCCCAAGGACATCCCCGACAGCGTCATCCAGGCCGGCGGCGCAGCGGCCGCGGCACTGGCGCTGGTCGGGCAGTCACGCGGGCACGCTGGTGCCGCCCAAGGAGTACCCACCCGAGACCCCGGTGACGCCGGCCGACGAGCCGCGCATCGGCGTGTTCATCTGTAGCTGCGGCAGCAACATCGCCGGCGTGGTGGACGTGGCCGCCGTGACCAAGTACGCCGCAACGCTGCCCAACGTCGTTCACGCCGAAAACACGATCTACACCTGCTCGGCCGACTCGCTGAAGCTGATCCAGGAGCGGGTGCGGGAAAAGGGGCTGAACCGGGTCATCGTCTCGTCGTGCACGCCGCGCACCCACGAGCCGATCTTCCGCGACACGATCCGCGAGGTCGGGCTGAACCCCTACCTGTTCGAGATGGCCAACATCCGCGACCAGGACTCGTGGGTCCACGCCAAATGGCCCGATCGAGCCACGGCCAAGGCCAGGGACCTGACCCGCATGGCGGTTGCCCGCTCCCGACTGCTGGGACCGCTCTACACCCAGGAGCAGCCGTTGTCCCACAGCGCGCTGGTTATCGGCGGCGGAGTGGCCGGCATGGCCGCCGCGCTCAACCTGGCCGAGCAGGGCTACGACGTGACCCTGGTGGAGCGCGAATGGGAGCTGGGCGGGCTGGTCCGACGGCTCCATTCGACCGGTGAAGGCGCCGACCCGCAGGCCTTCCTGCAGCGACCTGATCGGCCGAGTCAAAGGCCATCCGCGCATCGAAGCGCTGACCGGCCATGAGATAGTCAAGTCGAGCGGCTTTGTCGGCAATTTCAAGACCACGATAGCCAGCCGATTGGATCCCACCCAGCGCCTGATCGAGCACGGCGTGACCATCGTCGCCACCGGCGGCCAGGTATACCGCGGCCCGGCCCACGGCCTCGGCACCGACCCGCGCATCATCACCCAAATCGACCTGGAGGAGCTGCTTACAGCTCTCGCGGACAATCCATCCCCTGAAGGGATCTCAAAATCCAAGGCCAAAGCTCTGAGATCGGTCGTGATGCTGCAATGCGTCGGCCCGTGGGACGAAGGCGGCAACACGCCCTTCTACTGCAGCCGCATCTGCTGTTCGGTGGCGGCCAAGAATGCGCTGCGGCTCAAGGAATTGAACCCCGACATGCGGGTGGTGGTCCTGTACAACCGCGACATCCGCACCTACGGCTTCCTGGAGACGCTCTACACCCAGGCGCGCGAGGCCGGTGTCCTCTTCCTGCGCTACCAGGAAGGGACACGGCCGCAGATCGACGTCGACGGCCGGCTCCAGATTACCGTCCACGACCCGCTGCTGGGCCAGGATGTGGCCTTCAACCCCGACCTGCTGGTGCTGTCGTCGGCCATCATCCCGTCGGAGGGCAGCCGCGAGCTGGCCGAGATGCTCAAGTTCTCGTGCACCCTCGAGGGCTTTTTCCTGGAGGCGCACGTCAAGCTCCAGCCGGTCGATTTCCCAGCCGAAGGGTTGTTCCTGGCCGGCCTGGCCCACTACCCCAAGCTGATCGACGAGGCAATCGCCCAGGCCGGGGCGGCCGCCGCCCGCGCGGCGCGCATCCTGTCGAAAGAGACACTAGAGGTGGGCGGCGTCGTCGCCCAGGTGGAGGCAAGCAAGTGCACCGGCTGCCTGACCTGCGTGCGGATCTGTCCTTTTGGCGCAGTGCAGATCAACCCGGCGCTGACAGGAGTGGGGCAGATTGCCGGCGCGGCCGAGATCGCGGCGGCGGCCTGCCGGGGGTGTGGCCTGTGCCCGGCCGAATGCCCGGCCAAGGCGATCCAGTTGCAGCACTTTCGCGATGACCAGGTGCTGGCCAAAGAAGAGGCCCTGTTCGAGGCCATAGCTACAGCGTTGGCAGAGTGAGAATGCTTGGAGTAGCCAAACATGAACGATTTTGAGCCCCAGGTGTTGGCCTTTGCCTGCCACTACTGCGCCTACGCAGCGGCAGACCTGGCGGGGTCGATGCGGCTCAGCTATCCGCCCAACGTCAAGGTGCTGCACCTACCCTGCACCGGCAAGCTGGACGTGATCTATCTGCTGCGGGCCTTTGAGAAGGGAGCTGACGCCGTATTCGTCGCCGGCTGACTGAAGGGCACCTGCCATTACCTGGAAGGTAATCTCGGAGCCGAACGAAGGGTGAATTACGCCAAAAAGCTGCTGGCCCAGGTCGGCCTGGAGCCGGAGCGGCTGGAGATGTTTTTCCTGTCTTCGGCAGAGGGAGCGCACTTTGCCGAGATCGCAAGCGAGATGACAGAGCGGGCGCGGCAGCTAGGGCCTAACCCGCTAAAGGCTCGTAGGACAATTGAACCACCAAAGATGGAGGTTGAGGCATGATAGTAGCAGAACAAAAGCCCCTTGACGAGATCAAGGGCATGATCGCCGACGCCGAGAAGGTGCTGATCCTCGGCTGCGGCACGTGTGTCACCGTCTGCTTTGCCGGCGGGGAGAAGGAGGTCTCGATCCTGGCCTCGCAGCTCAGGATGGCCACCCAGATGGCAGGGCAGGATAAGGAGATCCGCGAGTTCACCGTCCAGCGCCAGTGCGAGTACGAGTACAACGAACTGGCAACCGAGCACGTGCGCGACGCCGACCTGGTGGTGTCGCTGGCGTGCGGCATTGGCGTGCAGACGATGAACGAGCAGTTCCCGGAAAAGCGGACAGTGCCGGGCCTGAACACGACCTTCCTGGGCCAGCCTACCGAGCAGGGCGTCTGGGTCGAGCGCTGCCAGGCGTGCGGCGACTGCGTCCTGGAGCTGACCAACGGCCTGTGCCCCGTCGCCCGCTGCGCCAAGAGCCTGCTCAACGGGCCGTGCGGCGGATCACAGCGGGGCATCTGCGAGGTGTACGCCGAGAAGGAGACCCCCTGCGTCTGGCATGAGATCTATGAACGGGCCAAGGCGTTGGGCAGACTGGACAAGCTGCTGGAGCTCCAGCCGGCCAAGAGCTGGAAAACCAGCCGCGACGGCGGCCAGCGCAAGATCGTGCGGGAGGATTTGCGGCTATGAGCGACAACACCTATCTCGTTGGCAGCAACCTGGAAAAGGCACTAAAGGCCGGCTATTTCGTGGCCACCGGCGAGCTGGGACCGCCGCAGAGCGCAGACAGGTCGGTGATCGAGCACAAGGCCGGCTTTCTGCAAGGGAATCGTCGAAGCGGTCAACATCACCGACAACCAGACGGCGGTGGTCCGCATGTCGTCCATCTCGGTGGGGACCATGCTGCTGGGATTGGGCATCGAGCCAACGATCCAGATGACCGCCCGCGACCGGAACCGGATCGCCATCCAGAGCGACCTGCTGGGCGCCTATGCCCTCGGCATCCGCAACCTGCTGTGCCTGACCGGCGACCACCAGACCTTCGGCAACCACCCGATGTCCAAGAACGTCCACGACATGGATTCGATCTCGATGCTGCAGATGGTGCCGCGACATGCGCGACGGGAAAAAGTTCCAGTGCGGCGACCCGATCAAGGGCCAGGAGCCCCGCTTTTTCCTGGGCGCGGCGGCCAACCCCTTTGCCGATCCGTTCGAATTCCGGCCCTACCGGCTGGGCAAGAAGGCAAAGGCCGGCGCCAGCTTTGTCCAGACCCAGATCATCTTCAACGTGCCGAAATTCGCCGACTTTATGCAGCGCGTGGTCGACCTGGGCTTCCACGAGCAGTGCTACATCCTGGCCGGTGTGGCGCCCATCCGCAGCGTCGGCGCGGCCAAGTACATGGCCACCAAGGTGCCCGGCATGGAAGTGGATCCGGAATATATCGATCGCATGACCAAGTCGACCAAGGGCTTGCCGTCGCCGAAGGAGATCGAGACGATGGATCCCAAGGAGGCTGCCCAGGCCAAGAAGGCGCGCAAGGAAGCGACCGAGAACGAGGGGATCCAGATCTGTATCGACGTCATCAACGAATGCCGCAAGATGCCAGGTGTGGCGGGCGTGCACATCATGGCCATCGAGTGGGAGGAAGCGGTCGACGAGATCGTCAAGAAGGCGAAAATCGGTCCCAAGTACGATCCGGCTCGCCAGGCCTCGGCCTGATCCCTGTGGCGACCCAGAGGAATAGCCCATGACGCTAACGCTGCAAACCGACCTCGCCCACGAGATCAAGGAACGGTCGGGCGAGAATGTGTTCCTGTGTTACCAGTGCAAAAAGTGCACCGCCGGCTGCCCGGTGGCAGCCTACTTTGACCTGACACCCAACCAGGTACTGCGCGCCTGCCAGTTCGGGCAGACCGACATGGTGCTCAACTCGCGGACCATCTGGATCTGCGCCGCGTGCGAGACCTGCTCCACCCGCTGCCCGCAGGGCATCGACATCGCCCGCATCATGGACGTCCTCGAGATCATGGCCCAGGAGCAGAAGATCCGGCCCAAGGCGCGCACCGTGCCCATGTTCTACAAGTCGGCCAACCGGGGCATCGGTTGGTTCGGGCGGATGTGGGAGCTGGGCCTGATGGCCGAGCTGTACATCCGCGAGTTCCTGGCCGGCGAGCCGCCCCGCAAGCAGTTCTTCCGGCAGCTTTTCCGCTACGACATGGCGCATGGCCGTCAAGATGCTCCGTGCCGGCAAGCTCAAGATCCTGCCGAGCATCGCCCGCCGGTCGCGCAATGGCCGCCGGCCCTCCCTCCAGTCAGAAGCCCTCGAGCCCGACATGATGCCCGCCTATCCGGAGGCGGCCAAGCCGGCAAGGCAGGGCAGCCGAAAGCGACGTCATCTCCTACTACCCCGGCTGTAGCCTGCACGCCACCGGCATCGAGTTCCACCTGTCCACCAAGGCCGTGGCCAAGAAGCTGGGCCTCAACCTGGTGGAGCCGAGGGGTGGAAATGCTGCGGCACATCGCCGGCCCACAACACCGACCACTACCGCTCGATCAAGCTGCCGATGGAAACGCTGGCCATCGCCCAGGAGATGGGTCACAGCTACATGACCATGCCTTGCGCCGCCTGCTTCTCTCGCTTCCGCATCGCCATGCACGAGGTCCAGCAGGATCCCGAGCTGCGAAGGCGGATCGCTCAAGAGATCGGCTCCGAGTACACCGGCGGCATCAAGGTCGACAGCCTGTTGACCACCATCACCGATCGGGTGGGATACGAGACTGCGGCCAAGCCGGTGGTCAAGCCGCTGGCCGGGTTGAAGGTGGTCTGCTACTACGGCTGCCTGCTCACCCGCCCGCCCGACGTCACCGGCGAGGAGCACTACGAGTACCCCACCAACATGGACCGCCTGGTCGAGGCGCTGGGCGCAGAGGCCCTGGACTGGACCTACAAGACCGACTGCTGCGGCGGCTCTCTGTCGCTCAGCACGCTCGAGATCGCCCTGGACCTGAGCCACAAGATCCTGAAGAACGCCCAGGACGTGGGCGCCGACCTGATCGTCACTGCCTGCCCGCTGTGCCATGCCAACCTCGACCTGCGCCAGAAGCAGATCAACGATGAGTATGGAGAGGAACTGCACATCCCCATCCTGTACTTTCACGCAGCTGATGGGCGTGGCCTATGGGCTGTCGCCCAAGGCCCTGGGTCTGGACAAGCACTTCTCCGATGCCATCGGCCTGCTGAAGGAAAAAGAACTGATCGAATCAGGAGGATAAAGGATCGTGAAACTCACAGACAAACCGGTAACCGATTTCCTGGACGATCTGGCCAGCAACCTCCCAGCTCCCGGCGGCGGGAGCGTCGCTGCCCTCAGTGGGGCGCTGGGCGCGGCGCTGGTCAGCATGGTCTGCAACCTGACCCTGGGCAAGAAGGGCTACGAGGGGGTGCAGGCCGACATTGAGGCCCTGTTGGCCCAGTCAGAGGCGCTGCGCCACGAAATGGTCGACCTGCTGGAAGCCGACGTCGCAGCCTACACCGCCTACTCGCAGACGGCCAAGATGCCCAAGGACACCGACGAGCAAAAGGCGGTGCGGGCCGCAGCGATGCAGGATGCCCTCAAGAACGCCACCATGCCGCCGATGCACATCGCCGAGGCGGCGGTCAAGATCATGGACCTGTGCATGCCGGCCGCCGAAAAGGGCAACAAGTGGGCCGTCAGCGATGCCGGCGTGGCCGTGCTGATGGCCGAAGCCGCCCTGCGCGCTGCGGCCCTCAATGTCCTCATCAACCTGGGCACTATCAAGGACCAGGATTTCGTTGCCGAAAAGCGCGCCCACCTGGACGGGCTGCTGGCCGGCAAGGGGGTGATGCGCGACGAGATCTATGATTACGTAGCGAGCAAGCTATAACCACCGACGCAACAGGAGGATAGTCGATATGACAGCAACCATTCTCGATGGCAAAGCGACCGCCAAGGCGCTGCAAGCCGAGATCGACGCTGCCGTGGCCGAATTCAAGGCCCGGACCGGCGTCACGCCGACCATCGCCGTGGTGCGCGCCGGGGAGGACCCGGCCTCGGTGTGGTACGCCAACGCCATCAACAAGACGACGGCAGCGCGGGGCATGGCCGCCCAGATCTGCGTCCTGCCCGAGACAGCCAGCCAGGACGAGCTGGTGGCCCTCGTCGCCAAACTGAACGCCGACCCGGGCGTGCACGGCATCATGGTCCAGGAGCCGATGCCCAAGGGCATCGACGAGGCCGCGGTCAAGGCGGCCCTGTCGCCGGCCAAGGACGTGGATGGCGTGCACGAGGTCAACGCCGGCCGGCTGGCCATGGTCGCGCCCGCCGGGCGGCCGCCTGGCGTCGGGCCATTCTTCGTCCCGGCCACGCCGGCCGGCGGCATGGAGCTGATGCGCCGCTTTGGCGTCGAGTTCAACGGCAAGCACGCCGTGGTCGTCGGCCGCTCCAACATCGTCGGCAAGCCGATGGCCATGCTGCTGATGCGCGAGAACGCCACCGTCACCGTCTGCCATTCCCGCACCGCCGACCTGCCCGGCGTCTGCCGCCAGGCCGACATCCTGTGCGCCGCGGTCGGCCGGGCGGAGATGATCCGGGGCGACTGGATCAAGCCCGGAGCCGTGGTGGTCGATTTTGGCGTCAACGACGTCGAAGGCAAGATGGTCGGCGACGTGGCCTACGCCGAGGCGGCCGAAGTGGCGGGCCTGATCACGCCGGTGCCGGGCGGTACCGGCCCGATGACCAACGTCATCCTCTGCCTGAACCTGCTCGAAGCAGCAAAGGGGGCAGGTCGGCTAGGCAGGCCAGACCAGTCACCCACGATGCCTGAAAATAGGTCCTGTTTGACAAGGTGGGGTGCCTATGGTAGACTAGTGCACCGTAGTTCCCCACCAGGGGGTCACAGCTTAGATGACGCCGTAGAGGCGATAGGAAAAATCCAAAACACTACCGAAGGAGGTAACACATGCTAGTTGACATCAAACGGCCCGTGCCCAGCGACATCGACATCGCTCAGGCAGCCACCATGCGACCGATCATCGACGTTGCCCACGAGGTCGGCCTGACCGAGGACGACCTGGACTTCCACGGCAAGTACAAGGCCAAGATCCACCTGGACGTGCTGGAGCGGCTGGCCGGCCTGCCCAGCGGCAAGTACATCGACGTGACCGCCATCACCCCCACCCCCCTGGGCGAAGGCAAGACGGTCACCACCATCGGCGTCAGCCAGGGACTGTCCTACCTGGGCGAAAAGGTCTTTACCTGCATCCGCCAGCCCTCCCAGGGACCGACCTTCGGCATCAAGGGCGGCGCGGCCGGCGGCGGTTACGCCCAGATCGTCTCCATGGAGGATTTCAACCTGCACCTGACCGGCGACATCCACGCCGTGGGTGCGGCCCACAACCTGCTGGCAGCGGCTGTCGACAACCGCCTGCAGAAAGAATCTCGCTGGAGCACCAACTTCCTGGCCAAGGCTCTGTGCCCTGACGGACCAGTACACTCCCTCCATGCGCAAGCGCCTGGACAAGCTGGGCATCCAGTCGGAGAAGCCGTCCGACCTTAGCGCCGAAAACAAGGAGCGGATGTTCCGCCTGGACATCGACCCCTACGCCATCCAGTGGCGGCGTGTGGTGGACGTGAGCGATGCGTCACTGCGCAACATCATCATGCGGCCTGGGCACGGTCAACGATGGGCCTCCACGGCAGACTGGCTACGACATCACCGTGGCCTCCGAGATCATGGCCGCCCTGGCCCTGTGCAGCGGCCTCGAGGACCTGCGCGACCGGATGGGCCGGATCATCATCGGCACCAACAAGAAGGGCGAGCCGATCACGGCCGAGGACCTGAACGTCGCCGGCGCCATGACCGTCCTGCTCAAAGAGGCGATCATGCCCAACCTGATGCAGACGCTGATGGGCAGCCCGGCCTTTGTCCACTGCGGGCCCTTTGCCAACATCGCCCAGGGCAACAGCTCGATCATGGCCGACCGCATCGCCCTCAAGCTGGTCGGCGAGAAGGGCTATGTCGTCACCGAGTCGGGCTTTGGCGCCGACTGCGGCATGGAAAAGTTCATGGACATCAAGTGCCGCGTCAGCGGCCTGATCCCCAACTGCGTCGTGCTGGTCTGCACCGTCCGCGCCCTCAAGATGCACGGCGGCGGCCCCAAGGTCGTCGCCGGCAAGCCGCTGGACAAGGCCTACACCCAGGAAAACCTGGAGCTCCTGGAGAAAGGCCTGCCCAACCTGCTGCAGCACATCGAAAACGCGCTCAAGTTCGGCGTGCCGGTGGTGGTGGCCATCAACCGCTTCAAGGACGACACCGACGCCGAGATCGCCCTGATCCACAAGCGCGCCACGGAAACCGGCGCCGAGGATGCCGTGGTGAGCACGGTGTGGGCCGACGGCGGCGCAGGCGGCGCCGACCTGGCCAAGGCGGTCATGAAGGCCTGCGAGAAACCGTCCAACTTCCACTTCCTCTACCCCGACGACTATTCGATCAAGCAAAAGATCGAGACGATCGCCAAGGAGATCTACCGCGCCGGGACCGTGCACCTACACGCCCGAAGCCGAGGCCAAGATCAAGCTCTTCACCAAGATGGGGCTTAGCCACCTGCCGCTGTGCATGGCCAAGACCCACCTGTCCTTCACCCACGACGCGGCGATCAAGGGCGCGCCCCGGAACTGGACCCTGCCCATCACCGACATCCGGGCCAGCGTGGGCGCCGGCTTCCTCTTCCCGCTGTGGGCACGATGCGCACCATGCCCGGCCTGCCGACCCGCCCGGCCTTTACCGACGTGGACATCGACCTGGAGACCGGCCGCGTGGTGGGCCTGTTCTAGAACTCGTAGAGATGGGGAGGGCAGCTGCCCTCCCCATCGTCCCGGCCGGCCTGGAGGCGGGATCGTTGAACTCATTTAACAATCGTGCATTTACAAGCTTTGTGCGACATGGCCATTTGTGCTACAATAGCCATGTCATTCTGAGCGAAGCGAAGAATCTTCCGAGATCCGAAGGAGTTAGCTTGATGGAAAAAGTCACTCTCAACATCCCCACCTTGTGGGCCGACCATCACGTGTTGGCCGTACGGCAGGCGTTGGGCCAGGTAAAGGGCGTGGCCGAGGTGACCGCCAGCGCGCTGTACCAGGACGTGCTGATCCAGTACGACCCGGCCGCCGTGACGCCCGAAGCTCTGGCCGACGCCCTGGCCCAGGCCGGCTATCCGGTCGCCGCAGCACCAGTCTCTGCCCACCCACCCGCTGCGCATCGACGACTCATCCGATTGGTTCCAGTTCCAGGAACGGATCACGGTCACCGACAACCGCGACCTGGAAATGTCCGGCGATTTCCGCAAGTACTAGGAAATCGTGCGCATCTGTCCTAGAGGAGGAAAACTAGATGGCTGAAGTAAAGAGCATCGACCCCGCGGCCATTGAGATGCTGGAAGTAGCTCAAGCAGCGGGATTGGATACGGCCTTTGATCGGGCCGAGCGGGTCAAGCCGTGCCCCATCGGCGCCGACGGGGCCTGCTGCAAGATCTGCTCCATGGGCCCTGCCGCTTGGTGGGCAAGGTCACCGCAGGTGTGTGCGGCGCGACGTTGGCGACGGTGGCCGCCCGCAACTTTGCCCGGATGGTGGCCGGCGGCACGCTCGGCCCACTCGGACCACGGGCGCGACCTGGCCTTCACCCTGATCGCCGTGGCCAAGGGCGAGGGCCAGGGTTACCGATCCGCGACGAGGCCAAGCTGCACGCCGTCGCCGGCTACATGGGCATCCCCACCGCCGGCCGCACCAAGGAAGAGATCGCCCTGGACGTGGGCAACAAGGCGCTGGAGCAGTTTGGCCAGCAGCGCGGCGAGATCATCTACACCAGGCGCGCCACCCAGAAGCGCCAGGAGATCTGGCGCGAGCTGGGCATCATGCCCCGCGGCGTCGACCGCGAGGTGGTCGAGACGCTGCACCGCACCCACGAGGGCGTCGACCTGGACCCGGAGAACATCCTGGACCACGCCATGCGCACTTCGCTGGCCGACGGCTGGGGCGGCTCGATGCTGGCCACCGACATCTCCGACATCCTGTTCGGCACGCCCACCCCGCTGCAGTCGATGGCCAACCTGGGCGTGCTGAAGGACGACGAGGTCAACATCATCATCCACGGCCACGAGCCGACCCTGTCGGAGATGATCGTGGTCGCTTCCCAGGATCCCGAGCTGATCGCCTACGCCAAGACCAAGGGCGCCAAGGGCATCAACCTGGCCGGCATCTGCTGCACGTCGAACGAGATCCTGATGCGCCACGGCATCCCACCGGCCGGCAACTTCCTGCACCAGGAGCTGGCGATCATCACCGGCGCGGTCGAGGCCATGGTCGTGGACGTGCAGTGCATCATGCAGGCGCTGGGCGACCTGGCCAAGAACTTCCACACCGAGCTGATCACCACCTCGCGCAAGGCCAAGATCCCTGGCGCCGTCCACATGCAGTTCGACGAGCACAAGGCGCTCGATTCGGCCAGGGAGATCGTGCGGCGGGCGATCGACAACTATCCCAACCGGGGCAAGACCCACATCCCCAACTATACCAGCGCCCGTGGTAGCCGGCTTTTCCCACGAGTACCTGCGCTACATGCAGGGCGGCTTCTACCGCGGCTCCTTCCGCCCGCTCAACGACGCCATCATCGCCGGCCGCATCCGCGGCCTGGCCGGCGTCGTCGGCTGCAACAACGCCCGCGTGCCGCAGGACGAGGGGATCATCAACCTCGTCAAGGAGCTCATCGCCAACGACGTGCTGGTGGTGGTCACCGGCTGCGCGGCCCACGCCTCGGGCAAGCACGGCTTCCTGACCCCCGAGATGATGATGAGCGCCGGTCCCGGCCTGCGCGAGGTGTGCGAGGCGATCGGCATCCCGCCGGTGCTGCACCTGGGCTCGTGCGTCGACAACACCCGCATCCTGACCGTGCTGACCCAGGTCGCCACCGAAGGCGGCCTCGGCGAGGACATCGACGACATCCCCGGCGTGGGCATCTGCCCCGAGTACATGTGCGAAAAGGCCATCGCCATCGGCACCTATTGCGTGGCTTCTGGCGTCTACATCCTCTTTGGCGTCGGCTCGCCGGTCGAGGCCAGCGAAGAGGTGACCCGCCTGATCTCCGAGGGCTGGGAGAAGAAGGTCGGCGGCAAGCTCGAGTTCTACAAGGACTGGACCACCATCCTCGAAAAGTCGTTGGAGCACATCGACAAGAAGCGCGCCGCCCTCGACCTGGCCGTCTACGATCCGACCCGCTTCGGCCAGAGCGGCGACGTTCCGCTGGTCCCCTTCTTTGCCACGCCGCCCGAGGAGCGCAACCTGTACAGCCGCAAGGCCTACTGTGGAGGTCAAATAAATGTCCCGCTACATCGCCACCCGGGCTCTACGCGGAGCCAACCTGATCGTCCAAGAGTTCGACGCCTCGCTGCAAAAGGCGCTGGCAGGAGCTTGGACCCAACAAAGAGATCAAATTCACCAACACCGCCTACTTCCTGCCCACCATCATGGGCTACACCGGCATGGAGGTCAGCAACATTGGCGGGTTGACGCCGGTGCTCGACCACTGCCGCAAGCTGCTGCACGGCGTGCCGAACGACCAGACCTGGCTGCCCTACCTGGGCGAGACCCTCGACGCCGGCGTGGCCACCCTGTTGGCCGAGGAAGGCATCATGGGCATCCGCTTCGCCTACGGCCAGGAGCCGCAGCCGATGCCCGGCCTGGAGCTGACCGGCTCCAGCGCCCCAGGCCCCGGCTACCTCAACGGCCCCATCGACGACATCCAGCTCCGCAGCTGGGGCATCCAGTTGGTCGACGGCCGCATGCCCGGCTTTGCCGCCATCATCGGCGCGCCCGGACCAACCAGGCCGCCGTCGAGATCGTCCGCCAGCTCCAGCAGCGCAACATCCTGATCTTCCTCAGCGGCAACGTCAACGGCCGGAGCATCATCCACCAGCTCATGGAAGAGGGCGTGGAGATGGGCTACGATACCTACATCGTGCCCTTTGGCATGGACACCATCTCCACCATCTACCCCTGGGCTTTGCCACCCGCTCGGCCCTGACCTTCGGCGGCATGAAGGGCGGCCAGGCCCGCGACATCCTGCTCTACAACAAGTACCGCGTCTTTGCCTTCGCCCTGGCCCTGGGCGAGGTGGATGACCTGAAGTACGCCACGGCTGCCGGCGCCATCACCTACGGCTTCCCGGTCATGGCCGACACGATCATCCCCGAGATCCACCCCACCGGCATCACCCAGTACGAGCATGTCATGTCGATGCCATGGGACGACATCGAGGGCAAGGACGACGTCGAAAGGGCAGCGCGCTTTGTCCAGCGGGCCATCGAGGTGCGCGGCGTCAAGATCAAGATCACCGAAGTCCCGATCCCCGTGCCCTACGGCTCGGCCTTTGAGGGCGAGCGGGTGCGCAAGGAAGACATGCGCATCGAGTTCGGCGGCAAGTACTCCCGCGCCTTCGAGTTCCTGCGCATGGTCGACCTGGACCAGGTCGAGGACCACAAGATCGAGGTCATCGGCCCCGGCATCGACACTGTGCGCGACCAGGGAGCCATGGACATGGGCATCCTCGTCGAGGTCGCCGGCCGCAAGATGCAGGAGGACTTTGAGCCGGTGCTCGAGCGCCAGATCCACTACTTTGTCAACGGCGCTAGCGGCATCCAGCACATCGGCCAGCGCGACATCGCCTGGATCCGCATCAGCAAGGCCGCGGCCGACAAGGGCTTTGACCTGAAGCACTTTGGCGAGATCCTCTACGCCCGCTTGCACGCCGACTTTGGGGCCATCGTCGACAAGGTGCAGGTCAAGATCGTCACCGACCCGGCCATGCACGCCGAGTGGCTGGACAAGGCCCGCGCGGCCTACGACTATCGCAACAAGCGCCTGGCCGCCATGACCGACGAGGCGGTGGAAGAGTTCTACTCCTGCACGCTGTGCCAGAGCTTTGCCCCGAACCACGTGTGCGTGGTCAGCCCCGAGCGGCTGGGACTGTGCGGCGCCTACAACTGGCTCGACTGCAAGGCCAGCCACCAGATCAACCCCACCGGCCCCAACCAGCCGATCCCCAAGGGCCGCGCCATCGACCCGTGGATCGGCACCTTTGACAAGATCAACGACTTTGTGAACCAGGCTTCGCACGGTGCGGTCACCGATGTCACCATGTACTCGATCATGAACTTCCCGATGACCTCCTGCGGCTGCTTCGAGTGCATCATGATGATCATGCCGCTGTGCAACGGCTTCATGGTCGTCAGCCGCGAGGATCCGAGCATGACCCCGGCCGGCATGACCTTCTAGCACGCTGGCCGGCATGGCCGGCGGCGGCCTGCAGACCCCCGGCGTCATGGGCCACGGCAAGTACTTCTTGATCAGCAAGAAGTTCATCCGCGCCGACGGCGGCCTGAAGCGCATCGTCTGGATGTCCAGCTTTCTGAAAGAGTCGATGGCCGAGGAACTGAAGGAGGCCGCCATCCGCGAGGGCGACCCCGACCTGATCGACAAGATCGCCGACGAGCGCGTGGCCACCACCGAGGAGGAGGTGCTGGCCTACCTGGAGCAGACCGGCCACCCGGCCTTGACCATGGACCCGTTGATGTAGAGCGTTCGGTGTCAGACCCGCCTTCACTGGTATCAGCAGCAAGGGAACCCCCTTGCTGCTGATCATGTACAAGGTCATCCTGACATATTTGCTGTTAATGTTTCTGGCAGGCTAGTTCGTACAACTTTCATCTAAATGTCCTGGCCTACATGGCCGGGAGGGAGGAGGATCTATGCCAGTCACAGTAGAAATTCCGAAAGAAAAGTGGACCGCGGCAATCCGGCAGGTCACCCTGGGGGCTACCGCCGCCGAGGGTGGCACCCGGACCAAGACGGTCACCGTCGGCGGGGAGACGACGCTGCCCTTCCTGCATTTTGAAGGCGAGATGCCCAACACACCGCTCATCGCCATCGAGATCCAGGACAGAGCCCCGGCCGACTGGTCGCCGGTGCTGCTCAAGGCGTGGGGCGACGCCGTCAACGACCCGGCTGCCTGGGCCAAGAAAGCCGAAGAGTACGGCGCCGACCTGCTCATGCTCAGGCTGCGCGGCGGCACGGCCGCCGAGGCGGCCGCCACCGTCAAGGCCGTGCTCAAGGCCACCGGCCTGCCGATCGTCGTCCGCGGGCCGGGCCAGGCCGAGGCCGACAACGAGCTGCTCGTCGCCGTGGCCGAGGCGGCCAGTGGCGAGCGCCTGGCCCTGGGCCTGTGCGAGGACAAGAACTACCGGACCATCGTCGCCGCCGCCCTGGCCCACGGCCACCTGGTGGTCGCCAGCTCGCCCATCGACGTCAACCTGGCCAAGCAGCTCAACATCCTGATCAGCGACATGCGCCTGCCGCTCGACCGCGTCCTGATGGACCCCACCACCGGCGCCCTGGGCTACGGCCTGGAGTACACCTACTCGGTCATGGAGCGCCTGCGCCTGGCCGCCCTGACCGGCGACGGGATGACCCAGCAGCCGATGATCTGCTTTGTCGGCGAGGAGAGCTGGCGCCAAAAAGAGTCCCGCGCCGCCGAGGGCGTGCCCGCCGAGTGGGGCGACATCGAAAAGCGGGGCATCACCTGGGAAACGATCACCGCCACCGCCCTGCTGGAATCCGGGGCCGACATCGTCGTGCTGCGCCACCCCAAGACGGTCGAGACGATCCGCGGCACCATCAACAAGCTGATGGCAAATAGGCAGAGGAGGAAAATCAAAATGGCACTGTCAGGTCTTGAAATCTACAAACTGCTGCCCAAGACCAACTGCAAGGACTGCGGGTTCCCCACCTGCCTGGCCTTTGCCATGAAGCTGGCAGCCAAGCAGGTCGAGCTGGACGCCTGCCCTCACGTGTCGGCCGAGGCCAAGGAGTCGCTGTCTGCGGCCGCTGCGCCGCCCATCCGGCTGATCAAGATGGGCACCGGCGACCGGGAGTTCCAGGTCGGCAACGAGACGGTCATGTTCCGCCACGAAAAGACCTTCTTCAACAAGCCGGGCCTGGCGCTGCGCATCAAGGACACCGAACCGGCCGACGCCATCGCCGCCAAGGTCGAAAAGGCCAACGCCTACAGCGTCGAGCGGGTGGGCTTTCAGATGACCTTTAACGCCATCGCCATCGACAATGCCTCGGGCAATGCCGGCACCTTTGCCGCCGTCGTCCAGGCGGTGCGGGCCAAGACCAACCTGCCCTTCATCCTGATGTCGGACAACGCCGACGCCCTCAAGGCCGGGCTGGCCAACGAGGGCGGGCAAAAGCCGCTCCTCTACGCCGCAACGGCCGACAACTGGGAAGCAGTGGCCGCCGTGGCCAAGGCCGGCGGGCTGTCGCTGGCCGTCCACAGCCAGGACGGCCTCGATGAGCTGGCCGACTTGACCAAGAAGCTGAGCGATGCCGGCGTGGCCGACCTGGTGCTGGACCCTGGCGCGCGCGACCTGGCCGGCTCGCTCGCCCAGCTGACCCAGCTCCGGCGCCTGGCGATCAAAAAGAACTTTCGCCCGCTGGGCTATCCGATCATCACCTTCCCCGGCGAGGGCGCAGCCACGGAGGAGGAGGAGATCGTCGCCGCCGCGCAGCACATCGCCAAGTACGCCGGCATCGTCGTCCTGGACCACTTTGACCCGGCGGTGGCCTATCCGCTGCTGACCCTGCGGCTGAACATCTACACCGACCCGCAGAAGCCGATCTCGGTCGATCCGAGCTGTACGAGTTCAACCATCCCACGGCCGCCTCGCCGCTGCTGGTCACCACCAACTTCTCGCTGACCTACTTTAGCGTGGCAGGTGAGCTGGATGGCTGCGGGCTGCCAGCCTGGCTGCTGATCTGCGACGCCGAAGGCATGAGCGTGCTGACTTCCTGGGCTGCCGGCAAGTTCGACGCCGAGACGATCGCCAAGGCGGTCAAGAGCCAACGGCATGGCCGACAAGCTCAGCCACAAAAAGATCACCATCCCCGGCCAGGTGGCCGTCCTGTCCGGCGAGCTGGAAGAGGAGCTGCCCGGCTGGGAGATCCAGGTTGGCCCGCGCGAGGCCGTCGACATTCCGGCATATCTGAGGGTCTGGAAATAGCACTCCGCCAGATCATGACTGAGCAGGTTGCGGGCCACGCCAAGAAGGCGATCGTCGTCTTCAAGCCTTCCGGCAAGGTGGTCGAGGTTGAGGTCGGCACACTGCTGTCCGACGCGGCCGTCCAGGCCGGCGTGGTCCTCAACCTGCCATGTGGCGGACAAGGGCGCTGTGGCCGCTGCCGGGTGCGCGTCGAGCATGGTATTGTCAGCCATCACAGTGGCGTGCGCCTGACGTCGGAGGAGATCGATCACGGCTGGGCATTGGGCTGCCAGGCGGTCATCAAGGGCGATGCCGTCATCTTTGTCCCCGAGCAGGAAAAGGTCGAAGTCGAATACGTCACCAAGGCGATCGGCGCCGAGCGGATCGCCCTGGCTGCCGAGTTTGGCGGCGAGCTCGATCCCAGCGTCCGCCGCGTCCACCTCACCATCGATCCGCCCAGCCTGTCCGATCAGACCACCGATTTCGACCGGCTGCGGCGGGAGCTGTCGCTGCAGGATGGCATCCCCAACGTGACCGCCAGCCTGCCCATGCTGCGCACCATCGCCCGCGACCTGCGCGACGCCGACTGGAACGTGACTGCCGTCCTGGAAATGGGCGACCCGGTGCTGGACCCGTGTGGCGCCCCACGGCTGGTCGACCTGCTCCCGGGCGATCACAGTCGACCGCTGCTACGGCGTGGCCATCGACATCGGCACCACGTCCAACGTCGTCTACCTGGTGGATCTGGTCCGGGGCAAGGTAATCGATCGGGCATCGGCCTACAACGGCCAGATCGTCGGTGGGCGAGGACGTCATCTCGCGCATCGTCTATGCCCAAAAGCGAGATGGCCTGCATCGCCTGCAGCAGTTGGTGCTCAAGACCCTCAACGGGCTGATCGACGAGATCACCACGCGCAACCAGATCCCCGCCGGGCAGATCAACAAGGCCGTGGTCGCCGGCAACACGACCATGATCCACCTGTTCCTGGAGCTGGACCCGCGGACGATCCGCGAGATGCCATTCATACCGACCCTCAGCCAGCCGATGCCGGTGACCGCCGAGGAGATTGGCCTGAACATCAATCCCCAGGCCACCGTCGACTGCCTGCCGATGGTCGGCGCCTATGTCGGCGCCGACATCACGCCGGCGTCCTGAGCTCGGGCATGTACGACACCGACGCGCTGACGCTGTTCATCGACGTCGGCACCAACGGCGAGATCGTGCTGGGCAACCGCGACTGGCTGATCACCTGCGCCTGCTCGGCCGGCCCGGCCTTCGAGGGCAGCGGCGTCCGGCACGGCATGCGGGCCACCGCCGGCGCCATCGAAGAGATCTGGATCGACCACCGCACCTACGAGCCGACCTACGAGACGATCGGCCAGCTGCCGCCGCGGGGCATCTGCGGCTCGGGCATGATCGGTCTGCTGGCCGAGATGTTCATCACCGGCGTCGTCGACAAGGGCGGCAAGATCCAGCGCGACCTGCCCACGCCCCGCGTCCGGGTGGGCGACCACGGCGGCGAGTACGTCGTCGCCTGGGCCAGCCAGTCGGGCATCGGCCACGACATCGTCATCACCGAGGTGGACATCGAGAACCTGCTGCGGACCAAGGGAGCCATCTATGCCGGCTTCTCGGTGCTGGTTCGCAGCGTCGGCCTCGAACTGGCCGACGTCGAGCAGGTGCTCATCGCCGGGTCGTTCGGCCAGTACATCAACGTCGAAAAGGCGATCCAGATCGGCCTCCTGCCCGACATGCCCTGGGACCGGTTCCACTACCTGGGCAACACCTCGGCCCTGGGCGCCTTCTACGCCCTGGTCTCCCGCCCCATGCGCCGCGAGCTGATCCAAGTTGCTCGCAAGATGACCTACCTGGAGCTGTCTGCCGACAACAGCTTCTACGACCAGTTCATGTCGGCCCTGTTTCTGCCGCACACCGACCTGGCCGCTTTCCCGGCGGTGATGCGCATACTAGCACAAAATGTCCCGGCCCACTAGGCCGGGAACCAGATGCGAGGAGGAGCATAACATGTACATAATCGGTGAAAACATTCAGATCCTATCCCCTAGGGTCAAGGCGGCCCTCCAGGACCACGACGCTGCCCCCCTGCGCGAGATGGCCCGCAAGCAGGTCGAGTATCGGCGCCAGCATGGTCGACCTCAACATCGGCCCGCGCAAGAAGGACGGCGTCGAGATCATGCAGTGGATCGTCGAGGAGGTGTACGACGAGATAGGCCGCGTGCCCGTGTCCCTCGACACCACCAACGCCGCGGCCATCGAGGCCGGCCTGAAGAAATGTCAGGAGCTGGGCATCGAGGCCATGATCAACTCCACCTCGGCCGACCCCGACCGGTTGAACGTGACCATGCCGCTGGCCGCCCAGTACGGCGCCAAGATCATCGCCCTGGCCATGGACAAGAACATCCCGCCCACCGCCGACGGGCGCGTCGGCCTGGCCATGGAGATCCTCGTCCCCAAGGCCGAGGAGCTGGGCATCCCCATGAGCCACCTCTACCTGGACCCGTTGGTGCTGACCGTCAACGGCTGCCAGGACCACGGCCCCGAGACCCTGAACGCCATCCGCTCGTTCAAGATGCTGTGGGATCCGTCGCCCATGACCACCGTCGGCCTGTCCAACATCTCCAACAGCGTGCCCCACGAAGGCCGCAGCCTGCTCAACCGCACCTACCTGGTCATGCTCCTGGCCACCGGCCTCGACTCGGCCATCGCCGACCCGCTCGACCTGGCTCAAAACGAGTTGATCCGCATCGTCGAGCAGCGCGACGACAGCACCGGCCTCGGCCGGGCCTACCTGGCCCTGTACGACACTGTGGCCGGCATGGAAGAGTTCACTCCCGACCACGTCGACATGAAAGACCCGGACCAGGTGGCCGTCTACAAGACCGTCCGCATCCTGGAGAACAAAGTCATCTACGCCCACGGCTACCTGGCCACCTAGCCGCGTGGGGACGCACGCCGACCCTCTTCTTGAGGGACCGTGCGCCCACGGTATTGATCATCCAAGAGGTCACACTGGGGTGTGACCTCTTATCTTTTTGACAAACACACGCGGACGTGCTAGGATTCAGTTAGTTAGGTCAAGAAAGGAAGGCATGCGATGAGAAACCTACGATGGATATGGCTGACCCTTCTGCTGGCCGGCCTGGTTCTGGTCCTAGCTGCCTGCGGCGGAGACAAGGCCACCTCCCAGCCCGCCGCCACAACCGTCCCGGCAACCTCCAAGCCCGCGGACACACCGGTGCCCACCACCCCGCCCAAGCCCACCGACACGCCGGTACCGACGCTGGTGCCGACCTCCGCCGCGGAAGAGGAGCTGGTTCCCGACCAGGTGCTAAAGGTCACCGACCTCAACAGCTACCGGGCTGCCATCGATCTGTCATGGCAGGGCACTATGACCAACGGCCAGGAGATCGAGTCGTCGATGAACATGGCGATGGAGTATGTGCGCGAGCCCAGGGCCGAACACATCAGCATCTACGGCACCTCGCTCACCGCCCAGGGGTACACCGCAGACCAGCCCCTGGAAATGTACATCATCGGCGACACGACCTACATGAACCTGATGGGCAGTTGGATGCAGACACCGTCCAGCGAGGGCACCGAAGGCCTTGGCGACACCTTCCTGATGACGTCCGATGACGTGCTCAAGAACGCCAAGAACGCCAAGTACGAAGGCCGGGAGACGGTCAACGGCGTGGACACCAAGCACTACAGCTTTGACGAAACGGCCCTCGAGTCCACGGACATGGCTGGCTCCAATTTCGAACGGGCCGAGGGCGACGTCTGGATCGCCGTGGACGGCAACTATGCCGTCAAGATGGACACGACGATGTTTGGCAAGGAACTGAGCGTGCCCAACGAGACCGGCAGCGAAGTGGCGGCCGACGGCTCGATGCGCATGGTGATGAATGTGACCGACGTCAACAAGTCGATCACCATCGAGGTGCCATCTGAGGCCCTCGAGGCCGGCCAGCCGCCGGAGGACGTCCCTGTCCCTGACGACGCCGCTGAGTTGACCAGCCTGTTCGGCATGATCACCTACACCACGGCCAAGACGGCTCAGGAGATCCACGACTTTTACAAGGCCGAAATGCCCAACAATGGCTGGACTGAAGCCAGCGATGATGCCTTTGGCGACGTGTTCATGATGCAGTACACCAAAGACGGTTCCACCGCCAGCGTCACCATCACCACCGACAGCCAGACAGGCAAGACCTCGGTGATGATCACCATCCAAGAGCCCGAATAGCCACAGCATACTAGGAGGCCCTGGAGGTTTGCCAGACCTCCAGGGCCTCCTTCTGTCCTGGATTGGCGGCCTTCCTATTTGACCGCACCCCCTTGTTTGGGTATAATATCCTCCTATTCCTGCCCGCCTGGCTTGCGCCAGCGGGCCGGGGGCGGGACGGCGACGAGGCCAGGCCGCTGCGGTCCGCTTGACTTGCTCTCGCCGCCCAGGCGAGAGTTCTGATTGTAACAGCGCGCACAATACCGGCAGAGAGGAAGCAAAGCATGAAGGTTCTAGTCACCAATAGAGATCTGTGCGTCGCCTGCTACCTGTGCGAGGAGGTTTGCTCCCACGCCTGGTTCAAGCAGGTGGATCGTACCAAATCATCCATCCGCATCACTGCCCTGGGCGACGCCGAGGTCGCCATGGCCGTCTGCTCCCAGTGTGGCGAATGCATCGACGTCTGCCCCACCGGGGCCATCTCCCGCGACAAGACGGGCGTCGTCCGCATCGACAAGAAGCTGTGCGTCGGCTGCCTGTCGTGCGTCGGCTTTTGCCCCACCCTGACCATGTACTACCACCAAGATCAGGTCGAGCCGTTCAAGTGCATCTCCTGCGGCATCTGCGCCAAGGAGTGCCCGGCCGGCGCCCTGAGCATCGAAAACGTCGAGGATGCGCCCCTGACGGTCACCGAGAGGAGAAAGTAACCCATGCCAGCACCACATATCACCCCACAGCGGATCGAGGCCCTCCAGACGGGCCACCAGATCCTGGCCGAGTTCCATTACGAGCCGCGCCCCGTCGACAAGGGCTACGCCGGCCAGACCCTGTACGTCAACGTCTCAGACAACACCATCGCCGCCAAGCCCGTCGACGACCGGATGAGGCACACCTTCACCGGCGGCCGCGGCTTTGACCTGTGGCTGTTGTGGAACGCCGTCACCGGCAAAACCAGGTGGGACAGCCCCGAAAATGAGGTCGTCATCTCTTCCGGCCCCATGGGCGGCACCACCCAGTATCCCGGCACCGGCAAGTCGATCGCCGCCGCCATCTCGCCCCTGACCGGCACGGTGGTCGACAGCAACGTCGGCGGCTACTTTGGCCCGCTGCTCAAGTTCGCCGGTTTTGATGCCATCGAGGTTCAGGGCATCGCCGATCGTGAAGTGATCGTCTTTATCGACGGCAACGCCGGCCTGGTCCAGATCATGACCGCGCCCGAGGAATCGGTCAACACCTATGAGCTGGCCGAAGAGATGGTCGCGTTGTTCGGCAAGACCCCCGAGGAGAAGCGCGGCGTGTCGTCGGTCACGTCAGGCGTCGGTGCTGAGCACTCGCTGATCGGCTGCCTCAACCTCAGCTTCTACGACATCCGCCGCCAGGTGACCCGCCTGAAGCAGGCCGGCCGCGGCGGCATCGGCACCGTGCTCCGCCACAAGAAGGTCAAGGCCGTGGTGGTCAAGTGGCTCGGCCTCAAGGGCGATAGTCTTCACCCTGAGGACCTGTCGACCATGCAGCAGGTGGGCGCCAAGATGCACCGTGAGATCTATGAGCGCGACCCGATCATGTTCACCATGCGCTACGATGGCACCAACCACCTGACCAAGATCATGAACGATTACGACATCTTGCCGGTGCACAACTTTCAGTACGGCGCCCATCCCGAATCGAGCAAGATCTACTCGCCCGAGTTTGTCAAGTTCTTTAGCCTTGGCATCCCGGACGGCTGCTGGTATGGTTGCACTCTGGCCTGCGCCAAGTGCGCCGAAAAGTTCGAGATCTACACCGGGCCGCACAAGGGCGAGCAGGTGACGGTCGACGGGCCAGAATACGAGACCGTGGCCGGTATCGGCGCCAACTGCGGTATCTGGGACGCCCACGCTGTGCTCGAAGCCAACTTTTACTGTGACACCTACGGCATCGACACCATCTCCTTCGGCACCGGTCTCGCTTTTGCTATGGAGTGCTACGAAGCCGGTATCCTGAACAAGAAAATCACCGGTGGCCTGGATCTGAGTTTTGGCAACGGCGACGCCATGCTCGAGGTACTGCACCAGATCGGCCGCGGCGAGGGCTTTGGCGTCGTCGTCGGCCAGGGCATCCGTCGCATGAAGCAGATCTTTGCCGAGCAATACGGCGCCGACCCCCAATTCCTCCAGGACATTGGCATGGAATGCAAGGGGCTGGAGTACAGCGAGTATGTGACCAAAGAGTCGCTGGCCCAGCAGGGCGGCTACGGCCTGGCCAACAAAGGGCCACAGCACGACGAGGCATGGCTGATCTTCATGGACGCCGTCAACAACCAGATTCCCACCTTCGAGGACAAGGCCGAAGCGCTCCACTACTTTCCGATGTGGCGGACCTTTTTCAGTCTGAACGGCCTGTGCAAGCTACCCTGGAACGACGTCGAGCCGGCCGCCAACCGAGTGGACTACAGGGGCATCCAGGCCGCCAAGGTGCCAGAGCATGTTCAGAATTATGTCGATATCTTCCGGGCCATTACCGGCCGAACCGATATCCGGACCGGTGAGGATCTTGTCGCCATGTCTGAGAAGGTCTACAACTTCCAGCGGCTGTTCAATCTGAAAATGGGCTACGGCACCCGCCAGCACGACGCCATTCCATACCGCTCCGTGGGCCCAGTGACCAACAAGGAATACGAAAGCCGCGCGGAGCGGTACGATAGGCAGCTCCGCGAGCTGGCCGGTGTTGATCCAACCGGGATGACCACCGACGAGAAGCTGCTGGCATTGCGCCGTTACCGCGAGGATCAATACGAGAAGCTGATCGACGCAGTCTACAAGCGGCGCGGCTGGAATGAGCAGGGCATCCCAACCCTACAGAAGGTGCGGGAGCTCGGAATCGACTATCCCGACGTGCTCGCGTTGATCGAGACCTATGGTAGCTAGATGGTTCGAGTAAACGATCGGTGGGACGTTCCCTGGCATGAGGGCATGACAGTCGGCGATGTGTTGGCCGCCTGCAACTTTAGCCACCACTATGTCGCCGTGTCGATCAACGGCGTACTGGTGCCGCCTGCCCAGCACGACGCCCAGCCGGTAGTTGACGGCGACCAGATCCAGGTCATCCACATCATCGGCGGCGGCTGATCCCGAAATCCGTGCAAAACACAAAAGGCACGAAAGGGGTGAGACCCCTTTCGTGCCTTTTGCGCTCGCAACCCCTACAGCTCCTCGCCCGTCCGCCGTCCGTGCAGGGCGACGATCTCTGCTGCCGATTCTTCAATCGACTTGTTGGTCACGTCCACAACCGGCCAGCGCTCGCGGCGCACGATCAGCGCAGCCCAGTCCAGCTCGCGCTGGATATGCTCCACCCGGGCGTAGTCCAGGGGCACGCCTCTGGTCAGCCGGTTGACGCGGGTCTGGCGAAGCTCGGCCAAGCGAAGTGGTTGGATCGTCACAGCAATGATGCGGTTTCGGTCTACTTCAGACAGAGCAGGCGGTGGGTCCAGGTCCTTGATGATCGGCACATTCGCTACCTTCCAGCCGCGGTAGGCCAGAAAGATGCTGAGCGGCGTCTTTCCCGTGCGCGACACGCCGACGATCACTAGGTCGGCCTGGGGCAGATCGTCCGGGTTGCGGCCATCGTCGTGGCGAACGGTGTAGTCGATCGCCTCGAGCCGCTGGAGGTAGCTCTGGTCGATCTGGCTGAGCAGCCCTGGCCGAGCCAGTGGCACCAATTCCAGGCTCTCCGACAGGCGGGCCAACAGCGGTCCCATCAGGTCAATGGTCACCACGTGCCAGCGGCGACCTTCATCGAGCATCACCTGGCGCAGCTCAGGCACAACCATAGTATAGACGATCGTCCCGCCAACGCCCGCGGCCTGCTTTACGATCCGCCTGACCTCGTCGGCGTCGCTGACACCGCCTATCTGGTCAACTACTACCTCTACGCCGCTGAACTGGGTCAGCGCTGCATCAACCACCCGCCGCCCAGTTGAGCCGGTCGCATCGGACACCATATAGACGATGTGCTTGTGCGGCTGGCTCTGTGGCAACCGGCTATTCCCCCTTGGCACCCTCCATCGCCAGGGTGGCCGCGCCTATCAACGAGACGTCATCGCCCAGTGTAGGAGAAACGATGTTGCAGTTCCTCCAGTAGACCTCCTTGATCCGCTGCCGCACCGTGACCCGCATCGGCGCAAGCAGCAGGTCGCCCGCCTTGGTCAGACCACCGCCGATAACGATCGCGCTCGGGCTGAAGAGGTACATCAGGTTGACGATGCCGACGCCCAGGTACACACCTGCCTTCCGCCACAGGTCTACCGCGACTGGGTCGCCGTCGTCGGCTGCGTCATGAATAATCTTGGCGGTGATCCGTGCCGGGTCGCCGTTCACCAGGTCGGCGATTCGGCTGCGGATGCCGGCTGCAACTATCTCGCGCGCCTGCCGGGCCAGGGCCGTGCCGGAAGCCATGGCTTCCAGACAGCCGATATTGCCGCAGTTGCACACCGGGCCGTGGGCCTCAACTGTCATGTGGCCCACCTCGGCGCCCAGACCGCTACGCCCGATTATCAAGCGGCCATCGCTGATGATGCCACCGCCGATGCCGGTGCTCACCGTGAGGTAGACCATGTCGGTATGTCCCTGGCCGGCGCCGTGTCTCTGCTCGGCCAGCGCCGCCAAGTTGGCATCGTTTCCCAAGAAGACGGGCCTGTTCACAGCCTGGCTCAGCCGCTCGCCGAGAGGAACGTCCTTCCAGCCCGGCAGGTTTGGCGCCCACATGATCACCCCTCGCCAGGGATCCAATGGACCGGGCGCCGACACCCCAACGGCTCTTACGCGATCCCAGCCGACCTCGTCACCCACTGAACGGACGCTGGCAACCATCCGCTCCAGCACAGGATCCAAGCCCTCGGACGCCTTCGTCGGCTCTGCGCGGCGGGCGACCATCTGACGGCCGCCGCTCCACGCAACCACCCGCAACTGAGTTCCCCCCAGATCAACGGCAATGACTAGATCTTCCATGATCAGACTCCCGGTCAAGATGCCTTCATTATACCACTTTTGCGCTTAATTTGTCACGATCTGCACTTGATGGTATAATCGCCGCATTCATCAGGAGCTATCACCAGGGTGCGAGTTCGTCACCCTGCCTGTCCGGTCAGGACAGGCAGCAAGGAGGAATGCATGGCCGAAGTCAAGCTTGCCGTCATCGGCGGATCGGGAATATACGACATGGAAGGTCTGACCGACGTGGAGGAACGGCGCGTCGCCACCCCATTCGGCGATCCGTCAGACACCCTGGTCATCGGCACGCTGGCCGGACAACGGATCGCCTTCCTGCCCCGCCACGGGCGCGGCCACCGGCTGACTCCGACCGAGGTCCCCTATCGGGCCAACATCTGGGCGCTCAAGAGCCTGGGAGTCGAGCGGATCATCTCCATCAGCGCCTGTGGCAGCATGAAGGAAAAGTACGCCCCACGCCATATCGTCATCCCTGACCAGATCTACGACAACACCAAGAAGCGCGACCTGTCCTTCTTTGGCGATGGCCTGGTCGCCCACATCAGTTTTGCCGAGCCCTTCTGCTCCCACCTGCGGCAGGTGCTGTGCCAGGCTGTGCAGAAGGCAGGCGGCACCGTCCACGTGGGCGGCACCTTTGTCACCATCGAGGGGCCTCGCTTCAGCACGCGGGCCGAAAGCCGGATCTACCGCTCGTGGGGCGTCGACATCATCGGCATGACCGCCGTGCCCGAGGCTCAGCTCGCCCGCGAGGCCGAGATCTGCTACGCCACTATGGCCCACATCACCGATTACGACGTGTGGCACGAGACCGAAGAGGCTGTCAACGTCCAGATGCTGATCGACAATCTGACTGCCAACGCTGCGCTGACCAAGCGGGCCATCGCCGAGCTGGTGCCACTCCTGACCGAGGAGCGCCCCTGCGACTGCGGCCAGACCCTGGCCACGGCCTTTATCACCCGCCGGGATCTGATCCCGCCGGCCAAGATCGACCAGCTGCGCCCGATTGTGGGCAAATACCTGGGCTAGAACACAACCCTCCCGCCGGTCCTGGCCGGCGGGAGGGTGAGCAGACGCACCTATTCTCCCACAGTTTTCGCCCACTCCGCTTCGCTGCGGCATGCTGCGCCGCACTGAACGACGGCCCGGGGTGCTGTGCAAGACTGCAGGAGGGTGACCACTACAGCGTCATGTATTCATCCCGCACTAGGCCGGCCTTGTCCACGGTCAGCAGGCCAAGGATCTCGGAGATCATCTCTGCCTTTTGCAGTGCATCCTGCTTGCTCCAGGTGCGGGCCTTGATCTCCACGAAAGACCTCATCCGACGGAGGCTGAGTCAGGCGGTCGATATTCACCGCAAACTCGACCCCCTTGTACTTCACGTGCCATCTGCGCCGGATCTTGTCCACCCGCTTTTCTGTCTGGGGCTGGAAATACTCGCGATAGAAGCGCAGACTGCGGTCGGCGTTGGCCGTGAACCGTGACCTCGACAGCACGATCGAGTCGGAATACTCGCGCTCCACGCTCGGGCCGCGGTAGTTCAGGCTGTAGATCGGCTTGACCTCCAGACCGCGGTCCAGCAGATAATCCTCGCGATAGCGAATGACGCCCTGCTGCGGATCGTCGAACAGGAAATAGGTGTCGTACTGCTTGCGTCCGCTCGGCTTGATGACCATCACCTCCGGGCATGCCAGTAGTCTGGTCGACCAACGCCTCTTCGTCCGCCACGCGGACCTTGACCTGTACCTCGTACGTCTCGCCCCACTGCAGTGTGCCCAGCGCCACCAGCTTGTCGAGCAGGCTCTGCTCGCGACGGGCCAGGAATGCTCCCACCTGGCCAGCGATCCGCTGCGCCTCGAGGCGCACCTGTGCCTCGTCGATGGTCAGCAGTCGCCGCTCGCGCATCACCCAGCGGCCGTCGATCAGCACGTGCCGCACGTCCTCACCCTTGGCCGTGTACACCAACTGCGAATAGATGTTCTCGGGCGACAGGTCGACAAAACTGGGCACGTTGTGGACGCAGTCGAGCGCCAGGACGGCTATGTCGGCCCGTTTGCCTACCTCCAGCGAACCGGTAATCTGATCCAGCCCCAATACCCGCGCCCCGCCGATGGTGGCCAGCTCAAAGGCCTTCCGGGCCGGCATGGCCGTGGGATCCAACCGGATGCCCTTGGGCAGCAGCGCCGCCAAGCGCATCTCCTCGAACATATCCTGGTCGTTGTTGCTGGCCTGGCCGTCGGTGCCGATGCTGACCCCCACCCCGGCCTTGCACCAGTGCCACCACGTCGGCCACGCCGCTGGCCAGTTTTAGGTTGCTGGTCGGGCAGTGAGCAACGCCCACGCCGCGCGCGGCCATGATCGCCCGTTCTTCGGCTGTGACGTGCACACAGTGGGCGACCACCACGCGCTGCTTCAGCATGCCCAGCCTGTCAAGCGCCTCGATCGAAGACGCTCCATACAGTGCGCGCGCCTCGTCGGCGCCGCTGGCCGTCTCGGCGATGTGGGTGAGCAGCGGCACACCATACTCGGCAGCCAGCCGCGCCGACTCCTGCAGAAGCTCGGGCGTGGTCGTCTCGGGTGAATGGGGACCGACCGCCGGCGTAATCAGGGGATGGTCCCGCCAAGTCTCGACAAAGCGGCGGCATAGGGACAGGCCCTCGTCATAGCTCTCGGCGTCGGGAGTGGGCCACTTCATGATGGTTTCGGCGCACACCGCCCGCATCCCCGCCTCGGCTGCCGCCTCAGCAACCACGTGCTCGTAATAGTACATGTCGGCAAAGCAGGTGACGCCGGCGCGGATCATCTCCGCGCACGACAGCAGCGTTCCCCAGCGGCAGAACTCGGGGCTGACAAACTCGCGCTCCACCGGCAGCATATAGCCGAACAGCCACACGTCGAGCCGCAGGTCATCGGCCAGCCCGCGCAGCAGACTCATCGGCACGTGGCTGTGGGCATTGATCAGGCCGGGGAGGATGGCTGCACCCTGACAGTCCACCACGTCGGGTGCCTGCCACTCGGCCACGATCGCCTCAGTCGCTCCCACGGCGACGATCTTGCCGTCCTTAATAGCGACGGCGCCCTGGGGAAGAACCTCGCCCAGGGCGTTCGCCGTAACTACCAGGCCATCAGTCAGCAGGATGTCGGCCGATTTCACCGCGCACCCTCTTCTTCCCAATCATCCTGCCAGTTGTCCTCCTCGTCTTCCTTCCAGACCGTCTCTTCTTCCTCTTCCTCCTCGTCCTCCTCCTCCTCGAACAGATCCCCGTCCGACTCTTCACCCCAGTCGAACGGTTCCTCCTCTTCCTCTGGCGGGAGGTCCGAGACATCTTCGAAGGTCAGGCACCCAGCATCCGGATCGTACTCGATCTCCTCCGAACCGCAGATACCATCCTCATAATAGACACACTCGGACGCTCTGCAAATGATGCGTGTCATCTCCTGTCCACCCCCACATCATGTAGATAGAGTCTTTCAAGTAGATCGACGACGCCGGCAGCGTCGTCCAGAGCAAATTGCGGCACGGGCATCCCCACCGGATAGTCGGCCATGATCCCCACCAGTTCTTCTGCCTGGCACAACAGCTCTGTGCCATGCTCCCGGCGCGTCACCTCGACCTTGGGTTTGTCTGCCCCGCTTGTAGCCTTCGGTCAGGACAATCTCCACGTCGCCCATCAACCGAACGATATCGTCCAGGGCCATCTCCTCATCCAGTCGACGAATCAGCGCCATCTTGTGCGGCCCTGACACCGCCACCGCGTCACTGCCCGCCTCGGCATGGCGCCATGAATCTTTTCCCGGCTTGTCCATGTCAAAGCCATGGGCGTCGTGCTTGACCGTGCCGACCCGGCGCCCGCGCCGCTTCAGCTCGCGGATCACCAGCTCGAGCGCCGTCGTCTTGCCTACGCCCGACTTGCCGACAAACGACACGACCGGCACGCTTTCCCCTGGCTTCACACGCCCGTCCCTTCCGGCCAGTCGAGCATCTGCACTGCGACCTCGGTGCCGGCCGGCAGGGAGTCAACGCCCTCCGGCACAATTGCCAGGCCGTTGGCCTTGGCCATCGACGTCAACACCCCCGAGCCCTGCTCGCCGGTTGTGCGAGCATGATAACGCCCGTCGCGCTGGGTGACGATCACACGAGCGAAGGTGCGCCGCCCGCTGGTGGTGAGCGGCTCGTCCAAAATCGCTCTTATGGTCGGCTTGACCAGGTCGCTGTGTCCCAGCATCTTTAGGATCGCCGGCCGGGCAAACTGCTCAAATGAAACCATGGCCGATACCGGGTTGCCCGGAAGGCCGATCAGCGGCACCCCTCCCGACAGCAGCCCAAAAGCCAGCGGCTTGCCCGGCCTCATGTTCACCTGCCAGAACTGCATCCGCCCTTCCGCGCCAAGCACATCCTTTACCACGTCATAGTCGCCCACCGACACGCCGCCCGAGGTGAGGAACAGGTCGGCGCCTTGAGCCAGCCCTTCCCGGATCTTGGCCGTCAGCTCGCCGGCCGTATCGCGGGCAATCCCCAGCCGGATTGGAACACCGCCGGTGCGGGTCACCAGCGCGGTGTTCGTGTACTCGTTCGAGTTTCGGATCTTGCCCGGCGCCAGCGGCTCGTCCACCTCCAGCAGCTCATCACCAGTGGCCAGGATCGCGACCCGCGGGCGGCGGCGCACCAGCACCGTCGCCCGGCCCAGCGACGCCAGCACGCCGATCTCCTGGGCGCGGATGACCCGCCCCGGCGCCATCACCTGCTCGCCCTGGCGCAGATCCTCGCCGGCGGGCCGCACATGGTCCCCCGGCTTGAGCGCAATGCGCACCTCGATCTCGGTCGCCGGGGCAGTCAGCCTCGCCGCCTTCGATCGGTCGGCGTCGCTCGTATCCTCAAAAGGAACAACCGTGTCGGCGCCGTCTGGCATCGGCGCTCCGGTCATGATCCGGATTGCCGTTCCTGGCTCCAGCCGCACGCTGGTGACATACCCCGCTGCCACACTGCCCCTCACTGCCAGGCTGACTGGCGTTCGGGCCACGTCGGCCGCGCGGACAGCATAGCCGTCCATGGCTGAATTGTCAAAAGGCGGGATGTCAATGTCGGAAACGATCTCTTCGGCCAGGACCCGGCCCAGCGCCTCCAGGATGGGGACTGCGTTCCGGCTCCAACGGCCGGACGTGGCTCAGAATCTCGGCCAGGGCCTCTTCTACGCTGATCAAGATGCTTGCTACTCCAAAGGGTATCTTGTGCTATGCCGGCCCATGTAGGTCGGTTTGTTTGGTGCTGAATTCTACCAAAAGACGCCACAGGATGCAAATTGCATCTTGACAAGAACTTGAATCCAGCGGGCACTGGCCTGCCGCCAGCGCCCACTGGGACTGCGGATCAGCTCATGATTGCCATGTCAACCGCGGCCGGGCGACTGGTTGTCAAGAAGCCTGATTGCCTCATCCTTGGCCGGCGCGATTGCATTTGCACGGCCTATGTGCTACAATCTCACCGGTGCCGGGCCCACGACCGTTTCCCATCAGCTACTCAGGGTGCGGCAGGTTCCTTGCCTTGTGGCACGCTCGCATCTGAGAGGAGAGAATGAGCGATTTCACCATCCACGACAGCCGATTCTTCCTGGACGGCAAGCCGTTTCGCATCCTGGCCGGGGCCATGCACTACTTCCGCGTCCCGCCCACCTACTGGCAGGACCGCCTGCTCAAGCTGCGCGCCATGGGTCTGAACACCGTCGAGACCTACGTGGCTTGGAACCTCCACGAACCCCAACCAGGGACGTTCCGCTTCGACGCCGGTCTCGACCTGGTGCGCTATTTGACAATCGCAGCCGAGCTGGGCCTGTATGCCATCGTCCGGCCGGGCCCCTACATCTGCTCCGAGTGGGACCTGGGCGGGCTGCCTGCCTGGCTGCTGGCTGATCCGGGCATGCGCCTGCGCTGCTTACATCCACCTTACTTGCAGGCGGTCGATCGCTTCTTTGACGCCCTTCTGCCTCGCCTGGCACCGCTCCAGGTCACCCAAGGCGGGCCGATTTTGGCCATGCAGGTCGAAAACGAGTATGGCAGCTATGGCAACGATCGAGCCTATCTGCGCCACCTGGTCGACGGCGATGCGCACGCGTGGTATTGACGTCCTGCTCTTCACCTCCGACGGCCCACGGGATGAGACCCTTCGGGCCGGAACCCTGCCGGAGATTCTAAAGACGGTGAATTTCGCGTCCGGCGTAGGAGCTGCTCTGGGCAAGCTGCGCGAGCATCAGCCCAACGGACCACTCATGGTTACCGAGTTCTGGGACGGGTGGTTTGATCATTGGGCGAGACAGCACCACACCCGAACTCCTGAGGACACGGCTGCTGTGCTGGATGAGATCCTCAAAGCCGGGGCCTCGGTCAGCCTATACATGTTCCACGGCGGCACCAACTTTGGCTTCATGAACGGCGCCAACAGCGAAGACGGGTGCTACCAGCCCACCATCACCAGCTACGATTATGATGCGCCGCTGAGCGAGGCAGGCGACCCAACGCTCAAGTACTGGACTCTGCGCGACGTGATCAGCCGGTATGAGTCGTTGTCCGGCATCCCCCTTCCGTCACCCGCTCCCAAACTGGCACTGGGCTCTGTTGATCTGTCCGAGTCGGTGAGGTTGCTCGACGCGCTCGACAGCCTGTCTTCTCCCTGTCAGCTCGCTGCGCCACAGCCCATGGAAATGCTGGGCCAGAGCTTTGGCTTTACCCTCTATCGCACCCAGGTCGCAGGGCCGGCGAAGCCTACCCTCACTGTCCGCGGTCTCCACGACCGAGCCCAGGTGTTTCTCGACCGGCAGCCGGTCGGCGTCCTGGAGCGCACAACCCCGGACACGTGCCTGCCGCTTACGATCCCGCAGCGCGGTGCGACACTGGATATCTTGGTCGAGAACATGGGGCGAGTCAATTTCGGTCCGGATCTGCTCGACCGCAAGGGTATCACCGAGGGAGTCCTCTTGGGCGGACAGTACCTGTTTGGGTGGACCCTTTTCCCCCTACCGCTGGATGACCTGTCGAAACTACGCTTTGAGCCTTCATCTGCGCACAGGCGGGCCGGCCTTCTACCGCGGCCGTTTCACCGTGACCGCTCCAGGGGATACATTCCTTGCCCTGCCGGGCTGGACCAAGGGGGTCTGCTGGATCAACGGCCACAATTTGGGGCGGTACTGGCAGGCAGGGCCGCAGCGCACACTCTACATCCCCGCCTCGCTTCTCGTGAAGGGTGAAAACGAGTTGGTCGTGCTGGAACTGCATGGCACCGAGCGGCGCTCCGTCGGGAATTCGAAGAGCGTATGCCGGACGACCTAGCCGACCTAGTCTTCGCTGGCCGCCGCGCGCGCACCGAGGACCTCGCTGAGCACGATGGGATGACCGAGGTCAACGTCGTCGGCAACCTACATCGCTCCAGTTCTCCATAGAGCGTGGCATCTGTGTGAACGGCCTTGCTGAACCGTGAGCTGGATACCGACACGCCTCTGGTCTACTCGATTGTGCGGTGACTGAGGAAACCCCTTCAACCGGGGAGGTTGTGGCTGGGAGCAGGTCTAGCCAAACACCCGGTACGGGCGTCCATCCCACGATGTGTAGGTCAAACGCTGTTCCAGGCCCACCGCTTCGAGCAGTGTGGCTTGCCGTGTCTCCTGCTGACTGACGGTGAACAAGACACGGTCAAAGGCCCACTCAGCTTGGAACCAATCACGCAGAGTCGCTAACAAGTGCCGGTCGAGAGCGCTAGCCAGCTCGGATTCGCGCACCCAAAATCCAACATCTGCGGCGTAAGCAGCATCTTTGCACAGTGGTGTTTCCTCGGGTCGCACGGGCACGATATAGACACATCCCAGGCATTGTGTTCCTTGCGGATTCAGGACGGTGAAGGTAAACGCCTTCCGCTCGATATGCTCGCGTTCATGCCGTTGCAGATCGGCAAGATTCTGCGCCAGTGTGAAATCGTCGGCCGGCCAATCACTCTGACTCCAGCGGCGCAGCATCTCGGCACTGGACATGACCGCCTCATAGTCCAGCTCTACATCGGTCGCCCGAAGAGGACGGAGGTACAAACAGTCAGTTCGCTTTTCTTGCGGCGCAGCCACGCCGGTAGGGTAGAACCCGGCCTGCTCGGTCATTTCTCTACCACTGCCCGCGCCGCCCGGAGATTGGCCCACGGCGCGATGATCGGCGTGACACAGCCGGTGCCCAGGATGAACCGCCGCCCGCTCGTCTGCCGGACAGCGTCGAGCGCCTCGCGGCGCACCTCGTCGGGGCTGCCGCGCACCATCGTCTCCCACTGGCGCAGTCCGCCCAGCACCGCAGCCTTGAACCGCGCCTGCCCCTCGCCGAGCGTCGGCGGCGTCTCGCGATCATGCCAGTTGACCACCTGTACCGGATACTCGGCCAGCAGGTCGAACATCACCCGCTCGCCGTGCAGGTGCAGCACATTGAGCCAAAGACCGTCCGCCGCTTCTAGAAGGCGTCGATCGAAAGAAACGCCAAAATCGCGGTATTCTGCCTCCGACAAGAGCCCATAGCTGGCATGCTGCGCCGCCAAGAAGATGCCGGCAATGCCGCGCTGCCGCGCCGCCTCTATGAAGCGCATTGTGCTGTCGGCAATGATCGACAGCCCTGCCCGCACAGCATCGGGCGCCTGGCGGAGGTGGGCCAGCATTACCTGCTGGCCGGCCAGGTTCTTGGCCTGTGTCAGCGGGTTAAAGATCGTCTGGATGAATGGCACCTCGTCGCCCAGCGCCTCGTGAATCAGCTCCAGACAGCGGATCTGCGCGCCGAGCGCCCCGGATTCCGGATCGAGCGCCACGAGGGAACGCCAGTCCTCCGGGTTGACAATCGGGCGCCGTGTATACTCCCGCGTTCCCTCCCCGTTGCCGATCCAGCGATCGTCGGCGCCCCAGTCGCGGACGCAAAAGCTGCTGGCGGGCGTCACTTTGACAAAGTCGAAGTCGTACTGGCGCTGAAAGGCCACAGTTGAGGCTGCCAGCTCGGCCGGATCCTGGTCGTCGCCCGGAAAATGGCGCCACAGCGCCACCGGCGGCCGGTCAGCAGCTTCGCCGCGTATCGTCGCCTCCAATCGTTCTCGTTTGCTCATCTTCATGATCGCGCCCCTCCTCGCAGGCCTAAGGTTCCTCTGTCCTATTCTGCCACAGACCGAGGTTTTGCGCAAGTGCCTTGCCTCCAGGGTCATTTGGTGCTATAATGGCGGAAAGCAGCGAGGTGGATGGCTCATGAGTCTACAAATCGGCATCGTCGGTCTGCCCAACGTGGGCAAGAGCACCCTATTCAACGCGCTAACGAAGGCTGGCGCGGCGGTTGCCAGTTACCCATTCACCACCATCGAGCCCAACGTCGGCGTGGTGGCCGTGCCCGATCCTCGCCTGGACCGGGTGGCCGCCATCGTCCGGCCCAAAGAGGTGAAGCCGACCGTTGTCGAGTTTGTGGACATCGCCGGGCTGGTAAAGGGCGCACACGAAGGCGAAGGGCTGGGCAACCAGTTCCTGGGCCATATCCGCAACGTAGACGCCATTGCCCTGGTTGTCCGCTGCTTCGAGGATCCCGACGTGGCCCACGTTACAGCCGAGCTCGATCCGGTGGAAGACTGCGAGGTAATCGACCTGGAGCTGATCCTGGCCGACCTGTCAACCGTAGAGCGGCGCGAAGAGAAGGTCCACTCCTCCGCCAAGGCCCAGCCCAAGGCCTACGCCGCTGAACTGGACCTTCTGGCGCGACTCAAGGCCCACCTGCAAGCGGGGCGCATGGTCGGCCGGTTCCCGCTTTCTGCTCACGAGACCGAACTCTTGCAGCCCTTGACCCTGCTCACCGCCAAGCCCCGTCTGTACATCGCCAATGTTGGCGAGAGCAGCCTGCCCGACGGCGGGCCGCTGGCCGCCACGATAATCGCGCGGGCCGAGAAGGAGGGCGCCCAGGCGGTGGTGATCTGCGCCCAGATGGAGGCCGACCTGGCCGACTGGTCGCCCGACGAGGCCGCCGAGTACCGAGCGGAGCTCGGCCTCGAGGCACCCGGCCTGGAACGGCTCGTCCACGCGGGCTATCGCCTCCTGGACTTGATCACTTTCTTCACCGCAACAGGCATCAACGTTGTCCGGGCCTGGACTCTGAAGCGGGGAGAGACCGTGCTGGAGGCAGCCGGCAGGATCCATACTGACATGCAACAGGGCTTTGTCTGCGCCGAGGTAGTAGCCTACTCTGACCTGATCGCTGCCGGTGATTACAACGCCGCCCGCGAGCGCGGCGTGCTTCACCTACAGGGCCGCGAATATGTCGTCCACGACGGCGACGTGATCCACATCCGTTTTTCACCGCCCCACTAGCAGCCTGGCAGCCACTGCCCTCTGTCCGTTTGCACAAAAACGGCGATTATGCTATAGTTGCGGGCGCTGTCGACAAGGCCGATGGCACGTCCATCGTCCTTTTCCTTTTCGCTTGTGGCCGAGGTCACAAGCAAACCCATGGAAAGGAGGTAGACCATGCGTGAATACGAGCTGTACCTGATCATCGACGCCACGGCGGATGAAGAGGCCGTGGCGTCCATCCGTGAAAAGATGGCGCAGTTGATCGCGACGACCCACAAGGGCGAGACTGGCGAGATGATCAAGGAAGACTCCCGGGGAAAACGGCGTCTGACCTATCCCATCAAGCGCAAGGTGGAAAGCCAGGATATCGTCTTGACCTTCCGCGCGCCGCAGCTTGCCCTGAAGGAGATGGAGCGTGTTCTGAAGCTGGACGAGAAGGTGCTGCGTTACCTGATCGTGCGCTTGGACGAAGATTAACAACAGAATCAAGGCGGAATGGACGGGCAAGAGCTGGTTGCGGGTTTGGGTACGGAGGAGCGATAGCGAATGGCCAGGGGCATGAACAAGGTAATGCTCATCGGGTTTGTGGGTCGGGATCCTGAGATGCGGTACACGTCCAACGGCCAGCCGGTTACCACTTTCAGTATCTCTACCAACCGGCGGTGGACCACCAGCGAGGGTGAAGCTCGGGAATCGAATGAATGGTTCAACGCGGTAGCATGGGGCAGCCTGGCCGAAGCAGCCAATGCCAATCTGCGCCAGGACCGGCGAGCCTACGTCGAAGGCCACCTCCAGACTCGAAGTTGGGAAGACGCGGAGGGGCAACGCCAGTTTCGGACCGAAGTGATCGCCACCAAGCTGATCCTCCTGGGAAATCCTGAGCAAGACCCTGAGCTGATCCTGCCAGGCGCACCCGCGCCTGCGGCCCAGGCGCAGGCAATCGAGGAGATGCCCCTCTGTCTCAACCGGGTGATGATCATCGGCAACCTGGGACGCGATCCCGAGATGCGCTACACACCCGGCGGACAGGCCGTCACATCGTTCAACGTGGCCGCCACCCGCACCTGGACGACGGCCGGCGGCGAGCGTCGCAGCTCGACCGAATGGTTCAACGTCGTGGCCTGGGGCAACCTGGCCGAGATCTGCAACGAATACCTGACCAAAGGCCGCAGGGTGTACGTGGAGGGAGAGCTACGCACCTACGGCTGGGAAGAGCCTAGCGGCAAGAAGCACTTTCGCACCGAACTTGTCGCCAGCGAAATGATTATGCTCGGTCCTCGCCCGGCATCAATGGCCGGTGGGGCTGGCCCGGTTCCGAACCCGGAAGAAGATGAGTCCTCTCTGTAGCGGCTGATCGCCAGATGAGAGGACATGGCAGCACAATTAAGGAGAATGATTTTACCGATGAGTGATAATGAGCGCCGAGAAGGAGGATATCGCTCCGGCCCGAGACCTTACCGGTCAGGCGGTCGGGGAAGGCAAGAGAACGGACGCGAGGGATACTCGGGTCCCCGGGGCCGCAGACCCTTTGGCCCAAGCCGCAAAGTCTGCGCTTTTTGCGTCGAAAAGAGCAAAGTGATCGACTACAAGAATGGCGACATGCTGCGCCGTTACGTGACCGAGCGGGGCAAGATCCGATCCGGGCGTAAATCCGGGACATGCGCCAGGCATCAGCGGCGCCTAGCGGTTGCCCTCAAGAGGGCTCGGTACCTGGCCCTGCTCCCCTTTACGTCAGAGCACATTCGCCGCTACTAAGAGACTATGGCCAAGCAATCAGAAACACGCCAATCCGCAGCCAAACAGGCAGCGGCTCCGACACTTACAAAGAAACAGATCGCCCGCAGCCGCAAAGAAACCCGGCAGCTCCGTATCATTTGGTCGATTGTTGCCGCTCTCGGGGTGGTCATCCTGGCCGTGCTCGTCTTTGCCCTGATCCGAGAGCTGGTCGTCGTCCCCAATGCGGCAGTGGCAGTGGTCGACGGCACCAAGGTCTCGGTCAAGGACTATGAGGACCTGCTGACCTATCGCCGTTACAGCCTGCACAACGCGATCGCCAGCCTGCAGTATCAGCTGAGCCGTTGACTCGATACAAGCACGGAAGAGGGCCAGTTCCTGTCTTCCTACTACGGGCAACAGGTCGAGCAGTACCAGGTGATGCTCGACTATGCTTCCGACAGCGCGCTTGACGAGCTGATCGAAGATGCGTTGATCCAGAAAAAGGCCAAAGAAGCCGGGCTGTCCGTGACCCTCGATGAAGCACGGCAGTCGATCCGGGCCGATGTCGAAAGCAGCCTGGCTTCGCAGGCCAGCTCGATCACGACCACCGAAACGATCTCCGGGCCCACGCCTGTGCCCACTGCCATCCCTGCGGCCACGATCGAGGAGACCCTGCAGACCTATCTGACAGAACATGGGCTTGAGCGCCTCCTCGTTCGAGCGCCTGGTGCAACGCAGCCTGCTGCGCACCAAGGTGAGCGATCTCCTGGCCAGCCAGGTAGTGAGCACCGGACTCATGATCCACGTCCAGCTCATCGTGACTGATACCCAGGAGGTGGCCGACACAACCAAGCAACGGATCGAGGCCGGCGAGGATTTTGCCACGGTGGCAAAAGAGGTGTCAGGTGAGTCACAGGTCCAGGAGAATGGCGGAGACCTCGGTTGGCTCGCGGTGGACCAACTGACCAGCAGCTACGGTGCTGACCTGGCCAACGCCGCCACCTCCCAGGAGATAGGCACGCTGGCCGTCGTGGAGAGCAATAGCCAGTTCTATGTTCTCCGCGTGGTGGAGCGGAACGAAAACGGCACGCTACCCGACTCGGTGATCTCGAGCCGGAAAAGCAGTGCCCTCACGGATTGGCTGGCGGCACAGACCGAAGCTCTGGGCGACAAGATCCAGCGCCTGCTACAGTCAAGCCAGATCCCGCCCGACCCATTCGCCACCGCGTCACCCTGAGCTGCATAGAGCAAATGCAAAACGGCTGGAATCCCTTCCAGCCGTTTTTTGTTTCTGTGGCAGCTAGTTCGCCTGGCGGGTGACCTCGATGACGTTGGACAGACGCTCGATCTTGGCCAGGATGCTGATCAGTTGGCTGATGGCCGTGATCTCGAGCGTGGCCGTGATCGTCGCCAGGTTCGTCTTGCGGGTCAATGCCGAGTTGACCGCCCGCATGTTGATCCCTTCTTCAGAGACAACAGTGGCAATGTCGCGCAACAGCCCTTCTCGATCCCAGGCCCGGATCCTGATCAGAACCGGGTAGACGCGGCCTTCCCCTGTGCCCCAATCCACCTCGATCAGCCGCTCGGCCTCGCCGGTGTTGGTGCGCCTGAGGATATTGGGACAGCCCCATCGATGAATCGTCACCCCCCGTCCGCGCGTAATAAAGCCCACGATTGGCTCCGGATCGTCCGGCTTGGGCTTGCAGCACTGAGCCAGCTGGATGTACAGGCTGCCAACACCCCTGACCCGTATCCCGTCTGGTGTCTCTGCCTCTGTTGTCTTTTCTGGCTCCTTGAACACCTCTTCGGGACGCAGCACCTGTAGGACCCGGGCCACCACCCGCTGCGAGTTCAGGTCACCGAAGCCGATTGCTGCAAAAAAATCATCGAGGGAGGGATAGTCAAACAGGGCGGCAGCTTCTTCAAAGCTGACGTTGTCGAGGCTCAGGCGCTTCAGTTCGCGCCGGAGCTGCTCGCGTCCAAAGGTGATGTTCTCGTCGCGATCCTGCTTGCGAAACCACCCACGGATCTTTTCCCGGGTGCGGGCAGCTCGGACATAGCCCAGGTCGGAATTCAGCCAGTCGCGGCTGGGGCCTCCTCGCTTGGCGGTGAGGATTTCGACCTGATCGCCGCTCTTTAGCTTGTAGGTCAAGGGCATGAGACGGCCGTTTACGCGTGCTCCTCGGCAACGATGGCCCACCTCGGTGTGAACGCGGTAGGCAAAATCGATCGGCGTCGAGCCAATCGGCAGATCCAGCACTTCGCCCTTGGGCGTAAATACATAGACGCGGTCTTCAAGCACCTCAGTCCGGAGGGTGTCAACGAACTCTCTGGCATCCTCAACGTCCGAGCGCCACTCCATCAGCGAGCGGAGCCAGGTGACCTTGTTTTCGAATGCTACGTCCCGCTTGACCCCTTCCTTGTAGCGCCAGTGAGCGGCAATCCCCAGCTCGGCCCGGCGGTGCATCTCGTGCGTCCGGATTTGGACCTCCAGCGTCTTGCCCTCCGGCCCTACTACCGCCGTGTGCAGCGACTGATACATGTTGTCTTTGGGGGTGGCAATGAAGTCGTCAAACTCACCCGGCAACGGGGTCCACAGCGAATGCACGACACCCAGCGCGGCATAACAATCCTGGACAGCATCCACGATCACGCGCAGACCGCGCACGTCGTAGATCTGGTCAAACTCCACCCCCTTGCGCCGCATCTTGCGGTAGATGCTGTAGATGTGCTTCGGCCGGCCCGATATCTCGGCGGCAATCCCCTCCAGCCGCAGCCGGGCCTGCAATTCGGCGCTTACTTTGGCCAGGTAGCTCTCCAGCTCGTCTCGCCCTTCGGCGAGCAGGTCGGAGATCTGTGGTAGGCCTTGGGATCGAAATAGCGAAAGCCCCACTCCTCCAGCTCCCACTTCATCTGCCAGATGCCGAGGCGGTTGGCCAGGGGGGCAAATATCTCCAGGGTCTCGCGCGCGATCCGCTCCTGCCTGTCGGGTGGCAGCGAGTCGAGCGTCCGCATGTTGTGCAGCCGGTCGGCCAGCTTGATCAATACCACACGGACGTCGTCGGTCATGGCCAGGAACATCTTGCGCAGGCTCTCAGCTTCCTGCGCTTCGACGTCGCGGCTGCTCATCTTGCTCATGGTGTCGATGCGGGCCAGCTTGGTCACGCCGTCCACCAACCTGGCTACCTCGGCACCGAACTGATCCTGGAGCTCTATCGACAGTCCAATCGGTATCTTCGACAACATCATGCAACAGACCAGCGGCCACGGCGTTATGGTCCAGCCGAAGTTCGGCCAGGATCCGGGCCACCTCGACGCAGTGAAGAATATAGGGCACACCCGACACCCGTAGTTGCCCGTCGTGGGCCAACGCGGCCTGTACATAGGCCCGCCTGACCAGCTCTAGCTCACCGCCCGCGAAGTATTCTGTTGACCAATCGATCAGCCGCTCATCAACCACAGAGCAATCCCGCCCCCTGCACATTCGTCGCCCAATGGTCAAAGCAGTATACCGCAAAAGCCCTTTTTTTGCAACACGACCATTTTTGCCACTTGACCCATCGCCGCAATGAGGATATACTGGCCTGACAGTCTGTGCTATGAGCGAGGTGTAGCAATGCGCGTGATCGCCGGCAGCGCCAAAGGGATCCCCTTACAGGCAGTGCCCGGCAGCGGAACTCGCCCGATTTCGGATCGGGTGAAGGAGGCTGTATTCAGCATCCTGGGCGATGGCATCATCGGCGCCTGGGTTCTGGACCTCTTTGCCGGAACCGGCAGCGTGGGCATCGAGGCCCTGAGCCGCGGAGCCGCCCGGGCGGTCCTGGTCGAAAAGCATCCAAGAGCGGCTGATGTCATCAAGGCCAACCTGGCCCACACCCGACTGCAAGCCAACGCCCGCGTCGTCAAGGCCGACGTCTTCAGGTTCCTGGCCGGCCAGGCTGAGCCCTTCGATCTGATCTACGTCGCCCCACCCCAATACCAGAACCTGTGGCTCAAGACCTTGCTGGCTCTGGACGCCAACCCCGGCTGGCTTCAGCCTGATGGGCAGATCGTGGTCCAGGTCTTTCCCAAGGAGCTGCAGCTTGTGGAGCTCGCCAACCTGCAACTGGTCGACCAGCGCAAGTACGGCAGCACACTGGTCTGCTTCTACACGTTCAGGGATCAGGCGGGCAACTGAAGGCGGCTGAGCCGAAAATTGCCTATTGCGCTTTCGCGAGTCATCGGGTATAATAGTTCCAGACCGATACGAAGCAGGACAGGTGTATCATGCCGACATCAGTGGACGAACTGAACCACTTACTGGGGCAGATTGCCGGCGCAACCAGGCCGGCTGCCTTCTCCAGCCTTTTTGCGCTCTCTGACCTGGCCGGCGAGCGGTTGAAGCTATTCCTGGCGACCTGGGAAGAGCTACCCGCTGCCCGGCGGCGCGACCTCATTGAGGCCCTGGCCGATCTGGCAGAAGCCAGTTTCGAGGTCAACTTTGACGCCATCTATCGCCATAGCCTGAACGATCCGGACGGTGTCGTGCGGGCGACCGCCGTCGACGGCCTGTGGGAAAACGAAGACCCGGCCTTCATCGACCCCTTCCTGAGGCTGCTGCGCGCCGACCCATCGGCGCTAGTGCGAGCCTCAGCCGCCGAGGCCCTGGGCCGCTACGTGCTTGCGGGCGAGCTGGAGCAGTTGGACGCAGCCATCGCGGCCCGGGTCCTCAACGAGCTCCTGACCCGTTTCTACATGACCGACGAGACGATCGAGGTGCGCCGCCGGGCTATAGAGTCGGCGGCCTACGCCTGCGTGCCCGAGGTGTCCGAGGCCCTGGAGATGGCCTACTACGACGACAATGAGAGGATGAACGCCAGCGCCGTCTTTGGCATGGGCCGCAACTGCGACCGGCGATGGCGGGCCGTGGTCCTGAAGGAGCTGGAGAACCCTTCCCCGGCAATGCGCTACGAAGCAGCCCGCGCGAGCGGCGAGCTGGGTCTCCGTCAGGCAGTGCCGATTCTGGCCCGCCTGCTCGATGACGCCGACCCTCAGGTTCATGAGGCAAGCATCTGGGCCCTGGGCCAGATCGGCGGCACCGACGCCAAGCGGATTCTGAGCGCCTCCTATGCAGACGCCGACGAAGAGACGGTCAATGCCCTCGACGAAGCCATGGCCGAGATCGCACTCCAGGAAGGCAGTCTCGACCTGACCCTCTACGAGATCGACCAGGAACCGGAGGGCAGCCTGTCCGGCGACGAGCTGCCCGAAGACGAGCTTGGGGATGAGTACGAGGACGATGAGGAAGAAGACGCGGGCGACGACGAAGGCATAGACTACGAGGAGGACGACGATCTACTCGACGACGAGTGGAATACTCGGGATCGTTGACCAGGTCACGCGATGTCCAGAAAGATCTACGTCGTCGGCCACAGGAACCCAGATACAGATTCGGTCGTATCGGCTGTCGCTTATGCCGAGCTCCTGAGCCGCCAGGGTCTGAACAACGTCGTGGCCGCCCGCCAGGGCGACCTCTGGCCCGAGACCCAATACGTCCTCGAGCGCTTCGGTATCCCCCTCCCAAGCCTGGTGGAAGATGTGCGCCCCACTGCTCGCGACCTGATGACTCCCGACCCGATCGTCGGCAAGCCGGATGAATCAGTCCATGCCGTTGGCCAAAGGCTGCGCCAGAACCACATCCGCGCCATGCCGGTCGTCGGTGACGATGGCTGCCTGGTCGGTCTGATCAGTGTCGAGGATTTCGCCAACATCCTGCTCCTCGGGTTGGATCCTGACCTGATCGACCAGATCCACCTCGAAGTGGACAACGTAGTCGAGACGCTTGACGGACGCCTGCTCGTCGAGGCCCACGGCCGCAAGTTGCGCGACAAGGTGTTGGTGGCAGCCATGGACATCGAGACGGTCCGCAGCCGCCTCGAGCCCGATATCATGGTCGTCATGGGCGATCGCGAGGATGTCCAGCGCGCTGTCATCGAGCAGCAGATTGGGGCTCTGGTCATCACCGGCGAGCTGTCGGTCTCTGACGAGATCATAGCCCTGGCCCGCGAGAAGAATGTGACGCTCATCTCTTCACCTCACCACACCTTTACGACAGTGCGCTTGCTCAACCTGAGCATCCCGATCTGGCACATCATGCAGCGCGAGGTGCTGGTCGCCTCTCTCGACGAGCCGCTGGACGACGTGCGCGACAAGTTGGGCCGCCAGCAAACCATCCCCGTCTTGGAGGCGGGCGGCCAGGTGGTGGGCGTTGTGTCTCGCAGCGACGTGATCAACCCGGTGCGACACGGCGTCTATCTGGTGGACCACAACGAGCGAAGCCAGACGGTGGACGGACTGGACGAAGCCGAGCTGCTCGGGATCGTCGACCATCACCGCATCGCTGATATCCAGACCGGCGCGCCCATCTTTTTCCGGAACGAGATCGTGGGTTCCACCAGCACACTGATCGCCGGGCTATTCGGTGAGGCAGGCATTGCCATTCCGCCGGCCATTGCCGGGATCCTGCTGAGCGGGATCATCACCGACACGGTCCTGCTGCGATCCCCAACCAGCACGCAGCGTGACCGGCGGGTGGCCGATGAGCTGGCGGCCATAGCCGGCGTGGACATGGCCGGGCTCGGTCACGACATCTTTGCCCGGGTGTCTAACCTGACCGGCCGGACCCCACGACAGATTCTGACCACCGATTTCAAGGAATATCGCATCGACGAGCAGCCCTTTGCCATCGGCTACATGGAGACGGTGCAGAAGCGGCAGGTGGAGCAGATCCGTGACGACCTTCTGGTCGATATGCGGGCGCTCCGCGCCGAAAAGGGCTATGCCTCCCTGCTGCTCATCGTCGTCGACATTGTCCACAACCAGACTGAGATCTTGATCGACGGGATGGAAAAAGAGGTTGCCGAAGCACTGGGCGAACCGCTCTTGTCCCCGCACTCGGTGATCATGAACGGCGTCGTGTCGCGCAAGAAGCAGATCGTCCCCATCCTGCCCCGGATCGCCCAACAACGGCGGAAAGAACAGCCGGTAAGATGAAGAAACGCAGGCAATCAGGCCAAGAGGCCAGAGAGGAAGCCCTGAGGCTGCTCAATCTGGGCGCCGACCTGTTGGCGCAGGGCAATGCTCAGGATGCCCTCGACTGTCTGGAGCAGGCCTACCGGCTGGATGCCAAGAGCGTGCCGGTGCGAATTAACCTGGGCGGCGCTTATGTCATGTGCGGGCACCACAAGAAGGCGATCCCCATCCTGGAAGCGGCACGGGACACCGAACCGGACAACGCCATGATCTGGATCAACCTGGGAGCGGCCTACCTGGGCAACCCGATCCTGGCCACGGCCGAACAGCAGAGCCGGGCGATTGCCGCGTTTGAAAGGGCCTTGCAGATCAACCCGGCCGCCCCCAACGTCCACTATAATCTGGGGCTCATTTTCGTGGATCGGGGTGACAGCGATCTGGCCGTCGCGGCGTTCAGGCGAGCGGTGGAGGTCAACCCCTTTGATCGCGACGCACGCCGGTGGCTAGGCAAGCTGGAAGCAGCCCAACAGCAGGACGACAAACCGGCATGACGACCATCTATACCATCGGCCACAGCAACCACAAGACTGAGACGTTCGTCGAGATGCTGCGCCAGCACGCCATCGAACTCCTGATCGACGTGCGAAGCAGCCCATACAGCCGCTACGTGCCCCAGGCCAACCGCGAGACGTTGGCCCGGGCGCTACGCGCCGCCGGCATCGCCTATGACTGGCTTGGCGACCGGCTGGGAGGCAAACCGGGCGGCATCGTAGCCGATTATGACGAGCTGCGTGCCAGCCCTGCATTTCAGCAGGGGATCGATCGCCTGGTAGCGCTGGCGGCCGAGCGCCGCACAGTCATCATGTGCGCCGAAGGTGACCACCGGCAATGCCATCGCCACAAACTGATCACCCCTGCCCTCCTTGACCAGGCCGTCTGCGTCCACCACATCCAACCCGACGGCAGCATTGTCGACGAGGTGCAGGAACCCAGGCAGTTGTCGCTTTTCTGAGTTTGAACCATGCCAACCGTCTACACCATCGGCTACACTCAAAAAAACATGGAGCGGTTTGTCCGGCTGTTGCAAGGCTCGGGCGTAGACGCCGTCATCGACATCCGCCTGCGCAACACGTCACAGTTGGCCGGTTTCACCAAGCGTGACGACCTGGCCTTCCTTCTGCGGGAGGGTTTCGGCATCGGCTACGAGCACCGGCCCGACCTGGCGCCGACCGACGAGATTCTGGACGCATACAAGAAGACCAGAGACTGGGCTGCCTACGAGCGCGCCTTCCTTTCGCTCCTGGCCGGGCGCCGCGGCGAGGAGACCGGCCGGGAACTGCTGTCCCGCTACAGCCAGCCCTGCCTGCTGTGCGCCGAGCCGGGGCCGGATCGCTGTCACCGACGCCTGGTGGCAGAATGGTGGACCGCTCACCTGCCTGACGTCGAGGTGATCCACCTGTGATAGGGACCCCGTTCTCGCCGAAGAAAACGGGAGTCCGGAGGCTGCCATGCCCGCTCAAGAGATCCTGATCCTGGCCGTCACCCACATGCAGGCCGGCGTCTGCCTGGCCGGCATGACTCAAGAGCCTGACCCGGTGACCGGGCTGCGTTGGGTGCGCCCCGTCCGCGAGTATGGCCACGTCCTGCTGGGTGACATCACCACCCCAGAAGGAGCGGTCCTGCGCCCGTTCGACGTCGTCGAATTCAGCCTGATTCGCCCTCACCCCGACCCGCCCCACATCGAGGACTGGATCACCGACTTTCGGCAACGGCCGCGAGTTGCCCGGCGGCTGGAAGGTGAGCGGCAGATCAAGTTCCTGCACAAGCACCTGGATCGGGCGCCGGAGGATGTGCTGCACCGCCAAGAGCGCTCGCTGTGCCTGCTCAAGCCCGACTGGGTCAAGGGTGCCTTTCGCCTGGACGACTATACCGCCAGCTTCGACGCCCGTCTCTCGTTCGGATTGGGACCACGGCAGTACCGAGGCTCCATTCCCAAAGGCGGCCTGGCAGTGACCGACCTCAGGTGGCGGGCCTTGGGGCGGAGCTGGGTGCCTGCCGGGGGTGGCTGGGTCGATTTCGACCAGGGCGACCTCGAGGCCCGCTTCGGCATCCAGGAGATCTACCTGGCCGTCGGCCTGACCCGCTCGCACGAAGGCAGCTATTGGCCGATCGTCATCGGCGTCCACACCGTGCCCGACTACCAGGCCGTCGTGGACTATGACAATCTGTAAGGATTGACACAGGCGGCAGCATGACAGAAGACATTCTGGCCAGCTCTGGCGTTGACCCCGGCAGACGTACCCGATCTGCCGGCCAAGACCCGCACCTCCCTCATCGCCTACCTCCTCCGCTGGGAGCATTACGACGCCGCCCGGCGCTGCCTGCAGCAGCTCCTGGTCACCCACAGCCAGATGCTGTCCGTATACGACGACATGGCCCGCGCCTACCTGGGCCTGGGCCAGCCGGAAAAGGCGCTGGAGATCCTCCGGCGACGCCAGGCCCTGAAGGTCTCAAGCCTCGTCGCAAGCCCTGGAGGCCGAGGCTCGCCTGGCCGCCGGTGACCTGGACGGCGCACAGGCCATCGCCAGCGAGCTGACGGAAAAACAGCCCTGACCTGCTCGCCGGCTGGAGCCTCCAGACCGACACCTGCCTGGCCGCCGGCGACCTGGACGGCGCCGAAGCGGCCTTGCAGCGCCGGGACAGCCTCCGGCCGGAAGCCGCAGCCACCGCCCATGGCCTGGCCCGGCTGTGGCAGGCGCGGAACGACCCTGAAAAGGCGCTCCTGTGGGCCCGGACCGCCCTGTCGCGCACCGAGCGCGACGAGCGCCGGCCGCCGGTCGAGCTCCTGCGCCTGCTAGAAACGCTGTACCGCGCCACCGGCCAGCCCGCCCAGACCGAGGCCACGGCAGCCCAACTGCAGCAGCGCCAGGCACACGAGCTGGCCGACCTGCGGGTCGCCTTGGGCCTGGTCTTGCCCAGCGCCGAGCTGCCCGAGCCGCCTCGCCCACGCAGATCCCGAGCGCTGCAGCAGGAGGTGCCGGCACCCAAGGAACGGCCAGAACCCAAGCCGGCCGCCCAGCCGATCCAGGCTCCGGCTCTCACCCCAGCAGAACAGGATCATCTGCAAGAGGCCCTACATCACTACTTTCCCCACCACGCCTTCCGCCCCGGCCAGGCTGAGGTGATCGCCGCCGCGCTGCGCCGCGAGAGCGTCCTGGCCGTCATGCCCACCGGCGCCGGCAAATCGCTCTGCTACCAACTGGCCGCCCTGCTCCTGCCCGGCACCACCCTGGTCATCTCGCCGCTCATCGCTCTGATGAAAGACCAGGTTGACGGCCTGCCGCCAACAGTCGCCGGCCAGGCGACGACGCTGAACTATATGCTCGACAGCGCCGAGATCGACGCCCGCCTGGCCCGCGCCGCCGCCGGCGGCTACAAGCTGCTGTACGCTGCCCCGGAGCGGCTACGCCAGCAGCCCTTCCTCCACGCCCTGAAGCGGGCCGGCGTCTCACTGTTGGTGGTGGACGAGGCCCACTGCGTCAGCCTGTGGGGCCACGACTTTCGGCCCGATTACCTGTTCATCGCCAAAGCCTGGGAAGAGCTGGGCCGGCCGCCCATCCTGGCCGCGACCGCCACCGCCACGCCCCGCGTCCGTGACGACATCCAGGCGGCCCTCGGCCAGGTGCGCCTGGCTGTCACCGACGTGGACCGCCCCAACCTTCACCTGGAAGCCCACCGCTTTGCCAGCGACAAGCAAAAGGCGCAGGCGCTGGTAGCTCTGTGCCGCGAGATCGAGGGCAGCGGCATCGTCTATGCCACCGCGCGCGCCAAGTGCGAGGACCTGGCCGAGCTGTTGCGGCAAAACGGGATAGATGCCATCCACTACCACGCCGGCATGGACGACCGCGCCGCCGCCCAGGATCAGTTCATGACCGGCCAGGCCCGCGTGGTCGTCGCCACCATCGCCTTTGGCATGGGCATCGACAAAGCCGACGTCCGCTTTATCATCCATTACAATCCACCCAAGACTCTGGAGAACTATTACCAGGAAGCGGGCCGCGCCGGGCGCGACGGGCTGCCGGCGCGCTGTATCCTGTTCCACTCGGGCAGGCGACAAGGCCAACCTGACCCGCTGGGCGCGCCAGGATGCCCTGTCGGTGGAATTCCTGCGCCAGGTCTATGCTGCCCTGCAGAAGATGCTGGGCAAGGAGCAGTTGGGCCTGGTCGCCCTGGGTGACCTGGAACGGGAGCTTGACGCCGACGAGACACCGCTGCGGGTTGCCGTTCACTTTCTCGAAACAGCCGGCCTGGTGTGGCGCGGCTTTGACCTGCCCCGCACCGCGGCGCTGACCCTGTTGCGCTCTCCAGAGCCGGCCGAGCCGGAGCTGGCACGCTTTGTCGAAGCGGCCCGCCTGCGGCCCGGAGATGCCCTGTCGCGGGATCTGCTGGCCGTCTGCCGGGAGGCCGGGCTGGACGCCCGCACCATCGAATCGAAGCTGCTGGCATGGAATGAAGCCGGTTGGCTCAGGTATCGGGGCATCGGCCGGGACATGCTCCTGGCTCTGCCCGACCCACCGCCCGGTTCTCGCCAGCGGGTGGCCGCCATGCAGGCCGATTACTGCGCCGGGCAGGACGGTCGCATCGCCGAGATGATGGCCTACGCCCAGACCCGTCTCTGCCGCCATGGCCACATCAGCGCCTACTTTGGCGGGCAGCCCATCGAGCGCTGCCAAGCATGCGACAACTGTCTGAACACACCGCATGCCCATGCTCAGCCCGGTCGAACGGTTCGGCCAACCAGGCAGGCCGTTCCGGATGCCGGCACAGTGCACGCGATCCTCCAGGGCGTCGCCCAGTTGCCATTTCCTATGGGACGAACCGGCCTGGCTCGCGCCTTGCAGGGCTCGTCTACCAGCCCGTTGCAGGCTGGCTGCTTTTCCCTTTTTGGCGCGCTTGCCGACCGGACGCAAAAGAGCATTGGCGAGATCATCGCCCAGCTTGAGGATTCAGGACTGCTGGCCCCTTATGAGAAGGATGGTTATCGCCTGCTGCGCTTGACCGATCAAGGGCGCGATCTGCTCAATAGTCCGGTTCCCGTCGCCGCCATCCAGACTCCTCCGCCGGCACCGGATCGCCAGAAGACACCGTCGAGCAAACCAAAACCGGCGAGTAAGACACCGCCTGAGGTTGACCAGGCCCTGTTTGAGAAGCTGCGCGCCTGGCGCCTACAAGTCGCCCGGCAGCACGGCTGGGCACCCTATGTCATTTTCTGGGACGCAGTCTTGAAAGAAATCGCTGCCCATCGCCCTACCACCCTGGACGAGCTGGCAGCCGTCAAGGGCATCGGCCCGCACAAGCTGGAGCAATATGGCGCGGCGGTTCTCGAGGTTATAGCCGGACGGGAGGTCAGCCCGACGGGGAAGAAGAGAGAATAGGCAGGCCCTTCTTCTAGATCGATGACGCCCTTAGCGCGTCCAGTCGCCGCTTGTTCTCATAGGCCTGGATGAAGCAGACATAGTCCTCTTCCGGGATTTCCACGCCGACCCTGCGTTTTACCTCCTCGTACACCACCAGGCGTTCTGTCAGCTTCTCGCACACATACTGTTCGCATCGCGCACAGTTGTCCAACCCCTTGGCAATGACACACGGCCGCACAGGGCAGCCTTTGTCGATCAGCTTCGGATCCTCCGCCATGCACCCGTCACAGCAGATCTCCTCCGGTGGCAGCCGGAAGCCAAAGTATTTGTGCCACCCGTCGCTCAGTTTCTGTCGGTTCGAGGGATTCGCTACGACGTTGGGCTTGTAGGCAAGGCACAGGTCGCAACGATACCCACATCTCGTCAAGATCGGTTCCATCTTGTCTAGTACCCAGCGTTAAAGCCCAGCGCCCGGGCCAAAGCCGGCGCGTTGTTGGTGGTAATCCGATCCACCCCTCCAGTTGCCAGTCGTTGCGCCAGGGCCAGTTGCTCCGGGCGGTGAGCATCCAGCGTCCAGGCGTCCACTTCATTTCCACGAGCATGCAGGTAAGCGATCCAATCAAAGCCGTCATCTAGAGCCCTGCCCTGTAGCCGGCCGTCGATGTACCAGATGACTCCGGTTGGAGCCTGGGCACAGAGGGCTTCGGCGCGGGCCGCCATATAGTCGGCAGCGGGCCCCCAGCGCCGACTGGCCAGCGGGTGATCGTCCCAGTAGCCGTAAGCTCCCCGGCGGAAGGGTGGTACTCCGGGATCATGCTCTTGTCCATCATCCCGCGCCAAATACAGCAGCGGGTCAAAGCCAAGAGCCAATTCTGGGTCCAGAGCGCGCAGCCGACGCAGCGCCCAGTCACTGGGACTGGTCACTCGCACGCGATCCTTCACCGGCTGGAGATCCGCCACAAGCCTGGACAAAACCGCTTCCCGGTCGTAGACGTCAGGTTTCAGGTCAAGCTGCAGCTCGAGGACGTCAGGGTACTGGCACAGCAGGTCAATGGCCTGAGGCAAGACAGCCACACGGACATCGGTTGCCTGGCCCTCTCGGACATGGCACAGCTTCTGCACCTGCTCGGAGTTGAAGGCAGCGATCGGGCCCAAGCCGGTGGTCTGACGCTCAAGGAGGGGGCCATGCAGCAAAACGAACTGACCATCTGCCAGTAATGAGATGTCGATCTCGACCGCGCGCGCGCCGGCATCGAGGCAGGCCCGCAAGGCAGGCAGCGAGCCGGCGGGCTGGCTGTGGTCTCGATTGGCCATGTGATGGACGAGTAGAATATCCTGCATTAGTCGATCCCTCCGGAGGCGAGTTCGTATTTGCCCTGTATGCCTCGGACCGCAGTCTCGCTGATCCCTTTCCCAAACTGCAGGCGATAGTAGCTGCCGAAAGCGTGCGCCAGACGGCGCGCCTCCGGCGCATGCTCCTTGATGACATTGGTGCGCTCGTGTGGATCCTCATCGAGGTTGTACAGCTCCTCGGGCTCGCCGGACGGGCGCTGAATGTAGCTCCACGTTGCATCGCGCAGGCAGCGCTCGGCGCCCTCGTGAAAGCCGGTGATCACGGCTTCGCGGTGGGTGTCTTGGTCACCGCGCAGCACAGAAAGGAAGCTCCGGCCATGCATGGATGTCGCACTGTTGGCCAACCCCAGGAGATCGAGCACCGTCGGGAGCACGTCGTGGAACTGGAAGAGGCCTGGCGTCCGGCGCGCACCCTCGCCGCCCGGGAGCCGGACCATAAACGGCACCTTGAGAAGCTCGCTGTACAGCCGATCCGTGCCCTTGAGAAACTTGCCGTGGTCCCCAAGCGGGTGGCCGTGGTCGGCCAGCAGGATTATGACCGAGTCATCGTAGTAGCCCAGGTTCCTGAGCGCCTCGAAGAGCCGGCCCAGGCAGTGGTCGACGAACGCAGCCTCGCCTGCGTACAGTCCCTGGATGTGGCGTATCTCGTCAGCCGTCGCCCAAGTCTCTGCCAGGCCGCCCATGGGCAGGATCAACCGCTTGCCGCGATAGTCTGGATCGGTGTACGTATCGAAGCGAGCCGGCGGATCCCATGGCTCATGCGGGTCGAAGGAATCGATCCAGAGAAAGGTGTGCCGGTGAACTCGGTTGCACGTCAGCCAGTCCACGGCTGCGTCCACTACCTTTGCGGCGAACCAGTCTTCCTCGCTCGCAAAGCCGTCCGTATTCGCCAGGAACTGCGCCACTCGCCCGCGCCACACGGTGTCAAAGTGGCTATTGACATAGTCATCCAAGCGGCGCCGGGTTGGGTGCGACATCCACGGATCGTATTCCTGGCCTCGTATCCAGTGATACGCATGAAATCCGCGGTGGAAATTCATGCCGGGCGCCCGGTAGTGGTAGCAGTCGGAGATCAGGCCGCACACGTAGCCCTCGGCGCGAAGAATGTCAGCAACTGAGATATCCTCCTGGGTCAGAGGCTGCCAGGGCCGATAGGGCAGTGTGCGCTGGCCCGTAAAGAGCTGGGTGCGGACCGGGATCGTGGGTAAGGCTTCGGGATAAGCGTTGTCAAAGACGATGCACTCACGCGCAAACGCATCCAAATTGGGTGTTTGACACGCAGCCACGTTCTCAAAGGGTCCCTGGCCCCCGTTGTAGAAGCTGATGTGATCCTGTCGAAAGCTGTCCAGCATGATGCCGATAACGTTCACTTGAGCGCCTCCTTAACAACCGATTGCCGTTCTAGCTTGTCGACGATAGGCAACAGTGCCAGTGGCTCGTCGATGGTGTAGCACGGAACTTCCAGCTCGCCGGCCGGTACCTTGCGATCCCGTGGCGACCAGTTCAGCCACACGCTGATCATTCCCAGACCGTTGGCGCCTGCAATGTCGGCGCCCAGATCGTTCCCGACCATGATCGTGCGCCCAAAGTCCTTTTCGGAGATGCCGAGATAATCCAGGGCATGGCGAAAGATCCGCGGGTCTGGCTTCTCGACGCCCAGCCCCTGGGAGATGGCCGAAACTTCAAACAGGTCGTACACGCCGTGCTGCCCAAGAACGTTGGGAATGCTGCTGACCGGGCCGTTGGACACGATAGCCAGCCGATAGCCCCGGCGTTTGAGCTCGCGCAGTAGCTCAGCAGTTCCCGGGATCAGCTCGGCCTCGAGCGTCGTGAGGGCATCATCCTTGATCTCGGTGCCCTGGTCGTCAGGGTGTCCCCGAAGTCGAAACAGATTGCCAGGAGTTGGCTAGACATAGCCATTCTGGTTAGCCAGCCGCCCGGTCGATGATCTGGCGTGCGGTCTCGGCGGCCGTGGCCAGGTGCTCGTGGAAGCGCGGCCGGAGCTCCAGAACGTAATACCCTTCGTAATTCGGCAACTGCTTCAGGGCTTGGACGTGGGGAATGGCCCCCCAACCCGGCGGCAGGTGCACATCGCCGTCGCCGTGGGGGATGCGATGGTTCAGGCTGTCGAACGGCCCGCCCGGCGGCCCCAGTTGTCGCTCACATGCAGATCAGATTCGAGCTGAGCTAGGCTGCCGCCCAAGTGGTCGCCATCGGCGTTAATGCCAATTCCGGTGATATGCATGCTTCCCCCAGGCAGGTATTCGCCGCCGTTACGGCGCGAGGGTTATCCCCAGGTCGGCCAGGAACGGATTGTGGAGATACGTGCGCGACAGCTCACCTGTGACCTTGGCAAAGTAAGCCAGCGCCTTGGCCGGATCGAGGAGGAAATCGCCGCGCAGCAGCTTGTCGTCGATCTCCTGGTTGTAGCCCCAGGGTGGGTTGGCCTTGTCCTACTCCCCAATCCTCACCGTCAAAACTGGCCGGCAGAACGCGTCCCTGATAGTCGAAGGGGTTGTCGAACAACCGGCCCGGCCCGATCTCGGCGCGGTGCTGCCACAAGGTATCATAGATCGATACCAGCTCGTAACGGACGTCGTCGTCTTTGATGCCCTCTGGAACTTCTGCCTGGTCGCCTGCACGATAGGTCACCTTGCCCGGCACAAGGATCTGAGGCTTACCATAGATGCCGTGACCGTAGGTCTCGACCCACACTGCAGGGTGATCCTCAACCAACTGTCCCTTGCCGTCAGGCCGGAGCGCGCCCCTGGCGACGGCATCGTCAAAGGGATAGAGGTAGATGTGGCTGTGGGCCAACGTCAGCAAGGCCTGAAGCTCGACCGTGAGACGTGCCGTCCTTTGCCACCACAACCTGCAGAGACTCCATGTCGTTTTCGTGGCAGCCGTCCGACTCTTCGCAGGGCTCGTCCGTATAGTCGCGGGGATGGTAGAGGGCATAGAACAGATACCAATGGCTTTCTGTCTCGATGACTGAATAGTACACGTGAGCCGACAGGTCACCGGTCGGCTGGTTCTCCCAGTTGTTGTTGCCGATCCAGTCACCGTCCAAGTCGACTGCGGTGATATAGTCCTGGTCAGACGCGGCGCCCTGGTAGATGATGGGCGAGTAGTATCGCGCCAGCTCGTCGTGAGAAGCGGCGGGCTCATTGGGCATTACTGTGGGCACGGCGGTAGGGGAAGTAGAGCCGCAGGCGGATAGTGCGCACGCTGCGACTAACAGCCCGAGCCCGAGCTGAGCATCCTAGCCTGAACAGGGACATGGGCTAGTTCCTGTCCGCCTGCTCCATCGGCGATCTTGAATCGGGCATGCGCAAGATCGAGGCCAGGACGTCCGGCGTGTTGGTGCAGATGCCGTCAACGTCCAGCTGGACCAGCTCGCGCAGCTCTTCGGGACGCTCTTCGTGCCATACAACGATGCCCAGGCCTCGCCGCGGAAAGCGGCGATAAGCTCTGGCGTAAGCAGCTCGTGCGGCGTGGGCGACCCGCGCTTTCCCAGCAGGGATGGACATAGTCGGCTCCCACGGCCAGGGCCCAGTCGACGAAATCGGCCTGCCGGTCACGCAAGGCGTATGAGCACCGAGGTGCGGATGCCGGGCTCAAGGAACTTGACCTTCTGGGCAGCCAGGGGAAAAACGAGCCGGCGATGGCCTGATCGACAAAGCCGGTCGCCCGCAGCGTAATCTACAACAGCGGCCGGCGTCTGCTGGCCCTTCAGCTCGATGTACAACTGCGCCGGCCGCGCACCAGGTCGATGACTTCGGCCAGCGTCGGTATGTGCTCCCCCAGCCCGGCGTCCAGGCGCTGGATCTGCTCGAGCGTCAGGTCGCCGACCCGGCCCGTGCCGTCGGTCGTCCGCGACAGATCGGGATCATGGATGACCACCGGCTGGCCGTCGCGGCTGAGGTGCACGTCCAGCTCCATCATCGTTGCGCCCATCTCGATGGCGCGCTCAAAGGCGCGCAGCGTGTTTTCCGGCTCGTAGGCCGAAGCGCCGCGATGGGCAATGTTATGGATCAACGCCAGAGCAACGACTCCTCCGTCTTCTGATCGAAGAACTGGACCTTTTCGGACATTCAACTTGAGCCGGACCGGATCGCCGATCTTGAAGTTCAGCGCGGGATCGGCCAGCGCGTGCAATGCTGGCATCGCCGATGCGCACGTCCACCAGGTCATCGCGGCCCAGCGGCTCGACGACATAGACCTCACCCAGTGCACCCTCGCCCACGCCGGCCTGGGCGGGCGACCATGTCTTCGGGGCGGATGCCGAGGATGACCGGCCCTTGGCCAGCGGCCTTGGCGCCTCGTTCCGGAGACCACGACCAAGTCAAGGCCATCTCGCCGGGCATGATAGCTCCCGTTCTCTACGGCGACCTCGACGGTGACAAAGTTCATCGGCGGATTGCCGACAAAGCTGGCGATGAACAGGTTGCGTCGGCTGGTCGTACAGCTCGCTGGGCGGGCAGTAGGCCTGCAGGTGGCCGGCGTGCATCACGGCGACGCGGTCGGCCATGGTCATGGCCTCCACCTGGTCGTGGGTGACGTAGATGGAGGTGATGCCCAGATCCAGCTGCAGGCGCTTGATCTCGCCACGCATCGACAGCCGCAGCCGGGCATCCAGGTTCGACAGCGGCTCGTCAAAGAGCAGCAGATCGGGCTCCTTGGTCAGGGCGCGGCCCAGGGCGACGCGCTGCTGTTGGCCACCTGAGAGCTGTCCCGGCTTGCGGTCCATCAGATGGTCGATGCCCATCATTGTGGCCACGCGCTGGGCGCGCTCCTTCATCACCGTGGCTCGGCGTCTTGTTGAGCTTCATCGGAAAGACCAGGTTGTCGTAGACGGTCATGTGCGGGTAGAGGGCATAGCTCTGAAAGACCATGCCGATGTTGCGATCCTTGGGCTGCAGCCGGTTCACGATCCGATCGTCGAACTTGACATAGCCCGCTGGTCGGTTTGTAGATGCCGGCGATCATCAGCAGCGTGGTCGTCTTGCCGCAGCCCGACGGCCCTAGAAAGGCGACGAACTCGCCCGACTCGATGTCCAGCGTGATGTCTGTCAGTGCCGACGACGGTACCCCAGTGTTTGGTCAGATTCTCCAGCCTGACTTTCATGCTTGCCTCCTCCTAGGTGCCGCCTTGCTGCCGCCGGCAAAGATGTTCATCAGGTATTCCTGCGTAAAGATGAAAAAGACCATCACCGGGATGAGCTGGAACAGGCCCACGGCGGCGATGGTGCTATAGTTGACCGGTGATGTGTCGCCCTGCAGGCTGCGCACGTAGGCAGCCAGGGTGCTGTTCTGCTGGTCGGCGATGAAGGTGTAGGGGATCAAGAACGAGCCCCAGCCGGTGATGAAGGTAAAGATGACGAGCGCTGCGATGCCCGGCCGGATGACAGGCATCACGATCTGCCACCACGCCCGAAAGTGCGTACAGCCGTCGATGAGCGCCGCCCGCTGCATGTCCCACGACACGTTGTCGAAGAAGCCCTTCATCAGCCATACGCCCAAGGGCAGTTGGAGGGCCAGCTGGACCATGATCACCCCGCCCAGGGTGTTGTAGCCAAAGCCGCCGATAAGGGGGAGGTCGTTGCCCAATGACGGGAATCTGGCTGAGCCAGCGCAGGACAAAGTAGATGGCGATGAGCAGCGTCACCGCGGGAAAGGAGTGCAGAATGAGGGTCATGGCCAGGAACGATTTCCGCCCCGGGAAATTGAGGCGAGACAGGGCATAGCCGGCCAGCGACGAGACAAGGACGACGCCGACGGTCTGGCCCACGGCCAGGATAAACGTGTTGAGCGTCACCCCCCAGATCTTGGGATCCTCCCAGAGAAAGGACCAGTTCCGAAGGGTCAGCTTGCCCTGCGGCTCCAGGCCATACGTAGTCCGGGAAAACGTGCTGATGATGATCCAGACGTAGCCGATGATCACCGGCAGCGTCAGGAGGATCAGCACGAGTCACGGGTATTACTGTGCCCAAGCCGTTCTTTCAAGGTGGCACGTTCAGCATTCATTAGTCCAACCTCCTATAACGTGTCGATGCGCGGTTCCTGGACCAGTTGGTTGAACTGGAAGAAGCGCATGTAGATAAACGCCGCGACGGCGCCGATAACCACCAGGATCACGGCCAGAGCGGCGCCAAAGCCCCACTGCAGGTTGCCCCAGTAGTTGTTGAGGGCGCGGTGATAGGCCCACAGAGCCCACACCTCGGTCCCCATCTGGCCATCGGTCAGGAGCAGGATCTGCTCAAAGGACGTCAGCAGCGACAGAGTCTGAAACGTGGTGACGAACAGGAGCGGCCAGCGGATGGCGGGCAGGATCACGTAGCGGATGCGCTGCCAGGCAGTACAGCCGTCGACCAGCGCCGCGTTCATGTAATCCTTTGGAATCGACTCGATGGCCGAGGCGAACAGGATCATGCCAAAGGACGCGCCGATAAAGCCGTTGGTCAAAATGACAAAGACCCACGGGGATTCAGGCAGCAGGTTCGAGCTGGGCAGAAAGGGCAGATAGCGGTTCAGAATGCCGTACGGCTCGGCGGACGCCATCCACTTCCACATCATGATATAGATCACCGACGGCGTGATGCGCGGCAGCAGCCACAAGGCCCGAAACACAAAGCCGACCCGCTTTGGGACGTGAGTGGTCAGGAGGGCAAGGACCAGGGCCATCCCGACGTTGAACAGGGTGAGCGTCGAGACTACATAGAACACCGTCCGCAGCGCCGTGGGCCCGGCATCGGGATGGGCCAAGATCTTCCGATAGTTCTCAAGGCCCACCCACTCCCAGTTCTGAAAGCCCGTCGCCGTGGTCATGTTGGTCAGCGACAGGCCAAAGATGATGATGGACGGGATAAAAAAGAACACGATGACGAGAAGGGCGGCCGGCGACATGAACCAGAAACCGGTGCCAAAGCCTCGGAGCTTGTGAACCGCTCCTTCTCTTGGGGGCCGCTGCTGTTGCGCTTGTCACAGCCATGGCGTTCCTCCTAGCTCTTGCGAGAGAGGGGGAAGCGCGCCCGGGCGCGCTTCCCCCTCGGCTCAACTGCTTATTCTTCCACGATCAGGAAATCGCCGATTTCGCTCTGCAGGAGCTTCACAACATCCTCGGCGGCCTGCTCGGGCGTCACTTCGCCGTTCTCGGCCTTTAGCATGCCGTCGTACACGATGTCAAACCACGGGGTGTACATCGTGTGGTTGGGCTGGTAGAAGTTATAGTCCAGCATATACAGGGTCTCGGACAGCAGCTTGTCTTTGGCGTAGGTGGGATCCTGCGCCTGTGACTTGAGGATGCCCAGGTGCGTGCTCTCGACGGCGTGGACGGTGTTCAGCGCGGGCGTCGTCGTCTTGGCCAGCACCGCGCAGGCCTGATCGTAGAGCTCGGTGCCCGACGTCTTGGGCGACGTGATCATGTACACCAGCGGGTGCGACAGGGTCACACCGGGCTGGCCCTTGATGCCGGACGGCTGGAGGGCATAGCCGATAAAGCTAAACAGATAGTCGTTCCCGCCCTCGCTCCGCGACAAAGTTCTTGGCCCAGTTCGACCAGTTCCACACACCACCGTTCCAGAACACCACCTTGTCGTGCGACACGGTGTCGTGCCAGATGTTGGATTCGGTCCCGATAAAGTTCTCGGGCGTGATCCCTTCCTCCACCACCCGGCGCTGGAACTTGTAAAAGTTCAGGAGCGCGCCCTTGGAGATGACCAGCTTGTCCTGAAGCCTCATCATAGATCCGGCCGCCGTAGGCCGCATAGTACTGCAAAAAGTCGCCGCCCTTGCTGGGGCGATGCCAGTAGCCATAGCCCTTCTCGACAACTCCCTTGTCGATCGCTTCCTTGGCCGTCGCGATCAGGTCGTCGAGCGTGAACTCGCCGGTCTTGATCCTGTCGGGCAGCGACGTCGATGTCGGCGTCGGACCAGCCCAGCGCTTTGCAGCTTGGTCTTGCTGTAGAACATCGGGCGGGCCTCGGTGTCCTGCGGCACGGCCCACACCTTGCCGTTCCACGTGCCCGATTTCCACAGGCTGTCGATCACGTCGGCGAACTCGGGATACTTGGCCTTGCAGGCCTCAAAGTCCACGATATAGCCGGCGTTCGCCCACATCGGCGACGTCTTCGTGGCCCGACAGCACGATCTCCGGCCCTTCGCCCGCGTCGGCGGCCAGGGTGAATTTCTTCTTATAGTCGGCCCAGCCGGCGCTGTCGTTGATCGCCTGGACCTTGATCTTGTAGTCGGTGACCAGCTCGGCCGCCTTGGCGGCGTTGTCCGCCCGCCAGTGCTCCACGTCATTGGCCTGGGCCCAGACCCGGATGAGCATCTCTCCGGCTGCCACTGGCGGCGGGGTCGCAGTCGCCGGGGCGGCGGTGGCCTCCTTGCCAGGGGCGGTAGTGGCCTGGGGCGCGGTGGTGGCGGCCGGCTCAGCGGTGGCCTCCACAGGCCGCCAGCGCCGTTGCCAGAACGGTAATCAGTGCCAGGATGCCATACGCTTTCTTGGACATTTCTTTCTTCCTCCCTCTTTCATTGATCTGTTTCTGCTGGGTGGAACGCTCCACCCCACGTCTGCGGAGAATAGCCGACACGCAATCTCAGAACCCGATCACCTCCTCTCTGCCACCAGCCAGAGCGGGTGCGGGTCCGGTAGTCTCGCGGACGACCAGCTCAGCCGGCAGGATCTTCCGGCTGCACCTCGCACTGGCCTTGGATCAATCTGGTGAAGCATGTGCACCGCACGCTGCCCCAGCTGATCGCGATGTTGGCGCACGGTCGTCAGCGGTGGGCAGCAATAGGGCGCCAGCTCCAGGTCATCGAAACCGATCACCGAGCAGTCGGCTGGCACGTGCAGACCGGCCTGGCTGAGAGTACCCAGTGCTACCATGGCAGTAAGGTCGTTGAAACAAAAGATCGCGGTCGGTCTGCGACGGCAAGCCAGCAGCTGCTGCACCGCCCGCTGTGCACCGGCCATCGACCCATCACCCTCGACGATCCACTCCGGGTCTATCGAGATCTGGTATCGAGCCAGCACGGTCCGGTAGCCTGTGAGCCGGTCGAGGTTGGCTCCATGGCTGCGGGGATCTGCGATATAGGCAATCTGCCGGTGCCCGAGCCGGACGAGGTGCTCGACGGCCTGCCGGGCACCGGCCAGGTTGTCCGACGAGATCGAATGGGGATAGCGTGGGCAGTTGATCAGCACAACAGGCTGCGCATATCGCATGCGCAGCTGCACATAGCCTTCGTCGATCTGCGAGCCGGTGACAATGATGCCGGCAGTGCGCCGCTCGTGTAGGGAGCGGACCGCTTCCTGCTCCCGTTTGGCGTCGCGGTAAGAGCTGATGAGAAAGACAGAGTACCCGAGGCTCATAGCCGCCTCTTCGATACTCGCTACGAGGGAGCCGACAAAGAGGTCCGAGAGGTAGCTGAGCACAAGGCCAATAGTGTTGGTCTGCTGCGTAACGAGGTGGCGGGCAGCAAGGCTGGGGGTGTAGCCCGTGTCTTGCGCCAGTCGAAGGATGAGCTGCGATCTCTCTTGGCTGATGCGAGGATCGGCCCTGAGTGCGCGCGAAACAGTGGACGGCGATACTCCTGCCATCTGGGCGATGTCCTTGATCGATACCGACCTTGGCATGTCCCTACTCGCAGTCGCTTGATCACCTTACGCTGTAAGGCGTCCCCCGGCTCATCTGCTACGGTGCATACGTTTGCATGATTGTAGCACTGGTCGTTTCCATTGTCAAATGACCGCATGCGCAAGTGGCGGCTCAACCTTGCGCCTCGACCTCGCCGCCGATCGGGGGAGTCCAGATCGCCCCACCAGAACCAGGTGCCAGTTCTACTGCTTCAGCCCTCTACCGCGCCGATAGGCCTAGCCCGCACTCTCGTACGCAAGCCTGATCCACGCGATCAGCTCCTCCTCAACCTCTTTGACATCTGTGACGTTCACCTTATATTGGCACATCCCGCCGGGAGGAAGCTCGGTCAATCGTCCGGTGCCCTGAATCCCCTTCATGTTCAGCCCGACCTCAACGCGGGTCTTGGTGGTTGGGCCAATCATGGCAAACTGCCTCTTGCGGCGCAGACTGACATATCCCTTTTTCGGAGCAATCTCAAACGGCCCCATCTGGACAATCGCGGCCATCAGCTCCTCGTGGATAGGCCGCAGGGCAGCCTTGGCGCCGGAATAGATCTCGGTCGATCGCCTCGTCCACTGTGACCTCCTGCTCACCGGCCGACATGAAGACCTTGACGAGCGTGCTCGCATCGCCGTGCCCCATGCCCAGCTCCTGCTTGAGCATGGCTAACGATTTCGCCGTGCTTGGCCAGGCCACTCTTTCGGATGATCTCATACAGCTCATCCAGTGTCTTGCCTGTTCTCTTCTGAATGTTGTTTAGCTGTGTCTCAAAGGCCTTGTCGACAATACTCATGACCCGTCACCTTCTTCTATCACGCATCATGCATCACGAATCACGTCAGTCCGCCATCGTCGCGAACGACCGGCCCCAACCCACCTCAAGCGGGTTGCCCGGCCCGCCCAGCTCGATGTAGGCACTCTCTACGTTCAGGCGGTGCGTTCCCTCCATCTCTGGCTGAGGGCCAATCAGGCCGGACAGTCTTGCGACGGTCTCACCGATCGCGCTCCCATCGTGCAGTGCGGCTTCCACCCCGCCGCGCAGCGCGGCCAGGTACTCGGTATCGGCCCTGAGCCGGCGCCGAATTTCGGCCAGATCGCAGGTCGGATGTCCGTGGCCGGGCACCAGCGCCCGCACGTCGAGCGTCGAGAGGTGGGCCAGCGTTCGTTCATAGTCGGCCAGCGATGAGATCACGTAGGGTATCTCCATGTCGCTGAGCATGTCGCCGGCCCACAGTGCGCCGGTCCTGGGATCGTACATGCTTAGGTGGTCGGCTGAGTGGCCGGGGGTCGGAATCAGGCGCAGGGCGGGGCCCTGGCCGGGCAGGGCCATTTCTCGGTACACCAGTAGGTCGGGTCGGGGAAAGGCAAAGGTGGCCGCATCCACGAGCTCGTTCTTGACGAGAAAGCGGAGCACGACCTCACCGTCCCTTTGTATCTCACCGAGGTAGTTGGCGTGGGCCACCACCAACACGCCGGGAAAAGCCTGCACGCCCAGCGCGTGATCCCAGTGGGCGTGGGTGAGCACGATGTGGGTCGCCCGGACCCCCTGCTCCCGGACAAATGCCGCGATTTGCGCCAGCTCGTCCGCGGTATTGCCGGGGTCGATGAGGCAGGCCACTCTCTCTTCCAGCCACACGCCGCTGTTCGTTACAGACACCCGGCTTCGCACCATCCACAATCCGGGAACCACCAGCTCAAATCTGTCGGTCATTGCCCTCTACCTTCCTCGCGAGTAGCTGTCTGCATTCTACCACGTCGAAACGCCCCGGGCAAAAGCCTGGCACTCTGTACCAGAATCGATCGTCTCGAATGCGAATTGTGAATGGACCGTTTGCCTTGCTTCAGGCCCTCTAGCCAGTACTTACTGCTCGATCTCTCTAATCACCCTGGCCGGATTCCCCGCCACGACCGTATTCGCCGGAACACTCCGGGAGACGACTGCCCCTGCGCCCACCACGGCATTCCGGCCTATCCTCACCCCTGGCAAGAGGATGGCACCGCCCCCTATCCACACATTGTCCTCGATCACTATCGGTTTGGCTACTTCCCAGCCCTGGATCCGGGCTTCCGCCTGAAGGAGATGGGCGGCGGTATAGATCTGGACGCCAGGCCCGATCATGACATGGTGGCCAATATGCACCTCATTACAATCCAGAATGGTACACAGGACATTCAGATAGACATGATCGCCGATATGAATGTTCTGACCGTAGCTACAGTAGAAGGGTGGCTCAATGATCGAATTCTGACCGATTTGTCCTAACAATTGCTGGAGGATGGTTTGTCGTTCAGGCACGGCTTCGGTCAGATTGTAGAGCCGGAGCAATTCCTTGGCCTTTTGGCGTTCAGCTTCCAGGTCAGGATCAAGACAGTTGTAGCTTTCTCCGGCTAGCATTTTCTCTTTTTCGGTTCTTAAGGGCATCGTAGTGACTCCTGTTTGACCAACTCGAGCACGCTTCCTAGATTGCTCACACTCGCCGTCGGAGTGTGACTAACTTTTCGATCAATCCCCTAAGCGAGTCACCATGATCGGAAAATGCCATCTGCCGGCCAAGATTTGACGTTTTGACCGGCAGGTAGTGCGCGTCACTTGGCCGAACCCGCAGGCTTGATGGGGATGGGCGGAGGCCCCATCTTGGGCCTGTTCGCGATGGTTTCAGCAAACCTATTCATGATATCGGGGATGTCGATGTCCTGTGGGCAGAGCTCGCTGCAAGCGCCGCAGGCCAGACAGGCGGAGGGCAGTTCCTCCTCCTTCATGGCACCCAGCGTGAAATTGAGGGTGAAGGGGTTTTCAAAGCTCGCGTCGTTATACATGGAGATCAGCTTGGGGATATCCAAGCCTTGGGGACAGGCGTCGCAGCAGTAGCGGCAGGCGGTGCAGGGCACGAGGTTCACCATGGTGGCTATCGCCTGCTGAAGCAGTTCTTTTTCCTCCTCCGTCGTAGGGTCGGGCTCGGAAAAGAGCCTGACATTCTCCACAACCTGCTCCATTGTCGTCATGCCGCTGAGAACCACCTGCACATTGGGCAGGGACTGTAGGAAGCGGAAAGCCCAGGAGGCGATGGAATCGTTTGGCCGGGCCTTTTTGAGCATGGCATCGGCCTTTTCGTTGAGTGAGGCGAGTCTGCCGCCGCGGCAGGGCTCCATGACGATCACGGGGATGCCGTGATTCGTGATGACCTCGTATTTCCGCTTGGCGTCCTGCAGGGTCCAGTCCAGGTAATTGAGCTGGATCTGGACGAACTCGAAGCAGTCCTTCCAGCTCAGGAATTTGTCGATGGTCTCGGCCCGGCCGTGGGCGGAGAAGCCCAGGTGACGGATACGGCCGGCCTTTTTTTGCGCCAGCAGATACTCCACTACGCCCAGATCCTCATCGGTATAAAAGTCGTAAGAGGTCTCGCAGAGGTTGTGCAGCAGGTAAAAGTCGAAATAGTCCACGCCGCATTTTCCCAGCTGCTCTTCGAAGAGGGCGGCAGGCGAGACAACCGTATGGCCGGTCAGATACCCCGAAAATTCCAGCCGTCCATTGCTGAAATGCATCATGTGGCCCGGTATTTTGGTGGCCAGATGCCAGCTTGCACGGGGATACTGGTTGAGCACCTTGCCAACGAACCTTTCCGATTCGCCGCCGTGGTAGCCGTAGGCCGTATCGAAGTAGTTGACCCCATGCTCGTAGGCGTATTCGATAATCTTCCTTGCCTTTTCCTCGTCGATCGGGCCGCGCTCCCCGACGGTGGGCAGGCGCATGTTGCCCATGCCAAGGGTCGAGATGTTCAGATCGTGAAACGGTTTGTAAATCATGAAGCACTATCCTTCGTCCGCATTTGCTCAGCGACCAGTCAGCTGCTTCAGGTCTTCGGGATACCGGTCCCCTTGTACCGTGATTTTGGAGATGGCACTTTCGATCTCTCGCAGGTCGTCGGGCTTGAGCTCGACGGCAAGTGCGCCGATGTTCTCATCCAGGCGCTCCAGCTTCCGGCTGCCCGGGATGGGAACAATCCACGGCTTCTGAGCGAGCAGCCAGGCGAGCGCGATCTGAGCCGGTGTCGCTCCCTTCTGTTCTCCGATCCTGGCAAGCAGATCAATTACCACCCGGTTTGCTTTCCGCGCCTCCGGCGTATAGCGAGGGAGGCGACTGCGGATATCAACACTGGCGAAGGTCGTGTTTTCGTCGATCTTACCCGTGAGATAGCCCCTTCCCAGCGGGCTGAATGGCACAAAGCCGATCCCGAGTTCCTCGCACGCAGGCAGCACTTCCTCCTCAACGGTTCTCCACCACAGCGAGTATTCGCTCTGGACTGCCGTGACCGGCTGGACCGCGTGGGCGCGCCGGATGGTCTTCTGCTCCTGCTTCAGAAAGGCCAAAGTGCTTCACCTTGCCCTCCTGGATCAGGTCCTTGACCGCTCCCGCCACGTCTTCGATGGGCACGTCCGGGTCGACCCGGTGCTGGTAGAACAGGTCGATGGCCTCGACCCTGAGCCGCTTGAGCGAGGCCTCGGCGACCCGCTTGATCTGCTCTGGCCGGCTATCCAGTGCCGATCGCAGGGCTCGGCCCCTTGTGGGGATCGTGTTTGAACCCGAACTTGGTGGCGATCACCACTTGCCCGCGGAAAGGGGAAAGCGCTTCGCCAAGGAGTTCTTCGTTGGTGAATGGACCATAGACTTCAGCCGTGTCGAAGAAGGTGATGCCACGGTCAACCGCTGCGTGAAGAAAAGAGATCATCTCCTGCTTGTCGGGAATCGGGCTTTCATCATGGCTCATTCTCATGCAACCGAGCCCGAGAGCCGAGACTTCCAGGTTACTGTTTCCAAGTTGGCGCTTTTGCATTTTCTGAACTCCTGTCTTTGAGTTGAAGGTCGGAGTGATTTTACTCGGCGTTAGCGCGGCCGCCTAACGATTGAGTGGACCGAACTATTTCGGCCTATCTACCTGGGTCCCTATACTGAACAGGTTCAGTATAGCATACCCGAGGGTTGACTTTGGCCGAATTCCGGCTGTGCTATCTGAGACCTTTATGAGCGATCTGGCTGCCGCGCGGGTCCAACGGTGACAATATTATGCACCTGACATCCTTTTCTGTCAAGCGGAGGAGTCAGCCCGAGTGCGGTTCAAGATTTTGCATCCGTCTGATTGGTGGTCGGCCCGAAACGTGCTCGACCGACAGGCATTAGACGCCAGGGATGATTGGCGGCTTGATCTCCACCATACTGGACGCCCCAACTCAAATTGCTGTACACTTTGGCGTTCTCGCTGTATGATTGTGTTACTGCACCAGCCGACAGAAGAACCTCGACTCACAGGGAGCCGAGGTTCTTCTGCACTTGGCCGCAAGACGCATGTCCTCTTCGCCCTATGACAGGCATGTAGGTACAACTCATCTGTGCAGGCGTTACCTCAGCGCACAGGATGCATTGGATTTTCTCCCAGTTGCGCTGCGTTGTCATGGCGCAGCGTCCCTTTCTGTATTTGCTTCATCCGCCGATAGCCGCTTGACCGACAGCAGCGGCACACCCAGATCGCGGATCCTGTCCAGTATTCCGTGCAGCGCCGCCTGGTCGATCACGGAGCCGGTCAGCACCGTTTCGCCGCCCGGCTCCTGAGCCATCTCCAATCCTTCGAACATCTGCGCGCGGCGCGCATCCAGATGCCCCCTGAACCTGATCTCATACAGCTGCGGTCGGCTCCAAGGTTGTGCGCTCATGGTCTCTGCCTTATTCATGACACCCTGCTCACTCAACTCTTCTCCTACATCTGCGTCGCCAGCTTGGTGCGCCGGAAGCCGCGCCTGCCAAACCACAAGAGTGCAGCGTCGATGGCCCAAAACAACAGGCCCAACAGTGCCACCAGCCAGGCGCTGAAGACCATCACCCCGCTTACCTGGAGGATGAGCAGCCCCACGATGAGCACGGCGACCATGCCTCCGAGCTGATAGGCTTCCTGGTAGGTCCGGGCGCGCGACGAAATCAGGACCATGGCGCCCACTCCCAGCCCGGCCACTGCCGGTGCGACCCACACAGCCAGAATCACCCACATTGTCGTGGGAAAAAACAACCGGCCCATGACCGGCCAGGCTGCGAGGTTAGCCATCACGGTGTAGAGAAGAAAACCGCCCCACGCGACCCCCAGCGCCGGCAGCCAGGCTGACAGCAGCTTGCCCAGGAGCAGCTCCCAGTCGGTCGTCGGCGTGTAGAGCAGGGCTTCCAGCGTCTTGCGCTCCTTCTCCCCTGCAAAGCTGTCGGCGGCGAAGCCGATGGCGACGATCGTGGGCAGGAGCAGGTACAGGGCCGCCATCATGTAAACTAGGAGGTACACGACCATCATCTGGGCCCCGTCGTAGCCTGCCAGCCCCGGTAACCCGGCCGCCATGCGAACGATACTGCTCCCCGAGTCTGTGGCGACCATTCCCCCCAGCATGGGCCCCAGGAAAAAAACCATCGCTGGTAAGGCTACCAGGATGACAACCGGCGCCGCGATAAGGGGGATCGATACCCCCTTGTTCTGAAAGACGACTTTCACATCCTTGCGTACAATGGCCTGCACTGCGTTCCAGTTCATGACATCTCCTCCTTTTCTTGCTGGAGGGCAAAGTAGGTATCCTCCAGGGACGCCTCCTGGGGCGCCACGCGGTAGATGTGCACCCCGGCAGAGGCCAACGATGTGACCAGTCCAGGGATAGCCGCCCACTGTGCCCCGGCGGCGACGATGGTGCCGTTCTCCCGGTGAGCTGAGACACCCGGAGCCTCCGTGAGCAGGCGGAGCGCTGCCTCCTCATCGCCGGGTGCCACTTCGAGCTCCAGCCGCTGGCTGCGTCCCAGCTTGCGGCCGAGTTCCGCCGGTGTACCCACGGCGACCAGCTTCCCGTGCTCCAGGACGGCGACCCGGTCGCACAGTTTTTGAGCCTCCACCAGGTTGTGGGTGCACATAAAGACCGTGCGATCCTCGTCGTGGCTCAGATGCGTGATCATGTCGTGGACCATCCGCGTAGCCACGGGATCGAGGCCGGAGGTCGGTTCGTCCAGGAAGAGGAGCTCGGGGCGGTGGATCAGTGCGCGGGCCAGGGCGAGGCGCTGCTTCATGCCCTTGCTGTAGTCGCCTGCCTTCTCATCCGCCCGGTCGTCCAACTGAAAGACCTCCATCAGCTCTTTCACCCGGGCCGCGATCTCGCGCCGCGGAACACCGTACAGCGCGGCATAGATTTCGAGGTTCTCCCGGCCCGTCAGGCGCTCATCGAGGGACGGGGTCTCGGTCAGGACCCCGGTGCGCCGCCGCAACGCGGGGCCCTGCTCCATGGGCGCCAGCCCCAGCACCCGGGCCGTGCCCGAGGTCGGGGCCAGCACCCCGTTCAGCAGCCGGACTGTCGTCGTCTTGCCGGCGCCGTTGTGGCCGAGGAAGCCAAATACCTCCCCTGCCTGGACCTCCAGGGTCAGGTGGTCGACGGCAACCAGCTCTCCGAAGTGACGGGTCAGCCCGTCGGTGACGAATGCTATGTCTGAGTTCATGGTGTCTATCTCCTTTCCTGAATTTGCTACTTGTGCCTGCGCGCCACGCGCCGCTCAGGCACAAGAGCCCGGCCCCGTTAGAACTCCAGTCGTTCAAACCTGGCCAGGGCCACAGCCACAAAGATGACCGATAGGATGGCTGTCACGCCGATGGGCAGCCAGATCGATAGCGGCAAGGGCAGCCCCAAAACGGCGGCAGGCAGAACCATGGCCATCCCCCAGGGCGTCAGCATCACGGCCGTGCCCAAGTACCCGCCCACAGTCTGGACGATCAGCAGCCCTCCCAGCAGCAGGCCCAGCGACACGCCCAGCACCGTGTTCCGGTTGGCAGTCAGCACACCCATCATCAACGTCAACGCCAGGTAGAAGAGGGTGTGCACCGCCAGGCCGGCCATGCCTACCAGATAGGGTAGCAGCGGAAAAGGCTCGCCCATGACCAGCGACAGCAGGCCATAAGCGATCGCGCCCTGCAAGCCCACCAGGATGACCAGCACGCCGAGACCGTGAGCGAACAGCTTGGATAGCACATAGGCCGGGCGCGACACAGGCTTGGACAGGAGCCACTCGGTCACACCCAGTTGGCGCTCGCCGATCATCGCACCGTGGACCAGAATGATGGCGCCGAGAGCCAGGGCAAAGGGTCCGAGCTGGAACAGCATCTGCACGCCCGTGGTGAGGATCTCCGCGATCTCGAGCTCATGCCCCATGACCTTGGCCTGCGCCTGCGGTAGGACGAACAGCATAACCGCGAGAAGGCCGTTTACGACGACGGCCCACACGAGGCTATGCACCAGCCAGCGGCGCGAGGCCCACCAGGCGCGGTTCTCTTTGCCCAGCAGGTTGGCCAGGCCGGTGCGCCAGCCACTCAATCCCACTCGTTGCAACTCGGTGTTAGCGACCATTGTTTCCTCCTTCTACAATGCTCATGAAGATCTCTTCCAGCTCGAATTTCTTGCGGCTGAACTCGACCACGGTGAGTGCCTCGCCGGCCAGCACCTGGCCCAGCAGTTGGGCCTCGGCGGCCTGATCGTCGGTGACGCTGATGTCCCAGGTCACAAATCCGTTGTGCGCCACCTCGCGGACGCCCGATACCCAGGGCAAGGCCTTGATGCGGGCCAGGGCGCGGCGCGTATCGCCCTTCAGCGACAGGGTATAGACCGGCTTGCCGCCCCCGGCCAGCAGGTCCTCGATGGGCCCCTGGGCCACCAGCTCGCCGTGGTTGAGAATGGCCACACTGTCGCTCACGTGCTGCACATCATCGAGGATGTGGGTCGAGTAAAAGATGGTGGTGTGCGTCCGCAGCCGCTCCATCACCTCCAGGACGTCGCGGCGGCCGATGGGGTCCAGGGCGGCGGCCGGCTCGTCCAGGATGAGCAGGTCAGGGTAGTTGACCTGAGCCTGGGCCAATACCCAGCCGTTGCCGCTCCCCGCCGGAGAAACCCTTGACGGGCCGGTCGGCCTTGTCGTCCAGCCCGACCAAGTCCAGCGTCTCGTCCACGCGCTCTCTCGATCTCGGCCTTGGGACCCCTGAAGAAAAAGCGAGCCGTGAAGTGCAGCGTCTCGCGGGCGCTCATGTCGTCCCCAAAGCGGGGCTGTTGGGGCAGATACCCGACGCGGCTGCGGATGGCAAGGCCGTCGCGGACGATATCCTGGCCAAAGACCGTGCCGCCGCCGCTCGTCGGGCGAATGAGACCCAGGAGCAGTTTCATCGTCGTCGTCTTGCCGGCGCCGTTGGGACCCAGGAAGCCAAAGATCGAGTGCCGGGGCACGCGTAGGTCCAGCGACTTGAGCGCGTGAACCTGGCCGAAGCTTTTGCTCAGGCCATCTGTCTGAATTACCATTTCATTTGACTGGTTCATCATGGTGTCTCCTCCTTTCCGTCTTCTGCCACCAGTATAGCCGTAAACCGGCAGGGTTGTCATGTGGCAAAAGATGTATCCAGAGGTGTATCTTGTCGTATGTAGTGCAAGAAAAAGGCCCGGGGAATCCCGAGGCCCTTCTTTGATCTTGAGGGGGAATGGATTACAGCAGGCCCAGTTGGCGCGCTTTTGTCACGGCCTCGGTGCGGTTGCGCACATCTAGCTTGTCAAAGATGTTGGCGGTATGCCGCTTGGCCGTCCCGATGGCGATGACCAGCTCATTGGCAATCTCTCTGTTCGAGCAGCCGGCGGCCATCAGGTGCAGCACTTCCAGCTCGCGCTCGCTCAGGATGCCCGGTTGAGGCGCTTCACCCGCGGCGGGCGGCACGCTCTCGCCGGCGAAGGCGGCCAGCAGCTTACGGGCGTACGCAAGGAGGTCGCGGTCTCTCCATTGTGTAATGGCGGTCTTAGCAGGGTCTCTATGGGCTTGCCTTCATCCAGGAACACGCGCATGTAGCCTTCCGGTCGCGCCAGGCTCAGGGCTTGCTCCAGCACGACCAGCGCAGACTGGCGTCTGCCTGCATGTCAAGTGCAATCGCCCGCAGGACAAGGACTTCGATCAGGCTTCCCGTGCCGTCCTGTGGATTCCACCGCACTTTGGAGACGTGCTAACAAACGCTGGGCTTCATCCACGCGGCCTTCTGCCAAAAGTAGGCGCACCAGGGTAAGATACTCAACCTCGTTTTCGAGATCGAATTTCCCTTCTGCGCTCAACCCCCGCGCCTCGGCCCAGCGGCGGGCGTCGTCCAGTTTTCCCTGCGCCAGCCACAGCCTCGCACGAATGGCCCCAGATCCATTGGATCGTGGTTGCCTCAAGGAGATGCCCATGGATGACCTGGCTCACTTCTGCCAGGGCGCGATTCGCTTCGGGGAGTATTGTTCTGCGCCTGGTGTATTCTTGCCAAAGTTAGAAGGGCTTCCACCAACGGATTCGCGTGCCCCCACAGGCGACTGGACTCGATGGATTTCTCTGCAAAAAGCCTGGCAGACGCCAGATCGTTCCACTCTCGATATACGTTTGCCAGAAAGCGGTACGCCTGTCCCGCTGTTGGCGACTTGTGCAGGATGGCTCTGTCCAACCCTTCCCGGTAGATCGCTTCTGCTTCGTGCAGACGCCCCATCATCTCGCTCACTCTCCCTAGCGAGGTGTGCCCCACGACCTCGAGCATGACGTTGCCGCTGGATTGGGCCAACTCCATGGACTCGGCGAAGCTGCGTGCTGCTCCTGTCAAGTCATTGTGAGCCCGGCATCCCACTCCAAGAATAGCGATCAACCCACTGCGGACTGCAACCTCCATCCGCGGCCATAATTCGAGTGCTTGGTGTGATAACACAACCGCCCGGTCCAGGTCACCTCTCAAGCAGGCAATCCACGCCCGGATGGCAGCGATGTGACCCTGCATCTCCGCCCGGAGCGGGGCCTGGCAGGTATCGCCTGCCTGTAGGTGCTGTTCGACTGCCGCCAACTGGGCTTCTGCTTCTTCCGGTTCGCCAAACATCACAGCCCACGCGTAGTTGATGCGCAACCAGGGGTGCCGCGAAAGCAGATCGGCCGGTAGTGCCTGTATCCACTTCTTCAGGGTGGCAAGCTCCGCATGGAGGACCATCGACCACGCATTCTCCTCGACGATTTCGGCAGCCCGTTCGTGATTGCCGGCCAGCAGCGCGTGGCTATAAGCATCGGCAACAAACCCATTCTGCCCGTACCAGTCGCTGGCGCGGCCGTGCAGCCCGGCAATCTGATCTGGCTCCGAGGAGGAGTTCAGTAGCTGCCTCAAAACGTCGGTGAACAGGTGGTGATAGCGATACCAGCGCCGTTCATCGTCGAGCGGAATCAGGAACAGATTGGAGTGTTCGAGATATTCCAGGATTTCCTGAGCACGGGGAGCGCATGCTGGGGCAGCCGGCGCTCTCCAATCCTGCGCTCCCTCCGCGCTCAGCAATCGCGTCGCACAGCGGAGCGCACATCCGCTCGAGGATCGATGTTTGGAGCAGGAACTCTCGCACCTGCGTCCGGCTGGCGGCTGAGAACCTCGTCGAAAAGATAGTCCACGATGTAGTGGTGGCTGCCGCTGAAGGCGCTGATGAACTGCGCGGCGCGCTCGGCGCTGCACCCCTGCAGCGACAACGCGGCCAACTGCACCCCGGCAGCCCAGCCCTCGGTGCGCAATTCGAGAGCCGTGATCTGCTCGGCAGGCAGGTTCAGACGATGCAGGGAGTTGAGAAAGGCCGTCATCTCCTCGGGCGTAAACCGTAGATCGCGGTCCCGGATCTCGGTCATCCGCTCGCGGACACGCAGGCGCGGCAGCGGGAAAGGCGGATCGGCGCGGGTGAGCACGACCAGGTGCAGGTTCGGCGGGGCGCGGCGGAGCAACAAGACCATCGCCTCCTGGACAAGCCCGGCCGTGATGACGTGATAGTCATCCAGTGCCAGGAGGATGGGCCGGTCCACGGCGGCGAGGTCGTTGATCAAGGGATGGACAAATGCTTCGGGCGACTGAGGCATCACCGGGAACGCTTCCGGGAGGTGGTGGACCAGTTTCGGATCGAGCGCTCTGCAGGGCAGCCACGACGTAGGTAAAGAAGCGGAGCGGGTCGTTGTCGGCCTCGTCCAGCGACAGCCAGGCTGAAGGAATGCCGGTCTTGCCCAGCCAGTCCGTGACCAATGTCGTCTTGCCATAGCCCGCGGGGGCTACAACCAGGAACAGGCGATGGCCATCTCGCAGCCCTTCGTCGAGACGATGGGTCAGGCGTGGGCGAGCCACCAGATTGGGAGTTGGATGCGGCTTATGGAGCTTGGTTGCAAGCAGAGTGGAAAGCATGAATGCCCCCTACGTCGATCACGGGCCGAGATGATCCACCGCCAAGAGCACGGCCAGCCGCTACTGGCGACAGGTCAGCCGTCCATGCGCTGTTCTTGAGTGGAAGCGGCTCCGGCCAACCCCGACCATCCAAGTGCCTCCGCCATTTTCCAGGACCCCCTGCTGAAGGGGTTCCCTTACCAAGTGAATGGCTTTCCTGACTACGCTCTATTCTACCTCAAAAGAGGCGCATTGGCAAGTGAGCTTCCAAATGCCAGCAGGGCTACCAAGTCACGTGCCCAGTACCTCAGGAATCCCTGATGTGCACCCCGAATGGCATGGGACCCCATCTCTCGTCTGGCGGTGAATGGACCGACCTTGGTGCAGGGGGGTTTGCCCGAACTCGCCGTGCATGCTATAATGGAGCCGACTTGGAGTAATCGGAGGCGACATCATGGAAAAGCAGCCCAACTCCCGCATGTGTTTCGTCTGCGGCATCGACAATCCGATCGGCCTGCACCTGGCCTTCTACACCAACGACGAGGGGCGGTGCATCGCCCGCTTCCGGCCCAAGCCGCACCACCAGGGCTACCCCGGCCAACTGCACGGCGGATTGATAAGCACCATACTGGACGTCCCAACTCAAATTCGCTTACACCCTGACCCTCTTTCTGTATGACTGAGTATTACTGGTCATGAGCTAGATAAGAGAAAAGAACCTCGACTCCCAGGGAGCCGAGGTTCTCTTGGGCCTGACCACAAGACGCAGGATCGTGCGCTATCAAGATGCTGACGTATCCCTGGGAAGGCGCCTAACCCGATGCCCTCCTGGTTCGATAACCACAAAGGCCTGGGCGAGTTCTGTTTCGGTGTGCAGGTTCAGCACTCTCTCCAGTTCGGCATGGACCGCATTCAGAGTTGAGGGCAAGACACGAAGGTAGATGACTCCTGCACTCAGCTCCCTCACGAACACCAGGTTGCCAAAGTCTCTGTCCCGAGTCACCAGGACGCGGTTCTGTTCCTGGGCCACACGCAGGATCTCTCGATCCTGTGCTCGCGAGAGCCCGAGGCCTGCAACCAGCACCACATCATGCCCCAGGTCAAGCAGAAAGCGCGCTGTGGCTGCGTAGACATCCTGGTCGAGGAGAAGCTTCATGCCCGAACCGCCGCGAGATGTATGTCCTCCGCAGCTACGAGCGCGATGGCGTACTGGACACAGGCCCGAATGTCCTCCGGGGTGAGATCCGGATAGTAGTCTTGGATGATCTCGTCAAAGGAAAGGTCTTCATCTAGCAGTTCCAGGACACTCTGCACAGTGATGCGTGTTCCAGCCACACAGGGCTTTCCAAAATGCACCTCAGGATCGACTGTTATTCTCTTTATCATCCTGCCACCTCTTTTGTCATCGAATTGCCTCTCGCTGCCAATTATACACCAGACCACGCCGGCCGGCAAGAATCCCTTGAACGGGCTCTTCGCCGAAGAGGTTTGCTCAGAACAAAGGCCAGTGCTATAATGCGGGAGGCAAGAGGAGATACATCATGGAAAAGCAACCCAACTCGCGTATGTGTTTCGTGTGCGGCATCGACAACCCGATCGGCCTGCACCTGGCGTTCTACACCGACGACGAAGGGCGGTGCATCGCCCGCTTCCGGCCCCAGCCGCACCACCAGGGTTATCCCGGCCAGCTGCACGGCGGCTTGATCTCCACCAATACTGGACGAGGCCATGGGCCGGGTCCTGGCTAACCAGAATGTGTGGGCCATGACCGGTCGCCTCGAGATCCGGTTTGCCAAGCCGGTGCCGCTGGACCAGGAGCTAACTATTGTCAGTGAGCTGACCCGCAGCCGCTCCCGGGCGTATGAAGCCAAGGGCGAGATCCGGCTGCCTGACGGCACCGTGCTGGTCGAAGGAAACGGCATCTATGTCCGCATCCCCGACGAGATGGTGGAAAAGGCCCGATCAGCTCTCGACTTTTGGCAGGTAGTGCCCGATTAAGGGGGAGTGACATGGCCAAGAAGAGACGTCTCACGGGATCGTATGTCGTCGGCATGGACCTGGGCGGCACCAAGATCCTGGCCGCCGTCGTAGACGCCGACGGCCGCGTTGTATCCGAGGCAAAGGTCAAGACCCAACCGGAAAAAGGGCCAGATGCCGTGATCGAGCGGATGGCCCAGGCAGCCCAAGAGGCGGTCCAGAAGCTCAGGTTGGACTGGGATGCGGTCCGTGGCATAGGCGTAGGTGCGCCGGGGCCGGTGGATCCTGACGCCGGGGTCGTCCATCAAACACCCAACCTGCCCGGCTGGGAAGAAGTGCCGTTGGCCTCACAGCTTGCCAAATCCCTGGGCGTGCCGATCTTCCTGGAGAACGATGTGAACCTGGGAACGCTGGGCGAGCACGTGCTGGGCGCCGGCCGAGGGACGAAGGACATGGTCGGCATCTTTGTCGGCACGGGCACAGGCGGCGGGCTCATCCTCGACGGTAAACTGCGCAGTGGCTATCGCCACGCTGCAGCCGAGATCGGCCACATGATTCTGCTGGCAGATGGGCCAGTGTGCGGCTGCGGCAAGCGGGGCTGCGTCGAGGCGCTGGCCAGCCGAACGGCTATCGAGCGCGATATTTGGGCAGGCATCGCTGCGGGGCGCAGAAGCCTCATCCCCGAGCTCACTGGCGGCGACGCCAGGCAGTTGACCAGCGGAGTGCTCGCCCAGGCGATGCGCGAAGGCGACCCGCTGGTGCTAGAGGTTATGGCCCGAACGCAGTGGTATCTGGGCCTGCTGACCGCTTCCATCGTCAACTTGATCGATCCGGAAATGATCGTTTTCGGCGGCGGGCTGCTGGAGGCTCTGGGCGATGAGTTTCTATCCCCCATCCGCGTCACTGCCCGCCAGTACTTTCTCCAGCAAGCAGGCGTGGACAAAGTGCGCATCGTCGCCGCCAAGCTGGGCGATCACGCCGGGGTGCTGGGTGCGGCAGCGCTGGCCCGCCAGAAAGCCAAGTAATAGCCACGGCCACATTCCCATACTTGTCTTTCGGCAACAAGTGAGGTACAATGATCCTATCACCTGCGCACGTGCGCAGAATAAGGGAGGTACAATGGGAGATCTGTCTTTCACACTCATCGCCGTCCTTTCTCTACTGGTGCTCATCTTCTTCATGGCCGTCAAGGTCATCCAGGAATATGAGCGCGGTGTCGTCTTTCGCCTGGGCCGCGTCCAAAGGCCGGAGAAGAAGCCTGGGCTCAGGCTCATCATCCCGATCATAGATCGGATGATCAAGCTGGACCAGCGGGTGGTGACTTTGGATATCCCGGCTCAGGAGGCGATCACCCGCGACAATGTGACGGTCAAAGTCAATGCGGTGTGCTATTTCAGAATCGTCAACCCCATCGACGCGATCGTCAATGTCGAAGATTATCGCCGGGCCACCTTCCAGATCGCCCAGACCAGCCTGCGGTCGGTCCTGGGCCAGTCAGATCTGGACGAGTTGCTCATCCACCGCGACAAGATCAACCAGCGGCTGCAGGAGATCATCGACGTGCAGACAGAGCCGTGGGGCATCAAGATCAGCATCGTCGAGGTCAAAGACGTGGAGCTGCCCGACACGATGAAGCGGTCCATGTCCCGCCAGGCGGAGGCCGAGCGCGAGAAACGGGCCAAGATCATCCACGCCGAAGGCGAATTCCAGGCCGCCCAGCAGCTCCAGAACGCGGCGTCGGTTATCGCCCAAGAGCCGACCGCCATCCAGCTCCGCTATCTCCAGACCCTGACCGAGATTGCGGTGGAAAAAAACTCGACGATCATCTTCCCGGTTCCGATCGAGTTCCTCGGTGGCCTGGGCACTATGCTCAAGCCCAAGGAGTGAGGGCTGCCCGACAGACAGCAACAGACTTCCGAGGTCTTGGACCTCGGAAGTCTGTTCTATTACTATCGCACCGCCTCTTCAGAACAGGCCGGGCTGCGCCTGCGGTTCGTAGGGGATGCCCAGATGCTCGTATGCCCGCCGGGTGGCAACGCGCCCGCGCGGCGTCCGGTCCAAGAAACCGAGCTGCAGCAGATACGGCTCGACCACGTCCATGATCGTGTCTGGCTCCTCCGACAGTGCGGCTGCGATCGTGTCCAGACCCACCGGGCCGCCGTCGAACTTGTCGATGAGTGCGCGCATCACGCGCCGGTCGATATCGTCCAGGCCCAGCGGATCGACATCCAGCAGCGACAGCGCCTCGTCGGCCACCGTCCGGGTAATGACCCCGCCGGCCCGCACCTGAGCATAGTCGCGGACCCGTTTCAGCAGGCGATTGGCCACACGCGGCGTGCCCCGCGCCCGTCGGGCTATCTCCTTCACTCCCTCCCGATCAATGGCCACACCCAGGATGCCGGCCGAGCGGTTAACGATCGTCTGCATCGACTCCAAGTCATAGAAGTCCAACCGGTAGACCGCCCCGAACCGCGAGCGCAGGGGGGCAGTCATCAGCGCCAGGCGGGTGGTGGCGCCGATGATGGTGAACTTGGGCAGCTTCAGCCGGATGCTCCGGGCACCCGGCCCCTTGCCGATCACAATGTCGAGGGCAAAGTCCTCCATGGCGGGGTAGAGCACCTCTTCCACGACGCGGCCCAGGCGATGCACCTCGTCAATGAACAGCACATCGCCCTGGTGAAGATTGGTTAGAATTGCCGCCAGGTCGCCGGCCCGCTCGATGGCCGGCCCGGCGGTGATCTTGCAGCCGACGCCCATCTCGTTGGCCAGAACGTAGGCCAGTGTCGACTTGCCCAGACCGGGCGGCCCGTAGATCAACACATGATCCAGCGGCTCGCCCCGGGCCATAGCCGCCTCGATCAGAATACGCAGGTTCTCTTTGATCCGCTCCTGGCCGATGTACTCGTCCAGACGCTGGGGACGCAGACTGACGTCCAGCCCCACCTCGTCGACTTTTTTCTTGGGAGAGATAACGCGCTCTGTCATGCCATGTCTCGCATCACGTGCATTATACCAGAAGTGGCGCAGGATGCCAAGCTCAAAATCCGCCCTATTGCCGATCAGCCTCTGCCAGCAGGGCGTAATGATCCACGGTTTCCGGCGGGTTTGCCAACACGACTTCGAATGCAGTTGTCTGGTCCTGACTGAGCGCGTCAAGGGCGGTGTAGGAAAGAACAGCGCCGATCACCTCATTCTGAGCGTTGTAGAATGTCGCTATAACCCTGACCGAGTCAACGGCAAAGTTGTTGTGGTTGCGCACCTCACCGAGGACATGATAGTCGCCAACTGAGGTAGATCCTTGATGGCTCAGCACCTCTACTCGGAGCGGGTCCGAATCGGTCACAGCGTACTCCACCTGGAGATCATAGTGATCAACTGCTGATGGCGGGTCCACCACAGCCAGGTCAAACGGCGCGACCTCGACGGCGCCTACAACGTCCAGCAGTGCGTAAACAACGCTGACCGCAACCACCTGGTCTGAAGAGTTGTAGAATGTACCCACTATCTTGACGTCGGTGATGCTGCCGCTCGTGCCGTTCTCCACCTCTCCGACGACGTGCAGATCGCCGTTGGTTATCAGATGGTCAGTGGCGCCCCGGACAACCAGGGTCATCGGCGTCGGAGTGGGTGTGGGTGTGCTGGTCGGAGTCGACGACGGGTTGGGGGTGTCAGTTGGCAGCAACGTGCCGGTAGTAGTTGGCGACGGAACAGGCGTGTCGGTCGGCAGTGGTGTGTCACTGGGTATTGGCGATGGGACGGGTGTGTCGGTCGGCAGCGGCGTGTCGGTGAGTGGAGGAGTAGCAGTCGGTGGCAGGGGGGTTGCCGTCACCGTGGGCGTGGGCGTCTCGGCAGCCGCAGGGGTAACGTCCTGCATGGGCGCGACCGCAGCATCGGCCGTCAACTGCGCGAGCGGCTTGACGCTCCGGACGAGAGCCACCCCTAGGCACAGCAGAACCCCCAGGGCAAAGCCGCCGAGAACAGCACTGGCAATACCAAACCTGCGCAGGCTACGTCTATCCATCGTCACCCCCTTGCAGTTATTGTAGCGCCAGTTGCCCCAATTGGCAACTTCCGCCTTCGGCTATTGACCAGGCTCTCTCTTCCGTGGGGAGACCGTTGTGCAGTGCGGCCCCTCCTATCATGGGGTCGGGGTAAGAGGGCAGACTCCAGAGCTCAAAGGACTACAACAAAGGTTGACGAAAAACTGCACTTGTGGTATATTCGTCCATCATTTGGCAGCCCATGCCATCCTTTATCAGGCGAGAGGAAAGCATCCGATGAATACAGCCTTGATGCAGAGCAAGGCCGCCCTCGACAAGCTGGAAAGGGAGCGCATTGAGACGCTCGAAAAGGTAGAGAACCTACGAAACGATCTGCGCCAGATGGGCGAGCCGACGGCCGACGAGACAGACATCGATGCCTACGAGCGGGAGAAGATACTGGCCCTGGCGCACGGCCTGGAGCGCAAGCTGGAGTCGCTCGATCGGGCTATCCACCTGGCGCAGAATGGCGCTTATGGCATCTGCGAGCAGTGTGGCGAGCGCATCGATCCGGCCCGGCTCGAAATCCTCCCCCAGGCAACTATGTGCTTGCGCTGTCAGCGCCAATTCGAGCAGCGAAACCGGCGCGTCTTCGTGCAATAGCCAGCGGCGGTCGCCTGGTGTGCTCGCCAGGCGGGTACCATGCGGCGCTTACCCTTTGACAAACAGCCGGTGCGGTGCTACAATCTTTGCGACTGGGCAGAAGGCATAGTTTCGGAGCCGAAACTACCAGGTTGTGACATTCTCGCAGCAGGAATGACTTCAAAGCACGCCAGGCTCGCCAGCCTGGCGTTTGCCTGAGAAACGCTACTGAATATTCGCTTAGGAGGTTTCTATGACAGACAGAAAGATGGTTACCATCGATGGCAACGAGGCCGTGGCCTATGTTGCCCACAAAGTCAGCGAGGTCATCGCCATCTATCCCATTACGCCCTCAAGCCCGATGGGCGAACATGCCGATGACTTTTCGGCGGAAGGACAAACGAACATCTGGGGGACAGTCCCTCTGGTGGTCGAGATGCAGTCCGAGGGAGGTGCATCTGGCGCGGTCCACGGCGCCCTGCAGACGGGCGCACTGACCACGACCTTTACCGCCTCCCAGGGACTGCTGCTGATGATCCCAAACATGTTCAAGATCGCTGGCGAGCTGACCTCGACGGTCTTTCACGTTTCCGCCCGGAGCCTGGCCATCCACGCTTTGTCGATCTTTGGCGACCACAGCGACGTCATGGCCGTCCGCTCCACCGGCTGGGGGCTTTTGTGCAGCAACTCGGTGCAAGAGGCCATGGACCTGGCGCTCATCTCCCATGCCGCCACGCTGGAAGCCCGAGTGCCGTTCCTTCACTTCTTTGACGGCTTTCGCACCAGTCACGAGATCAACAAGATCGAGGAGTTGGGCCAGGAAGACCTGCGCGCCATGATCGACGACGAGCTGGTCATGGCTCACCGCGCCCGCGCCCTCAGCCCCGAGCGGCCGGTTATCCGCGGCACCGCTCAAAACCCTGACGTCTACTTCCAGGGCCGGGAGAGGACAAACCCCTACTACCTGAAAACGCCGGCCATCGTGCAGAAAGCAATGGACAAGTTCGCCGGCATCGTAGGGCGCCAGTACCGCCTGTTCGACTATGTCGGCGCGCCTGATGCCGAGCGAGTCGTGGTCATGATGGGCTCGGGTGCCGAAGTCGCTCACGAAACAGTCGAGTATCTGACCAAGCGCGATGAGAAGGTAGGCCTGCTCAAGGTGCGCCTCTACCGGCCGTTCAGCGTCGAGCATTTTGCCGCTGCCCTGCCCAAGACGGCCAAGATCGTCGCCGTCCTGGACCGGACCAAGGAGCCGGGCGCTGCCGGCGAGCCGTTGTACGTGGACTGCGTGACAGCGTTGGTCGAAACGGGCCGGACGGACGTCAAGGTCATCGGCGGGCGCTACGGCCTGGGCAGCAAGGACTTCACTCCGGCCATGATCAATGCCGTTTTTGACGAAATGACCGAGGCCGAGCCGAAGGATCACTTCACCGTCGGCATCACCGACGACGTGACCCACACCAGCCTCGACCTCGACCCGGCGTTCAACATCGAGCCCGACGACGTGGTCCGGGCCCTGTTCTATGGTCTCGGCTCTGACGGCACGGTCAGCGCCAACCATAACAGCATCCGGATCATCGGCGAGGGGACGAGCAACTGGACACAGGGTTACTTTGAGTACGATTCGAAAAAGGCCGGCACGGTGACCGTGTCGCACCTACGCTTCGGACCGCGGCCGATCCGCCAGACCTGCTTTATCAGCTCGGCCAACTTTGTGGCATGCCACCAGTTCGTCTTTATGGAAAAGTTTGACGTGCTGGCCCCGGCCGTCAAGGGCGCAACCTTCCTGCTGAATGCCCCCTACGGACCCAACGAGGTGTGGGACAAGCTGTCCAGGCAGGTTCAGCGGCAGATCATCGACAAAGGACTCAAGTTCTATGTGATCGATGCCTACCGGGTGGCCGAGGAGACGGGCATGGGCGTGCGGATCAACACCATCATGCAGACAGCCTTCTTTGGCATATCCGGTATCCTGCCCCGTGACGAGGCGATCGCCGCTATCAAGAATGCCATTCAGGAAACCTATGGCTCACGAGGCGAGAAGGTCGTCCAGCGCAACTTTGCTGCCGTCGATCAGGCGCTGGCCAACCTGTTCCGGGTCGAAGTGCTGGATAAGGTCACCAGCGACTTTGACATGCCGCCCGTGGTGGCGCCCGAGGCGCCGCAATTCGTCCAAGACGTGGTGGCGCCGATCATGGCCCGCCATGGGAACCAGTTGCCGGTGTCCAGTTTCCCGGTTGACGGCACCTTCCCATCGGCTACAACCCAGTGGGAAAAACGGAACATCGCGCTGCAAATCCCGGCTTGGGATCCGGAGATATGCATCCAGTGCGCCAAGTGCGCCTTCTCCTGCCCGCACGCCGTGATCCGCTTCAAAATCTACCCCCAGACGCTGCTGGACGGCGCGCCGCCCACCTTCAGGTCAGCTCCGGCCAAGGGCAAAGAGTATGCCGGCATGGCGGCCACCATCCAGGTTGCGCCTGAGGACTGCACCGGTTGCGGACTGTGCGTCGAGGCCTGCCCAGTCAAGAACAAGCAGCAGCCAGACCGCAAGGCGATCAACATGGTAGATCAGATCCCGATCCGCGCCGTCGAGCGAGAGAACCACCAGTTCTTCCTGGGCCTGCCCGAGTTTGACCGGACGCAGGTCAAAGTCAACTCGGTCAAGGGCTCGCAGCTGCTCCGCCCTCTGTTCGAGTACTCGGGTGCGTGCGCCGGCTGCGGCGAGACACCCTACGTGAAGTTGCTGAGCCAGCTCTATGGCGACCGGGCGATCATCGCCAATGCCACCGGCTGCTCGTCGATCTATGGCGGCAACCTGCCGACGACGCCATGGGCCAAGAACGAGGACGGCCGTGGCCCGGCCTGGTCCAACAGCCTGTTTGAGGACAATGCCGAGTTTGGCTTTGGCTTCCGCCTGACCGTCGACAAGCACACCCAATACGCCCGTGAGCTTGTGCAGCGGCTGCGTGGGCTGATCGGCGATGAGCTGGCAGACGCCATCCTAACCGCCCCGCAGGCAACCGAGGCCGACATCGCCGCTCAACGCGCGCGCGTCGCTGAGCTCAAGGCCCGCCTGGCGCCGGCCGCCGAGTCCAATGCCGAGGCCAAGCAGTTGGAGAGCCTGGCCGACATGCTGGTCGTCAAGTCGGTTTGGATCGTGGGCGGCGACGGCTGGGCATACGATATCGGCTACGGCGGCCTGGATCACGTCTTGGCCTCGGGCCGAAATGTCAATGTTCTGGTCCTCGACACGCAGGTCTACTCCAATACCGGCGGCCAGATGTCCAAGGCGACGCCGCGGGCAGCCGTGGCCCGCTTTGCCGCCGGAGGCAAGTCGACGCCGAAAAAGGACCTGGGCATGATCGCCATGACCTACGGCAACATCTATGTTGCCCAGGTGGCGATGGGCGCCAGCGACTCCCAGACGGTCAAGGCGTTCATCGAGGCTGAGTCGTTCGACGGCCCGAGCTTGATCATCGCCTACAGCCACTGCATCAACCAGGGCGTCAACATGCGCGCCGGGTTCGATCAGCAGCAGTTGGCCGTCGACTCGGGAGCCTGGGTGTTGTACCGCTATGACCCGCGCCGGGCGGATCAAGGGCTGAACCCGCTACAGCTCGACTCCAAGGCGCCCAAGATCCAGTTCGTCGATTATGCCTACAACGAGACGCGCTTCAAGATGCTGACTCAGTCGGATCCTGAGGCAGCCGCCCGGCTGCTCAAGCTTGCCCAGCAGGACGTGCGCAAGCGCTGGAGGCTGTATGAGCAGATGGCCACACTGGACTACAGCCTTGAGCCCGAGTCGTAAGTCCATCTTTGCACGAGATAGGAAGGATCGGCCATGATTGACCTAACCACAACTTATATGGGCATACCGCTCAAGAACCCAATCGTCCCGTCGGCGTCGCCTCTGTCGGCCGAGCTGGACACGATCAAGCGCATGGAGGACGCAGGAGCTGCGGCAGTGACACTGCCGTCCCTCTTTGAGGAACAGGTCGAGTTTGAGGCAGAATCACTGGCCCACTTTTTGGAGCTGGGTACCTATAGTTATGCCGAAGCATTGACCTACTTCCCGCCACTCAAGGAGTTCCGACGCGGCCCAAAAGATTATGTCGAGCACATCCGAAAGGCCAGCCAAGCCGTGGATATTCCGATCATCGCCAGCCTGAACGGCATCAGCCCCGGCGGCTGGACCGGCTATGCCCACCAGTTCCAGGAGGCGGGAGCGGCTGCAGTCGAGCTGAACATCTACTACCTCCCCACCAGGAGCCAGATGACCGGGGATGAGGTTGAGCAGCTCTACCTGTCGATAGTGGAAGACGTGAAGCAGCACGTTACCATCCCGGTCGCGGTCAAACTCGGGCCGTTCTTTAGCTCGCTGCCCAACATCGCAGCACGCCTGGACGCAGCCGGGGCCAACGCCCTCGTCCTGTTCAATCGCTTCTACCAGCCTGATCTGGATATCGAGTCACTTGACGTCCGGCCTCATCTGGTGCTTAGCACGTCGGACGAAATGCGGCTGCCGCTGCGCTGGATTGCGATTCTATATGGGCAGGTCAAGGCCTCCCTGGCCCTGACCACCGGCATCCACACACCAGAAGACGTGCTGAAGGCAATCATGGCCGGCGCCGATATAGCCAACGTGTGCTCGGTACTACTCCAGGAAGGGGTGGGCAGAATCGGCGATCTGCTGCACGGCGTCACCGCCTGGATGGAAGAGCACGAGTACAAGTCGATCTCTGAGATGAAAGGCAGCCTGAGCCTGCGATCGGTCCCGGAGCCGGCGGCCTTTGAGCGAGCCAACTATATGAAGGTGCTCAAGAGCTTCCAGTAGCGCTGGATCCAGTCAAGAGGGTAGCTTTGCTCCAGCAAAGCTGCCCTCTTCTTGTGACCGCAGACGGCGCCATGTCGAAGGCTGAAAGCTGACAGCATGCAACCATGGATCTGAACCAGTTGACTGAGCTGAACGACAAACGCCGAGCCATCCGGCCGCTGCTCTCGCCGACCGATCCAGCCGACGCCCTGACCAGTTACTATGCTCTGTGGCACGATCCGCACCGGACGCGGCTTACCCTGCACTACGACGACCGCCATCGTGTGGACGGCTTTCTCACCGTGTCGCAGACGGGCATCGACCTCTTCCGGCCGCTGGTCACTCTCCGCGCCCCGGACGAGACTGCCTCAGCGGAACTGCTGCGCGCCGCTTTGACACCCGGACGGCCCTGCTATTTCATCGTCCCGGTGACACTTGCCGCAGTCGTCCGCAGCCTGCTGGAGATAAGCCGATCGAGCCTGAATCGCATCTACCTGCTGGATCCAGGCAGGTTCCTGCCGGCCATCAACGTCCTGGTGCAAAGCACCAGCGCCGCAGACGGCGCGCCCCGTTTCCAGATCGAGTCACAGGGTGAGATCATGGCGATGTCAGGCACGAACTGGCGCTCGCCGGGGTTTGCCGAGGTTTTTGTGTACACCCATCCCCATGGCCGCGGCCGGGGCTGGGGCCGCTCGGTTGTGTCGGCCTGCACCGCTGCCCTGCTTGAGGAGAGGTTACGGCCGCTGTACGTCGTCGACGAGGGGAACGAAGCCTCCATTCACACCGCCGAAGCAGCAGGCTATGTGGATAGCGGCCTGCGCGAGTTCGCAGGTGAGGGGCAGTTGAAATAGCGGTTTACTGGTCGCCGACTTGTACCGACGACCCATCCGGCGCAGCGATCCGTTCACCTTCCAGCCGGAGTGACACCACTTGCGACACACTGTCGTCGCCCATCGACACCCCGTAAATGGTGTTGGCTGCCTGGATCGTGCCCCGGTTATGGGTGATCACAATGAACTGCGTGTGGCGGTTCAGCGTCTCCAGCGCCTGGCGGAAGCGGCTCACGTTCGCCTCGTCGAGCATGGCATCGACTTCGTCGAGGATGCAGAACGGCGGCGGGTTGACTTCCAAGATCGAGAAGATCAACGAGACGGCCGTCAGTGCCCTCTCTCCACCCGACAGTAGGGCCAGGGTCTGAGGTCGCTTGCCGGGCGGCTGGGCGCTGATCTCAATGCCGGTGGTGCTGACATCGTCGGGATCAGTCAGCGTCAACCGGGCGCTGCCTCCGCCGAAAAGCCGGCCGAAATTCTGTTTGAAGCGCACGGCTACCTCTTTGAACGTGGCGTGGAACTCGCGGCGCATCACCTCGTCCAACTCGGCGATCACTTCCCGCAGACTGCGGGTGGCCTCCTCGAGGTCGGTCGCCTGGGCAGTGAGGAACATGTACCGTTCCTGCACCTCGGCATGCTCGGCGGGCGCGTTGGGATTGAATGGCCCGATGCGCTTCATCTGGCCTCGCACGTATTGGATCTCCTCCTCCAGCCCCTCGGGGAGCTCTTCGACCACAGGTAAGGGGACCAGGTCATCGCCCAGCGGCAAGCGCAGTTGGTCCACCTCTCCTTCCATCGGCTCCAGACCAACCGGAGCCAGGCCGAAATCGTCCACCAACTGGCGTCGGAGCCGGTGCAGACGATCCTGCTGCTGGTTGAGGGTCAGAGTCGCCTGACCATAGCTGCTCTCCGCATCGCGCAGGCGGGCACGCGTCGCCGTCTCCTCCTGCTCCAGCTTCTCAAGCTCGCCCTCCACCGTCGCCATCTCAGTCTCGGCCGGCTCGACCTTCTGGGCCAGCGTCGCCAACCAGCCATGAACGACCGACTGGCGGGCGGTCCAGGTACGGATCTGCTCGCCAAGGTGGGACTGCTCCTGCCCCAGGTCGGCGCTCCGCTTTTGCTTGGCCTGCATCTGGTTGTGGAGTTGGCCCCGTGCCTGCTGGAGGTCAGCCAGGCCGGCGCGGCGGTGCTCCCAGGTCTCGCGGGCCACAGCCGCCGCCGTGCGAGCGTCGGACAGTTGCCGGTAAAGGAGGTCGCCGCGCAGTCCGTCAAGTGCAACCTGTGCGGCGGTTACCTGGGCCTCAGCTGCCTGGGTCTCGCCGGCCAACCGAGCAAGGCCGGCCCTAAGCGCTGCCTCGCGGGCGTCCAGGCCGGCTGCTTCCGTGTCGAGCCGGGTCAGCAGCTCGCGCCGCCACACCATCTGCTGAAGCTGATGCTGTCTATCACGGTCCAGGCTACCCTGCTGTGCCTCGAGTTCCACCGCTGCCGCCCGCTTGTCGCGCCTCGTCAACTCAAGGCCGGAGGTCTGGGACCGTACCTCCTGCTCGGCGGCCTGCACACCGTCGAGCTCGGCTTCCAGCTCTCGACTGCGGGCCACGGCCGCTGCCACGTGGTCGGGCAGATCGCGCCACTCCCGCTCGCGCGCGAGCACCTGACCGTGGACCTGGTCTCGGCCCTGCCCGCCCGTCAACGAGCCGCTCGACCGCAGCAGCTCCCCGGCAAGTGTCACGATGTTAAAACCGCCCACCAGGCGCTCAAACACGTGCCGAGCGGTCTTGAGCGTGCCGACGACCACCGTCCGGCCCAGCAGCATCTCTATAACCGGCGCCAGGCTTGCCTCAGCGCTCACAAGGTCGGCCGCCACGCCGACCACAGCGCCCCTCAAGTCGTTAGGCACCTCAACACGCGAGCCCGGACGGACCGTGTCGAGCGGCAGGAAAGTGGCCCGCCCCCGTTCTCCGGCCTTCAGATAGGCTATGGCCGCCTCGGCCTGGGGCCACGACTCGACAACAACATCCTGAAGATGTCCGCCCAACACCACCTCGATGGCCACCTCGTACTTGGCCGGGACATTGAGGAGCTGCGCCACCGTGCCGAGAATGCCTGTGAGCCCATCCTCCGCTGCCTCGCGGCTGGCCGCCAACACCGAACGGACGCCCGCGTGCAGGCCCTCTCCCTCGGCTCGCAGCCGCGCCAGCAGCTCGTGGCGCGATTGGAGACGCTCGGTCTGGCGATGGGCCTCGCCCAGGGCCGTGCGCAGCTCAGCCTGGCGCGACCGGGTTTCAACCAATACAGCCTCGAGGCGAGATCCTTCGGCAGCGAGGGCCTTCTCCTCCACCTGGAGCTGCGCCTGTTTAGCGGCGAGCACCTCTATCTGCCGGTCCAGGTCGGCCGCCTGGGCCTCGTGGTTAGCGACCGCCGCTTCATGGGCAGTCCGGTCGCCGGCAAGAGTCCCGCACCGCTCGTCGATCTGGCTCAACCGGTTGCGGGCATCTGCCGCCTGGCTGCCCAGATCGAGAACGCGGGCCTGGGCGCTGGCGAGCCGGCGGGCGAGGTCAGTCCGCCGACCCTCCAGCGCGTCCAGTTCTCCCTGTACCTGGCGCATCAGCGCTTCACGATCCTGGAGCGCTGATTGGCCGTCGCTTACTTCCTTCTCGGTCAGGGCGATCCGCTCAGCCATCGATGCTGCCTGCGACTCGATCGCCGCCGTTTCTCCGTCAAGCTCGACCACCTGGCCGGCCAGCAAGCGCGTCCGCTCCTGCCACACGGCCAGGTTGCGCTGCACCTCCTCGCGCTGCCGCTGGAGATCGCTCCCTTCCTGGCGCCAGCCGGCCAACTGCTTGCGCAACTCGCCGTGGCGGGTGCGTAGCTCGGCCATCCGCAGGTCAAGCGCATCAAGTGCTGCGCGGCGGCGGGTCAGTAGATCCTGACGCCGCGCCAACGCGTCGCGAGTGCGGCGCAGCTCCAGCTGCTCGTGGTGCCAACGATAGCCGTACCAGGTGCGCAACAGCCCGTCCAACTCTTGGCTGAGCATGGCGTGGCGGCCGGCCCGCTCTGCCTCGCGCTCCAGCCGGCGCAGTAACGGCACTATCTCGTTGACAATGTCGTTGATCCGCAGTAAGTTGGTGTGGGTCTCTTCCAGCCGGGCCAGTGCATCAGCTCGCTTCGATTGGTACAGGGTGATCCCGGCTGCCTCCTCGAACAGCGTGCGCCGTTCGTCGGGACGCAGGCTCAGCACAGCATCCACCAGTCCCTGGCCGATGACCGTGTAGGTCCGCCGCGCCAGGCCCGACTTGGCCAGCAGCTCGTTAATGTCGCGCAGCCGGACACGGCTGCCGTTAAGCAGGTATTCGTTCTCGCCAGAGCGGTAAGCGCGTCGGGTAAGGGTTACTTCGCCAAAGTCGACCGGCAGCCAGCCATCACTGTTGTCAAAGGTAAGCGACGCTGAAGCCATTCCCAGCCGGGCGCGTTGGGCGCTGCCGGCAAAGATCATGTCTTCGGTGGACTTGCCCCGCAGCACGCGGTAACTTTGCTCGCCCAGTACCCAGCGGATGGCGTCGGCGCAGTTGCTCTTGCCCGAGCCGTTTGGCCCGATGATGGCCGTGATCCCATCGTCAAAGGCAAAATCGGTGCGGGATGCAAAGGTCTTGTAGCCCTGCAATTCGAGACGCTTGAGTCGCATAGAACTGTCCACACAAAAGGCGGGGATGGCGCTCCCCGCCCTTGGTCCCGATATTATAGCTTACTCGTAGGCTTTTGACAAACACGGCCAGACTCTCGACCGCAGAAGGTTCGCGACCGTGGTCCAGTGTGGCGCGGTGTGCCGCAGCGTCAGTGAGCGAAGCGAGTCCCGGAGCACCGGCGGGACACCCCCCTGGACCATCTCAGTCCGTAGGCTCAACTGCTTGACCAGACCGTTCGGCGCGACTTGACCTGGCGACGGTGGCAGTGTATACTGTCGGGCATCGGCCGCGAGGGGCTATGTTCCGAGTCCTAACGCGCAGCCGGCCGGAAGCGATCGAATCCTGAGCTGTCTTGAGATCAAAGATGGAGAGAAGACTAGCATGGCAGAACATCAGTGGGTGAAAGAGTTCCCGGGAACGATCGAAGTCTGCGATACAAACGGCATTTTGCTGGAGATGAACGACCGGGCTGCGGCCCAGGAGGGCGGCCGGCGGCTGATCGGGACGAATATCCTCGACTGTCACCCGGAACCAGCCCGCACCAAGCTAGAGCAGATGCTTGAGAGCGGCCAGCCGAATGTCTATACCATCGAGAAAAGGGGTCAGAAGAAGCTCATCTATCAGGTGCCCTGGTATATGAATGGCGAATACGCGGGGTTTGTTGAGTTGTCACTCCCTATCCCGGAGACTATGCCCCATTTCATTCGTCAGGGCTAGCCCACACCAGAACCTTCAACACTCCCGGCTGTGCCGCGAGCTCATAAGCCGCCAGCGCCTCGTCCAGGCGCATCTCCGCATGGATTAGTGACGTCACATCGACCAGCCCGTGGGTCAGTAACCGCAGCGCTGCCCCAAACGGACCACAGCGCGAGCCCACCACCTGAACCTCGTCCACAACCAAGTGCGACAGGTCGGCATTGGCCAGCCCGTGGTAGGTGCTTTTCAGGGCCAGCGTTCCCCGCGGCCGGACCAGCCGTTGCGCCGAACCGAAACCTGCCGGGTTACCAGTACACTCTACCACCAGATCGGCCCCTTCCAACCCTTCATCGGTCAGCCGCGTATCAATACCACGCCTGCCCAGGATGGCCAGCTTCTCTGCGTGCCGGCCCACGACACTCAGATCACAGCCGGTCAGGGCCAGCACCTGCGCCGCTATCAGTCCCAGTCTGCCGTCGCCCACCACCACCACCCGGTCAGTGGGCCGGACGTGGATCTGCTCCAACAACTCACAAGCTGCAGCCAGCGGCTCGACAAAAACCGCAGCGCGATCCGGCACATCGACAGGCACCGGGTGCAGGTTGGCGACGGGCAAACAGAAGAACTCGGCCAGAGCTCCGTCGCGGCCGCGGATGCCCAACGCGGTACGGTTGGGGCAGTGCTCCGGCCGGCCTAGTCGGCATACGTTGCATGCGCCACAGCCGACGTTGATTTCGCCCACCACCCGCCGGCCGATCCAAGACCGGTCTTCCGCCCAGTCCACCACCCCCACGAACTCATGACCCGGCACCCCGCGAAAGCTAGCATAGCCCCGCACCACCTCTAGGTCGGTGTTGCAGATGCCGACCAGGATCGTCCGGATGCGCGCTTCACCGGGCGCCGGCGTCGGCTCTGGACAGTCGTTGACCAGTCGTAGTTGGCCGTCAAAGACAACCGCCTTCATCGTCCTCTGCCCTCAAGAGGAAGCCGATCAGGTCTTCCGGAACTAACGCCTGTGGCCATACACCGTCACCGCCCCATCCTCCAGGACGACCCGCTCCAGGCACAGCGCAGAATCGGGCGGATACCAATCGAGCGCCTCCAGAACCAGCTGGGTCACTTCATCCTTGACAAACCCAGGCGTCAGGAGTCCGCCGACCGAAACCGTCTGGAGTTCTATCTGCGGCAGGCAGTTCGCGACTGAGATCACCCCCTGTACCTCGGCACCCACTTCAAAGCCCGCAATCGTCACATCGCCGGTCACCACCACTCTGTCGCGGTCGAGATTGACCTGCACGTCACGAAAACCCAGGTCGGAGGATTGAGCAACCAAGATGGCGATCTCGCGGTTGAGAGCCGCTTCCCCAAACCGGATCTGCACCGGGCGCCCGACGGTCGAGCGGGCCATCTCGGCGTCGACCTGTCCCAGGCTGTCAAACTCTGGATCCGTCAGGACAAGCAGGCTGCTGACCAGCGTTCCCGAGCTCTGGGCGGACGATCCCGACCCTCCGGAAGCCGGCGCCGGCGTTCCTGCGCCAGTCACTATCTGCGACTCTGCTGCGACCACCGACGAAGGCGTCATCGCGCTGCTCAGCGTCTGTCCCCCTGTCCCGGAGGCCTGCAAGGCAGGCGAGCCGGCTGACCCCGGCGTCGTCCCAGCCTGTACCGCGGGCGGCTGACTCAGGCCAGCTAGAGCAGTCGCCTGGCGCGCGCGGAGAAACTTCTCCAGCCCCAAATTCATGTCTTCGCTGGCCAACAGGCCCACCCCGACGGCCACCCCCAGCCATAAGACCAGGTTACTGACCGCCAGAACCGTCAACCAGATCCGACGTGACCTTCCACCAAACACGCTACTACAGCCATCCCTCCCGGCGATACCACTTGTGCCGTTTCGCGCACGCCTGTCTCCAGGTCGTACTGCGCCTCGAAACCCAGTTCCCGCCGCGCCTTGTCCCCCGAAAACAGCCACGACCGCTGCCGCACATCGAGCAGGCGCTGGTCGTTTAGCAGCGCCGGCCGGCCGGTCAGCCGTCCCTTCACCTTGGACGCGGCTGCCAGCGGTCCCAACGCCGCCAGCGGAACGTTGATCCGCACCGGTCGCCTGTCCAGCGCCCTGGCAATCGTCTCCGCTAACAGGGCGTAGGTCGAGGCCGGCCCACAGCCAAAATAGATCTGGCCCACGGCCTGCTGTTGCTCCAGCGTCCGAAGCAGCAGATCGACCAGGTCCAGGACATAGATCAAGCTGACGTGGCGCTCGCCTCGCCCCAGTTGCGGGTTCAACCGCAGCTTGATCGCGCGGAAATAGGTGCGAAAATCCCTGTCGCGCGGCCCATAGACGGCCGCCGGCCTGACGATCGTCAGCGGCAGTCGGCCATCCCCTCCACCGGCCACAGTTTGCAGCGCCTGCTCGGCGGCCAGCTTGCTCTTGCCATACCAGGTCACCGGCCGCGGCGGGCGCAGCTCATCCACTATGTCGCTCGGTCCGTCCGACGGCCCGGCGGCCGCCACACTGGACACGAACAGGAAGCGCCTCAGTCGGGGATTGGCCTCCAGGCAGGCCCGCGCCAGCACTTCAGCCCCTCGGACGTTGACCCGAAGGAAGGTCTCTTCATCCAGCGCCCGGGTCAGCGCCGCGCAGTGGCACACCGCTGCTACCCCCCGGACCGCGGCTCGCATCCCTTCGCCATCACATAGATCGCAGTAGGCCCATTCCACCGGCAGGTGCCGGATGAAGGCCAGGTCGCTCGTGGTGCGCACCATGCACCGCACGCGGTGACCGCGCGCCAACAGCGCCTCGACCAGGTGTGAGCCAACGAAGCCATTGGCGCCGGTCACCAGGACGAGGTCACCCGGCTCGGTCACGAGTCCACCACCACGCCGCACAAACAACACAAGCCGCCCGGATAGAGCGGCATGTTCACAGCATCGTATCGCTTGTGACCAGCGCCACATGGTGCGCCGGCGTCGAACTGCATCACAGTCATAAATCGGTCGTACGCGGGAGCGTCACGAGGCGGAGTGTAGCACAACGGTGGGGTTTTGTCAACTCTGGCATGCAATCAGCCTTGTCGCATAATGTTTCAAGTTCACTGCAAAGGCCGACCCGCTGCCAGGCTGATATCAGGGGCCAAAATGTCAGGTTTTGTCATGTTTTGGCATGTTCCTCAATGCCTGGGGGCGCGACAGCGGATGAAGCCATGCTACCGGCTGATAGTAAGGTGCCTTGTTATCCGGGCCCTATTATGCCACAGAACGGAGGGCTTGTCAAAAAGCAAGCAGGCGCAGAACATGCGTTCCACCACCAGACAGGGTGCACCCCGCTTGTCACTCAGACGGCCTGGTGGTACAATGGCTGGCTATGAAACGCGAATACCCTGACACCCCTATACTCGGCGTCGGCGCCATCATCTGTGACGGCTCACGCATCGCCCTTGTGCGCCGCAATCGCGAGCCCTCTAGAGGCCGCTGGTCCTTCCCTGGCGGCGTCGTCGAGCTGGGGGAGACTGTCCGCGATGCAGTCTGTCGCGAAGCACTGGAGGAGACCGGCCTGGAGGTCGAGGTCGGCGAGTTGGTCGGCATCTTTGACCGGATTCAGCACGACCAGGCCGAACGCATCCAGTATCATTATGTCATCCTAGACTTTCTGGCGCGACCTGTCGGCGGCAGCCTGCGGCCTGGTGACGACGCGGGTGACGCTCGCTGGGTTGGTCTGGCCGAGCTTGACGAGCTGGATGTAACCGAACAAGCGAAAGAGATCGCGCGGGAACTGCTGACAACCACACAGACGCCGCCATTCGCATAGTATAAGGCCTCGTCACAGGAAAGCCATACGCGCCACCAGTTCATGTCTTGATGACTACACGAAGGTCCGGAGCGTGCTACGTGGAGGTTCCTAACTACCGATGAGCCGCCTGAGCTCAGCCTCGTCGATCACCTTAACCCCCAGCTTTTGCGCCTTGTCCAGCTTGCCGCCGGCCTTCTCGCCGGCCACCAGGTAATCGGTGTTGCCGCTGACCGCGCCGGTCACTTTGCCGCCGTGCGCCTGGATCAGCTCTGTGGCCTGCTCGCGGCTCAGCGCCGGCAGCGTGCCGGTGATGACAAAGGTCAGGCCCTGCAACACCTGCGCCCCGACCGGCTGGGCCGCTTCCACCGTCGTGCGTACCCCAGCGGCCCTGAGCTTGTCCACCAGACGGCGGTTCGGCTCATGGCTGAACCAGCCGGCGATGCTGTCGGCCAGCTTGGGTCCGACGCCCGGCACCTGCCTCAGCTCGTCAGGCGAGGCCGCAGCCAGCGCCTCCACCGATCGAAAGTGGTCCATCAGCGTCTGGGCATTGACTGCGCCGATGCCCTGGATGCCCAGCGCCGCCAGCAGGCGGTCGGCCGGCTGCTGCTTGCTGGCCTCGATCGCGGCCAGCAGGTTGCCCACCTTCTTGCCGGCAAAGCCCTCCATTTCCAGGAGCGGCTCGGCGGTCAGGTAATAGATGTCGGCGACGTCATGGATCAGCCCTTTTTCCACAAACAGCTCCGCCTGCCGGATGCCAAAGCCCTCGATGTCCATCGCCCCCTTGCTGACAAAATGCTCGACGGCGCGCATCAACTGGGCCGGGCAGGCGGCGTTAACGCAGTAGTAGGCAACCTCGCCTTGTGCACGCTCGACCGGCTCGCCGCACACCGGGCAGCGGTCGGGCATCTGCCACGGCTCGCGCATCAGGCGGGCGCAGCTCCAGAACCGGTCCCAGCACCTGGGGGATCACCTCGCCGGCCCGCTTGACGGTTACCATGTCCCCCTCGCGGATGTCGCGCTCGGCCACGTAATCGGCGTTGTGCAGCGTGGCGTGGCTGACAGTGACCCCACCGATGCGCACCGGCTCCAGGTCGGCCAGCGGGTTCAGGCTGCCGGTCCGGCCCACGTTGACCACGATCCGCTGCCAGGCGGGTCACCGCTTCGGCTGCCGGATACTTGTAGGCGACCATGCCCCGCGGCGCGTTGCCCACTGCTCCCAGCCGCTCCTGGGTGGCAAAGTCGTCGATCTTGATCACCAGCCCATCGGCCTCGAAGTTCAGCCGGTCGCGCACCTCCCGCCAGCCGGCGACATAGTCCACTACCGCCTCGAAATCGGTAAAACGCCGGCTCTGATCGCTGACCGGAAAGCCCAGCCGAGTAAGGTAGTCGAGCGCTGCCCACTGGCTGCGCAACACCGGTCCACCCTCCATCTCCACCACCTGGTAGCAGAACAGGCTCAGCGGACGGGCTGCGGTGATCGCCGGATCCAGCACCCGCAGGCTGCCGGCCGCCGTGTTGCGCGGATTGGCATAGGTTCGCTTGCCGGCGGCTTCCTGCTCGCGGTTGAACGCCTCGAACTTGTCGAGCGGCATGTAGGCCTCACCCCGCACCACCAGCCGGGCCGGCGCCTGCTCCAACCCGCCGTCCCCCGTCACCGGGATACGCAGCGGCAACGCCTTGACGGTCCGCAGGTTCGGCGTGATGTCCTCGCCCCGTAACCCGTCACCGCGCGTCACCCCCAGGTTGAACAGCCCATCCTGATAGTGCAGCACCACCGTCAGCCCGTCGATTTTGGGTTCGACGACATAGGCCGGCTCCGGATAGTCGCTTGGCAGGAGACGCAGGAACCGCTCGCGCCAGGCGCGCAACTCCTCTGGGCTGAAGGCGTTGTTCAGGCTCAGCATCGGCCGGGGGTGCTCGACGGCGACAAACTCCTCCTGCACCTGGCCCCCCACCCGCTGCGTCGGCGAGTCGGGCGTGACCAGCTCCGGGTGGGCCGCCTCCAGCTCCTGGAGCTCGCGGTACAGCGCATCGTAGGCGCCATCGCTGATCACCGGATCGTCCAGCACGTAATATCGGTAGCTGTGGTAGCGCAACTGCTCGCGCAGCTCTTCCACCCGCTGCACGGGGTCCATGGTTTCTTCCTCCTTCAGCTGTCAGCAGCCATTGCCCGATTCTATCACGGAACGCGGGCCAGGGCAAAGCTGCCCGCCCACGAGCGGTTCAGCGAATCGGCCAGCCTTCCGGGTTTGGCAATTATGCGGTTCTGGTTATGATGCCAGCCAGCCACTTCCGAGCTTTACGCGGCGAGCGCAGATGCACCACGGCCAGGTGGGCGTATTCGGGCTGGGCCAGCAGCATCGGGTATTCTCTTCGCCGCCGCCGATAGGTGGTCAGCCCCCACCACAGGATCGAATCCCGGGTGCAGAAATTCGTCCATCGCTCCCGGTTGCCGCCCCACAGCTCCTCCTTCGTCGCGACGCGCCGCACGGTCCGTCGCGTCAACTGGGTCATGGTCACCAGCAAGCTAAAGTCCAGCCAGACGACGGTGTCGGCCCGGCCCCAGACAATGTCGCGCACGGAGCTGTAATTGCCGTCCACCACCCAGGCCTCTCCGACCAGCGCCTGGGCCACCCGTTCGCGCAAGGTATCGCGATCAGCCGACGTCCAATTGGGACCCCAGTTCAGCGCATCCATCTCGACGTGCGGGATTCCCAGCCGCTCGGCAAGCTGCCGGGCCGTCGTCGTCTTGCCCGAGCCGGTCGTGCCGACGACGTTGATCCGCCGCCCCAGTTGCCCCCGCCCCAGGTTCACCATGTCAGATCCTCAATTGCCCAACTGCAGATTCGCCCCTCTGCCGAGAGAGCCTCGCCAGACCTGGCAGGCGCTGCAGAATCCCTGCCAGGTCTGGTCCTCATCCCCATTACCACGATTTCAGCACAACCGGCAGGTAGATTCGCATAGACCGGCGTGAACCAGTATCCCCCACTCACCACATAACTGGCACTGGCCGAATAGGGCGGGCTGGCCGCCCCCTGCCCCGCCGTGCTGTTGACCGCATAGCTGGCCGAGCTCACCGGCTGGCCGCCCCCGCCGATCACGTGCCATTCCAGGTTATAGCTGGGCGACGTCTGGGCCAGCGCCGACCCGCCGATCACCACCGCCGCGAGCAGACACATCAGAAAGGCCACGAACACCCTTTTGCGTTTCATCGCCCCCTCCTATTGCAGCGTCACATAGACGTAGATCAGCCCTTCGCCCGCGTCCAGCGACTCCAGCGCCTTGCCAAACACCGTCCCCGGGGCCGTCATCGCCACCCCTTCGACCAGCACCGTGCCCGCCCTGGCCGCATGGCCGGCCGTGCCAGCGCTGGCGCAGCAGGTCGCCAACCTGGATCGCTCCGCCGGCCGCGCTGGCCTTGACCTGGCACGGCCCGCGAACCACCACCAGCAGGTAGTCGCCGGGAGCCACCGGCCTCGCCTCCGACAGTGGGGTACCGCCCTCTCGGACCGCCGGCCCCGGTGGGATCCGCTCCCTGAGCGGTGAGCCGCTCCTTGGCATAGCTGGCCGACACCACGCCCAACACCGCCGTGCTGCCCGCCTCGCTTGCCTTCCGCACCTGGATCACCGGCGGCAGCCCGTCGGCCGGCGCGTCGCCCAGCCCGGCGATGACCACCACGTCGCCCGGCTCGAGCGGTTCGGCGTCGCCGTTCTGTACCACCTGCATCGTCGCGCCCAGCGAGTGAAAGTTGAGCGAGTACAGGTTGTCGCCTGTGTACAGGCCATAGTTGTTGTCAGCCGCGCCGGTTGAGCCGTGCACGCCATGATAGGTCGCGCTATAGCCCCACGTGCCTGCACCGTCAACACTGTTGCCCGACACGCCCGCGCCGGTTCCATCGTTCTCGCCATACACGCCCAGGCCGCCGCCGGTGCCCGACTTGTAGCCGTACACACCATACGTCCCATCGCCGCCGGTACCATACACCCCATAGTCGTTAGCGCCACCGCCGGTGCTGCCGTACACCCCGATGGTGTTGCTGCTGTAGCCACGCACCCCATAGCTATTCTGGCTGGTGCCATACACCCCGTTGCCGGCCGTGCTTTGGCCAGTCACCCCTGCCTTGCTGCTTTCACTCAGACCATACACCCCGGAACCATTCTGGCTCTTGCCATAGACGCCGGGCGCGTACATGTTGCTTCCCGTGACTTGAGCAAAGCTGCCGCCATACAGCCCCACGCCGTTCTGGCTGGTAAAGTAGCCGCCATAGCCGCGCGACTGGTCCGTGCCGACGTCAGAGCCCGACACGGCATAACCGTCCGCAGTGTAGCCCGTCAGGCCAATCCCGTTGAGCGATTTGCCGTACACGGCCATACTCGTGGCCGCTTCACCCCACACCGCGGCGCCGGTCGCCGGGTCGGCGGTGTTTTGCACCTTGAGCAGCCAACCCCCTGCCGACGAGCCATAGATCACGGCGCCCGGCTTCAGGCTGAGCGCATAGGGCACCGGCAGCAGCTCCTGGCGGGGCGACAGCCACTCGCCGTTGACATAGATGCGCAGCCACAGCCCCTGCCCGTTGAAAGCGGTCACCTGCACGGCGAGCCCTACGTTAAACAGGCCGTTGTCGACATTGACGTTCACCACGCCGCTGTCCCACAGCAGCACTCCGGCAGCCGGGTCGTTGTACACCTCGAACCGCATCGGAAAAGTGCCGTCCAGCGGCAGGCCGTCTCGGATCGGTCAGCCGGCCCTGGTAGTTGATCGTGCCGGCCACCGGGTCGCCCGGCGCCAACAGCGCCGGGATTGCCCCAGCAGCACCGGCCGCCAGCACCAGGAACGCCACCACTGCAACAACAACCCACATCATCCGAGTCTTCATTTCTTTCGCCTCCTGTAGAATTGTGTGATCAAGAGTACCCCATCAGCTCCCGCGGCTATGTCATCCTGCAATCGACCTCCTCCTTTTCCCTTCTCATGGCCCGGCCTCGATCTCCTGCTTCAAGGCCCGGGCCGCAGGGTTGTCTGGATCGAGCTCCAGCACCCGCTCCACAGCCAGCATCGCCTCCTCCCGCCGTCCCAACTGCCCGTAGCAGCGAGCCAGCCCCAGGTGGGCGCTGCTCAGCTCCGGCTCCCAATGCACCGCCTGCTGGTAGGCAACCAGCGCCTCGGCCACCCGCCCCTGGGCCAGCTCGGCCTCGCCCAGGTGGCCAAAGGCGTAACCGTCGGTGGCGTCCAGGTCCACTGCCTGGCGAAACCGGGCCGCCGCCTCGGCGAAACGTCCGCCCTCCAGATCGACCATCCCCCACGACGTGTACAGCATGGCATGGTTGGGGGCCAGCGCCGTCGCCTGCCCGTAGGCGGCGTGAGCCAGCGGCAGCTTGCCCGGGTCCCAGCGATTGCCCCATGCCCCGTATAGCTCACCCAGCGCCGCCCACGCCCGCCAGTCCTCTGGCCGCAGATCGCGGGCGGCCAGCAGGCTGGCCTCGGCCCGCTCCAGCCAGGGCAGCGGATCCTCGGCTGACCGGGCTGCCTGGAGATACGCGCTAGCCCAGCAGCCCGCCGGTAGCCCGGCTCAACCGGCCACAGGGCCACTGCCCGTTCCCCGGCAGCTGGCCGCGCCGCTCCAGTCGCCCATCCCCGCCCGCCGGTCGGCACTCCTGGCCGCCACATCGGCCGCCACAGGCCGGAAGTTAGCCTCGACCACCGCGGCACCCACTGCCAGCACAACCAGCCACCACAGCCACCGATCGCCACACCGGCCGTGCGGCCAGTCGCTGGCCCTCGCCGGGCGCCGGCACTTCAAGCAGCCGCGACAGCGCCACAATCACGGCCATCACCAGCGCCACCAGCACCGCCGTAGCCGTCACGTCAAAGCTCACCAGGTTACCGGCCAGGTTGGCCACAACGGCCGCCAGGCAGGCCACCAACCAGGCCCGCCGCCAGGGGTCAACCGCTCGCCGCAGGGCCCGCCCGGCAACGACCAACAAGGCCGTTGCCACCGCCAGTTGCGCCACGAGGCCCACCACGCCGGTCGTGACCAGCCCGTCGAGCACCAGGTTGTGAGCGCGGTCCACGGCCAGTCCTCGACCCTGGTAGTAGACGAGCTGCGGCGGGTAGACGTGGGGAAAGACGAGCCCCAGCGCATCGGGACCATAGCCCAGCCATGGCCGCTGCCCAATCAGCTCCACGGTCGCCTGCCAGATGGTCCGCCGCGCCGCCGTCGAGCCGTCCTGCGCCGAGCCGAGCCCGATCGCTCCGGCCAGTCCGACCGCCAGCGACGGCCACCGCGCCGGCGGCGATCGCCACCTTGAGCCAGCGGCCTCCGGCTAGCCGCAGCCGGGGCCAGCATCCTGCGCACCGCCAGCGTCCCCAGCCCCACCCCGGCCGCCAGCCACGCCCCGCGGGCCAGGGTCAGCCCGATCACGGCCAGCTCGCCAGGGCCAGGATCGCCCCGGCCAGGCGCAGCCATCGCCGCCGGGCCGTCCACGCCCACACCACGGTCAGCGGCAGCACCATGGCCAGGTAGGCCCCCAGGAAGTTGGACCGGCCCAGCGTGGCATACACCGGCGAGCGGGCATCGCTGACCAGCGGCACAGGCTGCCAGCCGAGCGCCTGGGCCACTCCCAGACACACCAGCGGGACGCCAGTCGCCACCACAACCCCCACCAGGCGCTCGATCTGGACACGGGTCCGCAGCCGCGCAGACACAACGAGGAACAGCAGGAGGTAGCTCAGCAAGGTCAGCAGGCCTTGAGATCGTTCGTAGCTGCCCCACAGGCTCAGGCCGGGATCGACTCCCAGCGCCGGTGGCCAGCACCCAGGCACCGCCCACCGCCAGCGCTGGCCATAACAAGGGATTGTCGCGCAGGTCATGCCAGGGGGAGCGCCGGGCCATCAGGCAATCGACGAGCCAGCAGCCGGCCATGATCCACACCAGGGTCCGAACGACCGCTGCCTTGGGCAGTTCAAAGGGCTGGCTGGCCCACAGGTTGACCACCAGCGGCGTCAAACAAGCCGTCAGCAACCACCCGGCCTCTACCAGCCCATCGGCCAGGCTGCCTTCTGCCGGCTCGCCCACGACTGCCCCTTCAGACCGCGCCATTCCGCCATCTCCCGACCATGCCATTCTACCCTCAGAGTCCCTAACAGGCAAGTCAAGAGCGCCGAGCATTTGACACCGTTGGTCAAATATGGTATCTTGACAACAGTCCCGAGCCGATCAACTGCTAAGAAGGAGGCGCGCCTATGACGACGTTGACTCTATCCCGGCTGCAGTTTGCCACCACCACGATCTATCACTTTTTCTTCGTCCCCCTCACCCTCGGCCTGTCGATCCTGCTGTTCCTGTGATGGAGCTCCTATACGTCCGCACCGGCAACGAGACCTACAAACGGATGGTCAAGTTCTGGGGCAAGCTGTTCCTGATCAACTTTGCCCTGGGCGTGGCCACCGGCATCGTGCAGGAGTTCCAGTTCGGCATGAACTGGTCCGACTATTCGCGCTTTGTCGGCGACATCTTTGGCGCGCCGCTGGCCATCGAGGCCCTGCTGGCCTTCTTCCTGGAATCCACCTTCCTGGGCATCTGGATCTTTGGCTGGGACAAGCTGTCCAAGGGCCTGCACGCCGCCACCATCGGGCTGGTGGCCCTCGGCTCCAACCTGTCGGCGCTGTGGATCCTGATCGCCAACTCGTTCATGCACGAGCCGGTCGGCTATGTCCTGAACAACGGCCGGGCCGAGATGTCCGACTTTGGCGCCCTGCTGACCAACCCCCACGTCTGGACCCAGTTCCCCCACGTCTTTTTTGCCGGCATCACCACCGCCGGGTTCTTTGTCCTGGGCATCAGCGCCTATCACCTGGCCCGCAAGAGCCAGGATCGGGACCTGTTCCTGCGCTCATTCCGCATGGCAGCCGTCTACGCCCTGATCGGCGCGGTATCGGTCGGCCTCGTCGGCCACTTCCAGGGCCAGCGCACCTTCGAGGTCCAGCCGATGAAGATGGCCGCCGCCGAAGGGCTGTGGGAGAGCGCCGACCCGGCTCCCCTGTCGCTGTTCACCCTCAACCCGGCCAAGGAGGGCAGCTTCTCCATCGAGATCCCGTACATGCTGTCCTTCCTGGCCTTCAACCGCTTCTCCGGCAAGGTGGAGGGCATCAACGACCTCCAGGCCCAGTACGAACAGCAGTATGGGCCCGGCGAACTATATTCCTCCCGTCTTCATGATGCTACTGGGCCTTCCGCTTCATGTTCATTCCGGGCCTGCTGATGATCGCCGCGGCACTCGGCGCCCTCTTCCTGATCTTCACCAAACGCCTCGAGCCCGACCGCAGCGGCAAGTTCTGGCGGTGGTTCCTGCGCCTGCTGCCGCTGGCCATCATCCTGCCCTACCTGGCCAACACCGGCGGCTGGCTGCTGACCGAGCTGGGCCGCCAGCCCTGGATCGTGTATGGTGTGAAAAAGACGGCCGACGCGGTGTCGCCCACCCTGACGCCGGGGATGGTCCTGTTCTCGCTGCTGGCTTTTATCATCGTGTACGCCGCGCTGATGGTCGCCGACATCTACCTGTTGGCCAAGTACAGCCGCCAGCCGGCGACCACCGACGATGCAGAGCCTGCGGGCTATTGATGGCGAAAAGGGAGAACTGAGATGGAACTCAACACAGTCTGGTTTATCCTCGTTTCGATACTGTTCATCGGCTTTTTCTTCCTGGAGGGGTTCGACTATGGCGTCGGCATCCTGCTGCCCTTCCTGAGCAAGGACGACACCGATCGCCGACTGATCCTCAACGCCATCGGTCCCGTTTGGGACGGCAACGAGGTGTGGATGATCGCTGCCGGCGGGGCGATGTTCGCCGCCTTTCCCAACTGGTATGCCACCCTGTTCAGCGGCTTCTACCTGCCGTTGCTGCTCATCCTGCTGGCACTCATCGTCCGCGCCGTCGCCTTTGAGTACCGCAGCAAGGACCGCCGCCCGGCCTGGCGTTCCGCGTGGGACACGCTCATCTTTGTCGGGAGCTTTGTGCCGGCCCTGCTGTGGGGCGTCGCTTTTGCCAACCTGATCCGCGGCGTGCCGATCGACGCCAACATGAACTACACCGGCGGCTTTTGGAATCTGCTCAACCCCTACGCCCTGTCCGGTGGGCTGGCCACCCTGTCGCTTTTCACCCTGCACGGGGCGACCTTCCTGAGCCTCAAGACAAAGGGCGAGCTGATGAACAGAGCCCGCGCCATGGCCGGGCGGCTATGGCTGCCGGCGGTGGTCATGGTCTCCCTCTTTGTGGTGTTGGGCTATTTTGCCACCGACATGCTCAGCAATCGGGGCGCCCTCTTTGTCATCGTTTCTGTGCTGGCTGCCGCGGCGCTGCTGGCCGCGGGCTGGCTCATCCGCAACCGGCAGCACGGCTGGGCCTTTGTCATGACCGGCCTGACGATCGTGCTGGCCGTGGCCATGCTGTTCCTGGGCCTCTATCCGCGGGTCATGGTCTCCAGCCTCGACCCCGCCTAGAGCCTGACCATCGACAACGCCTCTTCCACCCCGTACACCCTGCGCGTGATGTCGATCGTCGCCCTGATCTTTGTGCCGATCATCCTCCTCTACCAGGGCTGGACCTACTGGGTCTTTCGCAAGCGGATCGGGCGCGAGGAAAAGCTCGAGTACTAATGAAGCTGGACAGGCGGCTGCTGCGCGGTGCGCGCGCCGCCCGGGCAGATCTGGCTTTGACGGTCGGACTGGGCCTGCTGGCGGGCATCGTGCTCGTCGGGCAGGCCCGTGTCTTGAGCCGGGTCATCGGCCAGGCGTTCCTTGACGGCCGGTCGTTGCCGGACCTGGCGCCGCTGCTGGTCGTCCTGGTCGCCCTGGCCCTTGTGCGGGCAGCGCTCGCCTGGGCCAGCTGAGGTAACCGCCCAGCGTGCCGCCGGCCAGGTCAAAGGCGATCTCCAGGACAGGCTGTCGGCCCACCTGCTGGCTTTGGGACCGATCTACACCCGCGGCGAGCGCAGCGGCGAGCTGGCCAACACCGTCGTCGAAGGCGTCGAGGCGCTGGACGCCTACTTCCGCCACTACCTGCCCCAGGTCGCCCTGGCCGCACTGGTGCCGGCCGCCCTGCTTCTCTTCATCTTTCCCCTCGATTGGGTCTCAGGCCTGGTCCTGCTCCTCACCGCACCGCTCATCCCCGTCTTTATGGTCCTGATCGGCAACCAGGCCGACGCCCTGACCAGGCGGCAGTGGCTGTCACTCAGCCGCATGAGCGCCCACTTCCTGGACGTCCTCCAGGGGCTCACGACCCTCAAGCTGTTGGGCCGCAGCCGGGAGCAGATCCAGGTCATCGCCCAGATCAGCGACCGCTACCGGCAGACGACCATGGGCGTGCTGCGCGTCACCTTCCTGTCGGCCCTCGTCCTGGAGATGGTCGCCACCATCGGCACCGCCATCGTGGCCGTCGGGATCGGGCTGCGCCTGCTCTACGGTCGCCTGGAGTTCGAGCAGGCCCTGTTCGTCCTGCTCCTGGCCCCCGAGTTCTACCTGCCGCTGCGGCTGCTGGGCGCCCGCTTTCACGCCGGCATGTCCGGCGTGGCTGCCGCCCAGCGCATCTTCCAGCTCCTCGAGATTCCTGCCACCGTTTCCAGCTTCCGTCCAGAGAAGCCTGTCTCGGAGAACTCGGCTCTGCGGGGGAGCCTTTGCTTCGACGACATCCACTATGCCTACGACGCCGGCCAGCGCCCGGCGCTGAACGGCCTGTCCTTCGAGATCCTGCCCGGCCAGAAGGTGGCCCTGGTCGGCCCCAGCGGCGCGGGCAAGACCACCGCCGCCTATCTCCTGCTGCGCTTCATCGAGCCCGACCGGGGGACCATCACCGTCGGCGGCCGCCCGTTGTCCGACATTCCGCCCCCGACCTGGCGGGCGCAGGTGGCCTGGGTGCCGCAGAACCCCTACCTGTTCTACGGCACAGTGGCCGACAACATCCGCCTGGCGCGCCCCGAGGCCGGCCTGGAAGAGGTGATGCTCGCCGCACGCCAGGCCAACGCCCACCTGTTCATCGAGGCCCTGCCTCAAGGCTACGACACGCTCGTCGGCGAGCGCGGCGCCCGGCTGAGCGGCGGCGAGGCGCAGCGGATCGCCCTGGCCCGCGCCTTCCTGACCGACGCGCCACTGCTGATCCTGGACGAGGCGACCGCCAACCTCGACCCCCACACCGAGGCCCTGGTCCAGGAGGCCACGGCTTCGCTGCTGCGCGATCGCACTGCGTTGATCATCGCCCATCGCCTAGGCACGGTGCGCCGCGCCGACCAGATCCTGGTCATGGACGGCGGCCGGGTAGTGCAGCGAGGCAGCCACGACCTGCTTGTTCAGCAGGATGGGCTATACCGGCGCCTGATCGGCGCCTATGTGACCCCTCTGGACCATGGATAGCCAGGTGCGCCTCCTCCGCTCCGCCCAGCAAAGGCCGGGCCGCCGCCTGCTCAAGCTGTTGGCTCCCTTCGCCGGCTGGATGATGCTGGCCACCCTGCTGGGCGTGGCGACTATCGGCAGCAGCATCGGCCTGATGACCCTGTCCGCCTATCTGATCGCCCGGGCCGCCCTCCACCCCTCCATCGCCGACTTGAGCCTGGCCATCGTCGGCGTCCGCTTTTTCGGCATCGCCCGCGGCCTCTTCCGCTACGGCGAGCGGTACCTGTCCCACCAGCTCACCTTCCGCCTGCTGGCCCGGCTCCGCACCTGGTTCTACGCCGCGCTCGAGCCCCTGGCCCCCGCCCGGCTGCTGCACTACCGCAGCGGCGACCTGCTGGCCCGGATCGTCGCCGACGTGGAGACGCTGGAGAACTTCTACCTGCGAGCCATCGCCCCTCCGGCCGTGGCCTTGCTGGTCGCCGTGCTGGCCGCCTGCCTTGTCGGGCGTTTCGATCTGCGCCTGGCCGTCGCCCTCCTTGCCTTTTTCCTGGCCGCGGGCGTTGGCGTGCCGCTCCTGGCCCGCCAGCTGAGCCGCCCCGTGGGCCGACGCATGGTCCAGCTCCGCGCCATGCTGAACGCCACGCTGGTCGACGGCATCCAGGGCATGGCCGAACTGCTGACCTTTGGCCAGGCACAGCGCCACCTCGACCGGGTACAGACTCTGCGCCGGGAATTGGCCGGCCTCCAGGCCCGCATGGCCCGCATCGCCGGGCTGCACCAGGCCCTCACCGGCCTGTCGATGAACCTGGCCACCATGACCCTGGTCGCCCTGGCCATCCCGCTGGTCCGAAGCGGTCAGATCGACGGCGTCTACCTGGCCGTGCTGGCCCTGGCCGTCATCTCCAGCTTTGAGGCGGTCCTGCCCCTGCCGGCTGCGTTCCAATACCTTGACAACAGCCTCGAAGCGGCGCGGCGGCTCGACGAGATCCTGACCGCCAGCCCTGCCGTGACCGATCCCCCGCCCCCCTGGCCTGCCCCCGACTGCTGCGACCTGCAGGTGGACAACCTTTCGTTTTGTCTACGAGCCGGGTGAGCAGCCTGCGCTGGACGGGGATCAGCTTCTCCCTGCCCCACGGTGGCCAGGTGGCCGTCGTCGGGTCCAGCGGCGCAGGCAAGACGACCCTGGCCAACCTTCTGCTCCGCTTCTGGGACTGTCAGGCCGGGCAGATCCGGCTCGGCGGGCGCGACCTGCGCGACTATGGCCAGGAAGAGGTCCGGCGCTTGATGGCCGTGGTGACCCAACATACCCACCTGTTCAACGCCACCATCCGCGACAACCTGCTCCTGGCCCGGCCCGAGGCCTGCGAGGATGAGGTAGTACAGGCCGCCCGGCAGGCCCAGATCCACGACTGGATCGCATCGTTGCCCGACGGCTACGACACCTGGATCGGCGAGCAGGGCCTGCGGCTGAGCGCCGGCCAGCGCCAGCGGTTGGCCATCGCCCGCGCCCTCTTGCAAGATGCCCCGATCCTGATCCTGGACGAGCCGACCGCCAACCTGGATGCGCTGACCGAACGGGAAGTGCTGGTCACGCTCCAGGGCCTGATGGCCGGGCGCACTTCGCTGCTCATCACGCATCGCCTGCTGGGCTTGGAAGCTGCCGGAGAGATCCTGGTGTTGCATGCCGGCCGGATCGTCGAGCGGGGACGCCACCACGAGCTGATGCAGATGGGTGGACTCTACAGGCAGATGTGGGAGCTGCAGAATCAGATCGTCTAGGGACTAGACCCCTGGTACTACTACTCCGGACTACTTTGTTCCTCCGCTATCTCCCTCTGAAGGCGGATTGAATCATTAAGAAATCGATGCTACAATCAATACATAGGTTGATAGGGAAGATCATGCTAGATCAAGGTGCATGGCCACTGATCCTGCACTCACCCGTGTTCTATAGCCATATGGGGCAGGGCGATTGCGGCCCCGCGCGCGTGCTCGATCGTCCACACCGCGCCGTAATGCTGTCTGCTGCCGGGCCGTGGATCACGCAAATGCCGCTCTATCCAGTCTCGTCGGACGGGGAATGGCAGGTCTCCTTCAACCCAGCTGGACCGGCCGGGGTAGTGGCACTGAATGCCGCCGCCCGCCGCGTGTTGGCCGTCTTTGACACCCCCACTTGCGTGGACAGGCTGCCCGCTCGCCTGGGGGATCTGCCTGCCGCCACAGCACGGCAGGCGGCGACCACCCTGGCCGAGGTAGGGCTCGTGCACCCCATGACCATGGCTTCGACCATGCCTGCCGCGACTTTGACGCTCTCAGCCTGGCTACACATCTCAGAAGCCTGCAACTTGCACTGCCCCTACTGCTACGTTCCCAATCACCCGCGCGCTGCCGACCCGGAGATGGGGCAGCGTGCGATAGATCGGCTGGTGGAGATGGCCGTTCGCCACAACTATGCCACCCTCCAGATCAAATATGCCGGGGGTCAACCGACACTCAACCTGCCGGCGGTGTGGGCCACCCACAACCACGCCGTACGTCGTGCCGCCGAGACAGGGCTGAGGCTGAAAGAGGTACTGCTCACCAACGGGGTCGATCTGTCAGACACAGCCCTGGGTCTGTTAGCCGGGGCAGGAATGAAGCTGGTGATCTCCCTGGACGGAGGTCCAGCCAACCATAGCCAGACGAGGAGCCGGCCTGACGGCTCACAGACCTTCTGCGCGGTGGTGAGCACCATCGACCGGGCATTGGCCCACGGCCTGCGGGTGGATATGTCGATCACCTTGACTGCCCTGAACCTGGAGGGCGTGCCAGATGCCGTCGCGTTCGCCCTGAGCCGGCAGCTACGGTTCAGCCTGAACTTCTATCGCGAGTGCCATACCAGCCATAGGATGGCCCGAGCCGTCCTGTCGCACCTGCAACCCGATCCCGACCGGCTCATCGAGATCGTAAGCCAGGCGATAGCGCTTGCCGGCCAGGATCAATCCTATCCCCTACCCCTCACCGGCATCCTGGATCGGGCTCGTCTTGACCTGCCGCACCAATACCCCTGTTCCGCAGGGCGCGATTACGTGGCCATCGATCCCAGGGGCCGGGTGGCCGCCTGCCAGATGCTGCTCGACGAGCCATGCACCGATCTGGAGGATGCCGACCCCCTGACGACGGTCCGGCGCCACGGCGCAGGTACGTTTAGCTCGGTGCTGGACCGTCCCGATTGCCTTTACTGCCAGTGGCAGATGGCCTGCAGCGGCGGCTGTCCTTTGCTGAGGGAAACCCCCCTACATCGCTCCTATTGCCGCGTCTACCGGAAGCTTCTGCCCGAGCTGGTGCGGCTGGAAGGCAAGCGGCTGATCGTCTCAGCCGGCCGGCGCCCCGGCGGTTCCTAGAGCTACAGCACCACCGCGTCCCGCGCCTTTCCTGGCCGGTCGGGTCAGGGAACGCAGCGAAGGATCCGCGATTCGCTGGGCCAGTCTTGCCCTTTCTCCCGTCCGAGGGAGTTCTTCCAACTGGCTGCTTGGTGCCTGGGGGGCCGGAGGGGTTCCATTACTCCCCTCGCGGATCGGTGCGGCGGATGATGTCGCTCACCGCCGTCTGGTTGAACCCCTTGAACCCCTCGCCGCGCTGGATGTTCTCCAGGTGGCTGCCCACCGCCCCCTGCTCGGCAAACCGCGCCCGCTGCTTGTCGTTGATCAGGCCTGCCGCCGCCAGCCGCTCCAGCCGCTCCGGATCCACCGGCCAGCGCTCGCCCTGGGTGAAGGCCTGCCGCAGGTACGAGAAACTCGCTGAACGGGTGCAGCATCTTGACCCCCCAGCCGTCCAGCCCGGCCGTCGCCGCGTCGAAATCGAACCGGCCGGCCAGGTGATGCAGCCCTGCGGTCAGCATCGACTCGCCGTGCAGCGCGCACCACAGCCCCACCGTGCCCAGCTCCTCGCGCGGCGGCAGCGGCTGCCTGGTGAAATCGCTGGCCATCTCCTCCGGCGCCAGGTCCACGTCGGCAAACACCGCCAGCCGGCACACCGGCTGCTCCATCACCTGCGCCCCCCAGCCGGCCTCCTCGCCGGCGTAGAAACGCTCGCGCCGGTGGAAGCCAAACGTCTCCAGGATCTGGATCAGCACTGAGAAGACCTCGCGCGAGCTGCGGAAGGCGTGGTGGTCGTGGTTGGCCCAGCCCAGCCCCAGGCTGTCCTGCCGGCTCTTCTGCACCTGGCCGGCCCGGTTGCGCTGCTGCCAATAGATCCGCTCGGCCGCAAAGGCTACCCACGCCGCCGTGTCGGCGCCCAGCTCGCCGACCAGCGAGCGGGCCAGCTTCAGCGTCTGCTCCATCCCCTCGCGCGTGTCGTCAAAGCGGCGCGGGCGGGTGGCCCATCGTTCCAGGGCGTGCAGGTAGCGGCCAGGATAATCGGCCGGCATCTCGGTGGGCAGCGTGCCCCGATAGCCCCGCCGCTCCACGGCCAGCACCTCCCTGCCGCTGCCGTCGCGCCACACCCTGGCCCGCCGGAACGGGCTCAACGGCGAGCCCTCGATCGTCGCAGCCACCCGTTGAGCCATCAGAAAGTGGCTGACCTCCTCGACCTGGATCGCCACCGCCAGCAGCTCAACCGTGCGGCCGCCCATCCACTCGCGCAGCACAACCCGTGGCAGTATCGCCCCCGGATGCTGGTACACCGACGTCGCCCGGGTCCGCCGGCGCCTCCTCAGCCTCAAACCCCAGCTCGGCCAATTCACCCCGCACCGCCTCGCCGTCGGCCAGCACCAGGTGATCCAGCCAGTCGATCAGCCGGCCGCTGGCCCGCTGGTACAACTGTACCGCGAACGCCTGGAGCGGCGGCATCTCTGCCACGAACGGCTCGAGGCGCTTGACCAGAAAGGCCTCCGCCTCGGGATGGCGGTCTCCATTCAACCTGTTGCCCCTGCATCACCACTGCTGCCTCCTACTTGTCCTTCTCACTGCTGTGCCCGGGATTGATCTTGGCCGCCGGATCGATCCGGTTCTTGGCATAGTTGGCCGCCACCGCCGCTTCGCCGGTCGCCGTGGCGATCAGCTTGAGCTTGCCTTCGTAAGTGACCAGGTCGCCGACGCCGTACACTCCCGGCAGATTGGTCTGCATCATGTGGTCGACCACCACCGTGTTCTGGACGATCTCCAGCCCCCACTCCTTGATCGGCCCCAGGTTGGCCAGAAAGCCCATCCCCAGCACGAGCGCATCGACCTCCACGGTGTTCTCCTCACCCGTCCTGTTGTCAAAGACGGTGGCCGCCTCGATCCGGTCCGTCCCGTGCAGCGCCTTCAGCTCCTGGAACGTGCACACCTCGCACGGTGACGTCAGCAGCTCCTTGACCGTTTCCTCGTGGGCCCGAAAACGGTCGCTGCGATGGACCAGTCTCACCTCGCGGGCGATCCCCAGCAGCCGGTGCGCCCAGTCCACCGCCGTGTCGCCGCCGCCGACCACCATCACCCGCTTGTCGCGGAACGTCTCCAGGTCCTTGACAAAGTAATAGATCCCCTTGCCCTCCATTCGCTTGACGTCCGGGATGTCGAGCGTCCGTGGCACAAAAGCACCCACGCCGGCGGCAATGATCACCGTCTTGGTCAGATGGACATTCCCCGGTTCCGTGTGCAGCGCGATCGAGCCGTCGTCGCGGTGCTCGAGCTTGACCACCTTCTCGTTCAGGCACACCGTGGGCGAAAAGCGCATCGCCTGCTCCACCTGGCGCTCGACAAACTCCCTGGCCAGCACCTTGGGAAAGCCGGGAATGTCATAGATATACTTCTCCGGGTAGAGGGCCGCCAACTGGCCGCCCAGTTGCGGCAGGCTGTCGATGATCTTGGTCTTGGCCTCACGCAGCCCGGCATAGAACGCGGCATACAGGCCCGACGGCCCCCCGCCGATAATCGTGATATCGAATAGATCTGCGCTCATGACCTCGTGGACTCCTCAAGTGTAGAGTTGGCGCCCATTCTATCTTGAAGCGTCCCAAAATGCAATTGCCATCCGCCACACGCGCCCAATATTTATAGAATTTTAATAGTAATTAATTGACAAAATTCTCCTCCCGTGCTATAATCGGCTCGACTGGCAAGTTACCCTCCTGACTCTTCCCCCTGTTTGGGAGAGGGTTGGGGTGAGGGGAGTTTACTCAAGGAGGAATCATCTACCAATGACCGCCGATCTGACCATCAAGAACCTCCACGTCACCGTGGAGGGTCAGGAGATCCTCAAAGGACTCAACCTGGAGATAAACAAAGGCGAGGTCCACGCCATCATGGGGCCCAACGGCTCGGGCAAGAGCACCCTGGCCAACACCCTGATGGGCCATCCCGCCTACCAGGTGACCGAGGGTGAGGTCTGGTTCAAGGGCCAGAACATCCTGACACTGACCCCCGACGCCCGGTCGCGCCTGGGGCTGTTCCTGGCCTTCCAGTACCCCAGCACCATCCCGGGCGTGAGCGTCTCCAACTTTTTGCGGACCGCCCTCAACGCCCGCCACCAACAGCCCGGCCCTTCCGGCTCGGGCAACGGCGAAGGCGAAGGCAAGGGCCTGTCGATGCGCGACTTTCGCGACATGCTCAAGAGCCGGATGGCCATGCTCCAGATGGACCCCAGCTTTGCCCGCCGCTACCTGAACGACGGCTTTTCCGGCGGCGAGAAAAAGCGCGTCGAGATCCTGCAGATGGCCATGCTCCAGCCCGAGATCGCCATCCTGGACGAGACCGACTCTGGCCTCGACATCGACGCCCTGCGCATCGTCTCCGAGGGGGTCAACCAGCTCATGAGCCCCAACCTGGGCGTGCTGGTCATCACCCACTACCAGCGCATCCTCAACTACATCAAGCCCGACCACGTCCACATCCTGCTCAACGGGCGCATCGTCATGTCCAGCGGCCCCGAGCTGGCCCTCGAGCTCGAAGAACGAGGCTACGACTGGGTCAAGGAACAGTTCGGCCAGACGGCGCCTGGCTCTGGAACCGCCGCCTAGAAAGGGATCGATCATGTCGAAAACGCCGGTGGACGTCGACCTGGACACCTACAAATACGGCTTCCGCGACGAGGACAAGTACGTCTTCAAGAGCCGCAAAGGGCTCGGTCACGACATCGTGGACCAGATCTCGTGGATGAAGGGCGAGCCCGACTGGATGCGCGCCCTGCGCCACAAGGCGCTGGACATCTTCTATGCCAAGCCGGTGCCGACCTGGGGCGGCGACCTCTCCGGCCTGGACTATGACGACATCTACTACTACGTCAAGCCGGTCGAGCAGCAGGGACAGAGCTGGGACGAGGTGCCCGAGGAGATCAAGCGCACCTTCGACCGGCTGGGCATCCCCGAGGCCGAGCGCAAGTTCCTGGCCGGCGCCGGCGCCCAGTACGAGTCGGAGGCGGTCTATCACAACCTCAAGAAGGAATGGGAGCGGCTCGGCGTCATCTTTGTCGACAGCGACACCGGCCTGCGCGACTACCCCGACATCTACAAAGAGCACTTTGGCACGGTCGTGCCCGCCGCCGACAACAAATACGCTGCCCTGAACACCGCGGTGTGGAGCGGCGGCAGCTTTGTCTACATCCCACCCGGCGTCAAGGTGGACATCCCGTTGCAGGCCTACTTTCGCATCAACGCCCAGAACATGGGCCAGTTCGAGCGGACGCTGATCATCGCCGACGAGGGCTCGCAGGTCTCCTACGTCGAAGGCTGCACCGCCCCGATCTACACCACCGACTCGCTCCACAGCGGCGTCATCGAGATCATTGTCAAAAAGGGCGCCCGCGTCCGCTACACCACCATCCAGAACTGGAGCCACAACATCTACAACCTGGTCACCCAGCGGGCCATGGCCCACGAGGACGCGACGATGGAGTGGGTCGACGGCAACATGGGCAGCCGCCTCACCATGAAGTACCCTGCCGTCTACATGGTCGGCAAAGGCGCGCGGGCCGAGATCCTGTCGATCGCCTTTGCCAACACCGGCCAGCACCAGGACACCGGCGCCAAGGTGATCCACGGCGCGCCGCACACCACCTCCTGCATCACCTCCAAGTCGATCAGCAGCGGCGGCGGCCGGGCCGGCTACCGCGGCCTGGTCAAGGTCCACAAGGGAGCCACCGGCGTCAAGTCGAACGTCGTGTGCGACGCCCTCATCCTCGACGACAAATCCCGCTCCGACACCTACCCGGTGATGGAGATCGACGAAGAGAACGTCAGCGTCAGCCACGAGGCCACCGTCAGCAAGATCAGCGACGAGCAGCTCTTCTACCTGCAGAGCCGGGGCATCCCCGAAAAGCAGGCCATGCTCATGATCGTCAACGGCTTTATCGAGCCCATCGTCAAAGAACTGCCGATGGAATACGCCGTCGAGATGAACCGCCTGATCCAGCTGGAGATGGAAGGCTCCGTCGGCTAGACCGCTACTACTCGGTCTCCCGAGTGGGGACAGCGCTGGTGAAGAGCAGGTTACCATCAAGGAGCAATGCTGAACACAACCATGACACGCGAACGAGACATCAGCCCTGCCGGCCCACGGCTTCACCGCCGAGGCCCTCGACGCCCTGGTCGACGGCCGCGGAGCCTGACTGGCTGCGGGAAAAGCGCCTCCAGGCCTGGCGCGACTACGCGCGAGCTCGAGCCGCCCAAGTGGCGGCGCACCAACCTCGACAAGCTCGACTGGGGGCAGCTGATCCCCTACGCCCCGCCCCAGGCGCCGGTGGCCGACCTGGCTGCCCTGCCGCCCAAGCTGCACGACGCGCTGGCCACCTACGGCCAGCGGGCCGGCCTTCTCCTCCAGCGCGACTCGGCGCGGGTCTACCTCGAGCTGGCCGCCGACGTCCGTGCCCAGGGGGTCATCTGGACCGACCTGGAGACTGCCGCGCGCGACTATCCCGACCTGGTCCGGCCGCACCTGCTGGCCGACGCCGTGCCGCCGTCCGCCGACAAGTACACGGCCCTGCACAGCGCTTTCTGGAGCGGCGGCACCTTCCTGTACGTGCCCCGCAACGTCGAGGTGGCCCTGCCGCTCATCTCCGTCCTGTGGCAGGAGATGCCGCAACTGGCCGTCTTTCCCCACACCCTGCTGGTGGCCGAGGCCGGGCAGCCGCGTCACCCTGGTCACCGAGCTGCTGTCGATGGGCTGCGACGCCTGCCCCGACACCTACCATGGCGGCGTCACCGAGCTCTACTTGGGAGAGGGCGCCCAGGTTCGCTATGTCAACACCCAGGACTTTGGCCGGCAGGTCTACGACCTGCAGACCCAGGCGGCCGTCCTTGGCCGTGACAGCCGGCTCGAGTGGCTGAGCGTCATCCTTGGCGGCCAGCTGAGCCGCTCGTCGCAGCACACCTACATGCGCCAGCCGGGCGCCGAGGCGCTGATCACCGGCCTGTACCTGCCCGACGGCAAACAGCACGTCGCCTTTGACACCCTCCAGGATCACATCGCCCCCAACTGCACCAGCGACCTGCTCTACCAGGGCGCGCTGCTGGGCCGGTCGCGGTCTGTGTACGAGGGCACCATCCACGCCTGGCCGGGCGCCCAAAAGACCAACGCCTACCAGCACAACCGCAACCTCATCCTGTCGCCCAAGGCGCGGGCCGACTCGCTGCCCAGGCTCGAGATCGAGAACAACGACCTGCGCTGCACCCACGGCGCCACCGTCGGCCAGGTCGACGAGGACCAGATCTTTTACCTGATGAGCCGCGGCATCCCCCGCAACCAGGCGCTCCGCCTGATCGTCGAGGGTTTTTTCCAGCCCGTGCTCGACCGCCTGCCCGACAGCCTGTCCGGCCTGAAACAGCGCCTGGCCCAGCGATGTCTATGAAGATCGGAGCCTGACCAGAGATGCTAGACATACAATCGATCCGCGCCGACTTTCCGATCCTGCAACGCCAGGTCCACGACAAGCCCCTGGTCTACCTGGACAACGCCGCCACCTCGCAGAAACCCGAGGCGGTCATCCAGGCCATGGACGACTACTACCGGCGCTACAACGCCAACATCCACCGCGGCGTCCACACCCTGGCCGAAGAGGCCACCGCGGCCTACGAGGACGCCCGCCGCAAGGTCGGCCGCTTCATCAACGCCCGCAGCCCGCGCGAGGTCGTCTTTGTCCGCAACACCACCGAGGCGATCAACCTGGTGGCCTACTCCTGGGGTCGGGCCAACGTCCGCCCGGGTGACGTGATCATCCTGACCGAGATGGAGCACCACTCCAACCTCGTGCCCTGGCAGCTCCTGGCCCAGGCCACCGGCGCCCGGCTGCGAGTTCGTCGGCCTGGATCCCCAGGGCCGGCTGCTCCTCGACCGACCTGGACCGCCTGCTGGCCGCGCACGGCGAGCGGGTCAAGCTCGTGGGCGTCACCGGCATGTCCAACGTCCTGGGCACCATCAACCCCGTCGCCGACGATCGCCCGCCGGGTTCACGCCGCCGGCGCTCTGCTGCTGGTGGACGGCGCCCAGAGCGTGCCCCACCTGCCGGTCGACGTCCGCGACCTCGACGCCGACTTCCTGGCCTTTTCCGGCCACAAGATGCTGGGCCCCACCGGCATCGGCGTCCTGTGGGCCCGCCGCGCCATCCTGGAGGCCATGCCCCCCTTCCTGGGCGGCGGCGACATGATCAAGAGCGTCGACCTGCGCGCCAGCGAGTGGGCCGAGCTGCCCCACAAGTTCGAGGCCGGCACCCCCAACATCGCCCACGCCATCGGCCTGGCCGCTGCCGTCGACTATTTGACCGCGCTCGGGCATGGACCAGGTCCACGCCCACGAGCAGGAGCTGGCCGCCTACGCCCTCGACCGCCTGGCCGCCGTGCCCGACCTGCACATCTACGGCCCGCCGGCCGCCGAGCGGGGCGGCGTGGTCAGCTTTAACCTGATCAAGGACGGCGAGCTGCTGATCCACCCCCACGACCTGGCCAGCATCCTCGACCACGAGGGCATCGCCATCCGCGCCGGCCATCACTGCGCCCAGCCGCTCGTGGAGCACTATGGCGTGCCGGCCATGGCCCGCGCCAGCTTTTACATCTACAACCTCGAGCAAGAGGTCGACATCCTGGTCGAAGCCCTGCTCAAGGCCCGCCAGATATTCGGACTCGACATAGGCACAATCATGGACGATTTTTACCGCGAAGAGATCCTGGAACACTATACCCATCCGCACCATTACGGCACCCTCGACTGCCCCGACATCAGCCACGAGGAGCACAACCCCCTGTGTGGCGACCGGGTGCGCTTTGACATTGACCTCGACGACGACGGCCAGACGGTCAAAGACGTGCGCTTTTCGGGCGTCGGCTGCGCCATCAGCAAGGCCTCGGCATCGATGCTCAGCGACCTGATCGTCGGCAAGAAGCTGGACGAGATCAAGGTTCTGACCAAAGAGGATGTCATGGACGAGATGGGCCTGGACCTCGGCCCCGTCCGCCTGAAATGCGCCCTGCTGCCCCTCAAAGTAGTCAAGGCCGGCGTCTACGGTCTGTCCGGCGAACGCAGATGCCGACGATGCGGAGGAGGAGTGGTAATGCCCCTTCGTCAGAGTAGCCAAGCTCACGGACCTATCGCCCGGCACGGTCCAGGTCGTCGACCTGGACGACCAGGAGATTGCGCTGTGCAACGTCGACGGCCAGGTCTACGCTATCGCCAACCTCTGCACCCACGACGGCAGCCCTCTCGACCAGGGCTGCCTCGACGGTCACGCCGTCGAATGTCCGCGCCACGGCGCCCGTTTCGACGTCCGCACCGGCGCCGTCCTGAGCCCTGCCCGCCGTCCTCCCCGTCCCAACCTACCGCGTCGAGAACCACGGCGACGACATATTCGTGGAGGTAGATTGAACCATGCCGACCAAAGATGAGATCATGACCGCCCTCAAACAGGTCTTCGACCCCGAGATCGGCGTCAACGTCGTCGACCTGGGCCTCATCCGCGGCCTCGACCTCGACGAGCCCCTCCACCGCGTCCACATCGACCTGACCCTCACCAGCCCCGGCTGTCCCATGGGCCCCCAGATGATCCGCGATATCCGCGCCGAGCTGGCCCGCCTGCCCGGCATCGACCAAGTCGATGTCGACGTCGTCTGGAGCCCACCATGGCAACCCGTCCATGATGAGCGACGCCGCCAAAGACGAGCTGGGCTACGACGAGGAGCTGGGCCTTAGTTACACCTAGTAGCCACCGTTGTTGCCTTGGTGGTTAAGCTGTTCTCCAAGGAGGTATGCTCAATCATGCCTGCCATTCCCGACCCATTCGGCGCACGAACGGTGCTCCACACCGGCACCGGCCCCGTCACCTTCTACCGCCTTTGCCGCCTGGCCGAGCTAGGCATCGCCGGCGTCGATCATCTGCCCTTCTCTGTCAAGATCTGGCTTGAGAGCCTCTTGCGGCACTGCAACGGCCGCGACATCACCGAGGACCACGTCACCAACCTGGCCCGCTGGCGTCCCGACAATCCCGGCCAGGCCGAGCTGCCCTTCAAGCCGGCCCGCGTCATCCTCCAGGACTTTACCGGCGTCCCGGCCGTCGTCGATCTGGCTGCCCTACGCTCTGCCGTGCACCGTCTGGGCGGCGATCCACGCCGGATCAATCCCCAGGTCCCTGTCGACTTGGTCGTCGACCATTCGGTCCAGGTGGACCTGTTCGGCACCGATGAGGCCCTGCGGGTCAACGCCGAGCTCGAGTTCGAGCGCAACCGCGAGCGCTACGAATTCCTCCACTGGGCCCAGCACGCCTTTGACAATTTCAGCGTTGTGCCACCCGCCACCGGCATCGTCCACCAGGTCAACCTGGAATACCTGGCCACGTTGTCGTGGATCGTCGGTCCCCGGAGAGGATCCCGCGAGCCCGGCGGCGGCCGGATCGCCTTCCCCGACAGCCTGGTCGGCACCGACTCGCACACCACCATGATCAACGGCCTGGGCGTCCTCGGCTGGGGTGTCGGCGGCATCGAGGCCGAGGCCGTCATGCTCGGCGAGCCGATCTCCATGCTTCCCCCCGAAGTGATCGGCTTCCGCCTCGTTGGGCGAGCTGCCCGAAGGCGCCACCGCCACCGACCTGGTCCTCACCGTCACCCAAATGCTGCGCCAGAAGGGCGTGGTGGGCAAGTTCGTCGAGTATTTCGGCCCCGGCGTCAGCCGCCTCAGCCTGCCCGACCGCGCCACCATCGCCAACATGGCGCCCGAGTATGGCGCTACCATCGGCTTCTTTCCCATCGACGCCGAGACGCTGCGCTACCTGCGCAACACCGGCCGCCCTGCCGAGCAGATCGATCTGGTCGAGCGCTACGCCCGGGCGCAGGACCTCTTCTACGCCGCCGACACTCCTGAACCCCTCTACTCCGACACCCTGACCCTCGACCTGTCCGCCGTCGAGCCCTGCCTGGCCGGCCCCAAGCGCCCTCAGGACCGGGTGCCGCTTCGCGACGTCAAAGCCAGCTTCCGCCACAGCCTTCCTGCGCCTACCGCCCAGCGCGGCTACGCTCTCTCGTCTGAAGGGGATCGCGGGACGATGCCGCCCTATCCCGCACCGCCATCGCCCACCTGTCCGCCGGTCACGAGGCCATCCTGTCTCACGGCGCCGTCGTCATCGCGGCCATCACCAGCTGCACCAACACCTCCAACCCGTCGGTGATGATCGGCGCCGGCCTCCTGGCCAAGAAGGCGGTCGAGCATGGCCTGCGCACCCCTGCTTATGTCAAGACCAGCCTCGCCCCCGGCTCGCGGGTCGTCACCAGCTACCTGGACGCCGCCGGACTCACGCCCTACCTGGACCAGCTCGGCTTCAACCTGGTTGGCTACGGCTGCACCACCTGCATCGGCAACAGCGGCCCCCTGCCAGAGCCGGTGGCCCGAGGCCGTCGAGGAGGGCAACCTCGTCGCTGCCGCCGTCCTGTCCGGCAACCGCAACTTTGAGGGCCGCATCAACCCCCACGCCCGGGCCAGCTACCTGGCCTCGCCGCCGCTCGTCGTCGCCTATGCCCTGGCCGGCACCGTTGACATCGACCTGCTCGCCGAGCCGCTCGGCCACGACCCGGCTGGCCTGCCCGTCTACCTGCGCGACATCTGGCCCACCCAGGTCGAGATCCAGGCCGCTGTCACCGCGCACGATCGGCCCGAGATCTTTGCCGAGCAGTACGCCGGCGTCTTTAGCGGGAATGACCGCTGGAACGCCATCGCCCTGCCCGATATGGCCGACCTGTATGACTGGGATCCGGCCTCCACCTACATCCAGGAGCCGCCCTTCTTCCTGGACCTGGCCCCTGAGCCGCAGCCCGTCACCGACATCCTCGGCGCGCGTGTCCTGGCCTTGCTCGGCGATTCCGTGACCACCGATCACATCTCACCCGCCGGCTCTATCCCAGCCGCCGGCCCGGCAGGCCGCTTCCTGCTCGAGCGCGGCGTCGCCCGCTCCGATTTCAACTCCTATGGCTCACGGCGTGGCAATCACGAGGTCATGATGCGTGGCACCTTTGCCAACATCCGCCTCAGGAACCTCCTAATCCCGGGCACTGAGGGCGGCGTCACCCTCCACCTCCCCACCGGCCAATCGATGACCATCTACGACGCCGCCATGCGCTATCAAGACGAGGGCGTTCCTCTCCTGGTTCTGGCCGGCCGTGAGTACGGCACCGGCAGCTCGCGCGACTGGGCGGCCAAGGGCGCCTACCTGCTCGGCGTTCGCGCCGTCATCGCCGAAAGCTACGAGCGAATCCATCGCTCCAACCTGGTCGGCATGGGCGTCCTGCCCCTCCAGTTTCTGCCCGGGCAGAACTCCCAGACCCTGGGCTTGACCGGCCTGGAAGAATACGACATTGCGGGCATCGCCGGCATCGGCATCGACCCGGCACCCGGCCATCATGTCGCCGTCCATGCTCGCCGCGCCGATGGCTCCGAAACCATCTTCACCGCCTTGATCCGCCTGGACACCGCCGTCGAGCTCGAATACTACCGCAACGGCGGCATCCTCCACACCATTCTGCGCCGCATCGTTGCCTAAGCCAAGCCTCCCACAGGTTGCCCAACCTGCGGGAGGCTCTGCCGTTTTTCCCTTCTTCCTTCCTTTGTGGTAGTGGATACAACCAACAAGCGTTTCTCCCCCAACAGGCACCGCGCATAGGCCACCTTCTGCCCATTGTCCTGGCCGAATGTTCCTATCCGACCGGATTCTAGCCCGACAGGACGCAGAATCGTCATAACCAGAAGATGAGTTCACCCCAGCCCGGCAGATCGCCCAGACCCCTCCTGTCGCCCCACCGCGACAAGTCTGGTGCGATGTTGGTGATTCGTGTCCTACTGAGCACTATAGACTTGGAGCACCTTCACACTGGCACGACAGGGTGCTTTATGTCCGATGTGGGCTTGTTCCCCGAACAACATCATCAGGACTCAGCTCCAGAGTCACGCTTCGAGGCTCGAACCCCAGCCTCCTATAAAACTCAACCGCCTGCACGTTGGCCGCGTAGGCGGCAACACTCACCCGTTGCGCCCCCTTTTTCCTGACACCACGCGAGAAAGCCTCTGGCTAGGTTTGTGCCCACCTGTTGACCCCTGAACCCTCTTTCTCCCATGGTCTTTCCTTGCTCCTTTCCGTAGACGATACTAGAATCCCGCTAACCATTCGGCTAGCGGGATCTCTCGCGATATAGTCGGGGCCTCTACGGCCCCTATGTCGGGTCCTATGTCGTTTCACAGGTTCGCTCCGTTCACGCGGATACACATACCATAGCGCAGATCGGGCATTCTGCCAAAGCCGGCTACGCGGCGGATCGTCGGGAAATGCCGGTTCACCCGATGTTGACGGGGTTCCACTAGCCAGATCATCTCCCGGTCCTCGATCAATGCGAAGCCGGCCGCGGCTCCCCGGCCCGACCGCTGCATCGTCTCCGCGTCCGGCCCGAGAACGCTCACCCTCACGACATCCCCTCCCGCACCGTTCCTGGCCCGCGGGAGGGGATGTCGATGATCGGCAGCCGCTCTACTGCCCCGTGTTCTTCACCACCACCGGCAGGTACACCCGCCACACCCCCGCCTTGCGGCCCGTGCCATACCAGTAGCCCGAGCCCACCTGGTGCCCGCCGGCCGCCGCCGCCGGGCCGATGGCAAGCTGCCCCAGCGTGCCGCGCACCTGGTGCGCGGCCGAGGCCGAGTCCTGCCCGCCCGCGCCCACCACGTGCCAGCTCAGGTCGTGCTGCTCGGGCGCCTGGGCCCACGCCACGCCGGCCAGCACGACCAGGGCGACGAGGAGCAGAACGAGCCTGAAACCCGAAACTTCTGAGCCTGAACTGTTCATGGCCGGCCTCACTGGCGCGTGCCGCCGCGGCGCCGGCCTACGGCCACGCCGCCACCGCGACCACGACCGCGCCGCCCACCAGCAGCCAGGGCAGGGGGAGGCCGCTCGTGGTGCGGGGCTGGCCCGCCTGCTCCAGGCTGGCCAGGCGCGCCGCCAGGCCGTCGATCTGCGCCTGCTGCGCCGCGTTCTCGGTCGTGAGCGATTCGTTGGCGGCCTTGAGCGCCTGGTTCTCGGCGTACAGCCCCTGGATGGCGGCCAGCGCCACGCCGTCGGCGTCGACGGTGGTGATGTGCGTGTCGTCCTCGCCCACCCCAAACGCGGCGTAAAAGTCCTGGGCCATCGGGCCGATGTGGCGGATCGACGCGTCCTGCGACGTATAGTTCCAGGTCGAGATCGGCACCTCTGCCAGCCGGGCCAGCACGTCGCGCGCCGTCCACCGGCCTGCACGTTCGCCTTCAGGTTCCGGTCGCTGACCGACGCCCACGAGCCGCCGCCGGCGGCGACGTACACGCCGGTGGTCAGGCCGGCGTTGGTGTAAAAGTACACCCCGCCGCTGGCGCGGGCCACCCAGCGGTTGTCGGTGCTGCACGTCACGTCGGCGGCGGTGCTATCGCCCCACACGAAACAGCCGGCGTTGTTGGCCTTGGCCCGATAGCCGGCGGCGAAGGAATAGTTGCCCTGGGCCAGGTTAAAATCGCCCCCCGGCACCGTAGCCTCATAGCCGCTGGCGGTGTTGCCGTAGCCCCCGCCGACCGTGGCACCTCGCCGCTGGCGTCGTTGTGATAGCCCCCGCCGACCGTGGCACCAGCGTCTGGCCCGCTGGCGTACGTGTGGCTGTGTATGCCCCCGCCGACCGTGGCGCACTCGCCGCTGGCGGTGTTGCTCTGCCCCCGCCGACCGTGGCATAGTCGCCGCTGGCGGTGTTGCTGTCGCCCCCGCCGACCGTGGCGTACTCAGCCGCTGGCGGTGTTGTCGATAGCCCCCGCCGACCGTGGCATACTGAGCCACTGGCGGCGTTGGCGTAGCCCCCGCCGACCGTGGCAACGCGTGCCGCTGGCGGTGTTGACATAGCCCCCGCCGACCGTGGCATCACGTGCCACTGGCGGTGTTGGGGTAGCCCCCGCCGACCGTGGCATACAGGCAGTCGCTCGTGGTGCCGGCATCGTCGCCGGCCTGGTTGCCGCTGCCCACCGCCCACCGTGCCATAGTTGTCGGTGACACGGTTGCGATAAGTGCCGTTTCCGCCGCCGCCGATGGTCGCGCCATACGCGCCGGCGGTCACCGTGTTGCCGCTGTAGCCGCCGATCAGGTTCGGGCTGGTGGCGTCGGGCTGGATGCGCAGGCCGCCCCCGGCGGTGTCTACCGTCAGCGATACGCCGCCCGTGGCCCGCACGGCGAACTGGTTGGCTGTGTTGCAGCTAAAGTCGGCGTTGGTGCTATCGGCCCACGCGAAACAGCCGTCGTCGTTGGCCATGGCCCGGCGGCCGGCGGCGAAGGAATAGTCCGCCCTGGGCCAGGTTCGAGATCGCCTCCCGGCACCGTGGCATGCGGCCGGCGGCGGTGTTCGCTGCACCGCCGCCCACGGTGCCATACGCGCCGCTGACCGTATTGGCATAGCCGCCGCCGACCGTGCCATGCGCCGCTGGCCGTGTTGGATGACGCCGCCGCCGACCGTGCCATACCGCGGTGGTCGGCCGTAGCGCTGGACTGAGCCGCCGCCGAGTCGCGCTGGCGCCACCGGCCATGTTGTCGGTCACACGCATCGGCGATCGAGGCGTGCCCCGCCGCCGGCCGTGTTGGTCGTCGCCCCCGGCGACCGTGGCGCCATCAGTTGCTGGCGGCGTTCGTCACAGGCCGCGGCCGAGCCGTCGCAGAGCCGCCGCTGTCGCGTGCTGCCGGCTCCACCGCCCACCGTGTCACAGTCGCTGCCGGCGTCGTGTGCCCGAGCCGCCGCCGACCGTCGCTGCCGCCCGCGAGTAGGCGGTCGTCGCCGTAGCCTCCGCCGACGTGGCCTGGCGCCACATCCTGCTGCGTGCCGGCGCGTGCCGGCCGGCCGCCATAGCCGCCGCCGATCGGCGCCGAGCGTGCCGGCCGGATCGGCGCGCCGCTCTGGCCGCCGCCGCCGATGTGCCGACCGCCGTAGGCGCCGGCGCGACGAGGCGCTGTAGCCGCCGATGCAGGCTCGTGGCTGGCCGGTTGGCCCCAGGCGCAGGTGCGCGGGGCAGTGTGACTTGCCGACACGCCGATGGGCCGGTCGGTCGTGGTCCCCTGGAGTGGCGTGGCCGGCGCTCGTGCCCAGGCCGTGCCGCGTCGAGCAGCCAGGCGCTAGTCGCTCACCGGGCCGGTAGGACCGCTGGGACCTGCGGGCCCGAAGGACCGCTCGGCCCGTCGGGGCCGGTCGCTCCGCTGGGCCGCGCGGGACCGGTGGCGCCCTGCGGTCCGGCAGGCCCGGTGGCCCCGGCGATCCGGTCGGGCCAGTCGGACCGGCGGGCCCGGTAGGACCTGTCGGCCCCGTCGGTCCGGCCGGGAAGGGCTGTCCCAGCCAGTTGCCGTCGGCGTCGATCACCAGCCCGTACGTCCCGGCCGATACGGTGCTCGGGTGGATGTCCGCCCCCCGCACGTCGCCCGCGTTCAGGGCGTACGGCAGGCTGGCCAGCGGCTGCCTGGGCGCCATTTCCGGCTCGCCCGCCAGGGTGATCCCCAGCCACAGCGCCCGGCCGTCCACCCACGCCGGGTCGATGGGCTGCGTCGCCGCCCAGCCCGGCGTTGAACAGGCCCGTCCGTCCACGCTCACGGCCTGGGTCTCAGCCCACAGCGCCGTGCCGCCCGCCTCCACGTCATACAGGGCAAAGGTGAGCGTATAGCTGCCGTCAGGCACCGGCTGGCCGGCGTCGTCGAGCAGCAGGCCCTGGTAGTTGAGCTGTGCCGGTGCTCCACCGTCGGCGGTCGGCACCGCATTCATGGCCCATGACTCGCCCATCCACTCGGGCGAGAGCAGGCCAACCCCCAACACAGCGACGGCCGCCAGCATGGCCAACACTGCCGCGGCTCGGCCAAGATCGGTCTTCATCGACAGGCTCCTTTCTCACCATGTGATAGGTTTTGAGATCGAATTCCACCTCAGTTGTCCAGGCCCGTACTGGGGGGCAGCATGCCCCCCGAATTTGGCGCAAAATCGGCGCGCCAGGTCTAGAGTCTGTTACGCACTTGCGAGTCCCGCCACTTTCATGGTCCAAGTGCGTCACACCTTGTTGCCGTGCCCAAAACCTCTTCCAAGCACCGCACCAGCCTGGTCAAGTCGCGGAAGTAGCGTATTTCTCCGCTTTCCACATCCCGCAACTGCCCCCGCCACTCCGTCTGGCCATCGCCCAACGGCTCAAGCCACAGCTTTACTGTGAAAAGGTGCGAACGGGCAGGCGGCGTTTCTGGCTCCATGCTCGGTCCGGGCCAGGCCCTAACCCCGCGCACGGGCGAGCATGGCGTGCACGGCGCTGTCCAGGGGAGTCAACTGCACCCCAAAGGTGCGGGCCAGCCCGCTCGTATCCAGCACCGAATCAAAGGTCTCTGTGCTCGCCAGGAACCCGGCGACCGACTCTGGCAGACCGGGCACGGGCTCGCCGGGGGCAGCAAAGCGCACCGGCACCTCGCAGTGCAGCTCACGCCCAAAGGCCGCCACGACGTCGCGCCAGGAGACGGCCTCCGGCCCACCCAGGTACAGGCACTGATTCATCGCCGCCGGATGCCCCACCGCGGCCACGGCAAAGGCAGCGACGTCGCCCTGGGAGATGAACGAATGGCGCCGCCGGCCCTCACCTACCATCGTCACCGGCCGGCCGGCCTGCAGCGGCAGGCCCACGACCATGCCTGCCCATACCTCCATGAAGGCATTGGGCGCCAGGATCGTGTATGGCATTCCGCTGTCGCGGAGATACGCCTCGGTTTTCGCCTTGATCTGGAAAAGAGGCAGGGGGTTGTTTACGTCGGCGCCGAGGGCAGAGGTGAAGATGAGCTGGCGCACCCCGGCCGCCCTGGCCGCGTCGATCAGGTTACGGTTCCCCTCCAGGTCCACGGTTTGCAGGTTGTCCTCGCCGCCGCGCAGCACCGAGTTGGCCGTGGTGATGACCGTCTCGATCCCGTCGCAGGCCGGATCGAGGGACGACCGGTCCTTCAGGTCGCCGTAGACCGGATGGGCGCCCGCCTCGATGAGCGAGCTGGCGGAGGTCGCCATGCCCTGCCTGGCCAGCTCTTCCGACGGCGAGTTGCGGCGCACGAGGATGCGCACCTCTTTTCCTGCCTCCAATAGACGCCGGGTGATCATGCCACCCAGGCTTCCTGTCGCTCCCACCACGAGAATCATGGGTTCCCTCCTTGTGATGATCGGATATTTGGCCTTCCACAGAAGTCTCGGCCACCCAGGAAGAATATATCACAACCGGCGTTATAGAAGCGTTATCTGGAGCGCGCCTTGGGGTAAAAACAGCGGCAGAAAGAGGAATTGGGGGGTCTGCCAGGCCACTTTGGCCGTCAGAACCTCCAAGGTGTGGTACCGTACCGTGGCTAGAGGTAGTCCATCTCCTGGGCCAGCTCGACTGCACGCGCCAGGTGGCATCGAGCTGCTTCGGCCAGGCCTTTTTCTCCGGCAGTGATAGCGTCTTCCAGGATGGCTGCCAGCGGGTCGCGCAGAGGCTGCTGGCGGGGATCGATCAGGGATCGGGCATACCGCAGGGCGTCGTCGAGCGAGCCCTGGCTGAGGGTCGTTGCCAGCAGCGGCCAGACCGCCAGCCAATGGAAGGGATAGGGCGTGGCCGCTTGGCTCCAACATGCCAGGGCAGCCTGGCCGTCTGCCAGCACCTGGGCGGCGCACCGGTCGCGCCAGGCCAGCCAGGCCAGGTTGGCCCTGGCCACACCGACGTACCACAGTACACCGGGCGCTGTGGCCATCTCCAGGCAGCGAGTGGCCATGTGCCGCGCCTGTTCGGCCTGGCCCCGCAATCTGTGAAGAATGGACAGATAGGCCAGGCAGCGGACGCGATAGTCTCCCTCTCCAATCCTCTCGGTCATTTGCAGGGTGGCCGTCAGGTGCTGGTGGGCCTCGTCGAGATCCCCGTGCCAGAGGTAGACGAACCCCAGGAGGAATTGATCGACCGCCATCTGCCTTGGGTTGTCCGTTCCCTGGCTCGCCGCCCATGCGGCTCGAGCGTGACCCAGGGTCTCCTGGGAGACAACAAACCGCTCTCGACTGTTTGCCAACAACGCGAGTGCGTGAAAGAACGCTGCACGTTGGTCCATCGTCCCGTAACGCTCCACTGCCGCCTGTGCGTCCTGCACCCGTTCGGCAAGCTCGGGCGTCTGTTGCTGCCAATAAACATTCCAGATCCGCTCGAGCTGGATCTGAACCCACTCCCGCCACCGGTCGGCGTCGGCTGCATTCGACACCGCCCCGAGGGCAGCTTCCGCCCGGCAGTAGGCGTCCGCTGCTTCATCGAATCGGCGCCGGTCGCGGCAGGTGTTGCCGATTTTGGACCACAGGCGTGCCCGCCACAGCGCTTCCTGCTCCTGCTCCTGCAGTTGCTCCAGGGCGCGTTCATAGGCGGATCTGGCCTCGCCATGCTGACCGGTCAACCACAGGACATCGCCCAGGCTCTCGTACAACGGTGCGCCGACCTGCCTGCGTCGATCCGTCCCTGCCAGCAGTGCCACAGCCCGGCGATACCAGCGCAGCGCCTCGTCGTTGGCATAGATCCGGCGCGCCGCCTCGCCCGCCCGAAAATAGTGGGGGATCGCCTCCTCCGGCAGGCCGGCCTGCTCGTAATGCGCTGCCACCTGGCCGCTCACCCGGTCCAGGTCGTGGGCATGCACCGCCTCCAGGGCTTGAGCGACACGGCGATGCTGCACCCGGCGCCGCGCCCGGCTCAGGCCCGCATAGGCCACCTCGCGGATCTGGTCATGGCCAAAGTCATAGCCTTCGGTGCCTTGCTCCCGCACGATCCGGCGCCGCCACAGCTCGTCCAGCGCCCGCACCAGGTCATCCTCGTCCATCTCGCCGGCCCGGGCCAGCACGGCAAAGGAGAACTCGCGGCCAATGGTCGCGGCCAGCTCGGCCGAGGCGCGGGCAGCAGGAGAAAGCTGAGCCAGGCGGGCCTCGATCACCTGGCGCACCCGAGGCGGCAGCGGCAGATGTGGATGGACCAGGTCTGGCGCGTGCTCCCTGGCCCAGGCACCCCCTTGAGAACCCAGCATCCGGACCGTTTCCACGAGGAAGAGAGGGCTGCCCCCGCTGCCCTCGTAAAGGGCCGCCGCCAGGCTCGGCTCGATCTGGCGGTCTGCCACTTGCTGCACCAGGGACAACGATTCCGCTTCGGTGAGGGGGCCGAGCTCGATTTCAACCAAATGCTCGCTGCGTCGCAGCTCTTCCAACAACGTCAGCAGCGGCTGGTTGGCGGCCATCTCCTCGGTGCGTGCCGTACCGACCACCAGGAAGCGAGAGCGGGGATCGAAATGCAGAAAAAACTGCAGCCAGTCGAGCGTGTCCCCATCGCACCAGTGCAGATCGTCGATCAACAGCAGTAGGGGTTGACTGGCGCCAAGCACGGCCCGGGCGCAGGCTTCGAACAGGCGTCGTCGCTGCCACGGCTCGGTCAGTGGACCCGGTGCCGGCATCTGGAGCTCGGGCAGCAGGCGCGCAATCTCCTTGCGCCAGACCGTATCAAGGCGGGGCAGGGGGTGGGCCCGCAGCCAGGTGACCACGGGGGCAAAGGCCAGCCCGCCCGCGGCGGCGTAGGATCGGGCGCTGGCTGTGGCAATGCCCTGGCGCTCTGCCCAGACCAATAGCTCTTCCATCAGCCTCGTTTTGCCGATGCCGGCTTCACCCCTCACGAATACGAGGCGGGGCCTGCCGGCGGCGGCCGCCCGCCAGTTGGCCTGGAGCGCGGTCCACTCGCGCTCGTCGCCCGACGAAAGGCACCGCACCGGCCGGGGCGATGGGCTGGGCCAAGGGCTCGGCCTTGACCAGACGCTCGTACGCCTGCCGCGTCGCCGCCCCTGGCCCCACACCAAGCTCTCGCGCCAGGATCGTCGCGCAGGTGTGGTACGTGCGGAGCGCAGCGGGACGGTCGCCATCCAAGGCCTGGAGGCGCATCAAGCGCCGGTAGGCTGCCTCATGCAGCGGATCGTAGCGCACCAAGCGCTGCGCCCAGGCGATGGCCTCGTGGTAGTCGCGCTGGCCCTCCATTAGCCGGATCAATCGCTCCAGCGCGGTGACAAAGGCCCGGCTCAGCCGGTCCCGTTCGGGGAAAATCCAATCTTCGTAGCAGCCGGGCACCAGGTCGCCGTTGTACAGGGCCAGTGCTTCCTCCAGCGCCGTCCGCTCGGCCGCCGAGTTGCCGGCTTTTTCTGCCCGATCTGCCTGTTCCAGGGCCAGCTGAAAGTCGGCAATGTCCACCGCGAGCGAGGCCTCGCTGCACCATTGGACGGTCTGCCCATCGGCGCTCAGGAACTGCTCGCTGTCCGGCAGGGCATGGCGCAGATCGAAGAGCAGTTTTCGCAGATTGCCCCGAGCCTGAGCCTCGCTCGAGTCGGGCCACAACAAAAAGGCCAGGTGAGAGCGTAATTGGGGAGTATCGCGATGGAGGACGAGGTAGGCCAGCAACGACTGGAATCTCGGGGTGTCGATGCCGCCCACTGGCTTCTCGTCGTAGTACAGGCGGAAACCACCTAGTAGACAAAGGCGCAACGACGGGCTCAAGTCCCATCACCTCCTTGACATGCCTCACGGAGCGGTCGGCGTAGGCTGCTTCAGCAGCGTATGTGGCTGTCCGCCGGCCACCCAGTCAGGATCGGCGTCACAATGGGCTGCGATGCGACTGGCACAATGCCGGCGCCATTATACCACAATCGGCGTCTTTCCGCTAGTTTCGCGCTGGGACGCACATCGCCAAACACCGTCACAACGTTCGAACCTGGCGCATGTTATGCATTTTCATCGTACCATAGAATGTGTTGGTTGGTTGGCTCGCAAGCGACTTGCGGCAACGTGAGAACATCGAAGGAAAAGAAAACGAGCGCCTTTGAAGACGCTCACCAGTTCAAACTCACCGTTAACTGCGGGTGAGCTTTAGCGTGTGCCCTCAAAGTAACTCGAACCTCCTGTCGCCCTCTTGGTGGGTAGCCGGTTAGCTGACCTCTTACAGAGCCAATATTTCCCATGACGGCTTTACAGCCAACCAGAAGCTAATCGTCATTATGGGTGGTCCACTCCGTTGCGCTGGGCCTGTTCCCTATAGCCACAAAGAGGGCGAGTTGTCATCCCCCAACTAGGGGATTCGGCGAGGGAACAAGCTCAGGTCAGCCAGGAGCGTGCCTACTTGGCGGCAGCGGCCTTTTGCCGGAAACATCTCCGCCTTGCCGCATCCCCGGCCTGGCGCCACACAGAAGCGGCCTGGGCATAAGCTTCAGAATCGCCTGCCCGGATGGCAAAGGCCTCGTCGTACAACTCGCCAGCCTGCCGATACAGCCCCAGATAGCTGGCAAAGTGCTCGGCCAGGCCCAGGTGAAAAGTGTGCGGATAGACAGGGATGTCCACCGTGGTCTAGATCTCCGGCATAAACAAAGCCCGACACCCTCTGCCAGGCAGCGCGAAGCGATATTCGGGGCGTCATTGATCCAATAGATCGTCCGATCCTCTTGCAGGCCTTCGTCGACAAAGGCGATCGCCGCCTGCCGGGCCAGCCCTCTTCGCCGGTGGTCGTGATGCGTCCAGATGTCGATATGGAATGCCTCCGCGCCGTAGCCAATCGCGTAACAGGCGCTGACCGCCTCGCCCTGCGGACCGAAAATGACGCAACCCAGCCCGAGCGCCTCAAAGCGCTCGAGCGATTCCCAGCAGAACAGGATGTGCTTCCCGCATGCCCTGGCAGGCTGCCTGATCGAGTGTCTGTCTGTCCAGCTTGACCCGCTCATAGCCCGGCGGCAGAGGCCTGGCCTGGAGGCGCAGCCACTCGAACCTATTTCGCTCGAAGGTGAACGAGTTGACGCCAAAGCTCACCGGTCGGCGTTTGGGGAACCAGGCCTGCACAACGGCTGGCGACACACCATCGGGAAAGATCGTGATGAAATCCAGTCCGGCCTCTGCAGGGCAGGCAGGATCACCTGTTCGACGACCTGGACAACCTCAGCGCTGTGGTCGGCCGGTTCCCCGATCAGGTACGCGTATTCCATCCCGGTCCAGATCAATGCCACGGACGGGTTTGCGGGCTGATCCACGTAAATCTGCCCGGGCCGATTGCCTTCGAAGCACCATGTATAGTATGGGATCCCGGGGTACAGAACGGACGAGCGGCAGCAGATGATCGAGTCCTGGCTGCGCCCTCAACTCACTCAACATTGATTCCCTCATCTGAATAACCTGCTTCGAACTTCAGGCGTTCACAGCGTTGAACAAGCAGCACGCTTGCCTGCTGGCTTTCGTCCTGGCGGACAGCTAGCTGGTCGGCAAGAGGGATTTCAGGCAGTTCGAGAAAGCTGGAATAAATTCCTCATCAACTGCTGGCTGCACTCGCTATGGTGGTAGGCCAGGCCTACCCTATAAAGGACTTGCCTTATCAGAAGCACCAAGTTCGCTTGGCGCACTAACGACTCAAGCTTAACCCGCCCGGCTGGCTGCCGCAGTGAAACCAAGCGTGGACCGAAACGCACCAGAGGCGACGCCAACCTCAAAAAGAGTCCCGACGGCCTGATCAGTTGCAGCGGTTTGTTGGGCGCACACTCTTCCTTGCCCAAAACCATCTCTGCACGTGTGGCCATCACAAGCCCTGCTCGTTCAGCCAACCCAGTATCCGATCCGCTACCGTCTGCCAACCATCTTCCAGCATCATATCGTGTGCCATGTTGGGGAAAAACCTCTGCCCTCGCGCCGTACGCTCGCGCCGTCGCCTCAACGTCCCTTGGCAAAATGAGACCGTCGTCTGCCCCCCCAATACGAGCAGCGGCGTTTTCACTCGCTTGGGCCTTGGCAAGCTCAACCCCATCATATCCAGATAGGCACGATACGACTCATCCTGCAATCGCGAAAAGTAGCTTCTCACCTTCTCCTCTGGCATGTCCGCCGAAAAGAATGCCTCCTGCGCCAGTCGCGGCGTGCTGACCAGCGGAAACATGCTCATCGTCAAGTTGGCTTTCATGAAGGCCAACGGATGCCGAAAGGCAACTCGCACAGTAGCCGGAATCACTCCCTTGGGTGGCGCAGATGCCAACAGCACTGCACCCGGTGCCCCATTTGACTCCAAGTACTTCTGGACTATCATGCCGCCCATCGAATGCCCTACCAATACCGGCACTCTCTCCATCTGACTCATCGCCCGCGTCACGTCAGATACATAGTCAGCCAAGGACGTCCAGCGCAGCCGTTCCCGCCCTTGGCTTCCACTATGACCGCGCAGGCTCAAAGCATAGGATACGTACCCATGTTGGGCGAAATAGGGCATTAAGTGCTCTGCCCAACACCAGGCAGCGTGCCACATGCCGTGCACGAACAGGATTGGCGCGGGACGCACATCGGATACAGCTTTTTCCGTTATGATTTCCAGATTCATGAGTCTCCCCCTTTCGACCACCTGATATCCCACCCGATGACGGCAAGCGTGCGCCTAATCTATTGAGCAGACCGAACCATTTCGGCCTATCTGCCTGGACCCCCAGAGCTCCCCAACAGGTTCAGTATCCCCCCCCCAAGACTCGTCCCTCTGCGCTAACATGAGTGAGACAACTCCGTGAGGGAATTTAGTGTATAATAGAGGGCGGAGAAAGGGCTCAACATGTGTGATACCGAACCCAAGCAGGGTCTGTCGG
>CAVVMX010000020.1:0-54959 GCA_963749455.1 uncultured Chloroflexia bacterium
GAACGCCGCCGCACTGGTTGGGCGCAGACAATAGGCATGCTCGATTCGATACCGGTTCTCATTCAGGCTGTGCTGTGGCCCCTACTGGGGGCGGCTATTGTCCTGGGTCTGCGCCGCTGGCTGCCCAATTGGCTGCGGTCTCTGATCGCTGCTGCCGCCGCCGCGGCCTCCCTGGCAATCTTGTGGCCCCACGGCGGCGATGCCCATTCGCAGGCCGTGGATCTGGCCTGGGGATCGCACGACTTTTTTCGTATGGGTGTCGCCTTTTATCCCCACACGCTGTCGATCCTCGCCGGGATCGTCCTGACAGGAGTCACGGCCGCCGCGGCGCTGGGCGCCGGCTCAAACGGTGTCAATGGTCAGAGAACCCACTGGCATGGTCTGATCCTGGTGGCGCTGGCCGGCTCCCTGACCGCCATCCTGGCCGCCAACCTCCTGACGTTGGCCCTTGGCAGTGGGTTGTTGACCCTGGCCGTGACCGCTCTGGCGGCTGCGGGCGCGCCCGTTGCCGGCGAGCACGGCGAGCACAGCGAGCGCAGCAGGTCGCCCCTTGCCGCCGCCGTGCCGGGAACGGTTGCCACCCTGCTGATCTATCTCAGCGCCTTGCAGATGGACGCCCAGATCGGCCACGCCTCGCTGCAAGGCCGGATCTGGACCGCATCCGCCCAGGCGCTTCTGGCGGCGGCAGGCGCCTTGTGGCTCTTCTCCTTTCCGGTCAGGGCCGCGAGCAGATCGCAAAGCATCGTCTCCTATCTCCTGCCCTGCGGCGCCGGATTGTACCTGCTGGCCCGTGTCTTGTCCATCGCCCCGGCGCTGAGCGGCCAGCCGGCGCTGCTGATCGTAGGCGGAGCGATGCTGCTGGTCGGCGGCGCGCTGGCCTGGCTCAACGGCGCCTGGCCGGGCATTGCCATCCACCAGGCCGGATATGGGCTGGTCTTTATTGTGCTGTGGGGCGGCCAAGCAGGTACGACCCAGCCGCCGGTCCCCTGGCCGCTGGTTAGCCTGACCCTGGCGCTGGGCACACTCGCCATCTCGGCTTCAGCCGGACGCAGCGCAAATGGCCCCAGCAGGCAATCGCCGGCCTCCCGGTGGGCGGGCCTTTCCTGGCTGGCTCAATGGACAGGCCTCGCCTGGCTGGCCCGGCAGATAGAGCCGTGGCGAGTAAAGGTGCGCTCTTATGCCGCCTCGCATCTCCGCTTCAAGCGCCCGTGGTTAACGTGGCTGGGCCGGCTTTTGGCCGTGCTCCTGCCGGCCATCGCCCTGGCTTCGCTTGCTGGGTTTCCCCTCACGGTGGGGGCTGTTGGCCGTTGGCATTTCTACGGCGGCATCCTTGGCCAGGGGCAGGCTGCTCTGCTGCTCATTATCCTGCTGTCCGACAGCCTGCTGATTGCGGGGCTGTGGGCTGCGCTTCGTGTGCTGCTCGAACAGAAGGACGGCCGGGTTTCTGTCGCCAGGGCAGTGGCCATGATCGCCCTTTTCTCGGCCGTGGTCGTGTGGGGTGTGGCGCCCGGCAACCTATCCAGGGCTGTTGGTCTGAGCCCTGTCCGGTCGCCCGGCGTTTCAGTGTGGGGCATAGGACTGCTCTACATCCTGCCCTGGCTGGTTGGGACGTGGCTGGCCTATGCCGGCGCCCGGCGCCCTGCCTACATCGATCGACTGCGCCTCCTCGGCCGCCGCTACCATGTGGATCGACCATACCAGGCTGCTGCGTGGATCGGTGCTCGACTGGTCAGTGTTGTCTATTGGCTGGGAATGGTCGGCGAGGGCGCGGGATGGTGGGGCTGGGCGATCATCGTGCTGGCCGTGGGCGTGATGCTGTCAATAGCAAGATAGGCGATGGAACTTATTTCTGACATCTTGAGCTTTATGGCCGGGCTGCCCTCGCTAATCGGCCTCATCCTGGCATCGGCGGTCATATTCCTCGCTGCCGATTGGCGGCCGTCACTTGCGGCGCTGCTCATCCAGTATATCCTGGCTGGCATGGCCCTTTCGCCTTCTATTCGTCAGGAGGTCGTCATCGTCAAGATCCTGGCTGGAGTCTTGGCTGTGGCCATCCTCTACCTCTCCGCCCGGCTCATCCCGCAAGCGCCGGAGGCCGAAGCTGCCGCCGGGGAAACGCGCCACTTTCTGCTATTGCACATCGATTGGACAGCCGGGCCGCTGGGCCTGCCGCTGCGCTTTCTGGCCGTCCTGATGGTGGCCCTGGGTGTGTTTCGCCTGTTCCAGGGCTATCAGCCCACCCTTGTGCCCGCCGAACTTGCCCTTGCTGCATGTTGGATGGGAGGGATGGGGTTGCTCGGCCTGATCCTCAGCGGCGATCCGCTGCGGGTGGCGCCGGCTGTCCTGACCATTCTGTCCGGCTTTGACCTGGCCTATGCCAGCCTCGATCAGAACCTGGCCGTCGCCGGCTTGTTCGGTGTCCTGACCTTGCTGGCGGCTCTGGGCTTTTCCTACCTGATCCTGGCGCCGGCTCCAGGATCGGGCCAGGCTGGCCCCGGCGGCCAGGAGGGGTCAGGCGCGTGACACCGATCCCCGGTCCCTTCATCGTCCTGATTCTGCCCTTGCTGGCTGCTCTGCTGGTCTTTCTGCTGCGGCGCTGGGCTCTGCCGGCTGCTCTTCTGTCGGCGACTGTGTCCGGCGCCTTGGCTATCCTCTGTCTGCGCCTGCCGCTCGACCGCTCGGCCTTTGTGCTTGGTCAGGAGGTGGCCTTTGGCAGGCCTGTGGTCATTCTGGGACGGAACCTGATGCTTGACCCGGCAGGCCAGGCCTGGCTTGGTTTCAGCTTTGCGCTGGCTGCCGTCCTCTTCTTGGTCGCCTGGCGCCTGTCGCAGGGGCAATCTTTCTTTTCCATCAGCCTGGTGGTCCTCAGCCTTTATGCGCTCATCGCCCTCCTGCGCTCTCTGACTTTCGCGACGATGGTGCTCGCTATCAGTGCCGCGCTGGTCGTGTTTATGATCCGCGGCGGGCGGTCTGGTCCTGTCCGGGGTGCGCAACGTTACCTGGTAGTGGCGCTGCTGGCAGCTCCCCTGATCATGGGCGCCGTCTGGATGGTCGACCAGTCGGCGCTCGAGCCGGCCAAAGCCACGCTTGCCCGCACTGCGCTGGTTCCGGCCGCGTTCGGTTTTGGACTGCTGTTGGCCGCGATCCCATTCAGCATGTGGCTGCCGGCCCTGACTGCCGAGGCGCCGCCCCTGGTCAGCGCCTTCCTCTTGACCATTAGCCAGGGTATGGCCGTCTACTTGATGGCCGCCTTTATGGCCGGGAATCCGGCCGTCGGCAGCGTGCCGGCTGTGCCGGCCACGGCCCAGCTAGTAGGACTGCTGATGGCAGTTGCGGGCGGCGTGATGGCGGCTGCACAGCGCGACTGGGGCCGGCTGTTCGGCTATGCCGCCCTGAGCAGCCTCGGCTACTTTCTGCTGGCCTGGGGGACGGGCAGCAGCCACAGCCTGACCCTGGCACTGCTGCACATGCTGAATCGCGCTGCGGCGATCACCCTCATGGCGGCGGCATTGGCCATCCTGCGCCAGCGCACAGTCAGTGACGAGTTTGCCAGGTTGCGCGGCGTGGCCCGTCGGCTGCCGGTTGCCACGGCCGGGCTGGCGCTGGGAGGATTAGCGCTTGCCGGATTCCCCTTCACCGCCGGCTTTCCAACCCACTGGGCCGTGTCGCGCGCCATAGTAAGCGGAGAGTGGGCCTGGGTGGAGGTCATACCCGCTTGGTCGGCAGGGCTCATCCTCCTGATCGGCTCGGCAGGGATCGCTGTTGGCGTATTGCGCGGCCTTGGCGCCATGCTGGGCAGCGAGCCCTCGCCCGCCATACCCAACCAGCCGCGGATAGCATCGGTGTTGGTGCTGGCCTTGGCCGGGCTAACCATCGTCATCGGCTTCCATCCACAGCTTTTCCTGGCGCTGGCCGAGGCGATGTTCTAACTATCGGCTACCGGCCACAAGCAGTCGGCAGTCAGCCGGTTCTGGCAAGCCAGAATCGAGTCACCGGCAGATCCTCCCTTGGCAAGCGCGCGACGGAATGATAGCGTCTGGCAGCAACAGGGTAGATCTTGACAGCGCTTCCGTGCTATTCTGGATCAGGACCTGCGGGTTAGGACCTAATTGAGGAGAAACAAATGGACGACTCAAGCTCGCGCCTGCCCGGTTTTTACGACCTGAGCGTCGATGAGCGGCTGGAAACGGTGGCCAGGTGGGCCGGCCTCGACGGCGCCGAGCGGGCGGCGCTGGCCGGAAACGACCTGACCCCTGCCCAGGCCGATCAGATGATCGAGAACGTGGTCGGTGTCCACACCCTGCCACTGGGCGTCGCCGCCAACTTCTTGGTGAACGGCCGTGATTATCTGGTGCCGATGGCCATCGAAGAGCCGTCGGTGGTTGCCGCAGCCAGCTACATGGCCCGCCTGGTGCGCCAGGCCGGTGGCTTCCAGACCTCCTCCACCGAGCCGGTGATGATCGCCCAGATGCAGGTCCTGGACCTGCCCGACCCGTGGGCCGCCCGGTTCGACCTGCTCCGTCACAGAGAGCAACTGCTTGCCTTGGCCAACCAGACCGATCCGGTGGTCGTGTCGCTGGGTGGTGGGGCGCGCGACCTGGAGGTGCGCGTCTTTCCCGAGACCCCATTGGGGCCGATGCTGGTGGTCCACCTGCTGTACGACTGCCGCGACGCGATGGGCGCCAACACCGTCAACACCGCCGCCGAGGCGCTGACGCCGGCCGTCGAGGAGATCACTGGCGGGCGCGTCCACCTCCGCATCCTGTCAAACCTGGCCGATCGGCGGCTGGCCCGCGCCAAGTGTACCCTTCCCCCACAGGTAATGGCTTTCGACGACTATAGCGGCGAGCGGGTAGCACAGGGCATCTTTGAGGCCTACATCTTTGCCGCCGCCGACCCCTACCGGGCGGCGACCCACAACAAGGGGATCATGAACGGCATCGACGCCGTGGCCCTGGCCTGCGGCCAGGACTGGCGGGCCGTCGAGGCCGGAGCCCACGCCTACGCCGCCCGCGACGGCCGTTACACCTCCCTGTCCACCTGGACGCGGGACAAGAGCGGCAACCTGGTGGGCACCCTGGAATTGCCGCTGGCAGTGGGCATCATCGGCGGGGCAACGCGGGCCCACCCCGGCGCCAGGGCGGCCCTCAAGGTGTTGGGAGCGCGGTCAGCCCGCGAGCTGGCCGAAGTGATGGCCGCCGTCGGCCTGGCTCAAAACCTGGGGGCGCTGCGGGCGCTGGCCACCGAGGGGATCCAGCGCGGTCACATGACCCTCCATGCCCGCCAGGTAGCAATCGCCGCCGGCGCTGCGGGCGACCAGGTCCCTGTCGTCGCCGCGCGGCTCGTGGCCGAGCGCAAGGTTCGCCTGGATCGGGCCCAGGAGATCCTGGCCGAGATGGCCAAAACACAGTAACAGCCACTGGTTCCCACGCTCTGCGTGGGAACCAGCCCGACGCTGCGTCCTTACTTCACCCCCTGGACAAAGAACACCACCTTGTCAAAGTGAATGCCGTCCGCCTGCCTGTAGCGCTGCAGATCCTCCACGATGGCCTGTTTCGCCCTTCTCAGCCCATCGGGCTCCTGATTCCCGATCTTTTCCAGGAGCGAATCCCAGCCTACATTCTGCATTTGCCTCCACCATTCTTCCTCATCGGTCGAGACACAAGTCAGAGTCTCCTGGCAAGACTCAATATCTCTGAACCCGGCGCTCTGCAAGATGATCCTGTACCCCTCCGCCTTTTCATAGGCCATGCCGATCGGGCGCCGTTCCAGGTATTCGCTGTCTTCCAGGATGGCCGGATAGTGGCGGACCATCTCCTTTTCCATCCAGGCCAGGTCCTCCTGCTCGTGCCAGGAGCAGCACACAAGCTTACCCCCATCCTTCAGAACGCGCCGTATCTCTTTGGCTTTTCTGTCCGGCTGTGTGAATTCCAAGCGGACGAAATCAAAGCAATCGTACCAGCCCATAAACCCAGACAGTGCCACGTCAAACGAACCGGTCGGGAACCCCAGGTTGTTGGCGTTGGTGAACAGCACCGAAACATTCCTCAGCTTCTGCCGCTCTATCCTAGAGTGGGCTGCCGGCGTTCAACTGGGGCAGATGTCGATGCCGACGGCATAGCCGTGTGCGCCTGTCCTCTCCGCTGCCGGAAAAAGGGAAGAGCCGGTGCCGCACCCTACATCCAGCACCCTGGCTCCCGGCGGGATGGCCGCATGCTCGACCAACCGGGCCCCAAAATAATCCCAATAGTCGGGCCCGTCCAGATCAGACACGCCGATCGGTCTGCTCCAGATCCTCTCCATCTCCCTACCCCTCTAACCTCCTCCTATCACGGCGCCGCCCTCAAAAAGCTCCACGGCCTTCCGCAGTTTGGCCATGACATCCACGTCGAATGGGCACAGCTCTACACACAGGCCGCACTCGGTGCAATCTGAGGCCTTGACCCGAAGGCTCGCGTACTCGGCCACTGCTTCCTCAATATCCGTAGCCTCTGTCAGGTTCACGATGCGGATGATCTCACCGATTGCCAGATCCTGAGGGCATGGCAGGCAGTGGTTGCAGTAAACGCACTGTCCCAGGTAGATATTCCTGTCCCCCAGGTAGTGATGGATATTGGCGATGATCGGGCGGTAATCCTTCTCCGCGTCGGTTGCCTCCCAGTAGCGCAGCGCAGCCTGAAGCTCACCCGCATTCTTGACGCCCATCACCGCCGTAGACACCGGCAGTGACAGCGTGTAGGCGAGGCACTGCGCCGGCGTGATCCCCGTAGGCCTGCCGGCCCTGACAAACAGGGTGCCTCCGGCATAAGGCTTCATCGCGACAAGTCCTACATCCTGGTCTACACAGGCCTGGTACACCGCCCGGTCTGCCTCAATGGCATGCGAAGCCAGGTTGATCGGGTACATCAAAACGTCGATCAGCCCACTGTTCACCGCCTTGACCGCCACCGGCGCACGGTGGCTGCTCATCCCGATGGTGCCGACCCGCCCCTGCTCCTTGTAGCGCTGCAGCCGCTCCAGCGATTCCTGTGCCCACCCGGCCCATTTCGTCTCAGTGTCGATCATGGTCAGCATCCCAATCTCGACATAGCCGTTGACTACCTTAGCCAGGATCTCTTCCAGGCCTTCCCAATGGGCAGCCAGAATGAAATCGTCCCGGTGCGGGTTGACTATCGAGCCAAGCTGCTCCCAGAAGAACAGGTCCAGATAGTTGACGCCGGCATCGATGGCGCGATGCAGGATCCGCTCCACATCCTTACTCGATTTCTCCATGTGCTCTGTGCCCAACCCCAGGCTGCTGACCTTCAAATCGGTCTTTCCCAACCGGCGATATTCCATCCCTTCTCACCCTCCTTTCTGCACCAGAAAATGGTAATAGTCATCGCCGACAGCCTCTGCCACCAGGCGAAAACGCGCCTGCTCCACCCAGCTTCTGACCTGCTCGATCGACGGATAGTAGTGATAGCCGCCTTCGAGCACCCATTCGCCATATACGATCGGCAGTCCTGCTTCCTGGCCGGCAGCGAAAGCGTTCCGGATCTCATCTTCGGCGGCAATCTCGACGGTGAAATGCAGGTACCTCTGTGGCTTGATAGCACGATACAGGTTGTGGAGCACGGCCGGCCAGTCCTCCGGAAACACATTTTCCATCGCATCCATGCAGAGTGCGCCCTCGAACGCTTCCTGGTACTGCATCTCCTGCAAGCCAACCTTCTCCACCGGCACGTCCGGGAACTTGGCCGTCGCCCGGGCGAGCATCTCACGAGATTGGTCTGTCCCCCACACCCCTCTGCCGCTGGCCAGGATCAGCGGCCAATACTTGCCGGTGCCGCACGCTGCGTCCAGGATCGTCGCCTGCGCCGGGCAAAGGCTCAGGAACCGCCGAATGCACTCCTGGTGGGTTGGTCCGATCCATCCTCCCCAATTATCATCATAGATCGGCGCCCAGATGGTGTCATACCGCTCTTCACCCACGCGCCGCCTCTCCTTCAGCCACTCCGACCGCTCCATCCTCACTTCTCCTGCTGAGCAAAGCCGGGGTCAATAGGCAACCCCTCGAGCCTCGTTCTCGAGTATGCCTCCAGGATATCAACATCCTCTTGGAACTCCAACTCCGGCCACGGCCCCGACAAGGGAAACCAGGCCACCTCCTCCAGGTCATCCCCTGCTGCAAGCTCGCCGCCTACCACGCCGGCCAGCAGATAGACTGCCAGAAAGTGATACCCCGGCGACGTAAAAGAAGACACAACCTGGATAATCGACTTGAGCTCGACATCCAGCCCGGTCTCCTCTTTCGCTTCCCGAATGGCCGTAGTCAGGAAATCATCCTCGTACTCGATGTACCCGCTTGGCGTGGCCCATTTCCCTCCTCCAGGCTCTCCACCTCGTTTGCCCAGAAGCACCTGGTCGTCCTGTACGATGAGAAGGCTGATGACCGGAGCCGGATTCCGGAAACGGACGAACCCGCAACTGGGACAGGCAGACCTCAGCTTGTCGCCAACATGCTTGACCGTCAGTGCGGTCCGGCATTGGGGGCAGTATTGGAACCTGTCCGCCGCTGGTTCCTCTTTCCCGTCATAAGCAACGTAGACCTGCTTCATCCACGTCCTCTCTATTCACCGGTTCACTGGTTGCGTGGGAACCAGCCCTCGACGCTCTGCGTGCGTAAGTAGCTCCTCTCATCCTCCCCCTCACTGACTGGCCATTTCTGACGCCCCATGTCACCACAGGCTGCGTTCACTCTGTGCTACACCATCCGCGCCATCAACAGCTCGTCATACAAGACGCCGCCGGTGTAAATCGCCTGTGGCTCAGTTCCGAAAACCTGGAAACCACACCGCTCGTAGCACCGGATCGCCGCAGTGTTCGTCGTGGTCACGCCCAGCTTGACGATCCCGATCCCCTGGGCTCGTCCCCACTCCAGGCAAGTGTCGATCAGCTCCTCGGCAATGCGCAGGCCACGCCACTCGGGCCGGACGTACATACTCACGATATAGGCGCTGTGCTTCTGCTTGGGCGCGTCGGTGTGCGTAATCCCGCACATCCCGATCAGCAGCCCGTCGTGAGCGGCAAAATAGAGCATGACCCCCTCGCCGCTGTTTTTGAACCGCAGCCTTTCCGTCCAGTAGCTCATCGGCTTGGCCAGGCCCGTCTCGTAATCCGAGGAAAACGCCTCAGGATGGTTGCGCAGAGCCTCCAGCCGCAGTTCACGATAGACCGGCGCATCCTCTTCCCTGCCCAGGCGTATCGTCACCATGCCGCGTGGCGTGGTGATAGCTCTCTCATCCCCTGCTCCCATCCTTCACCGTTCCCCTGGTTCCCACGCTCTGCGTGGGAACCTCCCCTCGACGCTCCGCGTCCCCAGCCCACGACTCCCTACTCCGGCCGGTACAGCGCCTGGGACATATCGCCAACATACTCGGGCAGGTCCTGGTGGCCCAACACATCCCGGATCGCGTGAGCCTCGCCGGTGTGGTACCAATAGTGGTACGTGTTCCGATACACCATCGTGCCGATGCTCTCCGGCCTTGGCCCACCCTTGAACACCAGGTGGGTCTGGAGCAGCTCCGTCGTCAGCGTATCCAGGTACTCGTCGGCACCCTGGGTGATGATCCGCCACGCATCCCACATCTCGTCCAGGGGCGGCGTCGACGCCGGCTTGCGATAGCCGACCATCTCGTTCAGCCCGGGCACCAGGATGCGGCCCTGGGCCAGGAACAGCCACCAGCCCTGCTCCTGGTTGGCCATGTGGCCGACGATCCAGCTGAGGCAGTTCATCGGCATGATGCGGCGGACCGCATCCTCTGCCGACACCCCCTCCAGGCAGCGCGCGAACTCACTTCGGGCAAATCGCAGTTGACTGACCATTGGATGACAGTTCATAGTCCCAGCCTCCTTTACACCTCTATCTCTCAGACCAGGTCAGAACCCAGCCTGCTGGATCTATTATAGCGGAGTCTTGGAGGAAGGGCAAAGCCGAACGGCGCTACTTCAGCTTGCAGTCGGTGAGCAAGTTGAGGGAATCGCACAGCCTCCTGCCGGTGCGGGCGGAACCATTCCGGCTGGCACCGATCCCCTGACCTGGCAGCTACTGCAACCACAAGGAGACTGATCTCAGCGACCGATTACACCGTTTGACAAGACACATACCCTGTGATAGACTTCCTCCCGATCCATGCTCAGGCCCGTCTCACAGCGAGCCCCAATCGATGAGGAGGACGTCATGACCAAAACCGTGCGCTCCTACCCTCTGCTGGTCATACTGGCGCTGCTGGCCTTGCCCCTGCCCCTGACCCTTACTCTATCTCTCGGGGCCCACAGCCAGGCCCAGACGGTCCAAACGATAACGATAACGCGCATCGTAACGGCAACGCGAACCGTAACGCCAACGGCAACGCGAAGAGTAACGCCAACGCGAGCCCGTAACAGCAACGCGAACCGCAACGCCAACGCGAACCGGAATCGCAACGCGAACCGCAACGCCAACGCGAACCGCAACGCCAACGCGAACCGTAACGCCAACGCGAACCGGAACGATAACGCGCATCGTAACGGCAACGCGAACCGCAACGCCAACGCGAACCGTAACGCCCACGCGAAGCGTAACGCCCACGCGAACCATAACGCCAACGCCCACGCCCCTTCCCGGCAGGACTCTCTTCGTCGACGCCGACGCGACGGGGAACAACAATGGCGCCTCCTGGGAGGATGCCTTCACCACCCTGCAGCCTGCCCTGGACGACGCCACAGACGGCGACGAGATCTGGGTGGCGGCGGGGATCTATACGCCTACCTACGAATACTCTCCAGGCGATCCGCGCTCGGCGACATTTCAATTGAAGAACAGGGTGGCCCTCTACGGCGGATTCGACCCCTCCGCGGGCGACGTCAACTGGCAAGACCGCGACTGGGTGAACAACGCCACCATCCTGAGCGGCGACATCGGGACCCAAGGTGACTCTGAAGACAACAGCTACCACGTCTTCTACCATCCGGCGGAGCTAGCCCTGGACAACAGCGCCATCCTGGACGGCTTTACCGTCACCGGCGGCAACGCGAACGGCGACTCTTTCCCCAACAACGGCGGCGCCGGGATGACCAACTACAGCTCCTCGCCGGCGGTGATCAACTGCATCTTCTCGAGCAACTCGACCACCGGCTACGGCGGCGGGATGCGCAACTGGACCTCCTCGCCGGCGGTGACCAACTGCACCTTCTCCGGCAACTCGGGCATATTCGGCGGCGGGATGCAGAACTTTCTCCTCCTCGCCGGCGGTGACCAACTGCACCTTTTCGGGCAACTCGGCAGTCTTGTTCGGCGGCGGGATGCACAACAGCTACTACTCCTCGCCGGTGATGACTAACTGCACTTTCTCAGGCAACTCGGCCGGCTACTACGGCGGCGGGATGCTCAGCGACGCCTCCTCGCCGGCGCTGACAAACTGCACCTTCTCCGGCAACTGGGCCGGCCAGGGAGGCGGAGGGATCTACAACCAACCCGGCGCTTCGCCGGCGCTGACCAACTGCATCCTGTGGGGGGATACCCCGAACGAAGCTATCCAGCAGTGATAGCCAGCCGACCGTAACCTACAGCGACATCCAGGGCGGCTACGACGGAGAGGGCAACATCGATGCGGACCCGTTGTTTGTGGACCCGGGCAGCGGCGACTACCACCTCAGCCCGGGCTCTCCGTGCATCGATGCCGGCACCAACGCCGCGCCGAGCCTGCCCGACTCTGACTTCGAGGGCGATCCCCGAGTCATCGATGGCGACTACGATGGGATAGCCATTGTCGACATGGGGGTCGATGAGGCGTGGAAAGTCCCGGTCTATGTGGATCGGGATGCCACCGGGGACAACAACGGCGCCTCCTGGGAGGATGCCTTCACCAGCCTCCAGCTTGCCCTGGAGGACGCCGCAGACGGCGACGAGATCTGGGTGGCGGCGGGGACTTATACGCCTACCTACGAATACTCTCCAGGCGATCCGCGCTCGGCGACGTTTCAATTGAAGAACGGGATAGTCCTCTACGGCGGATTCGACCCCTCCACGGGCGACGCCGGCTGGCAAGACCGCGACTGGGTGAACAACGCCACTATCCTGAGCGGCGACATCGGGACCCAGGGTGACCCTGAGGACAACAGCTACCACGTCTTCTATCATCCATCGGAGTTGGTCTTGGACGGCACCGCCGTCCTGGACGGCTTTACCGTCACCGGCGGCAACGCGAATGGCTATTCTGACCTGGACAAACTCGGCGGTGGGATGTTCAACGACTCCTCCTCGCCAGTAGTGGTCAACTGCACCTTCTCAGGCAACTCGGCCAGCTGGGACGGCGGCGGAATGTCCAACTCGCACTCCTCTCCAACGGTCATCCATAGCGCCTTTTCTGGGAACTCGGCCGGGGCCGTCGGCGGCGGGATGTACAACCACTATTCCTCGCCGGCGGTGACCCACTGCACCTTCTTCGGCAACGAGGCAGAATCCGTTGGCGGCGGGATGTACAACGGCGCCTCCTCCTCGCCGGCAGTGACCAACTGCACCTTCTCCGGCAACTCGGCCGTCCATCACGGCGGCGGGATGTACAACGAGGACTCCTCGCCGGCGGTGACCAACTGCACTTTCTCGGGCAACCTGGCCGGCTCCTATGGCGGGGGGATGGCCAACAGGGGCTCCTCGCCGACGGTGACCGACTGCACCTTCTTGGGCAACTCGGTCTCCTACGGTGGCGGCGGGGGGATGTACAACGAGCTGTCTTCCTCGCCGACGGTGGCCAACTGCACCTTCTCGGGCAACTCGGCCGGCCCCTATGGCGGCGGGATGTACAACAGCAGTCGGCGTCGCCGACGCTGACGAACTGCACCTTCTCGGGCAACTCGGCCTGGTATGGCGGCGGGATTCGCAACCGCCCCGGCTCCTGGCTAGTGGTGACCAACTGCGTTCTGTGGGGGGATAGCTCTGACGAGATATCCAACGAGGAGAGTGCGTCGGCGACCGTCACCTACAGCGACATCCAGGGCGGCTACGACGGAGAGGGCAACATCGACGCGGATCCGCTGTTCGCGGACCCCGGTAGCGGGGATTACCACCTCCTGCGGGACTCCCCCTGCATCGATGCCGGCAACAACGACGCGCCGAACCTGCCCGGCTTCGACTTCGAGGGCGATCCCCGCGTGATGGATGGGAATCGCGACGGGATGGCCGTCGCGGATATGGGAGTGGATGAGGTATATGGGTATGCCCTCTACCTGCCGCTGGTCCACAAGTCCCCGAGCGTCGCTCTCCGGGTTGGCATGGTCTCAGACGTCGCCGGCATGGACGATAATGGCTTCAACGCAAACACCTGGGCCGGCCTGCAGCGCGCCCAAGCCGAGCTGGGCGTGCAGGTGCAGTTTATCGAGAGCCAGAGCTCGGCAGAGTACGAGGCGAACATCGCCGAGTTTGCGGAGCAGGGTTACGACCTCGTCGTCACCGTCGGCTTCTTAATGGGCGACGCCACGGCCAACATGGCAGCGGAGTACCCTAACACCAGGATGACCATCATGGACTATGCCTACGATCCGCCCATCCCCAATGTGGCCGCCACCGTCTTCTCCGTCGACGAGGCCGCTTTCCCTGCCGGGTATCTGGCGGCGGGCTGGGCAGTCTTGCAGGATCCCGCTGACCCGCAGGTAGGCTGGGTCGGCGGCATGCAGATCCCGCCGGTCGAGCAGTTCATCGTGGCCTACGACGCGGGTGTGCATTACTACAATACCACAACGGCACGAACGTGCTGGTCAAGGGTGTGTACGTCGGCGACTTTGACTCATGGAACAAGGGCTTTATCCAGGGCAACTCGCTGATCGATGAGGGGGTAGACGTCATCTTTGGCGTGGGTGGCGCGACCGGCAACGGCGCGCTGGCCGCAGCCAAGGAGCGGAGCAAGTGGGGCATCGGCGTGGAGGTGGACCAGTACTTCACGTTGCCGAACGAGAAGGACATCCTCCTCACCTCGTGCCTGAAACGGCTGGACAATGCCGTGTTCGAAGTGGTGTACCAGACCCAACTAGGCAGCTTTCCTGGCGGCGGCGTGTACGTCGGTGCTCTGGAGAACGGGGGTGTGGGGTTGGCTCCCTACCATGACTTGGCGGGGCAGATCCCTTGGGAGTTGGACCAGGAAGTGCAGGCCGTCATTGCCGGGATCATTGCCGGGGAGATTGGCACCGGCTGGCCGGTGCCCGGCGGTCTCAAGGAAAACTGAGGAATCGGGAGGGCGCTGGCGGCAGGTCAGCGCCCTCTGCCTTCGGTGCCGCCAACAACCCAACCGTGGTGACCCTCGAACGGCGCATCCACACAGAGTTCTGGCTCAGTCTACGATCTCAGATCCTCTTTGCATACCGGGATTCTGTGAACTCAACGTGAAAGGCGGTCCCCCCGTTTCTGACCAGATCGATGGTCCCATCCAGCTGCTCTACGAGCATCCCGACCAATTGCAGACCCAGCGACTGTGTGGAGCGAAAGTCCAGATCCGGATGGGAACCCGATACCGGTGTCCGCCACAGTCAAGGCGATTCTTGCCGTTGCTCTCGGCAAGGCAGATGCGGACCTCCCCTGCACGCCCATCGGGGAAGGCGTGCTTCAGAGCATTCGACGCAAGTTCGCTAAGGATCAAGCCACAGGGAGTAGCTGCCTCAATACCCAGGGTCACGTCTGCCAAGTCCATCTTGAGGGCAATACCTCTGCCCTGAGCTCTATAGGAACGAAAGATGTGTGCCACCAGCTCGCTGGTGTACTGACCAAAGTCGATTCGTGACAGATCCCTGGACCCGTACAGTTTTTCGTGAACGAGAGCCATGGAGTGAATGCGCTCGCGGCTGTCCTCGAACATCTCAACGACCTGTTCGTCCTTCACGTGGCCTGCCTGCAGGAGAAGCAAATAGGATACGATCTGCAGGTTGTTCTTAACTCGGTGATGGATTTCCCGGAGAAGTACGTCTTTCTCCCTCAGAGATGCCCTGAGCTGCTCCTCTGCGACCCTGCGCTCCGTGATATCCCGCACCACGGCAAGAATGGCGGCTTCACCCATGTATTCCATGCGGCGGGCGCTTACCTCCACCGGAGTCGACCTTCCATCCTTGCAGCGGTACACCGACTCTGCCACCGTAGTTTCCCCGGCCCATATCCTGCCCTGCCCATCCCTTTGGAGTTGATGATAATCGGGATGAACGATGTCGGTAATCTTCAATCGTCTGAACTCCTCGTGGCTGTAGCCAAAGCTTCGCAGCGTAGCCTCGTTGCAGTCCAGGCATCGCCCCACTGCGTCATAGACCAACACTGCATCTTCGATGCCCTCGAACAGGTGCCGGTAGCGCATCTCTGACTCTTCAAGTGCCCGTTCCGCCTTCACCCGTTCCGCTAGTTCCTTCTGGACATCTTCGTACAGCTGGGCGTTCTTGACGGCTACGGCAGCTTGGTTGGCCAGCGTCGCCAGGATCAGCTTCTCATCCTCCGAGTACGCCTGTTCCGACAGCTTGGGACCCAGCGCAAAAAGGCCCACCAAGTCGTCTTGGACCAGCAGCGGGACAAAAAGCTGGTCCCCCCGCCTCTCCATCTCTTCCCTCTCCTCTTCCCAAAGGGCTTTGAACTGCGGCAGGAATGCCAAATCGCGTACGCTCAACACCCTCCTCTCGCTGGCCATCCAGCGAGGCAGAGGGTGATCCCTTCTCATCCCCTGCGCACTCAGCTCCGCGGCCAGACCCCTTTGTGCTGCCAGGCGAAATTCCCCCGTCCCCTGATCCTCGAAAAAAAGGCAGGCATGGGCGATGTGCATGGTGTTCATCGCCTTTTCCAGGAGTGTTCTGCTCAGGGCATCCAGGTCGAGGATAGAGACCGCTGTCCGGCTAAGCTCATGGACCATCTGTTGGGCGTCATATTTCTCGCGGAAAAAGATCCGGTCCACCAACGCTTCGAGCCTGGTCCGCATCGGCTGCAAAACCGCAGCCACGCCGATGGCCACCAGGATCGGTATCAAGTAGGCGCCAATGCCGACGACGGTGCGGGCCAGGCGCTCGAAGGCCAGGATGACCAGCAGATAGGAGGTGGCGATAGCTATAGTCAGGATAGAGTAGGCCAGACCCCTGCGGACGGCGAGGGAGATATCCATAAGGTGGTAGCGATAGATAGCAAAGGCCATCAGCAGGGCGCCGGCCGCACTGAACAGGACATCCCCGGGAAAGGAGCGGAACTGCGCCGGGATGTTGGCAAAGCCCCCGGCTAGTATCAGGATATTGCTGAGGGCCATAAAGAACAGCCTGCTTCTCCAGTTGGAATCGTCCGTTTTGATGCCCGCCCGTATCAGCAAGGTGGCCAAAACCACGCTGCTCAGGGTGGTGAGCGGAAAAATCAAGTACATCAGGCTGTAGTATTGAACACTGGGTGGGCCTCCCTCGATAGGCACGGCACGGAAAAGCAGGCCGCTGAAATCGGCGGTCAAATAGAATCCCGCCAGGACAGAGATAACCCACCGGCTGGCCCTGACCAGCGGCACAGAGCTTAGGTCAAGAATGAGGGTACACAGCAGAAACATGAGCGGCCAGGCGACCAAGCCCGCTCCAAACCCCACGTGAAGCCAGGTCAGGCTGCCGATAAACGGGGCCTTGGCGTGCCACAGGAACGAGCCAAACGACCACCAGAACATGGTGAATAGATAGACTGAAAAGACGCGATTCAGCCTGCGCCTCACTCGCAACGAGAGAACAAACAACGCGGCGTACAGGAGAGAGGCAGCTAGCGGTATTATTACCTGCACAATACTCACAGGTCAACCCACCCTTTCAGACCATGCCGCTCAGCTCTGGGCCATGCGCAGCACTTCATCCTTGATCTCTTCGGAGGCTTGCATGTGCGGCGGCTTGGCGTGTGCCAGGTCCACTCCCCGTGCCTCGCGCATCTGGGCGTATCGGGCGAACGTGCCCACGGGCAGGAGCCGCAGGCGCAACGGGCTAATGCCCAACATCGATTCGAGATCGGCATAGTTCCCGTCCAGCGCCTTCAGCGTCTCGTGGAGGCTGGCCGCGAGCTGTTCCGGATGGGGATGCTCGGCGGCCAGATAGATACGAAGCACCGGTAGACCACCCTCCAACTCTTTCCGCGCCATCCAGTCTTCATATTGGACACCGATGCTCTCTAGGGTCTGCCAGATGATCCGCTCGTTGAGTCGGCTAAAGCCGCCGATGTCAATGACACAGTCGACCCGGGCCTCAAAGACCATCTGCGGCAGGCGCACACCCGTCTCCTTCTCCTCAAGGGCAATGATCTTGATCAGATCCCCCGGTCTGTAGCGGACAAAAGCGCCCCCATGAAAGTTAGTGAGAACAACTTCATATCGCATGCCTGCTCCCAGCTCGTCTATGAGGACCGTGGGCGCTTTGTACGAAGGATCGTCACGGCTTCTGAGCGCATCTTGCTCAGGAATGAACTCGAGAAAGGCTGTGTCCGGTGTAAAAGTCATGCCCTTGCGATTCCAGGTTTGCATCGCCAAGATACCGCCGGCCTCTGTGAGGGTGTACAGCTCGAACGGATCCACATTCCAGTAGCGCTTGACCTTGTCGCGAAAAGCGTCCACATCCATCCCTGTGCACAAAACGGCCTTGAGTTGCCACAGGTCTCTGGGCATCATCGGCCGGCCCGCCCGCTTGGCCCTGATCGCAGCCCGGATCACCCGCCAGGCCGCCGCCGGGTGCAACAGAGGCTTCAAAGACCTTTCCCTCTCGCCAAAACCTGCCCCCATGCGGGCCATCACACTGGCCAGCCCGCCCGTCATGTCTAGACCCGTTCGCAGCGCCAGGGTAAAACCCAGCTGCATCCGCTCCCGGAAATCCAGCTCTCTGACCTTGTCGAGAGGCGGAACGTAGCGGCGCTTCACGACCTGTTGGATCGCCTCAAAGCCGATGCCCGAAAGATAGGGAGGCGGAGCGCCGGCATACAGAGCGATATCGTTGTTCCCGGCGCTGAAATCTCCGCGGCCCTTCGAGGAACCGAGCAGCGCCACGGCGAAGCAATAGTCCGCATACAAGTCGTACATCGTCCGGGTCAGAGGCGCCTGCTTCCAGCGACCGGTCGTGCCTCCGGTGTGGCTCCACATCAAAGGTTTGGCCGGCAATACATCCTCCCGCCTCTCATCTAGGTAGGGTGCATAGTCCTTGTAGGTGGTCGTCGGCGCCACCTCGCGGAACTCCTCCACGCTTTTGGGCGCAGTGCCGCCCATGATCGCCCGGCCCATCTCGCATCGGCCCAGCAGGCCAATCTGCTCCGTCAGCAGACGCCGTTGGATAGCCGTGAACTCCTCCAGGCTGAGATCCAAGAAGCCACAATACCTCTGCCAGACCTCATCCTTTCGCCCCTGCCTCAGCAGCTCGATTGTGCTCGCCATTTTCCTGCCTCCAAGTCTGTATCATCTTCCCGGCGATTCCGGGCGATCTCAACACCCTGCTTAGCCCCTCCGCAGGGTTCTAACACACCTGACAATGCTGTCCCTGGTTGGAACCAACATGGGCGTTTCGCGCTTGTATTGTTCATAGCCGGGGAATGTCAGGGGAAAATAAAAGCGGTCCTGAATCCACACATAGAGCACATCCAGAGCGAGCCACACCGGAGCAGCCGCCAGGAGCAGCTTCGAGTGCGAGATCGCCGTGAGCCCCAGCAGGAACAGGCCGAACCACAGGACACCGGGATGCCGGGTGAGGGCATAGGTTCCGGTTGTCACCAGCCCTTGCCCTGCCCCACTTTGGGCGTAGGTGGCTTTGAAGGGAATCTCGAGAAAAAGAGAGTAGACCAGGAGGCCACCCGATATCACGGCCAGAGGCCAGCCCACCCACGCCGCGCAACCGGGAAAATCGAGCTTCTCCGTCGCGAAACACACCCCATACATGGCGTATCCAAACAGCAGCACAAACGCCAGGCCAATGATCTGCTTCAGGTAGCGAATACCCTTTAGAGCAGCGAGGTCGAAGAAAAACGCTATCACGAAAGCTACGCTCCCCACCAGGATGTATGCCACGCTATCCCCCCGGCGACCTGATCACCGGATATTCGCCTACCTTGCCCCGTGCTTCTTCCTGGGCTGGGACAACTTGCCCGGCTCCCCCCCGCGCCTGGCGCCGATCCCGGCCCGTGCACCTGGTGATAGCCCGCATCATGCCTCACCATCCAGTACGCTGCGCACCTTCTGGGTAAGGATCTCCACGTCAAATGGCTTGGGCAGAAAATGTCTGCCCTTGTCTGGCACGCCGTGGTGTACAACGGCATCGTCGGTGTAGCCAGAGATGAACAGCACCCGCATCTCGGGACGACTCGGCTGTAGCCGGTCGGCCAGCGCCGGCCCACCCAGGCGGGGCATGATCACATCAGTCAGCAGCAGATGGATAGGACCTCCGTACTTTTGAGCAACCTGAAGCCCCTCTTCCCCATCCTGTGCCACCAAGACCTCGTAGCCCTGGGCTGTCAGGACGCTCTGCACCAGCTTCCGCACCTGGGCATTATCTTCCACCAGCAGCACCGACTCCGAGCCTCGCGCTAACACCATCGTGTCTGCCGAGGAGTCGTGCGACGGGGCGCGGCCGCCTGCTGCGGCCCGCGGCAGGTAGACCTCAAAGACCGTGCCATCGCCAACCTTGCTGTGGACTCTGACGTATCCCCTGTTCTGCTTGACGACACCAAATACGGTGGCCAGCCCCAGGCCGCTGCCCTTGCCTCTTTCCTTGGTGGTGAAAAAGGGTTCAAAGATGTGGCGCTTGACCTCGTCGTCCATACCCGTCCCGTTGTCACTGACGGCCAGCATGACATATTCCCCTGGCTGCACACCCAGGTGGCGGTTGGCAAAGGCCTCGTCGAGCACGACGTTGGCCGTCTCGATGGTCAGCTTGCCGCCATCGGGCAGGGCGTCGCGGGCATTGACCGCCAGGTTGATGACCACCTGCTCGATCCGCGTGGGATCGATCTCGATCGGCCACAGGTCAGTGGCTAGTCGCATCGTCAGCTCGATGTCCTCGCCGATAAGGCGCCGCAGCATCCTGTCCAGCCCGTCCAGCACCTGGTTGAGGTTCAGCGTCTGCGGCTCGACAGGCTCGCTCCGGCCAAAGGCCAGCAGCTGTCTGGTCAGACCGGTGGCCCGCTCTGCCGCATCCTTGATCGACTGGAGGTGCGACCAGAGCGGATCCTCAGGATTCAGTCTTCGCTCCATGAGCCGGGCGCCGAGTACGATGACGGTCAGCACATTGTTAAAGTCGTGGGCGATGCCTCCTGCGAGTCGGCCGACCGCCTCCATTTTCTGTGCCTCGTAGAACTGCTCTTCCATCCGCCGGTGCTCTTCCTGGAATCGCGCCCGGGCCAGCACACCAGACACCTGCTCGGCCACGCGCCGGGCCAGATCGACCTCTTTGGCAGAAAAGACCCGAGGCTCTACCGCCTCCATCCCCAGACTGCCCACCGTCTCCTCGCCCACCACCAGGGGCAGAAGCAGGAGCGAGACAGTGCCCCGCCGGCGCAGCAGGTTGTGCATGGGCGCCAGGCGGGGATCGATCTGGGCTTCCTCGATGGCCAGCGGCCTTCTGTGCGTGCACAAGGTCTGGAAAGCGGCGTTGCCCGCCATCTCGACGCTCTCGTCCGGCGATGGAGGACGGTCGGGGGCCGGGTATTCGGCTGCGGCTGTAGCGATGGTCTTTGCCTTGTCAAATAGAGCAACGTCAACCCGCGGCAGCTCGAAAGCCACGGCCAGTTCGTGGCAGACAGCCTCCAAGGCCGATTCAACCGTCTCGCCCGCAGCCGTGGCGGCCATAACCCGGTTGAGCAGGCCCAGCTCCTCTTCCGCCCGCCGCCGTTCCGTAACCTCCTGTCGGAGCTGGGCGTTGGCGGTCGACAGCTCGGCCGTTCGTTCCTCCACGCGCCCCTCGAGTTCCTCGTTGGCTTTGCGCAGCGCCTGCTCTGCCTGCCTGAGCTTCTTCTCCATCTGGTGCTTGTAGAGGGCCATTTGGATGTTGGCATGCAGCCCTCTTTCTTCGAAGGGTTTGAGGATGTAGCCATACGGCTCAGTGACCTTGGCCCGTTTCAGAATCGTTTCGTCGTCGTAGGCGGTCATAAAGATCGAGGGGATGTCCAGGCGGGTACGTATCTGTTCGGCCGCTTCTATGCCATCCATCTCGCCCTTCAGCACGATGTCCATGAGCACCAGATCTGGGTAGAAGTCGGTTGCCTTCTGGATCGCTTCTACCCCCGATGAGGCGATGCCGGCAACTTCATACCCCAGCTTCCTCAACGTTTCCCCCACACCCTGGGCGATGATGCGTTCGTCTTCAACGATCAGAATCCTGGCTTTCTCCATGACCTCAGCGTGACCCCTTTCCGACCCTCTTCCTGGCGAGGGTTTCCCGGATCCTCTTCTCGATCGATTCCAAAATGCAGCCGTACTTGCACGTTCAGAAACAGGTCGCCCTCCAAACCAATCGCTAAGAAGACACGGAGGCGAAAGAGCCTCCCCAAGGCAGGTCGTTAACCACCCGCCAGATAGCGGGCGCCAGCTCCCAGCCCACCAAGTCTTTTGTCAAAAAACCATCGGCGCCGCTGTCTTTGGCTGCCTCGCGGTATTCCTGATCGCCATAGAGGGTGATGATGATGACCTTCAGTGCCGGCATTTCCCGTTTGAGTGTGCGCGTGGCGCCCAGCCCATTCACGTGCGGCATCTTCAGATCCATCAGGACAAGGTCCGGCTCGATCTCCCTGGCCTTCAGGATTGCTTGCTCACCGTCGCTGGCCTCTCCCACCACTTCGATGCCGGGGTGAGAGACCAACAGCGACTTGATGGTAGCTCGGAATTCTGCGTGGTCGTCTGCGATCAGGACCCTTACAGTCTCCACAGTCACTTCTCCATTATTCCAGGCCTCGGCGGATACACCATCCCCCTCACCCAGTATACAGCCCTCCCCCATCGCCGTCCATAGGCAAAACGCTTGTTTGTTCAAGAAAAAGAGCCCTATTCCGCATAGGGCTCGCCGGTCCGGGCTATTCAATTCTTGGGCTATTCTTGGGCTATGGGGCTACAATCCCCTTGCGAATGGCGTAGCGGGTCAGCTCTGCGTTGCTGTGGAGGCCCAGTTTTTCAGTCAAGCTCGATCTGTGGCCCCTGACCGTCTTCGGACTGATGAAAAGCAGGTCGGCGATTTCCTGTGTAGAGCGGCCTTCGGCAATCAGGTGCAACACCTCGCGTTCGCGATCGGTGAGTTGCTCGTATGGGTCCACCTTGCCCTGCTCGCGGGCCTGCCGGACATATCCGTCGACTATCTTCCTGGATATAGCGGGACTGAGATAGGAATCGCCCTCGTACACCACCTGGATGGCCGTAACCAGCTCGCCGACGGCCGATTGCTTGAGCAGATAGCCTGATGCCCCGGCCTGCAGAATCTGAAAGACATACTCCTCGTCGGCGTGCATGGTCAGAACGAGCACTTCGATCTGAGGGCACTGGCTCTTTATCTGGCGGGTAGCCTCCAGGCCGCTGAGCAGGGGCATCGATAGGTCCATCAGCACAATGTCCGGCTGCAGCTGCTGTGCCTTCTCCACAGCTTCCCGGCCGTCCTTGGCCTCGCCAACGACCTGAATGCCTTCCCGGCCGTCGAGGATGGAACGCAATCCCTGGCGCACAATGGTGTGATCTTCGGCTAGCAAAACCTGAATCTTGTCCAAGACCTTCGCCTTTGAGCCGTGTTTGCTACGTGGACGCCAACGGCATCTCCACGGACAGCACAGTCCCCTGCCCAGGCTGCGAGAAAATGCTGAGCTTCCCGCCCAGAGCGTGGACCCTCTCCTCGATCCCTATCAAGCCCACTCCCGAATCGGAGGGGTTGGACTCACGCGTTTCCTCAACGTCAAACCCGCGACCATCGTCCTGAACAACGACGGCAACTGTCGCAGGCCTTACGCTCCAAGCGCAGGCGTATGCTCTGGGCCTGCGCGTGCCGGGCAACGTTGGTCAGGGCCTCCTGCACGATGCGGTACAGCGCCGTTTCCGTCTCCGGGCTGAGCTGTTCCTCCATGCCGATCGCCTCAAACGCGACCTCCGTGCCTGTCCTGCGCGTATACCTGCCCACATACGAGCGCAGAGCAGGTACCAGGCCCAGATCATCCAGCATGGCCGGCCGCAGGTCGAGAGAAAGAAGGCGCACCTGCTCCAACGTCCGTAGCGTCAGCGAATACGCCTCCACCAGCCTCTCTCTAGTCGTCTGGCCGAGACCGGGTGGCAGATCCCGTAGGCTCATCTCCAGATTGTAGATGATGGCCGTCAGCGCCTGGCCCATTTCGTCGTGCAGCTCCTGGGAGATCCTCTTGCGCTCGGCTTCCTGAGCATTGATGATCTGGACCGACAAGTGGCGCAGTCGTCGATTGGCATCTGCCAGCTCGGCGGTACGTTCTGCGACCCGTTCTTCCAGGGAGCTGCGGGCATGGCGCAGCTCTTGCTCCGCCTGCTTCAGCTTTCTCTCAGTCGTGTCCCTGTAGAGAGCCATCTGGATAGTGGCGTGGAGTTCTCCGGTCTGATAAGGCTTGAGGATAAAGCCGAAAGGCTCGGTGATCTTGGCCCGCTGCACGATCTCGTCCTCACTGTAGGCCGTGAGAAAGATCGACGGAATGCCCAGGCCATTGCGGATCTGCCGGGCTGCTTCGATACCATCCATCCTGCCCTTCAGCACGATGTCCATGAGCACCAGGTCTGGGCGCAGCTCGGTTGCCTTCTGGATCGCTTCTTCTCCCGAAGCAACCGCGGCGACCACCGTGTAGCCCAGGTGGACCAGGACTTCGCGCAAGCCGTGAGCGATGATCTTTTCGTCTTCTACAATCAGAATCCTGGCTTCTTCCACGGTGCTACATCCTCTTGACAGATATTATACCCTACCTCAACCACTAGTCAAGCCTGCGCGCCCGCGTCCCCAGCCTTCTGGTTCCCACGCTCTGCGTGCGAACCCCCTCCTCGACGCTCCGCGTCCCCCGGCCGCATCTCTGGTTCCCCGTGCTCTGCTCCCATCCCTAAATGAGCGGCTTCCTTGCCTTGAGAATGAGCGCCAACGGTATGCCTTCATACTCTCTCAACGACGCAAACTCCTCAACCAACCGGCCCTCAATCTTGGGCTCTAGAATATCCTCAACCTCCAGCCCAAGCTGCCCGAATATCCGCCAGTAATCCCCGATCAGGTGAGGATGCTGTACAATGCGGTATTCCTGCCCATCAGCGTCAAAGAATTCGACATAATCATGCCCCGCTACCGGCCAGAACGGATGTATATCCGAGATCACCATCCGCCCACCTGGTTTCAGAACCCGGGCGCATTCTCGCAGTACCGGCTCCAGCTCGGGCAGGTGGCTCAGCGCCAGGGCCGACACCACCAGGTCAAACTGCTCGTCGGGAAACCCCGCCTCTTCCAGCGTCCCATGATACAGCTCAACCTGGCATTCCTCTCCTGGTAGCCCTCCCTCGACGCTCCGCGTCCCCAGCCTCCTGGGAACCCCTCCTCGACGCTCCGCGTCCTCAGCCTCCTGGGAACCCTTCCTCGACGCTCTGCGTCCCCAGCCTCCTGGTTCCGCGCGGGAACCCTCGATCTTTCGCCGGGCCTGCTCCAGCATCCCCCGTGACGGATCCACCCCAATGACCGCCGCCCCCCGCTGCGCCAGCAGCACACAATACCGTCCCGTGCCGCACCCCACATCGAGCACCCGCTGACCCTGCACCTCTCCAATGAGCGCCAGCGTCAGCGGCTCCTCCAGCCTGATCAACGGGTTAGGCTCCCCCTCATACGTCGACGCCCACCGGTCATACCCCTCCACAACCTCCACGTCCTTGAACCCCGGCCTATCATCCGGCCCCAGCCTTGTCATAGATCCCTATCCTGGTTCCCACGCTCTGCGTGGGAACCCCTCCTCGACGCTCCGCGTCCCCAGGCCTCACCCTCGGTCCCCCTGTAAATACTCCTCCCTGCTAATCGTAAAAGCATGCCCCCCCTCTTCATCCAGCCCCACATACCTCATCCCTATCTTTTCCATCACCCGCTTCGACGCCACATTCTCAAACGCAGCCGCGCTGTCCACCCTGGCCAGCCCCAATTCACCAAAAGCACAGCCCAGCACAGCCTCCGCCGCCTCCGTCGCCAGCCCCTTCCCCCAGTAGCTCGCCTTCAGCAGATAGAACAGGACCGGAGCCGCCTTGCTCCGATCCCGGTGATCCAGGCCGCACCAGCCGATAAGCTCCCCGGCATCCTTGTGGACAATCGCCAGGCACAGGTGCACCACCCTCCCCGGCGCATTCTGCCTGTGATTATCGAGCATCCACCTCACCCGGTCCTCAGCTTCCTGCCGCGAGATCGGCCCCTCGTCCAGCCTCCAGTTGAGCGCCACATCCTCCACATCATCCATCGTCACCGTTCTGAGGATCAACCGCGCCGTCTCGATAAACACACCGCACCTTTCCTGGTTCCCACGCTCCGCGTGGGAACCCTCCCCTCGACGCTCCGCGTCCCCAAGCTGCATCCCGGCCCTCACAGTATACCACCACCCCCTGCCCCGGTCAAAACCGCCAACAAAACCCCCACGTCACCGCCCGCGGCCGTTGCGTTCTCGCTTGTGAACCCCACTAACCGCATTCTGCCTTTCGTGTTTTTCGTGGTCCAACGCCCCCCCCATGCAACCGCCATCCCGTTTTTGACAAAACCCCCCGACTGTGCTACTATCCCCGCCGTTACAATTGAGATTCATGCTCATCCAGAGGGGTGGAGGGACCGGCCCGGCGAAACCCCGGCAACCAGTCAGTTGCAGACATGGTGCCAATTCCGGCAGGCGGCGCAAGCGCCGTCTGGAAGATGGGAGTGCACGGATGAATACGTAAGCTCTCATCGAGAGAGCTTTTTTTGTGTCCTGGGGGTCAAGCGATGCGGACAGTAGAGTGGATTGACGGCCGGGTGTGGATGATTGACCAGCGCAAACTGCCGCTTGAGTTCGTCGTCGTCGAGTTCGACGACTATCGCGACGTCGCCCGCGCCATCCAGAACATGACCATCCGCGGCGCGCCGGCCATCGGCGCGGCGGCCGCCTTTGGGCTGGCCCTCGCCGCCCAGCAGCAGCCGGGCCGCCGGCCGCGACGGCCTGCTGGCCGACCTGGAGGTCGCCGCCCAGACCCTCAGCGCCACGCGGCCCACCGCCGTCAACCTCTCCTGGGCGATCAAGCGGATGATGCGCGTAGCGCAGGCGCACGGGCAGACCGTCCCGGCGCGGGATCGTCCGCGGCCCTGATGGCCGAGGCCCAGCGCATCGCCGACGAGGACGTCGCCATCAACCGCCGCATGGGCGCCCACGGCGCGGCCCTGATCCAGGACGGCTTTAACATCCTGACCCACTGCAACGCCGGCTCGCTGGCCACCGTCGATTACGGCACCGCCCTGGCCGTCGTCCGCACCGCCCACGAGCAGGGCAAGCGGATCCACGTCTGGGTGGACGAGACCCGGCCCCGGCTCCAGGGGGCCAGGCTGACCGCCTGGGAGCTGATGCAGGCCGGCATCCCCATGACCCTCATCGCCGACAACGTCGCCGGCCACCTGCTGCGCACCGGCCGGGTGGACATCGTCCTGGTCGGCTCCGACCGGATGGCGGCCAACGGCGACGTGGCCAACAAGATCGGCACCTACAAGCTGGCCGTGCTGGCCAGGGAGAACGGCGTCCCCTTCTACCCGGTGGTCCCCACCTCCACCATCGACCTGTCGCTGTCCAACGGCGACCAGATCCCGATCGAAGAGCGCGACGCCCGCGAGGTGACCCACGTGGACGGCTGCCAGATCGCGCCCGACGGCGTGCGGGTGCTCAACCTGGCCTTTGACGTCACGCCCCACCGCTACGTCACCGGCATCGTCACCGAAAACGGCATCGCCTACCCGCCATTTGCGTTGAGTTTGAGGAGAATGGTGCATGAACAAAGCTGATCTCTCCCTGTGCACCCTGGGCGGCGGCAGCCTGCCCCATACCGACCCCGACGCCGCCTGCCGGCTGGTCCTCGACACCCTCGACATCCCGACCTGGCCGCAGCTGCCCCAGCGTTCCTTCCGGGAGAACATGTACGTCCAGTTCAGCGAGTGCTTCCCCGGCATTGTGCTGGCCGACGAGCGGATCTACGTCGACCGCAGCCGGGACCTCGACCCGCCGCTCGAGCAGCTATACCTGGCCTACCTGAACGACGACCTGGACTACGGCAGGATCAACGTCGAGTACGCCGCCGGGCTGCACCGCTTCCTGCGTCTCGACGTCGGCCGCCCGCCGGCGGTCAAGGGCCAGGTCACCGGGCCGGTGAGCTGGGGACTGACCGTCGTCGATCAGGATCGGCGGCCGGTGCTGTACGACGACGTCCTGGCCGATGCGGTGGCCAAGCACCTGCGGCTCAAGGCGGCCTGGATGGAGCGCGAGCTGCGCCGGCTGTCGCCGCAGACCATCATCTTTATCGACGAGCCCTACCTGAGCAGCTTCGGCTCGGCCTACATCTCGCTCGAGCGCGACCAGGCCATTGGCCTGCTCGCCGAGGTCCTGGCCGGCATCCAGGGCCTGAAAGGGGTGCACTGCTGCGGCAACACCGATTGGTCGCTGCTGCTGGCCACCCCGATCGACATCCTGCACCTCGACGCCTACGACTATGCCGAGTCGCTGGTCCCTCTACCCCGACGAGGTGCGGGCCTTCCTGGCGCGAGGTGGGCTCATCGGCTGGGGCGTCGTCCCGGCCGGCGACCGCGTCTGGGACGAGACGGCTGCCGGCCTGGTGGACCGCTTCGAGGCGGCCTTGAGCCTGCTCACCGCCAAGGGCCTCCACCACGACGACCTGCTGGCCGCAGCCCTGATCAGCCCGTCGTGCGGCTGCGGCTCGCTCAAAGTCGAGACGGCCGAGCGGGTGCTGCGGCTGACTGCCGAGCTGTCCACAGCGCTGAAAGAGAGGTACGCCTGATCATGAGCATTGTGATCACCGGCTCCGTCGCCTACGACTATCTGATGTCCTTCCCCGGCCGCTTCCAGGAGCACTTTTTGCCCGATCAGCTCGACCGGATCAGCGTCAGCTTCCTGGTCGACTCGATGCGCAAACAGCGCGGCGGCTGCGCCCCCAACATCGCCTACACCCTGGCCCTCCTGGGCGAGCGCCCCACCGTCATGGCCACCGTCGGCCAGGATTTCGGCGAGTACCGTGCCTTCCTCGACCAGGCCGGCATCGACGCCTCGGCCATCGTCGCCATCGACGGCGAGTTCACCGCCTCCTTCTTTGTCAACACCGACCAGGACAACAACCAGATCGCCAGCTTTTACATCGGGGCCATGGCCCACGCCGATCGGCTCTCATTTCGCGACCTCGACTACCGGGCCATCGACGTCACCATCATCTCGCCCAACGCCCCGGCGGCCATGATCAAATACCCTCGCGAGTGCCACGAGCTGGGCATCCCCTACATCTACGATCCCAGCCAGCAGATCATCCGCCTCAGCGGCGAGGATCTGCTGGCCGGCGCGCGCGGCGCCCGCCTGCTGATCGTCAACGAGTACGAGTTCGGCATGATCCGCCACAAGACCGGCCTGTCCGAAGACGAGCTGCTCGCCCTGCCCCAGGCGACCATCATCACCCAGGGCGCCGCCGGCTCGACCATCCACGCCGGAGGCCAACAACACCACATCCCCGCCGTTCCGCCCGACGTCCTGGCCGAGCCGACCGGCGTCGGCGACGCCTATCGTGGCGGCATCATCGCCGGCATGTTGCGCGGCTTCTCCTGGGAGATCACCGGCCGCATCGCCGCCCTGGCCGCCACCTACGTGCTGGAGCAGTTTGGCACGCAAAACCATACCTATACGCTCGACCAGTTCGTGGCCCGCTATCGCCGCACCTTCGGCGACACGCCCGAAAACGCCGGTGCGTTGCACCTGCTTTTGGTGCGACGCACCTGACGCACCTGATACAAACGAAATCCATGAAGGAGTAGGAATATGACACTAGAACATGATATCAAAGACCTGAGCCTGGCCGACGCCGGCCAGCGCAAAGTCGAGTGGGCCGAGCAGGAGATGCCCGTCCTGCGGCTGATCCGCGAGCGGTTCGACCGCGAAAAGCCGCTGGCCGGCGTCCGCATCGCCGCCTGCCTGCACGTCACCACCGAGACGGCCAACCTGATGCGCACCCTCAAGGCCGGCGGGGCCGACGCGCGGCTGTGCGCCAGCAATCCGCTCAGCACCCAGGACGACGTCGCCGCTGCGCTGGTGGTCAAGTATGGCGTGCCGGTCTTTGCCATCAAGGGCGAAGACCACGCCACCTACTACCGCCACATCCACCAGGCGCTCGACCACCGCCCCCAGGTGACGATGGACGACGGCGCCGACACGGTCGGAGTCATCCACAAAGAGCGGACCGACCTGCTGCCCGGCATCATCGCCGGCACCGAAGAGACGACCACCGGCGTCATCCGCCTGCGGGCCATGGCCCGCGACGGCGTGCTTGCCTACCCGATCGTCGCCGTCAACGACGCCACCACCAAGCACTTTTTCGACAACCGCTACGGCACCGGGCAGAGCACCATCGACGGCATCATCCGCGCCACCAACGTCCTGCTGGCCGGCAAGAACTTCGTCGTCGGCCGGCTACGGCTGGTGCAGCCGGGGCATCGCCATGCGCGCCAGGGGCATGGGCGCCAACGTCATCGTCACCGAAGTGGACCCCCTCCGCGCCCTGGAAGCGGTCATGGACGGCTACCGGGTCATGCCCATGCTCGAGGCGGCGCCGATCGGCGACATCTTCGTCACCTCCACCGGCGACAAGAACGTCATCGACGGCCGCCATTTCGAAGTGATGAAAGACGGCGCCATCCTGGCCAACTCCGGCCACTTCAACGTCGAGATCAACATCCCGGCGCTTCAGGACATGGCCGTCTCGTCGCGCCAGCCCCGTCCCTTCGTCGAGCAGTTCATCCTGGCCGACGGCCGCCGCATCTCCATCCTGGGCGAGGGCCGCCTGATCAACCTGGCCGCCGCCGAGGGACACCCCTCCGCCGTCATGGACATGTCCTTCGCCAACCAGGCGCTGTGCGTCGAGCACATCGTGCGCCACGCCGCCGAGCTGGAGAAAAAGGTCTACGGCGTGCCCGAGGCCATCGACAAAGAGATCGCCCGCCTCAAGCTCGAGGCCATGGGCATCCACATCGACACCCTGACCCCCGACCAGGCCCACTACCTGACCTCCTGGGAAGAAGGCACCTAGCCATTGCCGATCCTGCTACCTGTCCTGCGGTACTCCGCAGGATAGGTAGAAAATAGATCGAAGGAGCAAACACAATGTCAATAACCACAACCTTTATGACATCACCAAAGTTCTTTTTCACCTCCGAGTCGGTCACCGAGGGCCACCCCGACAAGATCTGCGACCAGATCTCGGACGCCGTCCTGGACGCCATCATTGCCAGACGATCCCGACGCCCGCGTGGCCTGCGAGTGCGCCGCCACCACCGGCCTGGTGCTGGTGATGGGCGAGATCACCACCAGCACCTACGTCGACATCAACACCCTCGTCCGCGACGTCGTGCTGCGATATCGGCTACACCCGCGCCAAGTACGGCTTTGACGGCGAGACCTGCGGCGTGATGGTCTCGCTCAAGGAGCAGAGCGCCGACATCGCCCTGGGCGTGGACAAGGCCCTCGAGGCCAAGCGCGGCGAGATGAGCGACGCCGAGATCGAGGCCATCGGCGCCGGCGACCAGGGCATGATGATCGGCTTTGCCTGCAACGAGACGCCCGAGCTGATGCCGCATGCCGATCATGCTGGCCCACAAGCTCTGCCGCCGGCTGGCCCAGGTCCGCCGCGACGAGACCCTGCCCTACCTGCGGCCCGACGGCAAGAGCCAGGTCACGGTCGAGTACGAGTATGGCACGCCCAAGCGGGTGGACACCGTCGTCATCTCTGCCCAGCACTCGCCCGACGTCACCCAGGACAAGATCCGCGAGGACATCATCAACCAGGTCATCAAGTACGTCATCCCCAACGGCATGCTGGACGACAAAACCAAGATCTACGTCAACCCCACCGGCCGCTTTGTCACCGGCGGCCCCAAGGGCGACTCCGGCCTCACCGGCCGCAAGATCATCGTCGACACCTACGGCGGCATGGCCGGCCACGGCGGCGGCTGCTTCTCCGGCAAGGACCCCACCAAGGTCGACCGCTCGGGCGCCTACTATGCCCGCTACGTGGCCAAGAACATCGTCGCCGCCGGCCTGGCCGACCGCGTCGAGCTCCAGATCAGCTACGCCATCGGCGTGGCCCGCCCCCTGTCCCTGGCGGTCGAGACCTTTGGCACCGGCAAGGTTCCCGACGACAAGATCGTCGAGCTGATCGAGAGCCACTTCGACTTTCGCCCGGCGGCCATCATCCGCCAACTGGACCTGCGCCGGCCCATCTACCGCGCCACCGCCGCCTACGGCCACTTTGGCCGCGACCGACATCGACGCCCCCTGGGAGCGCACCGACAAAGCCGACCTCCTCCGCCGCGACGCCGGCCTTTAGCCGCACGGATGTGGGGGTGTGAGAGGCACCAATATCGGCCCTGATCGTGCAGCACAACTGGAAAAAGGAAGCCAGGCCCAGTCGGGCCTGACTTCCTTGTCTGTGGCGAGGCCGAGGCTGAGGCCATGTCGACGCTGAATACTCGCCGTTACAGCCAATCTTGGCGGCTGGTGGGAGTTGTGATATAATGCACATATCCACTCTTTCGGACGAGGGTCAGGAAGGAGCAGTATGAGCGCCAAGCCCAAAATCCTGCTGGTGGATGACGAGCCAGCCATCACCGCTAACCTGGCTCCTTTTCTGGAACGGGCCGGATTCGCCGTCGCTGTAGCTGCGGATGGGGAAGAGGCCCTGCACCAGGCAGGTAGTTTCGCCCCAGGCCTGATCATTTTGGACGTTCTCCTGCCCAGACTGGATGGGCGAGAGGTTTTGCGCCGGCTGCGCCAGGCCGGCGATCGGACCCCCATCATACTCCTGACCCAGGTTGGTGAATCTGCAGAGCGGGCCATGGCCCTGGGAGAAGGGGCTGACGATTATCTGAACAAACCGTTTGATCCTATCGAGCTGGTGGCCCGCATTCAGGCGGTGCTGCGTCGCGCCCGCCCCGATCGTCCTCCCCTCGCCACCGCACAACGTCTGAGTAGCGGCGACCTACTCCTGGATCGCCTGACTCGCCGGGCCTGGCTAAACAGGCAGGAACTATCCCTGACGCCCAAGGCTTTCGCCCTACTGGAGTATCTGATGATCCATCCGGACGAGCTCCTTAGCCGGGAGCGCTTGCTGGACGCAATCTGGGGCTGGGACTATGCCACCGGCACCCGCACCGTGGACACCCGAATTGCCGAGCTGCGCCGGGTTCTGGGCGATGACCCGGCCCAGCCGCGTTACATCGAGACGCTGCCGGGACAGGGATACCGCTTTGTAGGGGGCGTGGAGGCCGGCTCATGAAGTGGAAGTGGCTGCTCGCTTGCATCCCTGCAAGCCTAAGCTTGATCGTTGCCGCCCTGCTGTGGAGTGGCCGGGCGCAGAACCCCATCCTCCGCCTGCGGGTCGACCTGGGCATAGTGGCGGTGCTCATCGGCCTGGCGCTGTCGGCCGTGGTGATCGCCCTGTTGACACTGCAGGACCTGACAGAGCGGGCAAGACGGCAAAGCCTGGCCCAGGCTCAAGACCGGGCTGCCGAGGAGCGGCATCGCTTCCTGCGACGGCTCGACCATGAGCTGAAAAATCCTCTGACCGCCATCCGAGCCGGGCTGGCTAACCTGGCTGACAGCGCGGGTGAGACCCAGGCCAAGACCCTGGGCAGTGTGGAGGCTCAAACGCTCCGCCTCAGCCGCCTGACCGCCGATCTGCGCAAATTGGCCGAATTGGAAACCCGCCCACTGGAGGTTACCTCGGTCAACCCGGCTGACCTGCTTCAGCAGGTTGTGGAGCTGGCCCGGGAAATGCACGACATGGATGGGCGCAGCCTCACTCTGACCCTGCCTCACGCCCCCTGGCCTCTGCCTGCCGTTTCTGGCGACTGGGACCTGCTTTTCCTGGCCATGCACAACCTGGTCGACAATGCCCTCCGCTACACCAGGCCGGGAGACACGATAGAAGTCCGGGCCTATGAGGATGGATCAACCGTGGTCATGGAAGTAGCCGACACAGGACCGGGCATTCCACAGGCCGAGGTTCCCCACGTGTGGGAAGACTTGTACCGGGGAGAAGGTGCGCGCGGTACGCCGGGCAGCGGGCTGGGACTGGCCCTGGTGCGTGCCATTGTCGAGCGTCACCTGGGACAGGTACACCTGCGCAGTCGAGTAGGGCAGGGGACTGTGGTGGTTGTGCGCCTGCCGGCAGGGTGATGTGGCAGAATGGTAACACCCTGTTTCGAGGTTGTGACCTGCCTGCCATTCCCCTGTGACACGACTGTGCTACAACTAAAAGTGGAGTTGTTCTAGTTCGGCAGGCAAGCTCCAAGGAGCAAGGAGGAGTTATGAAACTCACAACTCTACTAAAATGGGGAGCAGTCATCCTGATGGCGATGGCATTCACGGCAGGATGGGTCACAACGCGCGCAGTAGGGGTCCAAGCCAGCACCTGGCACGTAGCCACCGACGGCTCGGACATCACCGGGGATGGCTCGGAGGCCAACCCATTTGCCACCATCCAGCATGGGATTGATGTGGCCGGTGATGGCGACACCGTGCTGGTGCATCCCGGGGTCTATGAGGAAAACATCAATTTCGTGGGCAAGAACATCACCGTTGGCTCACTGCTGGTCACCACCGGCGACGAGGACTATATTCTACAGACCGTTATTGACGGAAATCGCAACGGTCACGTCGTCACCTTCGCGAACGGTGAAGATGCCACGGCGAGGTTAAGTGGGTTTACGATCACCAACGGGTATGCGAGTGACACTTCTGCGCCAGGAAACAGGGGCGGCGGGGTCTTCTGTCTCGATTCAAGTCCCACCTTGACCCACCTGAAGGTTTCGGGCAACGAGGCTGTCAACGAAGGCGGTGGGCTATACTTTGACCGTTCCTCTCCAATCATGCAGGATGTCATTGTCGCCAATAACCTGGCTGGCACAGGCGCAGGCGGAATCTTATACGCGAATGCCAGCGTAAGTCTCGAGAACGTGATTGTAGCCCATAACTCGGCGCGTGGTGGTAGTGGCGCAGGTATTCTTTTCTACCATGCCGAAGGCACTGTCACAAACGCCCTGATCGCCGACAACTCAGGGGTTGCGAAAGGCGGTGGCCTGATGTTTGACGGTTGCAGCCCGACTCTTATCAATGTGACGGTTGTTGGCAATTGGACCGCTGGACACGGCGGAGGATTGAATATCTCCTATATGAGTCAGCCCACCCTGGTGAACTCGATTGTGTGGGGGAATTCGCCGGAGCAGATCTATTTCGACACCGATTGGGGGGGTGAGGCGGTGACCGTCGAGTATTCGGACATTCAGGGGGGAGAAGCGGGAATTGTCACGAACGGTCAAGGGCCGGTGTATTGGGGCGACGGAAACATCGACGCCTCTCCCCGATTCGTGAATGTCGGCCTGGGCAACTATCACCTGGCGGATAACAGCCCTTGTATCAATGCGGGCAAGACCGAAGGCGCTCCCGTTACTGACATCGAAGGCAATCCCCGGCCTGACCCGCCGGGGTCCAATCCAGATATGGGAGCTTATGAGAATCCGCTCGGCTTGGGCTTTAGGGTTTACCTGCCGGTCATATTTCAAAATGCATGGCAATGGGAACCTGCCGGCTCGATGACGACGGCCCGGGTGGCGCATACGGCTACCCTACTCCGCGATGGTCGGGTCTTGCTTGTAGGTGGTTATACGACACAGGACCCAAGCACCGCGAGCGCCGAGATCTACGACCCGGCCACCGGTATCTTCAGCCCAACCGCTTCACTCAACACAGGACGCCACGAGCACAGCGCCACACTCCTGCCCGACGGCCGGGTGCTTGTCGTCGGCGGTTACAATAGTGGCTACCTCAGGAGTGCCGAGATCTATGACCCGGCCACCTGTCAGTGGACTCCCAGCCAGCCGCTCTTCAACCACGGTATCCTGAATGCGACGGCAGTTCTCACAGATGGCCGCGTCCTGGTCACCGGCGGCAACAGCACCAACGCACCGTCCACTGATGTCGAGATCTTTGATCCGACGACTGATACCTGGCACGCAGCCGCCCCGCTCTCAATTGGACGGAACGGTCATGCAGCGATACTCCTGAACGATGGCTGGGTTTTGGTCCTTGGCGGCAACGGGGATGTCGCGGTTCTGGTGGCCGAGATCTACGACCCAGCCACAGATGCTTGGACGCCCACTGGCCCGATGAACGCCAAGAGTGCGCGGTTCGTGTCCGCACTCTTGCCGGATGGCCGGGTGCTGGCGGCCGGCGGTATCAATCCGACCAGCCGGGAGCTCTATACTACTGCCGAGATCTATGACCCGGCTACTGGGGAGTGGACCCTGACTGCGCCGCTTGTCCCCGCCCGTTGCGGCCATGCCGGCGTGGTGTTGCCCGACGGCCGCGTCCTGGTGACAGGAGGGGGGCAGCAGCAGTGCGATAGCGGCACTGATCCATTGTCCCTCACTGACGTCCAGATCTATGATTACGCGAGCGCAGCCTGGAGCGCACTGCCGCCTCTCCATCTATCCCGAGCGAAGCACACCGCCACCCTGTTGCCGGATGGGCGGATCCTTGTGGCGGGCGGATACGCCGCAGCAGACGTTTATCTCGACAGCGCCGAAATTCTGACGCTGGCTAGACGCTAAAGGCACACGCACTAGCCGGGAGCAAAGGAGGTCGATACTGAGGATTCGGTCAGCCTATCTCCTCCTGGCAGTTCTGGCGGGCCGGCGGTGGCTGGCCACGCCGCGCGCGCCTGCCGCCCCGACATGGGAGCTCTATGGCGCCTTCCACGCAATGGGCGGCATCGTCACAATCGATGCCGGCGACGATCCCGACGGCGGCCCAGCGTGACAACAGGAGGGGTTTATGGGCACTGGGTCGGTTCCTGACAAACACCACAAGCTATCTCCCCTATGTTTCCTGCCCCTTTTCTTCGCGTTGCTTTTTGTGCCTGCCTGCGGCATTCTAGAAGTCGGCGTCGAAAAAGCCACACCGGTCGGCGGTGATCCTGTGGCCACAGTCTCTGCCCTTGCTACTGAAGATACGCGCCTGGCCACCCAGGTGGCGGCGCTGGCAACAGCGAATGCTCGCCAGGCCGCCCAGGTAGCGGCACTGGCAACAGCGAATGCTGACCAGGCCACCCAGGTAGCGGCACTGCCCACAGAGAGCGCTCGCCAGGCGGCGCTGGCAACAGCGAATGCTGACCGGGCTACCCAGGTGGCGGCGCTGGCAACAGCGAACGCTGACCAGGCCGCCCAGGTAGTGGCACTGGCCACGGACAGCGCTCGCCAGGCTGCTCCGGCAACCACGCTGGCGGCTACCGCCACGGCTGAACCATGGCAATGGGCATCAGCCGGCTCGATGACGACGGCCCGGGTGGCGCATACGGCTACCCTACTCCGCGATGGTCGGGTCTTGCTTGTAGGTGGTTTTACGACACAGGACCCAAGCACCGCGAGCGCCGAGGATCTACGACCCGGCCACCGGTATCTTCAGCCCAACCGCTTCGCTCAACACTGGACGCCACGAGCACAGTGCCACACTCCTGCCCGACGGCCGGGTGCTTGTCGTCGGCGGTTACAATAGTGGCTACCTCAGGAGTGCCGAGATCTATGACCCGGCCACCTGTCAGTGGACTCCCAGCCAGCCGCTCTTCAACCACGGTATCCTGAATGCGACGGCAGTTCTCACAGATGGCCGCGTCCTGGTCACCGGCGGCAACAGCACCAACGCACCGTCCACTGCTGTCGAGATCTTTGATCCGACGACTGATACCTGGCACGCAGCCGCCCCGCTCTCAATTGGACGGAACGGTCATGCAGCGATACTCCTGAACGATGGCTGGGTTTTGGTCCTTGGCGGCAACGGGGATGTCGCGGTTCTGGTGGCCGAGATCTACGACCCAGCCACAGATGCTTGGATGCCCACCGGCCCGATGAATGCCAAGAGCTCGTGGTTCACGTCCGCGCTCTTGCCGGATGGCCGGGTGCTGGCGGCCGGTGGCATCAATCCGGCCGGCGGGGAGATGTACGAGACTACCGAGATCTACGACCCGGCTACCGGTGAGTGGACCCTGACTGCGCCGCTTGTCCCAGCTCGGTGCGGCCACGCCGGCGTGGTGTTGCCCGACGGCCGCGTCCTGGTGACAGGAGGGGGGCAGCAACACTGCCAGCCTGGTAATGAGGCAGTGCCCCTCACCGATGTTCAGATTTATGATTACGAGAGCGCGACCTGGAGCGCGCTGCCGCCTCTCCATCTATCCCGAGCGAAGCACACAGCCACCCTGTTGCCGGATGGGCGGGTCTTTGTGGCAGGCGGCTTCTCTACTGGAGACGCCTATCTCAATAGTACCGAGATTCTAGAGTTGGGTAGCCGCTAGACTGCAGAGCAGGTACACTCCTACGCTTCAGATTACAGCGGGCCCACTTTTCCTCGTTCCCACGGTCCTCCGTGGCCTGTCCTATGCCTCCATTGCGCAGCGATGGAGGCGTAGGAGAACGCCTCTTCGGATGCTCCGCGTCCGATGCACAGCCGTGAGCTCCGTCGCCCCTTCACCCCCTCGCCCTCCTCCTTGCGCTTTCCCCCCGCTGGTGTTATAATGGTCACAGCGCAAGCGTAATGGGAAATGGTGGAACGTGGTCAACTGGCATCGCCTTATCCCTTCCGACTTTGAATACGACTTTGATCGAGACGAGCTGGCCGCTCACCATGTCACTTTTGAAGAAGCGGTGGAATGCTTCTTCTCCGATTTTGAGGTGCGGCGCAACAAGTCGTACCGTGACCGCTATCAGTTGATAGGCCGAACGATCGGCGGACGTCGGCTCAAGCTCATCTTTCAGCTCAAGCCGGAGAATGTTGTCCGTATCATTACGGGGTGGGACGTATGAGCAGGAAAAGCAAAAACGACCTTACGGAGCAGGAGATTGATCAGATCGTAGTGGCCCAAGCCGGCGACGATTCGGCTGGGAAAAAGCGGTTCGCGTCCGAAGGGCCAAGCCGGCCCCTCTGTCGATCCCGGCCGACCTTGCGGCGCGGGCAGCATTCCTGGCCCGGCTGCACCGGACCGGGAGCGTCGAGGATTGGCTCACCGACGTCATCCGCGAGCGCGTAGAGCTCGAAGAAGCAGCCTTCATCGGCGTCAAACAGGAGCTTGCGGCCAAGGCCGGCTGAATCGAACCCCTCGTTAGTCACCCTCGTTCCCACGGTCCCCCGTGGCCTGTCCTATGCCAGAATCCGTTGTTCAGTCCATTGCGCAGCGATGGAGGCGTAGGAGAACGCCTCTGCGGACGCTCCGCGTCCGATGCAAAAGTCACATTCCACAGGCCGCCCACAGTGACCATGAACGGCGGAATAGGGGCTGCTCCCCAATTCCCGCTTGCCCTTTCCCCGTGCTGGTGTTATAATCTCTGCCAGACCCTGAATCGGAGATCCGCTAACTGGCGGTTTCACGATCCGGCGTTGCAGGCGCCGCTCACCAGGGAGGACAATGGTGCCACCAACCCAAAGCCAAAGCCGCGACAAGATCGGCCAGCTAATCGCCAAGTATCAGAAGATGCCCCGCGAGGACAGGGTCAGAATCAGCGAGGCCGGCGTCGTCCACCAGTTCCTCGACCCGCTGCTCGAAGCGCTCGGCTGGCCCATCCAGGACCCGCAGCACTACAAATACGAGCTGTTCACCCAGGGCGGGCGCCCCGACATGACCCTGATCCCCGACAGGGCGGCACGATCTTTGTCGAGGCCAAGCGCTTCGGCGCCATCAAGGACCTCCAGCTTGCCCGCCAGACGAATGCCGGCATCGTGACCCCCGGGCAGATTGGCGCTGCCCGGCATGGCCACCGACCGCACCAAGGAAGAGCAGCAGGCCATCAACTATGCCTTTGACAACGACGGCACGTGGGCCATCCTGACCAACTTCGAGAAGCTGCGCCTGTTCAACGCCCGGCGCGACTGGCTGGTGCTCTCCTTCGAGCGCCCGAGCGCCTACCTCGACGAGTTCGATCTGCTCTGGCAGCTGTCCTACGACAGCGTGCTGCAGCGGCGAGCTGGACCGGCTGAGCAGCCAGCGCCACCGCGCCGACGTCGACACCGACTATCTGGCCTTCATCAACGAGTGGCGCGAGCGGCTGGCGCAGGACATCGTGGCCCGGCCGGCCGACAATCCGTGGGCTTCTTGCCCGACGGCCGCATCGACCTGGCCGACGCTGCGCGCGGTGGTCCAGCGGGTCCTCGACCGGCTGGTGGTGGTCCGCTTTGCCGAGGACCACCTGGTCATCCCGCCCGGCACGCTGCTACAGCCTGTACGAGCTGCGCCAGAACAACCCCTACACCTTCACGCCTGAGCCAGTTCGTCCGGCAGTTCATACCGCCGCTTTGACGAGTACCACAATTCGGCCCTGTTTGCTCCCGACCTGGCCGACCAGGCCGTTTTCAGCGACGAGGTGCTGGGCGGGCTGATGAAAAAGCTGTACGAGGCCCGCTACCGCGCCCTGTCGGCCGACATCATGGGCAACACCTACGAGCAGTACCTGGGCAAGACGCTGGCCCAGCGCGACGGCGACGGTCGTCACCGTCGACAACCTGGAAACGCGCAAGAAGCAGGGCAGCTACTACACGCCGCAGGTCATCGTCCGCTACCTGGTGGACAACTCGCTGGGCCGCTACCTGTACGGCACGGCGAACGGCCGGCCGGACGGCGAGCCGCTGCCCGGCGAGCGGCGCAAGACCGCCGCGGAGATCCGCGACCTGCGCGTGCTGGATCCGCGCCTGCGGCAGCGGCTCTTTCCTGCATCTACGCCTACGAGGTGCTGGCCGACTTCTACCGGTCCGAGATCGAGCGCCTGGAGCGCGAGCGCGATCGGCGCCACCAGGAGCTGATGCAGCAGGGCATCACCACCCCGCTCGACATCCGGATCGAGCTGACCCCCTGGACGGCCGAGATCGAGCGCCTCCAGAGCTTCCCCGCCTGATCGTCCGAGACCCACCTGTACGGCGTGGACCTGGACCCGCAGGCCGCCGAGATCGCCACGGTCAACCTGATGATGCGCGCCATGGCCGACCAGCGCGCAAGGCCAAGCGGCGGCTGCCGCTCATCCTCAACCAGAACATCAAGGTCGGCAACTCGCTGATCGGCGCCGGCCCGGCCGATGCCCGCTACCTGGACCACGCCGCCGGCCTGGCCGAGATGCGCCGCCTGCGGCTGAAGCTGGCCGCCGGCGTCACGACGGCCCCGAGCACGACGAAACCCTGCGCCGTCCTCGACGAGCTCGACGCGCCAGGTGAACGCGGCGCTGGACCAGGACCTGGGCACGCATTTCGCCGACGTGGCAGGCCCACCGGCCCTTCCACTGGGCGGTCGAGTTCCCCGAGGTCTTCCTGGACGAGGACGGCCGCCCGCTGGGCGACGCCGCCGGCTTTCAGATCGTCGTCGGCAACCCGCCGTGGGAGATCGTCAAGCCGGACCTGCGCGAGTTCTACGCCCAGTTCGACCCCGACATCGAGAGCAAGCTGACCCGCGAGCAGGTCGAGCGGCGCATCGCCGAGCTGGACGCCGAGGATCCGGGCCGCCGGCGGCGTGGGCCGCCCAAAAGGCGCGCATCGAGGCCGAGGCCGCCTACTATCGCCGCTGCGCCCGACTATGCCCACCAGGGCCGCGGCGACACCGCCACCCACAAGCTGTTCCTGGAGCGGGCCTACGGCCTGCTGGCGCACGACGGCCGGCTGGCCTACGTCATCCCGTCGGGCATCTACACCGACCTGGGCACCAAAGCGCTGCGCGAGATGCTGCTGAACGAGGGCAACATCCAGTACCTCTACAGCTTCAGCAACGAGCGGTTCTTCTTCCCGGAGTCCACCATTCCTTCAAGTTCACGTTGCTTGGCGCACAGAAGGGCCAACAGAGTGATGGTTTTTGGGCGGCGTTCCGCTTCAATCCGCGTGTGGCCGTTGCACCGGAGGATTTGCCCGCGTTCCTGGCCAATCCGGCCAACCTGATCTACGTCGCGACGAGAGTCTCTAGCGCGGTTCAGCCCTGACAGCCTGAGCGTGATGGAGTTCCAAGCCAACGAGCATATCGAGTTACGGAGAAGATCTATGACGACTGGCCGTTGCTTGGCGAGGAGATTGCCGGCACTTGGAATCTGCGCTTAGCGCGAGAATTCCACATGACCAACGACAGGGCATCTTCAATCACGAGCGCGACGGGTTATCCCTGTATGAAGGCAAGATGATCCACCAGTATGATGCCTTCTATGCGCAACCGAGCTTTTTGGATGAGCAGCTGGGAACGCACGACATCATTGGCCAAGACTCAATGGACAGCGGCAGCCAGCTCGCATCAGGATTATCGCGTTGGCGCACCGGCGGCATTGCAGGAGCACGGACAATGAGAGCTCGATGATCGCGGCTATCATGCTGCCCAGAACGCTGCTGCCACAAGATCGTTGCACAGACCGTGCCTGCAACGTTCAGCCGTACGAACTGATGCTCTTTGCTTGGTTGCAGTTTTCAACAGCTTCGTGCTCGACTTTATCATGCGATTCAAAGATCACGAACCGACGTCGAGCATGACTTCTTCTACCAGCTTCCCTGTCCCCGCCTCACCCCCGGCAACCCCTACTTTGACGCCATCGTCCCCCGCGCCGCCCGCCTCACCTGCACCCGCCCCGAGTTCGCCGACCTGTGGCAGCAGGTCATGGGCGAGCCCTGGGACGAATCGAAAGGCGCCACCGACCCGGCCGAGCGCCAGCCCCTGCGCGACGAGCTGGACGCCCTGGTGGCGCACCTCTACGGCCTGTCGCGCGACGATTTCGCCCACATCCTGGGCACCTTCCCGCTGGTGTTCCCCGACAACGACGACGGCCGGAGAAGAAGGAAGCGCTGCTGGCGGTGTATGATGGCTTGGCGCCAACGGTGCAGGGTGGGCATGATAGGTTGGTCACCTGGGGCCTGCACGTGAACATGGGCGCTCTGCCGCGGGCGCTCTGCGCCCGGAGCCCACGCCCCGGCGCCGGCGTCGATTGGGCGGCAGGCAATGCTGTGGACCAGGGGAAAACCCCGGCTAGATAGGCCGGAATAGCTCGGTCTACTCATAGTTGGGCATCACGAGCAGTCACGGAATCTCTGGAGCAAGAGGAGAAGCACATGTTCGCGATCAAAGCCGAGGTCAGCGACCCGGAGGCAGAGACGTTCGCGTTCAGCGAGCAAAAGACGATGTACGGCGGCAAGCACATTGCCAGGGGCGACATGATCTTTGTCTTCGCCAGCGAAAACGAGGGCGGTCCAGGCCTCATCGCCAGCGGCATCGTCACCTCGGCCGAAGCGAGCCCAAAGAAACCCGGGATCGCCCGGCAGACGCCGCGCGTCAGCATCACCGTCAGGCGCACCGCTCTCGCGAAGCGTCGCCTGGGACGGAGCGAGCTCAAACCCTTCTCCGACTGGAATGACGGTCGACCCGAGACCGAGCTCAACTTCAAGTTCTATCGTCAAGCAACGAACAAGATTGTGGGCATCTCAGATGAAGCGGCCGCATTCCTCCGCGGATTCTTTTAGCGCGGCCGGCTTCAGAATGACCACGTCTGCACAGCGCTTGTCCGAAGTGACGCCTAACCCTTCATCTAGCGCCCACGCGGGAGCGTGGGCGCTCCGCCCAAGCGCTCTGCGCCCGGGTCCACGCCCCGGTCCCGGCATCGATCTAGAGGTTGGGCAGTGCCGGATCAGCCTGTCCCCGCAGAGCGTGGGAACGAGTAACCCCTATGTACCGGAGCTGCCACAATTCTGTCACCAAGTTGCCGCGTTCTTCTGCTATGCTGTTACCATCGAATCCGCCGGTGCGTTGCACCTGCTTTCTGGTGCGACGCACCGGACGTAGGCTTCAGTTTGGAGGTGGCACCATGATGGCCAAACACCCTGGCAGCGTCCTTCGATCGACCAACGTCCGCGCTATTCCCTACGAAACTGCGGCCGGGAATGGAGGCTCTCATCATTGCCCTGGCCTTGGCAGCCCTGGCCGGCTGTAGCGCCACGGCGCCCGTATCTCCAACCCAGCCCCCTCCCTCGCCGGCGTTCGTCGAGCCTACCCCAACGCCGGCCGGCGAGAGTCGGTTTTTCAATCCATCTGCTGGCTCACAACGTCCTCCCCACCAGCTCGCCATCCTGAGCCATCTTGAGCTTGAAAAGGACCCCCTTTTGTCCATCGAGGACATCGCTTCCTACAACCAGGCGACCCATGAAATCGAGCTGACCGCTGCCGGCTATCAGAAAATCCAGGCTTTGTCTGTCCCAACTGGATGGCAAAGCCTTCGCCGTCTGTGTGGGCGGTCAGCCCGTCTATGCCGGCGCTTTTTGGGTCGCCTACTCTTCCTTGAGCTTTGATGGGGTTGTCATCGACGTCACGCGTGCCACGAAGGACAACCCTGTGCTTCAAATCCAGCTGGGGTATCCGGGCCCGGCCTTCTTTCATGGGGATGATCCCAGGTCTGATCCCCGAGTATTGCAGGCGCTAGAACAAGCGGGCAAGCTGAAATGATGCCTGCATCAAGTTAGGCCCCAGACCCTAAGGGTTTTCACGTAGATCCCTTAGGGTCTGCAGTCGCCGGATTCGAGAACCCTTAGGGTCTGCAGTGCGACGATGGCGTCCAATGGCAAGGCCGGCGACCTCTACTCCGCCTTTGACCGCAGGGCGTGCGACAACGGCCTCGAAGCCATGAGCCGCTCCGCCTTTAGCAAGCGCTTGGCCCGCCGGAGATCCGACAAGTCTCGCCACGAGGCCGGCTGGGTCTACCACGGGCTGGGACTGCGCGCCGGGGATGCCGTCTACAGTCATGTATGACTCCTGTACACTTTTCTCAAAACTCCCCTATATATACACACCGTCCTGGAAAGTTTTGTGATCAACTATACATACTATACATGCCCTATACAGCCCTCGCCCGGTGTTGTGCTACACATCTCCACTACCCCCGCCTTGCGCTTCCCCTCCAACTCCCTTCTCCCTCTTAGGGAGACCGCTGTTCAGTGACGCAGATCCGATAAGGGGACAGCGCGGAGCGAGGCAAGGGTTGGAGATGTGGGTGATCTCCCCGACAACCTGCAACCCCCAAGGATTGGACAAAACCCCTCCAGGGCGGTATAATCGGCACGCAGCTTCGACGCGGAGGACTTGCAATGAGAGAGATTCACGTAAGCGACATCAGCGACACCGTTGCCCGGCTGTGCATTGAGAGCAACTACTTCCTGGGCGAGGATGTGCTCAACGCCCTGCGCTTCTACCGCGACCAGGAAAACTCGCCGGTGGGGCGGGAGGTGCTGGACCAGATCCTGGAAAACGCCAGGGTGGCCGCGCGAGCAGCAGTTGCCGCTGTGCCAGGACTGCGGCCTGGCCGTCGTCTTTCTCGAGCTGGGCCAGGAAGCGCACATCGTCGGCGGCGACCTGAACGAGGCGATCGCCGCCGGAGTGCGGCGAGGCTACCAGGACGGCTACCTGCGCAAATCGGTCGTCGCCCAGCCCTTCTCCGCCCGGGTCAACACCAAGGACAACACACCCCCGATCATCCACACCGCCATCGTCCCCGGCGACAAGCTGCGCCTCATCGTCGCTCCCAAGGGCGGCGGCAGCGAGAACATGAGCCAGTTGGGCATGCTCAAGCCGGCCGACGGCCGCGAAGGGGTCATCCGCTTCGTGGTCGATTCGGTCCGCCGCGCCGGCGCCAACCCCTGCCCGCCGATCATCGTCGGCGTGGGCATCGGTGGCACGGCCGAGAAGGCCATGTGGCTGGCCAAGCATTCGCTCCTGCGCGAGGTGGGCCAGCCGCAGCGACGACCCGGAAGTGGCCGCCCTGGAAGCCGAGATCCTGGAGCGGGTCAACCGCACCGGCATCGGCCCGCAGGGCTTTGGCGGCCTGACCACGGCGCTGGCCGTCCACGTCGAGACCTTCCCGGCCCACATCGCCAGCCTGCCGGTGGCGGTCAACATCCAGTGCCACTCGGCGCGCCACAGAGAAGCGGTCCTGTAGACCGAAAGGAGCACTGCCCATGCACCTGACCACACCCTTGACCGATGAGGCCATCGCCCAGCTCCACGCCGGCGACAAGGTAACCATCACCGGCGTCATCTATGTCGGCCGCGACGCCGCCCACAAGCGGCTGGTGGCGGCGCTGGATGCCGGCCAGCCGCTGCCTTTCGACCCGCAGGGCCAGATCATCTACTACATGGGCCCGTCGCCGGCCAGGCCCGGCCGGCCGATCGGCGCGGCCGGACCGACCACCAGTTACCGGATGGACCCCTACGCCCCGCGCCTGATGGAGGTCGGTCTGAAAGGGATGATCGGCAAGGGCAACCGCGCCAAGCCGGTGCGCGACGCCATGATCAGAGCACAAGGCCGTCTATTTCGGCGCCATCGGCGGCGCCGGGGCGCTGATCGCCAAGAGCATCAAGAGCGCCGAGGTGGTCGCCTACGACGACCTGGGCGCCGAGGCGCTGCGCCGGCTGGAGGTCGAGGATTTCCCGGCCATCGTCATCAACGACATCTATGGCGGCGACGCCTACGAGGATGGGGTCAAGCAGTACAGCCGCGAATAGGGAGCACACAATGAGGGTTCGACTATCGGCACAATCGGTGCACAACGAGCTGGTGCGCCGCATCGAAGAGTACAGCGGCCAGGACCTGATGGCCTGCTACCAGTGCGGCAAGTGCGCGGCCGGCTGCCCGGTCGCCTTTGCCATGGACATGCTGCCCAGCCAGGTGATCCGCTACGCCCAGTTGGGCCTGGTGGATCGCCTGACCGAGAGCAAGACGATCTGGCTGTGCGCCGCCTGCCAGACCTGCTACACCCGCTGCCCCAAGGGCGTAGACCTGAGCCGGATCATGGAGGCGCTGCGCGAGATCGTCATGTTCGACCAGGGCAGCCACATCAACTATGACGCCATCCCCCCCGAAGAGATGATGGAATGGCCCCAGCAGGCGTTCATCAGCGGCTTTCGAAAGTACGCGCTGTGACGTCGCCAGCGCTGAAGACATCAAGAGGGCAAGCGATGAAGATACCCTATTTCCCCGGCTGTACCCTGAACACCACCGGCAAGGGCTTTGACAACGCCGTGCGCGGCCTCGGCGGCCGCCGTCGGCGTCGAGCTGGTCGAGCTGCCGAACTGGAACTGCTGCGGCGCCACCTATCCGCTCATCATCGACAACATGCTCGAGCTGGCCGCCCCGGCCCACATCCTGGTCGAGGCGCAGGCTGAGCAGGGCAGCCAGGTGACCACCGCCTGCACCACCTGCTACAACGTCCTGAAGCGGACCAACAACTTTATCCGCGACGCATCCCGACGAGCGCGACCGGATCAACACCTTCATCGAGGCCGACTATGCCGGCGAGGTGGAGGTCGTCGACATCGTCCACCTGCTCCGCGACCAGGTGGGGTTCGACGCCGTGCGCGACAAGGTGCTCAAGCCGCTCAACGGACCTGAAGGTGGCGGCCTACTACGGCTGCATGGTCCTCCGCCCGCCGGCCGAGGTGGCCTACGACGATCCCGACCATCCCCGCTCGCTGGACGACCTGATGGCCGCCCTGGGCGCGACCGCCGTGGACTATCCCCACAAGAACGAGTGCTGCGGCGCCTACCTGGCCGTCAAGGCCCCGGAGGTGACGCGGGCCATGGTCTACACCATCCTCAGCTCGGCCCAGCGGGCCGGCGCCGAAGCGATGGTCACCAACTGCCCGCTGTGCCAGTTCAACCTGGACAAGCAGCAGCAGGAAATGACGAACTACTACGCCGGCTACCAGCCGATCCCGGTCTTTTATTTCAGCCAGCTGATGGGCCTGGCGCTGGGGTTGGATATCACCGACTATGGCTGGGAGCGGCACTACGTCGATCCCAGGCCGCTGCTCAACAGGTTCATCGAGGCATAGAGCAAAAGATAATCCCATGGCTGGAAATGGCAATCACAGCAAAAGGGTGCTGATCGTCGGCGCCGGCATCGCCGGCATGCAGGCCGCGCTGGATATCGCCGGCTCGGGCTATGAGGTGGTGCTGGTCGAGCGGCTGCCGTCGGTCGGCGGCCACATGCACCAACTGTCCGAGACCTTTCCGACGCTCGACTGCGCCCAGTGCATCATGACGCCCCGCACCGTCGAAGTCGGGCGCCACGACAAGATCCGCCTGTACGTCTACTCCGAGGTCGAGTCGGTCAGCGGCGAGATCGGCGATTTCCGGGTGCGCATCCGGCGCAAGCCGGCCTACGTCAAATGGGACGTGTGCACCGGCTGCGGCGCCTGCACCGAGGCCTGTCCCCAGGCGATCCCCGTCGCCTTTGACCGGCGTCTGGAGATGCCCAAGGCGACGGCCAGCGGCAAGGTGCGGCACGTCGGCACCGGCAAGGCGATCTATACCCTGTCGCCGCAGGCGGTGCCCAAAAAGCCGGTGATCGACACCGAGTATTGCACCTACTTCCAAAAGGGCAAATGCCGGCTGTGCGAAAAGGTCTGCCCGGTGGGCGCCATCGACTATGAGCAGCAGGCCGCCTGCGTTGAGGAGCAGGTCGGCGCCATCATCCTGGCCACCGGCTTTGAGCTCTATCCGCTGTCCAGCCTGGGCGAGTATGGCGCCGGCGAGGTCCCCGACGTGATCGACGCCCTGGCCATGGAGCGGCTGCTGAGCGCCTCGGGCCCCACCGCCGGCGTCATGCGCCGCCCGTCGGACGGCAAGACGCCCAAGGAGGTGGTCTGGATCCAGTGCGCCGGCTCGCGCGATCCGGAGCTGGCCATGCCCTACTGCTCCAAGATCTGCTGCATGTACAGCGCCAAGCAGGCCATGATCTACAAGCACAAGGTCCACGACGGCCAGGCCTACCTCTTCTACATCGACATCCGCTCCGCCGGCAAGCGCTACGAGGAGTTCGTCCAGCGGGCCATGGAAGAGGACCGGGTGCTGTACGTGCGGGGCAAGGCCAGCAAGGTCTTTCGCGACGGCGACAAGGTCATCGTCTGGGGCGTCGACACCCTGACCGGGCTGCCGGTCGAGGTCGCCGCCGACCTGGTGGTCATCTCCCCGGCGATGATCCCCTCGCGAGGGCACCCGCGAGCTGGCCGAGATGCTGGGGCTGGCCGTCGACGAGTTCGGCTGGTGGACCGAGCAGGACGGCAACCTGTCGCCGCTGGACACGAGCCGGCCCGGCATCTTCCTGGCCGGATGCGGGCATTGGGCCAAAGGACATTCCAGAGGCCGTGTCGCAGGGCAGCGGGGCGGCAGGCAAGGTGCTGTCGCTGCTGGCCCGCTGGGGTGGGCTCGTCATGAAACGAATCGGAATCTTTGTCTGCCACTGCGGCAACAACATCGCCGGTACCGTCGACGTGCCGCGGGTCGTCGAAGAGATATGCAAAGTTCCCGGAAGTGGTCTATGCCATAGACTATAAGTACATGTGCTCCGAGCCCGGCCAGCAGCTCATCCGCGACCACATCGTCAACGACCGGCTGGACGGCATCATCGTCGCCGCCTGCTCGCCGGCGATGCACGAGACCACCTTCCGCAAGACGGCCGAGTCGGCGGGCATCAACCCCTACCAGGCCGAGATCGCCAACATCCGCGAGCAGGCGAGCTGGGTCCACCAGCAGCAAAAGGAAGCGGCCACCAACAAGGCCATCGAGACGATCCGGACCATCGTCGCCAAGGCCCACTACAACCAGTCGCTCACGCCCTACTTTCTGCCCCTGGTCAAGCGCGGGCTGGTCATCGGCGGCGGGATTGCCGGCCTCCAGGCCGCGCTCGACCTGGCCGACGCCGGCTACCCGGTCGTGCTGGTCGAAAAGAGCGGCCGCCTGGGTGGGCGGATGGCCGAGCTGTCGGGCCTGTACCTGAATTTCGACGGCGCGCCCGACCTGATCCAGGACCAAGATCGAGGCGGTCACGGCCCACCCCAACATCCAGGTGCTGACCGAGGCCGAAGTGGTCGAGGTCGGCGGCTATGTCGGCAATTTCGTGGTCAAGGTCGAGCAGCGTGGCGGCCAGACCTGTGCCCTACTCCTTTGACGTCGGCGCCATCGTCGTCGCCACCGGCTACGACCTGTACGCCAAGGAGCGGCTGGGCGAGTATGGCGGCGGGCGCTACCCCGACGTGATCGACGGCCTCCAGTTCGAGGCCATGCTCCGGCCCGACGGCCCCACCGGCGGCCAGATCCGCCGGCCGTCCGACGGCCAGGTGCCGAAGGAGGTGGTCTGGGTCCAGTGCGCCGGCTCGCGCGACCCCGAGCTGCACATGCCCTACTGCTCCAAGGTGTGCTGCATGTACGTCGCCAAGCAGGCCACCCTCTACAAGCAGCAGGTGCCCGACGGCCAGGCCACCGTCTTTTACATCGACATCCGCAGCCAGGGCAAGGGCTACGAGGAGTTTGTCCAGCGGGCCATGGAGGATCACGACGTCCTCTATGTCCGGGGCAAGGCCTCGAAGGTGTTCCAGGAGAATGGCCACGTCACCGTCTGGGGCGTGGACACGCTGACCGGGCTGCCGCTGGAGGTCGAGGCCGACCTGGTGGTGCTGGCCACGGCCACCGTGCCCCGCGCCGGCGCCCGCGAGCTGGGCCAGCGGCTGCGGGTCAGCACCGACGAGCACGGCTTTTTCAGCGAGGCGCACCCCAAGCTCCGCCCGGTGGAGAGCCTGACGGCGGGCGTCTTCCTGGCCGGCGCGGCCCAGTTCCCCAAGGACATTCCCGAGACGGTGGCCCAGGCCAGCGGCGCAGCGGCCAAGGTGCTGCGCCTTTTCTCCCAGGCGCAGATGGTCCAGGAGCCGACCATCGCCTACGTCGACCCCGAGATCTGCTCCGGCTGCGGGCTGTGCATCCCCGCCTGTCCCTACGAGGCGCGGACCATGCACGATTGGCGGCACATCGCCGTGGTCAACACCGCCCTGTGCCAGGGCTGTGGGGCGTGCACCATGGTCTGCCCCAACAAGGCCTGCCAGCTGCGCAACATGATGCCGATGCAGATCCTGTCGATGATGGAAGCCTATTTGTAGCCAGCTCGCCGAGGCCACGAGGGGACAGCGATGGAGCCAGAATTGGGATTTATCGACCAGGTAAGCGAGCTGAGCCATCAGAACGTGCGGCGCTGCTACTACTGCCTGCGCTGCACCGCCGGCTGCCCGGCGGCCTATGCCATGGGCGCCGGCCCGGCCCAGATGCTCAAGATGGTCCAGCTGGGGCAGAAGGACGCCCTGCTCCGCTCGGCGGGCATCTGGCTGTGCATCGGCTGCGAGACGTGCGGCACCCGCTGCCCCAACCAGATCCACGCCGGGGCGGTGATCGACGCCCTGCGCCAGATCGCCATTGCCGAGAAGGTGGCCCCCGGCGAGAAGCAAGGTGTCCAGGCTGCACCAGGCGTTCATGGACAACATCCGGCTGTTTGGGCGGCTGCACGAGCTGACGATGCTGGTGGAGTACAAGCTGCTGAGCCTCGACCTGCTCAGCGACCTGGACATGGGCCTGGACATGTTCCGCAAGGGCAAGATCGAGATCCTGCCCAAGCGGATCAAGGGCATGGACCAGATCGGCAAGCTGTACAGCTGGCAGCGGCAAGCAGGCTTTCGACCGACTCAGACTGGGAAGCGAGGGGAGGGCTGAGATGAGCGCACGGTACGCCTTCTATCCCGGCTGTACCCTCCACACCACGGGGGTGGAGTTTGGCAAGAGCACCGAGCGTGGTGCGGGAGGTGCTGGGCATCGAGCTGGTCGAGATCCCCGACTGGAACTGCTGCGGGGCGTCGTCGGCGCACAGCATGGACCGCACCCTGTTTCTGGCCTTGCCGGCGCGGAACCTGGCCCAGGCGCAGCAGGTGGGCCTGAGCGAGCTGGCCATCCCCTGCGCGGCGTGCTACTCGCGGCTGGCGGCGGCCGACCTGGCGCTGCGGGAGGACGAGGCCTTCCGGGCGCAGATGGAGGAGACGCTGGGGTTCACTTACGAGGGGCGGGTGCGGCCGCGCAACCTGCTGGACATCGTGGCCAACGATTTCAGCGAGGCGGAGCTGACGGCGAAGGTGACCAGGCCGCTGAAGGGACTAAAGCTGGTGTCCTACTATGGCTGCCTGCTGATCCGGCCGCCGGAATACACCAGGCGGTGGGACGACCCGGAGCACCCCCAGGCGATGGACCGGGTGCTGAGGCTGCTGGGGGCCGAGCCGGTGGCGTGGAGCTACGGGGTGGACTGCTGTGGCGGCAGCCTGACCCTGAACCGCAGCGACGTGGCGGTCCACCTGACGGACAAGCTGGTGGTGGCGGCGCACGAGGCGGGCGCCGACGCGATGGTGACGGCCTGCCCGATGTGCATGGCCAACGTGGACGGGCGGCAGCTGTTCCGCGGCGGCTCGCCGATCCCGCGCAAGCCCAGGCCCGGCTACAAGCCGATGCCGATCTTTTATTTCACCGAGCTGATGGCGATGGCCTACGGCCGTCCGTGGGGCAAGGTGCTCGGCAAGCACCTGCTCGATCCCAGGCCGCTGCTCAAGCGGCTGGACCTGGTGTAGAGACTCCCTCTCCCCTGTGGGGAGCAGGGTTGGGGTATGGGCATCTTTCTCCCTCTCCCACTGGGGAGTAGGGTTAGGGGCGGGGCATCTCCTCCCTCTCCCCACAGGGGAGGGGGTAAGGGGGAGTTCTTCCCCCTCTCCCCATCGGGGAGCAAGGTGGGGGTATGGGTGGTCTATCTATGAAAGAACACACATCGTTGAACGACAGCGCAGTCCTGGTCGTGGGCGGAGGCATCGCCGGCATGGCGGCAGGGATGCTGCTGGCCGAGGGTGGCCGGCAGGTCTACCTGCTCGACAGCGCCCCGGCCATCGGCGGGTCGATGCACCTGCTGGATCACACCTTCCCCACCAACTCGTGCGGCATCTGCCTGATGCTGCCCCACCAGCCGTCGCTGTGCCCCACCCTGGAGTGCGACCGCCACCCCAACATGACCCTGCTGCCCTACGCCGAGCTGACCGGCCTGACCGGCGAGCCGGGCGCCTTCACCGCGGCAGTGCACCACAAGCCGCGCTACGTCGACCCGGCCAGGTGCAACGGCTGCGGCGAGTGCGCCCGGGTGTGCCCCGTCGCCCGGCCGCACGACCACGAGGGCTGGCTGGCCCCGGTCAAGGCGGTCTACCGCCCGGCAGGCCTGCGGGCCGTGCCCGACGCGTGGGTCATCGACATGGCCTACTGCACCCGCTGCGGCCAGTGTGTCACCGCCTGCCCCACCGGCGCCATCGACCTGGAGATGCAGCCCCGCGACGAGACGCTGCCGGTCGGCGCCGTGCTGCTCACCCCCGGCTTTGCCCCGTTCGACGCCCGGCTAAAGGGGGAGTATGGCTACCGGGTGTACGACAACGTCCTGACCAGCCTGGAGTTCGAGCGGATGGTCAGCCTGGCGGGGTCGAAGGTGGCCAAGCTGTCCCGGCCGTCGGACGGCCGGGCGCCCAAGAAGGTGGCCTTTGTCCACTGCGTCGGGTCGCGCGACAACCTGTGCGGGGCGGGGCACTGCTCGTCGGCCTGCTGCCTGTACACCGCCAAGCAGGTGGCGCTGGCCAAGAAGCTGGACCCCGGGCTGGAGGCGACCGTCTTCTTTATGGACCTGCGGGCCTTTGGCAAGGGGTTCGAGGAGTACATGGCCGAGGTCCAGTCGCTGCCGGGGGTCACCTACCGGCGGGCGATGCCGTCGGTGGTGCACCAGTCGGAGCGGACGAAGGACCTGGCGATCACCTACGTGGGTGAGGACGGGACGCTGCGGGAGGAGCAGTTCGACCTGGTGGTGCTGGCGCTGGGCTTTGCCCCGCCGCAGGGGATGCAGGCGCTGGCCCGGGAGCTGGGGGTCGGCCTGAACGAGTACGGCTTTGCCGTGACCGGCGGCTACCACCCGACCCGGACCGGCAAGGCGGGGGTATTTGTGGCCGGCGCTTTTCGCGAGCCCAAGGACATCCCCGAGACGGTGGCCGAGGCGGCCGGAGCCGCCGCCGACGTGGCGGCCTTCCTGGGAGGCAGGCAGTTCGGAGCCCAGTCCAGACAGAGGACTTCAGCCCAGCCCGCCCTGCGGGACGTGTCGGAGGAGCAGCCCCGCGTCGGGGTATTTGTGTGCGAGTGCGGCGGCGATCTGGCGCCGCTGGATGTGGACCAGGTGGTCACCTGGGCCCAGGGGCTGCCCGGAGTGGCGGCCGCGCAGGTCGTGTCGCTGGGCTGCACCGCACAGGGACAGACCGAGATCCGGTTGGCGATTGAGACACAGAAACTGAACCGGGTGGTGGTCGCCGGCTGCACCCCGCGGCTCTATGGCGATGATTTCGACGGGCTGATGCGCCAGGCGGGCCTGGACCCCCGGCTGCTGGCCCGGGTCAACCTGCGCGAGCAGGTGGTCTATCCCCACCGGGGCAACGGCACCGACCTGAACGCCAAGGCCGAGTCGCTGCTGGGCATGGCCGTGGCCTCGCTGCAGACGATGGCCGGCCTGAAGGCGCTGCCGCTGGGCACGAGCCGGGCGCTGACCCGCCGGGCAGTGGTGGTTGGCGGCGGGGCGGCGGGCATGACCGCTGCGCTGTCGCTGGCCGGGCAGGGGATCGGCGTCGACCTGGTCGAGCGGGAGGGGGAGCTGGGCGGCCAGTGGCGCCACATCCGCTATCAGGCCGACGGCAGGCCGCCACGATTGCCTGCGCAATCGGCAGGCGGCACAGGCGACCCGCAGGCGGCCCTGGCCGAGCTGATTGCCCAGGTCACAGCCGAGAGCAAGATTGCAGTCCATCTCAGCTCCGAGCTGAAGGAGCTCAAGGGCAGCGTCGGCAGCTACCGGTCGGTCATAGCGAGCAACGCGAGTGGCGACCAGGAGCAGGCGGTCGAGCACGGCGTGCTGGTGGTGGCCACCGGCGGCCGGCCGGCCCCGACCAACGAGTACCTGTACGGTCAACACCCGGCGGTCATCACCCAGCGCGAGCTGGAGGAGCGGCTGGCGGCGGGGATGTACGGCAAGGCCAGCCTGCCCAGCGTGGTCATGATCCAGTGCGTCGGCTCGCGCGAGCCGGAGCGGCCCTACTGCAGCCGGGTGTGCTGCACCCAGGCGGTCAAGAACGCGCTCAAGCTGAAGCAGGTGGGGCTGAAAACCGACGTCTATGTCCTGTACCGCGAGGTGCGGACCTACGGCTTCCGCGAGGCCCACTACCAGGCCGCGCGGGATGCGGGCGTCGTGTTCCTGCGCTATGAATTGCCCCAAAGGCCGCAGGTGAGCGCCGCCGGGAGACCAGGTCCGGGTGACGCTGACCGAGCCGGTGACCGGCCAGCCGGTGGAGCTGACCGCCGACCTGCTGGTGCTGAGCACCGGCATCGTCCCCGAGGGCGAGCAGGAGCTGGCCGGCAGGCTGGGGCTAGAGCTGGACGGCGACGGCTTTTTCAAGGAAGAGCACCCCAAGATGAAGCCGCTGGACCTGACCAGGCCGGGGCTGTTCGTGGCCGGGCTGGCCCACAGCCCGCGTTTTCTGGAAGAGACGCTGGCCCAGGCGCAGGGGGCGGCGATGCGGGCGGCGGCCTTCCTGGCGCCGGGGGAGGTGGTCGACCGGGCGTCGGCGGTGTGGGTCAACCCCCGGCTGTGCAGCTTCTGCGGGCTGTGTGTGGAAGCGTGCCCGTTCGAGGCGCGGGTGATGGATTACGACGAGCGGGTGGCCCAGGTGGACTATGCGCTGTGCCAGGGGTGTGGGCTGTGCGCCGTGGCCTGCCCCAACAAGGCCACCCTGCAGAAAGCGTTCGAG
>CAVVMX010000021.1:0-522864 GCA_963749455.1 uncultured Chloroflexia bacterium
CGTCCAGACCCTCGGTCACGTAGCCAAACACGGTGTAGGCGCCGTCGAGCTGGTGGATCGGCACCAGACAGATGTAGAATTGGCTGCCTGACGAAGCCCTCTCCGGATTGACCGAATCGGACAGACGGGCCATGGCGATGGCTCCTTGGTCATGAGGCAGGCCAATCTCGGCCGGGATTGTATATCCGGGCCCGCCACTCCCCTGGCCCAGGGGATCACCGCCCTGAATCAGCTCGAATCCGGACTGATGCTCCACGCGGTGGAAGGTCAGGTTGTCGTAGAAGCCCTGTCGCGCCAGGTAGACAAAGTTGTTGACCGTCTGGGGGCATCCTTGGCCGACAGGTTGATGACGATGTTGCCTTTTGCCGTGACGATCGTCGCCTGGTATGATTTGTTCGGGTCGATTGTCATCGACGGTGCGGCTGTTGTACATATCGTTGCGCTCCTCTGGCGTCAGGTCGCCGGCTTTCTCGGCAGACGGCGACTCACCGACAGCCTTTTTCAGTTGGTCGACGTAGGTCTGTAGCGTCGTTATCTCGGTTGTGGGCGCCAACTCTAGCGCCTGTTGGGCTTCTGACAGAGCGGCGGCCAGGTCACCCTGCTGCTGATAGAGGATGGCCAGGTTCTTGTGGCTGTTATAGTCTGTCGGCGCCAGCTCGATCACGGTCAGGTTCTCGGCGATCGCCTCGTCTACGCGTCCCTGCTTGGCCAACACGTAGGCCAGGGCGCTGTGGGCCTGCGCGTTGTACGGATCAAGGCTCAGTACCTGGGAGAAGCTAGCCTCGGCTGAGATCCACTGCCCGGCGTTCATCTGCGTGCTGCCCAGGGTGAGCAGCTCCTGTGCCTGTTGGGACTCTTCGGCGGTAGGGGCAGCCTGCTGCTGGCGCAGCTGGGCGATAAAGTTCTGCATGGTCTGTTTCTGATCATCGGTAGTGGCCAGCGCCAGGGCCTCGGTCGCTTCCTGGATCGCCTCGTCGTACCGGCCCAGTTGTTGGTAGATGATCGACAGGTTCTTGCGGTGGTTAAAGGTCTTGGGACTGAGCTCGACCGCCTTCTGGTAGGCCTGCAGCGCCGACTCCAGGTCTCCCCTTTGGGTGTGGACATAGCCCAGAGCCGCGTAGGCATCCGCCGACTTGGGGCTGAGGGCGATCAACTGCTCGTAGGTAGCCTTGGCCTCGTCCCACTTTTTCTGCTGCATGGCCAGCTCGCCGATGAGCAGGTAGGTCTGGTTGTACTTGTCGTCCAACGCCAGAGCTTGCTGGTACTTTTCCATGGCTTTGTCGTATTCGCCCAGAACGGCGTAGGTCTGTCCCCACTCGTCGAACAGTTGTGCGTTGTGCGGGCTGAGGGCGGTGGCGTCCTCGTAATTGGCCAATGACTTGTTGAGCCGATCCAGCCTGGTCCTGACCGGAGCTCAGGCTGCCCCACGTCCGGAACAGCCGGGCCAGGTTGGCCGAGTGGTCGGTGTTCAACGGCGCGATGTCGCGGGCCTTCATGAGGGCCTGCTCGCTTGCGGTCAGGTACTTGGTCTGCTCCTGTCCTGTGGCTGCTTTGCCCTGTTCCATGTTGGCCCGGCCCAGGAACAGGTAGTAGAAGTCCTGGTCCTTGGCGATGTTTATCGCTTTCTCGTAGAAGGTGATGGCCGTGGTCCATATCTTGGCGTTCTCGTAGCTGAGCCCTTGCTTGTAAAGGATGTCAGCCCGGACGATGCTCAAGTTGGAGGCATAGATCAGGATTCCGGCTATCAGCACCAGGACCACCGCTACGGCTGCGACAACGATCTGGCCTTGCTGGGAACTGCGATGCCCGGCTCTGCCTGCACCCGGTGCGCCTGCGGATGTTCCCCCTCTCTGGGGGAGGAAGCGCATGGCAGCCTGCTCAGCGGCAGAGCGCCGGAAGGCAAAGGTCAGCACCGCGGCCAGGGCCGCGATGATGACAAACACGGCGATGTAGTAGAAGGTGATGGTATTGGCCACCGGGTTTGCCCCGCTGGCGTCGGATAGCCGGCTTGAGACGTACGGCGTGCAACAGCCCGAACAGCACCACGCCGCCGAAGCTCACCCCAACGTAGGTGCCCAGTGCCGCCAGCCAATCGCGCACTGCGGCCTGCATTTCCTCTTGCGGCCTGCCGATTCCTCGCGAGAGGCCAGGTCGCTGAGGCCGATCAAGCCGATCATCACCCACGTCGCGGCAAACAGGGCGAGCATGACCGGCGGGGCGGGGTCGCCGCTCTTGGTCACCAGCGACTTCCAGATCGTGACGATCGGGCCCGGATTGCCTTCCTGAATGGTAACAAAGTCGAACAGCATGGTGCCGAGGATCAGGATCGTCACGATGCTCAAGAACAGCACCCAGCCCAGCCACTTCTGCCTGCCGGTCACGCGGTCTTCGAGCTGGAAGCTGGGGCTGGTCTGCTCACCGTGGCGCTTGCGGCGCCGCGAGACTGCTTTTGGATCTGCCCCGGCGACGGCTGGGTTTCCCGTGACTCGCGCAGCGGCCTGGCCAGATGCGGTTTCAGCCGCTGCGTCAGCAGGCTGCAGGGCCAGACGGGTGCCGATGACGACCATCAGGGCGGCATAGACCCAGAAATAGGTGCGCGTCGAGGCGATGGCGATCCCAAAGTGGATCTCGACAAAGTGGGCCACGATGGCCGACAGCAGGGCCAGCATCCACAGCGCATAGCGCCCGCCGATGCGCTGCCGCGTCTTGGGGTGAACGGTTGCGTCCACCAGAAACACGAGCACGTACAGGGCCAGTCCGACCATCACGCCGACGGGGAATGCCGACGCCGACGTATATCGGCCCGCGCCAGGCCCAGGCGGCGATACTGCCCAGCACCCCGCCGGCGATCCACAGCCCGAGGAAGGCCAGCGTGTGCCATCGTTTCTGGATCAGCCCCAACCACTTCAGGCCATAGTAGAAGACGCTGGTGAACAGGAGCATGTACACGGCAAAGCCGACGCCGCCCGTCGTCACCAGGGCATCGAACGTCTCGTTGTGCGACCGGTCGGGCGAGGCGTTGCGCTTTTCATAGTGGGCCAGGTCCGGCGGGTAGAAACGGTTGTAGGCCACGTACATCGATTCCGGCCCATAGCCGATGATCGGCCGCACTGCATTGAAGCGATCGGGTGTGGGTGGATCGCCGGGGTATTCGAGCGGGGCGTGCCAGTCGATCATGTTGACCACGCCCTCCCAGATCAGGATACGAACCTTTCCGGTGCCGCTCTCGGTCTGGAGGAATCTTGCCCAGGCGGCCGACGTAGGGTGTCTCCCGCAGCTTGTCGAAGAAGGGCGACTGGACCGTGTTGAATAGCACCAGGAACACGATAACCGCGGCAACAGCAAAGGCACTGGCCAACCACGGCTAGCCACACCTGGCGCCGGATCAGCCCCAGGAGGGCCAGGAAGAAGAACATGCCGGCCACCAAGCCTATCAGTGGGCCGCGGCTCTGGGTGTAGAAGATGCAGATGAGCTGGGTGATAAGGATGCTAAAGTAGGCGGCGACCAACAGCAGCCGCGCGACGGGCTTGCGCAGATAGTAGGCAAAGGCGGCCATGGCCGTGACAAAGATGACCATCGCCAGCAGGCCCAGCCAGAAGTAGCTGGGCCGTGGCCGGCGGGAAGAGCAGCTCCAGCACCCAGGAAAAGCCGACCAGGAAGGCAAAGCTCAGCGGCAAAGCGATGGCCAGCACCCGCGGGCGGCGCTCTGCCGGGGTCAGGAGGTAGATCGGGACCTGGAGGCCCAGCCCGATCACGAGCGCCAGCCACCCGCAGCCAGGTCGCCCCCGAGCCGGGGCGCAAGAGCATCCCGACGACCAGAGCGCCGGCCAGCAGGACAAAGGCGGCTATGCCGAGAACCGCATCCCGGGGGTCCAATCCCACCGACCGCTTCCTTCCAGTTTTCCATCAGACGGGACAGGGTCAAGGGCACGACCATGATCAGGAAGGCAGCCACAAAGATGGCGTTGCCCATGTTCGACGCCACGCGGTCGGTCACGTTGCCACCCCAGGGCAGGGGATCCAGACCAAAGTGCTGGACCAGGCCATACAGGGCGATGGGGAAACTGACCAGGATGGCGACCGTCACCACGCGGTTGAACTGCTGCTTGGTGCGCAACCCCTGGAGCATCAGAAAAAAGATGACGATGTACGACAGGGTAGTGTAGGTCCCTTGCAGGCGCTGGTAGGAACCCAACAGGCTGACCGAGGAACGACCGACAAGGCTGTGCTGACGAGATAGACCAGGATCAGCAGCAGGGTGGGCAACACCAGCGGAGTCTTGACTATCCGCTGCCAAATTGACAGCCGCGGTTGCGAGCGAAGCGGAGTCCCGGGACGGGTGCGCCGCACTGCCCGCAGATGTGGATTCCGTTCTGCTCACTGCGGTTCCCTCCTTTGCGGTCGGGACAGGCGGGACCTAGGGCTTGACGCATGCGCCAGTCTTCGACGAACCGGACGATCCAGGCCACGCCCATCACCAAGGCGATCGACCGCAGCAGCGACAGCTTGTCCGGCTCAAACACGCGCTGCGAGTAGATGTTGAAGAAAGAGCGGAACAATCGATCAACGCTGCCAGCCAACCGGCTTCGATGACCTTGTCGCAGAACACACTCAACCTTGTACGCATGAACTGTTACCTCATCCTCCAATAGATGATCCTATGTGTGTGCAGATGGGGTACCCTGCCGCATCACGAGATACTCTCAGTGTTTGCTTTCTTGACTCGACGGGTCGAAAAAGCCGGCCAGGTCGGTCCGGCCTGGGGCCAAGGCGTGACGCGGCCAGGCCTGCCGAAACCAGGCGATCGTCTGCTTCAGGCCCTCTTCCAGCGGGATCTGGGCGCGAAAGCCCAAGATCTCGGCAGCGCGACGGATATCGGGCACACGGCGCCGGGTTTCTTCAAAGTTCTCGCCAAACACGTTGCGGTAGGGCACCTGGACGATCTCCGAGTCGGATCCGACCAGGTCGCGGATCAGTCGCGCCAGGTCGACGATCCTGGGTCTCACGGTCGGCGCCGATGTTGAAGACCTGGCCGACCGCCTCAGGCACGGTGCCGGCCAGGATCGTGCCCTGTACCGTGTCGGTGATGTAGGTAAAGCAGCGGGTCTGCTGGCCATCGCCAAAGACGGTCAGCGGCTGGCCCAGCCGCGCCTGGGTGATGAATTTGGCGATAACGCTGCCATAGCCCTTGGGGTCGAGGCGCGGCCCGTAGGAGTTAAAGTAGCGCACGATCGAGACAGGCAGCCCCTTGTCGGCATAGGCAAAGGCGAAATGCTCGTCGATCGCCTTGGACATGGCATAGGACCAGCGGGCCACGGTGGTCGGGCCGAGCACCCGATCGGCATCCTCCTGCCACGGAACGTCGGTGCTCTTGCCATAGACCTCAGAGCTGGAGGCGATGACGGTCCGCTTCCAGTATTTGTAGGCTTTTTCCAGCACCACCTCGGTGCCCTTGACGTTGGTATAGATGCCGTTCAGCGGATCCTCGACCACGTACTTGACGCCGACCACCGCCGCCAGGTGATAGATCTGATCCACCCCGGAGACAACCCGGTCCATCAGGGCCTCGTTCAGGATGGTGTCGTTGACAAAGTGAAAGCGGTCGTGATTCAGCAGGTGCTGGATGTTGGCAATCTTGCCCGTCGACAGGTTATCCACGACAGACACATCGTGGCCGTCGGCGATCAGCCTGATCGACCAGGTTGGAGCCGATATAGCCAGCCCCGCCGGTGACCAGAATCTTCATAGTGAGCCATTCTCCTTCACAGGTTCGTCAGCTTGGCCACCAGGTCCACCACCTGCTGGGCCAAGCTTGGTGGCCTCCCTGGCCTGGGCATCGAGTACACCTCGTGTGGGACCCCGCCGGGCAGGCCGTCGGGATAGCGGGTCGGGAGATAATACTGATCCAGGCTGCGACAGGCCTCGCCCAGGGCGCCAAAGGCCTGATCGTAGTTAGTGCAGGCCCGCACCAGCAGATGGACGGCATGATCGGTGATCACCTCGTTGCCCCTGAGCGTACAGAAAGGCTCTCAACGCCTTCTCGGCGACCTGTTGAGCCAGGAAGCAGGCGATCTCCGGAAACCTCTCCCGCCGATTGGAGCACAGCAGCCCGCAGATCGTGCTGCGCCTGCGTTAACCAGCGGTCAGCTTCCTGTTCTATTGGCATTCATCGTTAGCCTCTTTCCCCCTCTGATAACTGCCAGCAGCAGCGCTTCCAACTGTGCAGCCAGGCGCTGCCGCGAATAGTTCTCCTCGACAAAACGGCGCCCGTTGTCGCCGTAGCGGCGCAGCAGAGCCGGATCGCTTTTCAGCTGCACGATGGCCTGGGCCATCTGCACCGGCATCCTCCGGCTCGACGAACAGACCTGCGTCAGCCTGCTCCAGCACCCGCCGGGCCTCGCCGTCGATGCTCAGGATCACCGGGCAGCCGCATGCCCAGGCGTCGAACATCTTGGACGGCAGCGCTCCCTCAAACAGCTCCAGCCGGCGCAGCGGCACCAAGGCCACGTCTGCTGCCGACAAGAAAGCCGGCATGTCCGATCGGGGCCGCTCAGGCAACATCGTAACGTTGGCCAGGCCCAGTCGCTCTTTCATGGCCAGCAGCTCGGCCTTCTTCGGGCCCCTCGCCGACGAACACAAAATGCACATCCGGCACCGCCTGCAAGCTGCTGCGGCGGCCTCCAGGACCGTCTCCAGCCCCTGGGCAATGCCGTGGATGCCGGCATAGAGCACTATGAACTTGCCGGCAAGGCCCAGCTCGGCCCGCAGCGCCGCCCCGGCGGCCGGATCGGGCCGGAACAGGTCGGTGTTGGCCCCGTTGGGGATGAGCGCCAGCTTGTCGCCGAATCCCCGCTCGGCCAGCCGCTGCCGGATCCCCTCGGTGACGACCACCACGACGGCGCGCCCTATTATAGCACGTTTTCTCAAGTTTGCCAGCCAGGGCCACGGCGCGGGGACTACGCAGCTCGCCCAGAGCCACTGCCGATTCCGGCCACAGGTCGCGCACCTCGAAGACCATCGGCATGCGGCGCAGAACGCTCAGGGCCAGCGCCGCGCCGCCCACGAACAGGGGCGGTGACGTGGCAACCAGCGCGTCGTAGCGGCCGCGGGCCAGCACCAGCCCGGCCAGGGCGGCGTTGACCATGTAGGTCAGGTAGAAGGCCATCCGTGTGCTGAAGGTCTTCTTGGGCGACGCCTTGACCCATACCCGGATCACGTCGATGCCGTCCAGGCTGGATCGCTCCCAGAGCTTGCCCCGGTACTCGGGCGGGATGATGCCCGATGGGTGATTGGGTACCTCGGTCAGCATGGTGACCCGATGGCCGGCAGACACCAGATAGCGGGCCATTTCGTAGGCCCGCGTCTGGGTGGCGCCTACTTCGGGTGGAAAGTACTGGCTCAGGTAGAGGATGCGCATCAATCCTCAGCCTCAGGAGGGCAGCCATCCAGGGTCGGCTGCGAGGCGCCCAAGCAGCGGCGATCCGCTCGGCGGCGTGACCGTCACCGAACAGCGGCGGCGGCGAGCCGGTTGGCCTGAACTCGCGGGCCAACTGGACGATCGAGGCCAGGTCGTCGCCGACCAGCCGGTTCCAGCCCGTGTCCACCGTCTCGACCCACTCTGTCTCACGGCGGAGGGTCAGACATGGCACGGCAAAGAAATAGGCCTCCTTCTGCACGCCGCCCGAATCGGTCAGGATGAGCCGCGCGTGGCGCTCCAGGATCAGCATGTCCAGGTAGCCGACGGGCTCGATGAGCTTCAAGTCGGGCGCGTATGAGATGTCAAGCTCGGCAAGCTTTCGGCGGGTGCGAGGATGGACGGGAAAGACAACAGGGTAGTCGGCGGCAAGGGCCTGCAAAGCAGCCAGGATCGCCTGCAGCCGGACCGGATCGTCGGTGTTGTGCGGGCGATGGATGGTGGCCAGGGCATAGCCGCCGGAGACGAGCCCAAGCCGGGCCAGCACATCGGAGCGCTGCTCGGCCAGGGCGATGTTGTACAGGACGGCGTCGTACATCACGTCGCCCACCAGGTGCACGCCGCGCGTCACGCCCTCGCGGGCCAGGTGGTCCACTGCCGTCTGGGTGGGGCACAACAGCAGGTCGGCGGCGTGGTCGGTCAGCACCCGGTTGTGCTCCTCGGGCATCTCCCGGTTAAAGCTGCGCAGGCCGGCCTCGACGTGGGCCAGTGGGATGTGCAGCTTGACGGCAGCCAGCGCCCCGGCCAGCGTCGAGTTGGTGTCGCCGTAGACCAGCACCCAATCCGGCTGTTCCTTCAGCAGCGTCTCTTCGATGCGGATGAGCATCTGCCCGGTCTGCCAGCCGTGTGAGCCAGAGCCGACCTCCAGGTTGTAATCAGGTGGCGGGATCTGAAGCTCGTCGAAAAAGATGGCCGACATGTCGTAATCGTAGTGCTGGCCGGTGTGGACCAGCACCTCGTGCGGCCACCTGACGCAGCGCGCGGCTGACCGGCGCGGCCTTGATGAACTGGGGACGGGCCCCGACCACTGACAGAACTTTCATGGCTGCAACTCCAGGCCTGCCAGCACCTGCGCTTCGATCGTTTCTGCCAGCTCCATGACCCGCAACGCGTCCTTGGCGCCTGACCCGGGGCTCACGGCCCTCGCGCACGCAGATCGGCAAAGTGCTGGAGCTCGGCGTAAAGGGGCTCGACCGGAGGAACGTACACCTGTTCGATCACGCCTTCCTGGCGGTAGAGCACCTCGCTCTGGTGGGCAAAGTAGTCGGCAGCCGATTGGCGGTAGATCATCACCGTCCGGGCCAGAAGGTCGGCTATGATGAACGCGTCGACACAGGTGACCGACAACTGGCGGATCTTGTGCTGGGTGATCTTGCTGGCCGAAAGGCTCGCCACGCAGCCGTCGGCAAAGGTCAGCAGGGCGATGGCGTGATCCAGTTGGGGAGAGCGCACCCTGCTGCCCACAGCCTTGACGTCGGCCAGGGGGCTTTGACAAGGGTCAGGATCAGGTCCAGGTCGTGAACCATCAGATCGTACACCACACTCACGTCAGATGCCCGCGTGGCAAAGGGGCTGAGGCGGCGGGCATCCATCGCCACTATCTGGCGACCGGAGAGAACGTTGGCCAGTTCGGCGAAGGTTGGGTTAAAGCGCTCGACGTGACCCACCTGCAGCACTACGCCCGCCTGCTGCGCGGCCTGGACCAGCGCCTGCGCCTCGCTCAACGTGGCAGCCAACGGTTTTTCGACCAGGAGATGCACCCCATGTGCCAGGCAATCTAGGGCAATCTCGTGGTGCAGGGTGGTGGGGGCTGCCAGGCTTACTGCTTCCACCTGGTCAGGAGGTCGTGATAGTCGGCGTAAGCCGGCACATCGTGGCGAGCGGCGATCTCGCGCGCCCGCTCGACGTTCGGATCGGCCACGCCCATCAGGTGGCTGCCCGGCATGGCGGCCCAGATGCGGGCGTGATGCTGCCCGATGGTGCCCACACCGACTACCCCGGTACGGATTAGCCTGTTCACGGTTGCCCTCCTGTTGCCAGTCCTGCGAAGGGAGGGGTTTCGATGCTGTCAACGGCGGGAAGTGGTAGATTTCACCGCAGGCGTCACAGCGGAAGTGCCCCCTCGCTTCGTCACGCCCGGTCGGTGTGAGCGGCCGCCCGCAGCGGCAGACATAGCCCACCAGGCGGGCCGGATTGCCGACGACAAGTCCATGATCCGGCACGCTGCGGGTGACGACAGCTCCAGCGCCAACCAGGGCAAACTCGCCGATGGTGACGCCGGGCAGGATGATGCTGCCCGCTCCGAGCGAAGCCCCCCGTTTGACCTGGATGGTCGTACCTCCCAGTCATCGTCGGCCTTGAGAGAGCCGTCAGGGTTGATGGCTCGGGGCAGGCGGTCATTGGTCAGGATTACACCCGGCCCAACAAAGACACCGTCTTCTAGGGTGACACCGTGGTAGACATAAGCGCCGTTCTGCAGCTTGCAGCGATCGCCGATCTGGACGTCGAAATCGACGTACACACCCTTGCCCAGGATACAGTTCTGGCCGATCCTGGCCCGCTCTCGCACCTGGGCCTGGTGCCAGATAGCCGTTCCGTCTCCGATCTGTGCCTGGTCGGAGACTTCGGCGGTTGGATGGATGCGAATCATGGTCGCTCCTTTGTGGGCCGGGCAGATGCAAGGTCTTCGCGGTAGATTTGCTCCAGCCGTTGTGCTATCGTCAGGTACCCGTGCTGTTCCTCTACCCAGGCCCGGCCTCGCTCGCCAGACTGACGGCGCAATGCCGGGTCCTCTATGAGCGCAGATAGGTAGTCGGCCGCCTGAGCCGGTTGATTCGTCGACAGGACCGGCGGAAGCTCAGGATACCAGTCGCCGTAGTTGAAGTGGCAGACGACCGGCTTGCCGCAGGCCATGCTTTCCAGCTCGACCATTGACAGAATGCCCAGGCCAAACTGGCCGACGACCAGATCGTGAGCCTGGATCAGCGCCGGCATCTCCTGGTAGGGCACAGGCGGGACAAAGGTAACACCAGGCGTGCCATAATAGCGCTGCCGCTCAGGGCCCTGGTCGATGGCCGTCACCTGGACGTCGGGATGCCGAGCAAGCAGGGTACGGATCGCTTCAAAAGCTATGTCCACTCGCTTGATTGGGTAAAGGCTGCTGCCGATCAGTATCCTGGGCCGGCGCTCTGCCAAGGTATGGTTGGGCGCGAAACGGTCGGTATTGACCGGATCGGGCAGAAAGATGGCATCGGGCCGGATAGGGCGCACGACCGGGGCCAGGTCGGGCGTAACGAAAAGGACGGCACGCGCCCGGCGGAGGCTGGTCACGATCGGCCAGCGCCGCAGCCGGTCGTGCAGGTCGCGGCGCACGTCGCTGCCATGACAGTGCAGGAAGTAAGGGTATCGGCCCAGGATGCCGATCCAGCCCAGGTAGGCGAAGTGGATGTGGACTATGTCGTAGCCGCCCGATGCCACCTGGCGGTTGACGTCCAGCCACTCCTGCAGCCTCGCCGGTGAGGCCAGGAGCTTGACCAGAGTCGAGCGCCGCTTGGCCATCAGGCGCAGCCGGCGCAGCTCAGCGTCGTGGCCCAGGCGAGTCAGACCGTCGACCAGTGTCGCGCCGACGTTGGCGATGTCGTTAATGTGCAGGATGCGCATCTCTTCGCGCCTGCTCAAGTATGCTGACGATCCGTTCCGCTGCCCCGTCCATCGCCATACAGCAACGGGTGCTCCTCAGGCGGATGGAAGGAATGGATCGCTGGACGATGCGCTGGGTATCAGCGCCCACCAGCATGTTCCAACCTGCATCAACCGTCTCAACCCACTCTGTCTGATTACGCAGAGTAATGCAGGGTGTGCCCATGCAATACGCTTCCTTCTGCATTCCTCCCGAGTCGGTCAACAGCAAGCGGGCATGTCTCTGCAGGACCAGGATGTCAAAGTAGCCCACAGGCTCGATCACTTGGATGTTGTCTGCAACACCTAGGCCCCACTGGGTCATCTGCTTGCGGGTACGCGGGTGGACGGGGAAGACTATCAGCTCTCCGACCTGCGCAAACGCCGCGAGAATAGCGGCGAGGTTGTCACGAACATCGGTGTTGCCGGCCCGATGAATTGTTGCCAGCAAATAGGGCCGGTCGGTTAGAGCCAAGTCGGCCAGGATGGTGGACTGCTTGTCAGCCAAAGCCCGGTTGTAGAGCAACCCGTCGTACATCACGTCGCCCACCAGATGGACGCCCTCCGTGATTCCTTCAGCCGCCAGATTAGCTACAGCCGAAGTGGTAGGACAGAACAGCAGATTGGCAATTCGGTCGGTCAGAAGGCGGTTGATCTCTTCGGGCATCGTTCTGTCAAAGCTCCGGAGCCCGGCCTCGATATGGGCAAGCGGCAATCCAAGCTTGACGGCGACCAGCGCCCCTGCAAGCGTTGAGTTGGTGTCGCCCCGGACAACAACCCAATCGGGGTGCTCCTTGAGCAGAATCTCTTCCAGGCGGATGAGCATCTGCCCTGTCTGCCAGCCATGACTGCCTGAGCCTACGTCCAGATCATAGTCTGGCACAGGCAGGCCAAGCTGCTGGAAAAAAACGGCTGCCATCATATAGTCGTAATGCTGACCGGTGTGAACCAGTAATTCATGGTGTTTTGGCCGGAGCGCGCGGCTGACCGGCGCTGCCTGTATGAACTCGGGTCGTACTCCGACCACGGATACTACTCGCACATCCCCTCCCTGTCTTGTCCTGAGCAGAGCAGAATCTCTGGGCTTACCTCACTGCCGACCACCCTCGAGCGCCTCCATCATGAGCATCAGTTGAGTGGCACGGTGAGGCCAGGCATGAGCGGTTTGGATTGCATGGTAACCGTTCTGACCTAGGCGCTCGGCCAGGTCACGGTTCTCAGTCAACTGTGTGATGCCTTGGGCGAGTGCCTCGGCGGTGTCTTGGACGACCAGCCCGGCCTGCAGCTCACTAACCAGTGCACCTGTATCACGGCAGGCTGTCACCACCAGCGGCCGGCCAAAAGACATATAGTCGAACAGCTTGACGGGCATGGCCAAGTCATTATACGGGTTGCGTCGCCTCGGAATGACGAGCACCGTGGCAGAGCGCATGACCTCCGGCAGATCGTCAAATGTCCCAGGCTTGACGGTCAGCCACGGAGCATGACGGGCAGGGTGTTCGTCAAGAAAGCTGGTCTCTTTGCTGATGAACCAGCAGCGAGCAGTGGGATGCCGTTCGACTACCTGCTCCATGGCACTCAGCAGTAGATCACTGCCGTCGTTGCGGCTGGCTGACCCAACATAGACGATGGTTGGCTGATCCCAGGGGGGCGGCGCATACTCTCGACCAGGAAGGCCAGCCGGCGGAAACACGTCTGCTGCCCGAGGGTTGTCAAAACAAGCCGCGAGGCCCCATGATGGATACAATAGCAGGTCGGCTTGGCGCTGATAGGCGGCGATTGAGCGCCGCCAACCCCAGTCCAGCATCTTGACTTTCAACCCGTGACGCGGATAAAGGTCGGGAAGAGCTGGTAGGCGTCTGGGATAAAGACCGCCACCGGGATGCCGGCAGCCCTGGCCAGAGCCAGGAACAGCAGATCTGCTTCAGTAGCGGTGGAAGTGGAAGCTTCGACATACACGGCGCAGGTGCGGCGCAGTCCTCCCTGCACAAGATAGCGGGCAATGGCTTTCCGCCTCGGCAGCCGGTTTCCGGAGAGCAAAACCGTAGGGGTAAGCGCCTGCAAGGCGAGATGAAGGTTGTGAATACGAACGGCCATGGCCCCGCCAAGCCGCGAGACATCGAACATGCCCAGCACGACCATTTGGGAGCTCATTGACTGGCTACCCCCTTGTTGGGTTTGCTGAAGTGGCAAGACCGTGTGTTCATCTGCGTTCAGTGCTTTGCACTGACCATCGAGGTCCCCAGACTACGGTAGACCTCGACGAGTCGCCGGGCATCATGTCGCCAGGCGTAGGGGCCAACGGCAGCCCGATGCCCGTTGGCGCCCAGGCGCTCCGTCAGGCCGGGTGTTTTGTGCAGCGCGATCAGGGCCTCGGCCAGGCTGGTCGGGTCGTCTGCCTTGAAGACAAGGCCTGCCTGAGTTTCCTCGATGATCCGCTTCAGCGGCCGAACATCGCTGACGACTACGGGCTTGCCGGCCAGCATGTACTGAAATAGCTTGTGGGGGACGGTGGTGTGGGTGTGTTCTGAAGCGCTGTAAGGGACCAGGCAGGCGCTGCTCGCGGCGATGTAGCTTCTCGCCCTGCCGGAAGGCTGCCAGGACACAATCTCCACGTGCTCCTGAGCGCCAAGTCGACGTGTCGATTGCACCAGGCGGTCGAGGTGAGCCTGGCTTTCGGACGCCGACAATTGTCAGAAAAAAGCCAGGGATCTGGTGGGCAGCCAAGGGAGCGGCTCTGATGGCCGTGTCGATGCCGCGCTCAGGGCTGACCCCTCCCAGAGTAACAGGCCATCCACCTATCCCGATAATGGTCCATGATGCTGCCATCAGGCTGGCTCGGGCTGAGAGTAGTTTCATCTTCGGTATTCGAGACGACAGTGACCATCGTCTCGGCCAGGCCATAGCCATATAGCCGCTCGGCAGCCTCAGGAACGACGACCAGGACGTGAGCACAACGAGGCAACAGACGTTTTTCATACCAGCGCCACAGAGGATAACTCCTCAATAGCCCGTCTTTGAACCGGCGGAGGGGATCAAGGCCTGTGCGCCAGACCCTCAACGCAGCCGGATAGTTCTCGTGCAGGTCAGCTACGACCGGCAGCCGATGCGGTTCGGCGATGCTCAGCGCCATCTTGACAAACGGGAAGTCGTGAACGTGCAAGATGTCGGGCTGGAAGCTGGCGACAAACTCCCGTATCGGGCCTAGCCATCGCTTTTCGACCAGCGTCAAGCCCTTGATGTTCCGCTCCCACATAGATGCGGCAGGTACTGAGGCGCGCTGGACCGTCAGACCATAAGCGGTCGTCTCACAAGGAGTGATATCCTTTGCCGTGTTCTCAGCCAGCACGGCGACCTCGAAACCGGCGCTGATGAGCGCTCTGGCTTCTTTTTCGACCCGAATGTCGGGCGGAAATGGCTTGGCCAGGATCATGCCAATACGCATTAGAATAGCTCCCTATCCATCCCGGGTTCTGGAGGAAGCGGCCCGGTGAATCCATTCGCTCAGGGTCATCCGACCCCTGGATGCCAATTCACGCCCGCGGGCCAGCTCTTCCGGGGTGAAGAAATGAAGGGCATAGAGCACCAGGGGGCAAAACGCCAGCAGCGCAGCCTTGATGACTATCGCCACGAGTAGTGATTCCGAGGGGACCAGCAGGCTGGCCCCATAGCGAGACCAAAGAGAGCTGCGAGCTTGAGCAGACGGCTCCACTCGTAGGTCATGGGGTAGAAGTGGTTTGAGACCATGTAGACGAGGATGGCCAAGGCCAGGTACGAGACCAGAGTAGAAGCCGCGGCACCCATCATGCCCCAGAGTGGGATCAAGATGAAATTCAACAGCAGATTCAGTCCGGCTGCCGCCCCGACGATAATGGGCAAGTACTGCGTTTTCTTGCGTAGGTTGAGGCCTACAGCCAATTGGTAGTACTGCCCGTACAAGACATATGACAACGAGACAAATGGAACCACCTGCCAGGCGCGCCAGTAGGCCTCCTGGCTGCTCATCAGCCGGATGGCCTCCGGGCTCAGTACGGACAATCCAAGGGCGACGTACAGGGCAATCGCACTGAAGTAGGTCAAGACGGTGGCATAGAACCGTTGGGCATACGGCTTGTCTGCCACGGACCACATGACCGGCGCCCAGCTCAGGCTGAAGGGGAGCATCACCAGCACCTGGACCATCAACCCGAACTTGTATCCGAGTCCGTAGACCACCGATTTCGTCAAAGGTCGAAAACGCCCGCAAGAAATAGCGATCCGAGACCGTGAGGCTCAGCGCAGCAACCATCGCCGGCACCAGTGGAAGTCCGAAGCTCAGCATTTCCTTTCAGATCTGGCCAGGAGAAGCGGGCCTTGAGGGTCCTGACCAAAGACGGGATGAACAAGATCAACACAGCAATCTGCCCTAATACCATGGCCTCCAGACTGCCGCGGACCCCACGTCGAAGCATGGCGATTAGGATGATTGCGCCGACCATCTGTACCAGAAACTGCGCCAGTGAGTAGATGACAAAGCGAACGGATTGCATCTTGGCGCGCAGATGGCAAAAGGGACGGCCACGATGTTGCTCAAGACAATGAAGGCCAGGGTGATCATCAGCAACGGCGAGTAGGAGGCGTCAGGCAAGAGAAAACTGCTCAACTGCCGGGCAAACAAGGCCAGTAACCCACCTGCCAGCACGGAAGAGGTGGCGAATATCACCAACGCTGTCTTGGCGACGTCACGGCGGCGTTCCTCGTCCGAGTACATGAAGTAAGAGCGGTAGAGCCCTGAGATGAGACCCAGACCCAAGAGTGTTACGAGCAGGCTGCTTGTGTTGTTCAGGATCTCCTGGATGCCATAGTCAGACGTTGCGAAAAAGGCCGTGTACATTGGGATCAGGAAGAAGCTGGCCAGTCGCTGGAGCATCAGGCCTGCGCCATAGATTATCGAATGCTTGCCCATGTGGGCGATCTGCGTAAACACCCGGAAGGATCTTTCCTAGTTCTTCTTCGAGATGCCATCAAATAGGCTATACAAGACCTGTTGCAGACATTCAGTCGAGTAGTGCTGCACGCACTTTTCCCTGGCTTCTTTCCTAGCTCTGAGGCCTGGCCGGGGTTGTTTAGTAGCGCCGACATGCCCTGGCATAACTCTTCTACATTCCCTGGGCGAACAATGACCCCACAGCCGGCAAGGATATCGGGGATGTCGGACAGAGCCGATGCAACGATTGGCCTTGCCATTGCCATCGCATCGATCAGTTTGGCAGGAACCTGTGCCCTTGTTGCTGGCGTCTCGCGCTGGGGCGGTCCCACCAAGTCCGCCATCGGCCAGGTGCGCTGGGACATCGGCCAATGCAACGTAACCAGGCCACAAAATGAGCTTGCCTCCAGCCTGTTCCTGAATTTGCTTAACAAAGCGATGCTGCGGGTCGGCGCCGACCAAGAGGATGCGTACGTTCTGGCTCGTCTGTGGATCAAGCTGGTTCAAGGCTTGTACAAGGTCTTCCAGACCCTTGTAAGGGGCAGGGCTTCCCAAGAACATGATGACTTGAAAATCCGCGATTCCCGGTCTTTCTTGAGCGAATCACGATCAAATCGAGAGGGGTCGAATACCTTCAGGTCTCTGCCATGTGGTAGCCTGGTTCCCCCAAACCTGGATTGAAGGAAACTAGAAGTGACCGTTACCTGATCAGCAAAGCCTACCAGTCGTTCCATAAGAGGCATGTAAACGCTGGCGTTGGGCTGCAGCAGACTGCCCGGTCGGGTCATCAGCAATCCCATTACCTTCTTGATGATGCTGGAATCGCTCTTCTGAAGCCAGTGACCGACTGACCAATCGTCAATGTCGGCAACGAGAGGTTTCCTCGCCTGTATCTTGTGCAGCAAACCCAGGCCGTAACTCATCGGCATTAGTTTGCTGGCATAAACAACATCGCCATCGATTGCCCGCAGAATATCTCTCTGCATCAATACGGCTCTGGGATATTGTCGACCAGGAAACGTTCTGAATGGTATTTCAGCCGTATTGCAGGGAGGCCAGATGCCATCGCCGTATGCAGGACCGACGATCTCCACAGTGTATCGACTCTTCAAAGCAGAGGCCAAAACGAATGGACGGTGGACACTGTTCTCAGACACATTGTGGGCAAGAATCGATATCTTCAAGCACCACCTCGCCCATCATCCTTCATGACAGTGACTAGTTCTACATCGAGATGGGAGATGACGTTGCTCAGGTGATCGGCTGCGCATCGCAAGAGCCATTCAGCCCACCTGTGTCGTGTTTTGTGCCAAGCGACCACGACAAAGGGCCAGCTTGGCCTTGGGCGCGGGAACCTGATCCAATAGTGAATGGCTTTGATTTCGAACCTGGCATGAGTGTAGTAGGGCCGCAGCCTGCATTTTTCTCTTGTAGGATCCCATGAATTCGAAACACTTCTCGTGAATGATGCACTTGTCAGTCGGGTCTTCGTAATTCCCGCTGCTGCTCCAATATGGAACCCTAATATTGATCTTGGCGCCTTGGCAGGTGATGCGCCACAGTTCTTCCATTACCCTGAGAAACCCCGGTAGATGTTCAAGTACGTTAATTGCTATGGCCTCCGTGAAAACACTATCTCGGAAAGGATAAGGAATGTGCTCGAGGTTGATGGCGACGTCGACCCCTTCTAAAGGTGCAAGATCGACATTTAGATATTCTGGCCGGATATCGTGACCACACCCCAGGTTGAGCCTATCACTGACTGGGCTCATTGCCTACCCTCTGTACAGCTTCAACAACTCTGAATGCACATTCCATCGCCTGGCGCGCTGCTTGCGCCGATATCGGTGAAGGTCTCCTTTCCCACACGGCCGTGGCCACCGCTTCCAGTTCTGCACGGTGGCCTTTATCACCTGCAGCTAGCCGGAGCCCCTTTTTTGACCGGAGAAACCGAAAACCCGTAACTCGCGGAAATCGTCGAGCACCAATGCTCCCTCGCCGGCAAAGATTTCCAGCCGCTCCTTGGATAGCTGCGGTTGTCCCAGGTCACCATAGACTAACGAGGCGATGGAGCCATCCTCATACGTCAGCGTACAAACCACGTTATCGTTAGTGCAGTGCCCGGGTGGCTCAGGGTGCCGCCCAGAGCGGACAGTTGTACCGGCTCAGACCCCACTAAGTAGTTGAGCAGGTCGAAGAAGTGGCATGCTTCCCCGATGATGCTCCCGCCGCCCGCGCAGGGTCGTGCACCCAGTGGTCGGCCGGCAGAAATGTGCCCATGACCCGGTAGTTGAGCACCAGTGGCCCTCTGCGGCCAGACAACAGCTCCTTGGCCCGCCTCACGGTGGGGGCAAAGCGCCGGTTGAACCCGATGGCATAGAAGCCACCGGTCCGTTGCACCGCCTCGACAACCTGGTCTACTTCTGGCCGGCTCACGCCCATCGGCTTTTCACAGAATACAGCCTTGCCCGCCTCTAGAGCAGCAATCGTCTGGCAGGCATGGAGATGGTGGGGCGTGGCAATGATCACCAGGCCGACGGCCGGGTCCCGCAGAACCTGGTCAAGAGCAGTCGTCGTAACCTGTGCGCCGAACTCTGCGGCGACCAGCTCTGAGCTTTTCTTGTGGTTGGTGACCACTGCCCGAAGCTCAAGGCCTGGGACGCGAGCGATGTTGGGCAGGTGATAGGCGCGGGCAAACGAACCGGCGCCAACCATAGCCACACCTATCTGCCTGGAGGGAGACGGCGGTTCCGGCAGGTTGTCTTGCACAGCCGGACCCTCACGAACAAGGACGAGGCCGAGAGTGGCCTGCGGATTGCCCAGCGCTGCTTCGTAAGCCTGTGGTGCTTGTTCAAAGGGGAAGCGGTGGGTGATGAGCGGCTCCACGCTCACACGTTTTTCCGCAACCAGCCGCAGAAACTCGGCCATGTTGCGACGCTCTGTCCACCGCACATAACCGAATGGGTAATCGTGTCCTTCTTCTTCGTACTGCGGATCATAGCGACCGGGGCCATAGGAACGGGCAATGCGCAACTCAACCTCTTTCTGGTAGAGCAGATCCCGGGGGATATCCAGCCGTGGCGTTCCTACAATGACCAATCGCCCACGATCACGCACCAGATCCAGAGCCGCTCGGATCGGCTGAGCCGATTCGCCGCCCATGCAGAGGATTATTGCATCGGCCCCCAAGCCGTCCGTGAAGGCCAAGGTCTGCCCCGGGACGTCGTCCGCCGCCGGGTTGAGCGCCAGGTGTGCACCCATGCGGCGCGCCACCTCCAGACGCCCAGCCACCAGGTCGGTGACGATGGTCCGCGCGCCGTTTGACCGTGCCAGTTGCTCGACCAACTGACCAATGATACCCATTCCCATCACTACGACCGTCTCGCCGCATGTCAACTGTGCCTGCCGTACACTGTGCAGGGCGATGCTGCCAGCGCGACAAACGATGCTTCGACGTCGCTCACGCCGCTCGGGATGGGCACAAAGAGGTTCTGGGGCACGGAGATGATCTCGGCGTGAGGTGCGCCAGCGCACGCGACCCGATCTCCCGGCGCTACGTTCCGCACCTGGTCGCCCACGGCCATGACGCGCCCAGCACAGCTGTAGCCCGTTGGGGTTCCCAGCGCCCGGTGTGGTGGAGAGAGGGGGGCGCCGCGACCCAATCGACGTCGCACGGCAGGCCATAGCGTGCCGGCCTGAACCGACTGCGCTACTCGTTCACGAAAGCTCGAAGATCTGACCAGTTTGGCCAATGGGCTCTGCCGGGCACCACGCAAGCCGCCTGTCTCAGTGCCGACGCTTATGGCTGCGGCAGTTGCTTCGACAAGCAGACCACCCGCGCTCAGTGGCGGGGGAGGTATGTCCACGATGACTACTTGCGATCCTTGAATGAAAGGCTGCTTCACCGGTGTTTGTCCTCTGCAATCCCCAGGCAAGCCGTCAATGCCCGCAACATCCAAGCCTGGCCCCAGCGGATGTCGGGTATCTTGACTGAGTAGCGAAACCACCCTCCGATGTCGCGAATCATGTAGATAAACCAGCCGTCACGGTGCTGCATCTGGTCGATCGCCCACGGAGCACAACGGGCAAGATATTCTCGGCCTTCAGGAAAGTCGGGCGCCAGGGTGCTGTGACACAGGATCGCTTCTGCACAACTGTGGATATTGACTGGATACAGGCTCGCCGGTGTCATCTTGGGGAGTGCCTTGTCTTGAAAGAGGTGCTCCTTGTAGAATCCGTAGTAAGATTTCAGGGCGCGATAGACGCCAGCATCCTTGGTTGACTTCCAGATACCATACAGGCTTCTTATCTCAAAGCCGCTGTGATAGTGATCGACTTGGCAACCATTGCTTTGATCCCGGCCCCAGTAGCATATAGAGCCATCCTCGTTCTGCTCACTCAGAGCGTAGGCCGCTGCCTTCATCCCCAGATCCACGTGGGAGGTTCTGCCGGTTTCCAGACCAACCCGGATCAGAAGATCGGCGACCAGCAGATTGGCATTGTGGACGTGAAAAGCGTCAATGGGGGTATAGCTGAAACAGATGCGATGGCTGTCCAGCCGGCTGATCTTCAGGTCATGGACAAAAAACTCGCACACACTCTGACACAACTCGAGGTAGTGGCGATCTCCTGTCATCCGATAGAAACCCCAAAATGCCTCACCTGCGGTGGCAGATACCACCGCCGACGGGGTTCCTTTGGGGATCAGCACCAGCGATTGCCAGTCGAAGGGGTAGCCCCAACAGCAACCGGAATAGCCAGGGGCGCAATTAGCTTCAAGCCAGCTCAGGGCCTCCTCTGCTCGCCTTAGATATCGCTCGTCACCAGTCGTCTCGAAAAGCTGTCGATATCCCTCGGCGAATAACCCCATCCCCTTGGCATTGATAGCCTGTTGGGTCCTGGTCAGCTGCCGAAGAAACACCGGAAACCAGCTCTCTGCCCCCTAAGATCAGACGCCGGGCGATCCTGGCACTCTTGCTCTTGGCTCTCAGAATAAACGGAGAACCCCTCAGATCGTATGGATCGTATCCGGCCCAACCATTCCCGACGAGCCATCGATCCAACCGCTCGATCGAGGGAAGGACGACTTTACTCAGGGTATGCATCCTGCAACACCGCAACGATCCGCTCTGCCGCATGGCCATCCCAAAGCTCCGGGATCCGGCCCTGGGGAACCTGACCACCCAGGATCCGGGAAGCCGCCTCCAGGATCTTGGCTTTGTCATGACCGACGATCTGGTTGGTGCCCTGGGTCACTGTTATCGGGCGCTCGGTCGTGTCACGCAGTGTGAGGCAAGGAATGCCCAGCACCGTCGCCTCCTCCTGAATGCCGCCGCTGTCGGTCAAAATCAGCTTGGCGTTCGTCTGCAGGGCGACAAAATCGAGATACCCACACGGTGGCATGAGCCGTAGCCCCGGCATTGCAGCTACCCGGGGCCCGTATCCAAAGTGCTCGATCTGTTTGACTGTTCGGGGATGGATGGGAAAGACGATAGGAATTACCCTCTGAATCTCGTCGAGTGCGTCCAGTATCTCGGCCAGGACCTCACGATCGTCCACATTGCTGGGTCTGTGGAGCGTCAACACGGCATATTGGCCTCGTTCCAGTGTGAGCTGGTTCAGGATGGGAGAGTGAGCTGCAAGCTCCTGACAACGCCGCAAGCTATCGATCATGACATTGCCGACAAAGTAGATCCGCTCGGCTGGGATTCCCTCGCGATGCAGGAGCTCGTCAGCATCGCGCGATGGCGTGAACAGATAGGTCGATAGTGCGTCGGTCACGATGCGGTTGATCTCTTCTGGCATGCGTCGATCGAACGAGCGTAACCCTGCCTCCACATGGCCAACCGGGATGTGCAGTTTGGCAGCGGTGATCGTGGTGGCCAAAGTAGAGTTCACGTCACCGACAACCAGGACCAGGTCGGGTCGGTGGGCGATCAGCGCCTGCTCCACCCGGATCATGATAGCTGCGGTCTGTTCGGCATGACTGCCCGAACCGACACCCAGATCTATGTCCGGAGGGCGGAGCCCCAGGTCGTGGAAAAAGACCCGCGACATGTTATCGTCGTAATGCTGGCCGGTATGAAGAAGCACCGACGAAAACCTGCCGGGATCGCGCTCCAGGGCGCGCAACACGGGGTCGATTTTCATAAAGTTGGGCCGTGCACCCACAACGCTCAAGATCTTGATCATTCCCTAGCCGCCTAGCCGATTCTCTTGGATCATTATAGCCCAGAGGGGGCGATCCTGCAAAGCTGAACCGAGGAACTCGCCGGTTTCCTCAGGCATAGTCAAATGCGTTCGCTTCATCAGAGAATAGCTGTTGCGCTCTGGCATAGTCGTCGGGCCGTCCGATGTCGAGCCAAAGGCAGTCACTCGGGTAGGCGCACACCCGTTCTTCGTGGGCGAGCAGGCGCAAGACCAGGTCTGGGAAGTCGAGGTGTTGGCCAGGCTCCACGTACTTTAGGACACCTGGCTCATACACGTAGATGCCCATGCTGACGTGATACGTGGTTTCCGGCTTTTCCAAGTAGTTCGTTATCCGATGATCGCTGTCAAACTGGAGCACGCCCAGATCTATCTTGACCCGACGCGCATGGGTGGCAATGGTCAGTATCGCCTTCTGTTCACGGTGAAACTGGACCAGAGCGTCAAAGTCCAGGTTGGTCAACAGGTCGCCGTTCATTACGAGGAATGTATTATCCAAGCCTGTTACCAGTCCAAGGGAGCCGGCAGTTCCCGTCGGCTCTTCCTCTTCCACACAGCGCAGTGTCATCTGCTGGACCAGTTGCTGGCGATGGTCGAAGTAGGCCTTGACCAGCTCGGCCAGGTGGCCCAATGTGAGTGTAATGTCGGTGATGCCATAGTGGATCAGGCGGCGGATAAGCACCTCAAGCACTGGTGTATCGCCCAATGGCATCAAGGGCTTGGGGAAATTGACGGTGAAGGGCTGTAAGCGTGTGCCCTTGCCGCCGGCGAGGATCACTGCCCGTAACCCCGCTGCCGGCCCTCGTCCACGGGAGTCCACCTGCGTGCTCATATCGCGTAATCTCCGGCCCGGTACTGCGTTAGGTGAGCCCGCAGGTAATCGGCGGTACGGCGCAATCCCTCAGCTAGGGACACCTGGGGCGTCCAGCCGAGCAAACGCTGTGCCTTGGCGGCATTGCACACCAGCAGCTCAACTTCGCTCTTGTCAGGGCGTCGCCGCTCGGCGGTGCTCACGATGCGCGCTCGACTCCCGGCCGCTGCTGCCTCTAGGCAGCGCTGGGCAAGTTCTGCCACGCTGATCGCGCTGCCCTGTCCGAAGTGGATAACCTCTCCTTCGATACCGGCTGATTCGGCTGCAAGAAGAAAGGCTCGTGCTGTATCCTCGACGAAGGTCAGGTCGCGTTGAGGGGTCAGGTTTCCCAACTGGATCTCACTGGTTCCCGCCATGGCCTGGACCAGCACGGTTGGGATCACGGCCCGTGCGGATTGGCGCGGCCCGTAGGTGTTGAATGGACGCAAGACGACGACGGGCAGGTCATAACTGCGAAAATAGGACTCGGCCAGCTTGTCTGCGGCGATCTTGCTCGCCGCGTAGGGCGACTGGGCCTGGAGTGGGTGCGCTTCGTCGATGGGTGCATAGCGGGCGGTGCCATACACTTCGCTGGTCGAGGTCACAACCACCCGACGCACTCTAGCCTGACGGCAGGCCTCCAATACGTTGAGCGTGCCGCCGACGTTTGTGGCCACATAGGAAGCCGGTGCGTGATAGGAGTATGGGATGCCGATTAACGCTGCCAGGTGAAGCACAACTTGACAGCCATCGACCAGGCTGTGGACCAGGTAAGGATCGGTCACATCGCCTAGGCGAACCTCAAGCTGACCTTGATGACCGAGCTCTCGAAGGTGTCCCCAACTTCCCTGGCTGTTATAGTGAACCAGCGCTCGGACCTGGTGGCCGCTGTGCAGCAGAGCTTCGACTACGTGGCTGCCGATAAAGCCGCCAGCCCCTGTCACCAGCACGGGCTTGTTTTCAGTGCTCATTTAGCCTTCCTCATCTATGTGCCGTCGCCAATGGTCCAGCACATCCTGTAACGTCTGCCGGAAGGGAATCACGGGCAGCCAGCTGGTTGCCTCTCGGAGGCGCGTCGCATCGCCAATCTGGATCGGAACATCTGCTGGCTGCAGGCGACCTGGGTCGGGCTGCACCACAATGCCGGGGAAACGGGCCACTGTCAGCAAGTCATCTAGTAGCTGACGGATCTTGGTGCCCTGCCCCGAACAGACGTTGTATACGGCTCCAGGTTCTCCCTGCTCGGCGAGCAGGCGGTAGGCACGCACTGCATCGCGGACGTCGGTGAAATCGCGGACTGCGTCCAGGTTGCCGACCTGCAGGATCGGGTCTTGCCGGCCGGTTTCGATACCGGCGATCTGCCGGGCGAAGGCCGCGGTAACGAAGTTAGCGCTCTCGCCCGGGCCAGTCAGGTTGAACGCGCGAGTACGGATCACGTGCAGGCCGTGCGCGGCAAACTGCTGGTAGGCAATCATCTCTTGCGCGACTTTGCTTACGGCGTAGGGGTTGATCGGGCGCAGTGGTTCATCTTCATCGATCGACAGGGTGCCGCCTTGCCCCCGGCCGTAGACGGCACTGCTACTGGTTACTACGATGGTGGCGGCAGGGCAGACCCGGTGCACGGCGTTCAGCAGGATCAGGGTACCCACAGCGTTGGCTCGGTGCAGCTCCGGGTAGTCCAGGCGCGGGTTGGTCAGCGCTGCCAGGTGAAAGACCATGTCGGGCCGGACCATCCCCAGGAGAGCCTGCACCCCCGCCGCATCCTGAATGTCTACCTTGTGGATTGTGACGTCTGGATGGGCTACTTTGATGCAGTCCAAGCCCGAGACGTTATAGCCTGCGTGCAGCAGGTGTGACACCAGGTGCCAGCCACAGAATCCGGCGGCACCAGTGACCAATGCCTTCATGCTATTGGCTCTCTTCCATGACGGGGATCTGGTTCAAGACCATCAGGTCGCGGGGCAGCGTCGTCAGCGTCTCGACTCCTTGCTCGGTGACGCAGACGTCGTCCTCGATGCGGACGCCGCCCAAGCCCGGCACGTAGATGCCCGGCTCGACGGTGAAGGTCATCCCCGGCCGGAGCAGGTCCAGGTTGCCCTCGACCATGTAGGGCGGTTCGTGGGTTTCCAGGCCAAGACCGTGCCCAGTGCGATGGGTGAAATAGTCGCCATAGCCGGCGAGCGTAATTGCCCGCCGGGCGACGCGGTCGACCTCCTGGGCTGGCAAGCCGGGACGGATCGCCAGGCGGGCCGCCTCGTTGGCGGCTAGCACTGCGTCGTAGATCTGCTCTATTTCGGGTGAAGGTGAGCCGAGCACAAAGGTGCGGGTGATGTCAGAGCGATAGCCTTCGTACACCGTTCCCCAGTCGAGGGTCACCAAATCGCCAATCTGCATCGGCCGGTCGGAGGGACCGGCGTGGGGCAAGGCCGAGTTCGGGCCGGCAACGACGATGGGCGAGAAGGCTTCGCCCTGCCCACCCTCACGCAGCAGAGCAACCTGAAGGTCGGCTGCTACCTGTCGCTCGGTCCGGCCGGGCCGGATGGCCTGCTCGCCCAGCAGTCGCTGCAATGCCCGCTCGGCAATGTCGATGGCCCGGCGCATGCAGGCGATTTCGGTCTCGTCCTTGGCCATGCGCAGCTGGGGTAGCCACGGCTCGGTGGCGACCAGGCGGCAGCCGGATGCCGCCTGCTCGATGCGGCGAGCCTCCAGGAGGCGCATGGCCAGGTATTCGACGCCGATCACCTTGCCCGCCAGCTCGAGTTCGGCGGCTGCTTGCTGGAAGGCCCCCTCATGCCCATCTTCGTCGCGATAGGTGAACAGCCGGACGCCGGCCGGTCCCCAAGCGGGGATCTGCGCCAGATGGTCTTGTGCAGCCTTTGCCTCGAATGCCGGCAGCAACGCGGCCGGCGTCCCCTTGGCCGGCACCAAGAAAACAGTCGGGCGCTCGCTCAGGTGAGGGGTGAGACCCGGTGAAGTAGTGCAGGTTGGCGCCGGGCATAAGTACCAGACAGTCGATGTTGTTGGCCACTTGGAGACGCCGCAGCGCCTCTAGACGCAAAGTGTACATGTCAATGCCAAAACCTTTCATCAAACAGGGTATCCCGCAGCCACCGGCAGATCTGCGGATCGGCCACATTCAGACGCTGCCGGTCGCGACAGTAGATCGCCAGCGACTGGGCAAAATAGTCCTGGATGTTGGAGCGGGCGACCTCATCGACGCCATAGTCCAGGGGGTAGAGACCGGCCAGGCGCTTGGCTGCCTGCTGCCAGGCGGGAGTGACTCCGGCGCCACCGGTCAACCATGAACCTTCCAGATCGCCGCCACACCCCAGGTGGTGGTCGATCAGATGGCCGATGACGTGCAGCGGCTGGTCGTTGCCTCGGGCGAGGTCCTCTACCGACACAAAGGCCACATTGTGCACTGATTGCCCTCGGACTGATGTCGGACCGGGAAGATACTGGGAGTCGCCCAGATAAATGACGACAAACCCTCTCGTGCAGGTCAACAAATAGGTCCACAGCCCGGCAGGAAGGAGGCGAGCCTGGGCGCTCAGGGCTTCTACCGGTGCCCAGTCGTGCTCGAACAGCTCGCGCACCCAGCGAGGTGCCTGGGTCAGAAGCCGCGGTGCCGGCCGCACACGGGCATGAACCCATCCTCTGAAGGGGATGGGCGCGCCCACATCCAGGACTGCCTGCGGCTGCGCCCGACTTGCCCGCCGGTTCCTGCCACTGTGCTGTTCGACCTCCGGCCGTCTGGAGTCTGGAGTCGGCTCTTTCATCCTTCAGTCTACGTCCCAGAGTTCATGGAACGGTACCCCCATCTAATCCCAAGAGACTATTGTAACCGATCTAGCGCTATGTTATAATCGGACATAGTCGGCTATACCGAAAAAAAGGCGCACAAAGCGCGGTGAGACAGCCGAAAACTGCTCTTTAACAATCGAAGCGGATCTCCCCATGGGGATCTGCGTCAAACGTGTCTCTATTCACCCATGATCTGAACTACTACGGAGCGGGTCCTTGGCCGGTTGTCGAAATCGATAAAGACGACCTGCTGCCAGGTGCCAAGGGTCAGGCGTCTGTCCAAGAACGGGATGGTTAGAGACGGCCCCAGTAGGGCGTGCCGGGCGTGCGCGTGACCGTTGCCGTCGCCCCAACGCAAGTTGTGGCGATAGTCGATGTTGGGCGGGGCAATCCGGTCGAACAACTGCTGGAGATCATGCACGACGCCCGACTCGTACTCTGTTGTGGTCAATGCGCTGGTCGAGCCGGGACTGAACAGGGTGACCGTGCCGTTCTTCAGACCCGAATCCCTGACGTGGTGTGCCACGTCGTCAGTGATGTCTATCACCTGCCCGTTGCCCTGTGTGGACAGGCTGATCTGCTTGCCAATGACCGTCACCGGGCTACTCCTCGCCGCTCCACGTGGCTTCGAATGCCCACTTGTGAGGAGGCACGGGGATGACCTGAATCCAGGTGTTCCCCGGCTTGAGCGGGATCGGTGTCTGACCGGTCTTGTCGCGAAAGACGAGCAGGTTTTCGTTCGTCGGCTTGGTGGGCCGGGCCCAAAGGCCCTCAAACGCCTGGCCATCGCGGAAGACGACCGCCGGCCCGGTGCCCCACAACTGGATCTGGATCGAAGGCCAGTTGGTCCGCGGATAGTCCTCGTAAAAGTCCGAGTCGACGTGTGGGACGTAGACCAGGACAACGTTTGTCACAGAGATCTGTTCGCCGGTGGCGGCATCGAGAAAGGGGTCGCCGTCCTGCAAACGGAGATAGGTGCCGGTCTTGCCGTCGTAGCGATAGTCGACGATCATCTCTTTGTTTGGGTAGGGAATGTGGATGGTGGTGCCCACTTGCCCGCCTGTCGGTACGGCAAAGTCAAAGGTCATGCCGTGGAGATCCTGGGGCTGGTTGATGCCCAGGTCGTCGGCTATCTCCCAGATCTTTGTGGCCGAAAGGAACAGGGTGTGCTCGACGGCCAAGCCTTTGGCGAGCAGCTCTTTGTCGCGGTAAAAGGCCTCATCGTGGATACCCTGGTCGTACCAGAACTCCCTGTCGAAAAAATCTGCTTCCTTGAACTTGGGGTACAGCCCAGGGCAGACGCCGGAGAAGGCGAAGAGGCTCTTGTACATGACCGGGAGCTCCAAGTCGATGAATCGGGCACTGCGCACCGACCCAACCTTGTCCACATTCTGGCACAGATAGATGCCGGTAAAACGGGTGATGCCCGCCTGCGATTCAGGTGTTCGTAGACAATGTCGGCCTGGGGAAGCCCGTACTGCGGGCGTGACGTAGTGTAGTTCTGGATCTTGACGGCCAGGGGACGCCGCTGCAGCAGGGCCGGATCGCTGACCTGCAGGCCGGTGAGAGGACAGGTATCTGGGCCGAAGGTGGGCCACGGCGTCACTGTTGGAGTCAGGCTCTGAGTGGGTTCAGGGATGGAGGTCGGTGTGTCGGTGGCGACGGGTGCTGTTGGCGTAGGTGTGGCGGTTGGCGGGGTGAATGGTGTTGGCGTGTTAGTAGGCAGTACAGCGATGTCGACCGGCTTCGGGGTCTTGGTCGGCGTCGGCGTTGCGCGATCGGCTTCCGATGACAGACAACTCGTGAGGTAGAAACTGGCCAAAACAAGAGCTACCAGCACTACCACAACCTGAACTCTTGCCCGCCAGCCATCTTGCCTGTCAACCAAACGTTGGTGCTCTGTCATCATGCACGATCCTCCGATAATGGTCCAGTCATCCCTATCCCCCAGAGGAGACCTCTGAAACTAGGGTGCCGCCCATTATAACATACCTGCCCAGCTTTGTTCAAGTTGCAGGCAGCAGTCAGCCGGGGCGAATGCACTATGCTCAGGGTGCGATCTGACTGTGGCCGTGCTTGGTCTCTTGGCTGCAAACATGCGCCAGAGCAGTTGACTATTAGATTAAGAAAGGGTATAATGGAACGGGTGTTGGCGGACCAGATCGAGAGGAATCTCCACGGAGACTCATCTCGATGGAGTCTTGTCCGGTAATGAGCCCACTCCCGACAGCTCAGTAAAGGATAGGTTGCAATGGCGCTTAAAGGGAACCTAAAGGACTTTAGCACGACCCAACTGTTAAACCTGATCCACCTGGCCCGCAAGACCGGAGCGCTATCTATTCAGGTGCAGCCAGGTGTCAATCGTTTGTTCTTCAAAGAAGGAAAACTGGTGCACGTTACGACGAGCGGGCGGGATGGGCACTTGGCCTCTGTGCTTGCTCGCGCTGGCAAGCTGACTGAGGAACAGGCCCGAGTTATCCGTACGCGCGCTGAGAACCAGACGGACAAAGAACTGGGCATGCTGTTGATCAGCGCCGGCTACATCACTCAGCAAGAGATCGTTGCGGCGATCCGGGCCGAAACGCTGGAGGCGGTCTACGGGCTTTTCACCTGGTCGGATGGGCTTTTCCACTTTGAGCCCAATCAGCTACCTTCTGACGGTACCATTGGAGTGGCCGTCGACCTGGAGAACCTGATTCTGGAAGGCAGCCGCCGGGTTAAGGAATGGGAGCATCTCCAGGATGAGCTGCCAGATCTCAGTATGGCCCTCAAATTCACCGATCGTCCCCAGGCTCAGTTGCGCAATATCAACCTCAGCGTGGATGAGTGGCGGGTGATCTCGTACATCAATCCGCGCAATTCGATCAAGCGGATTGCGCAACGGATCGGGATGGATGATTTCCAGATCCGGAAGATTATCTACGGTTTGCTGCAAGCGGGACTGGTTGAGGTGATCACACCGGAGGGGGCGCCACCGACACCGACGGTGCCGACGGCAGTTGCCATGGAGGAGGCGGTGTCTCGGCCGCCGGCTGTCAAACGTTCGGTGATACAGAAGCTGATAGATCGGATCAGGCGGTTGTAGAGATGCAAACAGTCAAAATGGTCATCACCGGACCGTTCAATTCAGGCAAGACGGAGTTTATCCGGTCTATTAGCGAGATCGAGGTCGTTTCAACAGAGCGCAAGATCAGCGATCCGACGTCGCGGCAGAAGAAAGAGACGACAGTGGCCATGGACTTTGGCCGGATCACGGTCGATAACGACCTGGTGCTCTATCTTTTCGGCACGCCGGGGCAAAAACGGTTCGACTTTATGTGGGAGATCCTATCAGAGGGGATGCTGGGCTTTGTCGTACTGGTAGACAGTGTCCGCCCTGAGACATTCCGTGAGGCGCGCCGCATTCTAGACGTCTTCCGAGGCTACGCCACGACACCTTACGTGGTTGCGGCCAACAAGCAGGATATGGAGGACGCCTGGCCGGCTGAAGACCTACGCATCGCATTGAAGGTGGATCCCAATGTCAAGCTCCTGCCGTGTGTGGCAACTAACAAAGAAAGTGTCAAGCGGGTGTTGCTAGAACTGCTTTATACCATTCTGGACACCGCGTCAGACTAGGGGGGGGAGATGGCCCGATCGCGAACGGAACAGATGATTGCCCGTCTGAAGGACTTGCAGATGGGCACTCCAGATATCGAGGCTTCCGCGGTGGTCAGTGTGGACGGGCTGATCATGGCTTCGGCTTTGCCTCCCGACGTAGAGGAGGATCGGGTCTCGGCGATGAGTGCGGCTATGCTCAGCCTGGGCGAGAGGATTGCCAGCGAGCTTGGGCGGGGCACCCTCGATCAGGTATATGTCCGTGGGGCTAACGGGTATGTTATTCTGGCCTCGGTCGGCGAGGAGGCGGTGCTCACGGTGTTGGCCCGCAAGGATGCCAAGCTGGGTCTGGTTTTTCTCGACATGCGGCGGGCGGCTGAAGATCTGGGAAGACTCATATAAGTTGAGCTCAATCGTTACCAATCAGGGTGTAGTGCATTACGAAACAGTTGGACGGGGCAAGCCAGTAATCCTGCTGCATGGATGGCTCGGGTCGTGGGGTTGCTGGCTGGGGACGATGGAGGCGCTGTCCAGCCGCTATCGGACCTATGCGCTCGACTTCTGGGGTTTTGGTGAGTCGGACAAGCGCCGCGAGAACTATAATGTGGCCGACTTTGTGGCGCTGGTCGACCAGTTCATGGAAAGACTGGGCATCCAGAGTGCTCCCGTCATTGGCCATTCGATGGGCGGGACGGTAGCCCTTAACCTGGCTTTGGACCGACCGAACCGTGTCGAAAGGGTAGCTCTTGTCGGTTCGCCGGTTGAGGGCAATTCTCTGAACCTTTTTCTGAAACTAGCGGGCCAACCGTGGATCGCTTTCCTGGTTTGGAATTCACCCGGACTGCTACGCACGGGCATTAGGCTTTTTGCGCCCTGGATCGCTGCCAACTGGAGCGATTGGTACCAGCTTCTGATGCATGACCTGGCCAAGATGACGCTGGAATCATTTCTGTGGAGCATCAATTCGCTACATCACACGAACCTGCGGCCCCGGCTTGGGGATCTCCGCGTGCGGATGTTGGGTGCGTATGGCCGGGGAGACAAGATCGTGAACCCGCGCCAGGCAGAGCTGCTGCGCCCGCTTCCTGGGGCGCAGGTTGAGATGTTTTCCGCTTCGAGGCATTTCCCCATGCTGGACGAGCCGGACAAGTTCAATTCTATCGTGCTGAGCTACTTGGCATCGTGAACGACGAATCGGTGCTTCCAGAGTCTGTGACGCGGTACTACTGGCCCAACAAAATGGGCCGGATGTTCTTGCTTGCACTTGAAGACGTGATGGGCAAGAACGGAGTCAACGCCGTCCTGAACCTGGCCAGGCTGCGCCATCTGATCAACAACTACCCACCCAACAACCTGGACCTTGGCTGGAGCTTTGACGAGATGGGCGCCCTCAACCAGGCGCTCGAGGACATGTATGGTCCCAGGGGCGGCAGAGGATTGGCAACGCGTGCCGGACGAGCGGGGCTCTACTATGCATTGAAGGATTTCGCTGCCGTTCTGGGTATCGCCGATCTCGCTTTTCGCCTCCTGCCGATGGGTATGAAGATCAAAATCGGCCTGAACGCAATGTCTGAGACCTTTAACAAGACGAGCGATCAGGTGGTGCGGGTAGAAGAAGAGCTGGATCACTTCTTGTACTACATCGATCGCTGCCCTGTGTGTTGGGGGCGCCAGGCTCAGACCCCTATCTGCTATGGGGCGCTGGGTCTGCTCCAGGAAGGATTACACTGGGTTACAGGCGGAAAGAACGTCCGCGTGGAAGAGATCGAGTGCATCGCCATGGGGCACCGGAGCTGTGTGTTCATCGTGGAAAAGCGACCGTTGGGTTAGGGGAAACGATCAGCATCGTTACTGCACAACAATGGGCAAAGCAAAGAAGTTCATTATCTGCGACAAGAGGAAAATACCACCCTTCAACGAGCCGGCGCGCGAACTGAGGGTACTGAACAAGCCGCTGTGGCTCCATCAGAAAGACATTCTGGAGCCCTACTGTGACTCCGAGACCGAGGTGGAGTTCTTTGAGCAGATCCCAACGGATCAGCACGACGAGATGCTCGTCTACCGCGACAACCTGTTCTTCGACCATGCTTTCATCGAAGCCTTTATGTCCAAAGCTCGCTCGCTGGGCAAGGCCTGCCGCGTTGCCTTTGCCTTGGACGACAAGGTGATCGTCAACCACGCCCTGCCACTGCAAAACGGTATCCGGCGTGAAGGGGATGTGTACGTGGCGCCGATGTGGTACTATCCGCACGGGCTGGAGGAGATTACACGGCCTCTGGTGATGGACACCGGCGCCTACGAATTCGGTTCCTATCATGTGCCGACGCACATGTCTACGGAGAAGGGAGATCTGGTCTATCAGATCCCGCTGCGGGCTTTTTGTTCCGTGGAGAACTGGGTGCACCTCTTTGTGGTGAATTGCCTGTTCGGTGTCCTGGCCGAAGGGGCACGGATGGAACGTAGCCTCAGCCAGTTCAGTGTCCAGCTCAAGATATTCTGGCGCGCTCTCCTGGAACGCAAGCAGATCCTATCGTGCTCCCATATGGTCCGGATCGGTCGAAACACCCAGATCGATCCGACGGCGATCATCCAAGGGCCAACCATCATCGGCGACAACTGCTACATCGGGGCAGGCTGTGTCATTTCGTGCTGCATCATCGGCAACAACGTCAACCTGCTGCAGGGGAATCAGCTCCAGATCAGCGTTGTGGGCGACCGCTGTTATCTGCCATTCCGCGCCTCGCTATTCATGACGACATTGATGGAAGACACGATGGTCGCCCAGAATGCCTGTTTGCAGTGCTGCGTTGTCGGGCGTGACTCGTTCGTCGGCGCCGGCACGACGTTCACTGACTTTAATTTGCTGCCCGTGCCGATGCAAACGTTCCATCGGGGGCAATTGGAGGACGTAGGTATGACTGTTCTGGGTGGATGTGTCGGCCATCACTGCCGGATCGGTGCTGATTTGACCATCTACCCGGGGCGGATGGTCGAGTCGGACGTGATCTTGTTTCACGAGGAAGGTCGTTCGGTGATTACCCGGAACGTCTCGTATGAGGAGAGCGATCACCTGGGCCGGCGCGGCGAGGAGCTTCACGAGAGGCTGTATCCTCGCTAGCGCAGGGCGCGCCAGACCCACTCCGCTGCCGCTAGAGAGCCTGCGGTCGGCGCTGGCGCGAGGCTATCAGTTTTTGGGAGGAACAATAGGATGAGCAAAGGACGCCTACTTGTCGTCGAGGACGATTTTGACATCTCCAACATGCTGCGCATCTACTTCGACTCGCAGGGCTATGAGACGATCGTGGCGCCACGCGGGGAAGAAGCGCTGGAAGTATGCCGCCGCAGCATGCCTAATCTTGTGATTCTCGACATTATGCTGCCGGATATCAATGGCTACGAGGTTTGTCGCCGCCTGCGCGGCAGCCTACGCACCAGTCACATCCCGATCATCTTCTTGACGCAGCGGGACGAACGGAGCGATCAGATCGCCGGGCTGGAGCTGGGAGCGGATGACTATGTGACCAAGCCGTTCGATCTTCAGCTCCTGCTGCTGCGGGTGCAGGGAGCCTTGCGCCGGGCAGGTTGGCTTAACCTGACCAGCCCAGTCACCGGGCTGCCTAGCAGCAAGCTGATCGAGGAACAGCTACGGCAGATCATACGCCGCAAGGGCTGGTCGGTCCTGTATGTCGGGATCAATGGCATCAAGGATTTCAACGACGTGTACGGCTTTGTGGCCGGCGATGACGTGCTGCGCTTTGCCTCCATGCTGCTCAACGAAGTGGTCGACGAGCTGGGCACCGGTTCCGATTTCGTCGGTCATGTTGGGGGCGACGACTTTCTGATCACCACCACGCCGGCCGTCTGCATCCCAGATTCAGTCCCGCTTGATCCAGCGCTTTGACAGCGAGGTGCTCACTTTCTACTCATTCAAAGACCGCGAACGGGGATATATTGAGGTGGTTGACGGGCAAGGCAAAGGGCAACGGGCTCCGCTGATGACTTGTGCGGTCGGACTGATCCACGATACCAGCGCCGACTTTGCTGACATTCGGGAGATCACCGAAGTTGCAGCTGAAGCCCGGCGCCAGTCCGCCTCCCGCAAGGGAGCCTCTTAGAGGATCGACATAACGGGTTGCGGTGTGATTGGGAAGCGTCTGCCTGCGAGTGTAGGCGCAATCGATGTGATGTTCGGGGCGGGGGAGGGGCAGTTTGTCAATCATTGAGGCGGAGCGAGGGCAAGTTAAGGTGTTGTCTGCCGTCGCCGAGATCAGCAAGGAGATCAGCAGTAGCCTGGACCTGGAACGAACACTGGCTCTAATCCTGGCCCATGTCAGGAAGCTGGTGGACTATTACATCGCCGAGATCTGCCTGTGGGATGAGTCTCAGCAGGTGATGGTCACCTGGGCCAGCGCTGGCGATGCCCGCTACACAGCCCGCGCCGGCGGCGTCTATCATCTGAACGAAGGATATACAGGCTGGATTGCCCGGAACCGAGCAAGAGCTGCTGGTAGCTGATACGAGAGCACGGCAGGACGTGCAGCCCAAGATCGTGGCCGACGATACGCCGGTCGGAGCCTATGTGGGCCTGCCGCTCAAGACAGGCGAGACATTCGTCGGCTCGTTAGAGCTGGCCAGTGATCGTCCAGGCGCCTATGATGAGAGCAGTCTGGAGATCCTGCGCATCATCGCCGACCAGGCCGCCGTTGCCATCCACAACGCCAAGCTGTACGGAGATGCGCAGCGCCGGTTTGAGCAGACTCAGCTCCTGTTGCGGGTGACTGAGGCGCTTAGCTCGGTCGTCGACGTCACCGAGGCGATGCGCCGCGTCGCCCGTGAGCTATGCCGCGCCTTGCAAGGCGGACATGGCCGGCGTGTACATGCCGGATGAGTCGGGTACTCACCTGCAGACTGTGGCGGGTTATAAGGTTCCCAAGAACAAGCTCCGCTTGTACCGGAGTTTCAAGATCCCTATCCAGGATCACCGTTCATCAAAGAGGCATGGAGAACCCGGCAGGCCGTATACAGCACTGACCCGGCGCACGATCCCCGCATCCATCCTCTGGTTCGCGATGCCTTTCCGCATCAGACTACGCTATTTGTGCCGCTGTTGGCCCGCGACCAGGTGATCGGCGGGGTGTACATCGTCTGGCTAACCGAGAAGAAAGAGCTGACCGGAGAGGATCTGCAGTTGGCGACTGCCCTCGGCCGGCAAGCGGGCGGAATGGTAGAGAATGCTCGGCTCTTCGAGGCTCAGAACAGCCGCCTCAGGGAGTTGGGCATTCTATACGAGACCAGTGCGGCTATCTCGTCCAGTCTGGAGCTGCGCGAAGTGCTGCAGATGGTTGCCCGGCAGATGCGTGACGCCATTAGTGTGTCAGCCTGTGTCATCTCTGACTGGGATCGGGGCAGGGACGCAGTGGTGACGCTGATTGATGAGTCCCGGACTGACCAGCCCGCCGAGATCGGCTCTGTCTTTCACCTGACCGATTACCCGGCCACCAAACGGGTGCTGGTCACGCGCCAGCCGTTCGTCATCCACGGCTCAGATCCGAATGCCGACCCAACCGAGCGAGCGATTTTGGACGGACATGGGCAGAAATCGCTTTTGATGTTACCGCTCGTCAGCCGGGATAGGGTCATTGGCCTGGTCGAGCTATTCGAGAGCCGTCACGAACACCAGTTTCCTCCCGACGAGATCCGGCTGTGCCAGGCTCTGGCTAACCAGGCGGCCGTGGCTATCGAAAACGCCCGGCTGTACGCCCAGACTGACATGCAGCTCCAGGCCCGACTGGAAGAATTGACGGCATTGCAGCGCACAACTCAAGAGCTAAACGCCACCCTGGACCTGGACACCGTTGTGTCCACTATCCTCGATTCGGCGGTCCGTACCACGGGCGCTACGCACGGCAATGTCATACTGCGCGACCTGGACACCGGCCAACTGATGCTGAGGAGCGCCCAGGGCTACTCGGAAGAGGAGCAACAGGCCATTGCTCAGAAGCTTCTCGACGTGAGCAATCCCAGCGTCTCCAACTTGGTGGCCGAGTCAGGCGAGCCGCGAATCATATCCGATGCTCAACTGGATGAGACGTTCGTATGCGTCAAGCTCATGACCCGAGCGGCCCTGGTTGTTCCGATCTTTCAGGCTGGCCTGGTGGTGGGGGTGATCAACCTGCTTCACACTGAGGCGGGGGCCTTTGACGACCAGGACCTGACGTTTGTGCAGGCGTTGGCCGAGCAGGCCTCTGTGGCCATCGGCAATGCGCTGCGCTTTGAGGAGCAGGCAGGCGTCAATATGGCCTTGACCCGCCGGACGGAGCAGATGGACAGCTTGCTGGCCATCAGCCAGAAACTCCGTGCCGACGTACCGCTGGTCGAGGTCCTGGAAGAGATCGCCTATGGCATTCAGGAGACAGTTGGCTTTAACGCGGTCCTGATCAGTATCGTGACCAAGGAGGGTCCGGAAGCGCTAGCGGAGCGAACACAGTCGGCCGACGGCATGGCACCGGTGCTGCGCCGAGTGGCAGCGGCAGGGATACCGCTGGACGCCTTTGAGGAGATGAAGCGAGACCACCAGCCACTCAGCCGGTACGAACGGATTCTGACCGATGAGTACCAACAGGGAGCGTGTTACTTCTTCCCATTCGAGAAGCAGGCTGATTGGGCTGCTGATCTACACACGTATGCTGTGGTGCCCGGATTTACAGAACCGCTAGCCGAGTGGCAGGAAGGACAGTGGCATCGCGACGACATGCTCCTGGCTCCACTGCGCGGAACGACCGGGCAGGTATTGGGGATAATCTCGGTCGACGATCCGGCCAACGGTCAGCGGCCATCGCGATCGACCTTGGAGGCCTTGGCCATCTTTGCCAATCAGGCATCGCTGGCTGTGGAGAACGCCGCTCTATACGCCGATATTCGGAGCCGGGCTGACAACCTGGCCCAGATCAACAAGATGGGCAGAGCCCTGACTCAAGCGCTGGAGCCCAGCCAGGTTGTGAACACCGTTATACGGACGGTGACTGAGCTGCTTCATTGCGAGTTGAGCGCGATTTTCTTGGCCGACCCGTTCGACGGCCATCTTGGTGCCGCGTCCAGTCTGGGAGCCAAGTTGACCGACATGGTTGGGCTGCGGTTCGCTCCGGGCGAGGGGTTGGTGGGTCATGTCGCCGCCGCCGGCGCTCCACTGGCGATCCCAGACACGGACCAGGAGCCGCGCTTTGTACCAGGGCCGACGCCCATCGGCTCGATGCTGCTCGCGCCCATGATGGTCGGCAAGCGGGTGATTGGCGTCCTGACCGCAGGCTCGGCCGAGAAGCATCGGTTTGGCGCTGCTGAACAGGTGCTGTTGGCGATGCTGGCCGACCAGGCCACAGTCGCTCTGGAAAGCGCGCGATCATTTGAGGGCACACAACAAGCTGCTTTGCGCCTGTCGCTGCTGAACGAGATCGGTCGCCGGGCAGCTGCCCAGCTCGAGCTGCAGGAGATGCTGGACACGGCGATCGATGCCCTGCATCAGAATCTCGGCTATTTCAGAGTGGCAGTACTGCTAAAGGATCATGTTGGCGACCTGTACGTAGCGGCCGCAAACAAGGATTTCTGGGAGGTGATCCCATCTGGCTATCGTCAGAAGGTAGGGGATGGCCTGATCGGTGCGGCGGCGGCGAGCGGCAACACGATCGTGTGCAACGACACGACTCGCGACGAGCGGTATGTGCGTCTAGATGACTGGGACTCGCCGGCGACCCTGTCGGTTCCTATCCGGGTTGGTGACCGGGTGCTGGGTGTCCTCGAAGTTGAGGCAGACAGGCCGAGGGCATTTGCCGATGATGATGCAGCAGCCCTGGAGATCGCCGCCGATCAGTTGGCTGTGGCCATCCAGAACGCTGCTCTGTTCCAAGAGCGCGAGCGCCGCATTGCCGAGTTGGCCGTCCTGAACGACATGAGCCGGGCGATCAGCTCTGCGCTGGATCTGGACGCCTTGCTGGAGATGGTCGAGCCCCAGGTCAGGCGGCTGTTTGACACGACCAGCTTTTTCATCGCGACCTATGAGGAGGGGAGCGATGAGTGGACACTGGCCTTTGCCCTGGAGCATGGGCAGCGTTTCCCCTCGGCCCGCTACGATGCAAGCGCAGGCATCACCGGCTACATCTTGCGGACTCGCCAGCCATTGCTACTGTCGACTGCGGCGGAACTACAGGCTTTTCACGACGAACAAGGCATTGCTTTCGTGGGTGAACCGGCCAAGTCGTGGATGGGTGTGCCGCTCCTCGTGGCCAACCAGGTCGCGGGCGTCATGGGTATCCAGAGCTACGAACAGGAGCACCTGTACAGCCCACAGGACCTGGTTCTGTTTTCCACGATTGGGGCACAGACCGCCGTAGCCATCACCAATGCCAGACTCTACCAAGAGATCGTCCATCTGAGCAACGAACTGGAAAAGATGGTCGAGGCCCGCACCAAGGACCTGGAGGACGCCTTGGGTGAGCTGACCAAACAGCGCGACCGGGCAGAGGCACTGTATCGGATCACCAGCGAATTGGGCACCACTCTCGACCTGGAGCGTGTCCTGGAGCGCGCCCTGCTTCTTTTTGCCGACGCACTCAAGGTCGAGCACGGGACGATGATGCTGCTGGATCAGGAAAGCGGCGAACTGCGTCTGAGGGCAACGCTGGAACCAGGCAGACAGGTGCCTCGCGAGGGCGAGCGCACTCTGTTGAGAAGGGGAGTCGGCCTTGCAGGCTGGGTCTTGGACCACCGCCAACCGGCGCTTGTCCCCGATGTAACTCAGGACGACCGCTGGCTGACTCGCCCAGACAAGCCGTTCAAGTTCCGCTCGGTGGTGTGTGTGCCCCTGTCGTTGGGCGGCGGCGACATAGTGGGAGTGCTGACTCTTGGCCATGCTGACGCGGGCTACTTTGGCCAGGACCACCTGAAGCTGATCACCGCCGCTGCAGGCCAAGTGGCCATTGCCGTGAACAACTCGGATCTGTATGCATACATCACCGAGCAGGCCGATCAACTTGGGGTGATGCTGCAGACACAGCGGGCAGAATCGGCCAAGAGCCAGGCGATCCTGGAATCGATTGCCGACGGTGTGATCGTGCTCGACGACAATGGGCGGGTGCTACTGGTCAACCCGGCTGCCGAAGAGATGCTTGGCATATCGAGCATGGTGGTGCAAGGGGAGCATTACCGTCACATGATCGGTCTTGGCGAGACCGCGATGCACCGAGAGCTGGCCGACAAGCTGTACCCCGAGCTAAAAAGAAAGTTGGAGGCTGGGGAGGGCGACCTGCGGCCGAGCGTCGTGCGGCTGGAGTCGGGCACGCGCGTATTCGCGGTTGGCATGAGCCCGCTCATCACCGGAGTAGGCCAGATGCCCGGTCTGGTTGCTGCCATGCGCGATATCAGCCGAGAAGCCGAGGTGGAGCGGCTGAAGAACGAGTTTATCTCCACGGTGTCACATGAGCTGCGCACGCCCATGACCTCGATCAAGGGTTTTACCGATCTGCTGTTCCTGGGCATGGCCGGCGGTCTGACCGATACGCAACGCAACTTTTTGCAGATCATCAAGTCGAATGTGGACCGGCTGACGGCGCTGGTGAACGATATTCTGGATATCTCCCGGATCGAGACAGGCCGATTGCGACTGACGATCGAGCCGCTGGATCTGGGCCGCATAGTCTCTCAGGTAGTGACTACGTTTCAGGCGCAGTATGACAATCGGGGCCTGGCGTTGATCTGGGATGAGCCACAAGAGATGCCACAGGTACGGGGCGACGCGGCGCGCGTCACCCAGATTCTGACGAACCTGATTGCCAACGCCTGGCAGTATACGCCCAGCGGCGGTCGAGTGACGGTCACTTTGCGCCGCGCCAAGGATGCGGAGGGGTACCTGCAGGTTGACGTGGCGGATACCGGCATCGGCATTGCCTCCGACGACATTGCTCGGATTTTCGACCGCTTCTACCGGGTTGACAGCAAGGCGGTTCAAGAGGTGGGCGGCAGCGGGTTGGGCCTATCGATTGTCAAGATGTTCGTGGAGATGCTGGGCGGCAAGATCTGGGTCGAGAGCGAGCTCGGCAAGGGGTCCGTCTTTAGCTTCACAATGCCAGGGGTGACGGCTGACATGCCTGAGGAGGCCACCTCAGCCGAGCTGCTGACCAGCGAGCCAACCATTCTCGCCGCCCGCCGGCCAAAGATCCTGGTGGTCGAGGACGATCGCGAAACCGCGCTGCTGCTGCGACGCCAGCTCGAGGCAGAGGGGTATAACGTGCTGTTAGCCGGCAACGGGCAAGATGCGCTGTGGCTAGCCCGGGAGGAGCAGCCGCAGCTGATCACTTTGGACATCATGCTGCCCGATGTCGACGGATTCCTGGTGCTGGAACAGCTGAAGGATCACCCGGTCACTGCCCCAATCCCGGTGATCATCATTTCCATGTTGGGCGAGGTGGATAAGGGATACGCCCTCGGGGCGGTCGATTACGTTGTGAAACCGTTCAACGAGGCGCAGTTGTTGGACAGTGTGCGACAGGCTTTGGGTCTCATCTCCAGGGAGGATGGGGCTGAGCCGACTCGCAATGACCTGCTGGTGGTGGACGACGAGCCGGACATAGTCTCTTTTCTTGGTCAGGCTCTGTCGATACATGGTTATCAAATCAGATCGGCGTCAAACGGCCTTGAGGCACTGGAACGCATCGGCGAGCTGACGCCCGATCTGATCCTGCTAGATCTGAAGATGCCGGGTATGGACGGTTACGAGGTGATCCGCCGGCTCAAGCGTGACGAGGCTACCAGGGGCATCCCGATCATTGTCATAACCGCCAGCCCGGTGGACAAGGAGCGAGACAAGGTGCGGGTGCTGGGCATGGGCGTAAGTCGGTATATGTCCAAGCCCTTGTCGGTTGAGACGATCGTCGCCGAAATCAAAAAGGCGACGATGGAGCGAGAGCCTGAATGGCGAGGGTAGGGTGAGTGCGGCCATGCAGGCGACTGAGAAGATCGCCGGAGCGCATGTGATCGAAGGGATTCCCAGGAGCGTCAGCGGAGCGGGCCAAGTGGACAGAGTGGACCCGCTTCGGCATGAGCCGGCTGATCGTGATCATGCTGTCTGCCCTCTGCCTGGCGGTGCTGATCTGGAGCATCGGCGCCGAAGTCTCATTGCGCGACCTTGACCTTCCGATCGACCAGGACCTCAGGATCTATGAATCTACTCCCCGCCTCGAGGAGATTGGCCTCCAGGCCGATGACATTGTGCTGGCAGTGAATGGCACCGAACTGCACGGCCTGCTCGACTACTTTCAAGCTTACCAGCCGCTCGAGGTGGGCAGCCAGGCGATTCTGAGGATTCAGCGCGGTGACCAACTCCTGGACACGAGCGTACAAGTGGGTCGCAGGCCAGTGACTCTTACCCTCTTGATGCGCACTGTCGTCGCACTGGGATTCCTTATGATGGGCACCCTGGTCGGCTGGCAGCGACCGGATAGCAAGGTGGCGCGTCTCTTCTTCCTGGCTGCCATTGATCTTGCGCTCTATTTCACCCTGTGGCTTGCGACAGAGATACCGCTGGTCTACCTCTATATAGTCGTTCTGGCACTAGCACCTGGTTTGACGCTCCACTTTTTCCTGACGTTTCCCGAGGAATCACTTGTGGACAAGACCCGCTGGTGGTTTGCCCTTTACTTGCCCAGCCTGGCATTGATGGCGATTTGCATCAGAGCTTTCTATCAGGCGCTCCAGGATCATCAAGGCATCTTCTATGCCCCAGTATTCTGGTCATGGATGCGCTGGCCCTACCTATATCTGGCGCTGTGTGCGATATTTGGCCTGGCTCGATTAGCTTACCTCTATACCAGGACGCAAGAACCGGTTGTGAAGCGCCAGGCGCAGTGGCTGATTTGGGGCTTGGCCTTTGCGATTGTCTCCAGCATTATTGACCTCATTCTGACCTTGGCACAGATGCACACCACCCTGAGCGCCAACCTACTGCTGCTTGGTACGATCCCGCTGCCGGTTGGGTTTGCGTTTGCCATTCTGCGGTACCACTTGTTGGAGGTCGACCTTGTCATCAAACGCAGCGTGGTTTATGGTGTGCTGACCGGGAGCCTGGCGGCCCTTTATCTGCTTCTGGTCAGCCTGCTGTCCGATGCCCTGGGGTACGCCGCCGGCACTCGGGGCTACGCTCTGGTGTTGTTCCTGTCGGCCATGATTATCGGCATCCTGACCAACCCAGCGCGGTCGCGGATCCAGGGTCTCATCGATCGGCGCTTCTTCCGGCAGCGTCTTGATTACGAGCAAAAGCTGAGCCAGTGGAGCGAACAACTGAGCACGAGCATCCAGTTTGCAGACCTGTCACGACTGCTGCTGAGCGAGGTCCCGCAGCAGTTGGCAATATCACGCGCTTGGCTGCTGGTGCTTAACCGGGAGGCAACGCGGCTGGAGCCGTTGGCCGCCAAAGGTCACTTTGATGCGCTGGGCAGTCGGCATGTGGCACAGGGAGCAATTGGGGATCGGAGTGCAGAGCAGAATGAGACGGCGCAGCGCCCACCGCTGTCAGGAGGCTATCACGGTGCTACTGTCCACGCAGATCCCGTGTGGGGAACCGATGCGAGGCAGAGTGGAATGGAGCTGGCGGCCGATAGCGACCTGGCCATCCGGCTCTTTTCCGAACGGGTGATCGTGCTAGATGACCAGGACCCCGCTGCCTGGCATCATGCCGGGGCTCAGGTCGTCCTGCCCCTGGTGAGCGGCAAGCAGTTGCTGGGAGTCTACCTGCTGGGTGAGAAGCAGTCGGGCGATTCATATCAGGGTCAGGAACTGGACCTGTTGCGGACCTTCGCCAACCAGGCTGCCGTTGCCATCGCCAACGCCCGCCTGTATGAACAGGTTCGCGCTTTCAGTCAGGAACTGGAAAAGAAGGTTGAGGAACGCACTCGTGAGCTGAGAGAATCGCTGTCGACGGTGTACCACGAGCTGCGTACACCGATTACCGCGATCCAGGGTTACTCAGAGCTGGTGCTGGACGGCGGAGCCGGGCCGGTGAGCGACAAGCAGGTGCGGTACATGATGGTTGTCCAGAACAACGTACGCCGGCTGGCCGACCTGGTGAGCGATCTAGCCGAGGTGTCCCAGATTGATGCCGGCCGAATCAAGATTCGCTCTGAAGCACTCGACCTGAGGAACGCCGCCGAGGACACAGTGGCCGCACTGGCGGGGTTGATCGAGGACAAGGAGCTCACAGGTCGAGATCGCGCCGGTGTCGGTGGCACCAGTGGCCCGGGGCGACTACAAACGGGTGGTGCAGATACTGACCAACCTGATCGGCAATGCGTGCCGGTATACGCCGGTCGGCGGCCAAGTAACCGTCTCTTTTCAGCCGGCGGATGGCATTCTGCTGACGATGGTCAAAGATACGGGTATCGGTGTTCGCTCGGATGAGCTCGAGCGGATTTTTGAGCGCTTTTACCGGAGTGATGATCCCTTGGTTCGAGACCAGCGAGGCACAGGCTTGGGCCTGCCGATCGCCAAGTCATTGGTTGAACTGCACGGCGGTCGAATCTGGGTGGAGAGTGAAGTGGGCAAAGGCAGCGTGTTTGGGTTTACGCTGCCGGCGGTCGAGTCTACGTAATGGCCACGACTAATCATCGTTCTGACATTCGGGGCCGACGAAGATCAAGACGATCCCCGGCAGAGGACCCGCCAGATGCAGGGCCGCTCGTGCCCGGGAACTTGCGGCTGCAAGGCGAGGGATCTGACCAGGTCGGTCGGGTCCAGACCCAGCCAATGACCTCGCTCTATGAGATGGCACTGGCTTTGGCCGGGACGGTCGAGCTGGATGAAACGCTGCGTGTCGTGCTGGCTCAGGTCCGGCGCGTGCTCGACTATGACCTGTGTCTCCTTACGCTGGCGTCGATGGACGGTTCAAAACTCCGTATCCAGGCCGCTGACTCGACAGGCGATGCACAGGTAAATGGAGGCGGGCTGTTGGGGCTGGAAGTCAGTGTGGATCAGGGCATCAACGCCTGGATCTATCGCGAGGGCCAGCCAACCTTGATCGACGATGCCGACGAGGACCCACGCCGGCTACATGTCGAGGGGGTGACTGAGGCTATCCGGTCGGTTGTGGGCGTTCCACTGATCGTCGATGGTCAGCCCATCGGCACGATCTATGCTACGCGACGCCAACCCAACTCGTTCGATCAGGTACACCTGCATTTCCTGACGATCACGGCGGCACAGGTGGCCGCAGCCGTGCAGCGTGCTCGCCTTCTCGACCAGGCCAGGAGGGGTGCCCGGGAGATGGGTCGGATGGCCAAGGCCACGCAGGAAGCGCTGCGCATGGCTTCGGAGGAGCGCGACAAGCTGGTACAGCTGCATCGCGTGGCTGCCGACATGCAGCGAGCTGAGACGTTGGTGGGCAAACTGCAGATCATTGCCAACGGCATCCAGACCCTTGGTTGGGGCCGTGTCACGGTATCGACACGCGATGCTGACCTGAATGTAGTGGACCTGGTGTGTGCCGGCTTTGACCGCGAGGATGAGGCAGAACTGCGGGCCAATCTGTTGCCGGGCAGCGACTGGAGAAACCGGTTTGGCGGAGATCTGGAACGGTTTCGCCTGGGTCACTGCTACTATCTGCCGTGGAGCGATCCCTGGGTGCGCGAGACAGTGCGCGGGGTCAAGAGCCACAGACCGCTGGAACTGACGGATACCTGGCACCCTCAAGATCTGCTGTACGTGCCGCTGCTTGGCCGCGCAGGGCGGATCGTGGGCATAATCGGCCTTGATGACCCCGCCGATGGTTGCCGACCCACAGCCGAGGGTCTGAAAATTATCGAGATTTTCGCTCAGGGAGCAGCGTTGACCATTGATAATGCGCTGATGATGGCCGAGCTTAGGCTGGTAAATGCCGATCTACAGGAGATGGTGGCGGCTCAGGCCCAGCTATTGTACACACTCGAGCAGTTGTCCGACAGTGGCGGTCCCCGACAGGTCAGTCTCACGCGGGTCTCCTGCTTGAGACCGAAAATCGGCGGACTGGGGCGGGGCAGAATGGGACGGCTGAAATGCAGTGCATCCCGATCAGAAGCGATCTTGACATTGTTGCTGCCCGTGTCGAAGGCCGGAATCTGGCCAAGGAGATCGGCTTCGATATTATCGACCAAGCTCGCATTGCCACAGCCATCACCGAATTGGCGCGGAATGTGGTGCTGTATGCCGGTGTTGGCACGGTGAAGCTGAGGCGAATATCACCTGCTGACGTGGACGATGAGCAAGGCCACGAAGCACGGCTGAGTGGGGAGCAGCAGGCTGGGATCGAGGTTGTCTGTGAGGATCGAAGGGCCGGGCATTCGAGACCTTGAAGGGGATACTGTGTGATGGTTATGCGGTGGGGCGAGGGTTGGGCACGGGCCTGTCTGGCACCAGACGACTGATGGATGAGTTTGACATCAGGTCTGAGGTTGGAGTGGGTACGAGCGTTATGGTGCGCAAGTGGCTGCGCTAGAACGAGTGGAAGCTCGCGGGCGCGGATGAGGAGACCTGCAACAAAGAGCTTCGCTGACTTGAGGAAAGGCGTTGGGGATGGTAGTGTCGATCAAAGCGCAGGGCAAGAAGGTTCTGGTCGCTGAAGATGAGCCGGATATTCGGGGTCTCATTGCCTTTAGTCTGGAATTCGCCGGCTACAAGGTTGTCCAGGCGTCCAACGGTGAGGACGCCATTGACAAGGCCGAACAGGAACAACCCGATCTGATCTTGCTTGATGTGCGGATGCCCAAGCTGACCGGCTATGAGGCATGCGAACGCTTGAAAGCCAGAGAGACGACGAAGCATATTCCGGTGGTTTTCCTGTCGGCGCTCAGCCAAGAGGCCGAGATCAAGTACGGACTGGGGCTTGGGGGAGAAGAGTATATCATCAAGCCGTTTGCGCCTGATGAGCTTGGTCTCCGCGTGACAGCGATCCTGGAACGCGTTGGCCGGCAAAGGTCAGGTAGCGCTCGCGAGTGATGATGTTGAGAAGATGAGTAGCTAATGAGTGGTGTCCTGATCCAGGGCAGCCTGGTCCATTATGAGAGCTTTGGCCGAGGCAAGCCGATCGTTTTCCTGCACGGCTGGCTTGGCTCGTGGCGCTATTGGGTGCCGGTCATGGACGAGATTTCGACCGAGCGCCGGACCTATGCGCTGGATCTGTGGGGATTCGGCGATTCTGACAAGGCACGAGAGCAGTACGACGTTGATGCATATGTGGAGATGCTGGCCGAGTTCTTGGATGAGTTGGGCATCTCGCACGTTCCAGTGGTCGGGCACACCCTGGGAGCCGCCATCGCCCTGAAGCTGGCGCACAAGTACCCAGATCGCGTGGACAAGGTGATGGCTGTCAGTTTGCCACTGGATGCGAGTGGCATTAACCAGAAACTGCTGACTGCCGGCCCGAACGACAGCTTGGCTCGTTTGTTCTGGCACCGGCAGCGCCCCTACCCCGAAGTGGAGATGGGTCTATCCAAGACGGCGCAGAATGCGATCGCCTTGACGATCCAGTCGGTGGCACGGCTTAACCTGAGGGAGATAGCAGCAGATCTTGACGTTCCGCTGTTGACTGTGTACGGTGACAAGGACGTGGTGGTCAGTTCGGACCAGGCTGATGGGCTAGAGAACGGCCTCTCTGCCGCCCGGGCGATCATCTTGCCTGGGACTTTTCACTTCCCCATGCTGGATGCCACCAGCAAGTTCAATCGTCTGCTTCGTGATTTCATGGATGTAAGCGGCTATGAGGATCTGCGACAGTTGACGATCAAAGAAGAATGGCGACGCCGCACGCACTAGGCTCGGAACATATTTGACGGCTCAACCAAAACCAAGTACACTATAGTCCTCGTGGGGGTGGTTGAGTCCCGGTGGGCTCCGCGGTCTTCAAAATCGTCTGAGGGGCGCTGCAGAGGCGTCCTTGGTGGGTTCGACTCCCATCCACTCCCGCTGTATGCAACAGATCCTGCTCAAAAGCGACCGACGTTTTGCCTTCGCCGTGATAATTGCCCTATGCGTGGCAGCAGGGCTACTGGCTGGGGCGTACGTTGCCATTCTGTCACCCCTCTATGCTGTCGCCGGAGTGTTGGCCGTTGCCGCCGGTCTGCTAATGCTGCGCGATAGCTGGTGGGGTCTGGTTGCGCTAATCGGGCTGATCACCCTTCTGCCCTTTGCAGCATTGCCCTTCAAGCTCGGTTTCACGCCCACTTTCCTGGATCTGGTCCTAATCGCCATCTATTTCGTATGGCTTGCTCGCATTGCGCGGGGCAAGGCCGGCCACTTCGTCGGCACCGCCCTCAACCTGCCGATCGCTGTGTTTCTGTTGCTGGCCTGCGCTTCGTTCATCGCCGGGCTTGGCCACGCCTACCTCAATCAGTATGTCCTGCGCCATTTTGTCGAGATACTGCTCTGCATCTCACTCTTTTTTGTGATTGTCAATAGCGTGCGCACCTGGTCATCGCTGAAGGGCCTGGTGATAGCCCTGATCATAGCAGGGTTTGGCGCAGCGCTGGTGGGCGTGGTGCTATATTTCTTGCCTACGGAGTGGAGCATCCGGCTGCTGTCGATGTTGGGCCGGGTAGGATATCCCACCGGCTCGGGAGTGCTGCGCTACGTCGACGATGATCCAAGCCTGCCGCAACGTGCCATCTCGACCTCAACCGACCCTAATATCCTGGGAGGGCTGCTCATCCTGATCACGACACTGACGGTGGCCCAACTCTTCAGCCGTGAGCCGCTGCTCAAACGCCCTCTGCTGGCGGGCATGGCCCTGATTGATGCAGCCTGCCTGTACCTGACCTACTCGCGAGGCTCATTATTGGGGTTAGTGGTTGGCCTCGGAGTGTTGGCTGTGGCGAGGTACAGGCGGCTAATCCCGATGATGGCGCTTGCCGCCGTGCTGTTATTGCTGCTGCCGCAAGCCCAGGCGTATATTCAGCGCCTAGTGGAAGGTCTTCAGGCCCAGGACCTGGCGACCCAGATGCGTCTGGGCGAGTACAAGGACGCGTTTCTTTTGATCGGGCGCCATCCGTGGATCGGGGTCGGATTTGTCGGTACGCCAGAGGTCAGCCTGTACATTGGCGTCTCGAGTGTCTATCTGCTGATAGCGGAAGAGATGGGCTTGATAGGGTTGGCTGCGTTCTTGTTGATCATTGCCATCTTTTTCGGGCATGTGTGGCGGGCCTGGCCGCGCATTACGTGCGAAGGCCGGACCGGACATGCGCAGCAGGCAACGGTTCTGGGGTTGGTCGCCTCTATAGCCGGCATCCTGGTGGGCGGCATCCTTGATCACTATTTCTTCAACCTGGACTTTCCTTCCTCAGTCTCGATCTTCTGGCTATACCTGGGGTTGGCAATGGCTGCAGTGCGAATAGCTGATAGCCGACTTGCTATCCACGGGTAACTATGGTAGAATAGACCGCGCACTAGAACCAAGCGCGCTGACCAAAGCCGATTAAGGAGGCAGGATGAACATCATCACCCAGGAAATGAAGCGATGTGAGCTGGTCGTGGTGTCAGGGCGTGTCGATAGCGCAACCGCGCCAGAGCTCGAAAAGGTCCTGATGGATCTGGTGGAGAAGGGCAAGAAGAATATCGTCGTCAACATGCACAGCACAGATTATATCAGCAGTGCGGGCATGAAAGCGCTCCTGTGGGCGCTCATGAAGGTGCGCCGCATGATCCCCGCCGGCGACGTTGTGATCTCGGAAATCCAGCCCAAGCTGAAAGAGACATTCGAACTGATCGGGTTCACTCACCTGTTCAAGTTCTACGACGAAGACGTCGAGGCTGTCGGAAGCTTCTAGGGCAGGCGTTGGGCCGGCCGGTGCCGGCGCTCTCCCCGGTGGGGATATCCAGAGGCTGACCGTTGACGGTTGGCGCTCGTTGTACTATCGCAAGACCGCCCTACGGCGGTCTTGTCATTAAGGCAGGGTTTCTGGAATCTAATGCGAAAAGTACTGACATTGAGATTACCCGCTGTTCTCGAAAACGTCCCGGTGGTCATGGATCGGATCATCGAGGCAGCGGCAAGGGTGGGTCTGGACGAGAGTACATTGCAGCAGATCAGGTTGGTTGTCGATGAGGCGTGTGCGAATGTCGTCACTCATGCCTACGAAGGCATGGAGCCGGGCGACATGGAGATCACCTGTGCTCACAGCAGCCAAGCCTGCATGATACAGGTGCGAGATTGGGGTCAGGGGTTTGCCCTGGAATGTGTGCCCACTCCCGATCTGGATTGCTCCCTCGACGAGCGAAGCCTCGGCGGCCTGGGCCTGTTTCTCATCCGCCACTTTATGGACCAGGTCGAGTATTCATGTGACGCCAGGGTCGGCAATGTGCTGACGATGACCAAGAATCTGTCTCCCCGGTGAACCCCAGCTCCAGGCGGTTGGCTTTGAGGTCTGTGTCGCCAGCAGCATTCGTGATGCTGGCCGGCCTGGTTGGGCTCGGTGTCTTGGCTTACCTGATGATCGCCTCGCCCCTTTCCTCGGGGGCAGGGCTCCACAGGTGGTTGGACCTCGGGCTGCTGATCCTGGGCATTGCCGCCGCTGCTTTCCTGGCCAAGCGCTGGTCCGATACACGCAACGAGCTAATGCAGCGGGTAGCCGCACTGTCCACGCTGGATGAGATAGGGCGGGCCATTGTCCAGGCCCAGTTGGATGTAGACGAACTGTGCAAGCTGATGTACGAGCACGCCAGCCGGATTGTGGATACGACGATTTTCCATCTGGGCTTGTTCGACGGCGACGATTTTCAGATCAAGCTCTGGATGCGGGAGGGCGAACTGCAGCCGCCACGGACATTCCACTTGACGCCTGGCGTTGGGTTGGTCACCTGGCTGCGGGAGTCGAGACAGCCGATCCTCGTCGGGGACTTTGACAAGGAACTCGATTCGTTACCGGCCCAACCGGTGTATGTATCAGATACGCCACCCCGTTCTGCTCTTTTTGTGCCCCTCCTGGCTGGCGATACTGTCATTGGCACCATGTCGATCCAGTCATTCCGGCCCTACGCCTACGGCCAGAGCGATCTTCAGGTGCTGTCGGCGATGGCCAACCAGGCGGCCGTTGCCATGCAAAAGGCCCAACTCTACGCCAAGGAGGTCAGGCGTGCCCGCGAGCTGGAAACCATTGGCCAGGTCGCGCGCCAGGTAACGGCTACACTGGAACTGGACGATCTTTTCAAGCGGGTGGTGCAGCTGATCCGCACCAATTTCGGCTACTACCACGTCGCGATCCATACTGTGGACACAGAGCGACGGGCGGTGGTCTTTCAGACGAGCTCAAGCGCGTCGGGTCACGACGCGAAGGTCGAGGTGGCCTGGGGTCAGGGACTGATCGGCTGGGTAGCCGAGAACCGCGAACCGGCGGTCGTCAACGATGTGACGAACGATCCCCGCTATCGGTGTGTCGACGCGCTGGATGAGACACAGTCAGAGCTGACCGTGCCGTTGCTGCTGGAGAACGACCTGGTGGGAGTCCTTGACGTACAGAGCGCCAGCCCCAACGCCTTTGGCGCTGATGACCTGTTCATCCTGGAGACGCTGAGCGACCAGATTGCCATTGCCATCCAGGAGGCGCGCCTGTATGAGGCCGAGCGGCAGCAGGCGTGGTTGTCCACGGCACTGCTTCAGGTGGCCGATGCCATGAGCCGCCTGTCGGATATGGACGCGGTGCTGACCAATATCGTGCGCCTGACGCCGTTACTGGCCGGCGTGGACCGCTGTGCCATTTTGCTGTGGGATGCCGGCGAAGAGGCTTTTGTGCCGGCCCAGTCGTATGGACTGGCGCCGGAGCTGCGAGAGAGGTTTGAGCACATGTCTTTCCGGCCGGAGACAATGCCTGCCCTGGAGCTGATGCGCCTGGACAAGCAGCCGGTGCTGGCTTCTGCCTCGGATGAGCTGCTGATCCCTGCCGATCTGGCTGAGACATTCGACGTCAAGGAAATGCTGCTGCTGCCCCTGCTGGCTCAAGGCGAGCTGCTGGGGGCTATGATGGTGGACTATGCCGGGACCGCACATACCTTCGAGCAGCGGATGATCAATATGCTGTCCGGCATCGCCAACCAGGCGGCGATGGTCATCCACAGCGCCCAGCTGGTGCAGGCCCAACAGGAGGAGGCGTACGTCTCGGCAGTGCTCTTGCAGGTGGCGGAAGCGGTCAGCGGGTCGCTAAACCTGTCCGACATCTTGGCCGCTGTCGTCCGCATTGCGCCGATGTTGGTCGGCGTGGAAGTGTGCGCCATCTTTTTGCGGGATCGAGCCAGTGGCGTTTTCGTACCTGGTCAGCAGTACGGACTGAAGGGGGAAGCGCAGGCAGGCTTTGGGATATCCGTCTGGGAGACGGACACTGCCATTGTGCGCGGTTTGCTTGCCGGTGAGCAGCATGTGATCGTGCCAAGCCTATCTTCTTCTCCCAACGGCGATCTGCGATCAGTCGATAGCTCTGGCAGCGCTAGGGTTGGCGCCAATGGGCTGTTGGCCCTGCCGCTGACGGCCAAGGGCGAGGTGATCGGGTTCATGGCAGTCAATTATGGTGGGCCAGAGCATCGCTTTCGCGAGCGGTGGATCAGCATCCTGACCGGCATCGCCTCCCAGACTTCTATTGCTGTAGAGAATGACCGCCTGCTCAAGGAGGCCGCCGAGCAGGAGCGGCTGAAGCAGGAGCTGGACGTTGCCCGGCGCATTCAGGCCAGTTTCCTGCCGCCATGCTGCCCGGAGGTTCCCGGCTGGGAGGTTGCAGCTCTGTGGCGCTCGGCCAGGCAGGTGGGCGGGGACTTTTACGACTTTATCCCTCTCCCGCCGGCTACTGCTGGCAGAGGCGGACGGGGAAGATGACGCACCGCACGACCGCCTCGGCCTGGTCGTTGCCGACGTAGCCGATAAAGGGGTGCCTGCCGCGCTGTTTATGGCTCTGTCCAGGACATTGATCCGCACGGTGGCCATCGACGGGCGGTCGCCGGGCCGAGCGGTCGCCCGAGCCAACGATCTGATCCTGGCCGACGCGCGTTCTGGTCTGTTTGTGACGGCGATCTATGCCATTCTCGAGCCTTCCTCAGGTAGGGATCCGGCCGATATCTCCGCCACGGGGCGCGAACCGGGCAAGGTGACTTTTGTCAACGCCGGGCACATGCCCCCGCTGCTGGTGCGGGCTGCTGACGGAGCGGCGACCCTGCTAAAGACGCACGGCATGGCGCTGGGCATTCTGCCCGGCAGCGAGGTTCCAGAGGAGACGATCAGCCTCGATCGCAGGCGACATCCTGGTCCTGTACACCGACGGCGTTGTCGAAGCGACTGATAGCAACCGAGAGATGTTCGGACGCGAGCGACTGATCGAGGTGGTGCAGAAGCACCGGCAGCAGGCCGCCACCGAACTGGTGGAGACGATCAATCAGGCCATCAGCGCCTTCACCGGGGAGGCGCCGCAGTTCGATGACCTGACGATGCTGGTGGCAAAGCGAAGAGCCCCTAGTCGTGGTGCAGCCAGGCCACCAGCTGTGCCATACCCAAGATGGCGACGAACGCCAGAACAGCGATCCAGGCAAGAGAGAAATGCAGTGGGATGAGCATGGCGCCGGCGGTCAGTAGCAAGCCGGCCACCGCCGTAAGGCCTAGCCAGATGAGGTGACGGCTCCTGATAGCTGCGACGCCGTCGCCGGGTGCGGCCAGGCTGAGCCGTCGATGGAGGCTGTTCAAGTCCCAGGCGAGCAGTCCGGCCAACGCGACGACAACCATCCAGCCGCTCGGCGCACCCAGCATCAATCCGGCAGTGGCGGCGATGGCGGTGATGACCAGGCCCAGTAGCCAGATCATTGACTGCCTGCCACGGCTCGCAGATAAGCCAGCGGCCGGCCCAGATGGGCGTGCACCGTCTGCTCAAACGGTTGGGAGACATCCCAGTTGATCACCTGGACGCCAGCCCGCCGCAAGTGCTGGAGCATCAGGGTGCGCTCGATGCGGACCACACGAACTGCCAGTCTGACGTCTGGCAACCTGACCTTCTGAAGAGGATCTGCGCGGATTTCCGATTCTTCAAAGGCCACCGGGTCCGGACTGATGACCATGACCTGATAACCACGCGCTCGCAGTCTGATCAGCACGGCTACATCATCGGTCTCGTCGCGGAGAAGCGGGGAAGCTCCATGAAGCAAAGGACTGATCAGCACTACCTGCGAATGGGCCGGGAACAGCCGCGTGGGAATGTTGTCCAGGTCAGCGAAGGCCTGACTGTCACCTATCTCGGCCAGAGCCAGTGCTCTCAGGATGCGCTCGCGCTGCACTTTGCCATAGCCCGGCAGTGTCCACTGCAGGAACCGGCCGTACACAAGCAGGCTGACGCGGTTGCCCTGGGACAGGAAGGCATCTGCCAGGGCCGCAGCCGCCAGCGTCGAATGCTCAAAGATCGACTGTCGGCCAAAGAGGTTTGCCCGTTGACGCCCATCCAGCACGATGCCGATATCGGTTACTCGCTCCTGTTCAAACTCGTTGGAGAACAACGTCTCCGGGTGGCGCGCGCTGGCATGCCAGTTGATCCAATGCGGCGGATCGCCGGCCTGGTACTCCCGGACGCCAAAGAAATCGGTCCCCGTGCCGCCAACCCGTGCCGGGACAAGGCCGGAATAGACGCGCGTGCGCCGTGGGCGAATCGCAACATACTTTAGGCGGAGCACAGGGGGCAAGATGAACAACCGCCCGGCGGGCACGGCAAAGGTTTGCGCACGGCTGACCAGGCCGAGGGGATCGTGCGCTTTCACCGAGACCGACGAGAAAGCATAGTAGCCGCGCGAGCCGCGGATAGTGTACGTCCAGGTGGCCACTTGGCCATGCGCCAGCTTGAGCACATGGCGCGGCGAACCATCGCTGACCGTCAGACCATGTGGTACCTCGTCTTCGATCAGCACCTCCTCCAGGGAGGGGCCAGCGTTGGTGACTGCCAGTGTCACCTCGACCGGCATGCCCGTCCCAACACGCTCAGCACTGAGGGTACGGCTGATCTCCAGGCTGAGGTCCCCTGGCGCACGCAGCAGACCGGCAACAAGGTAGGTGACAAACAGCAAAGACAGAGCCAGCACCGAGCCGTTCCGCGCGATCAGACCGGCCAGGATCAGGGCATAGACAACCAAGCTGAGCAGAGTGACTCGTCGCATCGCCACTTCCAGGTACGGGCCTGTGCCCTAATCGATTACTGGCACAGGCACCTGAGCAAACACCTGGTCGATGATCTCCTCAGCGACGCGGTGGATCATCCAGTGCTCCGGCTGCAAGATCAGCCGGTGGCTCAGGACGGGCACGGCAAACCGTTTGATGTCGTCGGGAATGACATAGTCGCGACCCTCGAGCGCGGCGTAGGCTCGCGCCATCTTCAGAAAGGCCAGTGAGCCGCGCGGGCTGGCACCGACCGCCACGCGCCTATCCTGGCGCGTGGCGTGGACGATGGCGGCAATGTATCGCTCCAGGTCCTGGTGGACGTGCACTGTTTCGACCGCACGGATCATGTCGAGTATCTGTCCGGCATGGGTCACCTGGCTGAGAGCAACCTCATCCTGTTGGCGCTCGCGCCGGAAGCGCAGGATCTGTGCCTCCTCTTCCAAAGTTGGGTAACCGACCGATAGCTTGAGCATGAAGCGGTCCAACTGAGCCTCGGGAAGGGGGAAGGTACCCTCATATTCGATAGGGTTTTGGGTGGCCAGCACCAGGAAAGGCTCAGGCAGGCGCATGGTCTCGCCTTCCAGGGTGACCTGCTTTTCCTGCATCGCCTCCAGTAGGGCCGACTGGGTCTTGGGCGAGGCACGGTTGATCTCGTCGGCCAGAATGATATTGGCAAAGATCGGACCCTTGCGCAGCTCAAAGCGGCTGTCGATCCGATTCAGGACATAGCCGCCGGTGATGTCACTCGGCAGTAGATCGGGGGTGAACTGGATGCGCTTGAAATCCAGGCCAAGGACGGAGGCAAAACTGCGGGCGATCAAGGTCTTGCCCAGACCGGGAAAGTCCTCCAACAGGATGTGGCCACCCGCCAGTACCGCGGCCATCACCGTCTCTAGCAGGTCGTGCTTGCCGACGACGGCTCGCTCGATCTCAAGGATGATGGCCTGGACTCCGGTAGACAGCTCGAGGATATCATCACTCATGCTTTCGTCTCCATCTGCGACTCCAGGTATTCCACGACCCGACTCGGTTCAAGGTCCAGTGGGGTAGGCGGCCGGCGGCCGAAAAACCTCCTGCGTGGACGGCTAATGGGCGGTCGGTCCAGGCCAGCTTCCATGTAGGTCTGGATGTCAATGGCCCTCGGGTCCCCACTCCTCGCGATCCCCACTCCCCTCGGTTCCTCTGTGGGTGAGGTGCTGCGCTGAGTGAGGTATACTGCACCGGCTGAGTTCCCTGCCATGGGACTCGCGGTTATGACTTGCTCTAGCTCCGCCAGCCGGTGTGCGATCAGCCATCTGAAGTACGGGCCTCGCCCGGCATTGCGGAAGTGCTGGGCCAGCTTCCCGATCGGCCCTGCAACGGCGGCCTGTTCCTTCTTGGCACGACGCCGTAGGGGCAGGCGACCTGTCCTGGCCAGGCTGCCTAGGGATATCAGCGCCACACTGGTCACCAATAGGCTCCAAAGAACCGGATGCGGAACCGACCTCAGGAGAAGACCGCCCATTCGCAACAGCTCGATGGCGGGCACTATGCATAGATCCTGGATCGTGCCCTGCAGCCAGAATGCCAGCAGCGCCGCGGCTACGAGCACTGCTCCCCACACCGCGAGCCGGTTCATCGGTGTCCCTCTGACCCCATCGCCCCCATGATTTCCGCGAGGCAGTCTGTCGCCTCTCGGACCTGGTCTGGAGTTGATTGATGGCTACCGTAGCGGGCTTGCTCGAACAGCCGCGTTAATCTGCTCACCGAATTGGGCGGCAAGCCAATCTGCTCCAAGCGCACGGCAAACTCGCGGGGTGTCATGGCCTGATGGCGGCCTACACCGCGCCGCCGGCTGATCGCTGCGCTCATGTCGGCGTAGCAGCGGATGACGACATCCTCCCAATTTCTGCCTGCGAACAGGTCGTCGAGAGCCAGACGAGTGATTTCGTGCAGCTGTTCTTTCGGTGTGTGGAGAAGCGACCACACCAAGTAGCCGAACGCTCCGGCGAGTCCGATAATTGCCAGCGTGACCGCATAGCGCACCCATCCTGGCACGACCGGCGGCGCAAATGAGACCGGCACCGGCGTGCCGGAATCCTCGATCGCCTGTGAAGGCCCGCTGACTGGGCTGGGAGCACGCGCCTGAGGCGTGGCCTGCATCTCGAGCTCCTCTTCTGGTCTGTAGAGGCTTGAGACCAGCAGGCCCACTGCCGCCACGAGCAGGAACTGGCCTACATTCCTGAGCACCAGGCGGCGGTCCCTTGGCGACCGCAGCACTATGACCAGGGAGACCAGCAGGGCAATCCCAAGCAGCACCAGGAACGCGTCAAAAAGGGCGGTGGGGAATTCTATCACCGGCGCGTCCGAAGCGGCCTCTGACAACGTGGGCAGGGCAAAGCTCTCGCCCCGCTTGAGCTCCAGGCTATTCAGGCTGGCGGACAGCAGGAACAGAGACACGATGACCGCCGCAGCTGCCAATCCGCTCCTAGCACTCCGTTTGTGCTCTGGGACAGCGGCGCTCGGAGGGAGTGCTGCATGCCGACTGGGCTGCCCATCGTGGCGGTCATGCCTCAGAGTTGGGAACTTCATGGGTGCAGATTACTTGCCCTCTATCAGTGCCTGCCTAGCGAGCTCAAAGCCAGCAGGCAGGGTGAAGCTGAAGGTAGAACCACGGCCCGGCACATTTTCGCTTTCCACGCCGACTTGGCCGCCCAGTTTTTCGACAATGCGACGGACGATGGAGAGGCCAAGCCCATGCCCTCTAGCCCGCACCAGCAGCGAGCCGTCCTGCATTTGGCCAAGCCTTGTGTAAGGTGTGAACAGGCGAGGCTGCTCCTCTGGCGAAACGCCGTTGCCGTTGTCGTGCACCCAGAACTGCACCCAGCCATCGGCCAGGACCTGTGCGCCCAACTCCAGGCGCGGCGGTACACCACCATACTTGCATCCGTTGCTGATATAGTTGACCCAGATCTCTTCGATCCACGGTGCATGGCCCACTACCGACGGCCAGTCCGTGGGCATATCAATCTCGGCATGACGCTCCCGGATCAGATAGGCCAGGCGCCTGCAGGCCTGATCCACGACCTCAGTCATATCCAAGGGCTCGAGGGTCACCTCTGTGCGGCGCACGCTCGTCAGCAGAAGCAGCTCGTCTACGATGTTGACGATTCTGATCGAGCTTTGCTTTAGGCTTTGCAGCGCATCGCCTCGCTCCTCGTCGGACATGGTTGGGTGATCTCTTAGCAGCGAATCTGCATAGCCGACGATCATGGTTAGCGGGTTCTTGATGTCGTGGGCAACGGTATGGGCAAAGGCATCCAGCTCGTCGTTGCGAGCCTCAAGCTCCCTGAGCTGTCTGGCAAGCCTGGCGTTGGCTGCCTGGAGCTGCCGGTGCAGGCCGCGCAGGGACAGGTGGGTCTCCAAGCGGACCACGGCCTCTTCCACCTGAAACGGCTTGGTGATATAGTCCACACCGCCGGCGGCGAAGGCTCTCACCTTGTCCTCCGTTTCGTCCAGAGCACTGACAAACACCACGGGAACATCGCGCATCCGGTCGTCAGCCTTCACTCGGCGGCACACCTCATAGCCGTCCATCTCGGGCATCAGTGTATCCAGCAGGATCAGGTCGGGAACTTGAAGCCGTGCTGCCTCCAGCGCCTGCGCTCCACCAGTTGCGGTTCGAACCTGGTACCCACGCCCGACCAGAATCCGCTTGAGCAACAGCAGGTTGTCTGGCTTGTCGTCCACGATCAGAATGTCGCCGTTGCCTGGCACCGGCTCCGTGACGCGGTCGCGGGTTCCCTGCCGGGGATCATCGCGATCCCTGTCAACCCTGAGTGTCGTTTTTTCCCCAGCACTTCCATCCTCCGGATAGGGGGAGGGGGGGACCTGAGCGAATGGGATTTCCGTCTGATTGTCCATGGCGGCCCTCTTACTCCTTATCGATCACGGTTGACTTGCCTGTTCGTGTGCTGCCGGCCGGCGAACTCGCGCAGCGGGTGGCCCGCCCGGCGAGCCGTATCAAGTGTAGACTGGAGGATCTCTATCATGGCTTGTGCTGCGTGTTACTGGCAGCAAAGATGTCGCCCATCACTTCGGGTGCATAGGCGGCGACTGTTTCGGGCATGATGGCATTGGCCCGGATGATGTCAGTATACAGTTGAGCGCTGCGGCGCGGTGTGCGGACCTGCGTCTTTTCGTCCAGAGCGATCAGCCCAAAGCGCAGCGCCCAACCCTCAGCCCACTCGAAATTGTCGGTGAGCGACCAGTGGTAATAGCCCCGCACGTCTGCGCCCTCGGCGATGGCACGTTGTACTTGGGCCAGGTGGGTGAGCAGGTAGCGGGGCCGCTGGTCGTCGTCGGCGTCAGGCAGTCCGTTCTCGGTGATATAGATCGGCTTGCCCAGGGATGCCATGCGCTTCAACACACGGTACATGCCCTCGGGATAGATCTCACCGTACGGGCCAGACTGCCCGCTGTCGCTGACCTCCGCGCCGGGCGTCGGCTGCAGGAACTGTCGCTGCAGGCTTACTCGCTGTCGCGTGTAATAGTTGACGCCCCAAAAGTCAACGCTATCGATCAATGGACCATGGGTTGCCAGACTAGTGCCGAGGGGAAACCCCAGCTTGCCGTCGCTTACTGAGCGAAAGGCAAGCTCGTGGAAAAGGTAATCCACCAGTCTGGCAGCACGGGCGGAGACACGATCCTGAGTCCAGCGGCTCAAAGGCGATGATGTTGACGACCAGGCCTACCTGGGTGTCGCCGTCCAGGGCCTTGATGACGCGATAGGCGGCGGCGTGGGCCTGGAGCTGGTGGCTCAGCACCTGGAAACAGTGGCGCGGGTTCTTTTCGCCTGGCGCATGCGTGCCCAGCAGGTAACCGAGCGGATGCGTACACGTTCGGCTCGTTGATCGTGCACCACAGTCTGACCAGGTCGCCCAACTGCTCGGCAGTATGCCGGACAAAGCGCCGGAAGTGGCCGACGACTGCCGGGTTTCGCCAGCCACCCTTCCCGGCGAGCCACTGAGGCGAGCTAAAGTGAAAGAGGGTCACCATCGGCTCGATGCCGCGCTGGCGTAGCCCGGTCAGCATCTCCCGGTAACGGGCGATGGCTGCCGGGTCAAAGATGCCCTCTTCCGGCTCGATGCGGCTCCACTCGACCGACAGGCGATGGGTGTTGTGCCCCATTGCGGCCATCAAGATCGAAATCGGCCTCGGCATTGCGCCACCAGTCGCACGCCAGGCCGCTGCGGTCGCCGTGCCAGATCGTGCCCGGCCTATGCTCGAATGCCCACCAGTCGTTGTTGGCGTTGTTGCCCTCTACCTGGTGAGCTGCGGTGGCGGTGCCCCAGAGAAACCCTTCTGGGAAAGGCAGTTGTTCTGTCAGTCTATTCCGCCCACAACAGGTCCTTGTGCCTAAAGAGCGCCACCGCCAGGCCAAGAAGGATGACCCGCATACACGATGGTCAGAACCAGGGCCAACAGGTACGGCCGACCGTGAATGCCGGCCGAAGCCTGAGCCAGCAGCGTGGCCATCGGCCAGAGGATGGCCGTCACTGCGCGGCTCAGCCAGTGCAGCCGGTGTTCCTCCAGGAAGGAGCGCCGGTCGTTGGCGACCAGCAGCGCCGTGATCAGCACATAGCCCACCATGTGCGAGCCATCCCGGCTGACGAGAGACGACAAGGGGAGGGCCAGCGCCGCCATGAACAGCCAAAGGACCAGCCAGGTCGGTATGATCCACAGCGCCGAGGGAAGATCCAAGAGTGAGCTTGTGCTGGAGTAGGGCAGCTTCGGTCATCAAGAAGGCAATGACGGCTGTGACGGCCAGACTGCCGGCTACCACGGCAGCCAGCAGTTCGCTGCGGTCCTGCAGGCGGGCAGCGAACGGGTAGAAGGACGCCCGGTTGGCGCGCCCGGTCAGCAGCAGCACGGTCAGGAAGCAGATCGCGCCGAGGCCCACGCCGGCGACGGTGATAAACTGAGCCTGATCCATCCCGTACTCAAAAGCGATGCCATAGAAGGTGAATCCGGCTGCCAGCGGCACAAGGCCGGCCAGCGACCGGAACAGGTCGCGGATCAGGAACAGGCTCAAGGGTGCAGATGCGCTTCACGATTACACGATCCCCTTCAGGGGACCCTCCCAGGGAGCTGTGGCGATCCGGTCACTCTTAGGTAGATCTCTTCCAGGCTTGCCTGCTGCTCATGACAGTCGTCTAGCCGCTGAATGTCGACGCCGGCGTCAAGGAGCAGGCGCAGGATCTGGGCTTTGCATGCCCGAGCCTCGCCAGTCAGTGTCACCTGGCCAGCGCCAACAGTCGTGCCGGGCGACACAGCAGCCAGGCGAGGGGATAGGTCGGCCGGTATGAAACCGGTGGTGATGATGGCCTGCGGAGCGGGCGCCTGAGCATTTCGGGCAGCGCGCCGGCGTGCACCAGTCTGCCCTGTTTCAGGACGGCGACATGGGTGCAGACGCGCGTCACTTCGTCCAGGTTATGGCTGCACAGAAAGACGGTCTTGCCCGCCAGGTGCAGCGCCACGATCTGATCGCGCATGAACTTCTGAGCAGCCGGATCGAGCCCCAGCACCGGCTCGTCCAGCAAGATGAGATCGGGGATCGCCCAGCAGGACCTGGGCCAGTCCCACCCGCTGGAGTGTTCCTCGTGATAGGGCGCCCAAGCGCCGTCCTGCGAACTCTTCCAGCCCCAGCTGAGCCAGAAGCCGGTCTATCTCGCGGCGAAGGACCTGTGCCATGCAGGCCGCCGAGCTGTCCCAGCGTGCTCAGGTAGTCGCCGGCAGCGAACCGGGTGGGGTAAAAGGCGTGTTCCGACAGATAGCCGATCCGGGCAGTGCTCAGGTCGCCCCGGTCGATCTGCCCTGCCTCGGGGAAGATAAAGCCCATGACCAGCTTCAAGAAGGTGGTCTTGCCGGAGCCGTTTGGCCCCAAGAGGCCGAAAACGGTCCCGGCAGGGACCTCAAGGGACAGCCGGTCGAGGGCGAGCGGTAGAGCCGTAGCGCTTGGTGAGCTGGCTAGCGCGCAGCATACAAAAGACCGTTGACTCCGCTTACCTGTAGTCGTAGAAGCCTTTACCGGCCTTGCGACCTAGCTGCCCGGCCAGGACCATCCGGCGCAGCAGGGGAGGCGCCGCGTACCGCTCGTCCTTGTATTCCTCAAACATCGCATCGGCGATGAACAGACAGGTATCCAGCCCGACAAAGTCGAGAAGGGTCAGCGGTCCCATCGGGTGGTTCAGACCCAGCTTGATGGCCGTGTCAATGTCCTCTTTGGTGGCCAGGCCCTGTTCGTACACCCGCACCGCGTCCAGGACATAGGGAATCAGCAGGCGGTTGACGATAAAGCCGGGGGTATCCTTGGCCGTGACCATGGTCTTGCCCAGCGAAGCTCCAAACTGATGGACCGTGGCCATCGTCTCGTCGCTGGTCAGGATGGTGCGCACGAACTCGATGAGTGGCATGACCGGCACCGGGTTAAAGAAGTGGATGCCCAGGACTTTGTCCCCCCGCTGCGTGACACTGGCCATCTCGGTGATGCACAGCGACGAGGTATTGCTGGCCAGGATGGCGTGCGGCGGCAGGACCTGATCCAGCCTGGCAAACAGCTCCTTCTTGACCACCATGTTCTCCAGACACTGCCTCGATCGTCAGATCGCAGGCGGCGAAATCGGCCAGATCCAACGTGCCGTGCAGGTGCGCCAGGGCCTGGTCGGCCTGCTCCTGCGTCGCCTTGCCTCGCGCGACTGCCTTGTTAAGCGAATCCCGGAGCCTGGCCATCCCCTTCTGCAACAGCTCATCGTTGGCCTCGGTGACCACTACGTCGTACCCAGCACGAGCACACACCTCGGCGATACCTGAACCCATCAGGCCGCAGCCTACTACTCCGACGCGATTGATCTCCATTCATTCCTCCCTTGTGCCCGTGCCGTATCCTGGGGCGACCTTGTCGCGATCTGGTCGGATCTCCTGGTCGGACCCGTGGCCGGAGACCTGTATCCCCTCCCGGCTCCGTCCTCGGTCCGCGGCTGGCGCGGCGACCGCGATCGCCCGGCACGCCTCGTCTGGTGCCGGCCCTCGCCTGACCAATTCGGCCGCCTGACGTCGTCCACCAGGCGCGGCCGCCATTCGGTCATCCTGGTCGGCTTCCAGGGGATGGCGCCGCCGGCTCAGTATACTCCGGTTCCTTGAGCGCCAGCGGGATCTTGAGGGCCGCCATGACGGCCTCGGTGCGCCACAGCTTGGCAGCGTCGATCTCGCCCAGCTCGACCAGTAATTGGCGCAGCTCCGGATCGGCAGTCATCTGCCTGTCGGCCAGCTGGGTCTTGTACCAGGACGCCGCCCGGCTCAAGCCATCGTGGATGAAACGCAACTGCGATTCGGTGTCACCCCGGCTGGCAGCGTGGTCCAGCAGCTTTTCGTCCAGTTCCAGCTCCTGGGTCGCTACGTCCATGCGTCGCAGGTAACTGGCCAACGGCCCGATCGCTATCTGATAGGCCTGGAGCAGCGATCTGAGCAGTTCGGTTACCATAGTCTGGCGCTCCGACTCTAGGTAGGTCTCGAATATCTTGATATAGGTCAGCTTGTATCGCAGGTTGCGAGACAGGCGGATGACTACAATGGATTCGGGCATTACTCCCTCTCAATCGTAGGGTAATCGTATACTTTTCGTCCAGCACTACACTGCTTTTGTGATATACTCAATACTGAGCAACTGGCATGGTTCATGGCGGGCGAGCGTCATCCTCACGGGAGCCCCGCGAGGGCGGGAGCGAACCGGCGAGGTCAACTGTGAGCCATGCCACGGAATCTCTTCTTCTCCTCCTTTTTGTGAGAGCTAAGGGTTGGGCCGCCCTTGGCTCTCTCTGTTTGTCGAGGCTATCCCCGCTTGAACCACTGTAGCAGCTGCATCATCAGCCCGATATTGCCTGTGACCTTGATCTTGCCGGTCATGAACGCCTTCATGGGATCGAGCTTGCCCCTGCTCAACGCCACATAGTCGTTGGCATCCATCGTCACCGTCACGTCGGGCTGGGGAACCGCCTCTTCCCTGGTCTGGCACTTGCCGTCGGCCACATCCACCACCCACTGGCAGGCGTCCTGGCCCGTCATGTTGAACTGGATCAACGCCTTGGCATTGCCGGCCTTTTCGGGCAGAAACGCGCCCGGCATCGCCTCAAAGACCTCTTTGACCTCGGATGACATAATGTTCGCCTCCTTTGAAGACTTCTGATCTGTGCCGAGGGAGTATAACACAGGGCAGGCAGTCCGTCAAAACAGAGAAGTGATAGGTTCTATGGCTGGGGAGTGGGGATGCCTTTGCTGCGCGCCATATCCTGGCTCTGTTTCTTGCTGAGGGCGACCTTCCAGCTGAAGTATTGGTCCAGCTTTTCCAGTGGATAGATCTGGCGCATCGCATCCCACCAGGTCAGCCCGTCGGTCCGCTCATAGTGCCAATACTCGGTGCCGTTGCTGTGCACGTGCCAATCGTAATCGCCTTCGATGAGAGTATGTGGCGATCCGCTCCCAGCCGTGGCGTTTGGCAATCGCTGTAACATCGACGTAGTAGCCATCCGGGACCCGTGACCGTCTGCCACCGGCAGCATAGGCCTCTGGGATCCTCTGCTTTTACGACGCGCCACCAGAATTGCCAGGGGTTGTCTTTCAGCGGCTCTCCCTGCGTGCCGTCCTGCTTGGCCGTCCGGAGATAGATGCGCCAATAGATGTTTTGGCCCAGGTCTTCTCTGGACGACTAGCTGCTGATCGACGCCGTCAGGCGCAAGGAACTCAACGTCCAGATCGAGGGCCCGGCCTGTTTTGTGCCAACTCAGGTAGGCATAGTCGTAGATGAAATCCTGTGAGCCAAGTTTCTCGATCGACCGCCACGAGCCCTTGGTGTTGCCAAGGTAGTCCCAACCACTGGCTTTGAGCACGTCTGCCTGCCACGCCAGAAGGGAAGGTACAGCCAGGTCGTTCACCAGAATGGGATAACCGAAAGCCTGGACACTAGGCACCTCGACTACTTCGACCAGCCCGCCAGAGCGTCGGGGTAGGTGAGGCAAGCAGCTCGCCGGGCGCGAGCGAAGTGGATGTCGGCGGCAGTTGGGCCAGCAGGCGCTCGAGGGAGACAACCCGGGCAGGAGCCGGCGCCGGGTGACGGTCGTCCCAGTTCCCTTCGGCCAGCCGCACCGGTCTGTCCTTATCCATCCGATAGAGGTGATAGTCGCCGGGGCGGTAAGGGTCGTACGTCTCAAAGCTCGGGCCTGGGTCGTAAGCGGCCCACACCAGCCGGCCCACTGCGTCCCAGGCCGGGTCCAGGTCGGGCCAGGGGTTGTCGGTCAGCCGCTCTGGTGCGCCCTCGGCCACCGGCATCTGGTAGATCTCGGCGTTGCGGTTACCGGTCTTGGCGATCTGTGTCGCGCCACGATACAAACGCCAGGGATTTGCCGTCAGGGCTCCAGGCCGGGCTCTCGTCGTCGGCAGGGTTCTGCGTCAGATTGCGGGCATCGCCACCCGCCACCGGCACTAGGTAGACCTCCTTGTTGCCGTCGCGCCAGGAGGTAAAGGCGATCGACTGCCCGCCTGTGCCGCCCTCAGGCGACGCTGGACTCCAGGCAGGGCCATAGTCGCCGGCCTCGTCTTCGGTCAGGCGGCGGGGTTGCCCGCCTGCTGCCGGCACGACATAGATTTCGAGGTTGCCGTCACGGTAGCTCTCGAAGGCTATGTGGGTCCCGTCTGGGCTCCAGGCCGGCGCTCCATCATAGGCCAGGTCGTCGGTCAGGCGGGTCAGCGCCCCGCTGGTCAGGTCGAGGAGATAGATCTCCCAGTTGCCGTCACGGTGCGATTCGAAGGCCAAGGCGCCGCCGTCGGGCCGCCACGCCGGGGCCCGGTCGTCCGCAGGGTTGACGAGTCAGGTTGGTCAGCTCGCCGCTCTCGGTGTCGAGCAGAAAGATCTCGGCATTGCCATCGCGGGTTGTTTCGAAAGCGATCAGGCTTGCGCCGGGCAACGGCGTCGGGGTTGGAGTGGGAGTAGGTGGTGAAGGTAGGCGTCGGCGTAGACGTCCGGGTGGCCGTCGCGGTGGGTGGCGGCGTGAGGGTGGGCGTGGCGGTTTGTGTTGGGGCTATGGCCGATGCTGTCGCGGTTGGGGCCTTGTGCACAACCGGACAGCAGCAGCAGGCACAAAACGACGGGGCAGGTAGCGGGCGGCAAGCAGCGGGGTGGAGTGAGCATGCCTACGAATCACTTCCACCCGTTTCCTCCTCCGGTTCTGGCGCCCACTGCGGCTCTGGGCCAGAAGGGCTGGGTGGGGTTGAAAAAGTTGTAGAGCATGTTGCTCACGTCGCGGTAGAGCGGTTGGTTGATCCCCCAGTTGATCCAGTCGATGTCCTGCCAGATGTAGAAGCTGACCAGGTAGGTGGCTCCCGGCGAAAAGACGATGCCCACCTCGCCGCGGGTGTCACCCCACGCACAGCATAGCCGACAAAGCCATGCTTGTGGGCCAGTTTGACCTCGGCTGGGATGCCCGCCCCCAGCATGTTGCGCAGGTTATTCGAGGCCATGATGTCGATCATCTCCTGGCAGGCCTCGGGAGTGATCTTGGGGTAGACCTTGCGCAGTGTCCCCTTGTCATCTCGTGCACTGGTAGATCATCTCCAGTAGCTTGGCCATCTCTGCCGGCGTCGCCTTGACACAGCGGTCGTAGCGCGGGACTTCATCTGCGACAGTCGCCGAAGCGAAGCGAAGTGGGCGGCGACCCGGTCGAGGCATAGGCGGCAGCGGGCATGAACTCCCAACCAGAATCCTGACTGCTGATCCGGGCTGTAACCGGCCCAGATGAGGTCATGACCGAAAAGGGTCCCATAGCTCACGCGGAGCGGACTATCGTCTTCCCAGCGCTCGACCACCTGGAACGGAGCGCACAGCCGAAAGTTCGACAGTCCGAGCCGCTGCATGGCCGCGGTGACCCGTTGCGCCCCGGCCGTGGCCGATCCGTTGCCCACCGTCGCCATCAACCGGTTGGCGCACGGATTGCATGACTCGACACCCATCATGTCCAGCAGCTCCTGGTGGGTCTGCTGGTCCACCGTTCCCTCAAAATGGCGATATACCTCGACCATGATGCCCAATCTTGACGATGCTCATGCCAGACAGGACATACTTGGTGTTCAGAATCATAGATCACCTGGCCGGTGTCCAGGTTCTTGACCAGAATGCTGGTCACGCCGGGAAACTCGGCCAGGCGGGCCTTGAGCGGCGGGATCAGGATATCGGGCTTGAGCGGTGGCGGCGCCACCACAGTCCGGCTCGAAGGTGATCGGCGTCGTGACACCGGCCTGCAACGCCTGCTTCCACCTGGCGTATTGCCTTGTCCACGTCGAAGGTCAGGCCCGGCTCGCCAGGATCGAAAAAGTAAGCGTAGGTGGTGGTCAGCGGGCCCTGGTAAGCGGCAAAGTAGGGGAAGGTCCAGGTCAGCTCGCCGGTGTAGGTGATGCGCGGCGTGCCCTCGATGCCTCCTGTGGTGCTGATCGGGATCGTGGCGGTGTAAAAGCTGGGTGGACCGGGCTCGCGCTCCATCGCCGGCCCCAGCGTGGTCGAGCATCGACCTGATCCGGCCCGAGCTCTGATCGGGCTCGATGATGGCGACCGGTAGAGTCACCTCCCGTTCCTGGTGGGTTGTCTACCTGCTCGTTGACCATCTGGGCGGCGGCATCGACGTCGAGACTGCGCCCGGATTTGCCCGGGATGAAGGTCAGGTGTTTCGTGTCTGACCATCGGCTCGGTAGCCGTCACGTTGTGTGTCTCGGCCACCTTTGCCATGAAACGGGCGGCGGCCTCTTGGTCGTGGCTCATCCGTAGGGGGATGTCGAGGTCCAGCGTTTCGACCGAGCCTTTTAGCCAACCCCAGAAACCTTTCCAGTAGTCGTACTTGTGGCTGGCCGCCATCGCCTCGTCGACCATCTCTGTCACCGGGATGTCGAAGGCCAGGTCGTCGGCGGGCGATAGGGCCACAGGCTCATCCTGGTACAGCAGTGCAAAATCGACGTAATAGGGCGCGGCGACGGTCTCCATCACCTTGGCGCGCGCCTGTTCAGGGCTGAGCCAGCCGACCGGCACGCCGGCGACCGTGACACCGGGCTGGATCAATGCCCGATAGGCGTCGTACTGGGCGCGGTAGCGCTTGTACGCATTCCAGCCGAGCAGGCCGGCGCCGGCAACCACCAGGATCACGATCGCCAGCACGCCGAGCCTGAGATATCTGACCCGCTTTATCGCAGAATCTTCTCCATCCATTCCCGTGTCTCGATAGGGCGCATGAACTGGCCGACGTAGTGGTCGCCCAGCCACAGTTCGAGGTGCAGGTGCACCTCGCCGTTTGGCCCGTTTAGTGACTCTGGAGTGCCCGAATTGCCGACGGTGCCGATCATCTGTCCGCGCTTTACACTGATCCCGACCTCTATTCCCGCGGCGATGCTGCCCAGGTGGGCGTAGCGCGACACCAGCCCTCCCTCGTGCTCGATCCAGACCTGTTGCCCGCGGTAGCCGTCCAGCACCTCAGGAGGAGTATAGCCTAGCCGCTGCCACTCGGCGGCCCACGCCTGGGCCTGCGCCGAGGTGAGGGGCGTATAGTCCACCATGGCGCGGACGACCACGCCATCGGCCACGGCCCGCACCTCTGTGCTTCGATTGATCGTCACTCCGGCGGTAGACGTGTAAAAGTCGCTGCCTTCGTGGACTCCCAGGCGGTAGTGACGTGGTGCGCCTGGCGATTGAAAGTCGCGGCTGGTAAAGTGCGCCCCGTCAATCGGCATCAGCAGGCCGCGCAGGCTCTCTAGCACGGCCGGATCATACGCTTGACGACCGGTCGACAGTTGGTTCACCCTCCACGGTCGCCTGCCGTTCAGGCTGGCCGTAGAAGTAGAGTGCATCGCGCCCGGCAAGGATCACCGATCCGGCCTGCCCGGCCCACAACGCGCTGACCGCGCGGCGATCGGAGAACTGGTACAGCGCCTGCAACTGTCCGTCCAGTGGATCGAGCACCAGCAGGCGACGCCCGGCACGGTCCAGCACATACACAGCCGATTCGGTGGCGTGCACCTGTCGTGGATGCATCAACGTCACGTCCTTGGCGGGCTGAAAGCTGGCCACCTGCTGCCCATCGCGGTAGCGGATCAGGGCACCCGTCGGGTTGTTCATGGCCCGGGTCAGCACATACGCGTCTTGGCCCGTGGCACTAAGGTCTACGTCACGACCCTTCGGTACTGTGGCCCAGGCAGCACCCCTGTCTCCGCTGCGGAAGCGCCACACCTTTTCGTGGGTCGTCTCCAACAGGTAGCGGTCGGCGCCGTCATCGGCCAGCGCAACATAGTAGTGATCCGAGGTCTCGCCCGACGACCGGCCGTAGCGTTCCACATTCCATGCGCCGCTCTCTGGCTCGTAGCGATAGACGTCGCCGGCGCGGTCCAGGACCAGGAGCATCCCCTGACCGGAGTTGGATCTTCATCGACTACCCCGACGAGATCGAGCGGCTCCAGGACGTGGACGCCGGCCACGTCGTCACCAGGAGCCAGCAGGATCTGTGGCTGCGCAGGCTCGGCCAGGTCAAGGGCCAGGACGCGCCCTCCGTCGAGTAGATAGGCGGTATCGCTGATGACTTCGAGAGCCTCGGGATGAACAAAGGTGCCGTCTGGATAGCGCCACACCCCGGTGTTGGCCTCCTCGTTGGTGGTCCCCTCCGCTGACGCTGCGGCAGACTGCGCCGCACTATGCGACGGCCCGGGAACCCCTTGGGTCACGAGCCACCCGTACTCGGCGCCTGCCTGTTCCGCTTCGGCGCTGACGATCTCATCGGCAGAGGCCAGGATCGCCTTCACGCCGGCCAGGTTCCGCTCGAACTCGGGAGCTTGGTGATCGGTCAGCTCGACGGTGACAGCGGCCACCCCTTCCCCGGCCAGGTAATCGCCAAACTCGCCGGTGATCGGGTAGCTGCTCCAGCCCTCCGGCGGAATCGGGTAGCCGGTAGCTTCAGACAGGACAGTCGGCCAGTCGGGTGGTAGGCAGGTGGCGTTGGCAGGTGTCGCCATAGATCGCCTCGTCGGCGCTGTGATAAAAGACCGCGATCCAGGCGTCGGCCATGAAATCACGGATGGCGCGGGCCTCCGGCTCGGAGAAGGGATAGGCTCCCCCAGCACCAGGGTGTGATCCCTCCAGCCCAACGGTGTCGGGCGACCAGTCGTTGCCGGCGCAGCCATCCAGGTCGGTGTCGGCGTTGCGGTTCAGGTCCACATCGTGGGCATTCCAGCGGGTGCCGGCGGCCAGCCCGTCGGGGTTCATCGTCGGGATGATCCACAGGCTGACGTTGGCCGGCACCTCGGCCGGGTGAGCCTGGAAGTGGGCCAGGAGCTGCTGGGCCAGGAGGTGGGTGTTGGCCTCAAAGCCGCCGTGGATATCGCCGACCAGCACCACCTTGATCGGCCCGTCCCCGATGCGGTGCGCGGTGATGGGCCGGCCTTCAACCGAGTAGCCGATGACCTGCCCACCTGGTCCGCTTGGCTCCGGGGAGCGTGCCGACTGGCGCCGCAGTAGGAACGGGCACAGGTTCTGGCGTCGGGGTGAGAACCTCGCCTGCACCTCCTTGTGCAGGGTGGCAGGGTAGGTGGGACAGTTGTATAGGCCGCAGCCGGTGCAATGGTGGGGTAGCTGGGCCGGGCAGTGTGGCGATGGGGAGGTCGTAGCAGATGCCCATCGTCGCCGCAGTGGGAGGAACGGCAAGCGACCCGGCAGATGCGGCTGCGCTGCGCAGATCCCCTGCGGGGGACAGGCCTGCCGCGGCGATGCCGCTTGCTAGCGAGGGCTACCAACAGCCCAAGGAGCAAGCCCTCTGGTCGGCAGGCTGAGAGGCTCTCGTCCCGGCGTAGCAACTTCGCTGCTGGCGCGTGTCACGGCACGGTCCTCTGCCGGAAGTAGGCTTCTTGCAGCGGCATCAAGTCGGCGGTCGTGAACTCCTGGACGACGGTGAAAAAGTCGCGCGACTTGGCCAACTGGTAGGCGTAGCGCCGCACATACTCTTTCAGGAAGGCCAGAGAAGGCCGGATCGCCCATCGTTTCCCGCAGGTCCCGGACAAACTCGGCGCCCCGGCGATAGATGGAGTTCATGTAGTCGCGGTTGTTGCGGAACTGGTAGATGAGCAGGTCGATCTTGCCGGCGGGTGCATACTGCCGGATCTCGGTGTCCCACCACCATTCCTTGTCGCCGGGCAGGTAACGCTCGTAGTAGAGGTAGGAGCTGTACTGGGCCAGCGCCTCGTCGAGCCACGGCTCTGACACCTGGTCGTTGCCTACCAGCCCATAGAACCACTGGTGCGACACCTCGTGGGCGGTCAGCGGGATGAGGCCGGCTCGGGCGGTGCCGTCGTACTGGTCGTAGAAGGTGGAGCCGAGGAAGGTCAGACCGCTGAATTCGAGCCCGCCGGCAAAGTCGGTCTCGCACAGGCGGTATGCCGGGTAGGGATAGGGGCCGTACAGTCTCGGTGAACAGCTCGAGGGCCTTGGCCGCCGTGTCGAGCGCGGCCCGGCCCGCTGCCTCGTTGCCGGGAAAGTAGTAGGAATGGACGATCTGGTCTCCAGCCCTGGCCAACCGGGGCGGAGTCGATCAGGTAGACGTCGCTGGCGGCCAGGGCAAAGGAGCGGGCGCGCTGGGCGTCGTAGTGCCAGCGATTGCCGGTGTGTGTCTCACTGCCGGTGCCGGCGACGATCACGCCCTGGGTGGCCGTGACCGTCACGTGATAGTCGGCAACCTCGGTGACGTACGGGTCGCCGACCGGAAAGTAGGACAGGGTGTACCAGCCCTTGTCCTGGCGGTAGGGCGCCATGACCGGATACCAGTTGCCCAGGCTGATCGCCCGCTTGGAATAGCCAAAGCTGGCATCGCTGAACTCGGCATCCGCTTCGATGCGGGGCAGGCTGAGCGTATAGCTCAGGTAGAGCGTCACATGCTCGTCGGGCGGCAGCGGGTCGGGCAGCACCACCTTCAAGGTCACGTCGAGGGGAAAGACCTCGGGCTGGACCATCTCGCCGTCTACGTCTACCTTGACGTCGTTCAGGGTGAAAGGTACCCTTGCTGCGGTTGGGGTGGACGTTGAGCATCAGGTCGGTCAGGGTTGTGCTGGTGACGTTGGTATAGTCGATCCGCTGGCGAACGTCGAGCTTGTGCTCGGCATAGTGCAGGTTGACGTCCATGGTGTAGGCGGTCCCGTCAGAAGGTCGGCAGGGGGATGGCGGTGGGAGTGGGCGTTGGGCCGCCTGTGGGCTGGATCTGCCCGACCGCCTGCGCGCTGGTACAGATAGACGCCGGCGATGCTCAAAAAGACGACGCCGATCAACAGCAGCAGCAGATCGCCGACGATCGCCGAAGCGCGGCCGCGTCGCGGCTCGGGAGGTGCGCGACCGAGGGAGCGTCGATGGCGCTGTGCTTGGCCTGGGCAGGCGCCAGCGACCGAAGGTGCGCCGGCTGCAGTCGCGGCGCCTTTTTTGCCCGGTGGAGGATCTTGCCTTGCGTCTTGTCGTAGAGGGCCAGCATCTCTTCCGGTCGAGAGCCCAGGTAGGAGGCATAGTTGCGCAAGAACCCGCGTGCATGCAGCTCGCTGCTAAAGGAGCCGAACGATTCGGATTCCAGCGCTTCCAGGTAGGCGCGCTGGATCCTGCTCTCTTCAGCCACCTGGTCGATGGTCAGCTCCTTGGCCTCACGGGCTGCCCGCAGACGTTCACCCAACTCACCCATAGTCACAATCCATAGCCCGCAATCCAAGATCGCTCATACGGCAATGTCTCGACGCTGGAAGGCGAACAAGAGAGATGGCGAAAAAGAGGGCGGTCAGGCCCAGCAGGATGCCGACGTCACCCCACTTGATGCTTTCGAACAGCGCCGCAGAGCTATCGTAGTAGTGGAATAGGGCGATCGGGCGGTACGGCTCGAGCACATCCACCGTCTTGCCCAGCGATTCCAGGAAGTAGGAACCGATGATCACCACCAGGGCCACCGTGTTCGCCAGCCGGCGGCTGCGGAAAAGGACCGAGGCCATCAGCGCCAGCGCCCCGCTGGCCAGGGTGATCGGCACGATGTTCAGCGTGGCCAACGTTATCCGGCCCAGATTGTGAGGTCTCGCCGATCATCGCCGAGCCGCTGACGAAAAAGAGGGCGATCAGGGCCATGATCAGCACGGTGGCAACGACAAAGGCGGCGAACTTGTCGGTCACCACCCGCCAGCGGCGGATCGGGTGCGACAGCAGCAGGTCGAGCGTGCCCTTTTCCTCTTCGCCGGCTACCAGGCCGGTGCCGACGACGACGGCAAAGATGGCCAGGATGGGCGGGCCATAGCTGTAAGAACTCGATGTTCAGCCAGCCCGGGTAGGTGCTCAGTTTGGTGAAGTCACCGAAGAAGCCGGTCAGGGCAGCAGGATAGCCCTTGAGCATGTCCATCAGGGCGGCCGTCTGGTCCTTGAAGGACGGGTACAGGAAGACGACCATCCAGCCGAGCAGCCCGGCCCCGATACCCCAGCCCAGGATCTGGCCGCGCAGATCGCGCAGCGTTTTGGTGAACAGGTTACGCAGCCACATCGTCGCCCTCCTTCCTGTCCCTTCCTTGCGGTAGTAGGTCAGAAAGATGTCCTCCAGCGTTGCCTGCTCGTAGCGCATGTCGAGCAGCTCAAACTGCGCTGCCCGCTTGATCACGCGCGTCCAGACTGCCGGGCGCCTCGTCGACAAGAAAGCGCAGAGAGCTGTTGATCTGTTCCACGTCGCGCACACCGGGCAGGTCAAAGGCCGACGGCGGCACGGGTTGGCCAAAGGTCAGCTCCATCTGGCGCAGCCGCTTGCGCTTCAGCTCGGCGATCTCTTCCACGGCCACCAGGTGCCCCTCGCGGATGATGCCCACCCGGTCGCAGACACGGTCGACTTCGGGCAGGATGTGCGACGACAGGAAAACGGTTCGCCCTTCGGCTTTGACCTCGTCGATCAGGCGGTAGAACTCTTGCTGGATGAGCGGATCGAGCCCGGTCGTCGGCTCGTCCAGGATCAGCAGGTCGGGCTTGTGGGCAAAGGCCTGGAGCAATCCCACTTTCTGCTTGTTGCCGTGCGAAAAGGTGCCGACCCGCCGTGACAGGTCCAGGTCCAGCCGTTGGGCCAGCTCGTTGACCCACTTCCAGTCCAGCCCGCCGCGCAGATTGCCGAGGAAGGTCAGCAGGTCGCGGGCGGTCAGATTGCCCCACAGGGCCAGCTCGCCGGGCAGGACGCCCAGCCGGGCCTTGAGCTCGGCGGCGTGACCGCGCACCTCCTGACCGAACAGGCGAGCCGTGCCGCGTGTCGGCCGGATCAGGTCCAGGATCAGGCGGATCGTCGTCGTCTTGCCGGCGCCGTTGGGACCCAGGTAGCCGAATACCTCGCCCTCGCGTACCGCCAGATCCAGGTCCTCTACCCCGCGCACCTTGCCATAGTATTTGGTCAGTCGCTTCGGTCTCGATGATCATCGACCACCTCCCCTCCGCCAGGGACTGCCACCAACGCATCCCTCCCTGCTGCCGTCCCGCTCTGCCCCGCTTGGAGGCCGGCGTATTATACCAGGGTTTCTGGCAGTTGGCAATGAAGGGCGGGCGTGAAGGTGAGAAACGCCCAGGGCAACGCCCCTCCATTTTGACGGCCAGCCTCTGCCGTGCTACAATGTGGCTGCCTGACACGACGCAATAAAGGAGAGTGCCATGAATCGCTCCCGGCTTGTGTTTGTCGCCATCGTTGGCATTGCTGTGCTGATCGTCGGTATTGGCCTGATAGCGCAGATGATCAACACCCTGTCGAAGAATCGCATAGCCCCCACTGATATTGCAGCGTCGCCCGAGGCGACTCTGCCTGCCGACGCCGTGGTGATTGGCGTCTATTCATCCGATACCAAGCAGGACTGGATGAACCAGGCAGTCGAGGCGTTCAATGCCGGCGGGCACACCGTCCGTGGCGCAGGCTCTGCTCGAATCGTCGTGCAGGTGTACCACGTCGCCTCTGGGTCTTCCAAGGACGATATCCTGAACGGCAAGATCCAGCCGGTAGCCTGGAGCCCAGGCAGTGATCCATGGGTGGCCGAGCTCAACCAGACCTGGCGCGACCGGACCGGCCAGCTTTTGATCCGGGATGCGTGCCCCGCCACGATCCACGTACCGCTGGCCATCGCCATGTGGCGGCCCATGGCTGAGGCGCTCGGCTGGCCCGACAAGCCGATCGGCTGGGACGACCTAGCTGCTCTGTCCACCAATCCAGACGGTTGGGCTGCCTACGGTCATTCTGAGTGGGGCCAGTTCAAGTTCGGCCATCCTCACCCCGAACACTCGAACTCCGGCCTGCTGTCGCTCATCGCCGAGGTGTATGCCGCCGTCGACCGGACGGACGGGCTGACGGTCGACGACGTCAAGAGCCAGGTGGTGCGAGACAGCGTCGGCGCCGTCGAGCAGCAGGTGTACCACTATGGCAAGAAGGACACCGATCTTTTGCTGCGCATGACCCAACGCGGCCCGGAATACCTCCATGCTGTCACCAGCTACGAGTCGAACGTCATCAAGTGGAACCGGGACCATGGTGCTGAGCTGACCTTTCCCCTGGTGGCGATCTATCCCGAAGACGGCACCTTCTGGGCAGGGAACCCCTACTGCATTCTCGACGCCGAATGGGTGAGCTGACGAGCAGGCTGAGGCGGCTGCGATCTTGCGCGATTACCTCTTGTCGCCCGAGCAGCAAGCCGCGGCCATGGACTGGGGCCTGCGACCCGCCGATCCATCGGTGGCACTGCGCAGCTCCGATCGACCTGGAGCATGGCGCGGTGCCGGCGGTTACTGTGGGCAGCGTGCCCGACCTGGCCTATCCCAGCGATGAGGTGGTGCGCTACATCAAGGAGATGTGGCACCAAGTGAAAAAGAAGGCCACCGTTGTGCTGCTTCTGGACACGTCGGGCAGCATGGGGGGGACAAGATCAAAGGGGCTGTCCGGGGAGCAGAGACCTTCCTGGAGCAGATGTACCCGGATGACGAGGTGTACATCATCACCTTCTCCAGCGACGTGAATGCGCTGCAGGCCGGGGGGCCGATAGGGCAGGTTGGCGAGAACCTAAAGCGGAGTCTGGCGGGCCTGTACGCTGAGGGCTCGACCGTGCTGTATCAGGCGGTTATCGAGGCCCTGGATCAGGCCGATCTGCTCAAAGCGGAGGACGAGGCGTCAGGCGAGCCTCGCCTGTACGGCATTGTGCTGCTGTCTGACGGTAAGAACGAGACGAGTGGAGGACCGTCCTGGAACGACGTGCTCAGCCGGCTGCCATCTGGCACCGAAGCTGAGGGGGTCAAGATCTACACCATTGCCTACGGCGACGACGCCGACATGAACGTGCTCCAGACACTGGCCAATCGGACCAACGGCAAGCAGTTCAGCGGCAATGTCGAGGACATTGCAGCGGTCTATTTTCTGATTTCGTCAGAATTCTAACCGACTCCCTGACGACCAAGGGGCAGATCTCTGTAAACCACACCTGGCAGACCGCAAGTCCGCCGGGTGCGCACGTCTTGGCTACGGCCAATAAAAGACTTTCTCCACGCTGGGGAGACTGAATGGGGTGTAGGTCTCTTTCCCGTCGGCGTCGACCCCCTTGCGCGCTAGGCGCACGCTCCAGTAATAAGCCCGCCCCGTCTCCTGGTCGGCCTTGCTGTACAAGTCCTCTTTGCTTACATACCAGAACGTCTCCTGAACGCAGTACTGTGACGCGGCTGGGTTACCCTCCTGGGTATAGCGGATCGTTACCAGGAAGCATTCATCCTGTTTGAGTGTATAGCCGACCGTCCAGCCGAGTCGGAAAGTAGCGTCTGGGCCAAATGTCGCGGTATCGTCGGGCTCGGCCGGCACCGGCGGAGCGACGGTCGGCATCGGCGTTGCCGTCGGGGCGGCGGGCGTGGCGGTGGCTTTCCGCGTTGGCGAGGGCGTAGAGGTCAGGGTGGGAGTAGGAGTTGCCGTCAGGGTCGGGGTGGGTGTCTCGGTCGGCGTGAAGGTTGGGGTCGGCGTTGGTGTCAGGCTGGGCGTGGGTGTCAGCGTTGGCGTGTTGGTCGGCGTGGGTGTGATCGACGGCGTCAGTGTGGGCGTGAGAGTGTATACCTGGATCACCTTGTCTAAATTGGCCTGAACCTGGCTCACGACTCTAGCCGGCTGAATTAGGCCCCATGCGTGCCGGATCAGAAGGATCAAGCCCACAACCAGAGCCAGGACTATCGCCAGGCTCACCACTGCGGTAAGCACCCTCAGGACAGGCCGGAACCAGCCCCGTTGCAGAGCCTCACCACAGGCAGGGCAAACCTGCAGGTCGCTACGGCTGACCGTGCCACAGTGGCGGCAGTGGACCCGGCCGGGCCTCTCCTGGGGTTTGCCACACTGTGGACAAACCAACTGCCCAGAATGTATCTGGGTTCCACAACGGCTGCACGTCTTCATATGTGCCTAGAAGCCGCCCCAGTTGATTGAGGGTAAGGGATTGACCAGGTCTTGCCAGATGAGGACGAACATCAGCGCAACCAGAAGGAGCATTCCAATCAGGTGGACCAACCCCTCCTTGGCCGGATCGACTCGTTTGCCGCGGATCGCTTCCAGGACGACGAACAGAATTCGCCCTCCATCCAAGCCCGGCAGCGGCAGCAGGTTGGCCGCAGCCACGCTCACGCTCAAGCCGCCCATCATCATCAGCACCGGATACCACCAGCCCATGTCGAGCGAGGACTGCACCGCATCGCCCATCAACTGCCCTATGCCTACCAGGCCGGTCAGCCGCATCTGGTCGGCTGGAATCAAGCCCCGGATCAGTTGCACCGGAAGAGTCACGGTAGTATAACACATGGCCACGGTTGCCTTGAGCCCCAACCATATAGACTCGTACCACGGATGGTGCTTGACTGTTGTGCGCTGACCCAGGACTACGCCCATTGCCCCTTCACCTGCGGGTGGGTTGGCGCGCGGCACGAGGCTGACGGTCAGTGTCTCTTCTCCGCGTTGAAGGGTCAGCGTGACCTGTTGCCCGAGGTGGCCATCGATATAGTCCATCAGATCCTGCATCTTGAGAATGGCCGTATCGCCAGCCTGAACCACGACGTCGCCGACAAGCAGGCCTGCTGCCTCTGCCGGCGAGTTGGCGGCGACCCCCTGGATCACGGCGTTCTCGGGGTCGGCGACCGCGGGCACCCCGGTGCCAAAGGTCAAGGCGAAGAACAGCACCGCCGTCAACAGGTTCATGCCCGCTCCAGCAATGAGGACCAAGATGCGGGAGCGCTTGTTCTTGCTCGCCAGGCTGCCGGGGAAGGTGGGGTCCTCTTCCCCCAGCATTTTGGTAAAGCCGCCGAAGGGAATGGCGTTGATCGAATAGATCGTCCCAGGGGCCAGAAACTCTACATAACCGGCTGTGACTGCCTCTGGACTGGCCGGATCCACCTCCTCTATGCGAGTCAGTACAAGATTGCCCTTGTCATCGGTCGCCGTCTCGTGCGTCACCAGCGCCCGGGCTCGCACTCCTTCGGGTAGCTCGAAATGACGGGGGATGATGATCCTTTTGCCTTTGATGATGATCTCGCCACGACCGCGCCATAGCGTCCACAGCCGTGGTGGATAGCCCATGGCGAACTCTTCGACCACCACCCCAGAGCGCTTGGCGGCGAGAAAGTGCCCAAGCTCGTGGACAAAGATCAAGATGCTCAGAGAGACCAGGAGCGATATAACCGTTGTCATGGGCTTTAGCTCGACTGTACTTCGTGCCAGGCCAGCTGAAGCTTTTCCAGCTGCTCCTCGGTCGCCGTGTCGGGGTTGTCGTCAAAGCCGGGCAGTTGGAGGATCATCTTGAACAACTGGGCCATGCTCAGGTCCATTGGATTGACGTCGGGATAGGCGGAATTCAGCGCGCGGACCATTCGCCCAAAGTCGTGCCAGTGCAGCGGCTCGCGCGCCTCCTCGGTGTCACGCGGTTCCTTCACGGCGCGATCCAGCAGGGCGGCTGCCTTTTGCAGCTCGCCACGGCGCGTGTAATAGTCACTCAGCGTCGCCCGAAGGGCGTCGGCGGCTAACACGGAGCAGTGCATCTTGATCGGTGGCAGCCCGTCGAGTGCTTCGGCAATCGCCCGGTTGGTGATCTCGAGTGCTTCGTCGATCGTCTTGCCCTTGATCAGCTCGGTCGCCATCGAGCTGGTGGCGATCGCCGCGCCACAGCCAAACGTCCGGAATCTGATGTCCGTGATGACATCGTCCTGGATTTTGACCGACATTTCCATGAGATCGCCGCACACGGGGTTGCCTGTGCGGCCCACCCCGTCGGCATCTTCAATGACCCCCACGTTCCTGGGGTTCATGAAGTGATCCATTACCTTATCGCTGTATTGCAACTCATACTCTCCTCAGGCGTTCTGCCATACGTAAACGTTGTTTGTGTGCATCTGGTTCCACAGCAATCCCCTACAAGAGACTTCAGCCTACCTTCTAAAACAGATGCCAATTCACCAGCCGTACCCCATCACCCGGCCCGCTCACCAAAACTTCCTGAACGCCGGGTACGGCCTTTAGCCGCTTCTCTACCTCACCTGCAGCAGCTGCCTGGCACAGGCAATGCACGTTCGGACCGGCGTCGATGGTGAAATAGACCTCCAACCCACCGGCGCGCCAATCGCGTACTGCCTTCAACACAGCTACGGTCGCTGGCAGCCAGTACAGCAGTGAGGGCTGTGAGGTCATCATCACTCCGTGCATAGCCAGGGCATCGGCCTCGATGGCTGGTCCCATCGCTGCCAGGTCTCGCCGCACGAGTCCGTCTCTGACCACTGCCAGCCACCCCGGCACGCAAGCCAGCCGCGCCCCATGGAGCGGGCTGGTTGGCGCCAGGGCATGCCCATCGTGCGAGCCGACTGCCTTGGCCTGGTCGGCGACGATGGCAATCGCATCGTGCAGATCCCAGTGCTCCGGAGGCGCGACTTGGTGAGCCTCTTCTACTTCCCAAAGAGCGAAACCTGCCGGCACCGACCGGCAGGCGGATCCCGATCCCATCCGTGCCAGGCGTGATAGCCCGGCCTCGTCCAGACAGAGGCCTGCCGCTTGCGTCGCGGCCAGGGTCAGCGCCGCAAAGGCCGAAGACGACGAGGCCAGCCCGGTGGCGGCCGGGAAATCGTTGCGGCTGGCTACCATGGCCCGTTGTTCACTCCCGGCCAATGCCCGCACCCGGTCTAGGTGAGCGACGACCCGATCCAGGGCTTGCCCTGTGGCCGGCCGGTCGTCGATCGCCACCGCGTCAAGAGCCTGGCCGAGCCCGAACTCAACCGTCGTCACCGTGGTCAGGGCAGCCAGGTTCATCGACAGCGACGGATTGGCCGGCAGATTCAGTGCGTCGTCGGCCTTGCCCCAATACTTGACAAATGCAATGTTCGGGTTTGCGACTGCCGTCGCCTTGCCCATCCCCGACCGTCCTTCGACACGTGCGGCCTATCATAGCACTCTTTTGACGGATGGGCAAGTTGGGTGGCTCACATTCCGGGTGGTTTCAGGAGAAAGGCATCTGGATTGGAAGCTGGGAAGGGACATTCCTCACGCGTGTTTTGGCTGTGGGTCAGGGGGGAGATTGCTGCGCCGCCACCCTTTTGACAATAGTCCTCTCCTATGCTATCATAGCCGGGCGCTCGGCAAGAGCGCCAGCAAAAGTGCCGGGAGATGAGTACAGTAGACAGGGTTTTCCTCCTTGGCCTCGATGGTGCCACCTTTGACCTGCTCGGCCCGTGGATAGAGGCCGGGCATCTGCCCCATCTGAGCCGCCTCAGGCAGGAGGGAGCGTGGGGCGAGCTGCTATCCACGCGGCCGCCGTCCACCGCCCCGGCTTGGACGGCGTGCATTACCGGCGTGAACCCCGGCAAGCACGGCATTTTTGACTTTCGCGAATCGCCACAGCTTGATCCACGCCGGCCCCTGGTCAGCAGCCGATCTATTCGTGCGCCCACCCTATGGCATATCCTCAGCCACCACGGACGCGACGTGGGTGTACTGAACGTGCCGATCACCTACCCACCTGTGCCGGTCAACGGCGCACTGGTAAGCGGCATGATGACCCCCGGCCCCGATTCGGACTATACCTATCCACCCGCGCTCAAGCACGAACTGAACGCGCGCGGCTATGTCATCGACGTCGAGATACAGAAGTACGACGTCGAGACCGAGACAGATGCCTACCGCTTTCTCGATGATGTGGCCGAGTCGCTTGCCCGACGAGCCGAAGCGCTTTTCCACCTCATGGATAGCCGTCCCTGGCAGTTCTTTATGGCCGTGTTCGTCGCCCTCGACCGCATCCAGCATCTCTTCTGGAAGACGATGGCCGATCCGTCGAGCTGCTTCTACCGCTCCCGGACCGCGCCCCGGCTTCGGGCGCGCATCCTGTCGGTGTACCAGGCCGCCGACGTGCTGGTTGGCCGGCTGGTAGATCGCCTGGGGTCAGAGGGCGCCGACTTGTTGGTCGTTTCGGATCACGGCTTTGGGCCGACGCGGTCCTGGTTTAACGCCAACCGCTGGCTGCAGGACCAGGGCTGGTTGCGGCTGAAACGAGGCTCCGCGTTTCGCAAGCGCCTGTTTTACGAGGCGATGAAGGTCAACGACTCGCCCCTCGCCAAAGCCATGCTGCCTGAGCGGCTCGGGCGGGCCATCCGCGGTCGTATTCGCGGTGGACGCTCGGCCTTCAAGACGGACCTGGACCAGTGCATCGACTGGCCACGAACCCGGGCCTTTTTTGCCAGTATCCCGGCACAAGGCATCTATATCAACGTCAAGCGGGGCCCCGATGACACCCACGGCGTGGTCGGGCCGGGCGCCGAGTATGAATCCGTGCGCGATGGCATTGCCCGGCGCCTGCGCGAGCTGTCCGATCCGCGCACGGGCAGGCCGATCGTCGATCAGGTTTGGCGCCGCGAGGACGTGTACCACGGCCCCTACGCTGCCACCGCCCCGGACCTGCTCTTTGTGGCCGCCGACTATGCAGTGCTGGGGCGCGAGCTGTTGGGCGCCCGGGCCGCGGTCGAAACGAGCGAGCACTGGGCCAATGGCTTTCATCGCATGAACGGAGTGTTCATGGCCTGGGGTCCGCACGTTCGGCCCGGCGTCTACGTGCACGGCGCGACGATTCTCGACGTCGCCCCGACCGTGCTCTATGGCCTCGACATGGCCGTGCCAGATAACATGGAGGGTCGCGTCCTGTCCGAGGTGTTCGATCCGGCCTTGGTCGCTGCCCGCCCGCTGCGCCGAGAGCCGGCGCTGGCTGGGCCAGACGCGAGCCCGGATGGAACCTACTCCGGTGATGAGGAGGCTGAGATTTCCGCACGCCTGGCCGCGCTGGGGTATGTCGAGTGAGAGTGCGGTAACGATGTTCGTTGAGAGCCGCAAGAGCGACTAGAATTTCTGCTGGAAAAGATGCTGGAGGAGCGTTGCTAAAAGGCAAGTTGGGCTGGCTGTTGCGCATCGCAGTCACTGTTGTGTTGTTCGCCGTCATGTTCCTGTTTTTCGTCAGGCCGGGTGACCTGGTGCGCGATCTGCGGCAGGTTGCGGTCCTCTGGTTGCTGGCTGCGACGGCCGTCAAAGCCATTGGCATCCTGTCATCGATCCTGCGCTGGGACCAGTTGCTTCGCGGCCAGGGCTATCGCGCACCGCTGGGCTATTTGGTCGGCAGTTTCCTGGTCGGCCGTTTCTTTGGCATGTTCCTGCCGTCCACACTGGGGCTGGACGGCTACCGGGCCTACGACCTAGCCCGCCGGGCCCACGATGGAGCGGGCTCGGTGGCCGTCATTATCGTCGAAAAGATCACCGGCTTTTTCACGCTAACGCTGTTGATCCTGTTGACGCTGCCGGCTGGCCAGCGCTTCTTGCCTGCGCCGGTGTTGGTTGGGGCGTTTATCCTATTCGGCGGGCCGGCCATCTTGGCGTTCGTCCTGCTGCTCCGGCCAGGCATCGTCGAGCGGGCGACAGACTGGCTGCTGCGGCTGGGCCTGCCTGGCAAGGCCCGCATCGAGGGTGTGCTGCGGCGGTCAGTGGCTGCGGTCACCGCCTACCATGGTCAGCGGGCCGTCCTCGCGCGCGCGGTGCTGCTGGGACTGGTCGTCCATGGCACCACTGTGCTGGTTTACTATTTTTGCGCACGAGCCATCGGCGCCCAGGCCAACTTTGCTGAAATGATGTTCGTCGGCCCATGGATTGTCCTGGCCACTGTCGGCCTGCCGACGCTGGGCGGCGAGGGGGCACGCGAGTTCACGTCGGTCGGCCTGCTGGCCCGCATCGGCGTCAGTCGAGAGCCAGGCCTTCCTGGTGGGCAACCTGGGTTTCTGGGCCGGCGAGTTCATCCCGGTCGTGCTCGGCGGGCTGATCCTGGCCTTCCGCCCGGCGCGGTATGTACCGGAGATTCGGCGGACCACAGCTCCACCACCGGCGCAGGAATGATGGCAGACCCAATGATCGATAGGCGAGATCGAGAGGAGCGAACGGCAGCAGGCGTAGTCGCAGGCATCAGTGAGTCGCAAGACGCTCAGGTGAGCTGGCAGCGCTGTCCCCAATGCCAGGCTGCGATACCGCCGTCGTTTGGCTATGTGAGTTGGTGTGACCAGTGTGGCTGGAATGTCAAGCCACACGACGCCGCTCTGCCTCAGAACGTCCTTCAGGTGATGTATGCCCGACTGGGCAAGCGCCACAGCCGGGGCCTGTTCGATCAGTTACAGGCTGCCCAATCTCTGAAACCGGTCTGGTCGGCGTCCAGAGTGCTGGCCGTGGCGATGGCCACCGCCGTTCACGGCCTGACTCTGGCCTTCGTAGCCCTCGGTGTGGTGCTCTTGATCAAAGGTTGGCCGTACTTGGTGGTGATCATCTGCGGAGGGTTGTGCCTTGCCCTTGCCTGGGTTCTCCGGCCTCGCCTGCCGCGGGTGAAGGATGAGCTCGCCCCACGGGACCAGCTTCCGGCGCTGTACCTTCTGGCCGACGACGTGGCCCGCGCCCTGGGCGCGCCCAGCCTCGACGGTATCGTGCTTGACGGCCAATTCAACGCCGGATATACAGAGGCCGGCTGGCGGCGCAGGCGGATTGTCAAGCTTGGCCTGCCGCTGCTGGCGGTCCTCGATGGGCAGGAACGTGTAGCGCTTCTGGCCCACGAGCTGGCACACGGTGTGAACGGCGACCTGACCCGAGGTCTGTTCGTCGGCTCGGCCGTTGGCTCACTCGCAACCTGGTACGAATTCCTCCGACCGGATGAGATCTGGCCGGTAGGGCGCGGGCTGATGGCCCTGGCAATGATCCCGGCCAACCTGCTGATGCTGGCCCTGTCCGGCCTGCCCTGGCTGGGAGCGTATCTCCTGAGCCATCTGCTCTGGCGTGATTCGCAGCGGGCCGAGTACCTGGCCGATGCCCTGGCGGCGAAAGTCAGTGGCTGTGACGCCATGCTGGGCATGTTGGACAAGGCGCACCTGGAGCGCGTGTTCGCTTTTGTCGCTCAGCGAGCGGCGGCCGGCCGCGGCAGCGCAGATTTCTTTCTCGAGCTGCGCCGGCAGGTGGCCGAGGTGCCAGGACGCGAGATGGAGCGGATCCGGCGGGTCGAGCAGATGGAGGCATCCAGGCTGGACATAACGCATCCGCCGACCACTTATCGCATCGCCCTGCTCCAACGTCAGGCTGCGGCAGAACCGCAGGTGAGGCTGTCCGCTGAGAGCTGGGAGCGCATCGAGGCAGAGATCGCGGCCGCTGAGGCCAAGATCGCGGAACGGATTGTAGACCGCCAGCGGGCGCGTTTGTACAGCGAATTCTGGTAGGAGGTTGGCACCCACCATGAAACCCCTTGCTCGCATCTGCCTGGCTGGCGGTGCTGGCCTACCCGCCGGCATGGCCGCCGGCATCCTTGAAACTGGCCTGCTGGCACTACTGGGGGGCAGCACAGGGCATCTGCACGCACTATTGTGGGCGGTGGTGGTCTATGGACTGCTGGGGCTGGTAGGCGGGCTGTGCCTTGGCTTTTCTCTCGCCTTGCGCCGTCGCTCGGGTGCGGGCTCGATGTCGCAGTCCCGAACGGTCGCGCTGGCGTTTGCCGCGGTGTCTTGCGCGCTTGCCCTATTCGTCGTCCGCTACCGGCTGTACCGCGACCTGTTCGACGAGAGCATCCGCACGTTTAGCTTGCAGGGCCTGCTGTTCAACGGCGGACTGCTGCTGGGCTTTCTTGCCCTCTGTTTCGGACTGATCCGGCTCTTGTCTCGCCCAGCCCTGCGCCGCATCGCGAGCGTGCGCGGCAGCCTGGCCGGATGCGCCATTCTGCTGGTTCTGGCTGGCGCCGTCACGATGCTTGCCCGCCCCACGTCGTCACGCACCGTAGCCCCGGCTGGCATCCCGCCCGGCCTGGAAAGCGCACCAAATATCATTCTGATCGGCGTCGACACGCTGCGTGCCGATCGGCTATCGTGCTATGGGTACACTGCATCACAGACTCCGCATATCGACGCGCTGGCGGCGGGCGGCGTCCGCTACGCAGATATGACCGCCCAGGCATCGTGGACCAAGCCGTCATTTGCCACTGTTCTGACCAGCCTCTATCCCTCCAGCCACACGGCCATCGGCAAGCTCGATCGTCTGCCCCAGGCGGTGACGACCCTGGCCGAGGCGCTTGCGGCCGAGGGCTATCACACCGGCGGAATCGTCGACAATGTCAGCATTGGCCCGGCTTTTGGCTTTGAGCAGGGCTTTGCCGATTTCGCCTATCTGTCGCCGAGCTATCTGTTCGGGGCCGGCGAATCAGCATCACAGCTCGGACTGTACCAGGGGTTGCGCCGTGTGTGGGCCAGAGTGACGGGAGGCCGCATCCATGTCCAGAATTTCTACCAGGATGCCTCTGTAGTGAACCGCGAGGCGATGCAATGGCTGACGGCCAACAAAGGCACTCGCTTCTTCCTGCTCCTGCACTATATGGATCCACATGACCCCTATTTTGAGCACCCGTACAACGGCCGCGGCCATGCGCGCGCCAGCAACCAGAACCCTGACCCGGCGCTGGCGTCGACCTTCAGCCAACTGTACGATGGAGAGGTGCGCTACTTGGACGATTACCTGGGCGCGCTGTTTGACTGGCTCAAGACCGAGAAGCTGTACGATGATGCACTGATCGTCCTGACCGCCGATCACGGCGAAGAGTTCCAGGAGCACGGCGGGTGGTGGCATGGCCAGACCCTCTATCAGGAGCAGATCGCCGTGCCGCTGATTGTCAAGTACCCCGGCGGCGCCCGGGCCGGCACAGTCGTCACTGATCTGGCGCGCAGCCTCGATGTAGCGCCCACAGTTCTCGATGCGGCCGGGCTGCCCATGCCCGACACGATGCTGGGCCGCAGCCTGTGGTCGGCGAGCGAGCCGCCGGTCTCGGTGTTTGCCGAGGAAGATCTCGAAGGCAACCGCATCTATGCCGTGCGCACCGGAGAGTTTAAGCTCATCCGGGCCAACGCTGACAATCCGCGCGGCTTGCCGGCCGAGTCGCTCTACCACCTAGCCGGCGACCCTGGCGAGCAGCATCCGCTTGACCTGTCCGCTGCCGCACAGACCGTGCCGATCGAGAGGCTGCGTACGCTGTTGCGCGACGCGCTGACCGAGGCCCTGAGTCGGGCTGTGGCAGGCGAGGCCGGAGTTCTGGACGCGGCTGTCCGGCAAAAGCTGCGCGATCTGGGATATTAACGTGCCAGCCGGTGTCCTGCTCGTCGGCCTTGACGGTGCGACACTCGACCTGATCGAGCCGTGGGTCGCCGCGGGCAGCATGCCCCATCTCGCCCGGCTGATCCAGAGCGGCGCCTGCGCACGGCTCCGCTCGACCGTGCCGCCGGCCACCTTTCCGGCCTGGACTAGCCTGCTGACCGGCACGAATCCGGGCCAGCACGGCATCTACGATTTCACCCGGCGCGTGCCCGGCACCTATCGGCTCGAGTTCGTCAACGCCACCTACCGCCGCCGACCATCGGTCTGGCGGCTGCTGAGCCAGGCCGGCCGGCGCGTGGCGGCCATCGGCTTTCCGGCCAGCTACCCGCCCGAGCCGGTCAACGGCCTGCTGATCAGCGGCTTTGACTCGCCTGTCACGACCGCCATCGACCGCTCCTTCGTCTATCCACCCGGCCTGTACGACGAGATCGCCCGCGCAGTGGGACCTTACGAGCTGACCGGCTTCCAGGAGCTGCGCATCGGCTCCGGCTGGCACGAGATGGCCCTGAGCCGGCTGCTGCACGCCGCCCAGCGTCGTCGAGACATTGCCACCACTCTGCTCCGCCGCGAGACATGGGACTGCTTTGCCGTCCACTTTGGCGAGTCGGACACCGTAGCGCACCACTTCTGGGCCTTCCACGATCCGGCTTCACCGCGATACGACCCGGTGGGCGCCAAGTCCTGGGGTGATGCCATCCGCCGCGTGTACCAGGCGCTCGACCAGGCTGTTGGCGAGCTGGTGGCCGGGCGGGAGAACAGGCCGCGGTGCTGATCGTCTCCGACCATGGCTCAGGTGGGACGGGTGAGTGGGTCATCCACCTCAACCGCTGGCTGGAGCAGCAAGGCTGGCTGCGCTTCGCTTCGGAGCGGCCGGTCACACGGCTGGCCGGTGGGCTGAAACGGCTGGGGTTGGCTGCGCTTCGCGGCGCACCGGCTGTGCAGGAGTGGCTGCTGCGAGGGTCGCTGCGCGGTGCGGCTGCCAGGCTAGAGTCGGGCGCGCGGCTGGGAGGGCTCGACTGGAACGACACCCAGGCGTTCTCCGAGGAGGTCAACACGTTCCCTGGCATCTGGCTGAACGTCAGGGACCGCGAGCCGGTAGGGACCGTCATGCCCGGCGCGGATTACGACCGGCTGCGGGCACAGATCATGACCAGCCTGGCCGAGTGGCGCCACCCCGAGACCGGTGCGCCGGTTATCGCCCACGCCTGGCGACGCGAGGAGCTGTACCACGGCGCGGCGCTGAGCGACGCCCCGGACATTGTCCTGGAGCCGGCGCTGGATCAGGGTTATGCCTGCACCGTCCTGACCAGCACTGGCCGGCCGGGCGAGCCGCTCCGCCGCCTGGCGCCGGCCGAGCGCCTGGGAGCCAAGGGCGGCAGCATGAACGGCAGCCACCGCCCTCGCGGTGTGTTGATCCTGGCCGGGGCGGGCATACGACCGGGCGCGTCGATCCGAGATGCGCGCCTTGTCGATGTCACACCCACTCTGTTGGCTCTGTTGGGCATGCGGCCACCCGACTACGCCGACGGACGGGTGTGGGCTGAGGCTCTGGAGTGCACGGGCGGGGACGGGTCGCCGCTCGGCGGCACCGAGCCGCCTCCAGATGCGCAGTGGGCCGGTGCCAGCCCATATTCGGCCCGCGACGCGCTGATCGTCGACAGGCGGCTGCGCGAGCTGGGCTACATGGTGTGAGAGGTATGGCGGCTGGCCCAGTGATCGCTGACTCGACCCGGATCGCGATGATCGCGGCCAGTCGATTCCCCTTTCCGCAGGGCTCGCAGGTGCTGATCGGCCAGTTAGCGGCGGCGCTTCAGCGGCGAGGCCATGCAGTGCGGCTTGCTGACCTACCCGGACGGAATCGGTACCTCTGCCCGCCGGGGTGCCGGTGCGGCGCGTCCCCAAGCTGCCGGGCCTGGGGCCGGTCCGTGGACCACTCTCGGCGCAAAAGCCGGTTCTGGACCTGCTGCTCGTGCGGGCGCTGCGCCAAATGCTACACGCCTGGCCCGTCGACGTAGTGCACGCGCACAACATCGAGGGACTGGTCGTGGCTCTGGCCGCAGTGCGTGGCCGGTTTGCCGGCGTGCCGGTAGTCTATCACGTCCACAACGCCATGAGCCTGGAGCTGCACACCTACTTTCGTGGCCGCCCGGCGCGCCGACTGGCGGGAGCGGCCGGTCGCTGGCTCGACGCCGAACTGCCGCGCCGGGCCGGGTGGTGCATCGTGATGAACGAAGCGGCGGTGCCCTACTTTCAGGAGCGCGGAGTGGAACGGTTGTCGTGCATCCCGGCAGGCATCGATCTGGATTTGGGTGATGCCGCACCGGCGAGAGATATGCTTGGACCGGGGCCCCTGGTGTTGTACACCGGCAACCTGGACCCTTACCAGGATCTGGATCTGCTGTTTAGTGCCTTTCAGCAGGTGGCCGTGGCCCGCCCTGCCGTGCGGCTGGTGTTGAGCACCAACGCCCGGCCCGACGAGCAGAGAGCCCGCGCCGAGGCGCTTGGTATTGGCGGGAAGGTGCTGTTTCTGCCGTCGGACGATTTCGGTACGGTTCGCAATCTGCTGGCTGCCGCCGATGTGGCCGTCTGCCCGCGGCTGGCATGCCTGGGGTTGCCCATCAAGCTGCTGAACTATATGGCCGCGGCACGGCCCATCGTCGTCTCGGCCGGTTCGGCAAGCGGCCTGCGCCACATGGACAACGCTTGGGTGGTGCGTGACGGCGACGTGGACGGCATGGCCGCCGCTATCCTGGCTTTGTTGGATGACCAGGCGCTTGCCCGCCGCTTGGGCCTGGCCGCGCGGTGTGCGGTCGAGACTTATCACAATTGGGATCGGCTGGTACAGGACGTGGAAGCGGTATATGCCGGCGTCCTGGCCGGTCGCGATCCGGTACATCATCCGTCCCCGGCCGGCAGGCTGCCGGGCAATCGATAACAGGAGGCCTACTTGAACCGTAGAGCACTACTGCTGCTCGCAATAGGAGTCGTTCTGCTCGCTGCTGCCTCGGCTGGCTCTGCGCAGGAACGGCAAGGTGGCTATTTCCCTCCAGAGATACTCGACAAGCCGCTGGGTGTGGAGCCATTGCCGAACGGCAATGTGCTCATCACCGACGGCGGCGGCGCGTACTATACCACTACCGATGCGTCGATCATGGAGGTCGATCCGTCCGGCAAGATCGTGTGGCAGTATGTCGGCGAAATGACCTTTCCGCACAGCGCCGAGCGGCTGCCCACCGGTGAGACACTGATCAGCGACACCAGCAACAACCGGGTGTTCATGGTCAGCCAGGCCGGCGACATCACCTGGACGTCTGACGATTGGGGTGGGGGCAGCGGCGAACTGTCTGATGGCTCGCACCTGCGGTACCCCAACGATGCCGAGCTGCTCGACAGTGGCCACTTGCTGATCACCGATCGGAACAACGATCGGGTGATCGAGGTGGATGATGCCGGGCAGGTAGTGTGGAGCTACGGCGAGCTTACGCGGCCGCACAACGGCGACCGGCTGGCCAACGGCAACACCCTGATCGCCAACTCGGAACAGAACCAGGTCATCGAGGTCAGCCCGGTGGGTGAGATCGTGTGGTCCTATGGCGAAGGCGACGCGCTCAACTGGCCGCGCGATGTCGACCGACTGGCCAACGGCAATACGCTCATCACCGATTCGCGCCACGGCCGGATCATCGAGGTCGATCCGTCCGGCAAGGTCGTGTGGATGTTCGAGGGACTTGCCCTGCCCTACGAGGCCGACCGGCTGCCCGACGGGGAAACACTGATCGCCGACAACAGCCACCGGCGAGTGATCAAGGTGACGCAGGAGGGCGAGATCGCCTGGGAATTCTCCAACTTTCAGGAGAGCCTGCCGGCCGATCTGCAAAACCCTGGCTTTGAGGCTGACGCCGACGGCGATGGCCTGCCGGACGGATGGTACCCGGCCGATCTGAACGCCGAGGGTGAAGCCCAGTTTCTGTGGGACAACACCGTGATCAAGGATGGTAAACACAGCGCCGGCGGCCAATACCGCGGCGACGGCCGCATGTCGTGGCTGCAGAGTGTGGCTGTGACGCCGGGCACGACGTACCAGTTCTCGGGTTACGTGAGGGCCCAGATCCTCAAGGGAGTGGTCGCCTACCAGCTCCAATTCGTGGATGGCATGGGTGGCCCGCTGGGTGACGTCATCACTGTTGCAGCGCACGACGGCAGCACCGACTGGGTGCGCGACACTGCGGAGATGCAGGCCCCGGCTGGTGCGGCAGGCGTTCAGATCTGGTGCCAGATTATCGCCGATGGTCGAGCATGGTTTGACGGGGTAGAGTGGCAGGAGACAGGGGCCAACGCTGGTTTTCCCTTGTGGATCATCGGCGTGGCAGCCGGCCTGGCGGTGATCGGTGTCGTTGGGGTGCTGCTGCTGCGCTCCCGCAGTCAGGATTGAGCTCGTTTGACAAAGCGCCATGCGTGACGGTATAATGCGGGCGAGGGCGCACAGGGACTCACTCTGAGCTGTTTGATTAGTTGTACAACTCACTCGTAAGGCAGGAAACGTGCAGATCAACCACGACGCCGTAGGAACTCACCAAGGGGCCGCGGAATCGCCAGGGCCGTGTCGTTTGCCGCTGGCTCGAGCGTGCGTCCTGGTGGGCCTGGCGTGGGGCTTGGTTTTTGGCCTGCTTGACGCATTGCCGGCGCTCGTGGAGGGCGACCCACTGCAAAATCTAGGCCGCCGGCTGCTGGCACTGTTGTTCGTAGCCGTGTGGAATGCACTGGCCTTTGGGCTGGTGCTTGCCACTGCCGGGCTCGTGATTGACGCGGTGCTCGGGCTGATGCGCCGGCGAGCGAGTGGACCGGCGGCGGCGGCCTTTGCCTGGGGCCTGTGCGCCGCCCTGTCGGGGGTGGGGTATGGTCTGCAGCATTATCCCGACGGCTCGCCACTGCTCGTGGCCGCGCCTGCGCTTCTGGCCGGAGCAAGCGTTGGCGGGCTGGCGTGGCTGCTGACCAGGCAGGGCTTCGCCTCCGGGCGTGCGGGCCGTTGGGTGCTGATCGTTACGGGCACCGGGCTGACTGTGCTGTTGGTGGTTGCCGTCGTGCGCCTCACCATCCGCGATCTGAAGGTGTTCAACCCGCGGGTCACCGGCCAATCCCCCACCGCCGAGCATCCTAACATCGTCCTCATCTCCATCGACGCCCTGCGCGCCGACCGGCTGGGCGTCTATGGCAATCAGCCGTCGCCCAGCCCGCGCATCGACGAGCTGGCCAGCCGCGGACTCGTCTTTCGGCAGGCCATCTCGCAGGGCAACTCCACGGTGCACGCGGTGGCGTCGTTCCTGACCTCACTCTATCCCACCGAGCTGGGCATGATCGCCGGCCGGCCGTGGGTGGTGGACCCCGAGCGGGTGACGATCGCTGAGGCGTTACAGGCCGGCGGCTATCGTACCCAGGCGTTCGTGGCCAATGGTCACCTGGTGGAAGCCAACGGCTACGCCCAGGGGTTCGACGGGTTTGTCCCGCCCGAGCCGGACCGACCGTATGACCTGGACCGGCTGCGCGACCGGACAGTGGTGGCCGGGCTGGCCTGCCGTCGGGCGTCGGCTGCGTGCCGGCTGTTCGACCGCGCCTATGGGCTGCTGTTCGACCTGCCACTGGTCATGGAGGACGAGGGCCGTCGCATCAACACACAGGCGCTGCGCTTTATCCGGCTGCACCGCGACGAGCAGTTCTTTCTGTGGCTCCATTACATGGAGCCGCACGCACCTTACAGCCCGAGCCAGCCACTTTGCGAAGTTGAGGTATCGACCCTGGACCGGCTGCGGATTGAGGAAACACTGCGTGCTTGGCAGCCAGCGAACAAGACGGTGCCTATCGTTATCGGGCCCACCGAGCAGCAACTGCTTTGGGCGCTGTACGACGGCGAGGTGCAGGATGCGGACCGCTTGGTGGGCCAGGTATGGGATCAGATCGTGGCCCAGGGTCTGGCCGACCGGACGTTGCTGGTGATCATCGCCGATCATGGCGAAGAGCTCGGTGATCACGGCGACTATGGCCACGGCCAAAGCGTATACCAGGAGCTGGCGCACGTGCCGCTCATCATTGTCGGGCCGCAAGTGGCCCAGCCCGGCCGCGCCGTCGACACGCCGGTGCCAATGCTCGACCTGCTGCCGACACTAGTGGACGTGGCCGGCGCGCCGCTGCCCGAGCTGGTGCGCGGCCAGAGCCTCCTACCGGTGTTGGCGGGGGGTGAGCCGCCTGCGCGTGTGTTCTATAGCCAGGGCCCAGCCCGCCGCACGTCATATGACCACGACGCGTTGTATCAGGGTTATTCGAAGCTGGTTTACACCGTGCAGCGGGACCGGGTCGAGTTGTATGACCTCCGCGCGGACCCAGGCGAGAAGCACGACCTGGCCACCGCCGACCCGGAGCGTGCCGCCGCCCTGCGTAATGAGCTGCGGGCATGGAAGGCTGCTGCCGTCAAGACGTGGGCGTCGCTGCCGCAGGCTGACGTGGCGTCTGAGGACGTAGACCAGGCGATGGAGGATGCATTGGATAGGATCGGGTATTAGAGGGCGAGGGCTCTGGCGTTGCGGGCTGAGAAACAGAGAGGCAGGATGAACGAGGGATGAACAGGCGTGCTGGGGTGGGCCTGGCCGCCGGGTTGGTAGCTGGGCTGGGATGGGGACTGGGGGTGGCCCTGGTGGATGGGCTGCCGTTGCTGTGGGAGGGCGCGCCGTGGCCGCATTTGGGCGAGCGGCTGGCGACTTTGGCCTACCTGGCCGCGATCTATGGTGCGATCTGCGCAGTGCTTGGCGGGATTCTGGCCGCGCTTTGGTCGCTCTATTCCCGGCTTCGCCTACCTCGCGCCGCGAATCGGATCCCTACTACTCGATCCTCCATCCCGGGAGTGATCGGCATCCTGGCTGCCAGCTCACTGGCGGTTGCCTGGGGCCAGCGGTTTCAGCCAGGGCTGCCCGGCTGGGTACTGATAGCAGCCCTGGCCGGCGCCGCCGGCATGGGAGCTGGGTGGCTGGCTGCTCGCTGCGGCCGAAATGGCCGGCCCATCTCCTCCCTGTCTGGCTCCGCGGCCCAGCCTGATCGAACATGGCGCACCGTGTCGATCGCGATCCTATCACTGTTCCTGCTGGCGTTGATCGCAGTAGTGTCGACAGCCGTCGTGCGTAGCCTGCCTGCCGGCCGGCCGGTCCGGGCGACCACGCTAGGCCAACCGGCGGCCGGATCGCCCAACATTGTGCTGATCACGGCCGGCGGCATCCGCGCCGATCACCTGGGCGCCTATGGCTACGATCCGGCCATCAGTCCCAACCTGGATGCGCTTGCAGCGCGCGGTGTGCGCTTTGAGCAAGCCATCGCCCCGGGTTCATGGGGCCGCCCGTCTATAGCGGCGCTGCTCACCTCGCTCTACCCCGGCGCGTTGGGCTATCATCGTGACCCAGAGGGCTGTCAGTCTCCCGCGCCCGACTCGATGCGCACTACACTGGCCGAGGTGTTGCGCGCGGCTGGCTACCAGACCGGGGCGATCCTGGCCAGCCCGTGGCTCGATGCGGCCGGTTTCGCTCAAGGATTCGATACATTTGACGCCGCGCGCGACCAGGAGCCGTTCGACGAGGCGCCCATGCGGGGCCGAATGCTGGGCCGCCTGCTGGGCTGCTCGAAGGAATCGACTGCCTGCCGCCTCTACAGCCGAGGGCGCAGTCTGTTGGTGGGCACCCGGCTAATACAGGATCAGGGCGGCGAGGCGATTAATGCCGGTGCGGCCCGTTTCCTGGAGCAGCACGCCGGTCAGCGTTTCTTTCTGTGGGTGCACTTGGACGATGCCCTGCCGCCCTACAACCTGGCGGATCCGCTCAAGCCGATTGCGAAAGACCCGTTGGCCAGTCCCGCCCGCCGCCTGAAAAGCTTCGGCTACTGGGAGCTGGGCGATCTATTCACTGTGGGCGAGGAGCTGCTGCCGCTCGATGCCTCGGGACTGACGGCACTGTACGACGGCGAAGTGCAGCGTGTGGACCGGCTGGCAGGCGAGCTGCTGGCCATGCTAGAGGCGCGCGGGCTGGCGGACCGCACGATCGTTGTCGTGGTCTCCGACCATGGCCAGGAGCTTGACGACCACGGTAGCTATACCTACGGTCACACGCTGTACGACGAGATTGTGCGCGTGCCGTTGATCGTCGCCGGACCAGGGGTGACAGCAGCAGGCCAGACCGTCGCCACACCCGTCAGTCTCATCGATCTAGCGCCCACCTTGGCCGAGTTGGTTGGCACGGCTCTGCCGGTCGAGGCGCAGGGTATCAGCCTGGTGCCCGCCCTACAAGGCCGAATCATGGACGAGCGACCGGTGTACAGCGAGGCGCTGTATCGTGTGCCGTTCAATCAGCACGCTATCCGGAGCGGCGGGTACAAGCTCATCCGTCGTGAGGCCGATTCCCAAGTGGAGCTATACGACCTGCGCTCCGACCCGGGAGAGCGCCACAACCTGGCAGAGGACAGGCCCGATCTGGCCAATGCCCTGCGCGACGAACTGGGTCGGTGGCAATCTGAGATGCGGGACCTAGAGCTGAACGGCCTGCCGCACTCGGCATCGAACGACGCCACCGCGACCAAGCTGTGGTAAAGCGTTGGGCGACTTGCCCTTCCACTCATACCGAATGGATCAGCGTGCCGCCGGTGGGGGCGGCGGGGCAGGCGAGGGCCGATTCGAGGGCGCCGGGGCGCAGACCGGACAGGAGGTGTACGGTCAGCCCGGGCAACTCGCGGACCAGGGCGACCATCGCTTCGACTTTGGTGAGCATGCCGCCTGTGACGTCGGCGGCATGGGAGCCACCCAGCGAGGCCCGCACCTGGGCCCAGTTCTGCCCCGTTATCTCCGGGATTGGCCGGGCCGCCGGGTCGCGGAGGGGATCAGATTCAAACACGCCGTCAACCTCGCCGACCATGATCAGCCGCACCAGGCGGCCTGTCCCGTGCCAGACAGGCACGGCGAGCCGGCGGACCAGGTAGGCAAAGATCTGCTCGGTCGAGATGATCGTCCCGCCCTTGGCTTCGTCCAGCGCCACATCACCGTACACCAGCGGAACCAGACCACGAGCCAAGGCCTCTTCAACAGGACCGATCTCCAGGGAGAGCAGTTCCCCACCCCGACAGCGGGCTGAAGCCGATGGCTGAATCGACCAGGCCGGTACACCGGCAGCCAGAAGGGCGTCGGCGACCAGCCGGTTAAGCCGGGCGGCCACGGCGGCAGTCTCGGCAAACCCGCGCCAGTCAGCCGGGCTGCGCACCCCCAGATGGGTGCCGTGGCGCTGCGCGACCGAGTGGCCGAAGGATCCGCTGCCATGCCCCAGCACCAGCCGCAGGTCGGGACACGCTGCCAAAGCCGCAGCAATCTCGCCGGCCAACCTACCGATAACCTGGGGCTTGGCCGTCTCCGGTCGAGTCTTGTCGGTGATCACCGAGCCGCCCAGCTTGACAAACACCAAACGTCTCTCAGTTCTCATCGTTGCACCACCACCCGGTCTCCATCGACGCGCACCCGGTCGCCGGTCCTGATCTGCGCAATGTCCACCTGATCGACCATCGGGATATCGCCGATGATCGCTCCCACGGCCACGATCGCCTCGCTCTCGGCGTTGACGATGGCCGCCGGCGCGGTGCCGGAGCGGGCCATGCGGTACAGGGTGTAGGAGCCGACGGTGCTCCCTTTGCCGGTGGGAAAGACCAGCACCCGGCCGGTCACGCACTGCGCCTCCAGCGGGTGCCCCGGCTCGACGACGATGCCGGTTTCAGGGTCGACGCCACCCAGAAAGCCGATCGGCTCCGGGGAGACCAGGGCGATCCCTTCGGCGGTCCCCGATTTGATGACTCGACCTCTTAGTTCCATCTGCCCGTCACCGCTGCTTCCAGGCACTGCTCCATCGTGCCAAAGCGCACCGACAGGCCGCTGTGCGACGGGGCATAGACGGCCATCTTGGCCGAGTTGGTGGCCATGGTCCGAAAGCCGAGCTCGGCCACCGGCGCGACCACCAGACAGGTATCGGCCACGACCCGACCGCCCGCCGCTTCGATGCGCGTCACCACGCCGATGTCCTCCGCAGCCTGCCGGGTAGCGCGCGCCGTGGTGATCCACAGCTCCGCCGTCACGCGACGTCCCTCCAGATAGGCGGCGATCGCCTTCATCTCGACCAGTGAAGCGTGAGGACAGCCCAAGCTGACCAGGTCCACCCTGTCCGCCGGCCCGTTCAGGGCTGCATAGCCGGGCGCCAGATCGTCTATGACCAGCAGCCGCGCTCCTTTGCCCGGTTCCAGTGCCACGGCCTCCGGTGTCACCCCCTCGACGTGATAGAGAGCCACCGCGCCGCTGGCGGCCATCGCTGCGCCCAGTGCCTTCAAGCCCTCAGTATCCGGTCGCCAATCTGCAAACCGCACGTATGGGACGCCGTTCCTGACCTGGCGGCCGACCAGGTAGCCCAGAGCCCCCAGATCGGCCTCGGACCTGACCGGGCAGCGGACCTCCACGACGGCAGTCGGCAGCCGGTTGCCGTCCAGGTGCAGTCCGTAGCGCGCCGTCCGGCCGGTGATCGCTGCCGCCAGCGCACTGGGACCGCCCTCGCGGTTGGTCCGCGCCCCCAGCACCGAGTTGGCATAGCTCACTGCCGAGGACTCGGCCCAGGCCAGGTGCTGGCCGAGCTGGGGAAGGTGACCCACCAGGTAGGGCGTGCAGGTGCAGGTGGCGGAAATGCCAAGCGCCTCATAGGCGGTGATGACTGCTTCCTGCCGCCGCGCAAACTCGTCGGAGAAGCCCAGCTCGCGCCAGGCCAGGCGATCCATGCCCGCCGGGTTGAGTGTGGCCGGCACCCGCGCCTGAGCGCCCTGTGCTGCCCACTCTTGCAGGAATTCCAGCCCGGCATCGCCCAGGTTCTTGTAGCTCACCCCCGACACCTGGACGCTGGCCACCGGGACTAGGTCGGCTGCGCCGTAGATCTGGCCGAGGGCGACCACGATCTCCATGGCCCGTTGCACCCCCGGCCCGGCGTCGCCGGCCAGCATGGTCTGTTCCTCAGGCGTCAGGCTGCAGCTGCATAGCCCACCTTGTGAAAGCCGTCGCGCTCTGCTTCGGTCAGGCGCCGGCCTGTCCGGTCTGTCCACGGGATCGTCGCGTCCAGCCCCATCTTGGCCGAGCGCGCCTTTTGCCCCGGCACCAGCTTGGCCGACGGATCCAGGCTGCTGCTGGGCCGATCGGGCAGTACCACCAGGTCCTGGTCGGCCTGGAAGCGGGTGGCGATGGCCCACTCCACCGCCGCCGGATCGTAGAGATCGACGTCGTCGTCCACCACCACAACGTGCTTGAGCGAGCCGTGTCCGCGGAAGGCGGCCTCGATCGCCTGGCGGCCGTCCTCAGGCCCGTGCTTGGCGATCTGCACCACGGCATGCAGCCAGTTCATGCCACCTGGGGTGATGTTCACCGCCCGGCAATCGGCCACCTCGGCCACGGCCTGGAACAGGGTCGGCTCGCGGGGCAGGCCCATCAGCAGCTTGTGCTCCAGCCCGCCGGGCAGCAGCGCGTGGTAGATCGGCTCCCGGCGATGGGTCAGGCAGTCGATCTGGATCACCGGCTGGGGGCGGACGATGTCCCAGGTTTCGGTCAGGTCGATGAACGGTCCTTCGTCGGCCAGCTGAGCTGTGATGCGTCCTTCCAGCACCGCCTCACACTCGGCCGGCACCTCCAGATCCACTGTCAGGCAGCGGACCACCGGGGTCGGCGCCAGGGCGTGGGCGATGGCCAGCTCGTCGACCCCCTTGGCCGGGCTCATGGCCGCCGCCAGCAGAACGTGGATCGGCACGCCCAGGCAGATGGCCACCTCCAGATCCCGACCGGCAGCAACCGCCTTGCGCCAGGCCGTGTCGGTGCCCCGGCCTTCGACGATGCGCGCGGCAAAGCTGCTGCGGCCCGATCTGCATCAGGCGGTGAAAGCTGGCGTTGCGTCCATAGTCGGGGTCGCTGATGATCGCCACCGCCGCCGTGATGTAGGGTCCGCCATCGCCGGGCAGGTGCTTCAGGATCGGCAGGTGGTCCAGGTCAGGGGCGCGGTCGATGATCTCCTGGCATGGAGCGCCTGCCACGGGCGCGGGCAGGGCAGGCTGGCGCAGCGCCTCGATCAGGCGGGGGACGATGCCAGCGACGTCGGTACCCAGCGCCCAGGGCAAAGTGCTCTCGCCGGGCGCACACTCCGGCTGCCACCTGCCAGCCTGGCCGGTGTGGGTCGGTGAACAGAACCGGCTGCTCCTGCCGGGCGTGGATCAGGCAGGCCATCTCCAGGTGTGGGCTTGCCGGTTGCTCGATCTTGACCAGGCGACCTTCAGTTTCTGCCCAGGCGAGAAAGTGTCTCAGATCCATGCCTCATTCTCTCCAACGCCGGTACAGGCGGTGCTCTATTCCGAGCACGATCGAGCACCTTACCCACAAAGAAATCGGTCACGTCGTCCACTGTCTGAGGCCGGGGATAGTAGGCCATCACCGGGGGCAGGATGATCGCCCCGGCCAGCTTGGCCAGGCGCATGTTCTCGATCGCCGGCAGTGACAGGGGCGTCTCGCGGGGCATCAGCACCAGGGGCCGGCCCAGCCGCAGCATCATGTCGGCGGCTCGCCCGATCAGGTCGTCGGCATAGCCGTGGGCGATGGCTGAGAGGGTTTTCATCGAACAGGGCACGATGACCATCGCCTGCGGCGCGCGCGACGAGCTGGAAATGGGCGCACTCAGATCGCCAGGCGCCCAACGGTGGGTCGCCGGCAAGTGCAGATCAGGCCCCACTTCCTCGACAAGAACCGGTTCGGCTCCACTCGACACGATCAGGTGGACGGTGTGCACGGCCTGTTCGGCCAGTAGGTCCAGGAGCCGAACACCGATCACAACCCCGGAGGCGCCGGTGATGGCCACCACGATCTCCATCGCCCTGTCCTTCCTTCAACCTTCCGCATGGGGACAGAAAAGGGACCACGCTGACAGCCTGTGCGTGGTCCCTTGATCCCCAGTGATTGGGTGGCTTGCCGTCTCCCAGAGGCTCGTCTCGCAGCCCTGGAGTAGTTATTCCTCCGCCTCTGCTCCGGCCTCTTCCGCCGCACCTTCGGCCGGTACCTCGGCTACCACTTCGACCTCTTCGATGGCCCGCAAGTGCTGCAAGCTGACGACGACGTCGTCCGGCTTGCCGAGTGCGACGATCCCGGGCGGCAGCACTAGGTCCCCGACCAGGATGTTATCGTGCATGTCGATCAGGCCAGACACATCCACCGTGATATGATCTTGCAGATCGTTGGGCAGGCACTCCACTTCCAGGGTCGATATCTGCGGGTTGAGCAGCGCATCGCCCGACCCGACCATCGGTGGCTGGCCCACAAAGTGGATCGGGATGGATGTTTTGACCTTTTCGGTCATCCGAACCTGGTAAAAGTCCACGTGGAGGATCCGGCCGGTGATCGGATGGCGTTGGATTTCGCGGGCCAGGACCGCACGCGGTTGGGCTTCTTGGTCGACAAACAGGTTGATCAGCATCGAACCGGCCTGGCGCAGGGTCTTGTCCAGGGCGCGCTCCGGCGCCTGTATCAACTTGGATGGTGTGTCTGGTCCAAAGACCACAGCCGGGATCAGGCCCTCAGCTCGTAGCTTCTTGACTTGCTTTCCCTCGACAGTCCTGCTGGCTGACTGTAGCTCAGAACGTTCCATAAGACGTCTCCTGCAATTCCGTTAAGTTTTGGTCTCCAAAACAGCGCCCTATTGTAATGCAAAAGCTTCCTTTCGTCAAAAACTGACAAGCAATAGACTGCCCGAGCCTCGCCTGGGGCGGACTCGGGCAGTCGGTATTGTCTGAAAGGTCCTGCTACTTCTTGGTCCAGTACACCTTGGCTACGGCGTCGCCGTTGTTCTCATAGTACTGCACCTTGACATGGTGCGTCCCGGTCGGCACATGCAGCTCTGCCCAGTAGGTGCGGGTCGATGAGTCGTGCCATTCGTCTATGATCAGATTGCCGTCCAGGTAGACGCGGATGCCGTCGTCGGCTGTGGCCGTGAAGCGGTAGGTCCCTGCCGCAAAGGAAAAGTCACCGTTCCACACTGCAGAGAAGTAGTCGGAATTGACTGCAGCCGCCGGGGAACCCTTGCCCCAATTAAAGTAGATGGTGTTGTCGTTGCGCGTCAGAACGGGATCGCCTTCCAGCTTCTTGTTGTTAAAGTACTTGGCGGTCCACGGGCCGCTCGTTGACACTTTGGTCCACGACACTTTGATCCTGGCCTTGCCGGTTCCGTCGTAATACCTGACTCGGATCTCGTGCACGCCGGCGTTGAGGTGAATGTCCTTGACATAGGTCTTGTCGGCGGCAGTGTGCCATTCGTCGATGAGAGCCACGCCGTCGATACGCAGCGTTACACCGTCATCCGCCTGGACGGTGAAGCGGTAGGTACCCCCGTCGAAACGCAGGTTTTTCACCCAGCGCACCGAGAAATGGTCGGCTGGCAAGCCAGTGACGGGAGCGCCATCGCCCCAATCGTAGTCTATGGCGTGGGTCTCAACGCGGGTGAGGACTGCCGGGGGTGTGAGCCACGCGTTACTGAAATACTCGACCGTCCACGAGGCGGGAGACGGGGCGCTTATGGCCTCCATCCAGAACTTGATCCTGGCCAGGCCGTTGTTCTCAAAGTAGTCGATGCGCACGGTATGGTTCCCGGCAGTCATCTGCCTGTCGGCTGTGTAGTGGGTGACTGCGGAAATGTGCCACTCGTCGATCACCAGTTGACCGTCGATGAACAGTCGGGCGCCGTCGTCAACCTCGATGTGGAAGCGGTAATAGGAGGCCTGGAACTTGAGCGTGCTGGTAAAGCGCGCCGAAAAGTAGTCAGAGCCGATGCCACTGCCTACGGCGCTCGAGCCCCAGTTAAAGCTCACGCCGCTATAGTTGCGAGTGAGCTTGGCGGTGCCGCTTTGGTCGGGGTTGGTCCACCATTGTCCCTTCCAGGTTCCGCTTGGTACGCTTGCCGTGCAGGCGTACGGGATCAGGAGCCTCTGGCCGGGATAGATCAGGTTCGGGTTTCTGATGTTGTTGCTGCACAGAAGAGCATCTACAGTGGTGTGATAGTTCGCGGCGATGAGCTTCAGATACTCGCCCGCCTTGACATAGTGGACCTTATAGCAGCAGTTGGACTTGCCGCAGCAGCTCTGATAACTGGCGCTGGCAGCATAGCTGTTCTGGGGGGAGATGAACCCGGCCAGCACCACAACCAATGACACGACTATCAACAGGCGTAGTTTCATCGGTATTACTCCTTTCTCTGTCGTAAGATGCTGCACAACGGTAGTTCAGTCATAACTGCTACTATTATACACCATATTCTCTGAAATTGCAATATCTTAACCGGCCAATTTCAGCAGAATCTCTGTTTTTACTGGGCTGAACACCGTGAACTGCTACATCTCGCGCACGTCCACTATGCTGAGGTCCTCGATTTGGGACAGAGCGTCGAGCAGCATCTTGCGATCCACGTTCCGCACCTTCATCACCATGCCGGCCCTGGTTGGGTTGTCGGATAGGAACGCCCCGCTGGCAGAGATATATCCCCCCTGGCTGGCCACAGCCGTGGTGACCTTGGCAAACTCGCCTGCCCTGTCTGGGACCTCCATGGTGATGCGCAGACCTTTCTGCCTCGCGGCGAACATTTCCAGAAACACGCGGAACAGGTCAGTCTCGGTGATGATGCCCACCAGCTTGTTCTTGCGCACAACTGGCAAACAGCCGATCTTGTGCTCCAGCATAAGCTGCGCTGCATCCTCGATGGGGCAATCCTCAGTCGTCGTGATCACGTCGCGCACCATGACGTCCTTGACCTTGACGCGGTCCAGCAGGTAGTGGATCTCCCACATGCTCAGTGAGGTCGCTGCCGAAGGCTGCGCCTTGAGAAGGTCGTTTTCGGCCACCAGCCCTACCATGTCGCCGGCCTTGTTCAGGACCGGCAGGTGCCGTACATCCTGGTCCTGCATGTAGCGGTGGGTGTCTGCAATCGATTCTTCCTCCGAGATAGTCAGTGGGTGCTTGGTCATCCGATCTTTGATTAGCATGGTCATCCTCCAGTCAGAGTCTGTTTAAAGTCAGATGGAACAACACCTTGCCGGCAGACAGGACGGCGCCGCCCGATCGATGGCATGGCGACCGCGCCAGGTCATTGCCGGAGGAGGCACGTGGCTTACGAGGGCGGCGGCTCGCCGAACTCGGTCAGATCCACTATCGAGTCGTAGGATCCATATGGGTTCTCGACGTAATCGTCGGCGTGCCAATCGTCGAGCCATTCCTTTCCGTCCACCAGGTAGCGAAACCGGTAGCGTTTGCCTCCCTGCAGTTCGATGGTCACTTTCCAGTTGGCGTCTGAGCGGTTGTGGGTCATCGGTGTGACGAGCGTATCCCAGTCGTTGAACTCGCCGACCAGGTTGACCCGCTCGGCCCACATCGTCGAAGGCAGCTCGAAGGTAACGCGAACAACCCCCTTTTTTGTTGCTGGTTTCTTGGTGATCATGGCTATCTCCCCAATACTACTCTGCCATCTGCTAGGTATCCCTACCTGGCTGTCGAACTCGTGTCACAAAGCTACCCGAGTGTGGCGCAATTATAGCGCAAACAGGCAAAAGTGTCAACCCACCCCATTTCTATTAGCCGGCCAAGTGGATGCGCGGCGTCGAGCCGCCGGCAGAGGACCGGCCGGGCTTCTGGGAGAGCTATGGCTATCACAGCCGGGGCGATCCGTGGAAGGAGGAGCGGTTCGGCGGATAGCGGTCAGCTTTCAGCCATTAGCGATCGGCCAGACCTGAGTTGTTGGGCAGCGATAAGGCCTGACCGTTTCAAGAAGCAGGGTTGGCAGGTTGCGGGTGTCGGGATGTCTTTCTACTTGTGCCTGCGCTCCTGCATGGCACGCCCGTCTGGACGCTCCACGTCCGCCATGGAGCACAGTCCTGGGCGTTTTCGGGTCTGTCAGGCCGCCGCTTGCGCTTTCGGCCGTCTTGAGGTAGAATCGAGTACCAGGCCGGCGCGCAGAACCAGTCTCACGTATTGCGCCACGCCACTCTGATGGGATGTAGAGCAGAATCGATGATCACCAGTCGTATTGCCCAACTGTCCATTCTTGTTGTTCTGCTGGCGGCCTGCACGACGGCGGCCACGCCGGCCCTGCCTCCCGATCTGACCCCGGCCGCACGGCCAACCCTGGTGCCTACCTTCACGCCGACCCTTGCTCCTTCCCCAACCCCCACACCGGCTCCCCGCACCTTGACGATTTGCATTGGCGAAGAGCCAGGGGGGCTGTACCTGTTTGATACACCAGGGTACGCGCGCGATCTGATCCTCGAGGCAATCTACGACGGCCCGATTGACATGGCCGGTTATGAGTATGAGCCGGTAATCCTGGAAAAGCTGCCGTCTCTGACCGACGGCGACGCGCTGATCGAGGCAGCCACGGTTCAGGCCGGCGACCGGGTGGTGGATAGCGACGGCCGGGTGGTCGAGCTGGCCGAGGGCACGACTGTGCACCCGGCCGGCTGCCGCCAGGCCAGTTGTGCCGTAGGCTATGACGGCGGGCCGCTGGAGATGGACCAGATGTCGGTTACCTTCCGGTTGCTGCCGGGTATCACCTGGTCCGATGGGACGCCGCTCACTGCCGACGACTCGGTCTTTAGTTACCGGCTTGCCCAGGCGGTCCTGGTGCAAATGGAGAAATCAGGGTACGCTGGCCCATCTCCGGATCGCAGCGTGGACCTGGTGTCGCAGACGGCCAGCTACACGGCGCTGGACGAGCGCACGGTGCGCTGGGTGGGCGTGCCTGGATTTCTGGACCCGGACTACCAGGCCAACCTGGTCACACCCCTGCCCCGTCACCTGATGGCCGATCTGCCGGTTGAGCAGCTGGCTGAGGTCGAAGCAACTGCCCGCCTGCCCCTGGGCTGGGGACCGTATATTCTGAAGCAGTGGATCGCCGGCGACCGGATCGTGGCCGAGCGCAACCCCAACTACCACCGCGCTGCTGAGGACCTGCCCTACTTTGACCGGCTGGTCTTTCGCTTCGTCGGCCAGGATGCCGAGCGCAACCTGGCCGACCTGCAAGCCGGCCGGTGTGACCTGCTGGCACTGGATACCGGCGTCGGCGCTGAAGCCGGGCAATTGGCTGAGCTTGAGGCCGCCGGCGCGCTCGAGCTCCATGCCAGGATCGGCAGTGTATGGGAGCACCTGGATTTCGGCATCGACTCCGCACCCGATTACCCGCGTCCTGACCTCCTCGAGGATGTGCGGCTGCGGCAGGCCGTCGCCAGGTGCATCGACCGCCAGCGGATAGTCGATCAGGTGTACCTGGGCCAGGCGGTGGTGATGCATTCCTATGTCCCCCCCGATCATCCCCTCTATCGTGACTCAGGGCTGCCCGAGTACGAGTTCGATCCAGGGGCAGCCGGCTCCGCCCTGGAGCGACTGGGCTGGCAGGACGCCGACGGCGATGGGGTGCGCGAGGCGCATGAGGTGGACGGCATCCCCGACGGAACGCCGCTGGCATTCCGCTACGATCTCCTGGACAACGAGGCGCGCCTTGAGCATTCCCCGGACAAAAAGACGCGCCCCCTGATCGCCAGCCTGATCGCACAAGACCTGGCAACTTGTGGCATCAGCACGACGGTAACCCTCAGAGATCCATCCCAGTTCTTGGCCTCAGGTGCGGATGGCTTGCTTTACGGTCAGCGCTTTGACCTGGCCGAGTTTGCCTGGTTTGCGACACGGATCCCGTCCTGCGACCTATACACCTCGGGCGAGATCCCTTCACAGGCCAACAACTGGCGCGGGGACAATGTCGGCGGGTACAGCAACCCCGATTACGACGCGGCCTGCCAGGCGGCGATGCAGGCGCTGCCCGGCACCACCGACTATGAAACCTATCACCGGCGCGCGCTGAGCCTGTTCGCCAACGATCTGCCGGCGCTGCCGCTCGTGGCGCGGACCTCCTTCGTCGTTGCCCGTTCCGACCTGGTCGGCCCCGGGGCCGACCTGACCGAGACGGTTGAGACCTGGAATATCGAGGAGTGGCGGCTTGAGCCCTGAGGTTGCCACCGTCTGCCTGTCTGCCGACGCGCCGGACGCCGTCGATCGGGCAGTAGATGCCCTGCGGCAGGGCAAGGTCATCGCCTTTCCGACCGATACGGTCTATGGCGTCGGCGCCCACGCCTTTCTGCCCCAGGCCGTAGCCCGGCTGTATGCTGTCAAGGAGCGCCCGGCCGGCATGGCCATCCCGCTGCTGCTGTCCGGCGCGGAGGCCATGTCGTTGGTCTGTGCCGATATCCCCGCCCTGGCCTGGGAGATTGCCGGGCGTTTCTGGCCTGGCGCTCTGAGCCTGGTCCTGCGCCGCGCCCCGGCCGTGCCCGATGTCGTCACGGCCGGCGGCTCCACGGTCGCCGTGCGCGTTCCTGACTCTCCGCTGGTCCGCGAGCTGTGCCAGGCGGCTGGATGCGCCGCTGGCCGCCACCAGCGCCAACCGCCACGGCTGGCCGCCGCCGGTCACCGCCGGCGAGGTCCAGGCGGCTCTCGCTGGTCGCATCCCGCTCATCCTCGACGGCGGGCCGTGCCCTGGTGGGGTGGCTTCGACCGTCCTCGATCTGACCGTCTCGCCGCCGGCTATCCTTCGCCCGGGGCCGATCACGGCCGAACAACTGGCGCCTTTTATCCCTCTGTGGCCGTGATTGACCGGAATACTGCATCGTGTTATAATCATCCGGGATGCACGGTTGGTCTCGTGCTCGTTTCAAGGAGGAGGGAGGAGAACGATGAAGAAGCAATCTGGTGCAGTCTGGACCGGCCTGGGGCTGATCGGGCTGGGGATCGCCTTCCTGGTGGCGACGCTGGCCGGTTGGGACAGGTTCTGGCCTGTTTTCCCGCTGTTGGGCGGCCTGGCTTTCCTGGTGGCTTACATCGGCAGCGGCTTCAAGGACAGCGGCTTTGTGTGGATCGGCGTGGCGGCGACGCTCGTGGGCCTGTTCTTCTTTGGCTTTACCCTGGGCATCTGGGAATGGGAGGAGATGCGCGAGCTGTGGCCGATCTTTCCCCTCATCGCCGGCATCGCCTTTATCGCCACGTTCCTGGCCGAGCGAGCCCGCGACTGGGGCACGCTGGGCGTGGGCCTGGTGGGCATCATCGTCGGCATAGTCGGCCTGGCCTATACCAAGGGCGGCCTGGAGTCGGACATCTGGAAATACTGGCCGGCGCTGATCATCCTGGTCGGCGTGTTTGGGCTGCTGACCGGCCTGTTTCAGAGAGGGCGGAAGTAGTCGCACCCGCGGATGCTGATCGGCATTGACGCCAGCCGGACCACGGTCGCCCGGCGCACCGGTACGGAAAACTATGCCCTGAGCCTGACCCGCGAGCTGTTGGCGCTGGGTCGCGACCCGGCCGAGCACCGCTTCCGGCTCTACTTCAACCAGACCCACCGCCGCCCGGCCTTGTCGATGGCCGGGCAGAACAGCGGGTCATCCCTTTTCCTCGGCTGTGGACCCACCTGCGTCTGTCGTGGGAGATGGCCACCCGCCCACCCGACCTGCTCTTTGTGCCGGCCCACGTTCTGCCGCTGATCCATCCCCGGCGCAGCGTCGTGACCGTCCACGACCTGGGCTACCTCTACTATCCCGAGGCCCACACCCGATTCCAGAACGCCTACCTGCGCTGGTCGACGCGCTACAACGCCCGCGCGGCGGCCCGCGTCCTGGCCGACTCGCAGGCCACCCGTGACGACCTCGTCCGCCATTATCACATTCCCGCCGGACAAGATCGTCGTCGTCTATCCCGGCCGCGACGAGAACCTGGCGCCCGTCACCGATCCGGCTGCTCTGTCCGCCGTCCGCGCCCGCTACGGCCTGACCGGCCGCTACTTCCTTCATGTCGGCACCCTCCAGCCCCGCAAGAACCTGATCCGTCTCCTCCATGCCTTTGCCGCCCTGCTCGCCTCGGACGTCGAGCCTGCAACATCGGACCTCCAGCTCGTCATAACGGGAAAGAAGGGCTGGCTGTACGACGACCTCCTGGCCGAGGTCCAGAAGCTGGGCCTGGCGCGCAGAGGGCCGCGTTGTTCTGACCGGCTATGTTCCTGACGCCGACCTGCCGGCCTTGCTCAGTGGGGCGCTGGCCTTCTGTTTCTCCATCCTTGTACGAGGGCTTTGGCTTTCCGGTGATCGAGGCCATGTCGTGCGGCACGCCGGTCGTCTGCTCCAACGTGTCGTCGCTGCCCGAGGTGGCAGGCGATGCTGCCTTGCTGGTGGATCCCCTGGACGTGGCGTCTCTGACAGCGGCGCTGGGCCGGATCGCCGCCGACGAAGGGCTGCGCCGCGAGCTGACCGAGCGTGGCTTTCGCCAGGCAGGCCGGTTCTCGTGGCGGCAGTGCGCTCAACAGGTGCTCGAGGTGCTGGAAGAGGTCGGCCGTGAGCTCGATTGAGATCCTGGGCGTGCGGGTGGACGATGTGACCAACGACGAGCTGCTGGCGGCGGTGGACGACTATGTGGCCGGCCGGCAGCCGCACCAGATCATCACCCTCAACCCAGAGATGCTGGTCGCCGCCCACGACGATCCGGGGTTCCGGCAGGTGCTCAACAGCGCCGACCTCAACGTGGCCGACGGTGTGGGGCTGATGGCGGCTGCCCGTTGGTTGGGGCATCCCCTGCGCGAGCGGGTGACCGGCTCGGATGGGATCTATCGCCTGTCGGAGCATTGCGCCCGGCGGGGATACCGCCCCTTCTTTCTGGGAGCTGCCGATGGCGTGGCCGAGGTCGTCGCCGAGCGTCTGTCAGCACATTATCCAGGCCTGGAGGTGGCAGGCGTCTACGCCGGATCGCCTCGCGCCGAGGATGAGGATGACGTGGTGTCCAGGGTGCGGGCTGCCGCGCCTGACCTGCTTTTCGTGGCCTATGGCGTGCCGGCCGAGGAGCGCTGGATCGCCCGCAACCGCGACCGGCTGGCGGTGCCGGTGATGATCGGCGTCGGCGGCGCCTTTGATTTCGTGGCCGGCGTCGCCAGGCGGGCGCCGCCCTGGATGCGCCGGGCCGGTCTGGAGTGGCTCCACCGCCTCATCCGCCAGCCGTGGCGCTGGCGGCGCCAGTTAGCCCTCGTCCGCTTTGTGATCCTGGTGCTCAGATCGAAGCTGAACTCAGCGACTGGGTAAAGGAGGCTGACTATGGATCGTCAAGAACTGGTCGCCCTGGCCGAGGCCAGCCGGTCAGACATGGTGGCTCTTGCCCAAGAGCTGGTGCAGACACCGAGCTTACCCGGTCAGGAGGGTGCCGTGGCAGCCTTGGTGCAGGCCGAGATGCTCCACCTGGGTTACGACCAGGTGTGGATCGACGAGGTGGGCAACGTCATCGGCCGCATTGCTGGGGGCGGCGGGCCTCCGCTGCTGTTCAACGGTCACATGGATCATGTCGACGCCGGCGATCCGGCCCGCTGGCCCCACCCGCCTTTCGGCGGCGAGATTCACGGCGGCGAGCTGTGGGGTCGGGGTGCGGCCGACATGAAAGGCGCCGTAGCGGCCATGGTCTACGCTGTGGGTCTGCTCAAAAAGCTGCCCGCAGCCCCGCCCGGCGACCGGTATGTGACCGCCGTCGTCCAGGAGGAGGTCGGCGGGCTGGGGTCGCAGCACCTGGGCCGGACGTTGGACGTCAAGCGCGCAATCGTCGGCGAGGCGAGCGGCAACCAGCTGCGCCGCGGGCACCGGGGCCGGGTGGAGCTGCTGGCTCACTTTGAGGGACGGTCGGTCCATGCCAGCATGCCCGACCTGGCGATCAACCCCCACTTTTCGGCGGCGCGATTCATGACCGGCCTGCGCGGCTTGAAAATGGCCGCCGACCCGGCCTATGGCGCCTCGACTGTGGCTCCCACCCGGGTGTGGAGCGAGCCGTCCAGCGCCAACGTCACCCCGGCGGCGTTGCACCTGGTCCTCGACTGGCGCAATATCCCAAGTGAGCGGCCTGAGGAGATCGTTGCCAAGCTCGAAGCTCTGCTGGCCAAGCAGCCTGGAGCCGGGCTGCGGTGGGCGGATTGCCATATCGGAGAAGAACTGACCAGCTACACCGGCGTCCAGGTAGCCTATCCCGACATTTTCCCGTCGTTCACCACCGCCGCTGACGATCCGTGGCTGCTCGGTGCACGGGCGGCACTGTCTGCCGCGCTGGGCCGGGAGGTGGAGATCGACACCTGGCGCTTTGCCACCGACGGCGGTCACCTGGCAGAAGTGGGAGCAACCGCTCTCGGCTTTGGACCGGGCGATGACCGGCTGGTGCACACTGTGGAGGAGCGGATCTCCCTGGATCAGCTTGTCGAGAGTGTGGTGGGCTACCTGGCGCTCGGCCTGATGTAAGGGGACTCTCCCACTAATCCCCCAGGCTGACTCCCATACTCCGCGCCGTCCGGATCCAGTCGCTGTCCAGCGGCACCGTCTTGAGCTGGGTGATGGCGTCGGCGATCGGGATGTCGACGATCGACTCGCCGCGCAGTGCAACCATGCGGCCCAGGCCGCCCCGCGCGACCAGGTCAACTGCCGCAGTCCCGAACCGGGTGCCCAGGATCCGGTCGAATGGCGTCGGCGACCCGCCGCGCTGTATGTGGCCCAGCACCGTGACCCGGATCTCGTGATCGCAGATCGCTGCGAGCTGATCGGCTACCACAAAGCTGACACCCCCCAGACGCTGAGCCAGGGGTGAGCTGCTCTCCACCCGGAAGACCTGCTCTCCTTCCTTTGGCTTGGCGCCCTCGGCCACGACCACGATGCTGAACCGGCTGCCGGCCCGGTCGCGTGCCTCGATCTTGGCGTCGATGCGGTTGGCGTCGAACGGGATTTCGGGCAGCAGAATGACATCCGCCCCGCCGGCCAGCCCAGATTCCAGCGCCAGCCAGCCGGTATTGCGGCCCATCACTTCGACGAGCATCACCCGGTGATGGCTTTCGGCGGTGGTGTGCAGGCGGTCGATCGCCTGCGTGGCGATATCCAGCGCCGTGTCAAAGCCAAAGGTCAGGTCTGTGCCGTTTACGTCGTTGTCGATTGTCTTGGGCACGGCTACGAGCGACGCGCCCATTTCGAGGAACCTCTGGGCGATGTGCAGCGATCCGTCGCCGCCGATCACCACTACGGCGTCCAGTTGCAGATCGCCGATCCGGTTGAGGATGGTTGCGGATACATCCTGGCGCACCGTCTGGCCGGCGGCGTCGGTGACCGGGTAGTCGAACGGGTTGGCCCGGTTGGTGGTGCCCAGGATCGTGCCCCCCTGCGGCAGGATGCCCCGCACGCTGGCGAAATCCAGCGGCCGCGTCTTGTCCGGCAAGATCAGCCCTTCGAATCCATCCTCAATGCCGATTACCTTCCAGCCATACTGGCCGATGGCCGTCTTGACCACGGCGCGGATGACGGCGTTCAAACCGGGGGCGTCGCCTCCTGATGTGAGTACCCCAATGCGGCGTATGTGCGTCATGTGCTATCTCCTGACCTTAGAGTTTGGCCCTATCCTGACCTGTGGTACAATCGTTTCCGATGAGTCTGCTCCGCAAGTTGATCCACCTGGCGATGGCCTGGCTGCCGGCGCTCGGCTGGCTGATCTCGTACCAACTCGAGCTGGCGCTGTCGGCCGCCCTGCTGCTCGCGTCTCTGGTAGTGGAAGTGGCGCGCCGGCGGTGGCAAGGGGTGAACCGACTGCTGTGGCGCGTGCTGCCCTCCACCTTCCGTTCTGACGAAGGGCAGAAGGTATTTGGCTCCACCTGGTTTGCCGTCGGCGCGCTCGTGACGCTTGTCCTCTTTGGGCGGGACACCGGCGGAACGGCCGTTCTCTTTCTGGCCTGGGGCGATCCGGCGGCTGAGCTCACCGGGCGGAGGTGGGGCCGGCCTGACCGGCGCAAGACCCTGGCCGGCAGCCTGGGCTGCCTGTTGGCGTGTCTGCTCGCTGCCTGTGTCGGCATAGGCCTGGGTGGACTGAACCCCCTGGTCGCGCTGACAGGGGTCATCGTGGCCACGCTGGCCGAGCGCTGGTCGCCTCCTCCCGATGACAACGTCTGGCTACCCATTCTGACCGGCCTGGCCATGTGGGTCGTACAGCGGGTGATCTAGCGTTTCTGCTTGTCCGTTCTGCCGACGGCACTTGGCCGCATCAATCAAAACGTGGTTCCCCCCGTAAACTGAAAGCCGCGGATGCGCATGGCGGGCACATAGTGGGCGGCGCTGCTCCACCAATCGCGATGCAGCTCCGGGCGATCGCTGATCGCCTCGATGTTGGACAGGGCGTCGAGGACACTGTGTGTGAAGCGCAGATTGCGCAGTGCCCCGGCCACGCGACCCTGCTCGATGAGAAAGGTGCCGTCTCGCGTGGTCCCGGTGGCGGTCACCTGTTGCGGATCGGGGCAGTGGGTGTAGTGAAATCGGGTGACCAGCACGCCCAGCTCCACTCCGGCGATCAGCGCCTCACGCGGCGTCTGGCCCGGGGCGATGAAAAGATGGGTCGGTGCCGGCCATTGGCTTGCATAGTCGGGGATGTGAGATGGAGCGTGGCCTGTGGAAGCACGTCCTTCCTTTGCCGCACAGCGGGAATCGTAGGCCAGGCCCCGCAGGAAACCTCGCTCGATCAGGGTCAGGGGCTGAGTGGGCACGCCCTCCCAGTCGAAAGGGAAGGCCAGGCCGCGAGGGTCGGTAGCGTCGTCCCACAGTGTCAGGTTATCACCGCACACCCGGCTATCCATCTTGCCCACGGCAAAGCTGCGCCCCTCCTGCACGGCCTGGGCGCTGAGGCCATGCTGGGCCAGAAAGTGCAGCAGGTCGGCGACGGCAATCTCTTCCAGCACGGTGACGTAACGAGCCGGGCGGCAGCGGCTGCGGATCTCGGTTGCGGGCGCACTTGTCCACTGCCCGCTCGGCGACCGCGTGCGGATCGATCTGGCTCACGTCGCGGCTGATCGCGTCGGCATAGCCGGTCAGAAAGCCCAGCCCTTGGGGCGGATGGGCATCTATCACCGTCCGCAACGAGGCCAGAGTCAATGGCGCGTAGGCGGCGACACCGGCAGTGTTGGCGACGGCCAATTCGCCCACTTCGGTGCTGAACGCACCGGTCGCTGTAAAGCCCAGCCTGGCGGCGGCCCGGACGATGACGCCGATGGCCTCGGCGCGCTGGGCGGCGGTCATGGCTGCTGTCGTCTCCAAGTACGAGGTCGCTTCGCAGAAGGCTCCACCGGCCGGCAGGCCCGGAAACTCTGGATCGGGGGGTTGAAGCCTGGCCAGGGCGGCTGCCTGTTCCGCGGCCCAACGTCGCCCTTCACGGTCCAGCCGGTTGGTGAGGGCCAACCCCACACCCCCGTTCACGACGGCTCGCACGGCCAGGCGGGCGTTGGACTGGACCACACTCTGATGGATGGCGCTGTTGGCAAAGCGGGTTAGTGCCTGGTCCTCGACCAGCAGTGTCGCTTCGGCCTCGTCGGCCGGCGCAAGGCGGAGGACGTCTGCGAGCAGCTCCAGGGCTTGCTCTCGACCGTGCATCGTGTGTGTTGCGTGTCCCGAGTTGTCCATTTCGACCATTAGCCGACCTGCCTACATGCTCAGTTGTTTCCTGCCGATCGATTGATCCGCTCCATGCTGTGTGATTGTAATCCAAGAGCGGGAGTCTGTCAATGCTGGCGATAGACAGCACTTTGACGGGATGCGATGGCTGTGCTAAAATAACCGCACCTGGCTATTCAGCTGCCCGGAACTGCCAGGCTTGATCTGATTCAGTATCAGGAGGCATACCGCCACAATGACGTCGTTTGAGACACCTGAATGGGTTCGAGATGCGGTCTTTTACCAGATCTTTCCCGACCGGTTCGCGTACAGCCAGCGGGTACGCAAACCCTCAAACCTCGAGCCCTGGGACAGCCCGCCGACTGTATACGGCTTCAAGGGCGGCGATCTGCTCGGGGTGGCCGAGCATCTGGATTATCTGCAGGACCTGGGGATCACGGCCATCTATTTCACCCCTGTGTTTCAATCTGCGGCTAATCACCGGTACCACACGTATGATTACTATCATGTCGATCCGATCCTGGGCGGAAATGCGGCCCTGCGAACCTTGCTCGACGAGGCCCACCGGCGCGGCATACGGGTGATCCTGGACGGGGTGTTCAACCACGCCAGCCGGGGTTTCTTCCAATTCCACCATATTGTCGAGAACGGTGCGGCGTCGCCCTATGCCGACTGGTTTATCATCTACCGCCATCCATTGGTGCCCTACCATGCGCCCAAGGGTCAGCACGGCTATGAAGCGTGGTGGAACCTGCCGGCCCTGCCCAAGCTGAATGTCGCCAACCCCGCTGTGCGAGAGTTCCTGTGGGATGTGGCCGGTTATTGGATCGAGTTTGGAGTTGACGGCTGGCGCCTGGACGTTCCGGCAGAGATCGACGACGACGAATTCTGGCGCGAGTTCCGCCGCCGGGTGAGGCGTGCCAACCCCGAAGCCTACATCGTCGGTGAGCTGTGGCATGAGGCGCATCGCTGGCTTGCAGGGTGATCAGTTCGACGCGATCATGAACTACCCCTTTACCCGGGCCTGTCTGGCTTTTTTCGTCGGTGACAACCTGTTTGCGTCCGAGGCGGCCAAGTGCGGCCTGGGCAAGATTGCCCCCATGGATGCGCCGTCCTTTGCTGCCGAAATGACGCGCCTGTTAGAGCTCTACCCGCGCCCGGCGATCGACGTGCAGCTCAACCTGCTCAGCAGCCATGACACCCCTCGCTTCAAGACCCTGGCGCGCGGCGACGACTCGGCCTATGCCCTGGCCACCCTGTTTCAGATGACCTATCCCGGCGCGCCGTGCATCTACTACGGCGACGAGATCGGCATGGAAGGCGGCCAGGATCCTGTCTGCCGGGGAGGCTTTCCCTGGGACTCGGGCTGTTGGACACAGGGCCTGCTTGATCATGTCAAGCGGTGCACCGCCCTGCGCCATGCGCATCCCGCGCTGCGCCGGGGTGACCTGACCTGGCTGTTTTCGGGTCAAGGAGTGGTGGCCTATGGCCGGCGGCTTGGGTCTGAGACGTTGCTGGTGATCCTGAACGCCAGCTCTCAGCCGGTCATGCTGTCTGTGCATGTGGCTGGCTATCTGCCCGACGGCGCTCGGCTCCGTGACGTTTGGCAGGATAGCGTGGTGACTGTTACCGGCGGGCGTGTGGATAGCGTTATGATGCCCGCGCGATCGGGGACGGTGCTGGAAATGGTTGGAGATGACCGGGCAGTTCCGAGATGACTTGCGAGGCCAGGATCTGTGATATCCGGCTCTGGCCGTGAGAGGTGAAGGGTGAGCGACAAACCGATCAGCGTTCGGCCCTTTGTATTTGCTGTCGCGATAGTGCTCGTGCTGCGGCTGCTGGCCTGGGGGCCGCAGGCCGGGCTCGCAGTGCAGGGAACTCCCCCACCGGATCAAACGATCCCCACCATCACCCCGACGCCCTCTCCGGTAACCCCTACCGTGACGCCGTCGAAGACTGTCCCGACGAGCGCGACAGAACCGACCTCGGAGCAGCGCACCCGAACGCCGAGCCCGGCCCCATCTGGCACGCCTGTGCCTGCCACTGGAACCTCATCGCCTGGTCCGACACAGCCGGTCTCGACCGCTACTCCATCTCCGGCCGGTCCAGAGTCGACGGTATCGCCGGGTGCAACGCCTCCCCCTCCCGAGAACCCCACGCCCTCGCCACAAGCCGGCGCTGACCTGACGCCAGGGGTTGGGGAGCCGTCCGCAGCGCAGTCGCCGACACCTGAGGCGCCTGGACCGGCCGCCCGACCTGACGGGGATGCAGGCTCAGCCCACTCTGCCGCCCTGGACGCCTGCTGTGGGCGGGACCGCTATCGCCTCTGGCTCATCCTGTATCTGGCCGATAGCTGGGCTGCTGCTGGTAGTGCTGGGTGCGCTGTTGCTGGTGTGGCGTGGCCGTCAGAATAGAAAGCAATGAAGGGTAGGACGATGCATGCAACCCGTGGTCTCGATCGGCTAAAGGCTATCCGTGTCCTGGCGGTATCGCCGGCAAGGCTTGCGGCACTCATAACGTGGGGCTTGCTTCTGGCGAGCACATCCTTGCTCCTCGCTCAAGCTCAGCCTGGTTTCCCGGCCAATTCCTCTTCTCTTGCAGGCACGGCCTCACGACCTTCCTCGCTTACCGACCGCCAGCGTTACGGCTTTGTCGTGCTCTCCCCGCAGTGGCCTGAACGGTTCGACGTTGCCCAGCTCCACGCCGGTTGGTACGTGCGATTATACACTGCCAGCTTGTCGGGTCAGCCCCGAGGGCATGGACCGCGCTCTGGGGATCAGGGTCAAGGACTATACCTCTGTTCCACCGTGGCTAGGTTCTATCGTCGACAACCACCCGGGAGCGATTTGGCTGATCGGCAACGAGCCAGACCGCAAGTTCTGGCAGGACGAGCGTTTGCCAGAGCAGTATGCGCACGACTATCACGATCTGTACGAGTTCATCAAGGGACGCGACCCCACGGCTCAAATCGCTGCCGGCAACATCGTGCAGCCAACGCCGATCCGCCTTGCATACCTTGACCGCGTGCTTGCCGAATACCAGCAGGCATACGGCCAGTCGATGCCGGTAGACGTGTGGGCGATCCACAACATGATTCTGAATGAAAGGCCGGACCAGTGGGGGGCTGAGATACCGCCCGGGATGGAGCTAAGTGCAACCCTTGCGCTCACCGTGCCCATTCAGGGCAACGACAACGTCTTCACCTTTACCCAGCAGATCTGGGCCTTCCGGCAGTGGATGGCCGACCGTGGCTACCAAGGCTATCCATTGATCATCAGCGAATATGGCGTTCTGATGCCCGCTGCCGTACGGATTCACCCCAGACCGGGTCAACAGCTTCATGTCCGCCACCTTCGACTGGATGGCTGCGGTGACCGACACGCAGTTGGGCGATCCCAGCGATGGCTACCGGCTGGTGCAGCGTTGGGCCTGGTATAGCCTCGACGATCAGCTGTGGGACCCAGGGACCGGCGTCGGTTTCAACGGCAACCTGTTCGATCCTGAAACAACTCAGATCACCGTCTTCGGCCAGAACTTTGCCACCCACACCAGCTCGTTCCCGCCCTTGTCCTACGTGGACCTGAGTTTCAGCCGGCTGTGGACGCTGCCGACGCCCGTCCTGCCCGGCCCGACCGGCACGGTCACCCTGACGCTGCTGGTCGAGGTGCAGAATGCGGGCACCGTTGATTCCGGGCCCTTTCGGGTCAGTCTGAATTATGACGGACCAGCCAGTGGTTCGCTCGAGCGGGATGGCGGATGGCGTACCTGCGGCTTCGTCGCGTTGGATTTCTTTCACGTTGCCCAATCTGCCCGTCGGCGGCTATTCTATTTCAGGGGTGATAGATGCCGACCGCCAGGTGACCGAGTCGACCGAGTGCAACAATGGCTTCAGTGGAATGACCGCCGTGCCGGCCTATCGTCTCGGCCTGCCGCTTGTCGTCAAGCAGTACGCGGGGATGGTGCAGGGGAAACGCTCTGATACGGAAGGACGCGGCCAGCATCGGAGGTGTGTCTCAGGGTTTCCAGGAGTGGCTCGTGCCTACTGCCGAACAGCTACCCAGCCCAGATCGCCATAAACCCTGCCGACGGCATTGTCTGGTTCAGCGAGCGGGATGGCAACCAGATCGCCCGCTTTGATCCGCAGACTGAGACCTTTGTCGAGTACACCATTCCTACGACCGACAGCCAGCCATGGGGCCTGGCCGTCGACGCTTCAGGCGATGTGTGGTTCGCCGAGATGGCCGGCAACCAGATCGGGCGGTTCGATCCTGCAGGCCGGGACCTTTGTCGAGTATCCTGTTCCAACCCTCGCCAGTGAGCCGCGGGACGTGGCCGTCGACGGCAGCGGGAATGTCTGGTTCACGGAGAGGGCCGGCAACAAGATCGGAAAACTGGTCCCGGGCACAGGCGCCGTGACCGAGTACAGCGCTGACCCGCCGTACCCGCCTATGCTCAGCCAAGTGGGCTGGCGATCCAGGGCTCCTATGGTTGGTTTGCCGAAACACAGCGGCAACAAGCTGCGGTCGGGTAACCCTTGCTACCGGCGGGATCGACCACTCTCCGGTCATCGACACGCCAAACAGCCTGCCGGAAGATGTCGTGATCAACTACGCGGGCAATCCGTGGGTGACCGAGATGCAGGGCAACCAGATTGCCTTGTTCTGGTGGTCAACCATCGGCGCCTTTGTCGAATACGCGGTGCCGACGGCCGGCAGCGAGCCGTACGGCATGGCCCTGGCCCCCGATGGCCGGACCGTCTGGTTTACCGAGCGGGCCGGAAACAAGCTGGGCCGTTTCGACGGTGTCTTTGCCGAGTTTCCCCTGCCCACGCCCGACAGCTCACCTACCGACATCGCCCTGGACAGCGCAGGCTGTGCCTGGTACACCGCCCCGACCGCCAACCGGATCGGGCGCTTCTGTCCGGTTCATGTCTTCTTGCCTGTGATCCTGAAGAATCAGTGAAAATGGTTCAGGATCGGGTCTGGAGGATGCGATGGGGTGCCCCGCACCATGTGGGCGCTGTTGGCGGTGGCAGTGTGCCTGCGCCTGGCAGCCCTTGTCGTCCTTCACGGTCCTGACCTGGTCTCGGCGTCCGAGTCGGGCCTGACGGCGGCCAACTGGGTGGCCGGCCAGGGCTACACCTTCGATTTCTACGGCTACCGGGCGGCCAACCCGCTGCAATCGTTCATGCCGCCCTTGTTCACGGCTGTGGTCGCCGCCTGCCTGGTCACACCCTGGCCCGAGATCGCATTCGGCATCGTCCAGGTGGCGCTGTCGAGCCTGACGGTGCTGCTGGTGTACTTGATCGCGGCGCGGCTGGCCGGCCCGGCGGTGGGCCTGGTGGCGGCTGTGCTGACTGCTGTCTATCCTCCATTCCTGATCCTGGTGGATCAGAATACCGTGCCGGTGCTCAATACCTTTCTGTTGGCGCTGTGGCTGTGGGCCACGATCTGCCTGATCGACCAGGGGAGGCGGCAGTGGCATGGGCAGTGCGTTGGCCGGGCTGGCGCTTGGGTCTGAACATCCTCAGCCGGCCATCGACCATCGGCCTGCTGGGGGTCATGTTTCTCGGCTTGTGGCTGCGAGCGGCGAGTCCCGAGCGAAGCGGGCCTGACACCGGGAGTCCCGGAGCGCCAGCGGACGGACGGAGCACCGGCGGACGGGCGGAGGGCAGGCGAGTGGGCTCGCAGGGACACGCTCCAATGCTGGAGGCGCCAGGCCATCATGGTCGTGGCGGTGATGGGCCTCACCGTCGCGCCGTGGCTAGCCCGCGATCTCTTGGTTCACCGTCGGCTTGTCTGGATTTCGACCAACGGCGGATTCAACCTTCTGGAATCGGCAACAACCCATTTACCACCGGCTCTTGCTTTGACGTGCGAATCGCCGACCTTGGCCGCCTATTCGGGCGATGCTGTGGCAGCGCCGGACGGTGTGTCGATTGTCCAGGTCAAGCCCTATCCCCTGCCGCTGGAGCTGCGTGACACGGTGGCGACCCTGGACGAGGTGGCGCTGGATCGGGCTCTGTACAGCGCTTCGCTGGCTTTTATCCAGGCCCATCCCGGCCGCTGGCTGGGCCTGCTGGCTCAGAAGGTCGTGAGCTTGTGGTGGTTCCGCCCCAATATTGGGCGGTCCAGCGGCTTTTATCAGGAAAGCTGGATCGTGCCGTACAGATGCTGTACACAGGTGTCTTGATCGCGGCTGTCGCCGGTCTTGTTCTGTCGCTGCAAGCACTGGCGGCGACATGTCGTGCCATATCGGCATGCTTGCCTATCTGACTGTTGTCTATGTCGCCTACAACGCCATCACCCGTTACCGCTGGGAGATGGAACCGTACCTGTTGATGCTGGCGGCGCTCGCCCTGGTGACGGCCTGGCGCCGAGTCCTTCCGGCACTGCCTCGAAAGGCCAGGTAGGGATGGACCCGCTTCAGTCGCAACCCTCAGATACAGAACCGGGCGAGGCTGTAGCACGGCCGGCCCGGATCGCGCGATCTGCCGTGCAAGTGGCTCTTGGCCTGCTGTTCAGTGCGCTGTGCCTGTTTCTTGCCCTGCGCGGCGTGCGGCTGGACGAGTTGGCGTCTGTACTGGGCCGGGCCCGACCGCTGCTCTTTGTTGGCCGCCGTCGGCGTCGAGCTCCTCACCTTCGGGGCTATCGCCGCCCGCTGGCAGCGCCTTTTCACGCCCATTCAGCACCGCCGCTCGGACGGCTGTTCGAGATCCTGAACATTGCCCAACTGGCCAATGCCGTGCTGCCCGGCAAGATGGGCCCACTGGTGCGCGCCTACCTGGCCGGACAGGGAACGGCCGGGGGTATGGCCTTTGCTCTGACCACCATCGTCGGCGAAAAGGTCGTGGAGGGCATGAGCCTGTTGCTGATTGCGCTCGCCATCCTGCCCTGCCTGCAGTCAACCCCGCTGTCGGGGCAATTGCCCTGGACGGTATGGCTCAGCGCTGCCCTGTTTCTGCTTGTCTTGGGGTTGATGGTCTGGCTGGCTTATCGCCAGCAGGCGGTTATCTGCCGCCTGGAGCGGCTGTTGGGGCGCCGGCCCAGGCTGCTTGGCCTGGCCCGCTCAGCCCTGTCGGCGCTCGACGTCTGGCGGCGCGGCAAGGTCGTGCTGGCCCTGTGGACCTGGTCGATCGCCATCTGGGCCATCACGGTCCTGCTGAACCAGCTCATCCTGTGGAGCCTGGATATCCGGGTCCCGGCGGTAGCGCCTGTCGTGATCCTGGTGGTGTCTCAGATTGGGGTTCGCCTCCCCTCGTCGCCGGGCAGCGTCGGCGTCCTGCACTACCTGAGCGTGCTGGCCTTGTCACTGTTTGGAGTGGACAAGAGCACGGCACTGGGCTATGGCATCATCCTGCACCTGGTGATCTATTTGCCGGCCAGCCTGTTGGGGCTCCTGTTCCTGGCCAAGTCTGGTTACAGCCTCAGGCGGTTGCGGCAGGCGAGCGAAGGAAAAGGGTCTTCAGGATGAAAGTCGCCATCGTCCACGATTTTTTCTGCAACCTGGGCGGATCCGACCAGGTGGCCGCGGCGCTGCACCAGCTCTATCCCGATGCTCCGGTCTATACTCTGCTCGTCAGTGACCGCAACCGGCAGGAATCCCTGCTGGCAGGGCATGAACATCAAGCCCTCCTTTGTTCAGCGCCTGCCCCTGGCCCGGCGCCGGCACGAGGTCTATTTGCCGCTCTTTCCTCTGGCCGTCGAGTCGTTCGACTTGACCGGCTTTGACCTGGTGTTGAGCAGCAGCCACGCCTGTGCCAAAGGGGTCATCCCGGCGCCCGAGGCCTTGCACATCTGCTATTGCCACACCCCGGCCCGCTATGCCTGGGACCTGTCCTACCTCTATGCGCGCCGGGTCTCCCTGGCTGTTGCGGGGCTACATCTGCCCTGGTTATGCACCGTTTTAGGGTGTGGGATGTCTCGACCGCCAGCCGGGTCGATCATTTTGTCGCCAACTCGCGCTTTGTGGCTCGGCGGATTGAGCGCTATTACCGCCGGTCATCGACGGTCATCTATCCACCCGTGGACACGGCCTATTTCACGCCAGGCGGGGAGAGCGGCGATTACTACCTGATGGTTTCGCGGCTGACGGCCTACAAGCAGATCGATCTGGCGGTCGAGGCGTTCAACCGTCTGGGCAAGCCACTGTGGATCGTCGGCGACGGGCCGGAGCGCCGCCGGCTGCAGGCCATGGCCGGGTCGAACGTTCGCTTTCTCGGCGCTCTGCCGCGCGAAGGGGTCAGGGACGCAATGCGAGGCTGCCGGGCCTTGATCTTTCCCGGCAAGGAGGATTTCGGCATCACACCGGTCGAGGTCCAGGCGACCGGTCGGCCGGTGATAGCCTATGGCGGGGGCGGGGTGCTCGACTCGGTAATCGATGGCGTGACCGGTGTGCTGTTTGGGGAGCAGACGCCTGAAGCGTTGTGCGAGGCGGTGGACAGGGCAGCGCATCTGTCGTTCGACCCGGATCGTCATCTGTCGCCATGCGATGCAGTTTGATCGCGAGGTGTTCTGTCGTAAAATGACGACCTTTGTTCAGGACAGGTGGGAAGAGCACCTGGTTGCCGATAACCAGCATCTGGGTAGCGACCAATGAGGGGCAAGAGATCCGGAGAACAAGAGTGGCAAAGCGGAGATTGCGGACAGTCGTGGGTCTAGTGCTCGATCATCGCCGGCCTGGCGCTGGTCGCCGGTTGGGGGGGCATCAAGTACCGGCGCGTCCGTACCTGCCTGGATTCCGGCGTGGTGCGGATGCGCGCCCTGCAGGCACTTGTTCCACAGGAGGCTGGCAACCTTTCGGTTCAGAGCCTGACCGGCGCCAGAGCCCATCTTCAGGGCCTGCAGGGCGACATAACGTGCCTGCGGAGTGAAGACGCAGCCTTTTCTTAGGCTGGCATCCCTGGTTGGGCTGGCTGCCAGAGATAGGACCTGACGTCGCCAGTGCACCCGATCTCCTGGAGATGGCTCAGGCCCTGGCAGACGGAGGTGTGCTGGCTTTCGATGCTCTGTCGCCGCTGCTGGCCCAAGCGCAGGCAGGCCAAGTCGACCTGCCCGGCGCTATAGCGGTGTTGGACCAGTCCGAGCCGTCGCTTGCCTCTGCCGAGTCAGCGCTGGCCTATGCCTCGGCCACCAGGGCACAGATCGATGCTGACGGGCTCTCTTCCCGCTGTGAGCCAACTGCTGGCCGTCGTCGACCGGGCCCTACCTCTGCTGCGCAGTGGTGTCCAGGCTGCCCGCGTCGCGCCCGACCTGCTTGGCGGCGACGGCCCGCGCACCTACCTGGTCCTGGCCCAAAACGACGACGAGCGGCGGCCTACCGGCGGTTGGATTTCTGGCGTTGGGCTGGTGACCGCCGATGGGGGACGGATCACCAACGTGGCTTTCCACGACAGTTACAGCGTGGATAACCTGACGGTGCCGCACGACAGCCCGCCCGACGCGCTGCTGCGGACGATGTGGGCCGAGATGTGGCTTCTGCGTGACAGCAACTGGTCGCCCGACTTTCCAACCTCCGCCCAGGTTGCCGAGCGCATCTTGAAGCGCGACCAAGGGGTGACGGTCGATGGCGTGATTGCCGTCGATCAAGAGGCCTTGCGGCTGCTCGTTACGGCGATGGAGCCGCTGACTCTGCAATCGACGACCCAGCCGGTGACCGGGGCGAATCTTCTGCAGGTCATCCGCAGTGCCTGGACCCAGCCCCGGCCCGGGCTCACACCGTCCGGCCAATGGGCTGATTGGGAGAGCCACCGCAAGGATGTGATGACCGATCTGGTGACGGCCATGCTAGACAGAGTGCAGGCCCGGTCCGGCAACGTCGATCCCAGCCGGCTGGCTGCAGGCCCTCTGGACTGGGCTGAAGGAGCGACACATCCTGGTCTATCTCCACGATCCTGAGGCAGCAGCTCTGCTCGCCTTGCTCGAGTGGGACGGGGCGCTGCTGTCGTCGAGCGGCGACTATCTCCAGGTAGTGGATGCCAACGTCGGATTCAACAAGGTCGATCCGGCGGTCCAAAGGACGATCGACTACCAGGTAGATCTACGCGACCCCAACCAGGGCCAGGCCGCTGTCGTCCGTCGATTACCTCAACCAGAGCCCAACGCAGCCCGAGCCGTGTCTCCAGGGGGTGAAGGAGCGGCTGACCTACGAAGAAGGGATGATCGGCTGCTACTGGGATTACGTCCGCTTCTACGTGCCCGAGGGATCGCAGCTCCTGGAGACAGAGCGTGCAACGCTGCCGTCCGGCAGTCTTCTGTATCGCTACGGATTTGCACCTCCGGGTGATGCCGGCCCGGATAGCGGCCCGGTGGAGAAGGGCAAGACGGCATTCGGTCTATTCTTCGTCGTCCCGGCAGGTGAGTCCCGGCAGGTGCAGCTCCATTGGCAACTGCCGACGGGGATTGTGTACCGCGGCCAGGATGGCTTGCACTACCGACTGACAGTCCAGAAGCAGTCGGGCACGCCCTCGATCCAGTTGCGAGTGGCAGTCCAGTTGCCGCCTGATGCTTACGTGGTACGGGCGACGCCCGAACAGGCTGTGATCCAGGCTGGCGAAGCGGTGTTCGAGTTGTCGTTGACAACGGATCAGCAGATTGAAATCGTTTTTCGCTAAGCACGACAAGGCGCGCGCCCGCGGGCTGCTCGTAGCTGGAGTAGCCCTCATCGTGCTCGGCATGGGACTGCTGGCCATACCCTGGCTCTTGAGCTTGAGCCGCAGGCAGCCTGTGACGCCGTTGGCTGTGGTGACACCCAGCGCTGTGGGGGAGCGGTTGATCCCCAGCGCCACCGCGGCGCCTTCTCGGTCTGCGATGCCCATGCAGCAGTCTGCAACGCCATCTACTGCTGCGACGCCCGTCGTTGTCAAGGAGATGCTGTCCGCCACGCCGACGATGGCTGACAGTGGACCTGAGACACCCACCAGGTCTGTGCTCACCCCGCAGGAAACGTGCGGCTCCCCAACGCTGGCTCCGGCCAACCTGCCGGTGCCGTCGGCCCTGCCGGGTTTGTTTTCCCTACGTCAGCGGGTGGGTGTGGTGGCTCCTCAATCGGATATAGCTCTCTACGATGTAGAACGGTTGGGAGCGGGCTGGTTCCTGACCGGCTTGACAGAGCAGACGTTACCCTTGCAGGGGGGCATGGAGTTTGCCCCTTTAGTGGAAGTGCTGGGCGCGACCTACTCGCCCGGCGCCGAAACGCTGCAAGGGCTCGCCCGTGCGCAGCCTGGTGCACTCTGGCTGGTGGGGAACGAGCCCGACGTGATCTGGCAGGATCGCGCTACGCCCGAGGAATATGCTCAAGTCTTTCACGAAGTGTATGCCGCGCTCAAGAGCGCCGATCCGACCGCCCAGATAGCGATTGGCGGCGTTTCGCAGGTGACGCCCCTTCGCTTGAGATACCTGGATGGTGTGCTAGCGGCTTACAGAGAAAAGTACGGAGAACCGATGCCGGTGGACGTCTGGAACATCCACCTGGCCATCCTTCGCGAAGAACGGGGATCGTGGGGTGTGGACATCCCGCCAGGCCTGCCTGATGACACAGGGATCCTGTACGAAATTGGAGACAATGCTGACGTTGACATCCTGAAGAATGAGGTCCTGACATTCCGGGCTTGGATGGCTGAGCAGGGCCTGCGCGACAAGCCTTTGATCGTGACTGAGTTCAGCGTCCTGATGCCGCCGGAGTACGGTTTCCCCCCTGACAAGGTTCAGGATTTCATGACTGCTGCTTTCGACTATATGCTGACAGCGACCGACAGCGACACTGGCTATCGAGCCGACGGCAACCGGTTGGTGCAGCGCTGGGCGTGGTACAGCATAGCCGACAGGATCTATTCCACCGGCAACCTGTTTGACCCAGACACACGCCAGATTACATCGCTAGGTTTGGCATTCGCCGAGTACACGGCAAGTCGCCAACCTGGAGACTAGGACCGGTGCTGCCGATTCCTGAGCCGCCAGCAGTTGCTCCCCTTGTTCAGAACCTGGCCCTGACTGACCTAGGTGTGGCGCTGCACTTCGAACCTGAACATCTGGACCGGTTCTTTTGGATCGGTTATTCCAGCCTTGTGATAGCGCGTCCAGTATACCTGTTTCTCTACCGTGTCTATGCCCTCGAGGTCGGGGAGCAGCAGCCCGCGCTTCCAAGCGTGGGTTAGCGACTGGACGATCAGTCCATAACGCTTCGGATCCAGCTCGTCAGGCGAGATGATCGGCTCCGGCTCACCTAGGACGTCCACCTTGATCTCCAGCTCTGCCAACTCATTGCGGCGAATGGCAGGGAAGCGTGGATCGCGGGTGGCCGCAGACACCGCATTCTGGATCACCTCTTCGGCCACACTGTCACAGGTCGGCTGGATCGTGCCGATGCAGCCACGAAGCTCTCCGTGGCGGTGGATGCTCACGAATGCGCCGGCTGGGCGGCGCATATCGGGAGGCAGTTCTCTGGGCGGATCAGGCTGCTTGCCTTCCCTGACATATAGCTCGATCGTCTCCCGCGCCAGTTTCACCAGTGGATCTGCTTCTGTCATCACCCACTCCTTTGTTGCGAAACGTCTGTGTTAAATCACCGAATAGATCTTCTCGCTGGACTTGCATTTTTACGGGTTTTGCGGTATAATGATTCCTGCGCCGGATTGGCAGTGACGCTAATCACACATTCATGGAGGATAAAATGCCTGAGAAAAAAGTCGTGCGCGAAGATCAAAATGCCCGCAGGAAGCGGCTGCTCAAGTATGGGCTGCTTGTCGTGGTAGCTGTTGCATTTGCCGTTTCCCTGATGGTCTCATGGATTGTCCTGATGCCCGGGGGCAATTACCTTGGCAAAGTCATCGAGTACACGGTGTTGTGCACTCTCGGCGCGGCGGTCCTGAGCGTCATCTTCTGGTTCGTCTACATCAAGCTGATTCTTAAGCAATAGCCGGGCTGGCCGTCCATTCGGCTGTTCACCATTCTCGCCGGCCTTCGGGTCCGGCTCTTGGGTTGTCTCTGGAAATCGTCTCGGATCTTGCGCCAGGCGGCATATGCTCAGCCTGGCGAGTGCTTTTTGCTAGAACTTGCCCAGAACCTGCCGGGCGATGACCAGACGCTGGATCTCGCTCGTCCCCTCGCCGATGCTGCACAGCCGCTGGTCGCGGTAGATGCGCTCCACCGGGTACTCGCGGCTGTAGCCATAGCCGCCGTGGATCTGCACCGCCTTGAACGCGGCCCGCTCGGCTGTCTCGGAGGCATACAGCTTGGCCATGGCTGCCTCCTTGCTGAACGGCTGGCCGGCATCCTTCATGGCCGCGGCGCGGTAGATCAGCAGCCGGGCGGCGTCGATCTCGGTCGCCATGTCGGCGATCATCCACTGGAGCGCCTGAAAGCTGGCAATCGGCTGCCCAAACTGCTTTCGCTCCTTGGCATAGCGCGTCGCCTGGTCGAGAGCCGCCTGCGCCAGCCCCAGCGCCATGGCCCCGATGCTGATCCGCCCTCCGTCCAGGGTAATCAGCATCTGCCTGAACCCGTCACCCTCCTTGCCCAGCAGGCTGCTGGCCGGCACCCGGCATTCTTCGAATGACAGCGCCGAGGTGACCGACCCCTTCAAGCCCATCTTGGGCTCGTTCTTGCCGGGGATAAAGCCTGGCGTGCCCTTTTCCACCAGGAAGCAGGAGATGCCCCGCGTCCCGGCTGCCGGATCGGTCTTGGCCGTGGCGATCACCACGTCGGCGATGGCTCCAGACGTGATCCACATCTTGCTGCCGTTGAGCACGTAGGAATCGCCGTCGCGCACGGCGATCGTCCGGGTCGATCCGGCGTCGGAACCGGCTTCCGGCTCGGTCAGGCCAAAGGCGCCGAGCCCCTTGCCGCTGCACAGGTGGGGCAGCCACTTCTGCTTCTGTTCCTCTGTGCCAAAGTAGTAGATCGGCCCGCAGCCGAGCGATACGTGCGCGGCATAGATCAGCGCCGTCGAGCCGCAGGCGCGGGCCACCTCTTCGACGGCGATGGCATAGCTGAGATAATCACCGCCGCCGCCGCCATACTTTTCGGGGTAGGGCAGGCCCAGCAGGCCCAGCTCGGCCATCTTGCGGATGTTCTCGGCCGGGAACTCCTCGGTCTTGTCCACTTGCGCGGCGCGGGGCGCCAGTTCCTGTTGGGCCAAGTCCCGCACCATGTCGCGCACCAGGCGCTGCTCTTCGTTGAGCTCAAAGTTCATCGGAACATGACCTCCTTGTCACTCTGCTGGGGTGGCTCCCCCGTTATCCACCAACCTCTCCGATCAGCTTCGGCTCGCCCCACACCGCCCAGGCCCACTCGTGGTTGCCCAGCCCGTCGGTGAAGAACTGAATGCGGGCCACGTCGCCGGCCAGTGCGGGCATGGCCAGCTCGTGCTCCTTCCACCGGATCTGGTGCTGCGTGTCGCTCCACAGCTTCCAGCCGTTGACGAACACCCGGAAGGCGACGACATTGCCCTCGGCCAGGCTGCGACCCATCGCGGATGCCGGTGGCAAACTGCAGACAGAGGTTGCGCACAGTGGCCGGCACCGGCACCTGGTACTCGACCATGGCCGAGCCGCGAAGCGGTGGGTGCTCCCACAGCGCCATCCGCCACTCGCCGCCGCACGCCGCCTCTCCGACATTGATCTCCATTCCGCCTGGATCGTTGCTCGGCGCTGACGATGGCCCGCCGAAAATGCTCGACAAAGTCGAAGGTCCAGGCGCCGCCGGCCTCAGCCTGCGTCGGCCCCTGCTTCCACTTCAGGTACCGGACAAAACGGGCCAGCTCGTCCACGCTCTGCGGGGTGAGCGATTCCAGTTCATCGATCAGCTCTTCCAAAGTTGCCATTGTTACCTGTCCTGATGTTGAGCCTTTGGCTACCAGTATACCAGAAAAGGGTCAGCATGCAAACAGTGGCAGAGGCAGCACGAGCCCGGCCTCGGAACGGATGACCTCCAAACCTGGCAGGCCCATGGGGATCTGCCAGGTCTGGACGCACAGGCGTATTGTTGAGTCGCTCCGGCCCAAGCAACAGTAGCTAAGCGGCCGGGAACCGCGTCGCGCAGGATCTCCTCCAGGGAGGGCCGGCCTATGACCTGCAGCTCATAGTTCACGCGCTGGTAGGGCCGGTAGATCTTGAGCAGCTGCCCCAAATCGATCGGTGTGGCGATGATCACCATGTCACACGGCGTGGCATTGATCGTCTCTTCCAGTTCGCGAATCTGCTGATCGCCATAGCCCATGGCCGGCAACACCTTACCGGTGGTCGGATATTTCTTGTAGGTGCTGAGAATGGAGCCGACGGCGTAAGGGCGAGGATCGATGATCTCGGCTGCGCCAAAGCGCTTGGCGGCCACCACACCGGCTCCGTAGGCCATCTCGCCGTGGGTCAGAGTTGGACCATCCTCGACAACAAGCACATGCTTGCCGCGGATGGCAGCCGGATCTTCGACAAAGATAGGTGACGCGGCCTCGACGATGGTCGCCGTCGGATTGACCCGACAGCGTATTCTCCCGCACACGGGCGATATTGGCCAGGTCGGCGGTGTCGACCTTGTTGATGACCACGACATCGGCGGCGCGCAGGTTGCTCTCGCCGGGGTGGTAGGCCAGTTCGTGGCCCGCCCGATGTGGATCGGCTACGGTGATGTACAGGTCAGGCTTGTAGAAAGGCAGGTCGTTGTTGCCGCCATCCCAGATGACGATGTCGGCCTCTTTCTCTGCCTGGCGGAGGATACGCTCATAGTCCACGCCGGCATAGACGATGATGCCCCGGTCCAGGTGGGGCTCGTACTCTTCTCGCTCTTCGATGGTACACTCGTGTACGTCCATGTCGGCATGGCTGGCATAGCGCTGCACGGCCTGCTTGACGAGGTCGCCATAGGGCATGGGGTGGCGGACGGCGACCACCTTGTGGCCCATCTTCTGCAAGACGTCGCACACGTGGCGGGTGGTCTGGCTCTTGCCAGCCCCGGTGCGGACGGCGCACACCGCCACCACCGGCTTGCTGCTCGTAAGCCAGGTTGTCTTGGTGCCCATCAGCCGGAAAGTCGGCGCCGGCGGCCAGCACCTGCGATGCCTTGTGCATGACATACTCATGGGGCACGTCGGAATAGGCAAAGACCACCTGGTCTATGCGGTGCTGGCAGATGAGATCTACCAGCTCCTCTTCGGCGTGGATGGGGATGCCGTCCGGGTAGAGGCTCCCTGCCAATTGAGGCGGGTAGACGCGACCTTCGATGTTTGGGATCTGGGTGGCAGTAAAGGCCATAACCTCGTACTGCTTGTTGTCGCGGAAGAAAACGTTAAAGTTGTGAAAGTCGCGACCGGCAGCGCCCATGATCAAGATACGGGTACGGGACATAGTTGACTCCTTGTTTCTTGTTGTTGTATGATTCGGGCGAGTATCGGGTAAAGGATGCCCTCTTTTGATAACGGCGAGCCGCAGGACGATCAGGCAATCCTCGCCAGCAGCACACCGAGCAGATACAACAGGATGAGCGGACCCATCACCAGCGCCATGTTGAGCGGATCGACAGTGGGGGTGATGACCGCAGCCAGCACTGCGATGGCAATCACCGCATACTTGAAGTTCCGCCATAGCGTCTCGTAGCTGATAATACCCACCTTGGCCAGAAAATAGACAAACAGCGGCAGTTCAAAAGACACGCCGATCCAGAAGAGCAGATTGGCGACAAATGACAAATAGTCGCCAATGGTCCACTGCTGCTTGACAATGTCCGACATGAAAGCCCTGGAGAAACGGGATCGCCGTCGGCAGCATAACCAAGATAGGCAAACGCCACCCCGGCAACGAAGCACAGCGTGGCGCCAGGCACCAGCAGCAGCAGGTAGCGTTTCTCCTTGGGGTGCAGGCCGGGGGTGATGAACCGGCCAATCTCATAGACGATGACCGGCATAGCCAGTGTCACCCCACAGATGAGGGCCACCTTCATATAGTTGCTCAGCGTCTCGGTCGGCTTGAGAGCCTGGGGCAGGTTGTCACCCATCGGCCTGATGAGGATTATGACCGCCTGCTTGGCAAAGATGAGGCTGACGACAGTCGCAATCAGCAACGCGATCGCGATCTGCAAGTAGCCGGTTGCGCAGCTCCTTGAGGTGGCCCATAAGCGGCATGACCACCTGGTTATCGGGTGAAGCGCCCTGCGTGGGGTTGGCGGTGCTCACGGCTTTGATCCAGTATCGTCAGGCATGTCGGTGGCTGTTCCTTCCGCCATGCCTTCAGCTTTCTGAGGCTGATCGGGCGCCAGTGACTCACGGACAACATCCTTGGCCGCAGCCACTGGGTCAGTGACAATCTTGGCGGCAGTGGTTACCATCTGCCGCGTGCGGCTGATGTCGTCGGCCACTCCCTGCAAGTCGGTGATAGTTTCGTCCAGACCGGAAGTCTTGACGATCGAAGTTACCACCTCCTGGGGGATTGTTCTGATCGACTCAACCGACGTGCGGATCTCCTCCGTCGTCTTCTGAATTGACATAAATTCGGGACCCAGATCGCGGCTCAGGTTCTCATACACCTGACGTACGCTGCGCAGTAGCTTGGCCAGATCGCGCGCCAATTGAGGCAGGCGCTCCGGTCCGACGACCAAGAGCGCCAGGAGCAGGATCACCAGTAGTTCGAGTGCCCCGATGTTGCTAAAGAGGTTCATTGCTTGCCTGGGATCTCTTCCTTCGCCACCAGGCTGCCCAACACGCCGTTGACAAACCGGCCGGAGCTGTCGCTGCCAAACTGCTTGGCCAGTTCCACCGCCTCGTTGATGGCAACCTTTATGGGCGTGCCCTCACACTCGAGGACCTCGTAGATGGCGATACGCAGGATGTTGCGGTCGATGATGGCTATCTGCTCTACCGGCCACTCGGGCGCGTAGCGCTCTATCAGCCTGTCCAATTGGGTAATGCAGGCAGTGACCCCCTGCACGAGCTCACGGGCGAACTGGATTCCCTGCTCCGGCAGAGGCATCTCTGCCAGCCGCTGTTCGAGGGCCGCGGCACTCTGGTGCCCAACGCAATCCATCTCGAACAGCGCCTGCAGGACAACAATCCGCGCCTCGTGGCGAATCTTCATCTCGACTACCTCGTCACCTGAACTCAGCGTTACTGCTGTGGCGCGCTGACTTCGATGTCCTCGATGTGGACGTTGACCTCACCCACGTTCATGCCAACTATGTCGTGGATGGCTCGCGTGATCTGGTGCTGCAATTGCCGCCCCATCTGGTACAGGTCTGCGCCCCTCGCTGCGACCAGGTAGACATCCACGGTGACCTGATTGCCCACCACCTGAACCTGCACGCCCTTTCCGGCCGTCTGCTGGCCCAAGCAGGCGGCCCACCCCTGGAACCTTGGGCGACAGGCGCACTACACCTGGCATCGAAGCAGCCGTCTTTTGCACAATCGTCACCAGTACCCCTGGTGCAATAGTTACTTTGCCGAGATCCTCTTCCACACAATCCTCCCCTGAGGCGGCAGACCGAGTACCTTCTACCCCATCGACAGTCCACCGTCCACGGTCAGAACCTGGCCGGTGACAAAGCTGGCGTCGTCGGACGCCAGGAAGGCGACCGCAGCCGCCATGTCTTCCGCCGTTCCGGCTCGCCCCAAGACTGTCCGTCTGGATGGCCAGCTCGACCAGCTCCGGCGGCAGTGTGCCGGTCAGGTCGGTGGGAACATAGCCGGGCGCAATGGCGTTGCAGGTGATATTCCGCGAGCCCAGCTCTTTGGCCACCGTCTTGGTCAGCCCGACCAGCCCGGCCTTGGCCGCTGCATAGTTGGCCTGTCCGGCGTTGCCTCCCAGCCCGGACACCGAGGTTACGTTGACGATCCGTCCGTAGCGCTGGCGCATCATCGGCCGGGTGGCTGCCTTGATGCAGTTGAAAGCGCCTTTCAGGTTGGTGTCGATGACCAGGTCCCAGTCCTCTTCGCTCATGCGCATGATGAGCGTGTCGCGCGTGGTGCCGGCATTGTTGACCAGGATGTCCACCCGGCCAAACGTCTTTTGGGCAGCGTCGATCAGCGCCTGAGCCTGAGCCGGTTGGCTCACGTCGGCCTGGACGGCAATCGCCTCGCCGCCACCGGCCTGGATCTGCTCTCACCACTTCGTTCGCCGCAGCCTCGTTGCTGTGATAGTTGACTACCACCTTGGCCCCGCCGGCGGCCAACCGCAGAGCGATGGCCCGGCCGATGCCCCGCGAACCGCCGGTCACGACGGCCACTTTTCCGGTGAAATCCATAAGCTGCTCCTTGCTCCTGGTTCCCCACTTGACTGAATGCGTCGATGCCTATGGGAGGGCCCGAACTCCGGCCGCGTCGCCGATGCTGATCGCTTGCACATTCGGGTCGATCCGTCGCACCAGCCCGGTCAGCACATCCTTCGGACCAATCTCGACAAAGTGGGTCACTCCCTGGGCAACCATGGCCTGGATCGATGCCGTCCAGCGTACCGGCCAGGTGAGCTGGCCGGCCAGCTCGTCGCGGATCTCGTCGACGCTGACCAATGGCCGGGCGCTGATGTTGGCGATGACCGGCATCGTCGGGCTGCGCAGCGGCGTGGCCTCGACTGCCGCCCGGTATTCTTCAACCACAGTGGCCATCAGCGGCGAGTGGGCTGCAATGCTCACTGCCAGGGGAATGATCCTCTTCCCACCTCGCTCCTGCAGCAGTTCGATGGCCCGCGCCAATGCCTTCCGGTCACCCGAGATGACGATCTGCCCTGGCGAGTTGTAGTTGGCGATCTGCACCGGCTGGCCTGTCTCGTCACTGGCCTCGCGGCAGGCCTTTTCGACCTCGGCGTCCTCCATCTTGAGCACGGCAGCCATGCCCCCGGGGTTCCGCTCGCCGGCCAGCTTCATCAGCCGGCCGCGCTCGCGCACCAGGCGCAGCCCGTCGGCAAAATCGAGCGCGCCGGCGGCCGCCAGGGCCGTCAGCTCGCCCATGCTGTGCCCGGCCACGGCGACCGGCCTGGGCAGTTTGCCGGCGGCATCCAGCACCCTCAGCACGGCCATGCTCGTCGCAAAGATGGCCGGCTGGGTGTTGATCGTGTCGTCCAGTGCCTCCTTCGGCCCTTCGAAGCACAGGCGTGACAGGGAAAAGCCCAGAAGCGCGTCGGCCTCGGCGAAGGCCTCGCGGGCGGCGGGATACGCTTCCGCCAGGCTCTGCCCCATGCCCACTTCCTGCGACCCCTGGCCGGGGAAGAGCAGCGCGTACACCCCCATCTCTTGGTTCACCCCCGGAGCATCTCTGCTGTGGCAGGAGCTCATGGCAGGTTGCGGGAGATCACCATCCGCTGGATCTGGTTGGTGCCCTCGTAGATCTGGAGCAGCTTGGCGTCGCGCATCAGCTTCTCGACCGGATAGTCCTTCATGTAGCCGTAGCCGCCAAAGATCTGGACGGCGTTGGTGGTGACCTCCATCGCCGTGTCGGCGGCGAAGCACTTGGCCATGGCCGAGTAGTAGCTGACTTTCATCCCGTTGTCGGCCATCCACGCTGCCTGCCAGGACAGCAGGCGCGCCGCTTCGATCTTCATGGCCATGTCGGCCAGCATGAAGGCAACTGCCCTGGTTGTTGATGATCGGCGCGCCGAACTGCTCGCGGCTGCGGGCATAGGCTGTGGCATGCTGCAGGGCAGCTCGCGCCACGCCCACACTCAGCGCCGCCACCCCCGAGCGGCCAAAGTCGAGTGTCTGCAGGGCAATCGGAAAACCTCGACCCGGCTTGCCCAGCAGGTTGGCCTGGGGCACGCGCACGTTCTCGAAGGTCAATTCGACCGTGTTCGAAGCCCGTTGGCCCATCTTGTCCTCGACCTTGGTCACCGTGATGCCCGGCGTGTTGCCAGGCACGATGATCGCCGAGGCGCCGCGAGTGCCTCGCTCTGGATCGGTCAGGGCAAACACGGTGATCAGTTCCGCCAGGCTGCCGCTGGTGATGAAGCACTTTTGGCCGTTGATGACGAAATCGTCCCCGTCCGGCAGGGCGGTGGTCTTGATCATGCCGGCATCAGAGCCGGCTCCGCGCTCCGTCAGGGCGAAAGCAGCCAGCTTGCCCTGCTCGGCGACGGGCCGCAAGAACTTCTCCTTCTGCTCGTCGGTGCCAAACAGGTAAATCGGCGTCAGCGCCAGGCCGTTGACCAGGATGCGTGACGCTGATGCCGGCACAGGCCGCGCCCAGTTCCTCGACAATGATGGCGCTCTCCAACGCGCCATAGCCCATGCCGCCATACTCCTTCGGGATGGTGACATTGAGCAGCCCCGCCGCCTTGGCCTTGTCGACAATGAACAGCGGTACCTCGGCCCGGCGGTCATACTCGGCAGCAATGGGTGCGATCTCTTCCTGGGCAAACTTGCGGGCCTGTGGCCTGGATCTCCAGCAAATGGTCAGACAAGGAAAAACCGATCACCTTAGCCTCCTATTCTGTTTTCCCCACAAAATTGGAAGATTGGAAAACTGGAAGATGACCTTCCAATCCTCCAATCTTCCAACCTTCGAGCTCCGGCTATTTTTTGCTTTCGGCCTTGAGTTCAATGACTTCAATGCCCCGGTAGTGACCGCACGCCGGGCACACCTGATGGGGCAGGCGCGGTTCATGGCATTTGGGGCAAGGAACCACGTTGCGAGCCACAAGTGCATTGTGGCTGCGCCGCCGACCCTTGCGGCCCTTGCCTAGCTTGTGTTTCGGTAAAGCTCCCACTGGCTAGTCTCTCCTTTCCTATGATTCTGGTTCTTTCGACAACAGTTCCTGCAAGGCGGCCCACCTGGGATCGATCGCCTCCTGGTCGCACTGACACTCCCCGAGGTTCCGATTCCCTCCACAGTTCGGGCACAGTCCGGCACAATCCGGACGGCACAACAGATCCATCGGCGTGGCCAGCCATAGTCCCTGGCGAATCACCTCGCTGAGATCGAGGATGTGGTGGGCATCGATCATCAGCGCTTCATCCTCTTCTTCTCGCGGCACTCTGTCCACCGGCGCGTCTGCGATCAACGACCGTCGGATGGAACTCCTCTTCCAGGTCGAGTTACCACGTCTACGTCGTAAGGTTCCAGACAGCGCCTGCAATTCGACCCGCAGCTTGGTCCGCAGCTTGCCGGTCGCGAGAATCCCCTGACTGGTTCGCATCAGGGTGACCGTTCCAACCAGCGGCTTGATCGGCACCAGTTCCTCATCCAGCGCCTTCGATATCCTCGTGCAGTTCGTATTGACGGCGCTGGCCCGTCGGCCCCTTCAGAAGCTGGGCAACATTGTAACGCATGGCGCTGTCCTGCTTGTCCTATGCCATTAGGATGCCCAATTATAGGCGATAGTGGGTTGCCTGTCAAATACCGATACCGCCAGGCCGAGACCCGAAGCCGTGTCTCTCTACTCGGCTGGTGGCAGTTCCTGAGTCTTGCCCAGAGAAGTCCAGGCCGTTGCGGACCGTTGTCAGGATGTCAGCCAGCTGCCCATCCAGGGTGACCAACACCTCGTGTGCATAGGCGTCGGCCCCGCCTCTTGAGCGCTTCGGCTTCCTGCTGTGCCCGCTCGATGATGGTGGTTCTCCGTTGCTCGGCTGCTCTTGACGATCTCGTGCTCGTCAAGGAGTTTGGCCGCTTCCTCCTGCGCCAGGCGTACGATCCGATCGGCCTCTTCCTGGGCCTGGGCGATGATCCGCTCCTTCTCCTGCGCGATCCGTTCGCCCTGCTTGATCTCCTGGGGGATGGCCGTCCGCATCTGATCGATCACGTCGAGAAAGTCAGCCTCGTTGACGACCCGATATGCACTGAGCGGCACCCCCCAGCTTTCGCCGAGCAATCGCTCCAACCGATCGATGAGATGAAAGATGCTGTTCATGGTGATCGCTTCCCTTCCTCCTGGCAAATATGCTAGCTCTCAATCGCGCAGCGACACGAGCTTGACACAGCTATCCACGCCGTCGCCTGCTTCCTTGAACTTGGCCTCCATGGCGCTCGCGACGTGAGGTGGTACCATGTCGGTCACACACCCGCCCAGCATCGCGATCTCTTTGACGTTGCTGGCGCTGATGAACGCATATTCCTGGCTGGTCATCAGACACACGAACTCCATCTCCGGTGCCAGCTTCTTGTTGGTCAGCGCCATCTGGAACTCTAGCTCAAAGTCAGAAATGACGCGCAGCCCTCGGACGATCACCTGGGCGCCTACTTGCCGGGCAAAATCCACGGTGAGCTGGGTGTAGGTTGCCACGCTGATGTTGGGTACATGTCCCAACGCCTTTTCCAGCATTGCCCGGCGTTCTTCTGTAGTGAACAACAGGCTCTTCAATGGCCGATCATAGATCGCAATCGTCAGATGGTCAAAAAGCCCGGCGGCGCGTGTCGCAATGTCGATGTGGCCGTTGTGAACTGGATCAAACGTGCCGGGATAGATCGCTTTACGCATTTCAATCTCCGTTGATTTAGCTTAGTTCGCCCTTGCTTTGCCAGAATTGAGTCACCTTCTCGGCCAACAACCGGTGCTCAGGCTGACTCAACGTCGGGTCGACTTCGAACAGCAGGCGGGCCTCGCTTCGGGCCTGTTCCAGAACCTGGACGTTGCTCAGGCTGGCCAGGCGCAGCTCCGGCAGGCCACTTTGCCTGATCCCCAAAAAGTCGCCCGGCCCGCGCAGCTCCAGGTCCTTTTCGGCCAGGACAAACCCATCCTGCGTCTCCTCGATCGCCTTCAGCCGTTCCCACGTGGCTTTGGTCTGCGGATGGTCTGGCGAGGTGGCATCGGACACCAGCAGGCAATAGGACTTGTGCTCGCTGCGGCCCACCCGGCCCCGAAACTGATGCAGTTGGGCCAGCCCAAACCGGTCGGCGCCCTCGACCAGCATGACCGTGGCGTTGGGTACGTCGATGCCCACCTCCACCACCGACGTGGACACCAGGATGTCCAGCTCGCCCTGGCGGAACCGGGTCATGACCTCTTCTTTTTCGCTGGCCTTCATCTTGCCGTGCAGCAGCCCCAGCCGTTCTGTTCGGAAGATGGTCTGCTGCAGCCGTTCATATTCCTCCGTGGCAGCCCTGGCATCGACCTTTTCCGTCTCTTCGATCAGCGGATAGAGGATGAAGGCCTGATGGCCTGCTTCGATCTGGCTGTGGATGAAGGCATAGGCCCGCTCACGCTCGCGGGGCAGCAGCCACCGGGTCTGGATCGGCTGGCGACCCGGTGGCAGCTCATCGATGACCGAGATGTCCAGGTCGCCATAGACGGTCAGCGCCAGGCTGCGCGGGATCGGCGTCGCGCTCATGACCAACATGTGCGGCGACGCACCTTTGCCGCGCAGGGTGGCTCGCTGCACAACGCCAAAGCGGTGCTGTTCGTCGACGATGACCAGCGCCAGATCGTGAAAGCTCAGCGCCCTGCTGGATGAGGGCGTGGGTGCCGATGACGACGTCGGCCTCGCCGGAAGCGATCGCAGCATAGACCTCCTGGCGTTCTCGTCCGCCCCACGCTGCCGGTGAGCAGCATGACAGACACGGGACGCTCCAGGCCCCAATCCTGACCGTTGTCGAGCAGGCGGGTAATGCTGTGGTGATGCTGCTCGGCCAGGATCTCGGTCGGCGCCATGAGCGCTGCCTGTTTGCCGGCCGCTATGGCCATCAGCATGGCCGCTGCCGCCACCACCGTCTTGCCCGAGCCGACGTCGCCCTGCAGCATCCGGCTCATCGGGCGATCCTGGGCCATGTCGTTCAGGATCTGTTCCAGGCTGCGCTGCTGAGCAGCGGTCAGGGCAAAGGGCAGCGAGCCCAGGAAGGCATCCAGTAGCGCCTGGTTGCGGGCGAGTGGCATGCCTGGCTCCGACTGCCACTGCTGGCGCTGGCGCAACATGCCCAACTGGATCATGAGAAACTCGTCGAATGACAGGCGGCGGCGGGCTTGCTCTGCTGCCTCCTGGCTGTCGGGAAAGTGGATCTGGCGGATGGCGGTCGGCAGGTCCATCAGACCGGCCCGTTGCCGGACTGCCTGCGGCAGATGGTCGGTCAGCCGTGGCGCCCAGTGGTCCAGGACGCGCTTCATCAGCCGCCGCAGCCAGCGCGAGGTGATGCCCTCGGTCAGGGGATAGATCGGCACCAGCCGGCCGGTGTGGATCAGGTCCCGCTCCAGCGGTTCCCAGGCCGGAGCGCGCAGCATCAGCCGTCCCAGGTGCTCGTCCACCTTGCCGCTGAGGACGATCTGCATCCCGGCGCGCAGCTGGCGGGCCAGGTAGGGCTGGTTGAACCACACCGCTTCGATCGTGCCCGAAGCGTCGGCGATGATGCTGCTGACGATGGCACCTCCACCCCGCGTCGGCCGTGTCTTGGTCTCCCAGATGGTGCCGATGATGGTTGCCTCTTGTCCATACTCCAGGCGGTTGATCGGCTTCAGGGTCCTGTAGTCGTCGTACCGGTGCGGCAGGTGATAGAGCAGGTCGGCCACCGTCGCGATCCCCAGCTTGCGCAGCCGGGCGCTGTAGCCAGAGCTGATCCCCGGCAGGCTTTCGACCGGTGCATCGAGCCCGGTGGCCGGGCTGAGGCCGGGGCGGCGCCGGACTGGGCGCCTGCGCCGAGGGCGCGCCCGGCTTCGCGGTCTGAGGGCTGGCCGCGCGCCAGCTGCGCGGAAATGCCGATCTGTTCGATCTGACCGAGGACCCGCTCCACCACTTCGGCTCGCTCGTGCTCGTCCTTTTCAGCATAGTCTGCCAGGCTGCGAGCTATTTCGTCGATTCGCCGCTCGGCCGTGACATCTGCTTCAGTCTGCGCTTCGGCGCGGGCCTCGCTCTGCCACAGGTCGACGAACTTGTCCAGGCCGCCGATGACTGCCTCGTCGCGATGGCCCTTGCTCTGCTCTAGCCTTAGTATTTTGTTCAGCTTTTCCCAAGCTGAAGAGATCATGTGCTCAATACCTGCTCAATGTTACCGTTTCTTAGGCGATCAACCGGCCGCAACACAGGCCACTCCCACTGCGCCGGGACCGGCGTGGCTGGCGATAGTGACCCCAGCCTGCCCGATCAGTGGCTCCCATTCCGGATAGACCGCCTGCAAGCGCTCTGGCCAGCCGCTCTGCCAGGGCGGGGGCATTGGTGTGGAGCACGATGGCCCGCTCCAGTTGCCCCAGGGTCTGGATCCGTTCGATGAGCCGCTCGAATGACCGCTCGATGGTCCGCGTGCGTTCCACGAGTTCGACCTTCCCCAGCCGCACTTCGACGATCGGCTTGACGCGCAGCAGCGTGCCGAGCAGAGCCGTTGCCCAGTTCGTGCGGCCGCCGCGGTGAACAAATTCCAGCGTGTCGAGGATGGCCAGGACCCGCGCCCGCGGCTTCATCCCTTCCACGAGGGTCACGATCTGGTCGAGTGTCTCGCCCCGCCTGGCTGCCTCGGCAGCGGCCACGGCCATCCAGCCATAGCCCATCGTCACCTGGCCCGTGTCCACGACCTCGATGCGGACCCCCATGGCCTGGCTAACATTCTGGGCAGCTACCACCGCCAGGCTGTAGAGTGCGCTCAGTCTCCCGACCAGCTGGAGCGACACGATCTCGTCCGTCTCCTTGGCCAGGCGGCCGATATACCTCCTCGTATGCGCCGATGGGTGGGGCAGCCGTCGTCGGTATCACCCGGCTGGTGATCAGCTTGTCGTAGAACTGCTGCTTTCGTCAGATCCACACCATCCTGATAGGTCTCGGAGCCAAAGACAATATAGCTGGGAACCACCGTGATGCCCAGTTCCTCGACCATCTCTGGCGGGATGTCGGCTGTGCTGTCAGTTACGATCTCGAACCATGGCCTACCTCTCGGCATCACAGACCCTCATAAACCGTCACGCCCATCGCGTCTGGTCCCAGGTGGCAGGCCAGGACTGCATCATATTGGATCACCGGGAAGGTCCTGCCGGGCAGGATCAGGTTCAGGTGCTCGACCAGCAGCTCGGTACCGTTCCCCAGCGGACTCTGCATGATGACTACCTGCTCGATGTTGGCAAACTCGGCCACAAAGTCGGCCAGCTTCTCGATCGCGTTGGCCCGGGTGCGAACCTTTTCGAGCGGGATGATCTCCCCCTCCTCCATGATCAGCAGCGGCTTGATGTTGAGCATGGTGCCCAACAGTGCCTGGGCCGGGCCGATGCGGTTGCCCTTTTCCAGATAATCCAGCCTCTCGACGAAGAGAACGACATAGATGTGGGGCAACATGCCGCGCACCAGCCGGACGATCTCGTCGAGCGATTGGCCTGCCTCAGCGGCCTCGGCTGCGGCTCCGACCAGCAGGCCTAGCCCCCACGACGTGGCCATCGAATCGAGCACGGCGATGCGGCACCGCCCCAGGAAAGCGTTAGCCACCGACTTGGCTGCCGCGAAAGCCGCTGCTCAGCTTGCTCGAGCCAACAATCACCAGGATCTGATCGGTCTGCCGGCCCAGTTGGCCATAGGCCTCTTCGAACGCGCTCGGCGGGATCACGGCCTTGGCGATCTGCGCCCGGTCGGCTACCATCCGCTGGAAAAGCTGTTTGAGGTTATGGTCGGAGCCCACCCGGATCTTCTGATCTCCCAGATGGATATCCACGGGCAACACGGTGATCTCGTGCTGCGCGATCTGATCGGGAGTCAGATAGGCAGTGCTGTCGGTGATGATTCGTGCTTGTGCCATCGTTCCAGGAGCCTCCGGGTTCGCTGCTCACTCAACCGAAATGATATAGTAATAGTGCAATTGGCCGCCGTCTACCACTTCGATTCCCTGGCTCGGGTAACGGTCAGTGATCTCTGCTGCGATCCTGTTCGGCTTCGTCGGCAGTGATCGACTCGCCATAATACAGGGTGATGATCTCGTACAGCTCGGTGTCCATCTGTCCGAGGGCGGCCAGGACCACTTCCGAGGGGGAGCTCCCCTTGACCTTGAGCACCCCATTGACCATGCCAATGATCTCGCCCTCTTGCACGCCCATGCCGTTGATCTGCACCGAACGAACCGCCGTGGTGATCTCGGCCGTCTGGATGCTTTGGGCTGCCTCAGCCATCACCCGCGCGTTCGTGGCCAGATCGGCCTGGTAGTTCAGTGCCAGGAGCGCGGTGATGCCCTGCGGGATGGTAATGGTCGGCACCACCTGGACATTCTTCTGCGATAGCGACTTGGCCTGTTCGGCGGTCAGGACAATGTTCTTGTTGTTGGGCAGGACTATGACGTCGTCGCTGGGTACGCCCTCCACTGCCTTCAGGATATCCTCAGTGCAGGGATTCATCGTCTGCCCGCCGGGGACGACCGCACTGGCTCCCAGGCTCTCGAACACTTTGGTCAGCCCCTGGCCCGAGGCCACTACCACTGTGCTGATCTTGCTCAAGGCCTCGGTGCTGATGACAGGTCGCCGGGACTGGCTGAGGATATACTCCTGGTACTGCTCCTGCATGTTCTCGACGATCACACGGCTCAGCGAGCCCAGACTGGCACCATAGCCGAGTGGAATTCCTGGATCCGGCACGTGAACATGTACTTTGATGGCCTCCGCATCGCCAACCACTAGTGCCGAGTCGCCCATCCCCGTAATGGCCCGCCGGATCTCATCAATGTCCAAGTTCGCGCCATGGATGATGAACTGGACATCGTAGCCGTACCCCTCTTCACTCTCCGGCTGGAGTGGGCGCAGATCCACTGCTGCGGTCAGTGCGGTGTCGGCGGCTACAGGTTCTCCCCGCACGAGGCGCAGCATACCTTCCAGGATAACAAACAGGCCCTGCCCGCCAGCGTCGACCACACCGGCTTCGGCCAGCACAGAGAGCAGGCCGGGGGTGCGGGCCACCGAGTGCCTTGCCTCAGAGGTCACGCGTTCCAGAACATAGCGCAGATCCTCGCTGCTGGCGGCGGCGGTCACCCCGGCCTCGGCTGCTTCGCGGGCCACCGTCAAGATCGTGCCCTCCACCGGCTTGATTACTCCTTTGTAGGCGGTGGCGGCTGCCTCACGCAACGCCGAGGCGAACTGCACTGCATTGAACGATTCCGCACTGTCCAGAGACCGCGCCAGGCCGCGGAATATCTGCGATAGGATGACCCCCGAGTTGCCGCGGGCGCCCATCAGCGCTCCCTTGGCCACCTTCTGGGCCATCTCGCCCACATTGTCGCCGGGCGAGTCCTTGATCTCGGCAAAGGCAGCCTGCATCGTCAGCAGCATATTCGTGCCCGTGTCGCCGTCGGGCACGGGATAGACGTTCAGTGCGTTGATCGCCGTCTGGTGACGCTCCAACCAGACCAGCCCTGCCTGAATCATTCGTTTGAAAGTCTGGCCGTCACACTGCGCAAAGTCGGGACTAGACCCGGCTTGGCCGCTGTGTGCGGTTCGGTCGTCAGTCAATGAGGTGTCCTCCTGGTCATGGTCTGCTGTGCGAGCTAGTCTGCGCTGATCCGTAGGTCCTGAACGTGGACATTTACGGCCGCCACCGGCATACCCAGCGCCTTTTCCAAGCTATACTTCACGGCGCTCTGGATATTTCTGGCTACGGTAATAATGCGCGTCCCATACTCGATTACCACGTACAGGTCGATGACGATCTGGTCGTTCTCGATGTGCACATCCACCCCACGCTGACGGTTTTCGAATGGTAAACGCTCGATTATGTCGCTGGCCAGGTCTTTGCTCACCACATTCACCACGCCATAACACTCCAGCACCACCTGGCTGGCAAGGTCCATGATGGCATGTGGAGAGACCTCGATGTGGCCTAACCCGCTGTCTTTCATCCGTTGTCTGACCTCGCTTGTGCCTCTTGCATCAGGCATCGGCCGGTTTGCGCATATCCACGGCCTGTGGTAATATGGCTGCTACGAATCCAAAGGTTGAGCCAGCGGTCGTACTTGCTGGCTCTATCTATGTGAGAGGGATAATCATGGCCAAATGCGATATGTGCGGCAAAATACCGACTTTTGGGCACAACGTTAGCCACTCCAAGGTGCGCACCAGGCGTCGCTGGAAAGCGAACATCCAGAAGGTGACCATGGTCGTGGACGGCAGGCCCGAGCGACTGAGCCTCTGCACGCGCTGCCTGCGAACCCTGAACAAGATGCAATAACAGTCGGTTGTGGTTCTGGCATCCCGTGGCCAGTCCGAGTAGCTCGGACTGGCCTCTTCTTTTGCTTTTCAACGCGCGTCTCCGGCCTGTGGCCATTCCTCCAGGTCCCTATCTTACCTGTTTTTCGATAAAAATGCAAGAATCTGCCGAGCTATCAGCTATCAGAAACTGCTGATAGCTGCCTCCGCCGCAATTGCCCGCACCCTGCCTCGATATCGATCCCCCGCCGCATCCGCACCGTCGTCGGCACGGCCGCCCCCTCCAGCACTGTGCGGAAGGCGTCCACCCGTTCGCGTGGTGAGGGCTGCCATGGAGATCCGGAAGTCGGGTTGAGCGGTATCAGATTCACATGACATAACACGCCCTCGAGAAGCCGGGCCAGCCCGTGCGCTTGTTCTGGTGTGTCGTTCACCCGGTCGATCAGCGCGTACTCGATCGACACACGTCGCTTTGTCATGCCGGCATACTCTCGGATGGCAGTCATCAACTCGGCGAGCGGGTAGCGCCGGTTAACCGGCACCAGCTGATCCCGCAGCCCATCGTCGGCTGCGTGGAGTGATACCGCCAGGTTGATCGGCAGCGCCTCCTTGGCGAGCTGCCGGATGCCGGGTACCAATCCGACCGTCGAAAGGGTAAAGCGCCGTGCTCCCAGGTTGTAACCCCGCGGATCGGCCAGCGTTTCAATCGCCTGCAGAGTGGCTGAGTAATTGGCCAACGGCTCACCCATGCCCATCAGCACCACATTGCCTATCGGATGCGCCTGTTCTGCCCCACTGCGCTGGCTCAGCTCGGTTTCTCTGACTTGTCGGGCCAGGTGGATCACCTGTCCCACGATCTCGCCGGCCGACAGGTTGCGGACCAGCCCACCCTGGCCGGTGGCGCAAAAGGGACAACCCATGCCGCACCCTGCCTGGGTCGAGACGCAGGCCGTGCGCCGGTCAGTGTAGCGCATCAGCACACTCTCGATCGTCTCCCCATCCCACAGGCGAAACAACACCTTGCGTGTCTGGCCGCTGGCCGACTCCTGATAGGTCAAGGGCGTCAGTGGGGACAGTTCCGTGTTCGCGGCCAACCGCCGCCTCAGGCCGGCCGGGAGATTGACCATCTGCTCCCAGTTTTCCGCTAGCGAGGCGTGCAGCCAACGCCACAGTTGGTCGGCCCGAAACCGGGGCTCGTCCCAGCCAACCAGCAGCGCCTGAATCTGATCGTAGGTCAGATCATACAACAGCAGGCGGTCAGCCACCAATAAGCTCCTTCCAGGCGGCGTGCAGGCACCCTACGTCGCGGAACACGAGGTCAGGCTGAAGCTCCGATCCGGCCAGGGTCTTGGCGTCGGTGACACCGCTCATCACCAGGAGTGTCACCAGTCCGGCCCGCCGCCCGGCCAGGATGTCGGTCTCCAACCGGTCGCCCAACATCCCCGTCGTGGCCGGATGGGCGCCCAGCCGGGCCAGTGCCTGCTACGATCATCGCCGTCCCCGGCTTGCCGATGACTGTCGGCGTGACGCCGGTTGCCGTCTCTAGTAGGGCCAGTAGTGCCCCGGCCCCCGGAACGATCCCCCGCTCCGACGGGAAGGTCCGGTCGGCGTTGGTGCCGATGAATGGCGCCCCGGCTCGGATGTGCAGTGTCGCTAGGGCAAGTCGCTCGTAACAGACATTGAAGTCCATGCCCGCGACCACGTACTCGGGCTGCTCCTCGACCAGCGTAAAGCCCGCTTCACGCAGCGCGGTCAACAGCCCGTCCTGGCCCACGACAAAGATCCTGGCCCTGGGTGGGGCGATGCCAAGCAGATACGCAGCCGTGGCCTGGGCTGACGTCAGGATCTCGTCGGCCCGTACCTCCACCTCCATCTCGGCCAGCTTGGCCACATACTGCTCTGGCGTCTTGGTCGAGTTGTTGGTCGCCAGCAGAAAGCCGATCCCTTGCTCGCGCAGGAAATCAAGAAAGGCCCCTGTCCCTGGAATGGCCACCTTGCCCCGGTACAACACGCCGTCCATATCGATGATCAGATGGTGCAGATTGCCCAGTTCGTTTTTGTCCATGTCCCCTGCCGCTCAGGTTGGAATGTAAGCTGCTAGTGTCGTATCTTTTCGTAATCCTGTCTGGTGTCGATATCTCGAAAGACGGCCGGATCCTCCACCTCCACGCGGGCCATCTGATCTCGATACCGGTCAATGATCTCGCGCCTGTCCTTGTTGTCCGTGGCAGCCAGAAGCTCGGGGAAAAGCGTCCGGTCAAAGAGCACCGGCCTGCCACGCTGTCCCTGGTAGAACGGCGCGACCACGGCCGCACCGGTGGTCCGGTAGCGCTCGGCCAATGCCTGGATCAGCTCCGCCGTTAACCACGGTTGGTCGGCCAGCACCACCAGCGCTGCCCTGATCTCTGGCCGTAGGGCCCGCAGCCCGGCGTGCAGTGAGGCCGTCATCCCCTCCTGCCACCTCTCGTTGATCACCATCTCTACCGGCAGCCCGGCCAATGCCTGGCCGACCGCCTCACATCGTGCGCCGATCACGACCACCACCTGCGCCAGTCTCGCCGCGCACACGGCCTCTGCCACCAGCCTGACCATGGGCCGGCCGCCGACCGGCAGTAGCTGCTTCGGTTCCCCCATTCGCCTCGACTCGCCGGCCGCCAGTATAACCGCTCCAATCAGCACCTTGCCCCAAGTCACCATTTTACCTGTCTATTCGCTGTCTGCACACTTGACTTACATTTGCCTATTCTAGCGCCTATGACCGGAAAAAGCAAGTGGATTGACCGCCAACAGGCTCCATGTTATAATCGGCGCATGCGGGCCAAGGGACAGACTGCTGCTTATCAATCCCTGGATCTATGACTTTGCGGCCTACAACTCCTGGATCGAGCCGCTGGGGCTGCTGAGATCGCCGCCGCCCTGCGCTACAGCGGCTACGACATCACGGTCATCGACTGCCTGGCGCCCCATGCCGGCATGCCTCGCCCGCATCCTGACGGCTCGGGCAAACTGACCAAGACATTGGTCGACAAACCGGCAGCCGTCGCCTTTGTCCCCCGCCGCTTTGGCCGCTACGGCCTGCCGGTCGAGCAGTTCGAGGCCGTCCTGGCCGCTGCCCCAACCCCCGACCTGGTGCTCGTCAGCTCCGGCATGACCTACTGGTATCCAGGCGTCGTCGAGGCCATCCGCCGTATCAGGGCCCGCTTCGGCAGTGCGCCTATAGCTCTCGGCGGCATCTATGCCTCCCTGTGCCCCGACCACGCTCGTCGCTTCTCCGGCGCCGATCTGGTGATCGCCGGCTCGGGCGTCGTCGCTGCCCTGCGTCTGGCCGACCAGGTCACCGGCCGCGATTCCGATCCCGACCGGCTGGCCGACCCCCGTTCCTGGCCGGCACCGGCTCACGACCTCTCATTGCGTCCCTACGCTGCGATCCTCACCTCGTGGGGCTGTCCCTATCACTGCACCTACTGCGCCGGCCATCTTCTCCAGCCGGCCTTTGTCAGGCGTGGGCCAGATCTTGTTGTCGAAGAGATCGCCGATTGCGCCCGGCGCGGCATTCGCCGCTTTGCCTTCTACGACGACGCGCTGCTGATCGACGCCGATAGACACCTGGTACCCATCCTGGAGGGGGTGCTGGCCCGCCACCTGCCGGTCAGTTTCCACCCGGTCAACGGCCTTCACGCGCGGGGGATCACCGCCGATCTGGCTGCCCTGATGCGCCGCGCCGGCTTTGGCCAAGCCTGCCTTTCGCTGGAGACCCTCTCCCCGGCTCGCCAGCAGGCCACCGGCGCCAAAGTCACCACCCCTGATTTCGAGGCGGCCGTGCGGCACTTGAAAACGGCCGGTTTTGGGCCGGCCGATCTGCGGGGCTATCTCTTGGCTACCCTGCCCGGCCAGCCTCTGGCCGAGATTGAGGACAGCCTGCACTTTCTCTTAGGTCTGGGAGTGCAGGTCGAGCTGACCCTTTTCTCTCCCATCCCCGGCACGCCCGACGGCGAGCGTGCCCTCCCGCCCGGCGCCGATCCCCTGCTGCACAACAACACCGTCTACCCCTATCTGCTCGGCCCTGACTATGTCCGCGACCTCCAGCGCCTGAAGGAGATGGCCAAGGCCGGGAATCAGGCGCTCCGCTGAATCAGTATTGCCTGTGCACCGCCGGCAGGTATGCCTTGTGCGGCCCCCCCATCGTCCGGCCCAGGCTCACCTCGTCCAGGTAGAGGATGCTGTCCCTGATTTCCCCGCGAGTGCCACAACTGGAAGGTGACTGCCACCTTGCCGGACAACGCCGTGTCCAGCGGGCCCAGGCGATGGGCCAGGTGCGTCCAGCCGGGAATGTCCAGGCTTGGGGTCAGGACCTGGGTCACCGTCACCGGAGCCGCAGCGCCGGCTGCCTCAGTGACCGTGGTCACGACGACATTGAACCGGTCGGCGGCATTGGTCTCGACCGGATTGTACCAGAATGACAGGACCGGCTCCCACGAATCGGTGATAACCATACTCTGGGTTACGCCCGTCGTAAAGGTCGTATTCCCTGCCCCGCCCAGCGCCAGCGCACCATGGCCGGTGTGTACCGGCTCGATCACGATGCTGGGCAGTATTCCTATGGAGTGCCAGTCTGCCAGCCCCGCCTCGAACTCGCCGTTGGTTACCGCGTCGTCGGGCGGACGGAGCGTCCAGGTAAAGGGCCGCGTCTCGGTTGGCCCCAGGATGATGTCGTACAGTGGGGCCGTCTCCAGCCAGAAGGGATGGCTCACTGCTACCGTCTGCGGGTCGGGCGAGACCGGCATCCTCAGCTCATAGCGGCCGTCAATGCCGCTGGTAGTGGCGTCGCCCGTGTCGGCCACAGCGACCGTCGCCCCGCTGGCCGGCAGCCCATCGTGGCTCAGCACCCGCCCGGCCAGGCTAGACCCCTGGACCACCGTCCGCGTGTCGCCTTCGGCGCGGTAGGGGCTGTGGAGCCACGCGCCGTTCTCGTATTTCTGCCACACCCGCGCCCGGAAGCGGTAGGTGTGCCCCCTTTCGCCCGTGAAATCCGCCTGCACCAGTAGGGTGCCGGTAAGCCAACCGTGCCACACCCCCTCTGCCTCGTCCAGCCACTGCACTCCCATCCATTTGAGCTGGACGCACCCCGGCGCCGGCAGGGCGTTGTCCCAGTTCACCGTGAAGGTCGGGTCACTGCTGACTGCCGGCGATGCGGCAGTGATGACCGGTGTCCGGGCCAGGATCGCCGAGTCGAGGATGCTCAGGTTCAGCAGCGGCAGATCGCCGCTCTCATACAAGCTGTTGATGCGGATAAAGACGGTGATCGCCGGCGCCTCGGCAAAGACGGAGGTCCGCTCCTCCAGTGCCCAGGCTTCATCGTGGTCGTCCCCCTCACTCCACACCACCGTCGCCGCCTGGGGATCGGTTCCGCCGGTTGGGTCCATGCCGACCTGCTTGATCATCGTCCCGTCGACTGTCGGCGGCGCCGAAGTCTGAAAGATCGTCAGCAGCGCCGCATGAAAGCCATAGGCCACCCCCGGCGTCAGCCCGGTCACCTGCTGCCGGATGCCGGCTATGTACGGCTCGGTGGCAAAGATGAACTGCGCCGTCTCGCCCTCTATATGCTCCACCCAGCCACCGCCCAGGTGGCTGCCGGCAAACACTCGCGCATCCATCCAATACGGCTCCGCCCCGCCGTACGAGAAGCGCTGCCAGCTGCTGGCCACCTGGAGATCTATCCCCTGAAACTGGCCATAGGCCGCCTGGTAGGTCTCCAGGCCTGGATTGGTCAGCAGTTGGTAGGCCTGCGGGATCGATCTGCCGGGGATTGAGCCGTCCGTTGACGGCGCAGCAGTAGTCAGGGCCACTGCCAGGAGAAAGGCTAACATGCCGCTCCCGCTCCTCTTCAGTCGCAGCCGGTCCGGGCAGGATGGCTCCCGGCGCCTGCGGCTCCTATCGGGCTTGGGCCAAAGCGGCCAGGATCGTGCTGGCCCACAGGTCGGCGCCCCGGCTGTTCAGGTGCAGCCCGTCGAACGTGAGGTGCAGCCGCCGGCGCCGGCTTATCTCGTCGGGGGAGCTGGTCGCCAGCCGCTGCCGGTCCAGTACAGTAAACAGCAATTCCCCGGCGACATAGGCCGACGGCTGGGGTAGGGGGGCCAGCTCGTCGACGAACGCCTGCCACACATCGGCTACGGGCACTCCGCCGTCGGAGGCCACGCGCTTGATCACACCGTTGAGCCGGGCCATCTGGCTGGTTCGCCGGCGAGGACAGCCGTTCGCCGCTGCCGCTGGTCGTGCACGCCACGACCCGTGCGCCTGCTTGGTGCATTGCCTTGTCGATCAGCGTCCGGTACAGCGCGGCGAACTGGTCCAGGTCGGTGGTCGGCATCTGGCCAAACTGAGTGCGCCGCACCAGGGCCCACATCTTCCAGATAAGCAGTGCGACGTGAGCCATGGAATCCATACGTCGTTGCAGCCGATGGCCAGGATCACCCAATCCGGCCGGTGCCGGCGCAGGGGTGCGTCGATCCGGTTGAGCAGGGCTCTGATCGTGTCTGCACCTCGACCGGCGTTGACCACCTGTCCGGCCAATCCCGCCTCACCTCGCTTCAGGACAGCGGCGATCCGCGCCACATAACTCTCGCCGTAGGTCCCTTCGGTCAGGCTATCGCCGGCGAAGAGGTAGACAGGTGTCTTGCGCATGGAGGGGAAGAGCCTTTATGCCAGCCTCGGCCGTGTCAGCCGGGCAAGAAGCGCGCCCGCCGCAGCCATGAACCCACCCAGCATGAAACCTCGCAGCCAGACTGCCGGATACACGCTGAGGGATGGCCGCTTGCCGTTCAGGCGTGAGCCCCACCCCAGACGACGCAGGGTTAGCGTCACCGTCGGTGCCACGGCGCCCGCCAGCCCGCCGGCCAGGAAAGCGTCCTCGTTGCTGAAGCCATAGCGCTTGACGCCCATCCAGCCGATGCGACCCCAGATCAGGCCACTCAACGCCCCGAGCGTATTCTGGGCATCGGTCAGGTTCTGGCGGTGCCAGCGCAGTGTGCGCGCTACGATCGGCAGGGCGAGGATCCAGCTCAGCGTGGTAAAGACGGTTGGGCGTGCCATACGCCAGCGCGGCAGCCATCCGTGACCGGCATTCAGACCGTCCGTGTTGGTCATCAGCGTTTCTCCTGCGGTCAGCATGCCAATAGTATAATCGAAAGCGGCTTGTGTGTCAACCACAGCCGCTGCATTCTCCCTTGGCAGGACCATTACCCTGGCCGCACCAAAGCCGATCTGAGCTAGGGCGGAAAACACCCCCCGCAGACGCAACCTTGATAAAGGGGCAAACATCTGGTGTCCGATCTTTGCATTTGCGCAGAACCTGTGTATAATAATCCAGGTTTTGCTCCCAAAATCGTGATCCTGCTGCCGCAGATGTCCGAATGGGCGGCCGCCTGCCGGCAGTTATGCTCAAGTGCGAACCGAATAACAAGGAGGTAGAAACAGAAAATGGACTTGAGAGAAACAGTTCAGGGCGACATGCGGGGCCTGGAAAAGCTGATGGCCAAACTCCCGGGCTTTAAGGGCTACAAGCAGAAAGAGATGCGCCGCGAGGCCGACAAGCTGCTGCGCATGGAAGTGGCAGCCAAGTTGGATGAGCAGCGCAAGCGAGTTGCCGATCTCCAGATGCAGCTCATCACCGGCGGCCAGATCGAATGGCTCGACGACCTGGAGCGGGCAGTGATGAAAATGCAGGGCCTCATCGACCGTATCCGGACGGCATCCTACGGCTACGCCGGCCTGTTCGACGCGGTCAAGGTCAAGGAGGAGGAGCTGGACGCCCTCTATGACTTTGACAACCGCATGCTCGACTCGGTGGCCGAGATCGCTACTGGCGTCGACAAGGCGACTTCGGCAATTACGTCTCAGGAAGGTGTCGGGGTCGCCATCGCCGGACTCGTTCTGGAGGCAGAACAGGCCGCCCTGACCTTTGCCCATCGCAACGAAGCGATCCTCCAGCAGCAACCCTAGGGCAAAAACCGCGCGCGCGTGACAGATCACGCGTGGCACCAAAACTATCGGGAGGTAATCAATCATGGCACGAATTATCGATGTGATCGAAGTTCCAGATCAGCAATCGGAAGAAATGGTCCGGAGAGTGCCGCAGTACGGATCTGGTGACTTTCGTCTGGGCTCGCAGGTGATCGTCCGTGAGTACCAGCAGGCGGTCTTTTTCCGCGACGGCAAGGCCTACGATACCTTCGGGCCGGGGCGCCACACCATCACCACCGCTAACCTGCCCCTCCTTTCCGGCCTGATCGGTCTGCTCACAAGCGGCAAGACCCCCTTTACCGCCGAGGTCTATTTCGTCAGCATGCGCGAGTTCCTGGATCACAAGTGGGGCACCTCCGAGCCAATCGCCCTGCGCGATACGGACCTGGGCCTGGTGCGCCTGCGGGCCTTTGGCACCTACTCCATCCAGATCAGCGACCCGGCCCTCTTTGTCAACAAGATCGTCGGCGCGCAGGGGCTGTATGAGACCAAGCAGATCACCGACTTTTTGCGGGGGATCATCGTCGCCAAGCTGACCGACCTGTTGGGCGAGATGAAAAAGGGTCTTTTCGACCTGCCGGCCCTCTACGACGAAATCGGCGCCGGGAGCAAGGTCAAAGTCGGCGATGATTTCTCCAACCTGGGCATCCAGCTCAAGACCCTGTACGTCAACTCGATCAGCCCGACCGAAGAGACGGCCAAGGCGATCGACGAGCGGGCCTCGATGGGCGCCATCGGCGACATGAACAAGTACCTGCAATACCAGACGGCCAAGGGCATCCGCGACGCAGCCGCGTCGGGCGGCAGCGGTGGTGGCCTGGCCGGCGCGGGCGTCGGCCTCGGTGCGGGCGTGGGCATGGGCGCTGTCATGGCCCAGCAGATGTCCCAGATGATGGGCCAGCAGCCTGCCCAGCAAGCCGGAGCGGCTGCCGGACCTGCAGCGCCCGCCGCGGCAGAAGTGCCAGAGATCATGACCCTGGCCGAGGCGGCGCAGTACATGCGCGTCACCGAGGAAGACATCCTGGCCATCATCCAGAGCGGCGAGCTCAAGGCCAAAAAGATCGGCACCAGCTACCGGATCAGCAAGAAGGCGATAGACGCTTATCTGTCCGAGTAGCAGAGGGTAGCCCACAGCTATCGGCAAACAGCAGGAGGGTGGCCCTGTCCACTCTCCTGCTGTTTCGTGTGCAACAACCGGAACACAGAGGCAGCCTATGTGGCAAGCGTACGAGATTCCAACTTCGGTTGAGGAAGCCTTGGCCATCCTGGCCCACTACGGCGGGCGCGCCCGGCTCATTGCCGGCGGCACCGACCTGATCATCGAGCTACAGGAGGGCAAGCGCCAGGTGGAATGCCTGGTGGACATCACCCGTATCTCCGGCCTGAACCGGATCGACCGGCAGGGTGACCGGTTGGTGCTCGGCGCCAATGTCACCTTCCGCCAGATCAAGGAGTCGCCGCTGCTCCAGCAGCACGCCCGGGTGCTGGCCGAGGCAGCCGCATCCGTGGCTGCGCTCCAGATCCAGGCCGTCGCCACGCTGGCCGGCAATGTCGTCAACGCCATGCCTGCCGCCGACGGCAGCGTTGCTCTTACCGCCCTCGACGCCGAAGTCGAGGTCGCCGAGCCTGGCGGGCGGGCCTGGCGGCCGATCGGCGACCTGTTCCTGGGACCGGGCAAGTCGGCCGTGGATCCGGCGCGGCAGATGGTCACCGCCATCCGCTTCCCGGCGCTGGATGCCGGTCAGGGCTCGGCCTGGGGCCGGGTCGGCCGGCGACGGGCGCTGACACTGCCAATCCTGAACTGCGGCGTGAGCGTCGGCCTTGATGGCGACCGCCAGCGGCTCGCCTGGGCGCGCATCAGCCTCGGCCCGGTGGCGACGGTGCCCTTCCGGGCGCGCGAGGCAGAGGCCTTCCTGGCCGGCCGGCTGACCAACGACGACATCTACCACTATGCCGCCGAGATTGCCGCCGGCGAGTGCCACCCCCGCAGCAGCCTGCTGCGTGCATCTCAAGAGTACCGCGCCGAGGCTCTGAAGGTTCTGATCCGTCGCGGCCTCGCCGCCGCGGTAGCCAACTCCCGCTCCCCCTTGGGGAGAGGGCTGGGGTAAGGGGGAGTCCACCTTCAAGATGAGTTTCTCCTTGAACCAATCCTGCACCTATTCTCTGTCGATGCGCGTCAACGGCCGCGACGTAACCGTGGACGTCGGCGCCGACGAGCTGCTGGTCGACGTCCTTCGCGACCGCCTGGGCTTGACCGGCACCAAGATCGGCTGCGGCCAGGGTGAGTGCGGCGCGTGCACCATCATCATGGGCGGCCAGCCGGTCTTGTCGTGTCTCCTGCCGGCGCTGCGTGCCCAGGGCCAGGAGATCACCACCATCGAGGGCCTGCGCGACGGCGACACCCTGCACCCGCTCCAGCAGGCCTTCATCGATCACGGCGCCGTGCAGTGCGGTTACTGCACACCGGGCTTTATCATGTCGGCCAAGGCCCTCCTCGACGCCAACCCTCATCCGACGCGCGACCAGATCAAAGAGGCCATTGCCGGCAACCTGTGCCGCTGCACCGGCTATGTCAGCATCGTGGAAGCGATCGAAGCGGTGGCCGGAGATGCCGGGTAGAATGACCGAAGGATACGATCCCCTCGCCTCCGTTCAGGCCGCCGGCCCGCCGGGAACGATCTCTTTCATCTACGGCCTGCCGGCCCCCGAGGCCTTTCCGGTCGACGATCTGCGGCGCGCCGCCGAGACTGTCTTCCATGAGCGGGCAGCCCTGGCCCTGCAATACGGCCCCGAGCAGGGCTACGGCCCGCTGATCGACCATGTCCGCCGCAAGCTGGCCCGCGAAGAGGGGTTGGCCCTCGAGCGCCCGCAGATCATGATCACCGGCGGCTCGGCCCAGGCCATCGACCATCTGTGCACCCTCTTCACCCACCCCGGAGACCGGGTACTGGTCGAAGCCCCAACCTACCACGAGACCCTGCAGCTCTTCCGCGATCACGGCCTGTACCCCCTTCAAATCGCCACCGACGACGACGGCCTGCAGGTTGAGGCCCTCCTCGGCCGCCTGGAGGCCCTGGCCCGGCGCGGCGAGAGGGCGCGGCTGCTGTACGTCATCCCCAACTTTCAGAACCCCAGCGGCATCACCCTTGCCGGTGACCGCCGCCAGGCGGTGCTCGACCTGGCCGAGCGCTACGACCTCCTGGTCGTCGAGGACGACGTCTACCGCGATCTGGCCTACGGCGCTGACCTGCCGCCCTCCCTCTTTGCCCTGGACGGTGATCAGCGCGTGCTGCGCATCGGCAGCTTTTCCAAGATACTGGCGCCGGGGCTGCGGCTCGGCTGGCTGATCGGCCCACCCGGCCTCATTGAGCGGGTGATCGGCAGCGGCCTGCGCAACATGGGCGGCGGGGCCAATCCCTTGGTGGCCAACATCCTGGCTGCCTATTGTCTTCAGGGCCTTCTTGGAGCCCCACATCGAGCAGTTGCGCCAGATCTACCGCGAGCGGCGGGACGTCCTCCTCGACGCCCTGGCGGCCCACATGCCCACCGGCGTGCGCTGGACCCGGCCGGGCGGCGGCTTTTTCGTCTGGCTGACCCTGCCCGAGCCTTTCAGGGCTGCTGCCGTGGTCAAGCAGGCCAAAGAAGCGGGACTGATGATCCCGGGAGGCGACCCCTTCTTCGCCGAAGCGCCCACCGGCCAGTACCTCCGCCTGGCCTTCAGCTACGTCACGCCGGACAAAATCCGCGAAGGGATCGACATCCTGGGTCAGGTGCTGCGCCAGACGCCATAGCAGCGGGATTCGCGGTTTCAGTTTGGTAACAGTCCCCCAAAAACGCCTCCACACCCTTGACAGCGAAACGGGATTCGCGTATAATACTTTGCAGAGTATGGCTGTCTCTGGCCAGATGAATGTCCAGGGGGCTCGCGTCGCGGCTTCACGGTTTCCCCCAACGGTCTTGCACAACAGCTTTCGGAGAGGGCTACACAGATTGGCTATGGAGCCAGATAGGACCTGTCTCTAGTGGGCAAGCTCGATGCCTCAACGCTAGATCCTTGCCCTGTTTTGGGTTGGGCCGGCCGGCTCAACCGCGCATCCCGCATGCTTGCTCCCTGTTTTCCACCGTCTCGGGAAGGAGGTAGGTGCCTATAGGCTCACTGCTCGCCCGTCGTATGGCTCTACGGGGAGTTGGGCTGCTGAGATTGGGGCGTACCCCAAAAAACAGCCCCGGCCGGTTGCAGCCGGCCGAGGCCAGGCACATGGTTGCGGGATAGCACCTTTGTGCGCGTCTATTATCGCACACAATCGACTACAAGTCAAGTCGTTTGCAACCATTTTGAAACTATTCGAGACGGCCGGTGGCGCCGGCCAGCAGAGAGTCCCCACTCAACGTACAAGGACCCAGATTCGGGCGTTGTTCAGCCCGCGTTCGATCCGAAACTATGCTATCAAGGAGGAACACAATGAAACTTAAGTCGGTTGCTGTACTTATCCTGACCCTGGGGCTGGTGATTCTCGCCCTCCCCGGACACAATGCCCACGCACAGGACAAAGTGCTCCCCCACGAGCAACCCGCTGGCGAGGAGGGCGGCCTGGGCGTGACAGGCTACGATAGCTTCAATAACCCCAACTACTACTATGCCGCCATCCAGGTGCCGCCGTCAGGGACCTACTACCGTGCGGCTGGTTTGAGTCCAGATGGCTCAAAGATCGTTGCCCAGAAGCAGTGGGTCGATGGCGCGATCACACGTCGCGAGCTCGTCCTCATGGACGCCGATGGCACAGACGAGACCGTCATCTCTGCCGGAGACTCCGGCACAGGCGACATCTACGCCTATATGAACCCCTTCTGGAGCGACGATGGGACGGGGGTTGGCTACGTGGAGGTACACAACACTATTTCCAACAGGGTTGTCGTTTACGACATCGCCTCGAGTAGCGGAAGCTATATCTACCAGCCCACCGCTCCCGCCGATGTATCTAACCCGGATTTCCTGGGGAGCAGCAAGACCAGCATAGTGTTCTGGGCTTACGGTGACGTGGGGGGTGCGGACCTGTGGACCTGGGATGGCACCACCCTCACAAACATTACCGATACGGATGACTACAAAGAGTACGAGCCGGTCTCGAATGCGGACGGGTCAGTCATCGTCTATTGGTCCGGTGAGTCGACGACTCGAGCCGGTGGACACCACGCACACACTAACCAATGAGGGTGGCACGTGGACGAAGGATGTGGGCTTTACGCCCATCGTAGGCACCTACTGGTCCTACTGGACCACTCCGTCGGCCACGCACATCGCCACCACGGTGCTCACCGACTACTCGGGCACTATCGACCTGTACCTGTATGACAACACCGGCGCGTTCGTGGCTGATCTCACTGGTCCGGGCTACTCAGGCGGCAGCGGGCAGTGGAATTTCTTTGGCAGCATGCCGCAAGGCGTCGGCGACGAGTTTGTAATCACCTCGAACGCAGGGCGCGGCGGCACGGCTGGACGCGACATCCTCTGCGCCGCTTCCAGGCTGGACATGTACGTGGCCCCGCCCCCCGTGGGCTCCGATTCCAACTGCGGCACTGAGACAGCACCGTTTGCCACGATCCAAAAAGGGGTGAACGAGGTCATCTCAGGTGGCACGTTGCACGTCGCGGCGGGCACTTACGTCGAGCGCCTTACCATCAACAAGTCGCTGCATCTGCGCGGCGCGCAATACGGAGTAGATCCTACCGCCACCGGTGCGCGGACAGATCCCAACTCAGAGTCGATCGTCGATATCAGTGGACTCGCCGTCACTAATCCAAACGTAGTCATCGAGATCCCAAGTGGCGTGACGAACGTCTCTGTGGATGGGTTCACCCTCATCGGCAGCCCAACGCTCCATTATGCAGATGAGTCGGTTATCCGATGCTGGGACGACAACCTCGCTATTCGGAACAACATTGTCGATGGCTACTACGGCGTGCTATACAAGGGCAACGACTACCTGACTGTGGACAAGAACAGGATCACGGCCAACAAAGTCGGGGTGACGGTCCAGCCCAGTGCGGCCACCTATGTCGTCGTGTCGGGGAACACGATCGTTCCGGGCGCGGGTGCGGCCTCCGACGCAGCAGGGATCTATCTGGCCGGATGCACCGATTGCGACGTGACTGGCAACACCGTCACCAGCTTCAGTGGCGGCAACTGCGTCGGCGGCAGCAGCGAGACCCGCCTCGAGATCTCCGGCAATACCTTCACAGGCTGCAGAAAGGGGATCAACATCTGGGGCAGCACCACGTTCGTGGATATTCTCAATAACACGATCACCGGCTGCTCCGTGCACGGCATTAACATCAAGGGCCAGGACATCAACATCCTGAACAGTACAATTACCGGCAACGCAATCGGGATCACGATCGACTATCATGTTCTCCCCACCGAACGGGTTGTGATCGACCACAACACAATCATGGGCAATACGACCTGGGGCCTTGAGGTCACTGAGACGGTGGTCGCGATGGTCGACGCCGAGAACAACTACTGGGGCACGGTGGTCTACTCAGAGATCGTGCCCAAGATCAGTGGTGACGTCGACTGGAGCCCTTGGTGCAACAGTGACTTCTTGGTCTGCACCTACACATGGCCGGTGCACAACGTCACGCAGAGCATAGACTATCAGACCATCCAGGCTGCAGTCGATGCTGCCAACTCCGGCGATGTCATCCAGGCAGACGCGGGGACGTATGATGAAGACGTGAATGTGAACGAATCGCTGACTCTTCTCGGAGCGGGCGCCAGCAGCACCACCATTCGAGGCGTCATAGGCGGGTCAAGCGCGACCATCACCGTGGGCGCAAGCGACGTCACGATCGCGGGCTTCACGATCACGCGGCTGGGCAATACTGTTACTGAGTGGAACCTTGCGCTCAACAGCGGCAGGTATTGCCGTCCAGGGCACACATCACTGGAATGGTCGTGCGCGACAATACCATCACTGGTAACAGGAGCGGCATCGACATCAACAATAGCTCGGGGCACACGATCCGCAACAACGACATCACGTTCAATCGCACCGGGATGATTCTCCGGAACCAGACTGACAATCTGACAGTTGTCGAGAATGCGATTACGGACAACTGGACGATGGGCATCCTCTTCCTGGATGCCAGCGGCGGCACGAATGTCCCAGTGCAGACTGCGCTCAACTGCGCTTTCAGCAACAACAACATCAGTGGTAACTGGTACGGCCAGATCGTAGAGCGTCAAGCAGGTGGTTCGCTCCCGCTACCCGGTACAACTAATCTGAAAAACTTCAGCGGCAACTGGGTGGGGACCACCGCTCCCGTCGTCACGACTGCCAACAGCACGGAACCGGGATATGCAAGCCAGATTCCGGTGGCTTACGGCGGCACGGCTGTACCGCCTGGGGGACAGCCGGATATCCTCGGTCCGGCCTCGGGGAATGTCGACTTTACGCCCTATCTCAACGTCGGCACGGACACCGACGTCGAGACGACGCTCTGGCCGCGGGACATACGGCTTCCAGGGCGACTTCTCCACGCTGTGGGTCGACGACGACAGCCCGCAGACGGGCACCACCGGCCGCATCCAGGAGGGCATCGACCTGGTGTCTGGCAGCACGGTCAACGTGGCGGCCGGCACCTATGTCGAGGACCCCGTCATCGACAAGGCAGTCACCCTGCTGGGTCCGAACGCGGGGATCGACCCGACCACGGGCACGCGCGTTGCAGAGGCGATCATGCTGCCAGCCTACTCCGCTCCTAACCCAGCTGTCTGCGAAGTAGATGTCTGGTTGGGCGATGCTACCTACAGCTCCCATGCGATCTCAGCAATGTCACCATTGACGGTTTCACCATAGATGGCGACAATCCGGCGCTCACCAGCGGTGTCATGATCGACGGCGCGGATGTGGACGGGTGCGTGCTTATCGGCGGGTGGATCGGCACTTACTCGAACATCACGATCCAGAACAACATCCTCAAGCATGCCACTTATGCGGGCATCGACATGGCCAATATGACTCCTGGTCGACCCCCACCTCGGGCAACATCATCACCCACAACCGCTTCGAGGATATTGGCGAGACCACGTACAACTGGGGTATCGGCGTCATTGCCCACTACAATCTCTACGCTGATATCACCCACAATGTCATGACAGGTGTACGCCTGGGCATCCAGACCGAAAACATGACCACGGCCAGCCCGGGCGCGCCGAATAACATCACCAACAACACGATCGGCGCCTGGCGGTTGGGCATCTTCCACAACACACGGTCTGGCACTGCGACCCCATACACCGTGGCGAACAACACCGTTACTGCTGAGAGTTATCCCGGTGTCACAGACAAGTGGAACGGCATCCTGCTCAGCGTTCACCAAGGAACAGCGGATACCATCGTCAGTAACAACAACATCACCATCCCGGGCGCCCTCTCCTACTCGCACTACTCTGCGGGCTACAATGTCTGGAGTACCACCTCGGGACTTGTCACGATCGACGGCGGTACGATCACCGGCGGAGACTACGGTATCTTTGTGAACAACTACGAAGGTTACAGCGATACCAGCCTCAACACTCTCATCGATATTCGACGGTGTGACCATCCTGGGTTCGGACGTCGCGGGTGTATACGTCAAGGACAATCCACTCAATACCCATGGTGCGACGGTCTATGCCAACATCCAGAACTGCACCATTGACACCGATGCCACCGGCATCCTGGTCGACGGCGCAGACGCCACGTGCCAAGGCCAACAACAACAAGATAGCCGGGAATCCCACCGCCGGTGTCACCAACACACTCCGGCGTCCTCGATGGACGCCGAGCTCAACTGGTGGGGGTCGGCCTGCGGCCCGGGCGGCATGGCGGCGACTCGGTCTCGGCCTATGTCGACTACAGCCCCTGGTGGGCCGACGCGGCTATGACCACCCAGGCCCCGGTGCCGGCGGCGAGCTGATCATCCCGACCGGCGCCACCACTCCCGAGGCGCAGGCCATTCTCGACTGCGCCGCGCCCGGATCGATCATCCAGTTCGAGGGCGGCACCTATCCCGGCGGCCTGTTCGTCAACAACTCGCAGCTCACCCTTCAGCTCAACGGCTGCACCGTGGGCGCGGGCTCGCCCGCGTTCACCATCGTCGGCGATGACGAGGTGATCCACGGCCCCGGCACGATCGACGGCGGCGGACGACGGCGGCGCGGCATCCTGGTCCAGGCCGGCGCCGACAACTTTATCCTCGAGGGCGTCGAGGTCACGCACTGGGCCGACGGCATCGAGCTGGCCGGCAACGTCGACGTCGTTCAAGATCGTCGGCAACTGGATCCACCTCAACACCGACGCCGGCCTGCAGATCGACAGCGGCCGTAGCAGCATCGGCGGCATCGTCACCATCGAGGGCAACCTGTTCAAGGTCAACGGCGGCAACGGCATCCAGAACGACGGCGCCGTCGTACGCTGCCCGCCGAGTACAACTCCTGGGGTGACCTGGGCGGCCCGACGGCCGGCAACGGCGACGGCGTGGGCGGCGCGGTTGACGATGACGCCCTGGACCTTCGTCGAGTTCTTCTTCGACGTCGACCCCGACACCGAGGCGGTGGTGAGGGATGTGCCCGAGAACACGAGCTTTGACGTCGCGCTCAAGGCCGACGCGGAGAAGCTGTACGGGCTGAGCTTCAAGTTCACCTACGACCCGGACCATGCTGACGCCTCAACGGCACGACCTTTGCCGCACCGTGGGCCGGCAAGTGCTTGCGCGCTGCCGGCCCTGCCGGGCACGGTTGGCTACGCCTGCTATCTGTTCTCGCCGACGCCCGAGTGGGATGTCGACGGCGGCACGATCGCCACCTTCAACTTTACCTCCTTCACCGGGCCCTGCCGGGAACGGTCCCTGGGCCACCTACCTGGACATCTCCCACCTCAGCGCCGAGACCTCTGCCGGGGCGGTAGGCGGCGTCAAGGTCTGGGTCAACAACGCCGGCTATGACGCCCCCAGCATCCCCGACCGCGACATCACCGACACCAACGACGGCCAGATCAACATCGAGGGCACCGGCCAGTTCACCGGCCTGGTCAACTTGCAGGGGCGGGCGAAGGACACCGGCGGCATACTCCAGGTCTACAACCAGGCCCTCAAGGCCGGCGCCACGCTGCTGGCCCAGGGGATCAGCGCCAGCAGCGGGCTGTACACCACCGTCTCGGTTGGCGGCAATACCCTGACCATCGGCAGCACTCTACTACTTGGTATCGACCGGGTGCTGTACCTGCCGACCACGGTCGCAGTCGGAACCAGTTATGCGGACAGCCACACGCTTGACGCTCGGCCGTCGACGTCACTCAACACCGTCCTTCTGCTCGGCGGCGACGCCACCAACGACGACGTGATAGAGATCCTGGACGCTGCCTGCATCGGCAACGACTATGGCAAATCGGGCGGCTTTACCGTGTGCGGCGGTAGTGGCACTTCGGATGTGAACGAAGATGGGGTTGTGGACATTCTCGACATGGCGCTGATGGGTGGCAACCTGGATCTGGCTGCCAGCCCCTGGATACCCTAGATCGGGCATCCAGTGGCCTTGACAGCCTGACGGCACACTATGGCTGGTGCCCACACTACCCAAGGGTGGTGTGGGCACCAGCCCTCGCTGCCGGTGGCCGCAGAATCATGGGGTGGGCACTGCTCCATGCGCCCTGGTCCACTCGTTCAGCGCAGCGCGAGACGCAGCAGGAGAGGGGTTAGGTTTCAGCTTGGTGACAGTTGCCCAGAAGCACCTCCAAGCCCTTGACAGTGAAACGGGATTCGCGTATAATGCATTGCAGAAAGTGGCTGTCTCTGGCTTGTTGGATGTCCACGGGGCTCGCGGCGCGGCTTCACGGTTACCCCCAGCGGCTTTGCATAACAGCTTTCGGAGAGGGTTCAACAGGTTGGCTATGGAGCCAGGTAGGATTTGTTCATGATGGGCAAGTCCGATGCCTCAACGCTGGATCCTTGCCCTGCTTTGAGTCTGTCCAATCGGCCCGACTACTCATGCCGGATGCTTGCTTCCCGTTCTCCATCGCTCAGGGAAGGAGGTAGGTGCCTATAAGCTCACTGTTCGCTTATCGTATGACACTACGGGGAGTTGAGCTGCTGAGATTGGGGAGAAGCACGAGCATAACCCCCAAAAAGCGGCTCGGCCGGTTGCAGCCGGTCGAGGCAGGCACATGGTTGCAGGACAACACCTCTGTGCATGCTTACTGTCGCAGGGAAGCGAATCAAGAGTCTAGTTGTCTGCAACCATTCTGAGGCTATTCGAGACGGCCGGCACTGCCGGCCAAGAGACAGACTCCCCACTCAGCGCACAAAGCCCCAGATTCGGGCATTGCGCAGCCCGCGTTCGATCCAGAACTATGCTGTTAAGGAGGAAGACAATGAAATTCAAGTGGATTGCTGTGTTGGCTGTGATCGTGGGCCTAGGCCCTGCTCCTGGGGCCGTTGGCCCTGCCGTTCAGTGCCCAGGCACAAGGCTCGATCGTCCTGGTGGACAACTTACAGCCCGAGTTGGACGGCTGCCCGGTGGCGGGGGCGTCTTTTCCGCCTACATAGGTCCCCCTGATTACGGCTATGTGTCGCCTGGTTCGACGGCCCTCTACGACGGCCGCGAGGCAGGCATTATCAAGGCCGGTCTCACACGCGGATCCGGGTGATGGGCATTATTGGGACGAAGGACTCTTCGGCTTCATTCCCAATGTTACGATCGATGTCTTCGCGGCCGGTGCGGTGACCTACGACCGTCGAAAACGAGGCGGGCGTCAACCCGGTCTGGATGACGATCGAAATCGACACTGGCACAGTAGGCGACCGGTCTGACAACACGACCTACCAGCATGTGCCGACGACGAATCCGGCTGGCTGGCACACGGTGGACGCGGCTGCCGGGACGTGGTACATGTGGCTTGACAACGACGGTACTATCGATCCAACTCCGTATTCACTGAGTGCTATTGCTGCCGCCCACACCGGCCGCAATGTCGTCCGCACCTATCTGCGCCTTGGGATGGGCGACTCGTACAACAATGGCGGCACCGGCACCATCGGCTGGGTCGACAAGGCCACTCTCGGCGGAGTGACGTATGACTTTGTGCTCGCGCTCTACTGGTACGTTGCCCCGACCGGTTCGGACAGCAATGAGGGTACCTTGGTGTCGCCCTTCCTTACCATCCAGCGTGCCGTTGATATGGCCGCTGCGGGTGACACCATCCATGTGGCTGCCGGGACGTACGCGGCCGGCGCGAACATCAACAAGTCGCTGACGCTCTTGGGCGCCCAGGCCGGCGTCGACGCGAGGGACGGCCGTCCCGGCGCGCCCGAGTCCGTGATCACGGCGGGCGGGCTCGGCACGTTCTTCCTGAACGCTACCAACATCACGTTCGACGGCTTCACGTTCACGAACATGGGGCCGGACGTTTGACACGTACTACGACGCCGACAACTTCACGATGCGCAACTGCATCTTGCAGGGGACTCGCAGATGACCCGGGAAGCCGGAGCGATTCAGTTCGGCGGCGGCCGGAACCTGCACGCGAACGGCCTGTTGTTCGAGCAGAACCTGGTGCAGGTCGGACAACGGCTACTCTGCTCTACATGGGCCACGCCATGGACAACGGCACCATCCGCAACAACAAGTTCAACGGCGACACTGTGTCGTTCGGGCCGTTCGGCGCGCGCACCGGATGGCTGATCGAGGGCAACGAGTTCGACGGTAACGTCTCCGGCCACGGGCCAGTACTGGGGCTTCGGGTTCAACGCGAACCTGGGCGACGTCGATCATCCGGGACAACTACGTCCACGAGATGTTGTCGGCATCGGCCAGATCTCGGTCGTCGACGGCTCGATCACGGGCAACACCTTCGACGACAACAGCTATGGCCGCGTTCCAGCTCTGGGGCGGTGAGTGGGGTTCGGTCGTGTCGGCGAATGCGCTGATCGAGAACAACGCGATCACCTACAACGGGTACAGCGCACGATGGAACCGTTCCGGACGCGTCGCACGGCATCCGGTTGCGTCCGGGCCTCGACGCGTCAACGATCCACATCCAGGACAACTCGCTTCATCGATCTAGGCGTGGGCACGCCCGGCGTCGTCTGGGCGATCCGGCAGAACGGCACTGGTACGGCCGACGCCGAGATGAACTGGTGGGGCACGACGGACCCCGGCGTCATCGCCACGATGATCGGCGAGGGAGCGGCGGACTACGACCCTTACTGGGTCTCCTTTGTCCTCGATCCGGCCAAGGCCGGTGCAATACGGCTTCTGGCCGCTCGCACTCTGCACGACTGACTGCTACGTCGATGCCGCCACTGGCGATGACACGAACCCGGGCACCCTTGACTGGCCCATGAAGACGATCCAAAGGGCTGTCGACGTGATCGCTACCGCTGGCACCGTCCACGTAGCCGCCGGTACCTACGTCGAACAGGTGAACATCGGCAAGGACCTGGCGCTGCAGGGTGTGGGCCCGGCCACCATCATCGCGTCGCCAGCCAGTCTGGCGCCGTATACCATCGGCGGCACGCCGCGGCGGCCGATCGTCTATGTGCATGGCGCGAACGTCACGATTCTGCAGTTGACCGTGGACGGCAATGGACTGGGCAATGCCAACAGCCAGTTCATGGGCATTGCCTATCACAGCGCCGCTGGCTTAGTCGACGATGTCACCATCACCGAGATCCGCGACACGCCTTTTAGCGGCGCGCAGCACGGGGTGGGCTTCTATGCGCGCAACGAAGACGGCACGGCGCGAACTCTGAGTGTCAGTGACGTGACGATCACGGATTTCCAGAAGAACGGTTCCACGTTCGTCGGCACCAACCTGACGGTGAATCTCACGCGGATGAATATCACCGGCGCCGGACTGACGACCGTGACCGCCCAAAACGGCATTCAGATCAGCAGCGGAGCCGGAGGCAGAGTAGAAGACTGCGATGTCGCTGACATCGGCTGGATCGGAACTGACTGGATAGCCTGTGGTATGCTCTTCCAACAGGGTGCCACGGTCGACGTGAGCGGCGGCTCGATCCTTAACACACAGGTTGGCATCCGCTACAGCGACAATAGTGGATCGGTAGACGGCATGACCATCGCGGCTGCGGACATTGGCAACGTCGAAGGGATCAGCGTCGTGGACTGGGGGTACGCCGCCCTGGCGGCTGGAAGCGAGGTTCCGCTCCCAGCATCCCCGATGGACGAGGGCGCATTCGCCAAGGGTGCGGGGATCGACGGCACAGTCACATCGGTTATGATCGACAACGTCGACCTAACCGGCACTCGCTCGACCCGTGACAACGACTATGGCGTCGACGTCTGGGGCCTGGGCGACGCCGTGAATGCTAGCATCACCAACTCGCACCTCCATGAATGGAGTATCGCCATTGTGGCCTACGAGTGGCCCAGCGTCGTCGACGTCACTGCCCATCAGAACTGTCTTGAGGACAACGACTGGGGCTTTGACACGAACGCTGCGGCGGAGCAGGATGCCGAGAGTAACTGGTGGGGGGATGCTTCTGGACCGTACAACGCCACCTCGAATCCTGCTGGACTTGGCAGCGGCGTGACCGACGGTGTCGACTTTGAACCCTGGGTCATCGACGACTGCGAAGGTACGATGGAGGGAGCCAACTGGCAGAACACCACGACCGGCGTCATTGACGACCTGCAGGACTCGCTAGACAACGCCGAGTCTGGGGATACAATCATCCCCATCGGACCCAGCTCCCTGGGCGGCGGCGGCGTCGTCAACGTCGATGGAGTGACCATCGACCTTAGCGGCAAGACGGTCGGCCCCGGCTCGCCGGCCTTTACCATCAGCGCCGACGACGTCACCATCAAGGGCCCCGGCATCCTCGAAGGTGATACCGGCAGCGGCAACAGCCTCGACCCCGCCATCCTGGTCAACGCCGGCGCCGACAACTTTATCCTGCGAGGGCGTCGAGATCAGGCACTGGGCCGACGGCGTCGAGCTGGCCGGCAACGTGACTTCGTTCAAGATCGGCAGCAACTGGATCCACCTCAACACCGATGCCGGCCTGCAGATCGACCCGGCCGTCAGCAGCATCGGCGGCATCGTCACCATCGAGGGCAACCTGTTCAAGGCCAACGGCGGCAACGGCATCCAGAACGACGGCACCGTCGTCGACCTGCCCGCCGAGTACAACTCCTGGGGCGACCTGGACGGCCCGACTGGCACCGACGGCGACGGCGTCGGCGGCACGGTTGAGCTATACGCCCTGGACCTTCGTCGAGTTCTTCTTCGACGTCGAGCCCGATACCGAGGCGTTGGTGCGGCATGTGCCGGAGAACACCGACTTTGACGTCGCGCTCAAGGCCGATGCAGAGAAGCTGTACGGCCTGAGCTTCCAATTCACCTACGATCCAGACATGCTGACCCTCAACAGCACCACCTTTGCCGCGCCGTGGGCCGGCAACTGCCTCCCGCTGCCGGGCCTGCCGGACGGCACAGTTGGCTACTTCTGCTACCTGACCCTGCCGGCCGCCGAGTGGGACGCCGACGGCGGCACGATCGCCACCTTCAACTTCACCTCGTTCACCGGGCCCTCCGGCAACGGTCCCTGGACCACCTACCTCGACATCTCCCACCTCGAGCGCCGACACCACTGCCGGGGCCATAGGCGGCGCAAAGGTGTGCGTCAACAACGCCGGCTATAACGACCCCAGCATCCCCGACCGCGACATCACCGACGACGACGACGGCCAGATCATCATCGGGCGCCGGCCAACTACACCGGCTTGGTCGACCTCCAGGGTCGCCTGGTCGACAGCCTGGCCACGGTGCAGGTCTACAACCAGTCCGCTCAAGGCCGGCGCCACTCTGCTGGCCGAGGGCGACAAGCGCCAGTAGCGGCCTGTACACCACAGCCTCCGTCGGCGGCAGCACCCTGACCATCGGCACCACCTACTGGCTGATCGCAGACCGGTGGCTGTTCCTGCCGACCACGATCGCTGCCGATCTTGGTTATGCGGACAGCCACGCGCTGGATACCCGCCCGTTGACATCACTCGCCACCGTCATTCTGCTTGGCGGCGACGCCACGAACAACGAGGTGGTGGATATCCTTGACGGCACCTGCATCGCCGGCGACTATGGCTTGACGGGCGGCTTTGACGCCTGTGGTGGCACTGGTCTGTCGGATGTGAATCAGGATGGCGTTGTGGACATCCTCGACATGTCGCTCATGGGCGGCAACTACGAGTTGACTGCCAGCCCCTGGACGCCCTAAAGGCGACACAGGAACTGTATCGGGCCGGTCCCCACGCCGATCGTGGGGCGGGGACCGGCCCCTGGAAACGGACCAAGAATTCGCAATGCGTTCAATCCTTCGTCTGACGCTGGCTGGGCTGGCCCTTGTCCTATTCGGCCATCGGCCGCTGTCCGCGCAGGCCCAAACGCCCACGCCGGCCGTCGTCCGTGTCGCGCCCGCCTCGGTGGAAGTCGCTGCCGGCCAGACGGTGGACGTGGCCGTCGAGGTGGTGGACGTGCAGGACCTGTACGGCGCCGATGTGGCGCTGGCCTTCGACCCGGCCGTCGTTGAGGTGGTCGACGCCGACCCCACGCTGGACGGCATCCAAGTCGGCCACGGCCTTTTTCTCGATCCCGGCTTCGTGCTCTACAACCTTGCCGACAACCAGGCCGGTACCGCGCGCATGGCCATAACCCAGATGAACCCCAGCCTGCCCAAGAGTGGCACCGGCGCCCTCATCGTCGTCACCCTGCGGGGTAAGCAGGCGGGAGCGAGCACGCCGCTTACCCTCACCCGGTCGCAGTTGGCCCGCCGCGACGGCGTAGAGATTCCGTCCGCGCCGGCGTCCGGTCAGCTGGAGGTCGTGCCTGACACGACGCCCGGGCCCACCAATACGCCCATTCCCACCCAAGGTGCGGGCACGCCCTTGCCCACCCGGACGCCGCGGCCGACGGCCGAGCCAACGGCTGTCCCGCCGACGGCGACAGACTTGCCGCCCACCGATCTGCCGACTGGTACCCCGACCCCCACAGCCACAGCCGCGCCTCCGCCTCCCAGCGCAGCCGCGACGCAGCCGGCGTCGCCGCAACCGTCGCCGGAAGCGACCGCCACAGCACAGCTGGCTACGGCCACTTCAGGGCCCGCTGCGGCGACGGCGCTGCCACAGACCGCTACGCCATCCAGCACAGCCGTAGAGCCAGCACCCTCTTCTGCTGCAGCTCAACCGGCAGGCACAACGGTTGTGCAGGTGCAGCCTGAGGCTACAACTGGCCGTTCGGGGGGCCAGACTGGCCGTTCATCGCGCGATGCTGCGCGCATCCTGTTGCTGGTCGGGGCGGTGATCCTTGGCTTGGCCGCGGTGGCCGGCCTGGGTGGGCTGGCCTACTTTGCCTCCCGGCGCCGGAGATGAGCGGCCGATGAGTGCACGCACCAGGTCTGATCTGTCGATCCGGTTTGGTGGTGTTGTCCTTGCTGCTAGTGGCACCGCTGCTGGTGGCCGGCGCTGCCACCGACACCTGGGTGCGGGTTCTCCCGTCTAGCGGCACCTACTCTGAAGGCGAGCAGATCGCCGTCGAGGTTTGGATCGAAGATGTCGTGGCCCTGTATGGCGCCGATGTCCGCCTGGCATTCGATGCCGGTCGCCTGGCCGTGCTCGATGCCGATCCGTCTCTGCCGGGCGTGCAGGTCGTGCCCGGCTATGACCTGCTGTCGCCAGACCTGGTCATCCGCAATGAGGCCGACAACCAGGCCGGCACCGTGTGGTATGCCGCTACCCAGATCAACCCGAGCCCGCCGGTGACCGGCACCGGTGTGCTCTTTTCCTTGACGTTTCAGACCTTGTACGCCGGTGAGGCGCCGGTCGAGGTCTCCTATGAGAGGCTGTCCACGATCGACGGCACCGAGATCCCGGCCAGCTCCGCCGGAGCCGTCTACCTGGTAGAGGGTCCGTACAGGCGGTTCTTGCCGTCGGTCTTGAGCGGGCATTGATCTGAAAGCTGCCCGATATAGAACGGAGGTTATGGATGATTGACATAAAATACGAAGACTCTGACGCAGGCAGTCGGTCACTCGCCAGGCGGCGTCTGCGGCTGCCGGTTTTGGTCAGCCTGGCGCTTGTACTGGCGATGCTGACGGCGTCGGCCGGCCTATTGCCGTCGGCCCAGGCCCTGGCCCGGCCGGGCAGTCCGGATGCAACAACCATCACCTTTTCGCCTGACCCGGCGACGGTGAATGGTTGCGAGACGATCGAGGTTGGGGTCTGGATCAACGACGTGGAGGGCCTTTATGGCGCGGACGTGCGGGTTTCCTTCGACCCGGCAGTGCTCGAGGTAGTGGATGCCCTGCCCGCCTCGGGCATCCAGGTGCGGCCCGGGACGCTGCTCAAGCCGCCGTTGTGGACCATCCGCAACACCGCGAACAATACCACGGGCCAGATCATCTATGCCGCCACCCAGATCAGTCCAACCCTGCCGTACACGGGTAGTGGTCTGTTCTACACCATCCTGTTCCGCGCCAAGTCCGAGGGCACTTCATCGCTGGGTTTTACCTACACCAAGCTATCCACCCGCGACGGCTTTGAGATCCCCTCCACGCCGGTTGCCGGCAGCGCCAACACTATCCCGCCCGCCAACTCGACAGTGTCGATCGCCCGGCTCAACAGCACCACCGCCCGGCTTACCTGGACGGCCTCTGCTGGCATCGCCGGGTACCACCTCTATCGTGACACCATGCCCTACTTCGCGCCGACGGCTCCGCCCTACGTCACTACGACCGGCCTAACCTACGACGACGTGGGCGCCCTGGGGGACGTGGTTATCCAGTACTACTACGTGGTCAGATCGGCCTGTGCCACCGGCTTCGAGAGTGCGAACTCGAACCGGGTGGGGGCCTATGACTACCCGCTTAGCTCCGCGCACTCGGCCAACTATGCCGACATTGCCATGGTGCTCCAGGTGGCCGGGGTGAACGATGCCGCATCGTTGGCCACCTATATCGGCAGCTTTGTCCTGTATGTGACCCGGTATAACGCATCCACCCAGTCGTTCCAGATCTACATCGTGGGCGATCCGGATACCAACTATCCCCTGGCGATTGGTGACTTTGTCTTTGTTGTGACGAGCAGCGCGGCGCCGGCCTCGACCGCCCTGGTTGGCGGTGTGCCCGATCCGGGCAGTGTGTCCTTCAACCTGGTGTCCGGTATGCCGCCCAGGTACAACTTTCTCTCATTGCCGCTGGATCGAGACGATCTGGATTGGGCTTCTGATGTCGCCGGCGACGTGGGGACAGGCGTCTACAGTGTGGTGAGGTACCAGACCGGAACTCAATCCTATCAGGCCTACTTTCCGGGTGATCCAGACACCGATTTCCCGCTAGTAATCGGCGAGCCCTTTGGCCTGATCCTCTTGTCGGGAGCTCCGTCGCACTGGCCCGAGTATCCCCTTGGCGGCACACAATTAGGAGGGTGGAACGATGTCCAAAGGTAGAATACTAATCGTCATAGTGGTCGGTTTGCTGATGTTGCCGGTGTTCGCTCCGGCAGTCCGGGCAGATACCACAGTCCCGCCGACCGACGACACGTACGTGGACCTGAACGACCCTGGTACGAACAAGGATAGCGGCCGGCTGCGTGCGGACTACTCGAATCTGCCGAGCTGGGTAATCACGCGGCGCACCTATTTGCGGTTCAATGTGGATTCGGCCACTGGGACCCTGACCGACGCCAGGGTGCGATTGTACACCCTTCAGGCGCCGCTGCTAACGCAGAACGGGGTGTTGGCGATCTGGAGCACGGGAGATGACTGGAATGGTGGTGATGTGGGGAACGGCGACGAGACGACGTTGATCTGGAACAACGCCCCGGCGCCCATCGCCTCGCTGGATACGACGCCGGCCGCGACAGCCAATGGTACGTGGATCGAGTTCACCAGCTCTGCACTCAGTGCGTACATCAATAGCCAGCTAGCGGAAAACGGTGGGGACGACATTGCTTCCTTTGTTGTGCAATGGGAGAGCTGTGCCCCATGTGGGCAGTTCGACAGCACCAGTTTCGAGAACCGGGAGGGCACGGGGGCACCACGAACTACCCAGAACTGACCCTGTACGGCCCCACCGACTGCGAGCTCGCCTCCTTCACCGCAGCTCCCCTGCCTGGCGCCGTGGACATCCGTTGGGAGACCGTCAGCGAGACCGACATCCAGGGCTTTGACCTCTACCGGGCCGACGACCCGCAGGGCGATCCGGTGCGTCTGAACGACACGCTTATCCCGGCCAAGCAGCCGGGCAACCCGACCGGCGATCAGTATCAGTTCGTGGACCGGCCGGCTCAGCCGGGCACGACCTACTACTACTGGCTGGACTGCGTTTTCCTCGATGGCTCGACCGCCCGCCACGGGCCGGTGAGCGCTACGGCCGGCCCGTACCGGTTCTACCTGCCCCTGGTTTCACGGCATTGAGTCTTCCAGCGGGCATTGCGGGGAGTCACCTGCCGGGTGATTCCCCGCTGGAAACACTCGCATTCGCAGCAAGACAGCAACTGAAAGGAGATGATACCCATGGATGGGCAAAAAAGTCTTCTCACACGGCTGGGCGAAGCTCTGGATGAGTATCGCGCCGAACGGCGTCAGGCCGCCGCGCAGCCGTCGCTGCCACAAGGAAGGAATCGGCTCCGTTGGATGGCCGGCAACTTATCCCGAATATGGCACCCTCATCTTGGTTGCCGTCATGCTGTTCACCATCCCCTCGCTGGCGGCGCCGCGCGGTGGGATTGACGCGATGTCGACTTCGGTCATATCCTACCAGGGCCGCCTGGCCGACAATGTCGGCAATCCTCTCAACGACTACTACAATATGGAGTTTCGCATCTACGAGACTCCCGAAGGCGGCACGCCGTTGTGGGAGGAGTACTGGGACTGGTGGCGACTCGGTTGCGGCGTCCGACGGCCTGTTCAACGTGTTGCTGGGCAGCATCAACACAGACCTTCAGACCGCCATCCAGGGGCGCAGCGAGCTCTGACCTGGGCATCACCGTGGGCACCGACAGCGAGATGTGGCCTCGGGTGCAATTGGGCAGCGTGCCCTTTTCGATGCAGGCCATGACGGTGCCGGATGCGGCCATAGGTATGGCAAAACTCGCAGACGACGCGGTGACCAACGCCAAGTGGCGGACGATGCGGTCGGGAGCGCCGAGGTCGCTGCCGATTCGCTGGCGGCGGCCGACCTGGCCGCCAATGCCGTCGGCAATAGCGAGATGGCGGACAATGCGGTGGGGAGCGCCGAGGTCAGTGCCGATTCGCTAACGGCGGTCGACTTAGCCGCCGACTCAGTAGGCACGAGCGAGATTGACGATGCCTCAATCACCGCGGCTTACCTGGCCGTCGATTCGGTCGCCGCGAGCGAGATCGCGGCCGGCGCGGTGGGCACAAGCGAAGTTTCCGACAATAGCCTCCTCGCCTCTCGGACCTAGCCACCGATTCGGTCGCCGCGAGTGAGATCGCGGCCGGCGCGGTAGGCACAAGCGAAGTTGCCGACAATAGCCTCCTCGCCACAGACCTGGGCGGCCGATTCCGTTGGAGCCAGCGAGATTGACGACGGAGTCGTCAACGCAAACGCACGCACCGTCACTGATCCGATCGGTGAACGGCAACAACCGCAAGATCCAATATGGGTCAGGGTGTATCGGGAGCATCCTGGAGGGCAATGGCTTCTACTATGCGGACATCACCCTGCCGGAGTCATTTGCCAACACGAGCTATGAAGTCTTTCTAACTCAGAGTTGGACGGCGGGTTCAGGCGGAACACACGCCGCCATGCTCAATGGCTCGAAGATAACGACCGGGTTTCGCGTTCTGAGTGACGCGATTGGCACTTGGTGCTTTGCATGGCTTGCGATTGGGCAGTAGCTGGGGCAAGATCCCCGATGGATTGAGCGGTGTGGCAACCCTGGCCAACCAGATAGACTGAGACGCCACATATGCCACTCCCGGACTACCTGGCTGGTGCAAGGGCGGGAGGGACCGAGTCGAGATGCAGCTTGCGCGGCGCCGCCACTTTGAGGTGTTTCGCATGGATGGGCACATGCCTGCTCTTTGGGGAAAGGGCAATGTGCTAGGCGTCAGGAGCACGTTGAGGTTGCTGGACGCAAACCGGCATGGTCTTGCCTTGGCTGCCAACTGGCACATATGTTTCTGAACAGGCAGGATGTCATGGAGCAAATCGATGAATAAACGGTGCGAGCTGGCCTGTCTGATGTTGATCTGTTGCTTACTGGTGCCTGCGGCGTCGAGCGCGGTGAATAGCACTTCGCAGGCTCTGGCTTCGGCAACTGTCCCATGCCACTGGCCTGTGCCGCAGATTCCGGCGAAGCCGTGGCCCACGCGGGACCTAGTCTGGCAAGCTGGGATGGCACCCAAGGCAGTCACCAGTACATGTCGAAAGCTGGAACTGCGATCCTCGCCACGGAAGGATTCTGGGGAATCCCAGTCCCCTTTACCCAGCGGACAGCACTTACTGAGAAACCCTACACGTCGCACGTAGGCCAGAGTACCTCTGGCCGTTTTTCTAGCATACAACACGAGACCTTCGCAACATACACTAACCACACGCAAGGATACCAGTTCACATACCCTGCCGATTGGCAGCTGTATACGACAGGCATTCCAGGGAAGTACTCTGGCCGAAATCAGGTGATGTTGTCTTCGCTGCCTGTCGAGCCGAACGCTGATGGTGAGTACCCAATACCATTGGCTGGCAGCAGTATGTTGATAGCACTTGAAAGCAATCAGCGCCCAGCGGATGAGAAGTTGTCGGCCTATGTCAGTCGCTACCTTGTTTCGCCGCTTTTTCGACCAGAGAGCCTGCAAACGGAACGGCATGGTGAGACTGCATATGTGAAGCTAACTGGACAACTCGGCTCTCTCCTCCTCACAGCGCGTGGGCCTAACGTCTATTCCATATTCGTGCCAGTAGGCAACGATGCGGCAGACGCTCATCTAGTCGAATCTGTCCTCGCCGGTTTTCAAGCACTGCGTGATGACCCAGTTGTTACCCCCCTAGGCGAGAACCCGTACAGCGGTGGCCTTGTGGAACTGCATGAGTCGCGCGGGGATGAAGGAGTACTATCTGCACCGCCCGTTTTGAGGTTGCCATGGGATGGTGGGTTAGGACACACGTACAATGGAGGACCTCACAGTAGTGCCAATGCCAATTGGTGTTATTGCCCTCCACTCGGATTGGGTGAGCTTGATGGTCTTGACTTCGGCATGGGCTTCGCTGATGAGGTTCTCGCAGTCGCTGCGGGCACAATCACGTTCTTCAGTGAAGACTACAATAAAGGCGCAGGTAACTACGTGCAAGTTGATCATGGCGGGGGTGGGCGACTGAGTACTGGCACCTGGACTCAGTGGACCAATGGGTTAAGGACAATCTAAACATTCCGAATGCTGTGGGGCGAGGGCAGGTCTTGGGTAGAGCTGGAAAGACAGGCGGTCAACCAAGTGAGCACCTGCATCTTCGTCTGACATGGAATGGCAGTGCCCGAAGCTGGCACGAGATGGCTCTTGATGGCTATGTAGTGCACTCGGTCATTGATGCTAACAACGCTGACAATGGCTTGAACTACCAAGGTACGCTCAACAAAGGCAATGCAACACTAAGCGACCCGTACTCGTACAAGTGCAGATGTATTCAGCGGCAGGGGATGAGGTGGGAAGGGAGTGGGACGGTGGAAGCTGGTGACGGCCAGAACGTACCTTCCAACAATGTTAGGTGCTCCGGTGAAGAATGCAGTTGGCGCGCGATCCTTTTCTGGAACGCGCATTGGGATCGCAGTAACGATGAGGGCGATCCTGGCTTTCGCTATCGCATTGCTCCGGGTGCATACAATATTAACGATGGAGCCTTTGACAACAAGGCGTCGTCTGTGCAGGTGTCTTCCGGCTGGTCTGTCATGCTCTATGCAGACCCCTTCGCTGAGGTGACACGGTGTCTGGATCGGGATGCCGTAGACTTGGCTGAGCTTGGCAACTTTCCGGGAACCCAGCTCGCCATAAACGATCAAGTGCTTCGATTCAGGTTTTTGACAATGCACGATGCTTGGGACCCAATACCGGCACAATCCTGGGATCCGTTCTCAATCCTCCTTTCGATTCTTGTGTCCGATGCCTGGGTGCGGCGCTGAACGGGCGGGCCACCCTGGGTAAGGACAAACCAGTATGGGTTCTACTTGTTGTACGGTGTTCCGGCAGGCAAGACCACTGTCTGGGCCTCCTCAGGCGGATACGATGCTGGCATCTGAGAGATTACGTGGTTGGCAACAAGCTTGACCTTGGCGCTCCCAGTTCTTCTAGAGCTGGACTCGCCATATTGCATTGTTTTGCCTGGTCGGGCATCTGGCATCCAGGCGGATGGGTGCGGGCCCATCAGCAGCCTGCCCGCTTGCCCCCAATCTGGCGGTGTCATCCTCCACAGAAACGCCAACTATGACTGTGGCGGAGCAGGCGAGGGCAGCGGCTACGTCCGTCTCGACACCCCCGGCCTGTACCCCAACGTGGACGCCGGTTTCAACGACAGCGCTTCCTCCGTCCGCGTGCCCAGCGGCTGGTCGGTCAAGCTCTACCAGCACGAGAACGCCGGCGGCGGCTGGGCCTGCCGCACGGGGGATGACCCCGACTTCTGGGGCGACCTGTTCGGCAACGGCGCCCCCCTTAACGACAGCATTACCTCCTTCGAGGTATTTGATACCCCTAACTGCGGCGGGAACCACGCTCCGAACGCGCCGGCCCTCCAGAGCCCAGCCGATGGCTATGTGGCCGAGAAGGGCGAAGCTCCCCGGCTGTGCTGGGGCAACCCTGGCGACCCGGAGGGCGACCAGGTCGAGTTCTACGTCGAGGTGACCGGCCCGATCGGTGCCAACAGCGGCTGGATCCGCGAGACCTGCTGGCGGCCTGAGGCGTTGGATGGCCAGCCCGCAACCTATCAGTGGCGCGTGCAGGCGCGGGACGTGCCCGATCATCTGACCGGCGACTGGAGCGTTACCCGCAGCTTCACGATCGCCAACCAGCCGCCGTCTATTGCCCTCGCCACGGCCAACGGTAGCCCGATCCCGGCCTCCCGTCAAATCAAGACCAACCAGCGCAACTGGGTTTTTGGCGGCACAGCGGGTGACCCGGACGGGCAGGTGGCCCAGATCAAGTTCCAGTGCTCCGGCGATAACTGCGGCTCGCTCGCCAGCAAGAGCGGCACGACCGCCTGGACATACGAGCAGCACAACCTGGCCGGACGGAACAGCATCACTTTCTATGCCTACGATAACCTCGGAGCCGAACTCCCAGCCTGTCCCTTGACTTGTGGGTTGACCTCAACCCCCCCATCACGACACTGGCGCTGGACGGCGACAACGAGCCGGGCAACTGGCCCGATTGGTACATCGCGCCGGTGCAGGTGCGTCTGCAGGCCGAGGATCAGGGCATGGGCGGCGCCCGGGTGGGGGTGAGCAGATCAACTACCGCGTCGACGGCGGGTCATGGCAAACCCATACCGGCGACGACATGAGGCTCACTGTCAGCGGCGACGGCTCCCACACCGTCGAGTATTACGCCGAGGACCAGGTAGGCAACCAGGAAAGCCTGCGCCAGGCTGCCTTCCAGATAGACGCCACGCCGCCCAGCCTACCGGGCGCGGCCACAGAGTTCCACGGCGCTCTGCCCGGCCAGTGGCAGCGTGATTGGAGCGACCCGGCCTTCACCTGGGAGCCGGCTAGCGACGCTACCTCCAAGGTGTGGTACTACGAGGTTACCTGGGGCGATACCCTGCACGTGGTGGCCGATCCGGCGTACGACCCACCGGCGGTGCGCACCGGCAGCTATGCCCTGACCGTGCGCGCTGTGGATCATGCCAGGAACGTGGGGCCGGCGGGGGCTACCTTCACCTTCCGCTATGACGGCACCCCTCCCCACACACCTGACGTGCAGAACGGCGATGGGGTGGCCAGTGGGGTGTGGCAGAACCGGGTGCGTACGCCCGACTTCTTCTGGTCCCCACCAGACGACGAGGGTTCGGGTATCGCCGGCAACCAGGTCTACTGGGGGCCAGATCCCCAGGGCATCAGCGACACGCTGCGCGCCGAGAACAGCTTTTCGCCCACCGTTCCGATCTGCGCCGCCGACGAAGCCGCTGTTTCCTACCTGCGCGCTCGCTCATTGGACAACGTCGGCTGGACCTCAGACTGGGTGGGCTATGCCCTGGCCTATGACGGCGCACCGCCCACGGCCACTCTCACCGTCAACTATGGGCTGACGGTGACCCACCAGATCAGCGTGCACCTCGGCATCGCCGCCGGCGACGAGGGCAGCGGCGTGGCTTACATGCGGCTGTCCAACGATAACCGCACCTGGAGTGACTGGGCCGGCTTCACCCCTGAGACTCGCTGGAAGATCCCGAACCAGGGCCGGCACTGGCATAGGGTCTACCTCCAGGTAGCAGACGGGGTGGGCAACCCGTCGGCCGTGGTATCGGACACGGTTTTCCTGGACGTCAACGCTCCTCGTCCCCGGTCGGAGACCTATTGGTTGTGGGAAGACCTGCTAGCCTCAGGTGGGGGGATTGTGACCACCACCCTGTACAGCATGAGCGTCACCCTGGGACAACCGGTGGCCGCCCCCGTGGGGGTTCCCACAGGCACGGTGGAGATCGGCAGCCCCAGCTATACGCTGATCGGCGGCTACCAGGCTGCAGCGCAGGCAGCGCCTATCTTCGCTCCTGTCGGCGACATTTACACGCAGACCGGCCGGATCGTGGCCGGCGGCGGCACCGGGGCTGCACCGCTCGAGTCGGAAAGCCACAACATGTGGGGCACGCTGGGCCAGCCAGGGTACCTAGGCACCATCAGCAGTACAAACTACCTCCTTTTCTCTGGTTTCTGGGGCGGCGCCGGCAACAACTACGAACCACCAGTTCCACCGTCTCCTCCGCTGCCGGAGCCGCCGCCGCCCGAGTGCGAGTTCTACAGCCTGGCGGTCGCCGGCGACGCGCCTTTCACCTCCTCCCCTGAGGTTACTCTCACCCTGTGTGGGCCGGACCCGGTGGAGGTGATGCTGAGCCATACGGAGGACTTTGGCGGTACGGTGTGGCAGCCCTATACGCGCACCGTGACCTGGACCTTGGAGATCAGCGGTACGAGCGTGCAGCCACGCTTCGTCTACGCCCGCTTCCATGACGGGCAGGGGGCAGTGCATGGCGACTTTGTAGATGACATCATCTACGATCCGAATGCCACAGCTGGCCAGGCGGCCTTTGACCTGTCTGACCTCTTGACTGGCACGCAGACGCTCCTTGGCGCGCGGCCGCTGCACTCGACTAACGAGGACATGACCGAACTCTTCCTCAGCGCTCTGGACGACAGCAGTGGCCTGGCCGAGATCCAGGTCAGTGAGCGCCCGGACTTCTGGGACGTCGAGTGGCAACCCTATTCGGCCATCGTGCCCATCACCCTCTCCTCCGGGGAGAGTCGCGTGATCACCACCTACGTGCGCTTCCGTGACCAGGCAGGCAATGTCTCGGGCTTGACCGAGGCCAGTCTGCTGTTTGACACTCAGCCGCCACTGTGCGGCATCGCCATCGGCGACCCAGCTGTTGGCTCTCAGGCCGTCACTCTGACCGTCTACCTGGGTGCGTGGGACGAGCTGAGCGAGATCGCCGCCACGCGGGTCAGCACCGACGCCACCTTCACCGACGCCGTGTGGCGGCCCTACTCCTATACCCTGAGTTGGCCCATCTCGCTGACCGGAGACCTGCAGGGCGCGCTGTACGCCCAATACCGCGATGCCGCGGGTAACGTCTCCGACGTGTGTAGCGACACCTACGCAGTGGATATCACGCCACCGGTGCTGTATGTGGAGGTAGAGCCGGGAATGACGCCAACCCGCACAGTGTCAGTGCTTGCCTATGACGATCTGGGCGGTGTGCCCACCATGCACTTGAGCAACGATCCGCGGATGATCGATGGCCTGGTGACTCTGCCCTATAGTGAGACAGTCGAGTGGGTGTTCGATGAAGACTGGACGGTCTATGTCCAGGTAGAGGACAGCGTCGGCAATGTCGGCGATCCGTATCCGGCCTATGCCTGGGGGAAGGTGGGATCGCTGGACATCGCGCTTTCGGCCGGCTGGAACCTGGTCTCCTGGCCGCTCATACCCATCACCGAGAGCCTGACCGACACGCTGGCCTCCCTGGGCGGCGCCTGTGACGAGGCGTGGACCTATGAATCCGGCGACCTGACCGACCCCTACAAGGAGTGGCCGGGTGATTTGGAGCGACTGGACGAGACGTTGGGCGTCTGGCTACACGCCACCCAGCCGGTGACCCTGACCATCCATGGCTGGCGGACGGCGAACACAGCCATCCCGCTCCGCCATGGCTGGAATCTGGTCGGATACCCGTCGCAGACGGCACGGCCCGTGGCAGAGGCGCTATCGTCCATCGCAGGGCGCTACACCGTCGTGCGGACATTCGACGCTCGAGAAACGGCGGATCCTTGGCAGGTGTATGACGTCAACGTGCCAACCTACGCCAACGACCTGACCATCATGGAACCGGGCCGGGGCTACTGGATCTATGTAACAATGCCATGTACATTGATCGTTATGCCGTGAATAGATCAACAACCGTGATGTACCGTTTGGCACTCTGAATGCTTGAGCCGATGAAGTCAAACATCAGCGCCACCAACTCAATGCATGGCCCTGATGTAGGCCCTCGCCAGAGCTCAGTCCTTGAAGTACCAAGATGATCGGTCATGCGATAGTCGCAGCACTTGCGGGTAGCATAGAGCAATCTCTCGGGCGCAGAAGGTCGAAACCTATCGTAACAGGAGAACACAAGCCAGACCTCCGTTGCCAACGATCTGGCAAGGATGGTGCCGGGACAGGGCTATTGGGTGTACGCAACCCACGACTGTACCTGGGAGGCTTCTCACTGAAACCGTTGAAGATCGACCCATAAGGAGGGGGTATGATGAACAGACAGGACCTGGTAGCTCTTCTGTTGCTGGTGGTACTGGTTTTCCTGCCCGCGATCAGCGCGCGGGCGGTGCCTCCCCAGCCGGCAACTGTCTATGGGAGGTGCAGGCCGCTCGAGGCGACCTGCCCGATGGCACTCAGGTCAGCGCCTGGATGGAGCAAGCCGGGCGGTTATCCCCGCCCTGCCGCTACCTTTTCCCGGTACAGGCGTGTCACTCACCTTTACCTATGGCTGCAGCGGCGACGCGACTGTGCAGCGCAGGTCTGGCGCAACCCAGGTCATCTCTCAGGGTGGCTACACCTCTGTGTATGCCCTGGATGTGCTTGGACCGTCCGACTGGCTGCCACCCGATGATCCGGTCAGCGAGGGACAGGTTGTCACCCTCAAGATCAGCAATACTCTGGCGACGACCACCACTTGGAGCAACATGGGCTCCGTCCTGCCGTTGACCTTGACGGTGGATCTGTTGGACGGCGACCTGCCCTACACGCCCGTCAGCGTCACTCTGCTGGGCCAGGTGTGGGACATCAGCGTTGACTGCACGGGCTATACCGCCACCGCCACCTTTACCTACACAGAGGAGTGGCTGGCCGGCGTCGTCGAGGCCGACATCGCCGGCATGGCACGTTACGATGCCGGCCGCAATGGCTGGGAATACGTTGCTGGGGATGTAGACACTGAGGCCAATACTGTGACCATCTCGGATGTCACGGGCTTTTCCCAGTGGAGGATCCTTGCCTCAACGCCGCCTGAATCAGTCTCAGATCTGAGTGCGGTTAGGTCCGGCTCGGACCTGGTCTTGACCTGGTCGGACGTGTCAGAGGACATAGAGGGGGAGGCTATCAGTGGTGTAACCTACAACATCTACCGCGCAGCCAACAGTCCGTACTTTCGCGCCAACGCCACAGGCATACCTTATGATACTACCGGCGACACGACCTATACCGACGATGGCGTAGTCGGCGATCTCGACACCAACTATTACTACGTGGTCACCGCCGTTGACACAGCCGGCAGGGAGTCAGCGATCTCGAACCGTGTGGGGGCGTACAATCTACCCGCTTAGCTCCGCGCACTCGGCCAACTATGCCGACATTGCCATGGTGCTCCAGGTGGCCGGGGTGAACGACGCGGCATCGTTGGCCACCTATATCGGCAGCTTTGTCCTGTATGTGACCCGGTATAACGCGTCCACCCAGTCGTTCCGAGATCTACATCGTGGGCGATCCAGATACCAACTACCTCCTGGCGATTGGTGACTTTGTCTTTGTTGTGACGAGCAGTGCGGCGCGGCCTCGACCGCCCTGGTTGGCGGTGTGCCCGATCCGGGCAGTGTGTCCTTCAACCTGGTGTCCGGTATGCCGCCAGGTACGACTCTCTCTCATTGCCGCTGGATCGAGACGATCTGGATTGGGCTTCTGATGTCGCCGGCGACGTGGGGACAGGCGTCTACAGTGTGGTGAGGTACCAGACCGGAACTCAATCCTTATCAGGCCTACTTTCCGGGTGATCCAGACACCGATTTCCCGCTAGTAATCGGCGAGCCCTTTGGCCTGATCCTCTTGTCGGGAGCTCCGTCCCGCTGGCCCGAGTATCCCCTTGGCGGCACACAATTAGGAGGGTGGAACGGATCGCCAAAGGTAGAATACTAATCGTCATAGTGGTCGGTTTGCTGATGTTGCCGGTGTTCGCTTCGGCAGTCCGGGCAGATACCACAGTCCCGCCGACCGACGACACGTACGTGGACCTGAACGACCCTGGTACGAACAAGGATAGCGGCGGGCTGCGTGCGGACTACTCGAATCTGCCGAGCTGGGTAATCACGCGGCGCACCTATTTGCGGTTCAATGTGGATTCGGCCACTGGGACCCTGACCGACGCCAGGGTGCGATTGTACACCCTTCAGGCGCCGCTGCTAACGCAGAACGGGGTGTTGGCGATCTGGAGCACGGGAGATGACTGGAATGGTGGTGATGTGGGGAACGGCGACGACGACGACGTTGATTTGGAACAACGCCCCGGCGCCCATCGTCTCGCTGGATACGACGCCGGCCGCGACAGCCAATGGTACGTCGATCGAGTTCACCAGCTCTGCACTCAGTGCGTACATCAATAGCCAGCTAGCGGAAAACGGTGGGGACGACGTTGCTTCCTTTGTTGTGCAATGGGAGAGCTGTGCCCCATGTGGGCAGTTCGACAGCACCAGTTTCGAGAACCGGGAGGGCACGGGGGGCACCACGAACTACGAGAACTGACCCTGTACGGCCCCACGGACTGCGAGCTCGCCTCCTTCACCGCCGCACCCTTGCCCGGCGCGGTGACGTTCGTTGGGAGACGGTCTCCGAGACGGACATCCAGGGATTTGACGTGTTCCGGGCCGACGATCCGGACGGTGATCCGGTGCAGCTGAACGACACGCTCATCCCGGCCGAGCAGTCGGGCAATCCGATCGGGGACCATATCAGTTCGTGGACGGCCGGTCGACCGGGCCGGACCATTATTACTGGCTCGATCGTATTGCACGAGGGCTCGACCGCTCGTCACGGACCGGTGAGCGCACGGCCGGCCTGTACCGGTTCTACCTGCCCATAGTTGTCAAGTGAGGTGCAGCGCCAAAAGTCTGGCTGTCTAGCCTTTCAGTCGCAGGTCACGGCAGGCCCTGCGCCTGCCGTCCTGAATCAATCGGGGCGCCGCCGGCTGCCCGGCCGGCGGCGCCCTGCTTTCTTTCCGGCCATTTTGCCTGCCCGGCCGGTCTGTGCTATAATCCCCCTGCCGATCTTTTCAAGGAGGGACCCATGTCACCGTTGATTCCGATCCCGGTCATTGCCGTAACCGTCACCCTGCTGATCTGGGCTGCGCTCAGGGGGGACGACAAGCAGGTCTACCTCTGGAAGCCGCTGTCCACCCTGCTGGTCATCCTGGTGGCGCTCTTGTCGTTCACGACGCCGGGGGTCAAGCCGGCCTACACGTGGGGGATTGATCCTGGGGCTGGTCCTGTCGCTCGGCGGCGACGTGGCCCTCATGTTCAAGGCCAACCGCTGGTTCCTGATCGGGCTGGTGCTCTTTCTGTTGGCCCAAATCATCTATTCCGTTGTCTTTACCGTGCCCAACGGCTTTCACATCCGAGGATCTGCTCACGGCGGCGGTCCTGTTGGCCCTGGCCGCGCTGATCTACCTCTATCTCAAGCCCGGCCTGGGCAAGATGCAGGGCCCGGTCCTCTTCTACATCCTCGCCATCTGCTTCATGGTCAACCGGGCCGTCTCGACCTTTTTCGGAGCCTTTTTCACCACCACCCAGGCCTGGCTGATCGCCCTGGGCGCCATCCTCTTCTGGCTGTCAGACCTGCTGCTGGCCGTCAACCGCTTCCGCCACCCCTTCAGGCTGGAGCGGCTTGGCCTGTACCTCTATTACGGCGGCCAACTGCTGATCGCCCTGAGCCCATCCTACTTTGCCTGACGGACAACTGTACAAGGGCAAGACAAGACAACCTGACAGGTCTCGTCCCCTGGGGGCCGCCAGAAGCATGCGGCACAGGGGATCTGCGTGAGGACCTGTCAGGTTGTTCCTTTCCGGTGGGCTTTGCCAGCGCCTAGTCCCGGCGCCCCTTGTACCGGAACTGATCCTCGTACAGCCCGCGGACGATGTCGAGGGTGTCGGCCTCGCGGGCCGGCTTGTCGTCGCGGATGCGGATGATCCGCGCAAAGCGCAGCGCCAGGCCAGAGCGGTAGCGCGGGCTCTTTTGCACCTCGCCGGCCAGCACCTCGACGACCACCTTGGGCTCGACATAAACCACACCCGGCTTGCGGCTCACCTCCAGGGCCAGCAGCCGCTGGGTCATCGCCTCGAACTCGGCGTCGGTCAGGCCCTTGAACGTCTTGCCGATCACCTCGAACTCGCCGCTGGCCGGGTCGCGGGCCGCCAGGTGATAGTTCGACAGCCAGCCGTGCCGCCGGCCGTACCCCCACTCGGCGGCGACGATGACCAGGTCGAGGCTGAACACGTGCTTTAGCTTCAGCCAGCCCTTGCCCCGCACCCCCGGCGTGTAGCGGCTGTCCAGCTGCTTGGCCATGACCCCCTCGTGGCCGGCCTGGTGGGCCTCCTGGGCAAAGGCCAGCCCTTCCTCGACCGTGGCCGGCAGCGAGCGGCGCACCAGGCCGAACCCGGCCGGCCTGTCGTGGGAGCCGTTCCCGGCAGCCTGCTCCAGCGCCTGCCAGCGCGCCGTGTACGGCTCGTCGATCAGCGACCGGCCGTCGAGGTACAGCAGGTCGAACAGGTAGAGCTGCAGCGGAACCTCGGTGACCATCGCCGCAATGTCGCGTCACGCGGCGGAAGCGGCGCATCAGGTCCTGGAACGGCAGGGGATGCCCCTCGCCATCCACCGCCACCGCCTCGCCGTCGAGCATGGCGCTTTCGGCTCGCACGCCCTGGCGGACCATCTCCGCCACGTCGGGCAGGCTGGCGGTCACGTCCTGGAGCTGCCGGGAGTAGATGCGCACCTGGGCGCCCTCCTTGTGGATCTGCACCCGGGCGCCGTCCAGCTTGTATTCGAGGGCCAGCCGGCCCTCGTGCCGGGCAAAGGCCTCGCTCATCTCCTCGGCAGTGGCGGCCAGCATCGGCTTGAGGGGACGAAAGAGCTTGATGCTCGCCGCTCGCAGGGCGGCCTCGCCTTCGGTCAGGGCCACGTGGGCCACCTCGCCCAGGTCGCCCCACAGCTGGTTGGCGCGCATGACGACCGCCGCGGGCATCCCGGTCGCCCGGGCGATCCCCTCCAGCATGATCCCCTCGCCGGCGCCGTGGCGCATCTCGCCAAAGGCGTTCTTGACGATCACCTTGGCTTCGACCGGGTCGGCGCGCTGCAGGAGACCGCGCAGCAGTCCCTCCTTCCGCGCTCGGGATCCGCTGCCAGACGCCGCCGCGATCTGTTCGAACGTCTGGTATACCTCCAGCAGGGTCAGCGGGGGTGGATCGGGAGGCGACCGGCGGGCGCGCTCCAGCAGGAGCTGGATCGCCTGGCCGCCGTCAACCGCCTGGGCATAGATCGCCTCCTGGTCGGCCGGCGTCGCGTCGACCAGGCTGTTCACCACCGCACTGACCGTCTGCCAGCTCACGTTCAGCGCTCGTTCGTCCCATTCGGCAAAGACCTGGCCGGTGATCAGTCGCACTGCGGCCGGCACCTCCTCTGGTTCCAGGCGCTTCAGAAAATCGGCCAGCAGTCCGGCCAGCTCCAGCCGCTTGCTGGTCTGCTCCACGCGGGTGAGCAGTTGGGCCAGGTCGGCCAGGGGCGTGGCAGGCATGGCGCTATCGCTCCGCTCGCTGCTTGACCGGCAAGCGCACGGTGGAAGGTGCTGCCCGGGCAGTTGCTGCTCTCATCCCGACCGGGGCTCTCCACCCAGATCCGGCCGCCGTGGGCTTCGACGATGCCCTTGGCGATGGCCAGGCCCAGGCCCGGCCCGCCGCCCTTGAACCGGGTTTCGCCGGTGCTGTGCAGAAGCGGGTTCTCGGCCCGGTAGAACTTGCCAAAGATCAGCTCCTGCTCTTCCGGGTCAATGCCGATGCCGGTGTCGGCGATCGACAGCTCGACACATTCCTGGCCGGCCGCTGGCGAGCGCACGGCGTCCGGAAATGGTGATCTGGCCGCCGTCTGGCGTGAACTTGACCGCGTTGCTCAGCAGGGCGACCAAGCGCCTGCTCCACGCGGACGCTGTCAGCCTGCGACGTAGGGCAGCTCGGACAGATCGTTGACGACTATCCGGATCTGGCGCTGCTCGGCAGCCGGCATGACCGTTGCCGTGGCGTTTTTCACGGCGACGCCCATCGGCAGGGTCACCGGCTGAAGGACCAGCGAACCGGTCTCGATGAGCGACATGTCGATCATGGCGTCGATGACCCGTTTGAGGCGCCTGGCGCCGCTGCGAGATGCCCTGCACAAACTCGTGGACCGCCTGCGCATCGCTGAGCTCCTCGCCTTTCAGGCTGGACAATGCGTCCGAATAGCCATAGATCTGGCTCAGCGGCGTCCGCAGCTCGTGGGCGGCAATGGCCACAAAGTCGGTCTTGGTCTGGTCCAGGTGCTCCAGTTGGCGGTTTGTCTCGTCGAGCTGATCGCCCAACTGATGCGAGGTCGCCCTGCACCCGGCGGAGATCGTCCATGAGGCGGGCATTGTCCAGGGCCGTGCCGGTCTGTCCTGCCAGGATCAGGAGCGTTTCCCTGTCCTGGTCGCGTGTAGGGCCGTCCGTCGGCCTTGGGGCCCAGGGCCAGGAGGGCCATCAGCTTGCGGGCCAACAGGACCGGCACGTATAGCTCCACTTCCAGGTCGCGCAGCCACTGCCGCTCGTCGCTCGGGATCGACCTGGAACCAATCGAGCATGTCCAGGTCATACTGGCTGAGTGGATGGCCGGTCTTGTCGAAATGAACCAGAAAGCGGCTGTCGGCGGCGAACGAATGGGCCGTGACGGCAGGCATGGCTCGCGAGCAGAGGATCCTTAGCTCGACCTGGCCGCCGTCCTGTGGTGTCACCAGGATAAGGGCCGACCGCCGGATGCCAAAGGTCTGCTCCAACCAGTCGAGAGTCGTCTCGGCCAGCCGTCCGGGGTCCAGGATCAGGCTGATCTGCTGGCTGTGGGTGCGCAGCGCCTTCTGCAGGTCGCGATCCGGACCCAGGAGGACGCGATCGAGCACGCGGCGCACACGTGGGTCCGGCAGCCACGGCCACTACGGTGGCCAGCACCAGAGCCGGAATGATGATCCAGGCCCGGCTCAGCAGCCCGGCCCAGTCGCCCCACAGGTAGCCGAACAGCGCCATGCTGCCGACCAAGATGGCGACGGCGAAAGCGCACAGCAGGCAAAAGTGGGCGCCTTTGAGGATCATGCGCCGGATATCGGGCAGGTGATAGCGCAGGACGGCGATGGCGACAATCGCCAGCCCGGCCAGTCGCGTTATCAGGCCGGCGTATACGCCCGGTGGCCTTCCGAGCAGGATCAGCACGTCGCCCACGATCAAAGATCGTGAGCGCTGTCAGCAGGTAGCGGATCCGATTGCGGTGTTGGGCGCCGATCGCCTGGCGCAGGGCGGCCACAGCCGTCCACCAGGCGATAACCGTGAACAGCCAGCCAGCCCGCGACCAGGATCAGGCCTGCCAGCGCCGTTTGTCCGATGCTGCATGGATGAGAGCGAAAGGCTCGGGAAGGAGGGCGAGCATGTCCAGGGCCAGCGCCGCCAGGATGAACAGCAGGGCGATGGCCGGCCGCCAGGCCCAGCGGCGGGGAGGGCGCTGCACAAAGGCGGAGGCGAACTCAGCGCTGACCAGGGCCAGGATCACCAGGCCGATCTGGGCCGTCCGCTGCCAGACAAAGGCCCACCACGGGCCGGAGGTCAGGATTGCCAGCAGCCCCAGGGCCAGGGTCCAGGCCGCTGCCAGCACCACTGCGGCCTCGAGCAGTCGGCGTGTCCCCTCCTGCCTTGCCCGGTGGTGAAAGAGCAGCTACCGACAGAACAGCGCATAGCCAAGCAGCAGGCCGGCATAGATCTCAACGTCGATCATTGACCACATGGCCGAACCTCGATCTCGCCATTCCGTGGGATAACATCCCGCAAGCCCTGAGCTACGCATTGTACCACACTTCCGGCGCAACCGACAACACGGCCAGCCGAAGCATGCGGCTCCTAGCCAGGCCTTTGACTTAATCCGGGTTGCATGCTAGAATCAGCTTGCGATCTGTCCATTTGCGAACTTGCGCAATTGCTATTCCCGAAGGAGGCTCTGATGTCTACACTACTGCTCAAGAACGCAACACTCCTGGTCACCATGGACGACGCCCGGCGCCGCATCCCCGGCGGCGGGCTGTATGTCGTGGACAATGTCATCCGCCAGGTCGGACCCACACCGGCCCTGCCGCCGGTTGCCGACCGGGTCATCGACGCCGCCGGCATGGTCGTGCTGCCGGGGCTGGTCAACACCCACCATCATCTGTACCAGAGCCTGACCCGGGCCCTGCCTGCTGCCCAGGACGCCGAGCTGTTCGACTGGCTCACGGCCCTGTATCGCGTCTGGGCCGGCCTGACCGGCGAGGCGGTGTATGTCAGCGCCCTGGTGGCCCTCAGCGAGCTGGTGCTGTCGGGCTGCACCACCGTCGCCGACCACCTCTACCTCTACCCCAACGACAGCCGCATCGACGACGAGATCCGCGCCGCGCGTGAGCTGGGGGTGCGCTTCCATCCCAGCCGGGGCAGCATGTCGCTGGGCCGGTCGAAGGGCGGCCTGCCACCCGATTCCGTCGTCGAGGACGAGGCCGACATCCTGGCCGACTGCGCCCGGGTCGTCGACCAGTACCACGATCCGGCGCCCTATGCCATGTGCCGCATCGCCATCGCGCCCTGCTCGCCCTTCTCGGTCACGCCCGACCTGATGCGCGAGTCGGTCCGCTTTGCCCGCGAGCGGCAGCTGCGGCTCCACACCCACGTCGCCGAGACGCTGGACGAAGAGCGCTTTTGCCTGCAGCAGTTCGGCGTGCGGCCGGTCGACTATATGCGCGAGCTGGGCTGGGTGGGCGACGACGTGTGGTGGGCCCACTGCGTCCACCTGTCCGACGCCGAAGTGGCGCTGATGGCCGATACCGGCACCGGCGTGGCCCACTGCCCCAGCTCGAACATGCGCCTGGGATCGGGCATTGCCCGCGTCCGGGCCATGCTCGACGCCGGGGTCAAGGTCGGCCTGGGCGTGGATGGCAGCGCCAGCAACGACAGCGGCCACCTCCTGGCCGAGGCGCGCCAGGCGATGCTCCTGCAGCGGGTGGCCCTGGGCGCGTCGGCGCTGACCGCCGAGGAGGCGCTGTGGATCGGCACCCGGGGCGGGGCGGCCGTCCTGGGCCGCGAGGAGATCGGCGCCCTGGCTCCCGGCATGGCCGCCGATTTCATCGGCGTCCGCCTCGACCGTCTCGCCTTCGCCGGCGCCCAGGCCGATCCGCTGGCCGCGCTCCTGTTCTGCACCCCGCCGGCCGTCGATCTGTCGGTCATCAACGGCCGGGTGGTCGTCGAGGACGGCCAGCTCCTTGGCGTGGACCTGCCGGCCATCATCACGCGACATAATGAGATCGCCCGGCGCCTCGCCGAGCGGCCGGCCGGCTAAACCTTGTCATTCTAAGCGGTGCCAAGAATCTCATCCCCAGTCCGTAGGGGCGGCCCGTGAGCGAAGCGAATGCCGCCCTTTCTGCTTTTCGTTTGAGCCAAACCGTGGTAAAATGCAATCGCCTTCTCCCCCTTGGAGACCGCGTACAGTGCCCCGCGGGGCAGACGATTGTCGTCCGCGGCAATCGAGTGAGGACAAGTCTGATTCTCGAGGGAGGCTGTAACATGGAATTGAAGATCGTCCCGATTGAAAAACCAGAGCCGATCAACTTCATCCTGGGCCAGACCCACTTTATCAAGAGCGTCGAGGACATCCACGAGGCGGTCGTCACCGCCGTGCCGGGCATCAAGTTCGGCCTGGCCTTCTGCGAGGCCTCGGGCAAGTGCCTCATCCGCTGGAGCGGCACCGACCCGGCCATGATCGACCTGGCCCAGCGCAACGCTTCGGCCATCGGCGCCGGCCACACCTTCATCCTCTTCCTGGGCGAGGGCTATTACCCGATCAACGTCCTGAACGCGATCAAGATGGTGCCCGAGGTGTGCCGCATCTTTTGCGCCACCGCCAACCCGACCCAGGTCGTCGTCGCCGAGACCGAGCAGGGGCGCGGCATCCTGGGCGTGATCGACGGCTCTTCGCCCCAGGGGATCGAGGACGATGACGGCATCGCCTGGCGCAAGGGCTTCTTGCGCATGATCGGCTACAAGCTGTGAGCCGACCAACCGGCTCGGCTGCCTCGCCCGGCGGCCGGGTTCTGTTTGTCTTTCTCGACGGGGTGGGCCTGGCGCCGGCCGGCCCGGACAACCCGCTGAGCACGGCGCCGATGCCCCGCCTGCACGGGCTGCTCGGCGGCCCGCTGGTGCTGGGCAGCTGCCCAACAGGACGGCATGCTGTCCTTGCGCCCTGTCGACGCCTGCCTGGGTGTGCCCGGCCTGCCGCAGAGCGCCACCGGCCAGACGGCGCTCTTCACCGGCGTCAACGCCCCGGCGCTGGTCGGCGATCACGTCACCGCCTATCCCACCACGCCGCTGCGCCAGGTGATCGCCGAGCACAGCCTGTTGAAACAGGCCGCCGAGGCCGGGGCACAGGTCACCTCGGCCAACGCCTATTCGGAGCGCTACTGGGACATGGTCCGCGACGGCGAGCGGCGCCTGTCGGCCTCGACCCTGACGATCATGGCCAGCGGCGCTCCATTCCGCACCCTGCAGGACCTGCTGGAAGGGCGCGCCGTGCTGTGGGACATCACCCACGAGGTGGCGACCGGCCACCTGGGCTTTGAGCTGCCGCTCGTGGCGCCTGAGGAGGCCGGCGCGCGCCTGGCCCGGCTGGCGGCCCAGTACGACCTGGTTCTGTACGAGTCGTTCCTGACCGACCTGGCCGGCCACGGCCGCGTCGACCCGGCCTGGGTGCTGGTCCGGCTCGACGCCTTCCTGGGCGGCATCCTCGACGCCCGCTCGCCCGACACGACCCTCGTCGTGTGCAGCGACCACGGCAACCTGGAGGACGCCGGCACCAAGATCCACACCACCAACCCGGTGCCGCTCCTGGCTGTTCGGCCCGGCTGCCTGGCGCTTTCGGCGATGCGACCGCCATCACCGACGTGGCTCCTGCCATCCTGTTGTCCCTGACAGGTGATGATGGATCACGACAAGCTGCTTGATCTGCTGCTGGAGACGGCGACTCTGAAACGGATGCCGCGCACCGGTTGGGCCATGCGCGGCGTGCCCCACGTCGAGAGCGTGGCCGAGCACAGCTTTGGCACGGCCCTTGTCGCGCTGGCCCTGGCCGAGGCCGCCGCTGCCGAGGAGCAGGCCGGGCCGTTCGACGTGGAGCAGGTGCTGATCATGGCCCTGCTCCACGACCTGGCCGAGGTCCGCCTGACCGACCTGCCGGCCTCTGCGGTGCGCCTCATCCCGCCCGAGGTGAAGAGCCAGGCCGAGGCGGCCGCCATCTCTGACCTGCTGGCCCCACTGCCCGCCGCCGGGCGGCTGGCGGCCCTGTGGCAGGCGTTCGAGGACAGCCTCCAGCCCCGAGGGCAGGCTGGTGCGCGACGCCGACAAGCTGGAGATGATGGTCCAGTGCCTGCGCTACGAGCAGGCCGGCTGTCGAGGCCTGGACGAGTTCTGGCAGGCGATGGACGGCCACCACTGGCATTATGACCTGTCGGCCAGCCTCTACCGCCGGCTGAGGGCCATGCGCCCCAGACTGAAGCTGATATGCCATTTGCCCACTTGGTGTTGCGATTTGATGGGGTAAAACGATGCTTGTCAACGTAACGACAGGTGAAACGATCGCACGCCAGATCGTGCGCTGCGACACCTTCTGGAAGCGGGGCCGGGGCCTCATGTTCCGCGGCAAGAGCGCCGTGGCCGATGGCCAGGTCTACCTGTTCGTCGAGCGGCGGGAGAGCATCGCCCAGACGGCGATCCACATGTTCTTTGTCTTCTTCCCGATCTCCGTCCTGTGGCTGGACGCCGGCAAGCGGGTCGTGGACAAGGCCCTGGCCCGGCCCTTCCGGCCCTACTACGCCCCGCGCAGCGCGGCCAAGTACTTTGTCGAAGGCCATCCGTCTCTTCTTGACCGCGTCAGCGTCGGCGATCGGCTCGAGTTCGAGAGGCAGAGCTGTGAAGCGCATTCTTTTCCTGCTCCTGCTTCTCTCCCTGGCTGCGCCTGCCTATGCCCAGGAGCCGCCTGTCCGGATGCCTGCCGCCTGCGCCGGTCACCTACGTGGTCCAGCCGGGCGACACCTTGTACGCGCATCGCCCAGAGCTATGGCACCACGGTCGAGGCGATTGCTGCCGCCAACGACATCACCGACCCGGCGCAGATCGCCGCCGGGCAAAAGCTGATCATTCCCATCGCCCCGGCCGCAGCCGGGCCGCCGGCCCCGCCGCCGGCCTCACCCAACCGCCGGGTGCATCCGGTCCGCCCGGCGAGACGCTGCCGTCCCTGGCTTTTCGCTACGGCACCACGGTCCTTGCCCTGCGGGAGCTGAACGGACTGGACCGGCTCGGCCTGCTGCTGACGGGGCAGGAGCTGATCATCCCGCCGGCCGCTGCCCACGCTCGAGGATCGCCGCTTTCCTCCGCTCTCGATCAGGCCGGCGCCGGCTGTCCAGGGCCAGACGGTCTTTGTAACCGTGCAGAGCGACGTCAGCTTGAGCCTGAGCGGCACCTTTCTGGATCAGCCTCTCGCCTTCACCCGTGACGGCGAGCACTACTGGGCGCTGCTCGGCCTGGATGCCTCGACGCCGCCCGGCACCTACCCGCTGGAGCTGCTGGCCGTCGAAGCGTCTACCGGCGACCGCATCACGATGCAGGAGACCCTGACCGTCACGGCGGGCAGCTTTCCAACCTACAACATCGTCGTCCCGGCCAGCCGCCAGAACCTGCTCGATGCCGATCTGAGCCGCGCCGAGCGGGAAAAGGTGGACCAGGTCTTTGCCGGGGTGAGCCCGCGGCGGTTGTTCTCCGCTCCCTTCGGCTACCCACTGGCCGGCGAGCTGGATCCAACCTCGCCTTTCGGGCAGCGCCGCTCCTACAGCGGCGGCCCGGTCAGCAGCTATCATTCCGGCCAGGACTATGCCGCCGCCACCGGCGTGCCGGTCTATGCCCCGGCCAGGGGCGTGGTCGTCCTGGCCGAGCCGCTGCAGGTGCGCGGCCAGGCCGTCATCCTGGATCACGGCTGGGGGGTGTTCAGCGGGTTCTGGCACCTGTCGCAGATCGACGTCACCGTGGGGCAGCAAGTGGATCGCGGCGAGGTCATTGGCCTGGTGGGCAATACCGGCCTGTCGACCGGCTCCCATCTGCACTGGGAGATGCAGGTGCGGGGCGTCCCTGTCGATCCTGTCCAGTGGACGACAGTGTCCTTCTCCGAACCGGAGAGCGGGGGATATGAGCGACCCGACAAGTAGCCCTGTTCCCCTCCGCGCGAACCGACTCCTCTTGGAGCCGTGTCGTCGCCCCGTTCCCGTGGGGGCGACCCGATTCCCCCTGGAATCGTGTGGTCGCCCTACTCCCACCCGTGCGACCCGACTCCCCGTGGGACCAGGAGGTCGCCCTCCGGCCCATTTCCGGGGCTACCGTGGGTGACAACCGCGCCGTCTGGCATCGTTGGCTGCTGCTGGCCATCCTTCTGCTGGCCTTTGGCCTGCGGCTGTATCGTCTTGGCGCCGGCAGCCTGTGGTACGACGAGACGGTCAGCGTCCACCTGGCCGGCAAGAGCCTGCCGGCGCTGGTGGCCCATACCGCCGGCGACATCCATCCGCCCGGCTACTATATCCTGCTCCACACCTGGATCCGCCTGGCCGGCCGCAGCGATTTCGCCGTCGCCTTTCCCTCCCTCTTCTTCGGGCTGCTGTTGGTGGCCTTGGCCTACCGGCTCGCCGCGCGGCTTTTCGGCCCGGAAGCCGGCCTGCTGGCCGCGTTCCTGGTGGCAATCTCGCCCTACAACCTCTGGTATTCCCAGGAAGTGCGGATGTACACCCTGGCCGCGGCGCTGGGCATGGGCCTGCTCGAAGCGATCCTGCCTATGCTTGAAGCGCGACCCGCCGCCTCTGCCGTCCTGGCCCCGCCTGGCCGTCTATGCCGTCTGCGCGGCGCTGGGCCTGTGGGTGCTCTACTACTTTGCCTTCTTGCTGGTGGCCATCAACCTGATGGTCGTCGTCTGGTGGCTGTGTCCATGCCCGGCGGCGAGCGCCAAGCGAGTGGCGGCAAGTGGTGGCGCTGGCTGGGGCGCTGGCTCTTGGCCCAGGCGGCGGTGCTGCTGCTCTACGCTCCCTGGCTGCCGGTGGCCTGGCGCCAGGCCACCAACCCGCCCGTCCCTCCCTGGCGCAGCTCCACTGCCTTGGGCGACCTCCTGGTGCAGACCTGGTCGGCGCTGAGCCTGGGCCAATCGGTCCAACCGGCCGCCGTGTGGGTCTGGCCGGTCCTGCTTCTGGTGGCGATCCTGTTCAGCCTTGGCCTGTTCTATCGCAGCAGGCGAGCAGGCCGGGTATCCTGGTTCCTGGCCGGCTACGTCTTCCTGCCGGTCCTGCTGATCGGCCTGGCCTCGCTCGTCACGCCTCTGTTCCACGTCCGCTATGCCTTCACCTACTCCACGCCTTTCTACGTCATCCTGGGCGCGGGCCTGGTCGCCGCCGGGCGGCCATGGCGGTCAAGGGCCGCCCGTCTCTGGCGGACGGCGCTGTGGCTGAGTCTGGCCGTCATCGTCATTGCCGCCGGGCTGTCGATCCGCGCCTACCACGCCGATCCTCGCTACGCCAGCGATGACCACCGGGCGGCGGTGCACTTGCTAGGCGAGCGCTGGCGGCCCGGCGATGCCATCCTGGTGAACGCCGGCTATGCCTACACGGCGCTGCTGACCTACTGGAATGGCGACCCGATCGCCTGGCGTGGCCGCTTGGTCGGCGATCCGGGAGACGATTGGGGAGGCGCCGCCCGCCAGGGCCCCGTCGTGGTCCAGACCGGGACGGTAGATGGCGATCCGGGCCTGGGTTGGGGTGACCCCGCTTCCGACTTTTACGCCATGACCCAGGCCGAGACTGCGGACGCGTTGGCCAAGCTGTTCAGCGAGTTCGACCGGGTGTGGGTCTATCGCATCTATGACACCGTGACCGATCCATCTGGGTTTGTCCGCAATTGGCTGGACGCGCACGGGCAGAAATTCGAGGACCAGGTATTCACCGGCGAGAGCCAGCTCCGGGTGCAGGGTTACCTCACCGGCCGCGATCCGCTGGCCGATGCCGGCCTGATCGAGCCGCCCGGCGCCGCCCTGGCCGATGGCTCGCTCGACCTGGCCGCAGCGGCGATGCCCGATCGGGAGGTGGCGGTGGGCCAGGCCCTCGACCTGGCCCTCGTCTGGCGCGTCCAGGCGCCGCTCCACCGGCGACGCTGATCCTCTTTGCCGGCCTGTTCGACGCGCGACGGCCGGCGCTGGGCGCAGACCGACGACCGGCCGCTCGGCTCGCTCCTGCCTCGCTTCCGCCTGGCCGGCCGGCGGCCTGGTCCGCACCCCGCTGCGGCTGCCGGTCCCGCCTGGCACACCGCCTGGCAGCTACCGGCTGGAGGTCGGCTGGTATCAGTTTGTGGACGGGCAGCCCCGCTGGCTGCCCTGGACGACGGGTGACAGGCTGAGTCTGGCCGTCGTGACCGTCGTCGCGCCCGGACGATTGGCAGGCCTTGCCTCTGCCCGAGGTGGCCTGACCCGCCGGTGTGACCATCGGGCGCGGCCTGGAGCTTGCTGGGCTTGAGCGCGTCGTCGCTGTCTGGCCGCCCCGGCGATGCGCTATCGCTGGACCTGGTCTGGCGGGCGCTGGGCGACGCGCCCGAAGCTGGAGCAGTTGTCCTTCGGCTGTCGGACGACGCCGGACAGGTCCTGGCCGAGGAACCGCTGGATGGCCCAGGCCAAGCTCGCCGCCGGTCAGGTGCTCCGCGAGCCCTGTTCGCTGGATCTGCCGGCCGGCCTGGCCCCGGGCGTCTACAACCTCCTGGTGGGCCGCCGCGGTCCCGACGGCGTCCTGGCTGCCTGTCCGCCGTGGTCCTGTTGGCCTTGGCTCGACCTACCCCTTGGCCACCGTTCAGCGTCGAGGGCCGCTCTCTCAATCTGAACCCGCCGGCCGTCCAGTACCCCGCTGACGCTCGCTTTGGCGCCTACATCCGCCTCGTCGGCTACGACCTGCCTGCGGCAGAGGCTCCAACCTCAATCCCAGGGGACCTCCGCTTCACCCTCTACTGGCAGGCCCTCGCCCCTACCCCCGGCCGCTACAAGCTCTTTGTCCACCTGGTCGACCCGGGCAACCCGGCCGGCATCCGCGCCCAGGCCGACCTCTACCCCGGCCTGCCGACCACAGCCTGGAGGCCGGGCGAGTACCTGCGCGACGATGTGACCCTGGAGCTTCCGCCTGGGGTCACTCCCGGCCGTTACGACCTGCTCGTCGGCTTCTACGACGAGGCGACCGGCGACCCGGCTGCCGCTGTTGGACGCGGCCGGGCAACCGCTGGGCGATAGTCTGCTCCTGCAGCAGGTTACCCTGGGCAGTGAGTGACATGAGTCAGCTCTCCCCCTCTCCCATCGGCGGCCGGTTTGTGCCTGGCCGGGAGATCCGCATCGAAAGCGTGGGCGTCTGTGGCCAGCCGGCGCAGGGCATGCAGGCGGCCGTCTCTCCCTTTGGGTATGTGGACGTGGCTGTGGACCTCACTCCTTCCGCCGAAAGGATCCGCGTCGAGCTGGCCGTCGAGGAGCCCAGCGGCGCCGAGCTGGTCAGCATGACCCTGATCGACAACTGCCAGCCCATGCTCGACCGTCGGCTGCACCTGCGCCGGCCGCCCGAGCCTGGGGTGCACACCCTGCACGTCGGCGTCTTCTGTGGCGACGATCTGATCGACCATGTTCAGAAGTGTTTTTCCTTTTCTGTTTCCTCGGGCGAGATCAAAGCCGGCTCGCCGCAGGAGCCGGCGTGATGGGGTTCGTTGGCTGGCCGCCCACATGGGCCACGCTGCTGCTGTTGCCGGCGCTGTTCCTGGGCTTTACGGTTCACGAGCTGGCTCACGCCGTGGTGGCTTATCTTCTGGGCGACACCAGCCAGGTCGAGCGCAAGCGCCTGACCTTCAACCCGATCCGCCACGTATCCTGGGTGGGCCTGGCCCTCTTTCTGTTGATCGGCATCGGCTGGGCCAAGCCGGTGTGGGTGGACTATGGCCGCCTGCGCATCAAGAACCGGTCGCTGGGCATCTTTCTCGTGGTTATCGCCGGGGCGGCCGGCAACCTTCTCATGGCCCTGTTGGTCCTGGTGGGCATGATGGCCACGGCGCTCATCGTCTGGGCGGTCAATGGCGCGTCGCCTGCCGATGTGACCCTGTTTCTCCTGCCCACGAACCCCCAGACTTGACCTACAGGGGCTGGCCGCGGCGCTGAGCAGCTACCTGCTCAACGTCAACCTGGTGCTGGCCTTCTTCAACCTGCTGCCCATACCGCCGCTCGACGGCTTTGCGGCTGCGGTCAGCCTGTTCAACCTGATTCGTGATGCCCTGAAGCGAGGCGGAAAGCCGCAAGCCGCCGCCGAGCCACCGCCGGCGACCGGGGCTGCCGAAGCTCCTACCCTCAGCCCGGCCCACATCCACTTTACCATCGGGCTCGAGTATCACAAACAGGGTCAGCTGGACGAGGCGATCGTCCGCTACCGGCAGGCCATCGAGCACGACCCGCGCTTTTCCCTCGCCTACTACAACCTGGGCCTCGTCTACCTGGCCAAGGGCCGGACGACCTTGGCTTCCGGCGCTTTCCGCTCGGCCATGCAGTACACCACCGACCATCACCTGTGGACAACGGCAGACCAGCGGCTGCGAGAGATGGCTGCAATCGGCCAGCAGCCGCCACCTCCGGCCGAGCCGCTGCCGCCCCCGCTGGAGCTGGGCGTCCCTGTGGAGGCGCCGGTTGAAAAACCTCAGCGGCTCGATCCCGCCATAGCCCGCCAGGTGTGGCTGCGCCTGGCCTTTGGCGGGGCCGCGTTCATCTTCCTGCTGGTCACAAGCTGGCTATTTGTCACCCTGGTCACGCTCAACGGAGTGGGCTAAAGGCCACAGCCTCTCGCAAAGTTGACGAATCCAAATAACTCCGGTATAATCTGGCCCACATTGCGGGGTGGAGCAGTGGCAGCTCGTTGGGCTCATAACCCAAAGGTCAGGGGTTCGAATCCTCTCCCCGCTACCTGATAGGTAGCTGGAATGGCAGATAGCAGCTGGAGCTATCTGCCATTGCCTATCGGTTTGTCCGGCGAGGTAGCTCAATGGCAGAGCAGGGGACTCATAAGCCCTTGGTTGCAGGTTCAAATCCCGCCCTCGCCATTAGAAGGAATAGGAATGATGCTCAAGCAGACAGGCTCCCGCAGAACTGGGAGCCTGTTCGTATGTTGCAGAAACAGGCATCATGCGGCCAATAGGCATCGCAATAGGGTCAAGGAATGAATATCGAAGAAGAAGACAGAGATGCCTCTTCGGATGGCCCCAATACTAGACCCAGGACTTCTCGCCTCAGGTGGCTCATTGCCGGAGGCTGTGGGGGTGTTTTCTTTCTTGCTCTGGTCTGTGTAGTAGTGTTGCTCTTGGCAACAAGCGAGGCTGGTGACAAAGAGCGCGTACAGATGGATTCAACTACTGCAGCTACGTTTTCGCCTGAGATGCAGGCCACCATACAGACTGTGATGGACAGCCAGGCGCGCGGCTTGGATGGTGCTAAGGTCACAGTCCACCGGGCATACAACTACCAGGGCTTTAGTTGGATAGAACCTGTCGAGGGCGCCAAGTTGGTGGCCATCGATCTTGGGCTTGCTGACTATAGTGTAGGTATCGACTTGGATGATGTCGATATTATTGATGGCCAGACAGACGAGAACTTTGGCAGCGACCCAGACATTGTGTTCCTGACTGATGACGGGGAACCCTTCTCGGACAACCAACCCTCGCAGAGCTTTGGTGAGCCGATTCGAGTTCTGCTGATCTATGCTGTACGAGAGAGCACCGACTCTATCAAACTGGGCTACTGGGGCGAGGAAATTGTGTCCAAGCCAGTGTTACTGGAAGAAGACGGCCTCGCACTACCAGAGCCGTGAGGCTGTTGCCCGCAATATCCGGTCATGCTTATGCTCGGAGCTTTCCACCTCGCCGCACCGAAAAGGTCATGTTTGCGCCTAAAGTCGTCCTGCTCAGTAACCGCAGGGAATGACCCCGTCGATGCGGCGCTCTCGTGACCCATAAGGTTGGCCAGCTCAAGCCGTCGCCGGCCGTCACGTCGCCGGTAGCACAGCCGCGTCACCTGTGGCCTTGCTCTCACCGCCAGCGATCCCTGCCCAGGCCGCAGACCCCGTCACCCTGCGCGAAGCGAAGGGTCTCCTCCCCACCATCAGCAGCGCTTCCCGGGATCAAAGACGAGCTGCCCATATCAACCTGCGTTCATCTGCGTCCAGTCCTCAGCCGAAGCGGCATTCTGCCGGTTTGCCCTCTTGCCCGGATCATGGTAGCTATTTGCCCGGATCATGGTATAGTCTATCTTGACCGCAGACACAAGCGAGGGAATAATGATCAAGAACGATCACATGGCCTTTCAAGTCTCAAACATGGATGCCTCGATCCGCTTCTACACCGAAGCGTTGGGGCTGAAACTGCTCTTCCGCCACGTCAACGAAGAGGTGCGTGAAGACTATGCTTTTCTCGAGCTGGACGGCGGGAACCTCGAGCTGCTCCAGTACCTGGGCGCCCCCTTTGTCAAGCCCGAGATCAAGCCGCCCTACTGCCCGCATCTGGCCCTTGCCACCGACGACATGGACGAGACCCTGCGGTTGTTCAAGGAACGCGGCATCCCGGTCGTCAAAGGTCCTCTGGAGAACCCGGGCGAGGAGAGGTGGGTCTATGTCAGCGATCCCGACAACAACATCATCGAATTCATCCAGTGGCTTGTCGGCAAGTAGCATGGGGCCGTGGGCTCGAGTTCGCCGGGCTTGGCCGCAGCTCCTGTGCATCCCTTTGCTCCTCCTGTTCCTGACCTGTTGTGCTACACCTGCGACGACCCCCGCCTCGACTCCACCCGGGCCGGCGGTTTGCCAGCAGAGCACCATAGACGCCCTGTCGGCTCTCCACGCTAACCTGGAATTCCCCGGCTATCTGGCCGATGGAGACGCCAGGAGGCCCGACCAGGAGTTCGATGTCAACCAGACCTTCGCTGTGCTTAGCCGCCTGTCCATGGAGCCGGGCTATGCTCTGGACTATGCCTACTACTCCGAGTTTCTCGGCGGACAGCCGATTCTCTACGTCAGGCCGGTGGATCAGGCGCCCTACTTGACCTATGCCGAGCTGGTCACCGCCACCAACACGGCCGCCGGCTCCTCACGGCCTGGCGACTATCGTGACTACCTCCGGGTGGATGGCACGGCGGAGGGGTTCCTTGATCTGGCTCTGTTCCATCTCATGGGCAATCAGTTCTATCTGTCGTGGCACGCCGGCTACAACGACGCGACCGCGATCTGTGACCGGTCGGGCCTGGAGGCGATCGTTTCCGCCCTGGAAAAGCGCGAGTTCGGCCAGTCGATCACAGCCAAGCAGGCGAGACAGGCGCGCGCCCTTGACCTGGAGCCTGTCGTCGAGTTCGGGAACAATACCGTCACAGTCAAGCTCGTGTTCTTTACCAGGTGGGGAGGATTCCTGCAAAAGGTCTTTACCTTTCAGCGTGAGCCCCCTCATACCCTCATAGGCAGCGACGAGATAGAGCTCGTCCCTTACGACTGCGGGGTCGTCTTTTGACCGGCTGCATAATGATGGGTATAATCGCTCCCATGAGGCAGTCACGCACCGAAGCTCGCCTCAATAGAACACAAGAGCCCCTACTCAAGCGGGCACAGGCGAAAAACGCTCGGCTGCTGTGCTGCGCTTTTCTCATCTGCTGCCTGCTGCCGGTCGCCTGCCAGACACAGCGTGCCGAGCGAGCTGTCGTTGTCTATACTTCGGTCGACCAGATCTACTCCGAGCCGATCCTGAAGCGTTTTGAGGACAAAACCGGCATCCGGGTTCTGCCCGTCTATGACGTAGAGGCGACCAAGACGACCGGGCTGGTGAACCGCCTGATCGCGGAAAAGACCCACCCCCAGGCCGACCTCTTTTGGAGTAGCGAGTTTGCCCAGACCCTCCTGCTCAAGGAAGAGGGTGTCCTGGCCTCCTACCATTCTCCGGCTGCCGGCGACATACCGGCGCAGTACCGGGATCCGGAAGGATATTGGACCGGGCTGGCCGGCCGGGCCAGGGTGTTGCTGGTGAATACCGACCTGGTCTCCCCTGCCGACTATCCCAAGTCACTGGACGACCTGCTATCGTCCACCTGGCCTGGTGGGCAGATCGGCCTACCCTACCCAATGTTCGGAACCTCCGCCACCCACGCAGCGGCCCTCTATGTGGCCTGGGGACCGGAACGCGCCAGGGATTGGTTCAGCCAGCTCAAGGCGCGTGGCGTCCGCGTTGTGGATGGCAACTCTGTCGTGCGCGACCTTGTTGCCAGCGGCCAATTGATGCTGGGTCTGACCGACACCGATGATGCCTGCGGGGCGCTCAAAAAGGGCGCTCCGGTCGCCATCATCTTCCTCGACCAGGCACAGGACGGCCTGGGGACGCTGATCATTCCGGGCACGGTGGCGTTGGTCGCCCAGGCGCCCCATCCCCGCGAAGCGCAGGCGTTGCTCGACTTTTTGGCAAGCAAGGAGGTGGAAGAAGAGCTGGTGGCCTCGGGCTGGAGCCACATTCCGCTGCGCCCGACCAACACCCGGCCCGAGTGCGTCGAGGCCGCACAGGTCAAGGGCATGGCCGTCAATCTCACCGACGTCTTTGGCCAGTTGGAGCGTGCCAAGACAGAGCTGAGCGAGGTCTTTATCCGCTAGACGCCCATGAAAGACGTTGCGGCAGTTCTCTCTCTAGCATGGTCGCGCCGATCGCCGGGGATCGGCTGGCAGTGGTTAGGCCTGCTCGTCTTTCTCCTTGTTGTGTTCGGCCCGTTGCTTGGCCTGCTGGCGCAGGCAGGCGCCAGCCCAGCCAACTGGTCCGCCCTCGCACTGCCGACCGGACGCAGAGCAGGCCTGCTGGTGAACAGCGTGGGGCTGGCTGCAAGTGTCGCTGTCGCCGGGTTGGCGCTTGGCATCCTGGCTGCCAGCTGTCCTGTGGCGGTGGCCGGCTCGGCTGCGCTGGTTACTACTGGCGCTGGCGCCGATTCCTCCCTACGTCCATGCCCTGGCCTGGTCGTCCGTCGCTTCGACGGTCAATTCTGTGCTGCAGGGGCTGGGTTTGCCGGCGATTGCGTTTCAGGGCTGGATCGCCACCTGGTGGGTTCAGCTGATCTCCTATCTGCCGATTGCCGTCGGCCTCGCCCTGGTCGGGCTGGAATCGGTCGAGCCGGCCATGATCGAGGCCGCCCGGCTGGTGCGCTCCGACGTCAAGGCCTTTGTCCAGGTTGTCCTACCCCTGGCTGCACCGGCGCTGGTAGCTGGCGCCGGCCTCCTGTTCCTGCTCAGCCTCACCGATTACAGCGTGCCTTCGCTGAACGGGGTGAATGTCTACTCGCTGGAGATATTCGCCGAGTATAGCGCCAGCAATCAGCCGGCCAGGGCCCTTGGACTGGCTCTGCCCGTTCTGGTCGTTGCGGTCACGGTCGTTGTCCTCTCCCAGGCCGGGCTCAGAAATGCGGCCCAATCCCCTGCCAGGCGCCGGCCCGCCTGGGCCACGCCGCCGGCCTGGACAGAGGAGTTCGTCTGGCTACAGCGGGCGGCGCTGGTCCTGCTCGCGCTCCAGTTCACGGTGCCTGTCCTGAGCCTGGTGGCCACTGTCGGCACATGGCAGAATCTGGTATCGTCGGTCGCTTCCGCCGGCCGTGAGATCGCCTTTACCTTTTTCGTAGCCCTGTCCGCAGCCCTGGGCTGTCTGCCCATGGCGTTGCTCGCGGCCACCGGACTGGCCCGGTCGGATAGGCGAGGCCGGTTGTGGTGGCTATTGGTCACCGTCCCGCTGGCCGTGCCTGCGTCACTGATCGGTATTGGCTTGATCGCGGTCTGGAACAGTCCGGGCTGGTCTTCCCTGTACGGCAGTTCCCTGATGCCAGTCCTGGCTGCCTTGGCCCGCTTTACGCCCTTGGCGGCGATAGTCCTGCTGGTCCAGTTGCGCCGCATCGATCCATTGCTGGTCGACGCGGCTCGGGTCAGCCAGGTCAGTCCGCTGCGGACCTGGCTTCAGATCAGGCTGCCGATGCTGGCCCCGGGCTTGCTGGCAGCCGCCGCCGTGGTCTTTGCCCTCAGCCTCGGCGAACTGGGGGCCACGCTGATCGTGGCTCCTCCCGGCCAAGCCACCCTGACGATGCGGATCTACAACTATCTGCACTATGGTGCGTCCAGCACTGTGGCTGGCTTGTGTCTGATGATGGTCGCTGCGGCGCTGGCGGCGGGTTGTCTGGCGCTGCTCGTCTTGAGCGCCTGGTCTCGCCTTCTCGGCCCCAACCCGGGACCTGAGGCAGGAAGGCCAGCATGATCGCGCTGCGCCAGGTGACCAAGTCTTACGGACGCGCCAAGGCAGTCGAGCAGATCTCCTTTGAGGTCCCTGCCCACACTGCGCTGGCGATTCTTGGGCCGTCAGGCAGCGGCAAGACCACCCTGTTGCGTCTGATCGCCGGGCTGGAGATGCCTGATCAGGGCGAGATCTATCTCTGGGGTGAGCTGGCCAGCAGGCCCGGGTGGGTCAAGCCGCCCCATCAGCGCGGCATCGGCTTAATGTTCCAGACCCCCGCGCTGTGGCCGCACATGACCGCAGGGCAGAACATCCTGTTTGGGCTCAACGGGACGCCCAGGCAGCAGGGGCGCTGCCGGCTCGACGAGCTCGTCGGCCAGCTCCACCTGGAGGGGTTGGTCAACCGCTACCCGGGCCAGCTTTCGGGGGGTGAGGCTCGGCGCGTTGCCCTGGCGCGGGCGCTGGCCCCGCGTCCCAGGTGCCTGCTCCTCGACGAGCCCTTGACGAACCTGGATGCCAAGCTCAAGGGAGAGATTCTGCCCGTCATCCAGGCGCTCATCAACGAGACAGGACCGTGTCTCATCTATGTGACGCACGACGTCGGAGAGGCGCAGTGTATCTCGCAGCAGATCCTGACCCTGGCGTGACGCGGCGCGGGTTCAGGGGTTCGTGCAGGATTGGGGGCTGAGCCCTGTGGCCAAGCGGACTGCCTGGCTCAAATTCCTGGCGGGCGTGGTCATTGCCTTGCCTGTGGCCGTCCTCATCTCGAGGATCGCCCCACGGGTCAAGCTCCTGCCGGGTTGGCAGACGATCCGTCCACCCTACGACGTAATGGCGCTGGCCGAGGTGGGCGATCTGGTGTGGAGTGGCGGCCGCGATGGTGTGGCGATAATCGACAGGGACAGTGGGACCGTTCAAGGGCAGGTCAAGGCCGATGTCAAGTTGGCCTATGTCACATCGATTATCGCCGCCGGTGACGGCCGGGAGGTATGGATCGGCCACGCCGGCGGGTTGAGCCATTTCGATGGAGATGGCTGGCGGACCCTGACAACCGCCGACGGCCTGCCCGACAACCAGGTTCTTGCGGTGGCCCGCACCGGCGCCGGCGATCTGTGGGTGGGCACGGCCGCCGGCCTGGCCCGCCACGCCGATGGGGCGTGGTCAACCTTTACCATGCAAGACGGGCTTGCCAGCGACGCGGTGTCGGTCATTTTCGAGGATTCCCTGGGCCGGCTGTGGTTCGGTGATGGCTCGACTATCCGGGGTGGACTGACGATGTTCGACGGCTCGAGTTGGCGCACCTACTCCATCGCCGACGGCCTGGCCCATAATGTCGTCAACGGCATTCTTGAGGATAGGAATGGGAACCTGTGGTTCGCCACCGGTTTCGGTTCCCGCGGCGCTGCGTCACGTTTCGACGGCCGGTCGTGGACTATATTCACGGAAAAAGACGGGTTGGCCGGCCCCAAGGTGCGCTCCGTCTTTCAGGATGGCGCCGGGACCCTGTGGTTTGGATCGGAGTACGACGGCCTGGCCTCTTTCGACGGCCGGCAATGGCGAACCTTCACGCCCAAGGAGGGGCTGGCCGGGCGTGAGGTGAAGGTCATGCTGCAGGATTCGCGCGGCGACCTGTGGCTGGGCACGGAAAACGGCATCAGCCGGATCTCTCGATCGGAGACAATCGGAAAGGAGCAACAACCATGAGTGCGAACTGTCCCAACTGCGGCGCTGCCCTCCGCCCGGGTGTCAAGAACTGCACCCAGTGCGGAGCGCAAGTAGGCGGTCAGCCTGCGCCTCGGGCGCCTCGGCGCGGCTTCTCGATCTGGTGGGTGATCATCCCCACCCTGCTCTATGCCTATCTCAGCCGTGACCCTGTCAGGATAGCGATCCTGACTGCTATCGGCGTGGGACTGGTGCTCGCCCAGCGGCGCCCGGAGGTGCCCGCCAGCGCCAGGCCCTACCTTCCCCTCCTGCAGCTGCTCATGGTCTTTATCTTCCTGGGCGGCAACCCCATCGTCGTGGTCCTGGTCGCGGCGGCGGTTGTCGCCGTTGCCTGGCAGAGCAAACCGCTTGTCCGCGCCCTGGAGCCCTGGTGGCAGATTCAACAGCGCATACCGTCCATCCTCCGGCGTGTCATCGGTTTCCTCGTGGCGCTGGTTATTGGCTATTATTTTGGCAGGCGGGCAGGCGGCAACGAGTGGACCTACACGTTCATCTCCATGGTGTGCTCAACCGTCGTGGTGCTCTTGCTGACGTTCAAGCCGCCGGCCACCCTGCGCCGTCCGGCCTGAGCGAGAGGTGTAGACATGAAAGCGACCAAAGGCAAAGCAGTTCTCGCTGGCGTGCTGTTGGCGCTTTGGCTGGGCCTCATCCTGGCCACAGCGACCTATGCCGGCCCTCTTGGCCGGCCTGTCCATGGTGACGACTGTGGCGAATACCTGAAAAACTGGCAGGAAAACCTGAGGATAATGCCTCGCTCCATGTTTGAGGATTGCATGCGGACCCCGAATGCCGCGGCCATCTTCAATGCACTGGTGGCCATGGGCTTTTCTGCAGCCGTTGCTCGTCCGCTCAGCCAGGCAATGGCTCAGCAGATGAGTCAAGCCAATGCGGCCTCCTATCCTCGTCCTCCAACCCGTGTTGAGGGAACCGACACAGATCCCTTTCGCCTGACGACCTATCCTGACTATAATGAGTGGTTAAGTCGCTCAGTCTATGCCGTGTGGAGCCAGACGTGGGCGGCAGGCCAACGAGTCCCTACCGACGCGGAGATGGCCGCAGCATTCTCAATGTATGGCCCCGGCCAGCTGTGGCGATTCCTCGGCGCACGGAATGCTCTAGTAAACGTGCATAGCACTCCCGAGAATGTTCCAAACAGCACTTTGGGGGTGAATCCTGGCCTTGGCGACATTGTGACTGGCCAAAAGGCTATCAATTATCTCGCCGATCGGCCAGGTGTCAAGACTTATGTAGTTGACGGAGTCAAGTACGTGGACCCATCTGCTGTTGGCTCGTTTCCGGCGTCCCCTGGCGGCGCTTACGGCACTACGACCATAACGGTTGGAGGAAAATCTGTCGAGGTGCTCGATCCGAAAAACGTAGCTATCCTCCGGGGGTAGAGGTGCTCGAAAGGGATCGCCCCTAGGCTTTCTCTAGTCGGGGCTTTAGCACAAAGGTCACCTGCGAGACACAGGCGAAACCCGCGCTCCCTTGAGGCAGTGAGGGCTCTGCCGCGGGACGGCGCCACACCGTAATCGGAAAGGACGGATGCTATCGTATGACCAGACAAATCATCTGCCCGCGCTGTCGGGCAACGAATGTTGGAAAGCAGACCCATTGTCTGCTCTGCTGGGCCGAGCTGCCTGCAGTCGGCAGCGCCAAGGGAGCCGCCCCCGTCGACTGGGGGGCGCAGCCTCCTCAGCCCAACCTCAGCTCTGCCGGCGGCCCGACGCCCGGCCCCTATCAGGTTGGCCCGACGGCGGCCCCGCCGCCGGCTCGTCTGACCTTGGTCAGCGGCAGCGGACCGGCCTACGTGGACCTGGCTCCAGGCGGGCTGACCATCGGCCGCGCCACCACGAATGGGCTTTGGCTGGGGAACGACTCCAATGTCTCTCGCCAGCACGCCCGCTTGGACTATGCCGGCGGCCAGTGGGTTCTCACCGACCTCAACTCGAGCAACGGGACCTACCTAAACAGCGCGCGGGTGATGCGCCAGGCCCTGCGTCCGGGCGACCGGATTCAGATTGGGCAGGCCGTGTGGGTGTTTGAGGCATAGCCAGGTGAGTCGGCAGTCGGTTTCCAGGCAGCAGCGGCCTTTTCTGTTCACCATGGCATGCTGCGCCCAATTCGTCGTCCTGACCGTCGTCGCCATGCTCTTCTACCCAGGCGGCACCTTCGTCGATCCCGCGTCGAAGGGCTATTCCTTCTTTCGCAACTTTTTCAGCGATCTGGGCCGCACCCAGACCCAGTCCGGGGCCTCTAACACCGTGTCGGCGATCCTCTTTTTCGTCGCCCTGACGCTGGCCGGATTGGGGCTCGCCTCCTTTTTCCTGGCCATGCCCCGCCTCTTCCGGACAGGTCCGATTGCCGCACCTGCTCAGCCGGTTGGGCTCTGTCGCCGGCCTGGTATCGGGCTTGGCCTTCGTCGGCGTTGCCTGGTCGCCGGTCAACCTGGCCGGTGAGCTGCATCGTCTCTTTGTGCAGGTCGCGTTCCTGGCCTTCTTCGTGGCCGTCCTGTTCTACATCGGTGCCATGCTCCGGACCCGCACCTATCCTCGCCGCTACGCCCGCGTCTGTGGCGCCTTTGTCCTGTTGCTGGCTGCCTACCTCGTGCTGCTCTTCTTCGGCCCATCACTCCTGTCGGCAGGAGGTCTGATCATCCATGCCACCGGCCAGAAGGTCATCGTCTATGCCGCGCTCGCCGCCGCTTTCATCCTGTCCGATGGAGCGCGCCGCTTGATAGCGGCAGACGCTGTCCGCGACTCGACGGTCGGGTGAGACTGAGACAGCCATGCCCACTAACCTCCCGCCCGATGCCCTTCAGGCAGAAAAGCGATATCGCGAAGCCGAGACGCTCGAAGACAGGATCGCCACCCTCGAAGAGTACATCGGTCTGATTCCCAAGCACAAGGGCACCGACCACCTGCGGGCCGATCTGCGCAGAGCAGCTGTCCAAGCTCAAGGCTTCGGCCCAGACCGGGAAAAAGACCACCCGCCAGGATTCCGTCTTTCGCATCGACCGCGAAGGCGCCGGGCAGGTGGCCATCGTCGGCGTGACCAATGTCGGCAAGTCGGCCTTGGTGGCCGCGCTGACCAATGCGACCCCCGAAGTGTCGGATGCGCCCTACACCACCTGGGAGCCCACCCCAGGCATGATGCTCGTGGACAACGTCCAGGTCCAGCTGATCGACACCCCACCGTTGAGCAGGGACTATGTGGAGCCTGAGTTGATGAGCCTGATCCGGCGGTCGGACCTCATCCTCCTGGTGGTGGACGTGCAGACCCAGCCTGTCCAGCAGCTCGAGGAATCGATCGCCATCCTGGAAGAACACCGCATCGTGCCCCTGCATCGTCAAGGACAGCTATCCGGAGGATCCGCGCTTCGCCTTCAAGCCGCTGCTGGTGGTGGCCAACAAGTGCGACGACCAGGAGGCCGAGGAGCTGTTCGAGATCTTGTGCGTGCTTGCTCGATGAGCAGTGGCCTATCCTCCCCGTCTCGGCGACGACCGGCCATAACCTGGAGCAATTGAAGCAGGCCGTGTTCGACGGACTGTCGATCATGCGCGTCTACGCCAAGCCTCCCGGCAAAGATCCCGATTTCAGCCGGCCGTACGTGCTGCCCAGGGGCAGCACGGTCGAAGAGTTCGCCCGCAAGATCCACAAGGATTTCTACGACAACCTGAAATCGGCCCGCGTGTGGGGCAGCGCCACCTTTGACGGCCAGGCGGTTAGCCGAGACTATGTCCTGTTCGACGGGGACGTGGTGGAGCTGCGGATCTAGGCCGGCAATGGTTCTACCCGACCGGGGAGAAGCAGGCTGTGGAGGCGTGGCAGCACAAACGCCGGCGCCGATCCGTTTCGTAAAGGCCTGGATCGAGGACGCCGAGGTCCTGACCGAGAGTCCAAAGGCGGACCTTCGACGACGATTCGCGGCGCTTCGGCGGCCTGCCGGCGGGCGGCCCGCCCGGCTACGACTCGGTCGACTGGACGTTGTGGGCCATGAAGACAGGGATCTATTACAAGATCCTGGCCGGCGATCAGATCATCGGCGGCGTGATCCTGTTCGACATGCACAAGCGCCATTTCAACTTGGGCCGCATCTTTGTCGATCCTGACTGGCAGAACCAGGGGATCGGCAGCCAGGCCATCCGTTTCGTCGAAAAGACCTTCCGCTACGTCAAGAGATGGTCCCTCGACACGCCCGAGTGGGCCATCCGCAACCATCACTTCTACGAGAAGCTGGGCTACGTCAAGGTCGGCGAAGAGGTCCCGAAAGGGCTCGACATACGCCTGTACCTCTACGAGAAGAGAATGCCGTCCCGGCCGATCGAGCCGGGACCTTAACATGCCTGGATTCGATGGCGCAAGAGCCGCCTGCAGAGGACTAGAGTGCCCATGTCCCATAAGACCGACCGGGTCGATGATCTGACCACCCTTGTCCAAATCACCGAGATCCTGAATCAGAGTGTGGACGTGCAGGCCATGCTCACTTCGACTCTGGCCAAGCTGCTCGAGCTGATGGGCCTGGAGACCGGCTGGATATTCATGGTCGATCCGGCATGCCCAAGGGCCTCAGGATGGCAGCGGCTTTCGTCCTGGCTGCCCACCACAACCTGCCGCCTGCCCTGGACCCGGCCGGCTACGCGGCCTGGGGGAGTCGTTGTGAGTGCCAGCGCCAGTGCGAATGCCGGCCTCCTGTCCGACGCATACAACGAGGTACGCTGCAGTCGACTGGCCGCCGCCAGAGGCGATCGGCGCGGGCTGGCCGTCCACGCCTCTGCGCCGCTGCGCTCTGGCGACCGCACCCTGGGCATCCTCAACGTGGCCGGCCCAGACTGGGCATCTTTCAGCCCGCGGGCCCTGGCGTTGCTGAGCAGCGTCGCCGGGCAGACGGGCATTGCCCTGGAGCGGGCGCGGCTCTATGACCTGCTGCACGAGCGGCGCATCGACGAGCAGGCGGCGCTCCTCGACCTGTCCAACCAGTTGCTCAGCCGCCTGGACCTGGACGAAGTGATCGACTATCTGGTCGAGGAAGTGCCGCGCCTGTTGCAGGCCGACGCCGCTGCCCTGTTGCTGCCTGCCGACGAGCCGGGTATGCTGGCCTTTCACGCCAGCCAACGGTTGGCGTTCCGATCCGGCGGCTGCCGGCTACGCGTGTCTGCCGACGAGCGCAGCGGCCCCGGGCTGGCGATGCGCACGCTGGCGGCCTGTGGTGGCCCGCGACATTGAGGCAAGACGGCGCGGCGCGATGGAGTGTGTCTGCATGGCTGCACGCCGAAGGCTTTCGCGGGCATGCCGTCGTGCCGTTGATTGCCGAGGGGCAGCCGATCGGCGCCCTGATGATCAACACGCGGCAGCCGCGCCTCCTGGACGAAGACGAGGTGCGCTTGCTGCGCCTGCTGGCCAATCAGGCGGCCATTGCCATCGTCAAGGCCCGGCTTCACCAGGAGGAGCTCAAGCAGCGGCAGGCGGAGAAGGAGCTGGCGGTGGCCCGGCAGATCCAGCTCAGCCTGTTGCCCAGGTCTTCCCCGGTTGTGCCGGGCTGGGAGTTTGCCGAGTTCTACCAGCCGGCGCAGTTGGTGGGCGGCGACTTCTACGACTTTTTTGAGCTTCCCGGCGAGCCTGGCCGGCTGGGCCTGGTCATTGCCGACGTGGCGGGCAAGGGGGTGCCGGCGGCCCTGTTCATGGCCCTCAGCCGGACGATGATCCGTACTGCCGGACTGGGTGGTCGCGCTCCGGCGGCCGCATTGCTGCGGGCCAATCAGTTGATCTTGAACGACAGCCAGGCGGAGATGTTTCTGACCGCTTTCTACGCCGAGCTCGACACGCGGAGCGGCCACCTGGCCTATGCCAGGGCCGGCCACAACCGGCCACTGTGGTGGCAAGCTGCAACTGGCGGGCTTGACGAGCTGGCCGCGGATGGCATCGTCCTGGGTGCCATGGAGGCGATCGATCTGGAGGAGTGCGAGATCGACATGGCGCCGGGTGACCTGATTCTATTGTACACGGACGGCGTGACAGATGCGATGGACGGCGCCGGCCAACAGTTTGGCGTCGAGCGGCTGCGCGCCGCTGTGGCTGCCGACCCAACGGCCGAGCGCTCGAGCAGATCCTCTCTGGCAGTAGTGCGGGCGGTCGGCGAATTCACCGGCGACACGTCGCAGTTCGATGACCTGACCCTCGTGGTGGTCAAGCGCTCTCCGCAGACCCGTTCCCGGCCTTTCGGGCCGGGACTTTGACAGGTTCTCATGACCCATCGTTTCAAGCTGGTCATGGCCTTTGCCGCCGTCTATCTCATCTGGGGCTCGACCTACCTGGCCATCCGCCTGGCCATCGAGACGCTGCCGCCATTCTTGATGGCCGGCGTGCGTTTCATCGTCGCCGGTATCCGTGCTTTATGGTTGGGCGCGTTGGCGTGGGGCGCCTCGTCCCGTCCGGCCCCAACTGGCTCGCCGCCGCCATAGTGGGTGGCCTGATGCTGCTCGGCGGGAACGGCGGCGTAGTGTGGGCCGAGCAGCGGGTGCCTTCGGGTCTGACGGCGGTGTTGATCGCTACCGTGCCGCTGTGGATTGCGTTACTCGAGTGGGTGCAAGGTGGCGCCCGGCCCGGCGGCAGGGTGGCAGGTGGCCTCATGATGGGCCTGGCCGGTATCGCCCTGCTCGTCGGACCGGGGGAGCTGGCCGGCGGCAAGGGGATAGATCTGGCTGGTGCCGCCGTTCTCCTCTTGGCGTCCCTTTCCTGGGCCATGGGTTCCCTTTACTCGCGCCGTGCCAGGCTCCCGTCGTCGCCTCTGCTGGCCACGGCTATGGAGATGCTGGCCGGCGGCCTGCTCCTCCTGCTGGCCGGGCTGGTCACAGGCCAGGCAGCCGATCTCGACCCTGGCCGGATATCGCTCCAGTCGGTCGTGGCGCTCTGCTATCTGATCGTCTTTGGATCGCTCGTGGCTTTTACCGCCTACGTCTGGCTGCTGCGAGTCACCCTCCCGTCTCACGCCGCCACCTATGCCTACGTCAATCCGGTTGTGGCCGTCTTTCTCGGCTGGGCCTTGGGTGGCGAGCCGCTCACGGCTCGGACTCTGCTGGCGGCAGCGATCATAGTCGGCGCTGTGGTGATCATCACCGCCTCCCGGCCGCGAGCCGGCCGGGAGACAGCGGCTGTGCCGGAACAGAGTCCGTGACGGCGATCCCTGTGCCACATGCCGGCTGCGCAAGCAATCGGTCGTGCGGCCCTTCCGGCATCACCTGGCAAGCGCCGGGCAGCGAACCTTGACGCTTTTCCTGTCAGCATGTAGCAATGTAGGCCATCGAGACACATTCCCTGGCGCGCGGTCCTACCATCGGTTATCTGACTCCCCGGATCGGCGACAATGTCAGTCAGGCGTTGTGGTCCGGCGTGGTGGACGCCGCGCGAGAGCAGGGCGCCAAGCTGATCTGTTTTGCCGGCGATATCCTGCGCGACGACGCCGGCCTCCCCTCGCCGGCCAATATCGTCTATGACCTGGTCAACCTCGAGATGGTAGACGGCCTGGTAAGCTGGGCATCGTCGCTGGGCGGCTCCCTCGAACACGATGGCATCGTCGCCTTTCATCGTCGCTACCATCCCCTGCCGATGGTCAGCATCACTCTGCCAATGCCGGGAATTCCCACTGTATCGATTGACAGCTACCAGGGCATGCTGGACATAATCGGTCACCTGATCGAGTTTCATGGGCACCGGCGCCTGGCTTTCATCCGTGGACCGGAGGGTCATTACTACGCTCAGGAGCGATACCGGGCCTACGTCGATGCATTGGAGGCCCACGGCATTCCCCTCGATCCCAAGCTCGTGACCCTGCCTGGCGACTTTGTCTCCTCGGCAGGTGCAGCGGGAATGCGTCTGCTGTTGGACGAGCGCGAGCTCCGTCCCGAGGTTGACCTTGACGCGGTGGTGACAGTCAGCGACCTCCCGGCATTGGGCGCGCTGCAGGAGCTGCAGGACCGGGCCATACCGGTCCCCGAAGCAATCGCCCTGGCGGGATTCAACGACGCTCCGGAAGGGCAGGTTCGTCACGCCGCCGCTGACCTCGGTGAGGTTGCCCTTCTACGAACAGGGACGGAAGGCCGTCGAAATGCTGCTGGCGCTGCTGGCTGGCGAGCAAGTGCCAGAGCAGGTAGTTCTACCGGCCAAGCTCAGGATACGCCGCTCGTGTGGCTGTCTGCTCCCATCAGTAGTCCGGGCAGCCGCCCACTCCCCTGCGGCTGTGGCCCACCTGGCCGCGCGGAACGACGGTCGTGTCTGCTTCACTCGCGTTCGCTGCTCACCGCGAGGGCATTCTCGACGCCATGATGCAGGCGGCAGAAGCTTCTGCCAGGGGATTGGCCTCTGATTGGGCCGACCAATTGCTCGATGCCTTTGCCGCAGAGGTGGCTGGTGACCCGGCGGCGACAGGCGCCTTCCTGCGCACCCTGGATCACAGCCTGCGCTTGGTGACATTAGCCGATGGGCAGGTGGAAACCTGGCAGAACGTAGTATCGGCGATGCGTGGCCACTCGCGCTCGTGCGTAAGCGGTGACGCAGATGCCCTGCGCCGGGCGGAGGATCTGTGGGGACAGGCACGAGTTCTGGTCGGAGAGGCAGTGCAGCGGGCAAGAGGTCATGGTATGGTGCAGAGGGCCCGTCAGATCGAGACGATGAGCCAGATCAATCAGGCGCTTGTCACCACCTTCGACGTGGCAGAGCTGGCAGGTGTGCTGGCCCGAGACCTGCCCAGGTTGGGAATCGAGTGCTGCTACCTGGCTTTGTACAGAGATCCACAAGAGCCAACCGCGGGAGCAAAGGTGATCCTGGCCTACGATGCACAGGGGCGCATCGATCCCGCCGAGATCGGCGAGATCGCCGAAATCCCCTTCACGGTGGGCCCCGCAGTACGGCGCAGTGCAATGGGATTTGATCGACATGAGCCCAACAGGCCGTCCCGGCCTTCCGGGTCGGAGCCCTGCAGCTTGGTGGCCGAGCCGCTTTACTTCCGGGATGAACAGCTTGGATTTGTCCTGTTTGGAGTTGGGTCGAAAGACGGGATGATCTACGACGCGTTGCGTGGGCAGATCAGCAGCTCCTTGAAGGGTGCGCTGCTGTTTGACGAGATCCGCCAGGCCAGGCTCGCCGCCGAAAAAGCTGACCGCCTCAAGACTCGCCTGCTGGCCAACGTGAGCCACGAATTGCGCACTCCGCTCAACGTGATCATCGGTTCTACGCAAGAAATGCTGGCCTCGCCCGTGGTCGATGGGGTTGCTCTGCCTGACGGATTGCTGCACGACTTGGAGCACATCCGCCACAGCGCTGAGCACCAGCTCCGGGTGATCAATGACCTGCTTGACCTTTCACGGGCCGAGATCGACGAGCTGGACCTGTATCTGGAGCTCTTGGACCCGCGCCCGCTGCTGGAAGAGGCCTTTGATTCGCTCAGGTTGGTAGATGCAGGCTCGCGCAGCTCAGCCCCGATCGCCGGGAGCGGGAATGTCACCTGGCACCTGCGCCTCCCCGACCGGTTGCCGATCATACAGGCCGATCCGGTCCGATTGCGCCAGATCCTGCTCAACCTGTTAAGCAATGCGGCCAAGTTCGTCGATCGGGGCCAGGTGATCCTGGGGGCCGAGGTGGCTCCTCCGTACCTGCACATCTGGGTCCGAGACACAGGCCCCGGCATTCCAGACGACATGCAGGAACGCATCTTCGAGCCGTTCATCACCGTAGCTCGGCCGCGCAGAAAGCTGGAAGGCGTAGGCCTGGGATTGTCGATCACCCGCCGGTTGGTGGCGCTTCATCAGGGTTCCATGCGCGTCGAGAGCCGTCCGGGACAGGGCAGCACGTTTCACGTTTACCTGCCCTTGCCCATCCTGAGCGATCAACCCCCCGTTCCACTGTCCCAGGCCACGGGCGACGCCGATCGGCCTGTCCTGCTCGTGATCTCCTCACACGAGCAGCTCGCGGCCGATATTGTCGAGTTCACCCAGCGCCAAGGGCTGGAGATCTGCCAGCTAAGGTCGGGTGATGATCTGGATGCCGTCATGCAGCGAGTGCGTCCGGCTGCCTTGGCCTGGGACCTGGCCGGTGCCGCTTCCGGCGACTGGCTTGTGATCCGCCGGCTGCGGAACCACCCCAAGCTTTCCCATGCCCCCTTTATCCTGTATGGTCAGCAGGCCGGCAAAGACGCAGCCTTGAGCATCGGCATGACCGGCTTTGTCGCCAAGCCCGTCAAAAAGGGAACTCTGATGGAAGTGATCAATGACGTCTGTCCCCCCGCGCTGCGAGACGCTGGCCCGATCCTCATCGTGGATGACGATCCAGAGTTACTTGATTCTTACCGTGAAGTACTTGCGCAGGGATGTCCCGGATACCCCGTCCGAACAGCCGCCACCGGCGCTGTGGCGCTGGCCCACATGACTGAAGAGACGCCCAGCCTGGTTATCCTCGATCTGAACATGCCGGGAATGGATGGATTTGACGTGCTCGACTGGATGCGGGCCAATGACCGGACACGGCGAGTGCCGGTCCTTGTTCTCAGCAACCGGATGCTTACCTTTGACGATGTCAAGCGGCTCGAACAACACGCACTGGTCACCCTGCAGAGCAAGGGCATTCTGTCTACAGATGAGATGGTAGCATCTCTGCACCGGGCTCTGTTTGGCACTGATCTGCTGCCACAGCATACCAGTGCACTGGTCAAGCGGGCCGTGGCCTATTTCCATCAGAATTATGATCGGCCTCTGGCGCGTTGGGAGATAGCCGCCGCCATCGGCGTCAGTGAGGATTACCTGAGCCGTCTCTTCCGCCAGGAGTTGGACATCTCACCCTGGGAATACCTGAACCGCTACCGCATCCTTCAGGCCATGGATCGTATGCGCCATACCGACGACAACCTCGCGACTGTGGCCCGCCAAGTCGGGTTCAGGGACCCCGCCTACTTTAGCCGCGTGTTTCACAAGGTGACAGGCCTGTCACCCACCGACTACCGCAACCGAGGGTGATCCCGCCTGTCCCGGTCTAGGGGAGTCGCCACGCTCGTCTGGGCGGCACGAGCTTTGAAAACAGCCGGCACTTGCCGATTCACCAAATTGGTGATTCTCGAGGGAGCGAGACGGTTCTGTCTAAAGGTTGTACGCCAAAATCCAAGAGCTTCGTGCTATACTGCACCATGACCGATCTCTTTTTTTGACATGATGCTGTTAGCGCTCACGTAAGCGCTAACGAGCTCGCAGTTCAGACCTCTGGTCGTCAGGGGATCAGACGTCTTGCAGGGGTGGCCGATGACCGGTCGTGTTACGATATCGGACGTGGCTCGCGAAGCGGGGGTCTCGCTGATGACCGTCTCGCGGGTGATCAACGGCAAGGGCGAGATAAGCGCGTCTACCCGCCAGCACGTCCTGGACGTCATCGAGCGACTGGGGTACCGGCCCAGCGGCATCGCCCGGGGATTGGCCACTCAGCGAACCGGCACCATCGGCCTGGTTGTACCGGACATCGCGAACCCCTTTTTCTCCGACGTAGCCCGCGGCGCAGAAGACAGAGCTCGCGCTGCGGGCTATCACGTTTTTGTCTGTAATGCCGACGAAAGCCCGCAGCGCGAACTGTCTGTCCTGGAGTCGTTGGAAGAGAAGCGAGTCGATGGCCTCGTGCTGTGCAGCTCGCGGGTTAAAGATGATCACTTGCGCGCAGCATTGGAGCACCACCCTGCTGCGGTGTTGGTCAACAGGAGGCTGCCGGAGGCCCGAGTGGGCGCGATCATGCTGGCCGACGACGCTGGCGCCCAGCTGGCCATCCAGCACCTGCTGCAGTCTGGGCATAGGGCTATAGGCTTTCTGGCCGGACCGCTGACCTCTTACAGCAGCCGGCAGCGGGCTATCGGCTACGAGGCAGCACTTGAGGCTGCCGGGATTTCTCATAACCTCGATTGGGTGCGCCCCTGTTCCTACGAGGTCAATGGGGGCAAAGAGACGGCCCTGGCATTACTCTCCGACCACCCGGAGCTGACTGCCCTGTTCTGCTACAATGACCTGGTCGCCGTCGGCGCCCTGCAGGCCTGCGCCGACCTGGGCCTGCAAGTACCGGAAGATCTGGCCATTGTCGGCTTTGACGACATCCCCATGGCTGCGGTGGTGACACCGGCACTGACGACGTGCCGTGTGCCCCGTCATGAATTGGGTGATCAGGCCATGAAGTTGCTGCTGGATCGGATCAATGGCTGTACGGAGGATTGCGGGGAGATTCGTACTGTACCCGACGCTTGTCGTCCGGGCAAGCGCACCCTCCCGGCCTGGACCCTGACTGCTCGAGGCTCAGAGTGAGCCTTGAGCCCTGTCCCGATCATAGGGAGTCGATTGGTACTTTGCATCTATGGAGATCCCCCTCAGGGGAGAGGAGAAAAAAGGAGGTGGGGAGCAATCAAAGATAATGTAGTGACTCGCACAAACTCTGGAACAAAAATACGAAGGAGGGAAAGAAATGTCTAGTTCAAAGAGTACGATGTGGAAAGCCGCGATCGGCATCATCTTGACGCTGTCCATGGTTCTCGCAGCCTGCGGAGGCACGCCGGAGCCCATCAGTCCAGACCGTCGAGGTCGAGAAGGAAGTCGTCAAGACTGTGGAAGTCGTCGAGACCGTGGAAGTCATCAAAGAGGTCGAGAAGATCGTCGAAGTGACGCCGACGCCGGTGGCCAAGTACACCGAGTCGCCGCAGTTGGCCGAGCTGGTGGCCAAGGGCAAGCTGCCGCCGGTGGACGAGCGCCTGCCCGAGAACCCGATAGTGGTCCTGCCGATCAGCTCGATCGGCCAGTACGGCGGCACCTGGTACCGGGGCTGGCGCGGCATCAACGACTTTCACTGCTTCGGCCGCATCGTCTACGAGCCGATGCTGCGCTGGCCGCGCGATCCCTCGGATCCGATCCAGCCCGGCCTGGCCGAAAAGTGGGAGTGGTCTGATGGCGGCAAGACCTTGACCCTCTATCTGCGCGAGGGACTGAAGTGGTCCGATGGCGAGCCTTTCACCGTGGACGATATCATCTTCTGGTGGGAGGACATCGAGACCGACACCAACATCACCAAAGCGCCGCATGCCGAGTGGGTCGTCAACGGCAAGCCGATGACAGCTGGAGAAGGTGAACGACACGACGATCAAGCTCAAGTTCGCCGCGCCGAACGGCCTGGCCGAAACGGTCGGCCTGGCCTTCCACGGCAACCAGTGGCCGCTGGGCTTTGAGCGCTTTGGCTTCTTTGCTCCCAAGCACTACCTGGAGCAGTTCCATCCCAAGTACAACTCCAGCGCGACCTACGAGCAGTTTGAGGCCAAGGCCTGGGAGTACAACCCCGAGCGCCCGGCGATGACCCCCTGGGTGATTACCCAATGGGAAGATGGGCGCGGATCACATGGTCGCCACGCGCAACCCCTACTACTGGAAGGTGGACGTGGAGGGCCAGCAACTGCCCTACATCGACGAGGTCTACTTCTACCTGGTCGAGGACAACACCGCCATCAACACCCTGGCCCTGGCCGGCAAGATCGACACGCAGGACCGCGGCATCCAGCTGTCCCAATACCCGGTCTACCAGGAAAACGCCGAAGCGCAGAACTTTCACATGTTCCTCTGGCCTCAGGCCCAGGCTTCCGGCCTGACCTTCTTCCCCAACCAGAGCTACAGCGATCCCAAGTACCGGGAGCTGCTGCAGAACTTCAAGTTCCGCCAGGCCCTGTCCCAATCGATCGACCGTGACACCATAAACGAGATCCTGTGGCTGGGCACGGGCACACCCATGACCATCAGCGTCGTGAAGGACTCGGCGCTCTATCAGGCCGACATTGCGAATATCTATGGCGAGTATGATGTAGAGCTGGCCAAGTCGCTGCTCGACGAGATCGGGCTGCCGGTGGGCGCCAACGGCCTGCGCACCTTCGCCGATGGCTCACCACTCCAGCTGGTCATCGAAACCTCCTACACCTCCGGCTCGCTGTACGATGGCATCGAGATGGTCGCCGAGTGGTGGCGGGCCGTCGGCCTCGACACCCGGGTGGAGACGATGAGCCGCGACGTCTACTGGCCCAAGGCCTGCGCCAACGAGGTCATGATCGCCACCTGGACCACCGACCGCGGCCTGGTGCCCATGGTTGACCCCATCTACCAGTTCCCGTTCGACGAGCGGTCGTGGATGGCGCCGGCCTTTGGCATCTGGTACAAGACCGGTGGCAAGGATGGCGAGGCGCCGACTGGCACTCTGAAGGAGCTGATGGAGCTGTACGACCAGTACCGCGCCACCGTCGATCCGGCCGAGCAGCTCAGGATCGGCAAGGAGATCGTGCGCAAGACCACCACTTCGCTCAGCGTGATCCAGACCGCCGGCGAGTCGCCCCAGCCCGTCGTTGTCAAGAACTACTTCCACAACGTCGGCGAGAACCACACCGCTGACTGGATCATCATGACCCCTGGCACCCAGGATCCCAGCCACTACTGGATGGATCCGCACTAGTATCGGGAATCAGGAGGGGCCTGCCTGGGCAGATCTTGTCCAGGAGGCCCCTCCCATCCCTTGAAGGGAATGTCCAACCCCGTCGGCCTCGTGTGGACACGGCTGTTCAGCGACGCAGATCCCCGTCAGGGGACAGCGCAGAGCGTGGCAGGGTCGGGGCTGATGGACAGTCTTCGAGTCGTAAAGGAGTAGGAGATGTTAGTCTATATTTCCAGACGCCTTTTGGGCATGATCCCGACCCTGGTTCTTATCTCTATCCTTACTTTCATCATCATCCAGTTGCCGCCGGGCGATTTCTTTACCACACTCCAGGCCGAGGTCGCCGCGACCGGCGGCGGCCAGAACAAGGAAACCATCCAAAGGCTGCAGGAGACTCTATGGCCTGGATCAGCCCCTGTACGTTCAGTACTGGAGATGGATCAAGGGCTGGCCCAAGCTGGATTTTGGTTGGTCCCTGTCCTACAATGCCCCTGTCTGGAATGTGATCGCCAGCAAGCTCGCGTTCACCCTCTGGATTGGGCTGCTATCGCTGGTTTTCATGGTCGCTGTCTCTTTGCCTATCGGCATCTATTCTGCCACGCACCAGTATTCTTTCGGCGATCACGCACTGTCGGCAATAGGGTTCTTTGGCTTGTGCCTGCCCGGTTTCCTCGTGGCATTGGTGTGGATGTTCCTGGGCATCGTCGTCTTCAAGGTCGACGTCGGTGGGCTCTATTCGCGCGAGATGATGAATGCTCCCTGGGGCCTGGATAAAGTCAAAGACTATCTTATCCACCTGCTGCCTGCCGTCTTTGTTCTTGGCCTGTCCAGCACGGCGCAGCTCCAGCGCATCATGCGCAGCAACATGCTGGATGTCCTGGACATGCAGCACATCACCACAGCTCGGGCCAAGGGCCTGGCAGAGCGAAAGGTGATCAACAAGTACGCCGTGCGCCTGGCCATCAACCCCCTTGATCAGCATCATGGCCCTCGAGATCCCCAAGGTTATCAACCAATCGTCGCTGGTGGGTATTGTCATGATGATCCCCACCCTGGGCCCGACCTATCTGCATGCCCTGCTGACCCAAGACGCCTATCTCTCAGGCGCGATCTTGTTAGTCATGGTGGTGATGCTCCTGCTTTCGAACTTGCTGGCCGACATAGTCCTGGCGATGGTGGACCCCAGGATTGTCTACAATTAGGGGAAGGTTACCCATGCCCGACTTGGAAGCGCAATCGGAAAAGCTGTTTGCCCTCTATGAGGGAGTGGCCGGTGCAATCGACCTGGAGGACGAGCGCGTACTCGGAAAGAAGGCCAAGTCCGTGGAAGCCATCTACGGCGCCTCGCAGTGGCGCTTGATGTGGCGCAAGTTCGTCCGCAACCGGGTGGCCGTGGTCGGCGGTGCTGTCATCCTGTTGTTCTACCTGGTGGCCGCCTTTGCCGATTTTTTCGCGCCGTACACGACGACCACGCGCTTTACCCAGACCATCTACATGCGCCCCCAAGTCCCCCACCTGTTCAACGAGGGTAAGCTCCAGCCCTTCGTCTATGTTTATGAGTCCAAGTTTGACGCGAACCTGCGCAGGACATACGAGGCCACCGGCGAAAAGACTCTCATTCGATTCTTTGTCCACGGCGAACCGTACAAGCTCCTGGGACTATTCCCCACTGACGTGCATCTCTATGGTGGCGAAGGGGGCAAGCAGGTGTGTTTTCTGGGCACCGACCAGCAGGGGCGCGACGTGCTATCCCGCATCATATACGGCAGCCAGCTTTCGCTGACCATCGGCCTGGTGGGTGTGATCCTGAGCCTCGTCCTGGGCACGGTGCTGGGAGTGGTCTCGGGCTATTACGGCGGTTGGGTGGACGAGATCCTGCAGCGGTTCATCGAGCTGATCCGCGCCTTCCCAAACATTCCCATGTGGATGGCTCTGTCGGCTGCCATCCCGCTGACCTGGTCGATCACCCAGACCTACTTTGCCATCAGCGTCATCCTGTCGCTGTTCCAGTGGACCTGGCTGGCCCGCCAACTGCGCGGCCAGGTGTTGGCTCTGCGCAGCCAGGACTATGTTCTGGCGGCCAAGCTGGCCGGGGCCAAGGACCGCTGGATCATTTTCCGGCACCTGGTGCCGGCCACCATGGGGCAGATCATCGTTGTGTCCACGCTGTCCATGCCTTCCATGATTTTGGCCGAAACAGCGCTGAGCTACCTCGGACTCGGGCTGCGCGCCCCTGCCACCAGTTGGGGCGTCCTGATTCAAGAGTCCCAGAACTACCAGTCGCTGGCGCTCTATCCCTGGGTGTTCACACCGGCGGTCGCTGTGGCGATTGCCATCCTGGCTTTCAGCTATCTCGGCGATGGCCTGCGCGACGCGGTTGATCCTTACACGGTGTGAGAGAGCATTATGAGCAACAGAAGAACGGCAATATATCGTTCAAGTCGAGGATCTCAAGACCTATTTTCGCACCCTGGATGGCGAAGTCCGGGCGGTAGATGGCGTGTCACTGGAGATCAAGCCGGGCGAAAGCCTGGGGCTGGTCGGCGAGTCGGGCTGTGGCAAGAGTGTTACTGCCTTCTCGATCCTTCGCCTGCTGCCCAAGAACAGCCGCATTGTCCAGGGCAAGATCCTCTTTGACCAGGGAACCGGCGGACCGCCTGTCGACCTGGCCACGGTTGATCCCAACGGCGAGCTGATCCGCAGTATCCGCGGCAACGAGATCGCCATGATCTTCCAGGAGCCGCTGACTTCTCTATCTCCGGTGCACACAGTGGGCAGCCAGATCGCGGAAGCGGTCGAGCTCCATCAATGCTGCAGCAAGGACGATGCCAAAGAGCGGGCCATCAAGATGCTGGAATCGGTAGGGATTGCTCTGCCGAGGCAGCGCTATGGAGAATACCCCCACCAGTTCTCGGGCGGCATGCGCCAGAGGGCCATGATCGCCATGGCCCTTACTTGTAACCCGGCGCTGCTCATCGCCGACGAGCCGACCACGGCGCTGGACGTCACCATCCAGAACCAGATTCTGGAGCTGATGAAGCATCTCCAGCAGGAGCTTGGGATGGCGATCCTGATGATCACCCACAATCTGGGGGTCATTGCCGAGACGTGCACGCGTGTGCTGGTGATGTACATGGGCAAGGTTGTGGAGAGCGGCGACGTGCGCACCATCTTTCGCCACCCGCTCCACCCCTACACCGTGGGCCTCATGCGCTCCATCCCCCACCTGGGCCGCCGGGTGAAGGCGCGCTTGACCCCGATTCCCGGCAGTGTTCCCGATCCCTACTCGGTGCCCGCGGGTTGCGCTTTTTACCCGCGCTGTCCGGCCCCGAAAAGCCCGGCTTGCAGCGAGGAGGTTCCTCTTATCGCTGTGGAGCCACACCACCATGTGCGATGCACACTGTACAACTGAGTAAGGGCGGCCCCCCGACCGAAGGGAGTGTCGCCCTCTTAAGCCAGGTTAGGAAAGATGAACGAATCTCTACAGAATGGCAAGACTGAACCCTGTGGTGCCCAGGAGGCGGATCTCCGCAAGAACGTTCTGGTCGAGGTCAAGGACCTCAAGATGCACTTTCCGATCCAGAAGGGCTTCTTTAAGCGGGTGGTCGGTCACGTCCGTGCCGTGGACGGGATCAGCTTTTCCATCCGCGAAGGCGAGACCCTTGGGTTGGTAGGAGAGTCGGGCTGCGGCAAGACGACTGCCGCGCGGTGCATTATGCGCGCCTACGAGCCGACGGCGGGGGAAGTCTGGTTCCGGCAGAACGGCGAGATGGCGAACATCCTGAAGCTGTCCAGGAGGGAGATGGGGCCCGTCCGACGGCAGATGCAGATCATCTTTCAGGATCCCTACTCCTCGCTCAACCCGCGGATGACGATCATGGACATCATCGCCGAGCCCTTGACGATCAACGGCATGGGCAAGGGAGCGGATCTCAAGGCCCAGGTCCGGCAACTGCTCGAGGCCGTGGGTCTGCGGGCACAGCACATGAACCGCTACCCGTATGCCTTTAGCGGAGGACAGCGGCAGCGCATCGGCATTGCCCGCGCCCTGGCTTTGCGGCCCAAACTCGTCATCTGCGACGAACCGGTCTCGGCGCTGGACGTGTCGATCCAGGCCCAAACCCTCAACCTGCTCGAAGACCTGCAGAAAGAGTTCGGGCTGACCTATCTTTTCGTGGCCCACGATCTCTCGGTAGTGGAGCACATCAGCGATCGGGTCGCGGTCATGTACCTGGGCGATCTTGTCGAGCTGGCAAATGCGGACGAGCTGTACTGTAACCCTGTGCATCCCTACACCGAGGCCCTGCTTTCGGCAGTGCCCCGCACCGACCCGGATGCGATCAAACAGCGCATCATCTTGCAGGGGGATGTGCCCAGCCCGGCCAATCCACCTTCGGGCTGCAAATTCCATCCGCGCTGCCGGTATACCCAAGAGCGCTGCGAGCGGGAGATCCCCGAATGGCAGGAATTGACCGACGATCACTGGGTCGCTTGCCATCGAGCTGCCGAGCTAAAGCTGGTCGGCATCATATATGGGTAGTGTTCGAGACCTGGTGCCGCATGACCCATCGCAACCGTCTGCTCACCGCCCTGGATCACCGGGAACCGGATCGCGTTCCCCTGGATCTGGCTGCCACCCAGGTAACAGGTATTCACACTATTGCCCACCGCGAGTTGCGGCAGACATTTGGACTGCCACCCAACGGAGCGCATCTCTGTGACAGCATCCAGCAACTGGCACTCCCCGACGATGACCTGATTGAGAGACTGGGCGTGGACGCTCGGGGCCTGTTCCCTCTCAATAGCCACAACTGGAACGTCCACGAGGAGGATCGAGGAGATCACTGGGTCTATCATGACGAATGGGGCATCACCCATCGCCGGTCCAAGCCGGAGGGCCTGTACTACAGCATCGTGCAGGTGCCGCTGCCGGCCTCAGGCCTGACTGCGCGGGACATCGAGCGGCACCACTGGCCCGACATGAGCGATCCACAGCGCATCGCGGGACTGCGAGAGCAGGCCGTGCGCTTTCGGGGGCAGGGCTACGGTGTGGTGCTCAAGTCGCCTTTTGCCGGTATCTTGGAAATGACGCAACGCCTCGTCGGTATGGAGGGCTGTCTGGTGGCGATGGCGCAGGGTGAGACGGCGATCGATACGCTTTTTGACAAGCTGCTCGAGCTCAAGCTGGCCTTCTGGGGGAAGGCGCTTCAGGAGCTGGCCGATGTCATCGACGTCGTCGCCGAGTTCGATGACTATGGCACGCAAACGTCACAGCTCATCTCGCCGCGCATGTTTCGGCAGCAGCTCAAGCCGCGCCTGAAGACCCTGTTCGACACCCTGCGTAGGCTGGCGCCCGGTGTCAAGCGATTCTTCCACTCCTGCGGCAGCATCCGGCCGCTGATCCCCGATCTGATCGAGATTGGCGTCGAGATACTGAATCCCGTGCACGTTCGAGCGGTCGGCATGGAACCGGTTGCGCTCAAGCGCGACTTTGGCGACGCCCTCGTCTTCTGGGGCGGAGGTGTGGACACTCAGGGCGTCCTGCCGGCTGGCACTGCACGTCAGGTCAGAGACGATGTGCGACGCAATGTCGAGGCCTTGGCCCCTGGTGGGGGATATGTCTTCAGCCCAGTGCACAACATTCAGGCCGACGTCCCGCCGGAGAACATCGTGGCCATGCTGGAAGCGCTGCGCGAGTTCGGAGTCTATTGAGTGACAGAGCGGTCTGGCCTCGAGTCTGCCTTGACGGAATCACTGGCGCGGCTCCGCGGCTGCCACCGGACCCTTGGCGATCAGTTTCCTTCAGTCAGCGATGGAGCTCGCTACCGCCTTACCGCGAACGACAACTGGCTGGCTGGCTTCTGGACCGGGCTGCTATGGCTGGCTTGCGCGGCTACCGGGGAAGGCGATTTCCGTGCGCACGCCGAGTCGCTGCTGCCCTCTTTTCGGGACCGCCTGGAGAGGCGAGTGCATATCACCCACGATCTGGGCTTCCTGTTCACGCTTAGCGCTCGGGCCCAGTGGCAGCTCACCGGCCATGAGCAGGCGCGGCACCTGGCTCTGCTGGCTGCCGGGGAGCTGGCGAAGCGCTATCGCTCCCAGGGCAGGTATATCCAGGCCTGGGGCGACATTGGCGATCCGGTGGAAGGCGGCAGAGCCATCATCGACACCATGATGAACCTTCCCCTCCTGTTCTGGGCGTTCGAGCAGACCGGCAATCCCGAGTACTACTGGCCGGCCAGGGAGCACGCCGAGACCAGCTTGCGTCACCTGCTGCGGCCGGACGGCGCTTCCTATCACACCTTCTTCTTTGACCAGGAGACCGGCGAGCCTATCGGCCCGCGCACCCACCAGGGCTACGCCGACGATTCGCTCTGGGCACGGGGGCAGGCCTGGGCCATCTACGGGTTTGCCCTGGCAGCCGAGTGGTGTAAGGAGCCGTCTTTCCTGGAAGCAGCACAGCAAGCGGCGTGGTGTTTTGTGTCTGAGCTGCCGCCGGATGGCGTGCCCACCTGGGACCTGCGCTTGCCCGGTGATGCACCCCATTACCCTGACAGCTCGGCGGGCGCGATTGCGGCCTGCGGGATGCTGAGGCTTGCCCGCCTGCAAGGCCGACGAGGGCGAGGTCGATTTCCACAATCTGGCTTGCACGCTGCTCGACGCGCTGGCTGCGCATTGTCTCGAGACCGAGCCCGAGGCCCAAGGTCTCTTGCGCCACGGGACCTACCACGCTCAAAAGGGACTGGGCGTGGACACCTATTTCATCTGTGGTGACTATTTCTTCCTGGAAGCGTTATTGGCCGCGCAAGGAACAGGGATCGATTTCTGGGGACCAGGAGGTCTGCCATGAAAACGATGAGATTGGGCAAGACTGGGCTGGAAGTGTCGCGGATCGGGTTTGGCGGCATCCCCATCCAGCGCCTGACCGAAGCCGAGGCGATCCGGGTGGTGCAGCGCTGCCTGGATCTGGGCGTGACCTTTCTCGACACGGCCACCGGCTATACCACCAGTGAGGAGCGCATCGGCAAGGCCATCGCCGGGCGGCGGGCACAGGTCATTTTGGCGACCAAAACGCCGGCGCGGGATCGAGCCACGGCCCTGGACCACCTGGAACAGAGCCTGAGACGTCTGCAGGTTGACGCCATCGACCTGTGGCAGCTTCACAATGTCAGCACCCTTCAGGCCCTGGACCAGGTGCTGGGTCCGGACGGGGCGCTGGAAGCGGCGCACCAGGCGGTCAAGGCGGGCAAGGCCCGGCATATCGGCATCACTAGCCATTCCATGGATGTGGCCCTCAGGGCTGTGCCCGTGGGCCACTTTGAGACGATCCAGTTCCCCTTCAACTTCGTCGCCAGCGAGCCGGCTCAAGAGGGCGGGCTGCTGCCCCTGGCCCGGCGACATGACCTGGGTTTCATCGCCATGAAGCCGCTGGGCGGCGGAATGCTTAACGATGCCAACCTGTGCATCAAGTATCTGCTCCAGTTCGATGGCGTCTTGCCCGACCCGGGCATCCAGGCGGTGGAAGAGATCGAAGAGATCGCCGCGATCGTGGCCGGGGCCTGGGAGCTGACACCCGAAGACTGGCAAGCGATCGAGCGCATCAGGGCCGAGGTGGGCACCCGTTTTTGTCGTCGTTGCGGCTATTGCGAGCCCTGTCCCCAGGGTGTGCGCATCTCGACGGTGATGGTCTTCGAGAGCTTTTGGAAGCGGATGCCTGTCGAGAGGATGAGGGACGGCTGGATTGCAGAGGCGGCGGCCAGCGCCAAGAACTGCATCGAGTGCGGCGAGTGTGAGGACAAGTGTCCCTATCACCTGCCAATCCGCGATATGATCGTGGAGAACTATGAGTTCTATGAAAAGGTCTTGCACACCGGCATCTGACGCCAATCCAGGGGAGATGACGGCGGCATGATCGAGCAAGCTGGAACTGGCGCAAACAGGCCGGCCTGGTCGGTGCGCACGGCCGACACGGTGATGGCCCGTCATCCGCTGCTGTCGCGACGGTGGCACTACGAACCTGGCGTCGTGCTTCTGGCCATGTGCCGTCTGTGGCGGGAAACAGGCGACCGGAAGTACTATGACTATGTCAGGAGCAACATCGACGCATTCATCGGCCCTGACGGCGAAATCCGGACCTATCGCCTGGACGAATACAACATTGACCAGATCAACGAGGGCAAGCTGCTCTTCCCGCTGTACGAGACGACCGGCGATGTGCGCTACAGTAAGGCAGCCTTCCTACTGAGAAAGCAATTGGCGACCCATCCCCGCACGGCCGAAGGCGGGTTCTGGCACAAGCTGGTCTATCCCCACCAGATGTGGCTGGACGGCGCCTATATGGCCCTGCCGTTCTACGCGGAATTCGCCAGACGCTTTGACGAGCCCAACAGCTTGGACGACGTGGCCTACCAGATCGCGCTGATCGGCAGCCACACGCGCGATCCCCGGACCGGCCTGTTCTATCACGGTTGGGATGAGACCAGGAGCCAGCGCTGGGCCGATTCCGAGACTGGCTGCTCTCCTCATTTCTGGGGCCGGGCCGTGGGTTGGTACGCTATGACCTTCCCCGACGTGTTGGACCATTTTCCCGAGGATCATCCCCAACTGGGTAATCTGCTCGCGATCTTTCGCGGTCTCGCTGCCGCTGTGATATCCGTCCAGGACAAGGCCAGCGGGGTGTGGTATCAGATCCTGGATCAAGATGGGCGTGACGGGAACTACCTCGAAGCCTCGGCCTCCTGCATGTTCGTCTACGCCCTGGCGAAGGGTGTCAGGAAAGGCTATCTGGACCCCAGCGCACTCGACGTGGCCCGGCGAGGGTACGACGGCATCCTGTCACAGTTTGTCACTGTCAGCGACCCGGGCCTGGTGAGCCTGCATCGCATTTGCAGCGTGGGGGGCCTGGGCGGCAAGCCCTATCGGGATGGCTCCTTCGAGTACTATGTCGGCGAAAAGGTACTGTCCAACGACTTCAAAGGCGTCGGCGCGTTCATGCTGGCCAGTCTCGAGATGGAGCATGCCGAACGGCCCCTTAAGGAGGTTGCCCGATGAGCCAGGCTCTGCCCTTTGACATGCCGCTCCTGGAGGCCCCTGCTTTTCCCGAGTGCTTCCTTGACGTCCGGGATTTCGGCGCTGTCGACGATGGAGCCTCCGTCAACACACAGGCCTTCGGCCGGGCCATCGACGCTTGCCACGACGCGGGTGGCGGTGTCGTCCGCGTCCCGGCCGGTACCTGGCTGACCGGTCCGATCCGTCTGCGCAGCAACGTCAACCTTCACCTCGAGCAGGGGGCACTGGTACGTTTCAGCACCCGCCCTGCCGACTATCTTCCGCCCGTCTTCACCCGTTGGGAGGGGGTCGAGTGCTACAACTATTCGCCTCTGATCTATGCCCACGATTGCGAGAACATTGCCGTCACCGGCGCGGGGGTCCTGGACGGGCAGGGCCAAGCATGGTGGTCCTGGAAAAAGCTGCAGCAGGCCGCTGCCAAAACGCTCTACGACGCCCAATTCGAGGGGGTTCCGGTCGAGCAGCGGATCTACGGTACTGAGGAGGCGGCCCTGCGGCCGCAGTTCCTGCAGCCGCTGCGCTGTCGCAACGTGCTCGTCGCGGGCGTGACCTTCCTCGATGGCCCCATGTGGACCATGCACCCGGTCTACTGCGAAAACGTCCTTGTGCGTGGTGTCACCGTCAAGACCCGGGGACCCAACACCGACGGGCTCAACCCCGACTCTTGCCGTAACGTGCTTATCGAAGACTGCTCCTTCGCCACCGGAGATGACTGCATCGCCATCAACTCCGGCATGAACGAGGACGGCTGGCGGGTCGGGCGGCCCTGCGAGAATGTCATAATCCGCAACTGCACCATGAGCGACGGCCATGGGGCAGTTGCTATCGGCAGCGGCATGTCGGGCGGCGTGCGCCACGTGCATGTCTCCGATTGTCGTTTCACCGGCGGCGACCAAGGCATCCGGCTCAAGTCGATGCGCGGGCGCGGCGGCGTGGTCGAGGATGTCCATGTCGACAACATCCTCATGGCCGGCCTGCGTCAAGAAGCCATCGTCCTGAACATGTTCTACGGCTTTTCAACCGCCGCGTCGCGGTCGGACGCGCCACCCGCTTTTCGGGATATCCACATCAAGAACGTGACCTGCGATGGCGCGGCGTGCGCCGTCGCCATTCGTGGTCTGCCCGACCAGCCGATCGAGCGAGTTGTGCTGGAAGACCTGCGCCTGAACGCCGTCAAGGGCATCTGCTGCCAGGACATAGACGGCCTCGCTCTCCATAACGTGCGCGGCGTGGTGCAGGAAGAGCCTGTGTTCAGTTGCTCCAACGTCCGGGGACTGGACGTGACCAACATGACGATAGAAAGGACTGGTTCATAATGGAAGCTGACGCGATGAGTCTCAGCCGTATCCACATCCTTCGTGTGGATCCTGGCGAAGACGTGTTCGAGTCAATTCAACGTTTCCTTGACCTGGCAGGTGTCCGGCAGGCTGTGGTCCTGGGCGGATACGGCACGCTGGCTGCCTACCATCTCCATTGGGTGACCCACAACCGCCTCCCGAGCGAAACTGCCTTCGGCCGTGGTTATGGAGGCATTGAAATCCTGGCGATGAACGGCTTGGTGGTGGACGGTCAGCCCCACATCCATGTGGCGCTGTCCACTCCTGATGGCGCCTTTGGCGGGCACCTGGAGCCGGGCTGCATGGCCTACGTCCTGTGTGAGATATTCCTCGCCGAGGTGAAGGGCCCGGTCCTGAGCCGCCAGCGCGTGCCGGTCGCCGTCGAAGGCATGGGCGAAGGCACTGTCTCTCGTTTGACATTTGACTAAAGAAGATTCGAAAGGTGAAAAAATGGAATACTTTGCATCGCTACAGTCTGCGGCAGGGCTGAACGCCCTGCCCCACAATCCATGCAAGCTGCTGGGTTTTGATCTGCTTGTGCTGCCCGCAGGCCAACGCCATGCCGGTGCCACAGGCGATCGCGAGGTACTGGCTGTGCTCCTGGGTGGCAAGGCGACCTTCGAGGCAGCCGGGAAGCGCTTCGACAAGGTCGGCGGGCGGGCCAACGTCCTTGCCGGCAAGCCGCACTCAGTCTACCTGCCGGCCGGCGTCACGTACACCATCACCGCCGAAGGGCCGGTCCAGGTCGCCCTGGCCAGCGCGCCGAGTGACTTGGCGGCTGAGCCGTACGTGATCGGTCCTGAGCGGGTGGCAAACGGTGTATGGGGTGCGGCCAACTTCAAGCGCTACTTTCACCAGATCCTGACCCAAGTCGCCCAGCCCGACCTGCCGGCCCGGCGGCTCATCGTAGGTGAGACCTTTACCCCCAGTGGCAATTGGAGCACCTTTCCCCCCCACAAGCACGAGGTGGATGATCTGCCGCGCCAGGCGTACCATGAAGAGATGTACTTTTTCAAGGTGTCCCCGGTTGACGGTTTCGGCGTTTGCCACTACTATAACGATCAGGGTGAGGAAGAGAACTTTACCGTGCGCGATAACACCATCATGATGGCCCCCAGCGGCTACCATACCGTCGTCAGCGCGCCCGGATACACCACCTACTACCTTTGGCTCCTGGCTGGCGAGCATCGTGTCCAGGCCACGGTGGACGATCCGGCGCTGGGCTGGGTGAGCCGCACCGTGTCAATGCTGAAAGAACTGGGACACTGAATCGGAGGAAAATCATGAGTGTGTTGGATCTGTTTCGGCTGGATGGAAAAGTGGCCCTGGTCACCGGCGCGGGTCGTGGTCTGGGGCAGGCCATGGCCGTCGGCCTGGCCGAAGCCGGCGCCGACGTCGCCGGCCTGGATGTTATCTCTGTGGAGGAGACGCAGGCCCAGGTCGAGGCCCTGGGACGGCGCTTTATGGCAGTGGACTGCAATCTGGGCGACAGTACCGTGCAGGAGCTGGATGACACAGTCAGGCGGGTGGCTGCCGAAATGGGTCGCCTGGACGTCCTGGTCAACAACGCCGGCATCATCCGCCGGGCGCCCGTCCTGGAGTTCAGCGAGGCCTACTGGGACGACGTGATCCAGATCGACCTGAAGGCCCTCTTTTTCCTGTCGCAGGCTGCTGCCCGGCTGATGGTGGCGCAAGGGTCAGGCAAGATCATCAGTGTCGCTTCCATGCTGTCCTTCCAGGGCGGGATCCTGGTCCCATCCTACACTGCTGCCAAGAGCGGCGTGGCCGGACTGACCCGGGCGCTGGCCAACGAGCTGGCTGCTCGGGGAGTCAACGTGAATGCCATTGCGCCCGGCTATATGGCCACCGACAATACGGCCCCCCTACGTGCCGATCCGATGCGCAGCGAGGCGATCCTGGGCCGCATCCCGGCCGGGCGCTGGGGAATACCGGACGACCTGAAGGGGGTAGTGACCTTTCTGGCGTCCGCGGCTTCCGATTACCTGCATGGCGCCATCGTGCCGGTCGACGGCGGCTGGCTTACCCGATGACGATTGTCACCTTTGGCGAGATCATGCTGCGCCTCTCGCCGCCGGGCTTCCAGCGCTTCGTCCAGGCGCGGAGCTTGGACGTCATCTATGGCGGCGGTGAGGCCAACGTGGCGGTGTCCCTGGCGCACTTTGGGCTGCCTGTCGAGGTTGTCACCCGCCTGCCGGCCAACGACATCGGTGATGCCTGCCTGAGCTACTTGCGACAGTACGGCGTCGGCACCAGCCACGTGGTGCGCGGCGGCGGGCGTCTGGGCATCTATTATCTGGAGGTGGGCGCGGCTCAGCGTGGCAGCAAGGTCATCTACGATCGGGCCGGATCGTCCTTTGCGACTATCGAGCCGGGCATGATCGACTGGCGAGCCGTGTTTGCCGGCGCCGACTGGTTCCACTGGACGGGAATTACCCCGGCGGTTTCAGAGGGAGCGGCCCGGGTGTGCCTGGAGGCAGCGCAGACCGCCAGGGATATGGGCTTGACCGTCTCGTGTGACCTGAACTATCGCAAGAACCTGTGGAAGTGGGGCAAGAGGGCGGCCGAAGTGATGCCTGAGCTGGTGGCTTGCTGTGACGTGGCCGTAGGCAACGAGGAGGACGCCGACAAGGTCTTCGGCATCGAGGCTCCAGGAGTGGACATAACGGGCGGAGGGGTTGAGGCTGAGGCATACGTCCACGTCTGCGACGAGCTGGCGAGCCGCTTTCCCAACCTCAAGACTATCGCCATCACGCTGCGCGGCTCGCTGTCGGCCAGCCATAACACCTGGAGCGCGATCCTGTGGCAGCAGGGCCAGATCTACACCGGCCCGCACTTTGCCATCACAGCCATCGTGGATCGGGTCGGCAGCGGCGACAGTTTCTGCGCTGGGCTGATCTACGGCCTGCGCACCTATCCTGGCCCAAAGGGCCGGGATCTTGACGCGCAGCAGGCGCTAAACTTTGCCGTGGCTGCCTCGTGCTTGAAACACACCATCCTGGGTGACTTTAACCTGGTCACCGTGGCCGAGGTCGAGAAACTGATGGCGGGCGATACCTCCGGCCGCGTCAGCCGGTGAGTCTGCCGAGTTGGGGAGGGGAGGACAATGGCTCGTTTCGACCGTCTTGCTGTGCTCAACGCCATCGTTGAGACCGGTCTGGTGCCGGTCTTTTACCACAGCAGCGTAGAGGTGGCCAAGCAGATCGTGACGGCCTGCGCCGAAGGTCGGGACCAGGGTGGTCGAGTTCACCAACCGTGGCGACCGGGCGTGGAACGTCTTTACCCAGCTCATCGACTGGGCGGACAGGACCCATCCCGCAGTGATCCTGGGCGTAGGCTCGGTTATCGATGCGCCGACGGCAGCGTTGTACGTCGGCAGCGGGGCCAACTTTGTGGTCGGACCGATCCTGAATCCCGAGGTGGCCCGGCTCTGCAACCGGCGCAAGATCGCCTACATGCCTGGTTGCGGCAGCGCCACCGAGATCTCCCAGGCGGAGGAGCTCGGCGTCGAGATCGTCAAGATCTTTCCCGGCGCCGAGGTCGGCGGACCGGGTTTTGTCAAGGCTGTGCTGGCGCCGATGCCCTGGACGCGGATCATGCCCACCGGCGGCGTGGATACTACGGAGGACAGCATCCGCGCCTGGTTCCGGGCCGGCGTGGCCTGCGTTGGCATCGGCTCAAAGCTGATAACCAAAGAGATGGTGGCTGCCGGGGACTGGGATGGCGTTTCCAAGAAGGTTGCCCAGGTATTGGGCTGGATCAAGGAAGCTCGGCGATGAAGATCGGGCTGCGATCCAACAACGGGGCTGAAGACCGCCTGTTGTTTGCCCAACAGGTCGGCGCCGATGGGGCCAGCATCTGGGCGTCGGCCTGCCCGGGGTACACCGAACGCTGCTATCTCACTGCGGACAACGTCCGGGAGATGCGCGAGCGTTTTGCCCGCTACGATCTAGACCTGACCGGCATCGGCCTGGGCGGTGACTGCATCAAGAACCAGCTCCTCGGCCTTCCCGAACGGGATCGAGAGATCGACAACGTCTGCCGGACCATCCGAGCCATCGGTGAAGCCTATGCGGATGGTGCGCCCTCCCGGCCTCCCGCCCGTCCTGACTCGCGCCAGCCGGCTACGGGGCCGGGACCTTCGCCGGTGGTCATCATCGACCAGCGGACCACCTATTGGGCGCCCAAAGGCCCCTTCTGGCATCCGGGGTACGAGCGGCTGCCTGTTGGCAGGGGAGGCGTCTATCTCACTACCTTTGATGCCGAGCGCATCCAAGGCGACCTGGACGACAAGCCGGCCGGTGAGGTCTCTGCCGACGAGGTGTGGTCGCGCATCGCTTACTTTTACGAGCGGATCGTGCCCGTGGCCGAGCAGGCTCGAGTCCGGCTGGCAACCCACCCTGACGACCCACCCATGTCCTACTACCGGGGCGTGCACCAGGCTCTCGTCGGCTTTGACGGACTGAAGCGGCTGGTTGACCTGGTTCCGAGTCCGTACAATGGGCTGCTGCTCTGCCTGGGCTGCATGCAGGAGGCGGGCGAGGATGTGCCGGCGGTCATCCGCTACTTTGGCGAGCGGAACAAGATGTTCTACGTCCATTTTCGTAACGTGTCGGGCGCAGTGCCCAGGTATCGCGAGGTCTTTCCCAACGAGGGGGACGGGAATATGGTGGCCAACCTGAAGGCGCTGAAAGAGGTGGACTACCAGGGCTACCTGGTGCCGGACCACAACTTTGGGCTCGCCGGCGACGGCGAGTGGGCGCAGTCGAGCCGGGCCTGGCAGGTGGGCTATATCCGGGGCCTGATGCAGGCGCTCGGCATCTAGGGTGCGCTCTGGAAAGGACACAATATGCCAACTGCCAAGTATCACGAAATGCCTGTGGCCCAGATCCGTGAAGGCGCTGAGCGGCGGCTTGGCCACACCGACAACCTGATGATGGTCGTTGTCGATTTCTACGACGGCCCCAAGGAGCATCCCGATCCTCCCCATTCCCACCCGCACGAGCAGGTCTCCTATTTGGCTGAAGGGGAAGTCCTGGTCATCATCGGCCAGAGTCAAACGCGCCTGGGTCCTGGCGACATCTTCCTGATCCCTTCGGGCGTGCCCCACTCGATCCAGCTATTGACCGAGCACGCGCGGTTGGTGGATTGCTTCACCCCTATCCGCCAAGATTTTCTCAAGTGACTTGTGGAGGACACAGACTATGATCGGCCAGACATGGCGTTCGGAAATGCGCACCTTCGAGGATGAGAAGACAGGTCGGACCATCAAGAGGCTGACCTCCGTTGGCAACAATGTGCATCTCTACTTTACCGAGAACTCGTTCGACGCACACCGAAACGAGATCATCTTTCGCTCCGACCGGGCCTCTGGTCATGACAGAGCACCGGACGATGATCTGCTGTACAACCTGTTTCGGATGGATCTCGGCACCGGAGAGATCGTCCAGCTAACCGACGAGAAATCGTCCATCGGCAACGTCACCAAGACGCCCGACAGCCGCATCGTCGTCTACACCACCGGCAACAGGGTGCGAAAGCTGGATACCGAAAGCGGGGAGATCTCGACCCTCTACGAAGAAAAGGCCAAGTTCAAGTTGGGGGCGCCCTCGATCAGCGCTGACCGGCGCTACATCGCTTTCTGTCGCAACGAGACGGTCGCTGTTCCGCGTGGGCCGAACTATGCCGGGTTCAAGGATCACTACTACCTGGTCAAGGATGGGCGCGTCACCTTGGCCTATCTTGACGGCGCCCAACCTGGCCGGGCAAGCTGGTTCGATGTCCATAGGGATACCCACTGGTTGAGCCACTTCCAGTTCTGCCCTGACGATCCCACCCTGGCGACCTTTTGTCACGAAGGGCCGTGGCATCTGGTCACCCAGCGCATCTGGCTGCTCGATTTTGTCTCACGCGAGGCCTGGCCCTGCTTCCGGCAGGGGGAGCACGACTCGATCGGGCACGAGTTCTGGACCCAGGACGGCTACATCTTTTTCGATGATCGGGGCCCCGGCCACGACGGGACCATCACCTCAAGCCGGACCCAAGCCGTGGCCATCGACGTAGCCGTCAAGCAGAGCACGCTGGTCCCCTTTGTCGGGCTGGCCGACAGAAAGGGGAACCTGGTCAGGCGTATCGACATGCCCTACTACTGCAACCACTACCACGCCAATCGGGACAACACTGTGCTCGTCGGCGATGATGTGGACGACCTGGTGCTTATTGACATTTCTGACAACGAGGCGAAGCTCCGACTTTTGTGCAATCACAAGACCTCATGGCATACCCAGTCCAGCCACTGCCATCCCACCTGGAGCTGGGACGGGACGCGCATCCTGTATGCCTCTGACCACGGTGGGCGGGTGAACCTCTACCTGGTCGAGCCGTAACTGGAGGGGAATGTGAAAGCAGCCATCCTGTATGATGATCGAGACATACGCTTCGGCGACGCGGATGATCCGCACATTAGGCCGGATGAGGTGCTGGTGGAAACCGGCTGTGTGGGCATCTGCGGCACCGATCTGCACATCTACCGTGGCGAGTTTCACGGCCGGGTAACCTATCCCGCCATATTGGGTCACGAGTTTGGCGGCATTGTCCTGGAGGTAGGCAAGCGTGTAAAGGGCTTCCGGATCGGCGACCGCGTCGTCGTGGATCCGATCATCCCCTGCCATGCCTGCCCTGCCTGCATGTCGGGCCATCTCAATGCCTGCCGGACGCTCAGACTACTTGGCATCGACCTGGACGGTGGATTCGGGCAGTATGTCGCCGCGCCGGCCAATTGCGTCTATCCGCTGCCCGATGTCATCCCCATGGCCCATGTGCCGATGGTCGAGTCGTATGGCCTGGGCCATCATATCCTGAGGCGTGGGCAGGTGCAGCCGGGAGAGAGCGTGGCGATCCTCGGAGCGGGCAAGCTGGGGCTGTCGGTGCTGGACGTCTTGTGTCACAGCGCCAATCCTGCTCTCACCATCAGCGCTGATCTCCAGCCTTTCCGCCTGGAGTTGGCGCGCAAGCTGGGCGCAGACTATGCCGTCAACGTCGGACAGGAAAACCTGGTGGAGCGGGTGGCAGAGATTACCCAGGGCGTTGGCGTAGATTGCGTCATCGAGGCGGTTGGACACTATCATGGGGCAGTGGGGCAGGAAGCGCCGTTGGCCCAGGCGGTCAAGATGATCCGCTCCGGGGGCCGGATCGTAACCTTGGGGTTGGGAGAGCAGTTGTCGGCCGTCCATTTCAAGACCCTGGTGCTCAAGGAGGCCAAGATCATCGCCTCGCGCGTCACCCTGGGTGAGTTCCCACAGGCGATGCGGTTGATGTCCAGAGGGCTGCTCCATCCCGAACTGCTGATCACCCACCAGATGCCGCTGCGCGATGTGGCGGCAGCCCTGAGGCAGGTCGATGGCGAGGATCCCAGCACACTCAAGGTCACCCTCGATCCAGGACAGGTCTGAGAGGTAGGAACCGTGCAATATCGCAAACTGGGCAAGACTGACATTCCTGTCTCGGCCATAGCCATGGGCTGCTGGGTGCTGGCCGGAGATGCAACCTGGGGACCGCAGGACATGGCCGAATCGATTGCCACTGTCCATGCCGCGCTGGACGCTGGCGTGAATCTGTTCGACACAGCCGAGGGGTATGGCGGCGGCGACTCAGAATCGGTGCTTGGCCAGGCTCTGCTGGGCCGACGGCATGAGGCGGTGATTGCCACCAAGGTGGGCCGTGCCAACCTGTCCGGCGGCGAGGTGACCCGCGCCTGTGAGGCCAGCCTCCAGCGACTGCGAACCGACTATGTTGACCTGTACCAGATCCATTGGCCCAGCCGCGCCGTGCCGCTGCCGGAGACGCTGGAGGCGCTCGAACGGCTGCGCGAGCAGGGCAAGGTACGGGCTATCGGCGTGTGCAACTTTGGCCTGCATGACCTCTCCGACCTGACAAAGATCCCCTCGAGGGGACAGGCCATCGGCCAGGCGGAAACCAACCAGCTTCCCTACAGCCTGTTGTGGCGCGCCATCGAGTACGAGCTCCGGCAGAGGTGCGTGGACGAAGGCATTGGCATCCTGTGCTACAGCCCACTGGCCCAAGGGCTGCTGACCGGCAAATTCCGCTCGGCCGGGGATGTGCCCGACGGCCGGGCGCGGACCAGGCTGTTCTCCGGGAAGCGGTCAGAAGCGCGCCATGGACAGGCAGGATGTGAGGCCGAGACGTTCGCAGCCATCGACCGGATCCGACATGTTTGTGATGAGATTCGGCAGCCGATGGCCAACGTGGCCCTTGCCTGGCTGCTGCACCAGTCGGGAGTGACGTCGGCCATTGCCGGGGCGCGCCGGCCCGATCAGATCCGGCAGACGGCGCAAGCAGCGGATCTGGCCTTGCCGCCCGAAATACTGACCCGCTTGACTGACGCGACTGAAGAGATCAAGAGGATCGTCGGCCCCAACCCGGACATGTGGCAATCCGAGAGCCGGTTTCACTAAGAGTCCTTCGGAGATCACGATGAGCACGCCCTGGGAACGATTCAAGCAGGCAGCTCGGCTAGAAAAACCGGATCAAGTGCCCGTGGCCTTGATCGTGGACAGCCCTTGGTTGCCTGGCTACGCCGGGATCGATACGCGCGATTACTACCTCCTGCCCGAGAAATGGCTGGAGATCAACCTTGGATTGCTGGAGCGCTTCCCGGAAGCGGTGTGGATCCCGGGCTTTTGGGTAGAGTATGGCATGGCTGCCGAGCCCTCTGCGTTTGGAGCCAAGGTGCGTTTTTACTCCAACCGGCCGCCATCGATCGAGCCTGTGGTGGACGATCTAGCCTTCTGGGCGGCGGCCAAACCGGCCAATCCCCAGGAAGATGGCTTGATGCCCCTTGTGCTTCGCCTCTACGAGCTGATGGACAAGCGCCTGCATGCGGAAGGACTGGGCATCCGTATGGTCGCGGCGCGCGGGCCGATGACCGTTGCCTCCTGGTTGGTTGGCGTCACCCCGTTGCTGATGGGGTTGGTCACTGCGCCTGGCCACGTTTCATCCTTCCTGGACACGCTGACCACCACGATCATCCGCTGGCTCCACGCTCAGCTCGACACGCTCCGCGAGCCAGAGGGGATCCTGGTGCTCGACGACGTGGTGGGGATGGTTTCAAAGCGCCACTATGAGTCCCTGATCCATCCCCACCTGCACCGCATCTTTTCCGAGTTCGAAGGTCTCATTCGAGTATACCATAACGACACACCCTGCCTGCACCTGGCCGGCAGCCTGAGCCAGGCTGAATTCGATGTGTTCAACTTTAGCCACGAGATGGAGATCGCCGAGGTCAAGGCCAGAATGGGGCATCGCGTGGCGTTGATGGGCAACGTGCCCCCACTGGATATGGGGGTGCGTGGAACGCCCGCCGCCACAGCCCGCTGGGCGCACGACTGCCTCACCCGGTGTAGCCAGGCTTCGGGCGGCCTGTCGGGTATGATCTTGTCCTTCGGCGGCGGGGTGTCGCCCGGCGCACTACCTGAGAACATCGATGCGCTGCTGCAGGCAGCGTGCGACTGGAGACCTGTTTCCGAGACTTGACTCTTTGCCCGTACCCCGCTAGAATAGCCGTATGGGACGGCGTACGGTTTTTGTGCCTTATCGGCCCAAGACAATTCTGAACAAGGGCAAGCGGGCAGACCACTGGTTCTGGTCGCGCTACAGCGCCTACCCCTATATCGGCTGTCAGCACGGCTGCTTGTTTTGCTATTGCCGCGAGCGGAAGTACTGCCCCTTTGACGACCTGAACGATTTTGGCTACGTCATCAAGGTCAAGGAAAACGCCCCCGAGCTGCTGCGCAAGGCCCTGAGCCGGCTGCCGGTCGACGTCGTCGTCACCGGCGACTATCAGCCGGCCGAAAAGAAGTTCGAGGTCTCGCGGCGCATGCTGGAGGTGTGCCTGGACCTGGGCTTTCCCGTCTCGGTCCTGGAGCGCTCGCCCCTGGTCCTGCGCGACCTGGACCTGCTGAAGGAGATCAACCAGCGGGCGCCGTCCGTCGTCTTTTTCAGCATGATCTCGGCCCCCGACTCGCCGACCTACGAGCGCGTCCGCCAGATGGAGAACCTGGCTCCGCGCATGGAAAAGCGCTACGCGGCCATGGAGCAGATCGCCAAGGCAGGCATCCTGACCGGCATCAGCATGATGCCGATCCTGCCCGGCCTGTGCGACACCGACGAGAACCTGGAGGCGACCATCCGCTGCACGGCCAACCATGGCGGCCGCTTCGTCGTCGCCGGCGGCCTGACCCTGGCCGACCAGCAGCGCGAGTTCTTCTTCGGCGTTCTGCGCGACCGCTTCCCCGACCTGCTGCCCCTGTACGAGCGGATGTACCCCCACCCGACCGCCAGCTATGGCGGCATTCGCACTGGCGATCCGCACGCCATTGGCCGGCGCATCCGCGAGTTGTGCCGCAAATACGGCATCTCGGACCGGATGCCGCGGCCGATCATCCCCGGCGACAAGCGCGCACTGAACAAGCGGATCGTGGAGGCGCTGGCGAATCAGTGTTACTGGCTGGAGCTGGACAACGCGCCAGGTCAGCGCGTCTGGGCCTACCGCAAGGCGGCGTGGGCGATTGAGGACCTGGAGCAGGACGTGGGGCTGATCTACCGGCAGATGGGGCGCAAAGGGCTGGAGAGCATCGAGAACGTTGGGCCGCGGCTGGCGGAGGTGGTTGAGGGGCTGATCAGTGAGTGGACATAACAGGAGCTTGACCTCCGCTGGATTCTATGGTATATTGTACCTGGCCGGGTGCGCCGCACAGCTCGCGAGGGAACCGATCGCACCAGAGATTTCCGTGAACGCAACTCCGGACGGATACTGAGCCGATTCAGTCTACAATGCCACGGTGGCAGGTAGAGGCGAATTCCGTATACACAATGGTTAGGCGACTGAAGGGGAAGTGTCGTGAGTGATGGACTGAATGACGATATCATCCTGGCTACTGCGGCGCGTTTCCTGATCGACGGGGGTGAAGAGGACGCCGCCAGCGTACTCTTGTCTTGCGCGTTGGAGTCTTGGCCGTCTGGAGACACGTGGTACGTCGGCGACGAAACGCACGAGGCTCTTCATATGAAGCTGACAGGCCCGCGTGCTGCGTATGATATACTCAACGACGCGGGTCACTCGACAACCCAGGCGATTCAGAGGGCTTTGGAGGCTGTTCTACCCGAGAAGACGTACATCAAGCACTTCACCGTCCACGTTGAGCACATTGCCATCGACCCGAACTGGCGTGAAGAACTCCTCCAGATTGCCCGCGGCGTCGGGGTGCACAATCAGGCCGCCCAGGGACGAGCGCTCAGGGTTTGGAACAGTCTCTTCTTCCGATCCCAGAGTGAGATTCGCATCGCTGAGGCGCTCGACCGCGCGCAGGTCCTCTTCTTTCCAAACTGCCGTGGTCGCCTTGGCGTTGGAACCCGCGAGAACAGGGAGGCCGACTTCCTGATCTGTCGCGACGGGAAGTGGGGCATTCTAGAGGTTGATGGTGAACCCTTTCATCCGCCGTCGCGCACGGTTCAAGACCACGCTCGAGATCGTACGTTTCGTGAGCATGGCATTCGCCTCGTTGAGCACTTCGACGCGACGAAGTGCTATGAGAAGGCGGACGAGGTAGTAAGGCAGTTCTTGAGCCTTCTGGAGAGAGCCTAGTCGTAGCGTGCGACTACAGCTATCGCACAACAACGACATGCAACCGACGGCCTCCGGCCGCGGCTGATGCCGGCTGTTGGGCGTCAAGTGCTAGTGGAGAATCAGCCAATAAGCACATCCCGACTATATCGGCACTGTGCCAAGATTGGTAGGCAGTAGTTCAGGTCTAGGAGTACCTTCGCGGCATGGACATGCGCAGACATATTGACATCACCTTCGACTTTCGGTCGGACACGCCGCCGGGAAGGGATCCGGACGCCCTCAGTCCAACGCTTCGCAGGTATCACAAGCTTCTTTGGAGCAAACCCTTGCCGAGTGGCGTGGTCTTCGAACTTGATGACACCAGCTCCCCACGTTTATCTGCATCACCGGTCTGAATTGGGCGAGTTCTTCTTGTCGAGCGATGCGGTGATTCCGACGTTCTCGAGAGAGCAGCCGTATCTCGCACATCATCAATCAGATTCCGGTGGAGGAGCGGGAGGCGTTCAACGGCATCGGCTACACGATCGGCGGCATGATGGTATTCCCAGGAAACCGCATCGGCCGCAAGATGACAATCAATGGCGCGCGCGGATTCCATCCCCGGATCAAAGACCGGTTTGATCTGACCGTGGAGTGCATTCGGCGGCACTACCGCAACGAACGCAGTCCGTTGAGTGACACGCTCGCGCGTTACGCGGACTTCTTCGGGTTGTTTGGTGACTTCCGGGGATACGTGGAGTTCTTTCTGCTGCAGGACTTGGTCACCGAGGATTGCTCCGCCGTGAGATTCTTCATGCCGTTCGAGGACTTCAACACGTCGCCGCTCCCTGCAAGCATGGATGCCTACAGGGCGTATCGGCAACTCGCAGTAGACTTCATCGAGGCACGCAACCATCGGATCCTTGAGTCCTGTTGACTCCGGGGTTCAGGGCACCACTCGAAGGTATCGAGGTGAAGAAAGAACTGACGCCCAACAATGCGTTGCAGGTGACGGCTGGCCCGTTGCGCGAACCAGCCGCACCTGAACGCCGGCGTTAGGCGGCGCACGTTGGAATAGCGCGGGTCCGCATTCGAACTGCGGCGAGGTTTCCAACCCAAGTCAGTATGAGGAGGTTTCTATGAGCCCAAAGAAGGACACGCAAGAGTCCGCCAAGAGCACCACCGCGAGCGGCGAGACGTTCAAGGGATTCACGGACGAGGAACGAGCTGCGATGAAGGAGCGCGCCCAAGAGCTGAAGGCGGAAGCGCGCGCGAAGAAGGACAGGGCGGACGGGGAAAGCGCCGTGCTGGCGAAGATCGCCGAGATGCAGGAACCGGATCGCGCCATGGCCGAGCGGCTCCATGCGATCATCAAAGCCAGCGCGCCAGCCCTCTCGCCGAGAACCTGGTACGGGATGCCCGCGTATGCCAAGGACGGCAAGGTCGTCTGCTTTTTCCAGAGCGCGCAAAAGTTCAACACGAGGTACGCGACGCTCGGCTTTAGCGACGCGGCGAACCTCGACGAAGGCGCCATGTGGCCGACCGCGTTCGCGCTGAAGGAGCTGACCGCCGCCGAAGAGGCAAGGATCGGCGCGCTCGTGAAGAAAGCGGTGAGCTGAGGACTGAGCTCGCCACTGGGCCCCGCTCTAGGGTCAAGGAGATCAACCAGCAGTCTGGCAGACGGAGTTACCGGACTCGTTGCCGAACCGTCGCCGACCTGCCTTGCCGACGCGATTGCGCATCTCCTGAATTGTCCCGAAGAGGCGGCACTCCTTGCGGAGAGCGGGTATCGTTGGGTCAGAGAACAGGTCAGCCTCGAGGCACATGCCATGGCTGTTGGGCGTTTCCTAGCCAGCGCATCAACACCCAGCACAACCTGACGGATCAGATCATAAGTAGCGATTCAAGTACCATCAGGCGTCTTTTCAACATGATCTTGGCACCGGTCCGCCGAGCTACGAGCGCATCCGGCAGATGGGCGGAAGACGCTGGAGGGGACTGAGAATGCAGGGCCGCGGTCGCAGGCAGTAGTTGCCAATCTGCTCCGACGAGTGGCTCCTCCGTCTTGACAGAAGGGGGTATCGAACGCATAAGAGGAATGGCGCTGGCCGGTGCTCGACTGATATGCTGGGACAAATGGGGTGGAGCAATGAGAGGTGTAGTCATGGTTCTCCTTCTTTCGGTCGTTCTCTCCTCTGCCTTGACTAGTTGTGGGCCAAGTCCATCTTCCTCTACTCCCCTCCTACCATCCACAGCTACATCCCTACCACCGGTACCCACCTTATCTGTCATAGAGCTGCCTGACCTGCTTGCGCGGCTGCACTGGCTGGGTAATGCGAGCTTCCGTCTGGATGGGCCACCGACGATTATTCGACCCAGTGGGCTCTTTCAAGAACGAGCTCCCGCAGGCTGACATTATCCTGATCAGCCACTCACACGGCGATCATTACTCCCCGACTTTGCTCAAGCGCATCAGCAAGCCTGATACAGTCATCGTCACTTCACAAGTGGTGGCGACCTTGCTGTCACAGGATGGAGTACCTGGCCAAGTGCGTGTCCTGCAGCCGGCGGAACGCACAGCAGTTGGGGCGGTCGAGATCGAAGCGACAGAGGCCTACAATATCAACAAATCCTATCACCTGAAGGAATTCGGGAACCTGGGATTCATCGTGACACTGCATGGAAAGCGCATCTACTTCGCCGGGGATACTGACTCTGATTCCCCGAGATGGCGGAGATTCGTGTGGATGTGGTCATGCTGCCGGTGGGGGGCACCTATACGATGGATGCCAAGGAGGCGGCCCAGGCTGTAGCCACGCTCACACCCGAGGCGGTTGTGCCCATGCACATGCTGTCGGACCGTGACGTCGAGCTATTTCGTGGTCTCTGCAACTGCGACATAGTCACGATAAACAGGGAGGAGTGAGGGCCGCGTCGTCCACTCAGGCCTCTGTGCCGATGATGCCTGGGGTTGGCCTCGTTTTCATCCTTGACAGCCGAAACGGAATCCCAGTATCAGAGCCTAAATGGTCAACGCGAGCTTGAGGTAGATGAAGATGGTCTGTGGGTTTGCAGGGAATGCGAAGGAACAGGCTTGTTGGCACAGCCGGTTGGTCATATGGCCGATGATGAAAGCGAGCCTGACGAAAAGATCAAGGCTCTGGTCGGTAAGAGCGCCGGGGCAATCTGCTTTACGATGAATCTTCCTTATGAACCCCCCTATCAATCAATCATAGATGCTGCATCGAAAATCGCTTATGATGAAGATAGATACATGAGTGCCTGGTCATTCGTTACGCAATGGATGGATGGTACGACGGTATGGCAATCCGAAGATCAGAGCGCCGTAGCCTTGGTCTACGCAGATGGCAATGTGCAGATTGAGGCTAGGGCATCAAGGAGGGCGGGTAATGCTTGATATGCAGACATGGCAGCAGATAGCCATCGCGATCATCGCCGTCGCTTCAGTGGGATGGATGTCCCTCGCCCTGGTGCGCCTGTTCTCGCGACGCGCACCAGGCAGGGCAATCGTGCGCAAGGGAACCGCCATCGAGTCTGGCCTTGTCGGCGGGACTGTGCCCGAGGGCGCCAAGGTATTCGACGGCTGGTCGTACCGCGTTGGAGCGCGCTTTGCAGGCCGCGTCCGCATCGCAGTGTATGAGGATCGCGTGGCTGTGGCCGGGCCGCGCGTGCCCCGAAGCCTGTATGAGCTATGGATGTGGGTTCAGGGGCTGCTGCTGGCGTTGGTGTCCCCGGCACTCGTCGCAGCTGTCATCACGCCAGATTGGCGCTGGATCGTCGCGGCGATCGTGGTCTGGGTCCTGAGTTTCGGAATATCATTCGGGGGCGCCGGCCTATGGCCCGGACTCGGCGAGGTGCTTCACGAGAAGGGCTATTTCAAAGCCATTGAGTTCCCTCGGACGTCCGTGCGCGAGGTTAACGTCGGCAAAGGCTGGTCGAAGGGAGGGCTCGAGGTTGTGCTGTTCCCCTACAAGGCAGGTGTTGACAAGATGGCCCAGGGCCTGGCCGTGTCGTTCTTTGCTCCGGACGAGTTTGGACGCGAGGTCAGGTTCGCGATAGACATGTATTCCGGAGAATGTGCGCGCGAGCTGTCAGAATTGCTTGCCGGAACAGCCACTGGCAAGGCCACCTGATCAACGCGCTTCCAAAATCACCAGGCTTGCGCATTCTGTCCTCTGCCATTTACAGAACATTCGTGCATAACCAATTCTCGCGGGCGAGCAGGCATTGAATGAGAATGTCGACCAACATGCTATCCAGGGAGGAGCCACAGTGAGCACGGCGAAAGCAGAGCGTCTGAAGTCCTTCAACTACGCCATCGGCATGTTCGGAACCTCCATCCCGATCAACATGCTGAAAACGTACGCAGCCATCTACTATGTGGACCGGTTGGGGATGACCACGCCCCAACTGGCGATCATTCTGCTGATCTACACCTTCATCGATGCCCTTGACAACCCGGTCTACGGATTTCTCTCTGACCGGACACGCACCCGCTGGGGGAGGCGCCGTCCCTGGCTGGTGATCGGTACGCCGCTGCTGATGCTCGCATTCATCGCGCTTCTACTCGACGCCAGCGTTCCTGGCAGGCAAGAGCCTGTTCGCCTATGCCATGTTGTTCTACATCCTGGCCGGCACATTGGATTCGGTCATCAATGCCAATTACGGGGCGCTTTTCCCGGAGCTCTTCCGAACGGATGCAAGCCGCGCCTCCACGAATGCTCTGCGGCAGGCATTCCAGCTGGTGGCGATGATCATCAGCATCGCCCTCACCCCGATGGTCACCGGCGCCATCGGCTACCAGATGACCGCAATCGTGTACGGCATACTGGGCGGCGTGGTGATCCTCTATATGAGCCTGACCTCCAGCGAGGTCCGCAAGCCCGACGAGAACAAGCCTCACTTCTGGAACAGCCTGAAAGACCTGGTCACGAACCGCAAGTTCTGGATGGCGGGCTTGGCCAATGCCTTCTACAGCGCGGCCATGTCGCTTGTGCTGGCTTCCATGCCGTTCTTTGTCAAGTACACCCTGCGACTCAAGGACAGCCAGTCGACGCTTCTGTTTGCGGCAGTTCTACTCATCGCCATCGGGTGTGTTGCGGTCTGGGCGCGATTGGTCCGCAGGTTCTCGCTGATCCCGGTGTGGCGGTCAGCGCTGATCACACTGGCCGTGGCATTCATTCCCCTCTACTTTGCCAATTCGCTGACGACCGCAATGATTACCAGCGCGCTGGTCGGGTTCGGCTTTGCGGGTGTAATCACGACCATGGATTTGATTAACGCCAAGATCATGGATGAGGACACCCAGAAGCACAATCTGCGGCGCGAAGGGATCATCTCCAATGCGCTGGGATTCATGAACCGCCTGAATGGCTTGTTCACCAGCTCCGCGTTCTACCTCGTGTTTGTCATCTTTGGCTTTGAAAGCGGCGACAACCCGGGCACGAATCCGCAACAAGCGGCTCGCTTCTTGTTGACCGTCTTCCCAATGGTGTTGATGGTGATCAGCTTCTGTTTCTCCTTCCTCCTCAGCTTCCCAAAGGAGACAACCGGCCAAGTTGAGCCAGTTCTGGAGGAGACCCTTGTCGAAGACCATGGGTTCCGCGACTAGACTGCTGTTCGGGATTGTGCTCTTCGTCGGGTTGCCGCTGTTGGGCTGGGGAGTGATGGATATGCGGGGTCCCGAACGCTGACTAAGTAGTGTGTCGGGTTCGGAAGGGGAAACATGCTGATTGACGTTCATTCGCACGTGGACAGGTATAGCCTTGTAGGCGAGCACGCGTTGCCGTCAGCTTTGGCCGAGATAGCTCAACACAGGATCCTCACTATCAGCAATTCGATGGATCTTCCATCCTACAAGCAAAACCTCGAAATCGGCGAGAACTGCGACCTGGTGCTGCCGGTCTTCGGCGTCCACCCCTGGAACGCTCCGGAATACGCCGACCGCCTTCAGGACTTGAAGGGAGCAATTGAGTCCAGTCCAATGATCGGCGAAATCGGGCTGGATCACTACTTCGTTGCAGATGCTGCCACCTATCCGGACCAGGTGAAGGTCTTCAAGTACATCTTGAGCGCAGCCAAGGAGCAAGACAAAGTTGTCAGCCTGCATACGAAGGGAGCGGAAAGGGAGGTGTTGGAGGTTCTAGACCGATATGACATTCAGCGGGTGATCGTGCACTGGTACTCAGGGCCTCTGGATATCTTGAGGGAATTGGTCGCCAGGGGAGCGTACTTGACCGTCGGAGTTGAGGTGCTCTACTCGCAGCACATACAGACTATTGCACAGGAGATCCCTCAAGGGCGGTTGCTGACAGAGACAGACAACCCCGGAGGGCCAGCGGGGTTCATAGGCAGGCCGGGGACGCCGGTGCTGGTGAAGGAGGTTGTTCGAGGGTTAGCAGAGACAAGAAAGACAACGGCTGAAGTGATTATCCGGGAAGTTAAGGCTAACTTGGTAGAACTCATCCGAGATGATCCCTGGCTGGCAGGGATACGCGGCAATCTAGTCGAAAGCAAGCACAATGAGATGAAGTAGCGTCTGGTCTACTCTCATTCTACGGCCGGTAGCGCCGTAACACCAGGCTCGCATTTTGGCCACCCAAGCCGAAGGAATTGGAGAGCACGGTGTGCACGTCGGCCCGGCGTGCCTGATTTGGTACATAGTCCAGATCGCATTCGGGATCTGGCACCTCGAGGTTGATCGTGGGGTGGAGGATCCCCTCCACCATCTGCTTAATGCAGGCTACAGCTTCGATGGCGCCCGCCGCGCCATAGGCGTGGCCTGTCATTGACTTGGTCGAGTTCAAGGGGATCCGGTAGGCATGCTCGCCAAAGACAGCCTTAACGGCTCTGGTTTCTGATGCGTCGCCCAGGGGTGTGCCGGGCCCGTGCGTGTTGATATAGTCGACTTCCTCGGCTGATATGCCGGCATTCTCCAGCGCATCTCGCATGGCACGCGCTGCTCCCCTGCCTTCTGGATCGGGCTGTGCGACATGAAAGCCATCCGTTGTCGAAGCGCCTCCGATAACCTCCGCGTATATTCGCGCTCCCCGGTCCAGGGCATGTTCCAGGCTCTCCAGCACAAGGACGGCGCTCCCCTCACTCGTCACAAAGCCGTCACGCCGGAGGTCGAAGGGCTTGCAGGCCGTCTCCGGGTGCTCGTTGTCGGTCGCCAAGGCATGCATGACGAGGAAAGACGCGAGCGACAACTCGTTCACGAATGAATCGGCTCCACCGGCTAGGATCAGATCCGCAGCGCCCCGGCGAACAGCCTCCGCCGCCTCGCCGATTGCCTGCGTGCTTGAGGCGCACGCGGTACTGATGGTGGCGCTGTGCCCCAGGCACCGAAAGGCCACGCCGATGTGATGGGCCGGCATGTTGGCCACTGAGCCCAGCAATGCGAATGGACTGAGCCGCGACACGCCCCTGCTTCTCAGGACGTCATAGCCCGCAAAGGCCATATCCAGGCCCCCCGCGGCCACGCCCATGACCACCCCCGAGCGCTCCGGTTCCGGCGCAGCCATGCCCAGCCCAGCATCGGCCATCGCTTCCGCGCCGGCGGCAATCGCAAGCTGCGAGCAGCGCGCGATGCGTCGTGCCTCCTTAAAGTCGAGGAACCTGGTTGGGTCAAACCCCTTCACCTCCCCGGCGATCTGCACTGGGTAGCTGCTGGCGTCGAACTGTGTAATGCGAGCCACACCGGACCGGCCCGCCACCAGACCGGCCCAAGTCTCGGCTACCGTCAACCCTAGCGGGGTCACAGCTCCCATACCCGTCACGACCACTCGACGCGTCATCTATCGCACCCTTCCTTTCGTGATCCCAGGTGGAGAACCTCGCCTAATATACATCAGATTTCCCCAAGGCGCAAGACACGGCCGGCCGCCGTTTGGCAGAAACGGATCCTGGATGCACAAGACGGGCATCGTCAGATCTATGTCCCAAGCCAGATTGCCCGACCGAGACTTCAGGCACCATAGCCGAAATCCGGCAAGAGCCAACCTGGAGTAGGCAACTCGGAATTCAAGGGAGGAGTGCATGAGCTCGTCACAGGAAGATGAGCTGTTCTCGCCTTGACTTCAGGCCGTCCCGGAGCGCAGCTCCAGCTGCCCTGGCCGCTCAGCCGTCAGATCTGGGTAGCGTTCTTCTGCGGCACATTGGCCGTCACCGTCCTGGCCCACCTCAACAGCCGCAGGCTCGACGGCAGCCGGCGCGTGTGCCTGACCGTCCCGGCCATCGGTGCAGCAGCCCTGCTTACCACGTTGGCTCTCGACCTTTTCCTGGAGGCTTCCCTGGAGCCTGGGGCGACATCGGTAGTGTTCTGCATTGCCCGTTACGCCAGCCGCGCCATTGCCTTGATCGCCTACCCAATTCTCGAGCGGGTGCAGCGCTCGGCCGATCGGATTTACCGGTTCCGCGGCGGCGAGTATGACCCGGAGTGGATTGACTTGGTGGCCATAATCATCGGGCTCGGCGGGCTCCAGTACATCCTGACCCGCAGCATCTTGAGTCTCGTAATCCCTGGATAGGAGGTGAGCCATGGCCGAAGAAACCGTCGCTGCCGACAGCACCATGGACCTGGCGCGCCACTACCTGGAGATCGATAGGCCGCAGCAGGCGTTGAGTGCACTACAGTCCCCGGACCCAGATCTGCTCGAGGATCCGTGGTGTCCCTCCCTTGGTCGAGTTAGGCAGCGACCACTTTGTGGCCCGCGATCGCTGTTGAGACAAGGTCCTAGTTTCCAAAGCGACAGTGTTGTGCTATAATAACTCCTGACTGATCGGTGCTGACTCTTGCACAAATGGAACGTTTGTGCTATCATCTGGGCATGCGCACAAACGACATGCGCCGGGCGCGGTTCGAGCTGCCACTCCCACCCGGCATCAACCAGCAGTATGCGACAGTGGGGAGTCGGCGGGTACTGAGCAAGGAGAGCCGCCGCTACAAGAAAGAGGTTGGCAGGGCCATGCGCCGTCTTCAGGCGGACGGAACGATCCCAGGTGCGCTGGTTGTTGCTCTCCGGCAGGGGTTTGTCGGCCTCTTCATCGACTTTTTCTTCGAGACACCCCTGCGCCGCGACCTGGACGGAGGGCTCAAGATCACCCAGGACGCGATCTGCGAGGCTCTGGACATGAACGACAACCGGGTGGTGGACGTGCACCTTGTCAAGCGGATTGACCCACTCCGACCTCGCATCGAGGTCGAATTGGAGGCGATCCCGACCTGGGAGTTTGCCGCCGAGTACGTCTACGTCGAGAAGGGTGGCGAGCGGGAGGTGTAGGTCTGTTTGGCGTGTCAGGGGGAGGGGAGTGACCGAGGATCGTGAGCTGCTTGTGCGGCCCATTGGCCGGGTAGTCTGCGGTCGCACCTGGTCCGCCGTGGAGCAGCCTTGGGAGCAACAGGTGACCGAGATCGAGCTCGACCAGACCTGGGCTGAGGCCCTGGATGGCCTGGAAAGCTTCTCGCACGTCTGGGTAGTATGGTGGCCGGACCGGGCGCCTGCCGGTGACACCCCTGGCGTGCTGCGGGTCCACCCCGAGGGCCGGGAGGAGATTCCCGAAGTGGGTCTCTTTGCCACCCGCTCTCCGCGGCGGCCCAATCCGATCGCCATCACCGCCGTGCGCCTGCTAGAGCGCCAGGGAAGCCGCCTGCGCGTCCGCGGTCTAGATGCTTGCGTGGGCAGTCCGATACTCGACCTTAAGCCCTACCTGCGACGCGGCGATCTGATCCCCGAGGCGACCTCGCCCCCCTGGTTGGACCACCTTTGGCAGCTTCATGACCAAGAACGCGGTCAGGAGCGCGCTAGCTGTGTGCCAGCAGAAACCGAGCCGATGGAGGCCAGCCAGCAGCCATGAGCTGACAGGAGGTGCTGGGTGTCCAAGTTCAAGATCGTGCTAAGCGATTTCCATCTGGGTGCCGGTCGCAAGGATGAGGGCAATGCCCTCGAGGACTTTGCCAGCGATCAGGAGTTCGCCGCCTTCGTGGATCAGGTAATCGCTGAAAGCGACCGTGATGGCGTCGACGTAGAGCTGGTCTTCAACGGCGACATGTTCGAGATGTATCAGCTGCCGCACGTGGACTCTTTCGATCCGACGGCCCTCTACAGGTCGAAGGAGTGTTACTCCTCGTCCGAACCCGATTCGGTTCGCAAAACGGTCCTAGCCATTGCTGGCCACCCTCTCTTCTTTGCCACCCTGCGCCAGTTCATCCAACCCGGTCCACCGCGCCGATCTGTGACCTTTGTCAAGGGCAACCACGATATTCTGCTTCACTGGTCCGCGGTCCAGACTCTCATTCGTCGGACCGTTGGCGCCGCCGGCAAACGCACGCCGCTCATGGGCTTTGCTGCACGCTGTATTAGCCGCGAGGGGATCTACATTGAGCATGGCAACCAATACTCCCTGTTTCTCGACCGCGTGCCCGACATGGATGAGCCGTTCGACCCCGAAAGGCCGGGCTATCTCACCTGGCCTCCCGGCGCCAAGTTTGTCATGGACGTGTTCAACGACTGGGAGCGGCAGCGCTACTGGCTCGACGGCGTCAAGCCGTTGACGTCGTTGATCTGGTACACCCTGGCCTACGACACGCGCTTTGCCCTGTGGGCTATCCCCAAGCTGCTCCGTGCTTTGCCAAGCCTAGTCCTTGGCGTCGGACCGGATCGCGAGGACGCCCGCGCTGAGCTGGCCCGGGAACTAGAGGGCGCCGACCAGGTGGCCTGGCCCGCTCAGTATCGGTCCGACCCTGACTTCCGGGCCAGGTTCAACGCTGACCTGGCGCATGCTCTGGCCCCGTCCACGGAGGAGAGCATGACGGCGGACCAGTCTGCCTCTGCCCTGGTAGCTGACCCGGTGACAATGGGCGACTGGGTGCGCGACCAGGTTCACACCTCGCTGTATGAGGCCGCTGAGCGTTGTGCCGCGGAGTCAGGGGCCAAGGTAGTTGTCTTTGGACACACCCACGAGCCGGGGATCGAGGCCCTGCCCGGCGGTGCCACCTACATCAACACTGGCACCTGGACCTGGAGCGGCGATTTCACCAGGGCCGGCGCCAGGACGTGGCAGGAGCTCTTCAGGCATCCGGACAAGTTCGCCAACGACCGGACGCTGTCTTTTGCCCGCATTGACTATGACGACGCCGGGCAGCCGGTGGGCCGGTGCGATGTCTATGAGCCTCAGACCGTGCCGCCGTCGGATCCGGAATCGGCCGTGCGCCTTCTGTGGCAGCGGCTGGTCGATTGGTTCCGGAAATTGTGGGGCGGACTGTAGCATGGACGCCAAAGCAGCGGCGGCTGCCAGCCGCAAGACGCTCCGTACCCTGCCTTTCGATCCAGACGACCCGGCGGCCACCGCCCAAGCACTGCGGGCCATATGGCTCCAGGCGGTCCGGCCCACTGCGCCGGCTATGGACCGCAACTGGGGCATAGACGATCCCGACTTTGAGGCAGTTGGTGCGCCGGTACCGGTGCTGGTCGCCATCGGCCAGGAGGTGGGCCGCTTGGCCCGCCAGCGAGTGGCCGCGTTCTTGCCTTTGACCCAACTCCTCTGGGACGAATATGGGCGCGAGGGCCGGATCGTCGCTGCCGTGGCGCTCGGGCCGATGGAGCTGACCGACCCGCAACAGGTAGTGCCGGTTCTATACCGCCTGGCGCAGACCTGCGTCTTCTGGGAGGACTGCGACCAACTGGCCATCAAGGCCGTCGACCCGGTCCTGCGCCGTGACCCTGACGCCTGGCTCGAGCGTTTTGGGGCGTGGGTGACTGGCGACAACAAGTGGGTACGGCGCGCCGGGCTGACGGCCATTGGTCGGCTGCCGATGAAGCGTGCTGCCTATGCCGCCCGGTGTGTGGAGTTGCTCGCCCCGGCGCTTGGCGACCCCGATATCGACGTCAAGCGCGCCCTCAGCTTCGGCCTACGCCTCACCGCCCGCGGCCAGGTCGAACCCCTCAAGGCTTTCATCGCAGCTCAGCAGCAGGTCACTAGCGCCGACAGCCTGTGGGTCCTGTGTGACGTGATCCGCAGCATGACGCCGGAGCTGCTGCCCCAGTTTGCTGACCTGCTGCCTGTCTATCGGTCCTGGCTTGAAACCGCCGATCCCAAGGCTCGCCGCAGCGTGGAAGGCGCGATCCACACACTGGAAGGGGAACTGCATGGCGCGGCAACCTGATTGCGGCCGTGCAGCGGTGCGCTCAACAGGCTGAGCCGCGCTTTCACGGTAGCACGGTCTCTCGAATGGCAAAGGAGGTGGTCTGGGAGGGTGATTGACCTGCTTGTCTGGTTGACTACGATCGTCAATGTGGGTGGCCTCGCCGTCTCCCTATGTTTGGGACTCTATCTCGTCACACGCCCCCCCCAAAGCCGGCTCTCCTGGCTGGCGGCGTTGGTCCTGTGGTCTCTGAGCGGCTTCTACCTGAACAATGCGCTGCTCATCTACCTGCCCGGCAGCGATATATTGCCCTGGCTCCGGGTGGCGCCGCTCCTCGCCACGGCCTCCGGGTTCCACTTGCTTCTTCTCCTGCCGCTGGACAAAGAGCCTCACGGCCGAGAGTTCTATCTGCCATCCATTCGACTGCCGTGGCCGGGGATGCGCCTGCAGGCCCTCAGCCGCTCTTTGGCTCCCTTGGCCTATGGGTTGGCCCTGCTCCTGTTGGTGCTGGGCGTATTCCCTCTCGGGTTGCCACCGCAGATGGCGCTTCGACCCATCGTCTACCTCTCGGATCGAATTGCTGTGCCCCTGTATCCGCTCGTGCCCAGTTACCTGCTCCTGCTGGTAGCTCTGTCTCTCCTTCACTTATGGCTGTGCCGAAAGGAGGAATCCACGCCGAAGGGCAAACGCCATTACATTCCTCTCTTCGCGGCCGTCATTCTGACCGGCCTCAGCGGACTGTACCTGGGGCTGGGTGTGCAGTTGCGGCTCGAGATCCCCAGCTTTCCGGCGGATCTGGCGTTGGGAGCCACGGCCGTCATCCTGGGATACAGAGTGGCTCAGCACCAGGCCCGGATGCAGGGGGTCGCCATCGAGCGGGATCTCCTCTATATCGGCCTGGGCATCGGCTCGTTGACCATCTGCTACGTGGTGCTCGCCCAGATCCTGCACCTCGGCGGCCACATCTTCTCAACCCTGACCTTGATCATGATTGTCATTGTGGCCGTCACGTCACTGATGCTTTACGATGCCCTCCGCAGTTCTCTGGACCGGCTCTTCTACCGCGAGCACTTTCGCCAGCTCCGAGCCAATCTGCGGGCTCTCTCCCGCGACAGTGGCATCGGCCAGGGACTGCCCGAGCGGCTCCAATCCGTGTTGAGCAGCCTGTGCTCGACACTGGGTGTGCGCCAAGGATTGGTTGCTGTGCGCTACGGAGGGTCGTTTGTGTGCCAAGCGACGGAGCGGGCGCAGGCAGTGGGTGAGTCCTTTCCAGAAAGCGCGCTAGCTGCTGGGGAGATCGTAGCGCTGCCGCTGCCGGACGCAACCGGCCCAGAGGGCATGACCCTGCTGATTCCCGTCTATGCAGAAGGCGAGCAGGTCGCTGCCGTCGCACTGGCCAGCAAGGAAAACGGCGCATCGTTCATCGAGGAGGACCTGATCCTGCTCGACGACCTGGCTGAGGATCTAGGTGGGATGATCCGCACGATGCGACTCCAGGAAGAAAATGCCCATGTCCTCAGCCGCATGGTGTCGGATTTTCGAGAGCAGGAGCACGCACTGCAGAGGCAGGTGCAGAAGATGCTGGCGGAAGGCCAGATGGTTCGGGCTGACACCAGAGATGAGGAGTTTGTGTCGTCAGTGGAAGATGCCCTCCGGCAGCTCCATGATTACTCCTACCTGGGGGAGCACGCGCTGGCTCGACTCAAGGTGGTGCAGTGGTACCTCGAAGGCCGAGAGCCGGGATTCGTGACGCACATCGACCGCGGCAAAGTCCTCAGCGAGGTGCTGGTGCAGGCCATGCAGAAGCTTCGTCCCGAAGGATCGGAGCCCAATCGACTGGAAGTGCCATCCCGCGAGTGGCATCTGTTCCTCGTCCTGTATGCAGCCTATGTGGAGGGCGACCCGAACCGCGAGATCATGAGCCGGCTATATATCGGTGAAGGGACTTTTAATCGCACCCGCCGTCGCGCCCTGCGGGGAGTGGCCAAGGCGCTGCAGGAGATGGAACAGGAGGCGTCTCAGAAGGAAACCGGATAGCGAGCGTCTCCATTGTGTCGTGGTTTGGACCCGGCTGCCCCACAGCCGGGTTCCTTTTTTCGGGAAAGCTGCGCAGTCCAGAGCCCTTCCTGCTCGAGTTGGCGTCTATTGGCAGTCTGTGGCCTGGTATTGGCAGCTCGAATATGGTTTACTGAGAACAGAACAGCAAACGGGCTGTTCGCATAGGAGCCAAGGGGATATCTCGCGAGCTGGCGGGTGATCCCCGCCAGAGGGCCCTGTGCCTCCATGGCTCTCCTGCAGTCTGGAGAGAAAGGAGGTGCTGGCATGTCCCGCAAGGTGCTCATCGTCGCGGTTGTGTTGGGCCTGGTGGTGGCGACACTGACCGCGCCGGCGATGGCTTCCCCGCTCGAGGCTGACGACGCTGTCCCTGCTCAAGGAGAAGCTCCGGTTGGTTTCAGCGGCGGCCGATCTGTCTTGCCGATGTTCCTTGGCCTCACGGCCAGGGCAGTCATCTGGCCGAACGGCGGCTGCGAGACCGGCAGTGCTGGCGGCTGTCCCATCCACTCATAGGTTTGGCTTGGCAGGGGCGTGTGCAGAAAGCACACGTCCCTTGCCCTTCCAGGATCTGAACTCTGGATTGGGCGGGCACTCGATGCAGGCCAGGCGCCACCTGCCGGCTCGAACTGATCAGCGAGGGCCCTGGGACCGAGGCGCATCTCCTGAGGCCGCCTCGGCCGTGCAGAAATGCCCGTCGATATCGGACAGGAGGCTCTGAACTCGCCCCACCGCTTCGAGCCCGCTCAGATGATCCAAAGCCGCCGCCAGAACCTGGAGCGCCGGCTGCCACTTCTCCTGCCTCAGGTAGGCCTCGGCCAGATTGTCCTCGGCATTGGCCTGGCTGACCGGCTCGCCCAGCTTGTGCCATAGGGCGATTGAGCGCTGCAGGAAATCCTCGGCCTGGCCCCATTTCTGCTGCTGCGTGCAGGCCATGCCCAGGTTGTTGTATACCTGGGCCAGACCACGGGCATTTCGCATCTGCTCCATGACGTCTCTAGCCTGGCGATAGAGCGCCTCAGCTTGCCCAGGCTGACCCTGCTGAAGGTATAGATTGCCCATGTCCATGGTGGCCACTGCCAGGTAGAAACGAGAACGCGTCTCCTCGTACAGGGCAATCGCCGACCGGAACCACGACTCTGCCTGCTGCGAGTTGCCCATTGCGCGGTAGGCGTTGGCAACGTTATGCTGGGCCCGAGCTAGCCCTTCTCGGTTCGCTGTCTCTGACCAGAGCCGGTGGGCTGCCTGGTGATGGGCCAGAGCCTCCTCCCATTGAAGCTGCTCAAAGTGAACCAGGCCGAGATGGGTGTGGGCGAACGCCTGCCCGTCCGCGTCCTGGCATGCTTGGTAGCCAGCCAGTGCACGCTCCAGGATATGTGAGGCCTCTTCGTACCTGCGCTGAAGCCAGTACACCTGCCCAAGGTTAGTCAGCGCGCGGGCGCCGTGAGCTGTGTCTCCAAGAAGGGCGTGTAGCCGGCTGGCCTGCTCATGGCAGGCCGCGGCCTGTGCCCACTGTCCTTGGTCGCGCCTCAGCTCGCCCAGGTGGTCGATCAGGGCGGCTTCGCCGGCCCTGTCCCCCTGGCGTTTGCAGACCTCCAGGCTGGCCACTACGAGGCGCTCCCACTCGGACAGGGCCCCTTGCCGTTCCATGTACGGGTGGAAAGCTCGCAGCAGGCTCACAGCGAGCTGGTGGGCAGCCGGCACCTGAAGCGCCCGGGTCAACGCCTTGAGGATGTTGTCGCGCTCTCTCTGCAAGAGTGCAGGAGACGCCTGATGTTTTGTGATCTGCTCCAGCCAGAACTGGACATTGCTGGCCGCCTGCTGTTGGAAGAAGGTTCGCCACGACTCCTGATCGGGCGCCCTGCTCGCCAGGCTCAGAGCATGGCTTGCCACTTGAGCACCTCGTTGAGCAGGAATGTCTCAGTCAGGCGGTGGATGCTGTAGCGCCGCGCTTCGACTGTGCCCTGAACGTTGACCAGGCACAGGGTCACCAACTGCTCCAGCGCCCCAGCCAGCTCGTCATCCGCCAGCTCGCTCAGCCTGCCGATTTGCTCCAGTCCGCCGCCGCTCTCGGCGACCAGGGGCATGATGGCCAGCACACGCTGGGCCTGATCGCTGAGCAGCTGCCAGGACCGCCAGTAGATGAAGTGATAGAGCTCGTCGACTCTACGCCCTCGCGCTTGGCGCAGGTCTTCCACGACGTGAGATAGAGAGAGGGAATGCATCTGGCCGAGCAGTAGCTTGATGGCCAAGGGATTCCCCCCCGCCACTGCATAGACCGGCAGCAACGTCTCATCTGGGGCGGCTGCCACGTCCGCCAGACCACGCTCCTCTGCTTCGTGGCGCAGCAGAGCCAGGCTGTCTGCCGCCAGTAGCTCGTCCAGATTCAGGTTGTGGACGCCGGGGTACTCGTGCAGGCCGTGCCGCGTGGTGAGGAGAACCTTGGTGGGGTTCACAAAGGCCTGCAGATCAGGCACCAGGGCCCGGTAGTCGGCTGCCGTCTCCAGATTGTCCAGGACCACCAGGCAGGGTTGCGCCTTGAGTCGGGCGCGGAGGCTGTCCTGCCTCTGGGCCAGAGGCAGCCTAGCCAGGTCTTGGACGCCAAGCTGGTCGATCAGAGCGTCCAGCAGTCCTTCCAAGGCCAGCGCCGGAGCCGCTTCTGGATCGCTGTGCAGGCCGTTCCACAGGGCAAAGCGCTCCTGGCGGGCACTGACCCAGGCAATGTCCGCAAAGAAGGGGCGAGGCAACAGAGCCCGCACCGCGGCATCGGCCAAGGAGGTCTTGCCGATCCCCCCTATCCCGACTACTGCGATCAGCCAGGGGGAACCTTCCAGGGCCAGGACCTTTGTCAGCTCGGCCAGCTTGTCGTCGACGCCAAACAGGCGAGTCGGCTCTTTGATCTCCAGCCGTCCCAGGATGCGCGTCTCCCGGGTCCGGCGGGCCTCCAGCTCGGCCTGCCAGACGATCGCGGCCAGTTCAGCAATGGCTGCCTGCTGCCGTTTGTAGACGATATCCTCGGACAAGTTCAGACGCATGGCGGTCTCGGCGGCCGTGAGGCCATCGAGGAAACGCAGGCGCAGGATGTTGGCTGCATCCCCTCCGACCTGCTCGGCCAGGGTGTCTAGCGCCGCGAGCAGAAGTTGTTTCACCGCCCGGTCAGGGCCGGCCGCAGGCGACGCTGCCGGATGCTGGGCGACGATGAGCATCTCGCGCCAGGGTGGGGCTGGCGGGGAGCCAGTGTGCCAGGTGCGCAACGCGCTGTGGACGGCCTCGGGCAAGTCTCTGCGGATCGGCTCATACTTCCCTCCTTTTCCTCCTGTGCGGTCCGCCAGATGGCCTGTTGTATTATACCACACTCCTCGTGCAATGGCAATAGCCTTTTTCTCGCGCTTGGCTGCGGACTTGAGGAACCGCGGGGCAGGGTATTGGTGGCTGGCTTTGTGCTGGCCCTGGCTGCCGGCCTGTTCTTCTGGTGGCTAAAGCTCGGCCGGGCCTTCTCCGTGCCAATCTGCGCCGCCACCGCTGCCTGGTTGCCGCCACTGGCGGCCGTCGCAGCGGCGATGGGCCGTCGCCCCGGCGGTGTCACCACCCGCCGGGGCTGGGCTGCCTTTGGGCTGGGAGCGACCGCCGGCCCGCTGCTGGCCACTATCGGCGAGTTCGTACTTCCGCTGGCCGTCCTGCTTCTGGTCTCGGCGGTGACAGGCGGGCTGCCACGGGCGGGAAAGGAACTGCCAAATGCGTTACGCACAGAGTCTCTCTCGCCAGAGCTGATGCGCCCCATGCTTGTCGCCATCGTGGTCGCCGTCACCGTCGTCGGGCCCATAGTCGAAGAGCTTGCCAAGTCGCTGCCGCTTCTGCCGCTGCTCAAGTGGGTCACAACCCGGCGTGATGCCTTCTTCTTGGGAGCACTGGCCGGCGCTGCCTTTGCGGCGGTGGAGAACATGGGCTATGCCGCCGCGGCGGGGTCAGATTGGGTCCCGGTGTTGGCTGTTCGGTCCGTGGGCGCTGCCGTGCATCCCCTCGGCGCGGGGCTGACGGCCGTGGCCTGGTGGGGGGTGCGGCGCGGTGAGCCCCGGGCCGCCGCGACTGGTGGCGCAACTACGGGCTGGCGGTGGGGGTTCATGCCCTCTGGAATGGAACAGTCGTAGCGATATTGGCCAACGCCTGGTTGGGGGGTGAGGAGCTCGAGGCACCAGCCGTTATCATGATGGTGTTGATCGCCCTGTTGGCCGCGGAGGGCCTCGGGCTGCTGATAGCGCTACGGGCGCAGGGCCGACGGCTGAGGCGCCGTGCCCTGCGCCGGGATCGCTCTCGCGCTGTCCGCGGAACGAGCGATCGCGGTGTGGTCCCTGATCCGTCCTGTTGTGATGATGCCAAAGATCGACCTGGTGTAGACGGCGCGGGCATACGGGCAGACGGCCAGACGATCGGCGCCTATCGGAGAAAAAGGCGATTGAGACGAGCATAACTTGACCGCGAACCCTTGGCAGGAACCGGCAGGTTTTGGCAGAAAGCTGCCGGTTCAGGGCAGACAGATCCGTTGTATGATAGAGTCAGACCTGGGAGGTGTGAGATGGAGACAAGGGTCTGGCTCAAGCAGTACGATGACGGGGTGCCGCACACACTACAGCCCTACCCCGCCCGCACGCTCATCGACCTGGTGAGCGATACGGCCCGGCAGCGGCCGGGCCACCCCGCTCTCATTTTCCAGGGCGCGCGCCTGTCCTACGGCCAGTTGGAGCGGCTCAGCGACGCTTTTGCCGCGGCCCTGGTGGCGCTGGGTGTCAAGAAAGGCGACCGGGTAGCGCTGATGCTGCCCAACTGCCCGCAGTTCGTCATCGGCCAGCTGGGCGCGTGGAAGGCCGGGGCGATCGTCGTCCCGACCAGCCCTCTGTACGCCGAGCCTGAGGTGCGGCGCGCCCTGACCGACTGCGGGGCCGAGACGGCGCTGGTGCTGACGCCGTTCTACGCCAAGGTCAAAGCCGCACAGCCTGGCACCCCTCTGCGCCGTATCATCGCCACCAACGTCAAGGAGTACCTGCCGCCGCACCTGCGCCTGCTCTTCTCGCTGTTCAAGGAGAAGCGAGAAGGCCACCGCATCACCTTGGAGGCAGGCGACCTGTGGCTGCACAATCTGCTCAAGCGGCACAAGGGCGCTGCCAGCACGAGGCGCCGGTTGGCCCAGGACGACACCGCCCTGCTCATCTGCACCGGGGGCACCACGGGCACCCCCAAGGCAGCCATGGGCAGCCACCAGGCGCTGCTGATGACCGCCATGCAGATTCACACCTGGTTTGCGTCTGCTTTCAATGACTGGGACGACGTGGCGATGGGGAACATGCCCATGTTCCACGCCTTTGGACAAGCGGTCATGGCCGCTGCCATGGTGGGCCACAACCCGGTGGCCCTGCTCCCTGACCCGCGAGACCTGGACAACCTGCTGGACACGATACGCGCGAGAGCGCGCTGCCCTCCTGCCCGGGGTGCCTGCACTGTTCACCAGGCTGCTCAATCATCCCCGGGTTCGAGCGGGCAAGGCAGATCTGCGGTCGATCAAGCTCTGTTTCTCGGGCGCAGCGCCGCTCATGGTCGAGACAAAGAACCGCTTCGAAGCCGCAACGGGCGGCCGGATCGTGGAGGGCTACTCCCTGACCGAGGCGATGGTGGCCACGGTCGTCACACCGGTCAGGGGGGTATACAAACCGGGCTCGGTGGGCGTGCCTGTGCCAGACGTCGAGATCCGCATTGTGGACGCCGACAATGGCCACGGCGCCCTGCCGGCGGGCCAGGTGGGTGAGGTCCTGATGCGCGCTCCCAACCTGATGCAGGGTTACTGGCAGCAGCCCGAGGAGACCGCCGAGATCATCCGCGACGGGTGGCTGTTCACCGGCGACCTGGGTTACCTGGATGAGGACGGCTACCTGTTCCTGGTGGATCGCAAGAAGGACCTGATCAAGCCCGGCGGCAAGCAGGTCTGGCCGCGCGAGGTGGAGGAGGCGATCGCCTCACATCCGGCGGTGGCCGAGGTCGGGGTGGCCGGCGTCCAGGACGAGCGGCTGGGGGAGGTGGTCAAGGCCTGGGTGGTGCTGCGGCCGGGCCAGGAGGTGACGGCCGGCGAGCTCAAAGCCTACTGCAAGCAGCTTCTGGCATCGTACAAGGTGCCGAAGCGGATCGAGTTCCGCGACAGCCTGCCCAAGTCGGCGGTCGGCAAGATCCTGCGGCGCGAGCTGGTTCGTTCAGAGATTCCGGGGTAGTGCACATGGCGGAAAGGGTCGTTGCCAGTTGGCGTCTTTTGGCGGCCCTTGATCTGGCATTGGCAGCCTCCGGGGTGTTTACTGGGAGTAGGCTGAAAGGAAGGAGGACTCGATTCCATGCACAGCACCGATCGAACAGGCGAATCAGAGCGTGCCGGCGGTGTGCCGGAGCGGCTGCACTACCTTGACTGGCTGCGGGTGATCGCCATCCTGGGGGTCTGGTGCTACCACGCGGCGCGTCCTTTTATGCTCACGGATTCGCTCATCAGCAACGCGGACAAGAGCGCGGCGCTTACGCTGGTGTTCCTGGTCTTCCTTGGCTCGATGGGCATGCCCCTCTTCTTCACCATGGCCGGCGCCGGCAGTTGGCTCGCCCTGCGCCGGCGCACGGGCCGCCATTTCGCCGCCGAGCGAGTCCAGCGGCTGATCATCCCCTTCGTCGCCGGCTCCATCCTCCTATCGCCGGGCCAGATCTACCTGGAGTGGCTCAACAAAGGGTGGTATCAGGGTGGGTTCCTCGCCTTCATCCCGATCCTGGTCGAGGACCGCCTGCACAGCCTGGTGACTCGGCTCAGCCCCAGCTTATTCCAGGCGGTGGGCTGTCATCTTTGGTTCCTGGGCTACCTGTTCACCTTTTCCATCATCGCCCTGCCCCTCTTCCTGTGGCTAAAGGGCGAAAGCGGCCGCCGGGTCCTTGCCTGGCTGGGAAAGCTGGGCGAGCGCCGGGGTGGGCTCCTGGCCTTCATCCTCCCCATCGCCGCCATCCGCCTGCTCCTCCAGCCGTTTTACCCCGGTTACACCGATTGGACCGATTTCGGCTACATGTTTGTCTACTTTCTGTGCGGCTATATCGTTTATGCCGACGAGCGCCTTCTGAGGGCGGTCCGTCGCGATGAATGGCTGATGTTGACGGTGGGCATATTGAGCACGTTGATCATGGTGGTGGCGCTGGCGGCCTTGGGCGGGCAGCAGTGGGTAAAGGATCCGAGCACGCCGGGCTTTTACCTGGGATGGGGCTTGGTGGCTGTTAACGGCTGGTGCTGGACGCTGTTTGCCCTATCCGTTGGCATGCGCATCCTCAATTTTCGAAACCGGTTGCTCGACTATGGCCAGGCGATGATCGTGCCGTTCTATGTGCTGCACCAGCCTCCGGTCATCGCCATCGCCTTCTTTGTGGTGCAGTGGAACGCGGGTATCGCCGTGAAGCTGCCGGTGGTCGTCGTGGGGTCGTTCCTGGTGACGATCGGCCTATGCGAGCTGCTGGTGCGCCGCGTCAAGCCGGTCCGGGTACTGTTGGGTGTGAAGCCGGCACATGGGTCGCCGTAAACTGGGCGATCTCTCCAACGGGCAGATTCCAGGCTGGCGGTCGCACTCGGTCGCAACCAGACTGGCGCCAACGTGCGTAATGGATGGTCAGCAGCCAGCCGATAGCTGGCCGCTGACCGCTGTTAGTAAACTGCTGCAGTTACGGTTTGTCCCCGCGGATGTAAGCTTCTGCCAGCTCCACCAGATCCTTGTTTCCGATGAACAACGGGGTGCGCTGGTGCAGCTTTTCCGGCTCGATGGCAAGGATGGGTCGCCTTCCATCCGAGGCCTTGCCGCCCGCATGTTCGGCAAGAAAGCTGAGGGGTGAGGCTTCGTACAGCAGGCGTAGCTTGCCGTGGGGCAGCTTCGGATCCCGCGTGTCGGCCGGATAGTAAAAGATGCCTCCGCCCAGCAGGTTGCGGTGAAAGTCGGCCACGAGAGATCCAATGTAACGCAGTGACAGGTTCCTGGCCTGGAGGCAGTTGGTAAACTCCTGGATTTCGCGGCTCCAGTGGCGCTCGTACCCCTGGTTGACGCTATAGAACTTGGGTTTGGCCGGGATCCTGATATTGGGGTGGGTCAGCAGGAACTCGCCAACCGTCTGGTCCAGAGTAAAACCGTGGACGCCGTTGCCCGCGCTGTAGACCATCATCGTGCTGGGACCATATAGCATATAGCCGGCGGCGACGATGCTGTGGCCCGGCTGCAGGCAGTCCTCGGCAGTACCCCTTGTGCCATCTGGCGACCGGCGGCGCAAGATCGAAAAGATAGTGCCAATGCTGACCGAGTAGTCGATGTTGGAAGAGCCGTCCAGCGGATCAAAGAGCAGCACATACCGACCCGTTGGATACTCGTCTGGGATAGGGATGATGTCATCGATCTCCTCAGAGCCCATGACGGCCAGCCGGCCCGTGAACTGGTTCAGGCGTACGATGGCCGCGTTGGCATAATCGTCGAGCTTGGCCACCTCTTCGCCCTGGACGTTGAACCGGCCTGTCAATCCCAGTATCTCTTCCAATGCGGCGCGGGTCGTCTCGCGGGCGATCATCTTGCCGGCCAGGGCGATGTCGTACAGAATGCTGGTCAGGGTGCCCGTCGCCTGTGGATGCATCTGCTGCTGCTGCAGAATGTGGCGTTCGATGGTGATGACCTTATCCACGGTCAATGCTCCTTTCTATTTGGTTTCGAGCGGTTGTAACCCAGGGGATACTGCACTGTCATTATAGCGCAGAATCGACTTGGCGGCAAGTACGCGTGTCTCGCCGGGGTTGTTCAATGCTCTATTCTGCGCTATAATGCCCACTGGCAAAAAGCGATCTGGAGGGTCCGATGGCGACTGACAAACCGATCACCCGCGAGCGCATACTCCGCATCCTGGATGCACAGGCCGAAAAGACGGCTCGAGCGATTGCCGGGCTGGACGAGGCGACTCTCAACCTGCCGGCCCGCGACGACGGCTGGACGGCCAAAGAGATCCTGGCCCACATGGCTTCAGGTCACGAGGGGATGCTGGCACTGGCCCGGGGCCGCCTCTCTGCCGAGCAGGCATCTGGCGACTTTGATCTCGATGCCCACAACGAAGCGCAGCGACAGCGCACCCGCGACCTGCCGCTGGCCGACGTTTTGATCCTGCTGGACCGGGCACGGCAAGAAGTGCGAGCCTACATTGAGCAGGTGGACGAGGCCGATCTAAATCAGATTGTACGCACTCCATGGATGGGCGACCACCCCAAGGGTCAATTCTTGATCTACCCGGCGCTGCACGAGGGCGGCCACCGCGCCGAGCTGGAAAAGTGGCGGGCTGCTCTAGGGGAGAAGGCGTAATGGCAGCCAACGTGCGGCAGAGTGGAACTGGTGGTCTAGAGCGCTATTCTCGCCAGATGCTCCTGCCCGGATGGGGGAAGGAGGGCCAGATACGCCTGTCCGAAAAGAGCGTGACCGTCATCGGCTGCGGGGCGCTTGGCAGCCATATCGCCAACCACTTGGCGCGAGCCGGTGTGGGCCGACTGAGGTTAGCGGATCGTGATTTTGTCGAGTACAGCAACCTGCCCCGCCAGGCGCTCTATTCTGAGGCCGACGCTGCGTCCGGCTTGCCCAAGGCCGTGGCCGCCGCCCGGCGACTGCGCCAGGTAAACTCTCAGGTGGAGATCGAGCCTCATGTCGTGGACGTCAACGCCGATACGGTCGAGGAGCTGATCGCCGGGGCCGACCTGGTGATGGATGGCGCTGACAACTTTGAGGTGCGCTATCTGGTCAACGAAGCGTGCGTCAAGCACGGAATCCCATGGGTCTATGGCGGTGTCCTGGGCACCTACGGCCTGACGGCGGCCATCGTTCCCGGCGAGACGCCCTGCCTCACCTGTTTGCTGGGACCGATGCCTCCTCCCGGTTCCGTGCCAACCTGCGAGACCGCCGGCGTACTCGGCCCGGCTGCGGCCACCATCGCTGCGCTAGAGTCGGTCGAAGGCCTGAAGGTGCTACTAGACAGACCCGATGCGCTCCTGAGGAGTCTGGTAGTGGTGGACGTCTGGACGGGCGATTTCGAGCGGATCCAGACGCAGCGCAGCCAGACCCGCTGCCCGGTGTGCGACGATGGGCGCTACGAGCTGCTCGATGCCGAGTATGGCTCACTGACATCGGTCCTGTGCGGGCGCAACGCCGTGCAGATCCGCCCGCGACCAGTCCAGGCCCTCAACCTGGCCGCCCTGGCAAGGCGGTTGGAAGGGGCAGGTCCGGTGTCAGCCAACGACTATCTGCTTCGCTTCGAAGCAGAGGGCTGCGAGCTCACCCTGTTCCCCGACGGTCGCGCCATCGTCAAGGGCACCGCCGACCCAGTTCGTGCCCGAGCGCTGTACGCCCGGTACATAGGGGTGTAACCAAGTACAAGGAGGAAGCTAGCGATGAAGACCTGGCGATCGAGCGTTATTGTTTGTCTGTTGCTGGCTGGGCTGGCACTCTCGGCCGCTGATTCGCGCGCCTCTTTCCCTGATCCACCCAGGGCCGATGATGGCCATGGACTGGCGGAGGCCGTCTTGGCCGACGACCCAAGCCCGCCGGCCGAAACGGTCAAGTTGATCTTTATCCACCATTCGTGCGGATCGAGAACTGGCTGGCCGACGGCAACGGCGACCTGGGCCTGGCCCTGAGGGACAACAACTATTTCGTCAGCGATACCAACTACGGCTGGGGTCCAGACGGTATCGGCGACGCAACTGACATCGGCCACTGGTGGACCTGGTTCCGGGGACCTAACAGCTCCACCTATGTTGCTGCCCTTTATGATGAGAGCGATCAGCACTCTTCCTATTCCCGCCTGGCCGACGACCCGGGCGGTGAGAACCAGATCGTCATGTTCAAGTCCTGCTACCCCAATTCGAACCTGCAGGGCGATCCCGACGATCCGGTGCCGCCCATTGGCGAAAACCCGCTACGCGGCCAGAGCAGCGGCAGCAGCTATCACACCGTCGCCAACGCCAAGGGCATCTACATTGACCTGTTGGACTATTTTGCCACGCGCCAGGACAAACTGTTCGTGGTCATCACTGCCCCGCCTGTGCAGAGCGCTACCTGGGCCGACAACGCCCGCGCCTTTAACACGTGGCTGGTCGAGGACTGGCTGGACGGGTATCCCTACTACAACGTGGCCGTTTTCGACTTTTACAACGTGCTCACTACCAACGGCGGCAGCTGGGACACCAACGACCTGGGCTGGGAGACCGGCAATCACCACCGCTACCACAACAGCGGCATCCAATATGTCACAGACCAGGGCGGCAACACCGCCGCCTACCCCAACGACGGCAACGACGATCATCCGTCGCCTGCCGGCAATCAGAAGGCGACCGGCGAGTATATCGACGTGCTTAACACATTCTATAACCGCTGGCACACCCCACCCGAGCCACCGGACAATTGGGTCTACTTGCCCTCTGTCGCCAAAAGCCTGATCGTCAATCCCGGACACGGGCCGAACTGATCTGTCATGGTCGACTTTATCCACGGCGAGCGGGTTGGCAAGCTGGGCCGGCTGGCAGTCGGCTGCTCAGCCGGCATCCTGGATCCGACCGGCGACAGGATCCTGCTCGTGCGCCGGGCAGACAATGGCCGGTGGGCCGTCCCCGGCGGCTTCATGGAGCCGGGCGAGAGTGCCGCCGAGGCCTGCTGCCCGTGAGGTGCTGGAAGAGACCGGCCTGCAGGTCCGTGTCGGCCGCCTGATCGCCGTCTACAGCAATCCGAACATCCTGCTCGAATACCCTGACGGAAACCGCTACCAGATAGTCGCGCTCTACTTTGCCGCCGAGCCGATCGGCGGCGAGCTGCGCCCCAGTTCTGAGACGACCGAGGTTGGCTATTTCTCTCCCGGCGAGATCGAGCACCTGGAGATGGGCAGGTTCGACCGGCAGCGGATCGCCGATGCCTTTCGCCAGGCAAGAGGCGGCCTTTGTCCGCGATGGCTGGGGCGTAGATAGCCTGCACAGCATCGCAGAAGATGGAGGAGTGAGTATGACTGACGACAAGACAGATCGTCTATCCCTACATCCCCAATTCGGTGCCGGCCGTCAAGCAGCAGATGCTCGAGGCAGTCGGCGCCGAGAGTGTGGACGAGTTCTATCAGGATGTCCCCGACAGGCTGCGCCTGAAGAGGCCGCTGGACCTGCCTGATCCATTCCTGTCCGAGTATGCCCTGCGGCGGCACGTCGAGGGGATCCTTGCCAGGAACGGGACCTGCCAGGAGGTATCTGAGCTTCCTGGGCGCCGGCTGCTACCAGCATCACGTCCCGGCAGTGTGCGACGAGATCAACGGCCGCGGCGAGTTCCTGACCGCCTACGCCGGCGAGCCGTACGAGGATCATGGCCGCTTCCAGGCGCTGTTCGAGTACGCCAGCATGATGGGCGAGCTGCTGAACATGGACGTGGTCAACGTGCCGATGTACGACGGCCTCCAGGCGGCCGCCACCGCGCTGCGCATGGCGGCCCGCATCACCGGCCGCCGCGAGGCGTTGGTCAGCCGGACGGTGAGCGCCGACAGAGCTGAGCAAGTTCCGCGACTATTGCGGGCACGACATGGCGATCCGGCTGATCGGCTACGATCGCGACACGGGCCAGCTCGACCTGGAGGAGCTGCAAGCCCACATCTCTGACCAGACGGCGGCCGTCTATTTCGAGAATCCGTCCTACCTGGGTTTCCTCGAGCTGCACGGCGACGCGATCGCCCGCCTGGCCCACGACCACGGCGCGGTGTGCGTCGTCGGCGTGAACCCGATCTCGCTGGGCATCCTGACTCCGCCGGCCGACTATGGCGCCGACATTGTGTGCGGCGACATCCAGCCGCTGGGCATGCACATGCAGTTCGGCGGCGGGCAGGCCGGGTTCATCGCCACGCGGGACGAGCCCAGATATGTGATGGAATACCCCTCCCGCCTGTTCGGCATCGCCCCGACCTCGGTGCCGGGCGAGTATGGCTTTGGCGATGTGGCCTACGAGCGGACCTCGTTCGCCGTCCGCGAGCAGGGCAAGGAGTGGGTCGGCACGGCGGCGGCGCTGTGGGGCATCACCGCCGGGGTCTACCTGGCCCTCATGGGGCCGCAGGGCATGGTCGAGCTCGGCGAGGGGATCATGCTCCGCGCGCGCTATGCAGCGGTGCAGATCGGCCAGATCCCCGGCGTCAAGGTCCCGTTCTTCCGGTCGCCTCATTTCCAAGAGTTTGTCGTCAATTTCGACGGCACAGGCCGGACTGTGGCCGAGGTCAACGACGGCGCTCCTGGCGCGGGGTATCTTTGGCGGCAAGGATCTGAGCGGCGAGTTCCCCGAGCTGGGGCAGAGCGCCCTGTACTGCGTGACCGAGGTCCACACCCAGGCCGACATCGACCGGCTGGTCGCGGCGCTGAAGGAGGTGCTCCGATGAGCGAGGGGATCAGCTGGCGGCCGGTTTACCGGACGGCAAGCCCAACCTGCGGCGCTTTCACCAGGCCCGCTGGGACGAGCCGGTCATCTTTGAGCTGAGCTGCCCCGGCCAGCGGGGCATCCTGGTTCCGGAGGTGGAGGCCGATATCCGGCGCCAGGTAGGCGACATAACGACGATCCTGCCCGACGCGATGCGGCGCAGGGAGCCGCCCAGGCTGCCCGAGATGTCCCAGGTTCACGTGCTGAGGCACTATGTCCGGCTGTCGCAGGAGAACCTGGGCGCTGACCTGAACGTCGACGTGGGGCAGGGCACCTGCACCATGAAGTACAGCCCCAAGGTCAACGACCAGCTGGCCCGCTCGCCCAAGGTGGCCGAGCTTCACCCCTGGCAGGACGAAGACACGGTCCAGGGCATCCTGGAGATCCTGTACCGCTTTGAGCAGATCCTGAAAGCCATCTCGGGCATGGACCGCTTCTCGTTCCAGCCGGGGGCCGGCTCGGCGGCCATCTATACCAACGTGTCGATCATCCGCGCCTATCACCGGGCGCGCGGACAGGCTGCCCAGCGCGACGAGATCATCACCACCATCTTTTCCCATCCGTCCAACGCCGCCTGCGCCAAGACGGCCGGCTTCAAGGTCATCACCCTGTACCCCGACGAGGACGGCTATCCCGACCTGGAGGCGCTCAAGGCTGCGGTCTCGGAACGGACGGCCGGCCTGCTGATCACCAACCCGGAAGACACCGGCATCTTTAACCCCAAGATCGAGGAGTTTGTGGCCCTCGTCCACGCGGCGGGCGGCCTGTGCGCCTACGACCAGGCCAACGCCAACGGCATCCTGGGCATCACCCGCGCCCGCGACGCCGGGTTTGACCTGTGCCATTTCAACCTGCACAAGACCTTTTCCGCGCCGCATGGCTGCGGCGGACCGGCGGTCGGCGCGGTGGGCGTCACGCCAGGATCTGGCCCGTTTCCTGCCGGTGCCGGTGCTCGAGTTCGACGGCCAGAAATATCACCTCGACTATGACCGGCCCGACAGCATCGGCAAGGTGCGCTCCTTCGCCGGCGTTGCGCCTGTGGTCCTGAAAGCCTACGCCTGGGCGATGAGCCTCGGCGCCGACGGCCTGCGCCAGGTGGCCGAGATCGCAGTGCTCAACAACAACTATCTCCTCAAGAAGATGCTCGAGATCCCAGGCGTCAGCGCACCGTATGCCAAGGGCAGGCGCCGCATCGAGCAGGTGCGCTACAGCTGGCAAAAGCTGGCCGAGGATACCGGTGTCCACACCGAGCAGATCGGGGTGAGAGCAGCCGACTATGGCGTCCACTACTGGATGAGCCACCATCCCTGGATCGTGCCCGAGCCGTGCACGCTGGAGCCGACCGAGTCCTACTCGAAGGACGATCTGGACGAGTATGCTGCCATCCTGGCCCACGTCGCCGCCGAAGCATACGCCGACCCGGCGCGAGTCCAGAGCGCGCCGCACAACAGCACCATCCACGCCATCGACCATAGCCCGTTCGACGATCCGGATCGTTGGGCGGTCACCTGGCGGGCGTACAAGCGCAAGCTGGCAGAGCGCGGACAAGGAGCGTAGAGCCCTGGGCTCGTGCTTGGGCAACTGTGGGCAAGAAAAAGCTGGGCCTGATCGTCAACCCTGTGGCCGGCCTCGGCGGGCGGGTGGGCCTGAAGGGCAGCGACGGCGCCGAGATTCAGCGCCAGGCGTTGGCATTGGGGGCGGTGCCCCAGGCCGCCAACCGTGCCGCTCAGGCCTTGGCACGCCTGAGGCCGCTGGCCGATCAGTTCGAGCTGATCACCTACCCCGGCGAGATGGGCGAGGCGGCGGCCACGGCCGCGCGGCTTGACGCGCACAGTCATCGGCGCGATCCAGCCCGGCCGGACGACCGCCGAGGACACGCGGCGGGCGGCAGCGGAGATGCTTGCCCTGGCGGTCGACCTGCTGCTTTTTGCCGGCGGGGATGGCACGGCCAGGGATGTGTGCCAGGCGGTCGGCCAGGCGCTGCCGGTCCTGGGCATCCCTGCCGGGGTCAAGATCTATTCGGCGGTCTATGCCATCAGCCCGGCGAGCGCGGGTGACCTGGCGGCGCTGTACTCTGCAGGGCAAGGTGACCAACCGGCGCGAGGCCGAAGTGATGGACGTGGATGAGGAAGCCGTCCGGCAGGGCGTCGTTGCCGCCGGGCTGTACGGCTACCTGACGATCCCGTTTCAGCGCCAGACTGGTCCAGGCCGGCAAGGCCCCCAGCGGCCCCGGCGAGGCGGCAGCCATGGACGCCATCGCCTGCCAGGTCGTCGACAGGATGGAGCCGGGCCGCCTGTACATCCTGGGGCCGGGCACTACGACGCGGGCCATCGCCGCCCGGCTGGGACTGGCCAAGACGCTGATCGGCGTGGATGTGGTGTTGGACAGTTGTCTTCTTGGCAGCCGACGTCAACGAGGCGCAGCTGCTGGGTCTGTTGCAGGGCCGCCCGGCCCGGATCGTGGTGACGCCGATCGGCGGCCAGGGGTATCTCTTTGGCCGGGGCAACCAGCAGATCAGCCCGGCGGTGATCCGGGCCGTGGGCCGGGAGCATGTGACGGTCGTGAGCACACCCTACAAGGTGCACTCTCTGGAGGGCCGGCCCTTCTTGGTCGACACCGGCGATCCGGCCGTTGACCGGCTGTTGAGCGGCTACGTCCGGGTCATCACCGGCTATGGGGAGCAGATCGTCTACCGGGTATCAGGTGGGTGACGATATGAGATTGGTTGGCAAAGTTGCGCTGATTACCGGCGGGACGTCTGGCATTGGCCGGGCCACCGCTCTGCTCTTTGCTCGCGAGGGGGCCAAGGTAGCCATTACCGGACGTGACGAGGCGCGCGGCCAGGAGGTGGTGGCTGATATCGAGCAGGCCGGCGGAGCGGCGATCTTTGTCCGCTCCGACGTCCGCCTGGCTGATGACTGCCGGCGAGCGGTGGAAGAGACGCTGCATGCCTTCGGACGGCTGGACATCCTGTTCAACAACGCTGGGGTCTTTTACCCACACGACGCCGCTCAACTGCACCGAGGAGGAGTGGGATCTGACCATCGATACCTGTCTAAAGGGCACGTTTCTGATGTGCAAGATACGCCCTGCCGGTGATGATCGCCCAGGGCAGCGGGGCGATCGTCAACAACGCGTCAGGCTGGGGGCTGGTTGGCGGCAATGAGGCGGCGGCCTACTGCGCGGCCAAGGGCGGGGTCGTGCTCCTGACCAAGGCGCTGGCGGTGGACCACAGCCGGCAGGGCATCCGGGTCAACTGCATTTGCCCCGGCGATGTGGATACGCCGATGCTGGTCGAGGACGCCCGGCTGCGGCATCTCGGCTGGGATGATTATCTGGCGGCGGCAGCCGACCGCCCGATGGGCCGTGTCGGCCGCCCAGACGAGATCGCCAAGGCTGTTCTCTTTCTCGCCTCCGACGACGCGTCCTTCGTGACCGGCGCGGTGCTGGCAGTCGATGGCGGGGGCACAGCAGACTAGAGGGGGATGGACTGTGGGAGCACTAGAGGGTAAGAAGGCGCTCATCACCGGCGGTGCGTCGGGCATCGGCCGCGCGGCGGCGCTGCTGTTTGCCCGCGAGGGTGCGGCCGTGGCCGTGGCCGACCTGAACGAGGCCGGCGGCCAGGCGGTCGTGGCATCAGATCCGGAGTGAAGGCGGGCGGGCTATCTTCATCCGCTGCGACGTGACCCAGGCCGACGACTGCCGGCGGGCCGTCGAGCAGACCGTTGCCGAGCTCGGCGGGCTGGACGTGCTGTTCAACAATGCCGGCATCATCCGCCGGGCCACGGTCGTGGATGCAGACGAGGCCGACTGGGATCGGGTCATGGCGGTCAACGTCAAGTCGGTCTTCTTGATGAGCAAGGTTGCCGTGCCGGTCATGGCCGCGGCCGGCGGCGGCGCCATCGTCAACACCGCGTCGGGCTGGGGCCTGGTCGGCGGGCAGAAGGCAGCGGCCTACTGCGCCTCCAAGGGCGCTGTGGTCCTGCTGACCAAGGCCATGGCCCTCGACCACGGCCCGCAGGGCATCCGGGTCAACTGCATCTGCCCCGGCGATACCGACACGGCCATGCTGCGCCAGGAGGCCGCACAGCTCGGCGAGCCGGTCGACCGGTTCCTGGCCGATTCGGCCCAGCGTCCCCTAGGCCGGCTCGGCCGCCCCGAAGAGATTGCCCAGGCGGCGCTCTACCTGGCCAGCGACGCGGCGTCGTTCGTCACCGGCGCCGCCCTGGTCGTGGACGGCGGCGGCACGGCGGGCTAGACAAGGATAGGGAGGCTCTTATGCGTGGGCTGAAGGACAAGCGGGTGCTGATCACCGGCGGGGCAGGGGGTATCGGCTCGGTCACGGCCGCGCGTTTCCTGGCGGAAGGCGCGCGGGTCGCCGTCCTCGACTGCGACGGTGCGGCTCTTGCGCCGGCTTGAGCGCGAGCTGCCAGGGCTTGAGCGGCACCGTCAGCGCCGACGTCTCGGATCCCACGGCGGTGGCCCACGCCTTTGAGGAGATCGACCAACTTTTCGGTGGGTTGGACGTATTGATTAACAACGCCGGGATCAGCGTCCGCCAGCCATTTGTTGACATAACGCCTGATCAGTGGCGACAGGTGATCGACGTCAACCTGAGGGGCATCTTTTACGTGGCCCAGCAGGCGGCGCGGCGCATGCTCGCAGGAGGTGGAGGCGTCATCGTGAATATGGGCTCGACCAACGGCCTGATGGGGTATCCCTATTATGCCGACTACAACGCCTCCAAGGCCGGCGTCATCGAGCTGACCCGCTCCATGGCCCTGGAGCTGGCGCCTACCATCCGGGTGAATGCCGTTTGCCCGGGCTTTATCCTGACGCCGATGCAGGAGGCCGAGTACACGCCCGAGATGCAGCGCACCTTTGCCGACAAGGTGCCGTTGCGCCGGCTCGGCCGGCCTGAGGATGTGGCCGGCCTGTTTGCCTTTCTTGCTTCCGACGACGCAGCGTTTATCACCGGGCAGTGCTTTGTCATCGACGGCGGCGAGATCGCCGGCGGACTGGCCAGCGGTTGAAAACCGAGGAGGACGCAGATGAATGACAAGATCCTGATTGCGTATGCCACGTGGGCAGGGTCAACCCGCGAGGTAGCCGAGGCCATAGGCGAGGCGCTGCGTGGCACTGGGGCAGCGGTGGACGTGCGACCTGCCAAGGAGGTGCGCGACCTCATCCCTTACTGCGCCGTCGTGGCCGGCGCGGCCATCCATGCCGGCAAAATGCACGGCGACATGAAAAAGTTTGTGGCAAGACACCGCCAGGCGCTCAGCCGGATGCCGGTGGCCTATTTTCTGGTCTGCCTGACCATGAAGGACGACACGCCCGAGAACCGCTGCGCGGCCGATGCCTACCTCAACCCGTTGCGCCAGCAGGCGCCCGAAGTCAAGCCGGTGGACATCGGGCTGTTTGCCGGGGCAGTCCAGCCCGACTCGGACCGCCTAGAGCAGAAAAAGATGTTCTTCTTCTGGAAGATGATCATCAATGCAATGAAAGAGTCGCACGGCGACTTTCGCGACTGGGATGCGATCCGCGCCTGGGGCGAAAAGCTCTCGCCGCTGCTGACCGGGTCGGCCTAGCGCCGGTTCGATGCGAGCATCTGGCGGGATGAGCTGCCACGGCAGCTCATCCCGCCAGATCATAGGCTTCTCGCGCCAGCCGCCTGGCTATTACCTGGCCGATGCCAACGCCGGCGCGGTGACGAGCTGCGACTTGATCGATCCTCACGAATCCTGCGACAGGATCACCACACTATACGGCCCGATGCCGACGTTGCCGTGGTATGGCAACCCATCCTTGTCTCCCAGGTTCGCGACCGTATCGTAGCTGGGCTGATTGCCAAAACCAGGATCGTAGCCGCCCCAGTCGCTGTTGAAGCGCACCTTCCACACCCCCTCGCCCGGCAGTCCGACGGTATAGCTGTCGTAGCTGCGGTTGGCCATGTTGGCGACCACGACGACACTGTCGCGTGGCCCGCCCTGGTCCCAACGGTGAAAGGCGATCACTTTGTCGGCGTCGTTTACGTGGTAGACATGAACGCCCTGGCCGGTCAGCCCTCGCGTGCAGCCGGTACCGTTGCGGCGCAGGCGGATCAGGTCCCGGTAGATCGCCAGGATGCCGCTGTACTTGTCTTTCTTGGACCAGTCGATCGGATCCTCATCGCGGAACCACTGATCCTCCAGGAACTCCTGGCCCTGGAAGATCATGGGGATGCCCGGCGAGGTCAGAACCAGGGCTGCCCCCAGCGTTGATCGCTTCTTGGAAGCCCAACTGCCGGCGTTGCCCGGCCAGATCTCCTCCGGCACCCGGGCCTTGCCGTTGGCCACTTCGTCGTGCGACTCGGTATAGATGACCCGTTCAAAAGCGTCGATCCCTTCGCGCGCATCTGGGTCCTTGAAATGGTGGTCGATGGCTTCACGGATGCTGTCCATGGCCCGGGCCTGATCGTCGAAGGTGATGATCGCTTCTCGGACGCACTCCGCAAACTGTCCATCCCACTGGGCATCAAAGCCGGCCCCGCCAGCGCTGGTGCTCCTGGTGAGCCACGGGTTGTCCCGCAGGTCCTCGGCAATGCTGATCTTCCACGGCTGCTGAGCATCGATTTCGTCGTTGATCCACTGCATCAGGCTCCAGCCGGCGGGAATATCGTTAGCTGGGTTGTTGTCGTTGCCAAAGATGTTGCGGATATAGGCTGTGGCGTCCCAGCGCAGACCGTCGACCCGGTATTCGTGCAGCCACATCAGCGCGTTGTCGCGGATGAACTGGCGCACCTCGGGCCGGCCATAGTCGGGCCGCGGTCCCCAGGGCGTCTTGGCCTGGTTACCTCTGTAGAAGTAGATGCCGCCGCTGCCGCCATCGTTCCAGCCGTCGAACTGCCACAGGTCGAGGTCGCCGGGGCCAAAGTGGTTATAGACCACGTCAAAGATGACGGCCATGCCGCGGGCGTGAGCGGCCTTGACGAACTCTTTCAAAGCACATGGGCCGCCATAGTCGCTCTCGATGGCAAAGAGGTATGTCGGGTTATAACCCCAGGAAAAGCCGCCGGCAAACTCATAAGGGGGCATGATCTCGATGGCGTTGACCCCCAGTTCCTGCAGGTAAGAAAGCTTGGCGATGGCGCCGTTCAGATTGCCTGGTGCGCCGCCGGGCTGATCGTTGAAGGTGCCGATGTGCATCTCGTAGATGACCATCTCGTTCCACGGCGGCGTTTGATAAGGTTCCGATCCCCAGTCAAAACTGAGATCGTCGATGATCCCGTTGCCGACCGAGCTGGTGACATGCCTGGCATACGGATCGATGCGCCACAGCTCCAGGGAGCCGTTGAGTAGCACATATTTGTACTCGTCGCCGGCCTGGGCGCCGGGGACGTCGGCGGACCAATAGCCGTTGCCTTCGCTGGCCAAGGGGTTGGCGGTCTTGGACCAGTTGTTGAACGTGCCGGCGACATAGACCCGATCGGCGTGGGGAGCCCACACCCGGAAGGCCGTGCCGCCCGGGTAAGGGAATAGCTCCCATGCCGGAATGTGAGGATGCACTGATATGAGCCATACGGTTCCTCCAGTGTTGTCAACTAACCTGGTGCAATTGCACAAGTCAATTATATCACAAGAATCGTATGAATACAAACCAGAGGGCGCGAGGAGGAGCGTCAATATTAAAGTTTTCGAACGCTCTGCGCAGACCTCTTGACAACCCCAAGAAAATGTGCTATAGTGGTCTTGAGAGCGCTCCCAAATTGACGGCTTTGCAGGCGGTCTTTGTGCCAGTGCGGGGGCTGTCTTGAGGGGCTAGGGCGGGAGCGCTCCCAAAGGGTGTCGATGGCGCTGACCTTGGAACAGATTGCGAAACAGGCAGGTGTCTCTCGTTCGACGGTGTCGCGTGTCGTCAACGACCACTGCAGCGTCCGCACCGAGGTGCGCGAGCGGGTGTTGCAGGTCGTCCGCGAGACCGGCTACCAGCCTCACGCCGCCGCCCGCAGTCTGGTCACCCGCCGCAGCCAGATCATCGGCGTGGTCATCCCCGAGGCTGTGACAACCCTTTTTACCGACCCCTTTTTCCCTCTCTTGTTGGCCGGTGTGACCGAAACCTGTAATGCCCACCGCTACCATCTGATGCTTTCCTTGTTCGACCGGCCGGCCGGGCAGGAGGAGATGTATCAGCACGTTCTGGGCAGTGGCTACCTGGACGGCGTGATCGTGGCCTCGTTCCGATTGGACGAGCCGCTCATACCAGAGCTGCTGGAGAAAGGCATCCCCTTTGTCATCGTCGGGCATCACCCTGACAAGCGGGTGAACTATGTAGATGCCGACAACGTCGGCGGGGCGCGGATGGCCGTCGAGCACCTGATCCGTCTGGGCCACCGGCGGATCGGCATCATTACTGGTCCGCTGAACATGCCTGGCAGCCAGGATCGGCTGCTGGGCTACCGTCAGGCGCTGGACGCGCACCGTATCCCCGTCGAACAGGCGCTCGTCGCCGAGGGGGATTTTACCGAGAGCAGTGGTGTGACCTGTACACAGCAGCTGCTTCCCGCCGCGCCTACAGCCATCTTCGTGGCGAACGACGCCATGGCCGTCGGCGCGCTGCGGGCGCTCCGCCGGGCAGGGCTTCAGGTCCCCCAGGACGTGGCGTTGATCGGGTATGACGACGTGCCGATTGCCGCGGCGGTAGAGCCGGCGTTGACGACCGTTCGACAGCCGATTACCCGGCTGGGGTCGATGGCAGCGGAGGTATTGATTGGAATGTTGAACAGCCCCAACGGAGCGGGTGGACCACCGCACAAGGTCATACTGCCGACCGAGCTGGTGGTGCGGTATTCATGTGGTGCATTGAGAGAGAGCCCCTCCAGGGGGCAGTGATGACACTGGTCATGACAAGGTCCCGGTAATGCTGGGCGGGATTGGATGAAGGATCGCATGCCACTTAGTGGCAGGAAAGGAGGCGAGGACTGGAAAGACAAAGGAGATCCCGTTTACGTTGTGCCAGGCCACGGTCATGCGGCCAGACGAGTCGAGCTCTAGAATCTAACATAAGAAAGAGGAGAAGAACAATGAAACGCTCGTTTTTTGCTCTTGCATCGCTGGTGCTGATCGCCAGCATGCTGCTGTCGGCGTGCGGCGCTACGCCAGACGCCAGTCGTCGTCAAGGAAACGCAGCTGGTGACCGTCAAGGAAACGGTGGTGTCGACCGTCAAGGAAACGGTGCAGGTCGTCGACAACCAAGGAGGTCGTCAAGGAAGTCGTAGTGACGGCCACCCCAGCGCAGCCGGTCGATGCCAATACCTTGCCCCGCAATGAAACCCTGTACTTCAATGGTCAACAGTGGGGTCCGGTTGTTGGTTGGAATCCATACTCCTCCAGCATGAACAACGCCATGGCTATCGCCCAGCAGGACAGCGCCCGCGTCATCATGTTCGAAACCCCGTACCTGTACAACATGCTCGATGGCAAGCAGTATCCTCTGCTGGCGGATGGCCCTTATGCGTGGAACGATGCGCATACCGAGATCACCTTCAAGATCAAGGCTGCCGCAAAGTGGAGCGATGGCACCCCGGTGACCGCTGAGGATGTTGCCTATACCTGGGCCACCAATATCAAGTACTCAACCAATGCCGGCAATAACTACAAGGATTACATCGACACCATCGAAGCGGTTGATGCCCAGACGGTCTTGGTCAAGGCCAAACTGGATGCGAACGGCAAAACGGTCAATCCTCTGCAGGTTCAGTGCTTACCTGAGCGGCAACTATGTCATCCAGAAAGCCTGGACCCAGACACTGGAAGCGCGCGCCGGTGGCGATGCCACCAAGTTCCTGGCCGATACCGCTGAGGACGTCGTTTACTCCGGCCCCTATCACAAGTTCTTCGCTGACGATACGAAGGTTGTCTACGTTCGTGATGACAACTACTGGGGCCAGGATGCCAGTCCATGTGGGGCAAGCTGCCTGCTCCGAAGTACCTGGCGCATACGATCTTCAAGGATAACGCGGCCGGTTCTGTTGCTCTGGCACAGGGTGAAGTGGATGTCAGCCAGCAGTTCAACTCCAATATTCAGATTCTGTGGCTCAACTATGGGCTGCCCGTCTCCACCTACCTGCCCGAGGCTCCTTATGGCATTGGCGCCAGCCTCCCAACCGCCTTCTACAACCTGAAAGTCCTACGGTTTGGACCAGGTTGCGGTCCGCAAGGCCATCGCCATGGCGGTTGACTATCCCACCATCATTGCCAACGCCATGACCAACCAATCGGCCACCTTCGACCAGGTTCCGCGCTCGCTGATGAACCCGACCGCTGGTGAGCAGGCGCTGTACGACCACGATGCCGTCAAGGACCTGCAGTGGGCTGGCAACGACATCGACAGGCGCCAAGAAACTGCTCGATGATGCCGGGATCAAGGATACCGATGGCGATGGCTGGCGCGAATACAATGGGCAAGAAGCTTCACTATGTCGCCACCTGCCCCAATGGCTGGTCCGACTGGCAGGCTGCGATTGAAGTGGTTGCTGCCGCCGGCAAAAAGATCGGCATTGATATCACGACCAACTACCCTGAATGGTCCGTTTATCAGACCGTCGTCACCAAGTCGGATACGCCTCTCCCCGAGGGCTATGACATCTTCATGATGTGGAGTGACGGCGCTGGCCCGACCCAGCCTTGGGGACGTATCCGCCACCTGCTCAGCTCTGAATTCGTCGGTATGGCGAACAACTGGAACGGCAACTGGGGCCAATACAGCAATCCTGCCGTCGATGAGTTGATCAAAGCGATCCCCACCATGACCGATGCCGCCAAGCTGAAGGCAGCCTACACGGAACTGGTCAAGATCTACCTGACCGATATTCCCTCCTTCACGCTCATGTACCGCCCGCAATCGTTCCATGCTGTGAACGAGAGTGTTTGGACAGGCTTCCCGCACGAGGGTGATGGTACCAACCCGCCCGTCCCGCCGCTCGACCTGACGGACGGTTGGAGTATCGCAGGTCTCTATAACCTGACGCTGGTTAACCCGTAAACCGTAGTCTCTAAAAACAGCCATGTTCCGCCAACCCCGGAACATGGCTGTTTCTTACTAGTGCTAAGCTGCAGGTGCAGCGCACTTGCGGGTATACGGGCAAGGCGGCACAACCGCCCGAACGCCCGATGACCCGTCTGTGCGTTGCACCTACCCTAAAAAGATCGCCAATTGAGGAGGTGTTGCGTTGAAAGGATACCGAAGGTATTTCCTCAACAAGATGGCTTGGTTCTTAGTCACCTTTGTTTGCGCCTTCATCCTGAATTTCATCCTGCCCCGCCTGATGCCGGGAGATCCCGTGGCAGCCATCGTAGCAAGGATGGCCCAGGGCATGAGCAATGCGACCGGGGTCCAAGCGATTTATGAGCAATACACGGAGCTGTTTGGCACCAACAAACCCATGCTCGAACAGTTCTTTCATCTACGTGAGAAATGTGTTCCAGCGGCGATTTTGGTTTCTCGTTCAGCCAATATCCCAGAACGGTGGCAGACGTTATCAAATCTTCCATCTGGTGGACGATATGCCTGCAGTTCCCGGCGATCATCGTCGGCTGGCTGATCGGGAACACGCTCGGCGCATTGGCAGCTTATCTCAGAAAAGGGCTTTGACAAAGTCCTCATGCCCATCAGTATTTTTGTGAGCAATTTCCCGGCATTTGGCATGGCAGTCATTTTGCTGGTCATTTTTGGAGTCGGACTGAAATGGTTCCCAACCTCGGGCGGATATGGGTTTGACCTGATTCCCAAGCTTTAGCTGGAAATTTATGTGGTCTGTGATCGTCCATTACCAATTGCCGTTCTGGTCGATCGTGTTGATCGCCATCGGCGGTCAGGCGATCGGCATGCGCTCCATGTCCATCTATGAATTGAATGCGGATTATGTGAAATACAGCCGTTTCATGGGCATCAAAGACCGCAAGATCGTCGGTTACGTATTTCGGAATGCCATGCTGCCGCAGATCACCGGTCTGGCGTTATCGATCGGTACCATGGTCGGCGGCGCGCTGGTGGCGGAGATCATCTTCAGTTATCCGGGGCTTGGTTACACACTCTTGAACGCTGTGATGGGACAGGATTATCCGCTGATCTCAGCAGTCCACGTTGATCATCACGTTGATGGTGCTGATCGCGACCTTTCTCATCGAAATCCTTTATGGCTTTATTGACCCGCGCATTAAAGCGGCGCAGGCGGATTAGGGAGAGATGCTGTCATGAAACATACCATTCAACAGGTTTTTCACTCTGGCAAATTCTGTGGTTGGGTTTTCCATTTTTGTGGCGCTGCTGCTGATCGTGATCGTTTATCCGCTGATCATAACGACATGCTCCATTGGAGATCATCGCCCAGGGTACTTTCTTCCCACCCGGGATCTATGTGAATGTCTATGACAGCATCGGTTCCCCTAAATATATACTTAATCTGGATGATGCCGCTGCCAAGCGAATTGCCAGCAAGTTGAGCGACGACGACCGCCTTGCCATGAAGGAATGGCTTGTGGCAGATGGGATTCCCGAAGACCAGATCGATATCACGGATACCGCCAAACTCCTGGATCAGTGGGACGAGCAATTATGATCCCAAGGCAGAATATTCCTGGGATGACCAATGCCAAGCGAAACTACTATCAAACGGCTCAATGACTCGCTCAAAGGGCTTCTGTCAACCGAGGGGGTGACCATTGCAGCAAAAAACCCGGAAACGGGTGCCCTGGAGGAGATAGGCGCTGTCAGCACAATCTGATTACGTGAATGTCAGCCAGGTTGCGAATGTACGGGTGCTGCCGCTTGGAACCGATAACTTTGGCCGGGATGTGCTGACGGAGCTGGTTAAGGCCACCGGCGTATCGCTGCAGATCGGTCTTGTCGCCGGGACCGTCGCAACCTTGATCGGTTTGACCCTGGGATTGCTGGCGGGTTATGTCGGCGGCCTGGTGGATGACATCATTATGTTCTTCACCAATCTCTTTACCGTCATCCCCACCTTTGTGTTGTTGATCTTGATTTCATTCAGTATCGGGCAGGAACAACGCGGTGCTTCACGATCGCCGTGGTGATCGGGTTTACCTCCTGGGTATTGGACTACCAGGGCAGTGCGGGCGCAAGTGATTTCACTGCGCAATCGCGACCATGTCAACCTGTCGAAACTATCCGGGCATTCCATCGTTCACATCATCCTCTCCGATATTCTGCCTTACATCGCTTCTTATGTCGTCATGGCGTTTATCCTGCAGATTTCCTCGGGTATCCTGACGGAGGCCGGGTTGTCGATCCTTGGGTTGGGACCCAGAACGACTGAAGTGCCAACTCTGGGCTTGATGATGAACTGGGCGATGATCTACCAGGCGCAGATCCTCGGAAAATGGTGGGCGTACTTCCCCGTGATCGTAACCATTGCTCTGATTACATTCTCGATGAATTTGATGAATACCGGTCTCGACCAGGTATTCAATCCGGCATTGAGGGACTAGGTGATTGATATGGCAGAATGTCATGCTAGAGGTCAAGGAACTAACCACCAAATACATCACCCGGTTCCGGGAAGATGTTTATGCGGTCGACCACGTTTCTCTGAAGGTCGAAGAAGGGAAATCGCTGGGCATCGCGGGAGAATCCGGCTGCGGAAAGTCGACACTGGCCCTCAGCCTGATGGGTTATTACTTCGCTCCGCTGCACTATACGAGCGGCGAGATCATCATCGACGGGCGGAATATTACCGGGATGAACCCTGATGACGTTCGCAAATCGATATTGGGGACGGAGATTGCCTATATCCCCCAGGCCGCGATGAACGCGCTCAACCCCACCCAGAAGATCATCCACTTTATTGAGGATGTTGTTCAAGCGCATGATCCAACCGAAAACAAGAAATACATCCATGACCTTGCCAGAGCAAGCTTTCAAAGTCCTGGGGCTTCCGGCCGAGGTACTGCAGAAATACCCTGTTGAGCTTTCGGGCGGCATGAAACAGCGCACGGTGATCGCGGTGTCGGTGATTCTCTCTCCAAAGGTGCTGATTGCCGATGAGCCTTCCTCCGCACTGGATGTCACTTCGCAAAAGATGGTCATCAAGATGCTGAAGGACTTGATGGAAAATGGTTTCATCAAATCGATGATCTTCATCACGCATGAGCTCCCCCTGCTTTACAACGTGACCGATGACATCATGGTCATGTACGCCGGGCAGATCGTGGAGAAGGCCACGGCCAAAGAAGCCGTGTTCGATCCGCTCCATCCTTATTCCAAAGGTCTCATGGGCTCGATCATTGTGCCTGAAAGAGGCCTGCGGGATGTCAAACTGACTGCCATTCCTGGGGTACCGCCAAATCTGAAAAACCCACCGGCTGGTTGCCGGTTTGCCGAACGCTGCAAATATGTTCTGCCAGAATGCAAGGTGACTTCTGTCCGTCTTTACGATGCGGGTCCTGGTCGCGCTTACCGCTGTATCCTATCGGAAGAGACACTGAGGGAGGCTTATCGAGCATGCCCGGTGAAAAATGCTCATGCTTGAGCGGATCAGGGCTGACCAAGGTATTTGGGTTTGGCCGCCAGAGAACGGTCGCCGTCGATCATGTGGATTTCGATTTCTACGAGGGCGAAGTCATCTCGATCGTGGGCGAATCAGGCAGCGGAAAGACCACTTTGGCGAAGATGCTTTTGGGATTGATCAACCCCACTGAGGGTGAGATTTACTTCCAGGGGAAGAAGCGCGATATCAGGACTCAAAAGAAGAAACAGGAATACTGGAAAAATATCCAGGCGATCTTTCAGGATCCGTTCTCTTCATACAACATATTCAACAAGATCGATGCCGTGCTTTTGGATTGTATTCACATGCGTGGCGGTCGAAGATCTTCCGCGTGCAAGAAAAGTAGAGATGATGGCAGAGGCGTGCAGCTTTGTCAACTTGAAGTTCGAGGAATTGACCAACAAGTATCCTTTTGAGCTTTCCGGCGGACAGATGCAGCGCTTGATGATCGCCCGTATCTTCCTGCTGAAGCCCAAGATCCTGCTGGCTGATGAGCCCACCTCGATGATCGATGCCTGTTCACGCGCGACCATCCTGGATATGCTGATGCAATTGCGCAACGAAATCGGGATGACGGTTGATTTTTATCACCCATGATATTGGCCTGGCGTATTATGTTTCTGACAGTCGTGTATATTATGGAGCATGGAAAATTTGTTGAAAGCGGATGTGCCGATGATGTGATTCTGCATCCGAAAGAGGCTTACACCCAACGCTTGATCAGTGATGTTCCAAAGATCCATGAAGAATGGGATCTCTCAACTGTGGACTGACTCTTGACCCTGGATCCAAGCGATTCTACGCAACGCTCTGAACACCAAGAATCACACACGTTTGAACAAACTGAGCCAAAGGATGCCTGCTGCGTCCTTGCGGGGCAGAGAGAATCACAGGCCACGAGCGCTTGATGGAAAACATCCCGTGAAGGTCCTGGGTAGAATCAGGCATTACCCCAAAATCGGCCTGGTGATCCTGGCCTATGTTGCTTTCGTCGCCCTGGGAATGCCGGATGGTTTGCTGGGCGTGGCCTGGCCTTCGATCCGGACCAGTTTTTCCATCCCTTTGGATGCAGTTGGCCTGCTGCTTACGGCATGTGTGGCAGGTTACATGACATCCAGTTTCTCAAGCGGTCCCCTGGTTGCGCGTCTGGGCATTGGACGCATCCTGGCAGTGAGCTGTGCCATGACCGGGACTGGGCTGATCGGCTACACCCTTGTCCCGGAGTGGTGGATGATGGTTCTGCTGGGCATAGTTGCCGGCCTGGGGGCAGGCGCGATCGATGCCGGTCTCAACACCTACGTCGCGGCGCATTTTGGCGAAGGCTTGATGCAGTGGCTGCACGCCAGTTACGGGATCGGCGTGACACTCGGCCCAGTTATCATGACCGTCGCGTTGACAACCTTGAATTCGTGGCGGATGGGTTACCGCGTGGTGGGCGGCTTCCAACTTGCGCTGGCGATCTGCTTTGTGCTGACCCTGTCCATGTGGGGCAAAAAAGAGACGACCGCCGCGAATGAAGAACCGAAGCGTCTGACCGATTACCAAACACCGATGGGAGAAACGCTGCGCCAGCCGCGGGTGTGGTTAAGCATGCTGCTGTTCTTTCTGTACGTCGGCGCTGAAGCTTCGCTCGGAACCTGGACTTACAGCCTGCTGGTTGAGTCGCGCGGCATCGACCCGACTGTGGCGGGGCTATGGGCCGGCAGTTATTGGGCGACTTTTACCGTTGGCCGGGTCTTGGCTGGTCTGTATGCCAAACGGGTTGGAGTTAATGCTCTGGTGCTGGGCGGTTTGGCGGGGGCTTTGCTTGGCGCGGCTTTGCTGATCTGGAACCCATCCGAGGTGACAAACCCGGTGGCGGTGGCTTTGATCGGCTTTGCCATTGCCCCCATCTTCCCGGCCCTGATGTCGGGCACCAGCCAGCGGGTGGGTGTGCATTTCGCAGCCAACACCATTGGCATGCAGATGGCGCATGACCGGTCTGGGGACGGCGGTTATTCCCAGCCTGCTGGGGGTCCTGGCGCGCCGGTTTTCGCTGGAGGTCATCCCCATCTGCCTGGCGGTGGTGTTCCTGGCGTTGTTTGGATTGTACCGCTGGTCCATGATCCCAAAGAAGATACAACAGGAAAACAGATAATGCAAATGCAATCTTTGACAGGCGCCTGGGAGTTTCGCCAGGCAGGCACGCAAGAGTGGCTGCCCGCCACCGTCCCCGGCGGCGTGCATACCGATTTGCTGGCGCTGGGCCGCATCCCCGACCCATTCGTGGGCGACAACGAGAGGCGCGTGCAGTGGGTGGCCGAAGCAGATTGGGAATATCGCCATCAGTTTGCCGTCACGCCCGAACTTTTGCGCCAGCCGCACATCTGGCTGGTTTGCGACGGGCTGGATACGCTGGCGACCGTCAGCCTGAATGGCCGCGAACTGGGCCGTGCCGCGAACATGTTCCGGCAATATCGCTGGGATGTCAAGCCGCTGCTCAAGGCAGGTGAAAATGACCTGCGCATCGCTTTTGACTCCCCCGTACGCTTTGCGGCCGCGCAACAGGCGATCCGCCCCATGCCGGGCGTTTCGCAGGCCATTCCGGGCGGGCCGTACTTGCGCAAAGCGCCCTGCCAGTTTGGCTGGGATTGGGGTCCGCAGCTGCCTCCCATCGGCATCTGGAAGGATATCCGCTTGGAAGGCTATGAGGGCGCGCGCCTCCTGGAAGTCCACCTGAGCCAGCAGCACGCCGGCGACCAGGTGACCGTTGAGGCGCTGGTCACCGTTCAGAGCTGGGATGAAACGCCTCGCTCGGCAGTCATGCGCCTGGTTGCGCCGGACGGGCAGGTATTCGAAACCAGGGCAGCAGTCACGCCCGGGCAACGACAGCAAGCTGCGGGTGATCATTCCCAATCCACAAATATGGTGGCCGAATGGTTACGGCGCGCAGCCGCTCTATCGGGTCAGCGTCGAACTGCATCAAGCTGACCGGCTGCTGGATCAGCGCGAATACCAGCTGGGCCTGCGCACCATCGAACTGCGCCAGCAGCCGGACGAATGGGGGCGTTCGTTCACGTTTGTTGTCAACGGGCTGCCTATTTTCGCCAAAGGCTCCAACTGGATCCCGGCGGATTCTTTTCCCACCCGCATCTCGGATGCCTATCTGGAAGGGCTGATCCGTGCTGCGGCAGAGACGCACCAGAACATGCTGCGCGTGTGGGGCGGCGGCTTTTACGAAGATGAGCGCTTTTACGATCTTTGCGACCGCTATGGCATCCTGGTCTGGCAGGATTTTGTCTTCTCGTGCAGCATTTACCCGCTCGATGAGCCTGACTTTGTTGAGAATGTCCGCGTCGAAGTGGTCGAAAACATCCGACGCCTGCGGCATCGCGCCAGCCTGGCCTTGTGGTGCGGCAACAATGAAATGGAGCAAGGGTGGGCCGAGTGGAACTGGAACAAGCCTGAGTTACAGGATTTGAAGGCCGCTTATGACCGCTTCTTCCACCACACGCTGGCGGAGTGGTGCGCGGCTGAAGACCCCGACCATGCCTATTGGCCCAGCTCACCTTCCTCAGATACGCCATTCGAGACTCCCAACGGCCAGATTCAGGGCGATGCGCATTATTGGGATGTCTGGCATGGGCGCAAGCCGTTCACGGCGTACCGCAGCCAGTACCCGCGCTTCATGAGCGAGTTTGGCTTCCAGGCCCTGCCGCCTTTGGAGACCATCCGCACCTACGCGGCGGAACCCGACTGGAACATGACCTCCTACATCATGGAGCAGCACCAGAAGAACGCCAGCGGCAACTCGCTGATGGTGGGCCAGATGCTGGACACCTTCCGCCTGCCCAAGGATTTCGAATCGCTGGTGTATCTCAGCATGGTCTTGCAGGCCGAAGGGATTCGCTATGGGGTGGAGCACTGGCGCAGGCATACCCGGCGCGTATCGGGCACGCTGTACTGGCAGTTGAACGACTGCTGGCCGGTCGCGTCGTGGTCCAGCCTGGACTATTTTGGCCGCTGGAAAGCCCTGCATTACGCCGCCCGCCGCTTCTATGCGCCTTTGCTGCTTTCGATTGAAGACGCCCCTCCGTGTCAGTCGATCTTCCTCAGCAGCGACTTGCTCGAAGAATGGCAGGGTTCAGTGCATTGGGCCCTGACGACTCTGGATGGCAAGGTGTTGGCCTCGGGTGAGAAAGCCGCGCACGTGGAACCATTGGGCGTGACGGCTGTCGAAAAGCTCGATTTTTCCGGATTCCTGGATGATGATACCCGCCGGGAACTGGTGTTTGTGGCCGAGTTATGGCAGGGAGACCGGCGCCTGGCCGGGCAAACCGCTTTCTTTGTCCCCACCAAATACCTGTCACTGGTCGATCCGCAGATCAATGCCGATGTGACGCTGAAGGAGGGCCTGCTTGCCATCGAGCTGTCGGCGCGTTCACTGGCCCGCCTGGTGGAATGCAGCCTGACCGGCGCCGATGTGATCTTCAGTGACAACTATTTCGATCTGCCGGCCCAGCAAGTCATCAGTGTCACGGCTCCCCTGCCGGCCGGATGGGATTTGGCCACGGCCCAGGCAGCGCTCAAGGTACGCTCTGTCTACAACACATATTCCAAGTGAAATGACTCAACGGAAGGAATGACATGACCGATTTCAGTCCATCATTGCCAGCATGCGCTCGAAGAATACTCGAGCCGATGAAAGGACTAACTCATGACCAAGACAGAAGTTGTGGGCTCGGAACTGCCCAACATTCCCTGGGAGGAGCGCCCGCAGGGTTACAACGAGGTGGTGTGGCGTTCCAAGAAGAACCCCATCATCACTCGCGATGCCGTTCGGGGCGCAAACAGCATTTTCAACAGCGCTGTCGTGCCTTTCAACGGAGCGTTCGCCGGTGTGTTTCGTTGTGATAGCACGACCAGGGACATGCAGATTCACTCAGGCACAAGCCCAGATGGCATCCACTGGACCATCGAACCGAAACGCATCGAGTTCAAATGTGAGGACGCCGAGATCGGCCGATTTGTCTACGGCTACGATCCGCGCGTGTGCTGGCTCGAGGATCGCTACTATGTTACGTGGTGCAACGGGTACCACGGCCCCACCATCGGCATGGGCTTCACCCACGATTTCAAAACCTTTCACCAGATGGAGAATGCTTTCCTGCCGTACAACCGGAACGGCGTGCTCTTCCCCCGCCGGGTAAACGGAAAATACGCGATGCTCAGCCGCCCGAGCGATACGGGCACACACCGCCTTCGGCGACATCTTCTACAGTGAAAGCCCGGACCTGATCCATTGGGGCCGGCATCGGCATGTGATGGCCCCTACGGGCGGCTGGCAATCCACCAAGGTCGGAGCCGGGCCGACGCCAATCGAGACAGCCGAAGGGTGGCTGATGATCTACCACGGTGTGCTCACTTCGTGCAACGGGTTTGTCTACAGCTTTGGTGCGGCACTGCTCGATCTTGGAGAGGCCCTGGAAGGTCATCTACCGAACGCGCCCTTACCTGCTCAATCCAAGGGAGTATTATGAGTGCGTAGGCGATGTTCCCAATGTCGCCTTCCCTTGTGCGGCGCTGTGTGACCCACCGACGGGGCGCATCGCGATCTACTATGGGGGAGCAGATACGGTCACGTGCCTGGCGTTCTGCCACGTCGACGAGTTGGTTGAGTTCATCAAAGACAATTCGCTCTAGAGGGTCAGGCCGTTGTTCCCCCACGGCTGCGGGCTGGGACCGACCAGCACCCAGAATCTGGAGCTTTTGGATTGCCAGCGATAGGAGAGGGTTAGCGGATGGCTGAACTAGAACTGTCGATCATGTCGCGTGGGCCGACGACGGTTGCTGACCTGCAGCCGCTGTTGGATCAGTTCGAGGCTGAACAGCGGGTCCACGTTCGCCTGCGCGTGCTGAACTGGGATACAGCCTGGGCCGATCTGCTCAAGGTGGCTCTTTACCAGTACGGGCCTGACGTCTCGGAAATCGGCTCGACCTGGCTGAGCAGCTTTGTGGCGATGGATGCCTTGCAGCCCTTTGTGGGTTCCAGGGCCTCAGCGGCGGGGGACCCTTCCGTGTTCCTGTCTTCGTCGTGGCGGAGCGGAATGCTTGCCCAACGCGCGGCTGAGCCTGCGTTGCCGTGGGCCATTCCCTGGTGGGCAGACACACGCATCATCTATTATCGACGGGACCTCTTGGCGCAGGCGGGTGTCGACCCGACTCAGGTTGCCTTTGATAGCCCGCGACACCTGGCACATACGCTTGACCGGCTGCAGGCCGCCGGCGTGCCTATCCCGTGGGTAGTGCCCACCCACCAGTCTCGGATGACCGTTCACAATGTGGCTAGTTGGGTGTGGGGGGCTGGCGGCGATTTTGTCACTGCCGATGGCCGGTATGTGTTGTTTGACCGTCCGGAAGCCCAGGCGGGCGTCTGTGCCTACCTTGACCTGGCACGCTTCCTCGCCGAACCGGCCCGGGGTCTGGATGACACGCAATCGGATGGGTTGTTTGGCCAAGGCCAGGCGGCAGCGGCTATCAGCGGGCCGTGGCTCTTGCAGTTCGCATCCCCGGAGGTGATCGCCCAGATCGGCATGGCTTTCCCACCTGGCGTTCCGTTTGTGGGCGGTTCCCACCTGGTTTTGTGGAAGCACGCCGTCCATGATGCAGCAGCAGTCAAACTGATCCGCTTCCTCACCAGCCAGCATGTGCAGTCCAGCTTTGGCCGGCGGGCCGGCCTGCTCCCGACACGGCATGACGTGCTTTCCAGCCCGCCCTTTTCCGACGATCCGCTCTATCAGGTTTTGGCCCAGGGGCTAAAGGTGGGGCGTTCTTTTCCATCTGTTCCCCTGTGGGGTCTGGTGGAGGAAAAGCTGAACGAGGTGCTTGGCCACCTGTGGGCGATCTCCTGGCCAACCCGAGCCTGGACCTAGAGAAGGCTGTCGCTGAGCATCTGGAACCGTTGGCTCGCAGGCTAAACGTGACTCTGCGTTCCCGGCAGTGAGGACGATTCCGATTTCGGACTGGGTGAGTGGGAGCGCGCATTGAGGGGTGTCTATGACAAACTATGGCTACTTTGACGACCAGAACAGAGAATACGTGATCACCGACCCCAAGACGCCGGTCAAGTGGATCAACTACATTGGGACGCTGGCTTTCGGCGGCTTTGTGGACCACACCGGCGGAGCCCTGATCTGCAAGGGCGACCCGGCCTTGAACCGCATCACCAAGTATATCCCCCAGCTTCCGGCCTCCGAGTTCAAGGGCGAGACCCTGTATCTGCGATTCAGAGCCGGCGATCGGTACAAGGTCTTTTCTCCCTACTTTGTGCCCACGCTGGATCGCTACGATCGTTACGAGTGTCACGTTGGGCTGGGGTATACCCGGATCGTTTCCGAGTTCTATGGAATCCGCACCGACGTCACCATCTTTGTCCCACTCGGCGACGAGCCGGGTGATCCGCGACTACAAGATCACCAACATCGGCGACCAGCCTGTCGAGCTGGACGCCATCCCGGTTGTGGAGTACACCCATCCCGACGCCCTCAAGCAGCTTACCAACGCCGACTGGGTGCCGCAGACCATGCAGAGCCGGATGCACAACGACGCAGGACGACGCTGGCATCTTGATCCAGTACCCCTTCATGCGTCGCGACACGACGATCAACTATCTTCACCTCCAACCTGCCGGCCTCTTCCTTTGAGACGGACCGGGCCAGGTTCCTGGGCGACCATGAATATGGCACGTGGGCCGATCCCCTTGGCTTGCAGGCAGCGGAACTGAGCAACTACGAAGCACACCGCGGGGACAACATCGCCGCTCTGCTGCACCACCTGGGGGTGCTCCGGCCCGGCGAGACCAGGCGATTGATTACCCAGTTGGGCCAGGAGGTAGCGTCGCGGCGGCCCTGCCGCTGATCCGCCGCTACCGGGACGGGCGCAGGGTGGATGCGGCTCTTGACAAGATGGCTCGCTTCTGGGACGACTACCTGTCTACCGTGCAGGTGGAGACGCCCGACGCCAACATGAACCGCATGCTGAACATCCACAACCCCCGCCAATGCCACGTCACGCAAAACTGGTCGCGGTACCTGTCACTCTACCAGCTTGGCTTTGGGGCGCGGGGCATAGGCTTCCGCGACAGCGCGCAGGACGTGATGGGTGTCATGGCCCATGCCCCCGCGGAGGCCCGGACGCTCATCGAAATGCTGCTGTCGGCGCAGCGAAGGAACGGCTCGGCCATTCACCAGTTCAACCCACTGACCATGATTGCCAATGCGGCGACTCCCGGGAAGTGGAAGGGGCGCCGGACTATTACGGCGACGATCACCTGTGGATCATCCTGGCCATCGCGCCTACCTCAAGGAGACCGGCGACCTGGCTTTTCTGGAGAAGGTGGTGCCCTACTACGAGAAGGATCGGACCGACCATCCTGTCGAAACGGGCACCGTTCTGGACCACATGCGCCGGGCGATCGAGTTCACCACGGCCCACGTTGGGGCACACGGCCTGCCGCTGCTGGGCTTTGCCGACTGGAACGACACGGTCAACCTGCCGGCCGGCGCCGAGTCGCTGTTCGTCGCCAACCTGTACGGCAAGGCCCTGCTGGAGATGATCGATCTCGCCCGCCACCTGGACGACTTGGACGCAGCCGACCGCTATGCAGCCTACTATGCAGGAGATGAAGGCCAGGGTCAACGACCAGGCCTGGGACGGCGAGTGGTACGTGCGCTACTTCGACGCCGACGGCAGCCCCTTGGGCTCGAAGGTCGAACACCCACGGACAGATCTATGCCAACGGCCAATCGTGGCCGGTGATCTCCGGCTTTGCCACGCCGGACCGGGCAAGCCAGGCTCTTGATTCGGTCTACGCGCCGGCTCAACACGCGAAACGGCATCAAGCTGAGCGCGCCGGGCTTCAACGGCTACGATCCGACCCGGGGCGGGATCACCACCTATCCGCCCGGCGCCAAGGAGAACGGCGGCATCTTTCTGCACGCCAACCCGTGGGTCATCATCGCCGAGACCATGCTCGGCAACGGCGAGCGCGCCTTTGAGTATTACGATCAGATCAACCCGGTCGCCAAGAACGAGCAAGATCGACGAGTTCGAGTGCGAGCCCTACGTCTATCCGCAGAACATCCTGGGCGACGAGCATCCCCAGTTCGGGCTGGCCCGCAATAGCTGGCTGACCGGCACGGCGTCGTGGGCCTACCAGGCGGCGACGCAGTACATCCTGGGCATCGGGCCGACGCTACGACGGGCTGCAAATCGATCCGTGCATCCCCGGCAGCTGGGATGGCTTCAGACTGGTCCGCCGATTTCGAGGGGCCGTCTACCAGATCGAGGTCAAGAACCCGGAACATGTAGGCCAAGGGGTCAGGTCGATCAAGGTCGACGGGCAGCCGGGCCATGGTAACTCTGGTGCCGATCCTGGAGAAGGGTAGAGTACACAAGGTCGAAGTTGTGATGGGATAAACCGTGATGGACAGAGATTCCCTGTCTGGGACCATGCGATTGGGGAGTGCCGATGGCGAGCTACGGTTTCTTTGACGATTCCCACCGCGAGTATGTGATCACCCGGCCCGATACACCGCTGCCCTGGATCAACTACCTGGGCAGCGAGGCCTACTTCGGCCTCATCTCCAACACCGCCGGTGGGTACTCCTTCTACCGTGACGCACGGCTGCGGCGGATCACCCGCTACCGCTACAACAACGTCCCGCTCGATTGCGGCGGGCGCTATCTCTATCTGCGGGACGATGACACCGGGCGAGTTCTGGTCCCCCACCTGGCAGCCCACGCGCCACGAGCTGGACAGCTACACCTGCCGCCACGGCCTGGGCTATACGGTCATCGGCTCCACCTGCAACGGGATCAAGGCCGAGATCCGGTACTTTGTGCCGCTCGGCGAGAGCCTGGAGATCTGGCAGCTCACCCTGACCAACCTCCGCAAGGCCCCGGCCCGGCTGTCGGTCTTTTCCGGCGATCGAGTTCTGCCTGTGGGATGCCAGGACGACGCCACCAACTTTCAGCGCAACTTCAACATCGGCGAGGTGGAGGTGGACGGCAGCGTGATCTACCACAAGACCGAGTACCGCGAGCGCCGCAACCATTTCGCCTTTTTTGCCTGCTCAGAGCCGCTGGCCGGCTTTGATACGCAGCGCGACGCGTTCCTGGGACCATACCGCGGCTGGGACAGGCCGGCGGCCGTCGAGCGCGGCCAATCGTTCAACTCGGTGGCCCACGGCTGGGCGCCCATCGGCTCGCACCACGTCCAGATCGAGCTTGAGCCCGGCGAGACCCGCCAGATCATCTTCCTGCTGGGCTACCACGAGAACCCTGACGGGCAAAAGTTCGATCCCGCCCGGCTCACAGACGATCGACAAGCGGACTGTCCGGCCGATCATCGCCAGCTATCTGCGACCAGAGAGCGTGTGGACTCGGCCTTTGATGCTCTTGCGCAACTACTGGGATGGCCTGCTCGGGACCTTCCAGGTCGAGACGCCGGACCTTCACACCGACCGCATGGTCAACATCTGGAACGCCTACCAGTGCATGGTCACCTTCAACCTGTCGCGGTCGGCCTCCTACTTTGAATCGGGCATGGGGCGGGGGATGGGCTTTCGCGACTCGAACCAGGACCTGCTGGGCTTTGTGCACATGGTGCCGGCGCGGGCCCGCGAGCGGATCCTGGACCTGGCGGCCACGCAGTTGGACAGCGGCGGCGCATACCACCAGTACCAGCCGCTCACCAAGCGCGGCAACGATCAGGTCGGCAGCGGCTTTAACGACGATCCGCTGTGGCTGGTCCTCGGCGTGGCCGCCTACCTGAAAGAGACCGGCGACGAGACCATCCTGGACGTAGCCGGTCCCCTACGACAACCAACCCGGCTCGGAGCAGTCCGCTGTACGAGCACCTGCAGCGCAGCCTGCGCTACACGCTGGAACGGCTGGGACCGCATGGCCTGCCGCTGATCGGCCGCGCCGACTGGAACGACTGTCTGAACCTCAATACATTTTCCAGCGCACCCGGCGAATCGTTTCAGACGGCCACTCACCGGGATGGAAAGGTGGCCGAGTCGGTCCTGATCGGCGGGCTGTTTGTGCTGGCAGCGCGGGAGCTGGCTGCCATTGCCCGCTGGCGTGGCCTGGACGAGGACGCCCTGCGCTACTTCGATGAGGCTGCCAGATTGGAGGCTGTGCTCCTGCAGCATGGCTGGGATGGCAACTGGTTCCTCCGCGCCTATGATGACCTGGGCGAAAAAGTGGGATCGCACGAGTGCGCAGAAGGCCAGATCTTTGTCGAGCCGCAGGGCATCTGCACGATGGCCGGCATCGGGCTGCGCGACGGCCGGGCGGAAAAGGCGCTGGCAGCAGTCAAGGATCATCTGGCCACGCCGGATGGGATTGTTCTCCTACAGCCAGCCTATTCTCACTACTACCTGCAACTGGGCGAGATCTCTTCCTATCCACCCGGCTACAAGGAGAACGCGAGCGTCTTTTGCCACACCAACCCGTGGATCATGATCGCTGAGGCGATAGTCGGGCACGGCGATCAAGCGCACGACTACTACATCCGCATCAACCCGTCGGCACGGGAGGCGATCAGCGACGTGCATCGCTGCGAGCCGTACGTCTATGCCCAGATGATCGCCGGGCGTGATGCATCAACCCCTGGCGAGGCCAAGAATTCTTGGCTGACCGGCACGGCGGCGTGGAACTATGCTGCCATCACCCAGTGGATCCTGGGCATCCGGCCCACTCTGACCGGCCTGGAGATTGCTCCGGTCGTGCCCAGCAACTGGTCAGAATTCAAGGCCCAGCGCATCTACCGTGGCGTGATCTATCATGTTTCTGTGGAGCGCGTCGGTCCGGGGAACAGCGTTTCGCTTGTGGTGGATGATCGGCCCGTCGCGGGGCAAATCGTACCCTTGCCGCCGGCCGGCCGGGCAGAAGTCAGGGTGTTGGCTATGCTGGGGACCTCGCAGTAGCGACCCAGGTCGCTTCAAAGCAGCCCGAGTCGCTACTACGAAGGGTTGGAACAGAAGGTCAGGGCGCTAGCCGACCTGCTCCACCAGGTAGTTCTGGAGCCCCATCTGCGTGATCTGGTCGAGTTGAGCCTCGATCCAGTCAACGTGCTCTTCCTCGTCGGCCAGGATCGATTCGAAGATGGCCCGTGTCCCGTTGTCGCCAAGCTCCACAGCCAGTTTGACGCCGTCGTTGTACCCCTTGACCGCGCCATACTCGGCTGCCTTGTCGCTGTGGAGTTGGGCCTCAACATCACCCCCGATGTGCATTTCATTCAGCTTGCTGACGATTGGCTTACCTTCCAGGAAGATGATCCGCCCGATCAGCTTCTCGGCGTGCCCCATCTCGGTGATGGCCCGCTTTTCGACCGCTTCGTGGAGCTTTTCATAGCCCCAGTTGGCGCACATCTCTGAGTGGACCATGTACTGGCTGATCGCCGTCAGCTCGTCGGCAAGAAGAAAGTTCAGCTTGGCAATGACTTGATCGTTTCCCTTCATCGTTCCTCCTAACTGGATTCTGAACTGTGCCAGATGATGTAGCAAGTATATCCCTTTTCACGAGGCTGTCAAAATCCGATGCCCTGCTGCTCCCTGGCCTGGGACAGGTGGTTTGGAGATCTCCCGGCTAGAGTTGAAAATGGCCCTGAGTTTCCTGAAAAGGATATCTGTCGTTTGACGCCAGCGCCGTTCGAGGGTATACTGGGACTTGACTGTGGTTGAGGAGAAGAGATGAAGCTGGCGTTCTGGCGTTGCGTGTTGAGTGGCCTGTTGCTGCTGAGTGTGCTGTTGACCCCTGCCTGGTCGTCTGACGCGCAGACGCCTCAGCCTACCGAGACGCCCAAGACAGCCGAAGAGATCTGGCTAGACGAGACCCTGGCTGGCATGACAACTGCCGACAAGGTCGGACAGCTGTTCCTGGTTACTTTCCCTGGCCGGCCCACCACATCGAGCGCCGGCAGTGGAACCAGTGTCGACTTGGACATAGCCCGCCTGATCCAGGTCTATCGCATTGGGGGCGTGATCCTGTCGCCCGAGAACGAGAATTTCGACAACGAAGCCGGCACCCCTGACCAGGTCTTGTCGCTGACCACGGCTTTGCAGACGCTTGCTTTCACCGAGTCGCTGCCTATCGGCATGGTAGTCACGACGCCTGTGACCCTTACCGCGCCTGTGACCCTTACCACGCCGGTCACGCCGAGTGGGCCAGGCGGGGCGGGCGGCTCTCTCACCGGGACGTTGACGGGAACACTTATGGTGACGAGGACGGTGCCTCTGACTGTCCCGCTGGTGGATCTGGTCCGCGTCACGCAGACGATCACGATACCGGCGCAGGGGATCCCTCTGCTCGTGGCCGCTGAGCAGGAGGGTGACGGCTACCCGTTCACCAGCTTGCGGACCGGTTTCACCGATCTGCCAAGTGACATGGCGTTGGGTGCGACCTGGAATGACCTGAATGCTCAGGCCGTCGGCCAGATCGTGGGGCAGGAATTGGCGGCAGTGGGCGTCAACCTGTTGCTGGGGCCATCACTGGATGTGCTCAGTGTTCCCAGACCTGAGTCGAGCGGCGATCTCGGCACGCGCACTCTTGGCGGTGACCCATATTGGGTAGGCCGCATGGGGCAGGGCCTATATCCGGGGTGTGCACCAGGGCAGCGCCGGCAAGGTAGCGGCCGTTGGCAAGCATTTGCCGGGTCTGGGAGCCAGCGACCGAAGCCTGGATGAGGAGGTGGCGACCGTTGACCGGTCGCTCGATGCACTGCGCCTAATCGAGCTGCAGCCCTTTTTTGCCGTTACGCGGCTCGAGCCTATCACCGACACGGTCGACGTGCTGATGACCGCTCACATCCGCTACAGGGGTTTCCAGGGCAACATTCGCTACGTGACGCGCCCAATCAGCCTCGATGCCCAGGGTTTGCAGCAGATCATGGCTCAAACCGAGTTCGCGCCCTGGCGGCAGGCCGGCGGCCTGCTGGTCAGCGATTCACTTGGCGTGCCGGCCATACGCCGCTACTACTCTCCCAAGCTGGATTCGTTCCCCTACCGTCAGATCGCCCTCGAGGCCTTCCAGGCCGGAAACGACCTGCTGAACCTGTCCCGCTTTTCCCTGACCGATTCCTGGTCCGACCAGATGCGGAACATCGAAGACACGGCGCTCTTTTTCCGAGACCGGTACGAGGCGGACGAGAGCTTTCGCGCCCGGGTCGACCAGTCGGTGCGACGCATCCTGCGCCTCAAGCGACGCATCTGCCCCGACTGGTCCCTGGCAAGCTGCACCGGCAGCGCAGACGGCTTGGCCGCTATCGGCCGTTCGCGCAATACTGTGACCCAGATCGCCCAGAGCGCGATCACCCTGCTCTATCCTCCCAGCGAAGAGCTGGCACTCCGCCTGTCCCGCCCGCCCCGTTCCGACGAGAACGTCCTAGTCTTTGCCGACGCTCGTCAGGCCAGTGAGTGTGCCACGTGCCTTCCCTTCTATTCGCTGGATCCCAATGCGCTACGCGACGCCATGGTGAGGATGTATGGGCCGGGTGCAACTGGACAGATCGATCCCGACCGTATCAACACCTTCACCTTTGAGCAATTGCGCGCCTATCTGGAGGGGGTGGAGACCAGCCCTGATCTGGCTCCTTTCATTGAGGATGCAGACTGGATCCTGTTTGAGATCCTCGGCTATCAGTCGACTGCAGGAGAATACAGCAGCATCACCACCCTCAAGCGTTTTCTGAGGGAACAGACTGGAGGGCTGGAGACCAAGAACGTCATTGTCATGGCCTACGGCGCTCCCTATTACCTTGACGCAACTGAGATCAGCAAGCTGACGGCCTACTATGGCATCTACAGCAAGATCGATCCCTTTGTCGAGATCTCCGTGCAGGCCCTGTTCCAGGAGTTTGTGCCCAAGGGCAAGTCCCCGGTCACAGTCGAGGGGGTGGGTTACGATCTGAGCGAGCAGCTCAGGCCGGACCCATCGCAGATCATTGCGGTCAGTCCGGCCGACCAGCCAGAAGCGACTGAAGGGACACCGCAGCCGGTCAGGCTGGCAGTAGGAGACCCACTTTCGGTGCGCACCAGCGCCATCGTGGACAGGAATGGCAACCCTGTGCCAGACGGCACCCCGGTGACCTTTCATGCGGTCTATGTCGAGACAGAGGGCCTCGGCCGCAATTTCGATGCTACGACCGTCAATGGGGTAGCTGAGACCACGGTGACCCTGGAGCGTGAAGGCGTTCTGCAGATCACCGCCACGAGCGATCCGGCATACAGCTCGCGGCCGCTAGAAGTACGCCTGGAGGGAGAAGAAGTCGTGTTTTCCACGCCGACACCCCTGCCGACGCCTACCTACACACCGACGCCGACTCCCACCCCCACGGCCACTCCCACGCCGACCCAGACGCCCGAGCCCACGGCCACCCGCGTGGTCGAGGTTCCACTGCCCCCGCTGCCCGAGCCCCGGGTCACGGGGGCCGATCTTCTGTTTGCGTTGTTGGGCATGAGTGTTGCCGCTGGCATTGTCATGACCACGGTTCACAGGAGCCAGATGCGGCTGAACGCCAGGGCTTGGAGTGTGCCTGGTCGGGTGGCACTCTGGAGTGTGGTGTGTGGGTTGGCCGGCTATCTCTTCTACGGACTTGGCCTGCCGGGCAGCGGTTTCATGACAGGTGTTTCGCCTGGACTGCGTGGGCTGCTGATCGGCTTTGGCTGTGGCCTGCTGCCGCTCGTGGCCGTCGCCTGGATGTGGGCTCGCGGGAGGTTCAGCAGCGAGTCAAAGAGCACTGCCGGGGCCTCACGGTAGCAGTTGGTCTGGGTTGTGACCTGCGCTCCAGCCGACTGCGGACCGAGGCGGCGGCTACGGCTGGGTGGGAAGCAGGGGAGGCGCCGGTGTCGCGGTGGTACTGTGCGCCTGAGGGGTGACCGGAGCAGGTGGCACGACGTCCAGTTTCGGTGGTCGCGCTGTAAGAAGAGCGGCTGCCAGGAACAGCGCCGCGATGATGGCGAGTAGAGCCCGATTGGCGCTCGCAAACTGTACGATCGGCTGTTCGTGGCCGAGCAGGTCAGAGACGGCGCGACCGAGTGAGCCGGAAGTGAGCAGCTCGGTCCGGAATTCGGCCATGCTGGCCGGCCGTTCGTCGGGGTGCATCGCCAGGCCCCACAGGATCGCACGCTCGACCTGCGGCGAGATGGCAGGGTTGAGGCTGCGAGGGAGCGCCAGGGACCCTGGCATCAGAAAGCGCCGCTTGGCATCTGCCGGAGCCTGGCCGGTCAGCAGGTGATAGAGGGTGGCGCTGAAAGAATAGATGTCGGAGCGGGCATCCGTGTGGCCACTGTCACCACCATATTGCTCGAGGGGGGTGTACTGCACCGTGCCACGCCCCTGGACGACGGTGATAGTCCGCTGTTCATCGGGCAGGAGCACCTTGACCAATCCAAAGTCTACCAGTTTTACCGTACCGGACGGTGTGATCTTGATGTTGCTTGGCTTGATGTCGCGGTGCAGCACCGGGGGATCCTGGTTGTGCAGGTATTCCAGGGCGCTGCACAGCTGCTCTGCCCAGGCCAGGACCTGTTTCTCATCGAGGTGGCGACCCTGGGCAAGTGCGCCTGCCAGTTTGGTTTGGAGGTCTTGACCGGCGACAAAGTCCATTACCAAGTAATCACGGTCGCTTTCCGAGAAATAGTCAGACACCTTGGGCAGGTTTGGATGGTCGAGGCGCGCCAGGGTGCTCGCCTCCCGGTAGAACTGCTCGCGGCCCTGTTTTAATTCATCGGGAGAGGCGTCGGGATCGGGTAGGGCTTCTTTGACAGCACAGAAGCGACCTTCTAGGCGAAGGTCTTCGGTCCGGTAGGTCGCACCCATACCACCCCGACCTACCAGCTCGATGATCTTGTATCGTTCTCGGAGAACCGTGCCCGGCGATAACGATCTCGCCAATCTGTCTGCTCCCTTGTGATCAACTGCCTGATCGGGGGCAGTGACGCGCCCGATCTGTTGATAACGATAGTTTAGCGCAGAATCGGTCTCTTGTCAAGGTGGCGGTTAGCGGTCAGCCATAAGGATTCAGCCAACCTACGGCGTGGACACTCAAAAGCTGATGGCTAACGGCAATAACTGCTGGAGGAGGATCTGCAGTGGCCGAAATGCCGATGTTGTTGGTGTTGGAAGGGCCAGAGGCTGGCCAGCGAATAGTAATAGAGCAGCAACCTCTGATCATCGGGCGAGATGAAACCTGTGATCTGGTGATCCCAGATCGCCAGGTATCACGTCAGCATGCGCGTATCAGGCTGGAGGCGGACCGTTACATCTTGGAAGACCTGGGTTCCAAGAACGGTACCTTCGTCAACGGCCAGGAACTGCCCGGTCCCTACCCACTGCAAGATGGTGACAAGATCCAGATCGCACTCTGCTGTCGACTAGTCTACGTTGATGCAGAAGCCACAGCCCCGCTGATCTTTGAGCGGCACCCCCAGGGGCTGCGACTGGATCTGGAAAGCAAACGGGTGTGGGTCGCCGGACAGGAACTGGATCCGCCCTTGTCGCTTGCTCAGTACCGCCTGTTGGAGCTGCTGAACAAAGAGCCAGACCGAGTATGCAGCCGGGATGAGGTAGTGGCGGCTGTCTGGCCGGAGGATGAACGAGACGGCATCTCAGAGCAAGCCATTGATGCGCTGGCCCGTCGCCTGCGTGAACGGCTGGCCGAGCTGGACCCCGACACGCAGTACATCATCACAGTCCGCGGACACGGCTTCCGGCTGGACGCAGGGCGCACAGCTAGAACTTGACAGGCACCTAGGCGTCTATTAGGCCCTTGGCCTGCTCTTGCACCTGAGTCATGCGTTCTGCGGTCTCATCGCGGCCGTTCTTGCCCAGGTCTTCAGCCACCAGACGCATGACCTCCAGCAGCTGGTCGTTGATCTTCTGCCGGTTCTCCTGCAGTAGCGCCAGGGTGCCCTCGGGATACTCGGCGCTCAACAACTGATTGATGAGCTGGATCTCAGGCGGCTGGTTTTCCAGAACTAGAGCCGTGACTGCGTCGCTGACCTTTCCGAGCTGCTCCACGGCTGTGGTTTGGCCCGCCCGCTCAGCGGCCTGCAGGTTGGCCGTCAGGATTCTCATGAACAGGCTGTCCACCTGGTGGATGTTGGCCCGAATGAACGCCTGTGGGTCGTCGCTTTCCACGGCCTGCTGGAGGAATTCTGTGGCTTCCTCGGCGGCCTGCCGGGCTTCCTCGTCCAGGCGGGCCGTCATGTCCAGGATGTTCTGGCGCAGGGTTGTCAACGCTTCGGCCTGCTCCCTGTTGCCTGCCTGCTCGGCTATCGCGATCCGCTCGGTCAGCTGCTGGTAGAAGACATAGTCGATGGCCGGCCGTGCCAGGGTCACCAGCGTCTCGACTTTGACCATCTTGGCTGCGCCCCCTTGGATCGCAGCTTCAATCAGTTTGTCTAGCAGTCCCTCGCGTGTGATCTCACGGCGATCCCCATCAGGGGACAGCCCTAGACTTGCGATCGCCTCCTCTCTGGCGTTAAGCTCTTGACCCAGCGTAGTCCAACCCATTACCTGCTCACGCAGCATCAGCAGATCTGAGGCGACCGCCGGCTGCTGGCTTCTTTGGGCCAGATCGATGTTCAGGGCCAACAAGTCGAGGAACTCATAATCGATCTGCGCGTCGTTCGCCTGGGCGATCGCCCGGCGAGCCTGTTCTCCGTCGGCCCGGAGAAGTCGCTCTAGTAGCTCGGCTCGGGCGCGTTGTGCGTCAAGCATCTCCTGAGTGATACCATCGGCCTCCAGGATGTCCTTGATCATGGCTTCGAGCCGCAGATAGCTCTTGGGGCGGAGCAGGTAGCCCTTTCGCTTCTCGGCAGGCAGAGCGGAGATGACGCGGTTGGTCAGCTCGCCCACGATCCGCTGCTGCTCCATCTCTGCCAAGCCTAACTCGGGCGGTACATAGGTCAGCAGCAACTCCTTGTCTGGATCGTGGTAGACCAATGGCGTGTTCAGCATGCCGGCGTTACCACACTGGGGGCAGGCAGCGATATTCACCTGGCCTGACAAGAAGAGCGCCTTGGCCTCTGGGCGCTGACCGACATCGATGATCGTCATTACTGGAGCAGCAAAGCGGAACCTGCAATTCGGACAGGTGACCGGGATTGTCTGATAGGGGAGTGAGTTCAAGGTTCTGCTCCTTCGGAAAGAGTCTAGATCGAACGGCGGACCGGGCGAAGCACCCGGGCTACGATGGCCTGCGGATTGGCGCCGAGTGCTGCTTCTGCCTCATCCTCACCCAGACCGGCGCCACGCGCCACCTTCCAGGCGCGGGCCTGGTCCATCATGTCGCTGGGAGTGTGTGTGTCGGTGTTGACCACAAGCCGGACAGCGGTCAGTCTGGGCGATGCGGGCTACGTGGCCGTTGGTCATGTTGTGGCCGCCGCGGGCTGTAGATCTCCAAGGCCACGCCGTTGGCCGCCGCCAGCGCAGCTTCCTCCTCTGTAATGAAACCAGGATGGGCCAGGATATCGACGTCGGGGCATTCAACCGCTGCCCGGTTGGTGCCCGGCACCACCGGCTCGACGGGCGTCTCGCCGTGCACCACAACCAGCCGGACGCCGAGCCGCTTGGCGCGGCGAGCCAAGGGCGCGATCTGCTCAGGGGGCAGATGGGTCAGCTCGACGCCGGGGATAAAGGTCAGACCAAAGCCGGCTCGACCCTGCCGGAAAAAGCGTACCAGCTGAGCAGCTACCTCGTCCAGGTTGGAGGCGTCGACATGGTCGGTGATCGCCAGCGCAGCATAGCCCACGGCCTCGGCTCGGCGCAGCATCTCGCTTGGCAGCAGGACACCGTCACTCAGAAAGGAATGGGTGTGTAGATCGACGCGGCCGTTCTTGTCCACAGCGTGCCAGTTTAGGCCATAAAGGGCGATCTGTCAAATGCAATCTGAGGGGTGGGGCACGCGGACAAAAAACAGGCTGGCTGCCAGGCGAGCCAGCCCCAACGCACATAGCACCAGCCCCCAGACCATGCTCCCTGTCAGCAGCAGCACCGGCACGCCATAGACCGCTGCAAAAAAGACGAAGACGGCGTTCAGCCCCAGGACAAGTTTCTGGTTGTCTGGCTGCCCGGCGACCAGGTGACGAATGGCCAGGATCATCATCGGTATCTCGGCCAGTGACAGACCACCCAGGACGATGGCAGCGAGCAGGGTAACCACGGGATAGGGTAGCGGCGCTTGGAGCAATCTGCTGCCAACCAGCCAGGCCGCGAGCGCGGCGAGTGCTGCATCAGCCGTCAAGCCGACGAGTCCGCTCAGTAAAAGGCGATGACGAAACCTGTCCATCTTTGCGTCTTTACCTTGCTATTATACCCCAAGCTAGTCGAATGTCAAAAGGGCTATTTGCCATTTTGCGATTATTGGGCTAGAATAAAGCCATCAGGAGATGCCGTATGGCAAACGAGACGATCCTGGTCGTGGACGACGAATCCCAATATCGTGGAGTTGGCGCGGATCTACCTGCAGCAGGCCGGTTTTCGCGTCGAATCGGCCGCGGATGGGCAGCAGGCGCTGAGTCAGGCTCGGCACCTGCACCCAGCCCTGGTCGTGTTGGATCTGATGCTACCCGACCTGGACGGCTGGGAGGTCTGCCGTCGGCTGCGCGTCGAAAGCGATCTGCCGATCATCATGCTCACTGCCCGCACAGATGACGTGGATCGGATTGTGGGCCTTGAGCTGGGCGCCGACGACTATGTGACCAAGCCGTTCAACCCGCGTGAGCTGGTGGCTCGAGTGCGGGCGGTGCTGCGCCGCTACCAAAAGAGCATTCGCCCCGACCAGACGGTGACAGTTGGCCGGCTTACGGTCGATCCGGTCAGTCGTGAGGCGACCGTCGGCGGCCGCAAGCTTGCTCTCCGGCCCAAAGAGTTCGACCTGCTGCTCATCCTGGCCGAGCACCAGGGCCAGGTGCTGAGCCGCGATCAGCTCCTCGATCTGGTGTGGGGCTACGACTTTCCAGGCGGTACCCGGACGGTCGATGCCCACGTGTCGCACGTGCGTGCCCGGCTGGAGGACAGCGGTGTGATGATCGAGACGTATCGCGGCATCGGCTACAAACTGGTGGGGTAGGGAACGGTGTTCAAGAGCCTGCAAGCACGATTGACCTTGTCCTATCTGCTCATCATCCTGCTCTGCCTGCTCCTGGTGGGCTTGACGGCGTTCCTGTTTCTGCGTGGCTATCAGCGGGATCTGATCTATAGGCGACTGGAGGATCGGGCAATCCTCGTCAGCCGGTTGGCCGGTAGCGAGATTGTGCAGCGCAGGCTGTCGTCGCAGGAGCTGATCATCCGGCTGACACGCGAGCCGGTCCAGGGTCGCGATCTGACGACGTCCGTATACCTTCTCGATCTGGAGGGACAGGTTACCGCCGGCAGTGACGACCGGCTGGACGGGCAGCGCTTTGAAGGGTTGGCGGTGGTGCAGGAGGGAGAGGCAACTCTCAAGTGGCCGGTGCGCGGCCTTCGTCGGTTGGCACAAGGGGAGCAGGTCCTCTATGTCGCCCAACCGGTGTGGCGCCTGGCGCAGACGGGGTCCCGCGAAATGGCCTACATCCTGCTTCTGACTGCCCCCAATCGTGTCGGCCTCGCGGCTGTTGCCGAGCTGTTGCCCCGCCTGTTCTGGGTGGGACTGGTGGCCCTGGTGGTGTCGCTGGTCGTCGCTGCCCTGATGGCCTACTCCATTGCCCGCCCCTTGGAGCGGATCGCCCGGGCTGCCGAGCAGATCTCGGCCGGCAACTATGATCAGCAGTTGAGCGATTTCTGCTCCGACAGAGGTAGCGCACCTTGCAGCCGGCTTTAACAGCATGGCCAGCCAGGTCAAGGCGACGCTCCAGTCGCAGCGGGATCTGGTTGCCAACGTGTCGCACGAGCTCAAGACGCCATTGACCTCGATTCAGGGCTTTTCCCAGGCCCTGCTCGATGGCACAGCGGATGACGACCAGGCCAGGGGACGGGCAGCGGCGATCATCCACGAAGAGGCAGGGCGGATGCGGCATCTGGTAGACGAACTGCTCGATTTGGCCCGCCTCGAGGCCGGCCAGGTGACCCTGGCCCGTGAGCCGGTGGACATCGCAGAGCTGCTGCGGGCCTGTGCGGCCCGGTTTTCCTCTGCTGCTGACCAGGCTGGCATTGTCGTCGAGGTGCGGGCGCCCGCGTCCCTGCCGCTCGTGGTGGGCGATCCCGACCGGCTGGGGCAGGTGTTTGGCAACCTTGTGGACAACGCCATCAAGCATAGCGCGGGTGCGCCGGGCGGTCGGCGAGTGGCGCTGTCCGCCGAGCATCAGGATCGGATGGTGGTCTGCTCGGTGACCGACAACGGTCCTGGCATTCCGGCCGATGACCTGCCCCGTGTTTTCGAGCGGTTCTATCAGGTGGACAAGTCACGGGCAAGACGGGGTGATCTGTCCGACCCATCAGGGCAGACACGTGGAGCAGGCCTGGGATTGGCCATCGCCAAAGAGATCGTCCAGGCGCATGGCGGACGGATCACCGTGGAAAGTGTGGAAGGGCTGGGAACGCGCTTTGTAGTCTATTTGCCGGTTCAGCCTGGAATAATGTTTGATGCAGGCCGAGCGGACCTCGCGATTGGTGCAACCAGGTCTCAAGCCAGGGGGACTCAACCAGTGGACATCGGAGGAGAATCATGGAATACCAAGAGCGTGCGCGTAGATGGGCAAATGCTGTCAACGGGCATCCGCCAGGCCGTTGCCCGTTCGGAGGACTCACTCATCTGCTTCGTCAAGCCGGATACGATCCGATTTGTCGCTGTGAGCGGCCTACGCATGGTCGTCTCCTGGGAGACCCAATTGCAGCCGCCGGCGATCAGGCAGCTTGGTCTTTCTTGTTCCGCCCGTGATCGCTGACCTGCTGATGAGTGAGTCAGTCCGGTCACAGTCGAGCGTGGAGATTTCCCGGCGTGGCAAGGACGTTCTCTTGCGGTTGGTCGACCACCTGGGCAGCTACGAGATCCGGTGGAAATCGGATCTGGCTTCCTTCCCGGCGCCCCCGGAGTTCAGCGAACTGCTGAAGGTGCCTGACGTACTCATCGACGTGCCGTACCTCAGGATCTCGGATGCAATCCACCAGGCGGTTGCCAAGCTGGTCCGCCTCGAATCGGATGAGCAGGTGAGCCAGACCAAGCTCGCTATCCTGATAGACCTTGATTTCGGCCGGTTGTCCGTCAATGGCCAGGAGATCGTCGTCGGCAAGAGTCGCCAGTACTACTTCGACCCCCGCCTTGTTATCCGCGCCCTGGAGGTGATCAAGGATCGGACAATCCGGGTGGGCATCTCGCCTATCACAGGAGGTGCCGCGGGCTTATCTGTCGTTCCTGGCCGAGCAGGAAGGATGGACCGTCCAGTGTTCCCTGCTGTCCATCGGCACCGACACGCAAAAGCTCTACCCGCTTCCGCCCGGTCGCAACCGATGAACAGCTGGGTACCGCCAAACACTCAGCGGCTTTGGGAACAAGCGCGGCGGCAAGCCTTTATTCAGGATATTCTCAGTGCACTTACACAGCGCCAGGGCGACCTCTTGCCCTTTGACCAGGTGCGTTCCAGCCTGCACCTGACTAACGCGCGCTATCTCGGCCTCCAGGATGTGCCCTTGGACCAAATCGTGGGCAGCGTAGGCCGCTCGCAGGATTTCACCCGCGCCTTCTTTCCTCGGGGAGGCATCGCCCGCGAACGATGGCGCGAGATCGCCCATCTGACTGCCATCATCGACGGGAATCTGCCTCCCGTCGAGCTTTACCAAGTCGGTCAGCTCTACTTCGTCCGCGACGGCAATCACCGTGTCTCCGCCGCACGCCAACAAGAAAGGCTCTGCATTGAAGCCCATGTCTGGGAGTATGAAACCCGCGTTCCTCTGGAACCAGGCATCGCCCTGGAGGACCTGCTGGCCAAGGCCGCCTACGCCGCGTTTCTGGAACATACCAGTGTCGATAAGCACCTCTGCTCCGACATGACTGTCGAGCTGACCCAACCAGAAGGATACGATGATCTGCTGCGCCAGATCGAGGCTTTTCAGTACAGTCTTTCGCGGATAGACGAACGGGAGGTGCCCTTTGTCGAGGCGGTAGCGCTATGGTGCGAATATGCGCTACACTCCCATCATCGAGATCATTCGCGAGCGCGATATTCTTCGGGAGTTTCCTGGGCGCACAGAGGCTGACCTCTACTTGTGGCTGTGTCGCAACCAGGAAGAGCTGTCAACGCGGTATGGACGCGATGTCCTGCTGGACGAGGCTGCCGAGGACTTGGCCGGGCGCTTTGGTGAAAAGCCTTCGCCAACCCGTCAGGTCAAGAAAACGATTGGGCGGGTGGCGGGGAGCGTGAGCGGGCTGAGCTCCCGTCTGGTGAAGAGCGCTGCACCAGGCAGCCAAGTACAGGCAGACGATGGTATCGCTGCTGCACTGCTCGCCTCTGTTGGCCGCGCGGCCACGGATATGCCGCCGTGTCGTTTCCAGGGCACAACCAACTCTGAATGGGAAGCATGGCATACCGAGTTTCGCAGGCTGCTGTGGGGTTTGCTCGGCGTGGGGGGCTATCCTTGGCAACCCTATGGTCCGGCAGAGCCTGAAAGCTGAAGTACAGGAACGGGTTCCTGCCGACGGCCTCGATCGCGAGCTGATTCTGGCTGAACACGGAAGGGGACCTGCGGCTTGCCCGCGTACCTGTTCTGTCCACACCGGGTCGAGGAGCCGTTGCCGGCGGTCGTCGTCTTCCCGGGACACGGCACCATCGCCCAGACGGCCGGCCTGGAGGACTCGCCGCATCGAGCCAATGCGCTGGAGATGGCCAGCGCCGGGCTCGTCACCCTGACTGTAGAGCCGCGCGGGTTCGGCAGGCTTGGGGCGGTGGGGCACCTGCAGCTTGATGCGGTTGCCCGACTGCTGGGCCGCACCTGGCACGGCCTGCTCGTGCAGGATGGGATGCGGGCTGTAGATTATCTGCTTACCAGGCCAGAAGTGGACCCGGCCCGCATCGGTGTTGCCGGCATCGGTGTCGGGGGGCGCAGGCCCTGTATATCGCAGCTCTCGACGATCGGGTGCAGGCAGCGGTGGTGGCCAGCTACCTGGGCCGATATCTCGTCGACTCGCTGGATCAGGAGCGTTGTACCTGCAACGACATCCCCGGCATTCTGCGCTACGCCGAAATGGGTGATGTGGCTGCCCTGATCGCTCCGCGCGCGGCGCTGTACATAAACGGCCGAAACGACCCGAACACGAACCCGTATGCGCGGCAGGGCCTGGCCATCGCCCGCCACGCATACCAGGTTCTGGGTGTGCCCCAGCGCATCAGGTTGATCGAACCAGAAACGACCGGACGCTACTTTGACAACCAGCTTGCCATTGGCTGGCTGTGCAGGTGGCTGGGAATACCACACTGCGCATCGAGCCCTGAATAGAAGCCTTTGCTCACCGTTTTTTCGCCCGCCGCATCTGCCAGACCCCGCGGGCAACCAGCAAGACCAAGAGCACGATGTTTCCGTAGGCGAACCAGTCTCCCCAGCGAGCGTACAGGGTGCGCACTCCGCGCACCGGCAGCTCGGTGATCACCGTCCTGTTTTCCCGGGTGACGTAGTAGTTCATCTGGGACAGAACGCGCCCCTGGTAGTCCATGCCCAGCGTCAGGCCCTCCAGGGTGGTCCGCAGCAGCGAGCAGCCGTTCTCGATGCCGCGGAACGCCGATATCTCGGTGTGGATGATGGCGCTGTCCTTGGCCGGCTCGTCGCCGGGGACGATGAGGATGTCCACGCTCTGTATGCCTGCCTGGCGGATGTAGCGGTGGAACTCCATCTCGAAGCAGATCGGTGAGGCGATGCGGCCGTACGGTGTGTCGATCACCTCGAGCCTGTCGCCCTGGTAGAACCCTGGTTTGGGTTCCGGCCTTTGTAGTGGACGTATGCGATCTGCCCATCGGGCTGGATGGCGAGCACCCTGTTGCGATCCGGCCCCTCATAGTCGCCGAGCACTAGCAGGCTGGGGAAGAAATAGACCTGGTGTTCCCGGGCAAAGGCCTGCAGGCGCGCGATCAACTGCGCCTCCTCTTCGGCGAACACGACCGCGTTGCCGCTGGGCCAGGTCAGGATCTTGATCCCGCTGGGGATGAGCTGTCTCTGACGTGGCAAACAGCTCGTCCTGCACCTGGTGCGACCACTGCCGGTATTGCTCCTTCTGCTCGATCTGTGCCGCCTCGGGCAGGTCGAGATAGGTGTAGAACAGATTATCCTCTGGCAGGCCGACAACCACAGACCCGACCTTGACGGTCCCGCCTGTAGCCCCCGGCATGAAAAAGACCAACTGGATGCCACCCCACAGGGTGACAGCCACAAAGGTCCCGGCCAGCAGGGCGACCGGCCAGCGGGCCTTTCGCAGGTCAAAGCCCTCTTCCCAGACCGTGTTGAAGGTTGAGGCCATCCACCCGACCAGGAAGGACGGCCCCCACACCCCGGTAAGGGATACCATCTGGATGAGGGGTTTCATTGAAAAGAGAAAGCCTGTCCAGTTGAGGACCGAGCCCAATTGCTCGACATAAGACAGGAGAAACTGGACCGTGATCAGCGACGCCGGATAGACGAGCGTCGACAGAAGCTGGTTGCCCATGCGCTTGTAGAGCAGCCGGTCGACCAGGCACGGGATCATCGATGTACAGGGTGTAGCTCATCGCGATCAGGATCAGGAACTGGGCCGTCACCTGTTCCGCCAGGCCGATGAAAAAGATGCGCGCGGCAATCAGGATGAAAGGCACTGCCAACAGGACGCCCCACACGCTGCGCTGCCTTCGGAAATAGCGCAGGAGCGGGATCGACCCTAGCCAGGACGGCGATCAGGATGTTCCACTTGCCGCCCATGAACAATAGGCTGGCACAGCCGGCGAGCAGCCAGAAGAGATCGAGGACCCGACGGCCAGCTTCCGACTTGAGAATCGTGCATGATCCACCTCCTTGCGATAGCGATAGCCGTATCCTTCGGACACGGATGCCGCAATCTGTCGGATTGCAGAGCCGTGGCTATCTGAGCCAGGATACACGACCTGGGGGTGCAGTGTCATCGGCCAAAAGGCACATTCGGGGGGTACATTGTCGAGCGTGGGGGTTACAGCAGTCCTACCTCTCGCCCGACGCGCCACCGCCTGGGTGCGGCTCTGAACGCCGAGCTTGCCATAGATGTTGTTGATGTGGCGCTTGACCGTCCCGGGGGCGATGATCAGCCGGTCGGCAATCTCCTGGTTAGAGAGCCCGGCGGCGATGAGGCGCAGCACCTCGATCTCCCGCTCGCTCAGGGGCTCGATCAGACGGCCGGCCGTGGCTCCGGGCCGCAGGCCGGGCCGGCCGACCTCGGCCGCGAGGCGGGCATGGTGCGCGGGCCAGCTCCTCCAGCCCCTGAGCCTGGTACCAGGCTGCCGCCTTTTTGTGCAGCTCGATCTGGTCCTGCGCCGAGAGGCTCAGGCGCAGCACCTCGGCAAAGAGGACGTGGTAGCGATACCACTGGCGGCGATTGTCGAGGCGCACGACAAAGAGGTTCGCCACCTTCGAGCTGGTCCAGGATCGCTTGCGAGTCGTCGCGGCCGGTGACGGCTGCGCACAGGGGAGCGCACAGGCGGTCGAGGATCGAGGTCTGCCGCAGGAAGAGGTGCACCGCTTCCGGCTCGCGATCGAGCACCTCGGCCATCAAGTAATCGACGACGTAGCGGTCGTCGCCGGCAAAGGCGGCCACGAACTCATCGGCAGAGCTGGCCTGGCGCAGGGCCAGCCCGGCAAGCTGCAGGCCGGTGATCCAGCCTTCCGTCCGCGCCGTGAGCGCCGCGACCGCCGCGGGCGACAGGCCCAGGCTCATCGTGCCGATTGAGGAAAAGGGCTGCTTCCTGGCGACGTGAAACGCAGATCGCGCTCCCGGATCTCGGTCACCTGGTCGCGGGCCCGCAGGCGGGCGAGGGGCAGGGGTGGGTCTTCGCGCGTGGCGATGACCACGTGCAAGCCGGGCGGTCCCTTCTCCAGGAGAAAGGCCACCAGGTCGTGCACGGCAAAGCCGGTGAGCAGATGATAGTCGTCCAGGACGAGCAGCAGGTGGCTGCCGCTCGCGGCCAGGTCGTTGATGAGGCCGACCAGCAGCTCCTGGGGCGAGGCGGACGAGGACCCCATCGCCGCTGCCTGCCCGAGGCGGTCGTCCGCCTGGGCGAGGGCCGCGAGCAGGCAACGGACAAAGCGGGCGGCGTCGTTGTCCCCCTCGTCGACGGCCAGCCAGGCCACGCGCGCTTCTGCGCACGCCGGCCCACTCGCGGACCAGCGTCGTCTTGCCAAAGCCCGGCGGCGCGGAGAGCAGCGTCAGGCGGTGCCCACGGCGCACGCCTTCCGCCAGCCGGGCCACCAGGCGCGAGCGCGCGACCGCGTCGGGCCGGGCCGGCGGGATCTGGAGCCTGGTGGACAGCAACGGATCGGCGGTCATGGTGTCAACCGAACAACCGGATTCAGCTCAACTCCCTGGGGTCGTCGCGCCCGGTTGCCTCCGTCGCCTCCGCCGGCAGGCCGACCGGGGAGAGTTCCTCGCCCTGCCAGGCGGGCATCGACGTCTGCGGCGCGGCGCCGCAGGGCGTAGATGAGATAGACCAGGCCGCCCGCGAGGAGAAAGAGCGTGATCGCGATGCCCAGCTCGGGGGGCAGCACGTCCGACACGGGGATAAAGATCAGAAAGGCTGACTGGCCGCCGCCAGCCAGGCCGCGTAGCTGAGCCAGCGCCAGGCCGCCTGGTCGCTCCACAGCCAAAAGGCGTGGGCCAGGCCACCGAGCAGGGCAAAGAGCAGGGTCAGGGCCAGCGCGACGTGGATGGCCGGACGTCACCCAGACCGTGATCGCGCCCAGGCCGCCGAGCAGCAGCAGGTAGAGCGCCACCAGCAGAGCGTTGATCAGCAGGTCGTAGCGCCTGCTCTGGCGCGACAGCTCGAGCTGGGCCTGAGCATCGAGCACCCGGACGGCCAGCAGCGGGATCGCCAGGTCGCGCAGCCGGGCCAGCAGCCCGTACAGGGCGGCATGGTCGGGCACCCTGCCCCGCAGCGTGGATTCGCCCCCGGCGGTCGACACGGTCAGGTCGTCGAACCAGGAGGCCCACTGCTCGCCGGAGAGGCGGCCCTTGACCCGGATCTCGTACAGAAAGGGCGGCTGGTCGAATTCGACGCCGGCTGCGGCCGTTTCGCGGCTTCTTCTTCATGGCGCTTGCCTCCCAGGATAGACAATCGTTATTGGCTTACGCCGTCATTATCGCACAAATGCAGGTCCGTGTCATGTGCCAAAAGGCACATTCTCTACCAGCTGCATTGTACTTGAAAAGCAGGCAGCGGGCAACTGCGCCGAGACGCCTCAAGACCGGCAAAGGCTTTCCTTGTGGACCACAGAGCCAGGAACTTGCCTGTTGAAGCAGATCGCCGTACAATGGCAGACAGGAGAACTGCAGGAGCGGTGTAGGTCAGCCATCTTTCAGGTTGCAGGGGGAGCTTGCCATGCAAGTAGCGACAATCGATCAGCGCACGGCAAAAGGTTGGTACTGGGGGCCTTGGAACTCGGACCTCGACATCTCAGTTGGGTTTGCCAATATGGGGGTGGACGAACCGCACCTGCACAGGAGAATGACGGAGATATACCTGATCGCCCGTGGAACGACAGAGATACGCGTCGAGACAAGAACGGTCATTCTGTCCGAGGGACAAGTCATCGCTGTCGAGCCCGGAGAAGCTCACACGTTCCTAGCTAGCTCTCCCGATCATTTTCACTTTGTGATCCACACTCCGGGTCTGGAGGGTGATGAAGCGCGTGCAGACAAGGTCGCGGTTCCTCGGTCACGCCTAGGGTTGTAAATCAAGCCGTAGCGGGGTCCATAACAATGAGCCTCTCGCACCACAGCAGCGCCAGGGCGCTCGGCCCGTCGCTGATCTCGCCACTGCGCGCCATGCGCATCGCCTCGTCGACTGACACCAGGCGTACCTCCAGCTCCTCGGTCGGCTCGCGGTGGGCCTCGCCAAGCTCGACGCCGGTCGCCAAGTAGACATAAGCGATCTCGCTGGAGATGCCGTTGGACGTGTAGAAGCGGCCGACGTACTGCATGGCCGCCGGCTGCCCGCCGATCTCTTCGAGGAGCTCGCGGCGGGCCATTTCTTCGGGCCGACACCCGGCAGCAGCCCGCCGGCGGGCACCTCGAGACAGTATTCGCCGACCGGATGGCGGTAGCTCCAGATCAGAACGACCTGACCGTCGCCGGTGACCGGGACGACCCACACCGCGCCGGGATGCTCGACCAGGGTGTAGGTGAACTCGTGCCCGGCCGCCGTGCGCACCCGGTCCTGGCGCAGGTTGTACCACCGGCTCTGCCACAGATAACGGCGGTCCAGCGTTTCCCAGACAGGCATAGGGCCGGCTAGTACTTGCGCACGATGGCCCGGTAGGCCTGCGGCACCCGGCACTGGATGAGCTGCTGCTCTTCCCGCGTCCGGCGCACGACGTCCAGGTCGATCGTCGCCACGGCATAGCCTTCGGTCTCTTCGTCCATGGAAGCATAGACCTCGCAGCGCGGGCCGATGATCAGGCTCTGGCCGAAAAAGTGGTAGCTGTACTCCTCGCCGATGCGGTTGCTGGCTGCCACAAAGAAGGCGTTCTCCAGGGCGCGGGCCCCGACAAAGGTCCGCCATTCTTCGATGTAGGGCTCCCACGCCTGGGCCGGAGGATGGCCCCAGTTGGCGCACACGCACAGCAGCTCTGCCCCGTCGAGGGCCAGGCTGCGGGCCACCTCGGGAAAGGCCAGGTCCCAGCCGAGCAGCACCCCCACCTGGCCAAAACTGGTCTCAAAGACGGGCAGCCGGTAGCCGGGGCGGAAGGCCAGCCGCTCCTCGCCGGGCAGGTGCAGCTTGCGATACTCGCCCAGCATCTCGCCATCGGGACCGATGACCACGGCGGCGTTGTAGATGGTGCTCTCGACCCGCTCCTTGGTCACCAGGCCAAAGACGATGTGGGTGCTGTAGTCGGATGCCCGCTGCGCCAGGAGGTTGACGGCGTGGCCCGGCACCCGCTCGGCCACCTCGGTGAAGCGCAGGCCCAGCTCGTAGCCGGTCGTTGCCAGCTCGGGAAAGACGATCAGGTCTGTCTTTTGCTCGGTGCAGATCTTGTCCACGAACTTGCCCATGGTGATCAGGTTTTCTTCGATCTTGCCCAGTTGGGGATTCATCTGCACCGCGGCAACGGTTATTTCGCGCATCTTTCGGTCTCCTTATCGATCACAGAGTCGGTGCCAGTATACCGCGAAAGGCTCAAATCGTCAAGTGGAGGTAGGCTGGTAGCACAAATGTGCTAAGTGGCAGCTCTGATGCCGGTTTGTCGGCGAGTACCAGCCTGACGGTGCTGCTGCCCACAGTGACGCTCTCGCGCCGGACCTGCAACCCGACCTGACTCAGCAGCCCCGGCAGATCGGAGATCGGCCCCCGCTGGCCGGTGATGCGGTAGAGCCACTCCACGAACCGTGCAGGGAGGTTGCGGCGGGCAAAAAAGCTGGTCTCGACGACGATCAGCCGGGCGCCCGGCTTGAGCACCCGCTCCAGGTGGCGGATCCAGGCCGGATCGTAGACAAATGGCGTGGGGAAGGTCAGCACAACGGCGTCAAAGGCAGCACGCGGCAAAGGGCAGGGCATTGGCCCGACCCCGCACCAGGTTGGCGGCCGTGGCCTCGACGCCGGAGCCGGCGTTGGGCCAGGCGCAGCATGTGGGGCGATAGATCGAGGCCGAAGGGACGATAGCCGGCCGCGGCCAGGTCCAGCAGCAGGTGGCCGGGGCCAAAGCCCACCTCCAGGACGCTGCCAGCCGGCCGGCAGGTAGGCCAGCGCCGTCTGCTGCCAGCGGCGCCACTGGCCCAGCGACACGACCCAGCTGACCGGATCGTACAGCCAGGCCAGCTCGTTGTACAGCAGCCGAAGCCAAAGGCGATCAGTCGCGCCCAGGCCGAATATCTCACTTGCGACATAAGGCGCCAAAAGTGACCAGCTCGATGCCCAGGGCCTTGACCCGGTCTTGAACGGCCGGGTGGGTGAGCAGGTGCAGCTCGATCTCCCGCTCGGAGCGGTAGCTGCTGGCGGCCAGGGCCGGATCGTCGTAGGCCGGATGGCACATCAGCTCGGTGACGCCGTCCGGCAGTGTCTCCAGGATGCCCAAGCAGTGTGTCCAGGGTCAGGGCCTCACGTCCGAAGAAGGTGCCGATAAAGCGGTCGGGGTGGGCCAGCCGCCGGGCCTTGATCAGGGCGCTGTTGGTGACGATCATGCCCCGCACCAGGTCGCGGGGGAAGCCTTCCAGGAAGGGCAGTGTCTTGGCGGCGCGTTCGAACTCGGTCTCGGGTGGAAAGGGGACGCGCAGGGGCAGTTCGAACCGCGCGGCCAGGTCGGCGTACACCTGGAAGAAGGGCGGGTACAGGTGGACAAAGTGGTGGCAGTCCAGGTGGTCCGGCAGGCGACCGGCCAGGCTTATGAACCGCTCGAGCTGGGCGGACAGCTCGGCCTGGAGCTGGGCCAGCGGGATCTGCTCGGCGCGGGCCCAGACGTCGTGCTGCTCCAGGAACAGGCCGTTGTCGTCCACCAGGCCGGGGACCTCCTCCGGCTGGCAGGACTGGACGCCAGGCGGTAAAGACCAGGTGCAGGCCCACGCCCAGGCCGGGGCAGGCCAGGGCCTCGGCCAGTTGCTCCTCGACGCCGGGCTGGTTGATCATCACCGTGGTGCTGGTGACGATCCCCTCCCGGTGGGCGGCGAGGATGCCCCGCGACACGCCCGGGGCCCGGCCATAGTCATCGGCGTTGACGATCAGTTGTTTGCTCATATCCCTCTGCTTCAAGATGGAAGGCTGGAGGATTATCCCCTCCAGCCTTCCGGTTTGTTGGTGAGCCTATGGGCTCTTGACCACGAGCGGCAGGTATACATAGAATTCGGGCGGCAGCACGGTCACCAGGTGGAGGTCGAGTGTCGGTGATCTCGCAGTACAGATCCTTCACCTCCACGGTCACGGTGTAGGCGCCAGGCTCCGTGTAGGTATAGACCGGCGTGGCGGTGTACTCGCCGGCGCCGTACCCCGGCCCGCCAAACTCCCAGTGGTAGGTCACCGGGATGGTCGGGACTACAGTCGCCGCAAAGTGCATTGGCTGGCCAAGCTCCACCGGGCTGTCGCTTTCGAAGGTGACCGTCGGCGTGATACACTCGGCGGTCACGGTAAAGGCGTTGGTCAGGGCGGCCTCCTGGCAGTCGCCGTTGTACAGGGTCAGGTCATAGATGCCCGGTTCCATGCCGGCCGGCACCACGGCATCCAGGGTGGTCGAGCTGACCAGCGTGGCCGACAGCAGCCAGGTGTCGCCCAGCCGGACGGATGGCGTGTCGAGCAGGTTGCTGCCCTCGATCTGCACCGGCGTCTGCTCAAAGGCCGAGCCGGTGTTGGGGGTGATGCTCATCACGCCCGGGGCCGGGTTGGGCGGCAGCGGCGCGGTGATCAGCACGTCGTCGATGTACCAGCCTGTGTCCTCGATGACCAAGTCGCAGCCCAGCCGCCACCGGATCTGGACATTCTGGCCGGCAAAGCTGCTCAGGTCCACTTTTACCTGGGTCCAGTCGGTCAGGTCGCCGGTCCAGCCCTGGCGGCCGGCCAGCGGGTTGCTGTAACCGGTGCTGATCGTGCCGTTGTAGCCGTTGGCGGTGATGTACGTTCCCAGGTCGGTCCAGGTCGTGCCGCCGTCGGTCGTGATCTCGAGCACTGCCCCGTCGTATGAGGTTCCCTCGAACAGGTAGCGGTGCCAGAAGGTGAGGGTGTTGCCGGTGCCCACGGCGACGGGCGCGGCGTTCCACAATCGTGTGTCGGTCACATCCTCATCGTCGGGGACGAACCAGGCCTGCGTGGGGCTGTGCGATTGGTCGCCGGAGATCTGCCAGTGGTCGGTGCCCTGGCTGGCCTGATGGGTCCAATTGCCGGCACCCGCTTCGATGTCGTCGTAGAAGCTGGTAGCCAGCGCTACGGTGGAAAAGTGGAAGGGGATGGCCCATTCACCGGGTGTGCAGACATTCTCGCCGGCGACGCGCCACCAGTAACACAGGCCACCCTCCAACGGCGAGGCCGGCGTGTACTGGGTATCCGCGATGCCGCTTGCGTCTGCCACCGGCGTCTCAAACAGCGGGCTGCGGGCTAACTGCAAGTGGTAGCTGTCGGCATAGGCAGCCGGGTCCCAGTCAAGGGTCGGGATGAAAGGCTGATCCACGGCCCCGTCGGGCGGCGAAACCAGGACCGGGACAGCCGGCTCGTCCCTCACCACCCGTAGGTCTACCGTCGCCTCGTGCGTCCAGCTCACCTGGTCGGTGGCGGTAACGACGACCGGATAGTCGCCGGCCGGCATGTCGGCCACGTCGATGGTCAGCTCTGCTGTGAACGGCGCCTGGGCCGAGGGTGGGTCAAACGTGGCGGTGATCCCCGGCGGCAGGGGGCCGGTCTCCAGATAGACCGTTTCGGAGTAGCCCTGGATGCTGCCGATGGTCACGGTCGACGTGACGGTGCCGCTCTTGCACAGATCGTACTCCTGCGGGTCGACGTCGAGGGTAAAGGTCGGCAGGTCCGGCTCGAGGAAGAGCTTGACCGCCGGGTCGCCCAGGACGTTGTAGGTCTCCCGATAGTAGCGGGCGCTGCTGGGGTAGGCCGCTTCGACGGCGTCCAGCCCATCGTCGGTCATCGCGGCCACGTCGGCCTGGGCTTCCGTCTCGGCAAAGAGCGAGTCGAACATCGCCCGCTCCAGCACATCGTCCTCGTCCCAGAAGCTGTTGGTCAGACGAGCCCCAGTAGACCAGCGCGCCCTTGTTCTGCTGGAGCACCCAGGTCTCGCCAAAGACCTCGGTCTGGCCAAAGTCGCCGCTCACGCAGGCGTGGCTGGCGACAAAGGGAAAGATGCCATAGTTGGTCAGGTTCTGGACGTCGGTAGAGGTAAAGCTCATCTCCCAGCCGCTGTGGCTGCCGTGGCCTGAGTAGATGATCGCCCACCGCCCGTTGTTGAACGCGTTCGATCAGGTCGGTGCGCGTGGCGCCGTAGGTGATGCAGTACAGCTTGTCGCCGCCCGGCTGTGGGTCGTTGGGAAAGTGGCCGATGTAGCCCTTGGGCGCCGTGTAGGTGTCGATCACATAGTTGTGAGTTCCTTCGGCAACTGTGTACAGATCGCAGGTGGCCGGGAAGGAGGCTTTCTTTACCCACGGTTCCTGGCCGGTCAGGTTGGCATAGGCCAGGTACTTGTCCACCATGTAGGTTGTCTGCTCTGGCGAGCGCACCGGGAAGCGGCCCCGGCCGATGTCGGGGTGCCAGTCGCTCGCGCCGTCCATCGTGCCATAGTACAGGTCGGTGGAGGTGCTGGCGATCCTGGCCGATCCAGGTAGCGACTGTGTTGGTATCGCCTACCAGCAGGACATAGCTGGGAGGGACAGGCCAGGTGTCGTACGCATTCTGGATGTAGGTCTTGATCGTAGCAGTGGAAGTGCAGCCGCCGGGATCTCGGAGCAGCGGACCATGGTCACGTCAAACCCCCGGCTTTCCCTCAGATCCATGAAGGGCAGCATGGCGTCATAGTAGGCATCGGCGGCGATGATCAGGTAGCCGACTGCCGTCTCCGGGCCGAAGGTAGCGGCCGGGCGGCCCTGGTTGTAGTTCAGCACCTGCTCGGACAGCCGCGCCTCAAAGGCAGGCGAGGCATAGCGCGCGGCCAGGGCCTGGGTGCGGGCCATGTCGCTGCCGGCCAGCCGCAGGCGGAAGGTCACCGACCGGTAGAGGCGCACGGTGCCGGCTGCCGGATCGTAGGCCACCGGCCAGACCTCGACCGTCTGGACCCGGTGCCCGCGCACCACGTACAGTTGTCCAAGGGTCAACGGGCTGCTGGGATAGAGGCTGCCCCGGGCGTAGAAGTCGCGGTTAATCTGGAATGGCTGAGCTCCCTGGCACCTTGGGCACCGGCGGCTGCAAGGGATAGATCGGGTGCAGGCCCAGCTCGGCGAGGGTGTAGTCGGTGTATTCGGCCTCAACCAGCTCGAGGGAGACTGCCGCGCCAAAGGGAACCTCGACGTCGCGTCGCAGCACCGGCAGGGCAGGCAGGCCGACCTCGGTCGCCGCGCCATATCCATCGCCGTACAGGCGAGAGTAGACCTGGCCTTCGGCATGGACCTCCTCCACCCAACTCCCAGGCATGTCGGCCTGCAAATTGATAGCCGCCGGCGTCGGCGTCGAGCAGCGCCATGGCCGGCTGGGCCGGTTCCGCGCTCTCCGCCAAACGGGAGCCATCGCCCTGTTTCGGTCGGGTTGCTTGCCTCGACTGGCGTTACCCACGCGGCCATGGCGACAATCAGGCCCAGACATGCCAGGCCCGCGAGCCAGCGAACAATCCTTGTCCTCATTGCCTTCCTCCTTGCTGTGTTGGAGCGCTGCGGCGGTGTCTGCAGGTGACCTCACGCAGGGCAGACAGATTCTAACCTGGCCTGCATCGCTTGTCAAATCGATCCCGGCTGTTATTTGCCCGGCTGCTCTGTATCCGGTATAATGGGTCCGATCTCTGCACAGGAGGCCTGGCGTAATGGCGCGTTGGTTGTTGAGATGGCTGCCCTTCTTACTGATCGTCTTGCTGATCGGGATTGTGTTTCTGGCTGCACCGGGACAGGCCAAGGTCCCCGAGGCTCTCGACGTGACCCCCGAGCCCTATCCTTTCTCCGACCGCTACCCGGCCGAGGTTATCTCGGCTCGCCCGGGGATCTGGACATCCTGGTGGAGCTGGAGCTCGACATTGAAACGGTGCGGCCTGCCGACAGCTCGCGGCCCTTTCCCTGCCACGGCGCCCCGTTCGAGCCACTGATTGCCATTGTGAATGTCAATCCACGAGGAGGCTGAGCTCCTGGCGCACAGAGGGCTGACTGCCCACCCGATCCCAAACGAGAGCCTGCGTGCCCAGCGGCTGTACGGACCGGGACGACCGGCCCGGAGGCCTGGCCCACCTTTGACCAGTTGGTGACCCGCATGCAGGGCATCGCCAACGCCCATCCCGACATCGTGCGCATGGTGTCGATCGGCACAGTCGGTGCAGGGCCGCGACCTGTGGGTGCTGAAGATCACCGACAACCCCGACGTCGAGGAGGATGAGCCCGAGTTCAAGTACAGCGCCAACCACCATGGCGACGAGACGGTGGGCATCGAGATGACGCTGCGCCTGGCCGAGCTGCTGGTCGACAACTATGGCACCGATCCGACGCTGACCGAGCTGGTGGACGAGATGGAGATCTGGCTGTGGCCGATCTACAACCCCGATGGCTATGTCGCCGGCAGCCGCTACAACGCGAACGGCGTGGACCTGAACCGCGACTTTCCCGATCGCTTCACCGATCCGGTTGACGATCCGGCCGGGTCATGAGCCGGAGACGCAGGCGGCGATGTACTGGGGCTATGACCATCGCTTTGTCATGGGCGCCAACTATCACGGCGGAGCAGCGGTCGTCAACTACCCCTGGGATGCGATAGCAGACCCTGATAACCCCGAGTATGCACCGGACGATGCGCTGTACTACGAGCTATAGCGTGGGCTATTCCTCCCGCAACTCCCGCATCTGGAATGGCGGATTTCCGCAGGGCGTGACGCGCGGCTGGGAATGGTACATGATCTACGGCGGCATGCAGGACTGGGCCTACCACTGGCGGGGTGAGCACCACGTCTGCATCGAGCTGGGAAACACCAAGAAGCCGTCCTACGAGCAGATGGACACCTACTGGGCCGAGAACCAGGACGCCATGATCTGGTGGATGCAGCGGGCCTTGCGCGGCGCCCGCGGCCTGGTGACCGACGCGCTGACCGGCCAGCCGCTGGACGCGACGGTGGATGTGACCGAGATCGGCAAGATCGTGCGCACCGACCCCGAGGTGGGCGACTATCACCGCCTGCTGCTGCCGGGCACCTGGACCCTGGTGTGCCACGCCGACGGCTACCTGGATCAGACCTGGACGGTGGAGGTCATATCCGGCACGGCGACGGTCCAGGATTGCGCCCTGCTCCCCGAAGTGCAGTTCGGTGTCACTGCTGACAATAGCTGGAGCCACCGGCCAGCCGGGTGAGATCGGTGACTCACACCTTTACCATCACCAACGTCGGCACGACGGCCGACAGCTACGATGTGTCACTGACGCCGGGCGACTGGCCGGCAACGCTGCTCGACCTCTCAGCTCGGGCCGCTGGCGCCGCTGCAAACAGGCGAGGTCCATGTTGTGGTGCAGATCCCCAACGAACCAGCCGGCGAGAGCCTGCTGGCCACCGACGTGCTGACGATTGAGGTGACTTCGCAGGCTGCGCCGGAAATCAGCGCCCAGGCGCAGGGCACCACGTACGCTGTGGTCGACCTGGCCGTAGCCCTGGCTGCCGACCAGTCCGGCCGCTCGGCCCTAGCCGGCCAGACGGTGACCTATACCCTGCTCGTGACCAACGCCGGCAGCTACACCGACACCTATACGCTGACCGCGACCGGAAACCTGTGGCCAACCCAGGTAGCGCCAACGCAGACGCTGCCACTGACGCCGGGCGCTGCGGCTCAGATCCTGGTGCGGGTCGAGATCCCGGCCGGCCCGCCGGGTCAGGCCGACACGGCTCACAATCCGGGCCACGTCCGGCCTGGATAGCCAGGTCTATGCCGAGCAGAGCCTGATCACGCTGCGGCTGTGGGGAGTGTACGTGCCGGTGACGGTGAAAACCGGCGGTTAAGGGAATCGGCGGATCCAGGGATATCGCTGACCTTGTGCTGGCCGTCAAGAGATCGGCTCAGTTTGACCCTGCTAGCACATTGGTGTACAATGCAAACTGCCCCAAGGAGAAGGAGTGAGGCATTGGGTGTCCTTGCAGAGAGCTCAATCGCCAATCTAGTCACCATGGATGTGCTCAGGGAGGAGCTATGAAGGTCATACGGCGCGTTTTTGGAGTGTTCGTCATGCTGGCCGGGGTGCTGGGCTTGCTGCTCAGCCTGGCCGGACTGGTTGGGGTGTGGGTTGTGAAGCCTACTATCGCTGGTTATGCAGGTACCACCATCGACACCCTCAATGACAGCGTCGTCACCAGTCAGAAGGTTGTGGATGTCACCGGGCAGGCGCTGGGAGGCACGATCGATAGCGTGGATGCGCTCTCGGAAATGTTGGGCACCACCGCGGCCACAGTGGAAGATACCAAGCCCATTTTCGATGAATTCGACACCATCATGGCTACCACGTTGCCTTCCACCCTGAAAGCAGCCACTGACTCTCTCTACGCCGCTCAAGAGGCTGCTACAGTGCTGGAGAGTACCATGAAGTCGCTGGACACCTTTCGCTTCCTGCTGGCCGCCACACCGATGCTGGGCGACATGATAAAGCTGCCTGCGGAAACGTACAGCCCGGAGAAGCCTCTGGCCGACTCGTTGGGGGAGCTGGCCACCAGCCTGGAAGGTCTGCCGGATACGTTCGTCAAGGTGTCGACCAGCTTGAGCGACACCGACGAAAAGCTGGCCGCCGTCCAGGGAAACCTGGTCACCATGTCAGACAGCGTCAAGCTGATCTCGTCGAGCCTGGGCGAGTACCAACAGATGCTCACCCAATCCAAGTCTTCGATGGATAACCTGACCTCGATCCTCGCCAGCATTCAGGGCAACCTTCCTACCATTCTGAATTGGGGGGCCATCGTGCTGAGCCTGTTTTTCGCCTGGCTGCTGGCTGCCCAGATTGTCATCCTGAGTCAGGGCTGGGAGCTGTACCAGGGCACCGCGGACCGCATGGAAAGCTAAGCTGAACAGACTTGAGAGCTAGCACAGCTCATGTAGGGATTCTCTCTTGTCAAGAGTGCAGTATCTATTCTCATTACAAAGAAAAGGAGATGTCTCATGGCAGTAACACTTGATACCACCCTCGGTACGCTCTTGGAAGATCCGCAGGCCAAAGCTGTTTTGGATCAGTACCTGCCTGGCGTCGCCAGCCACCCCTTGGCAGCGCTGGCGGGCGGAATGTCGCTAAACATGATCCTTTCCTTCCCGCAGGCGGCGCAGCTTGGCCTGACCAAGGAAGTGGCCGAGCAGATCGTTGCCGAGATCAACAAGCAGATCGGGTAGCATCCATCCCCTGACCTACTCCTGAGGAGGTTTGCTCCACAGGCGCTGGACCCAGGCCACAGCGCTAGAGAGTGACACTCCGCGAATAGGGCTTGACGGCGTGCGGTGCCTGTCATTGTCGACAGGCCCGCAACGCCGTTTGGCTTTGCCATCGTCTTTCTTGGGAACTTCTCTTCGCGTTTTGGCGTCTTGGAGATAGCTGATCCCGAAGGAGGAGAACCATGTCTCACACCGAAACTCGGCGTCGATCCTCTCCAAAGAGATGGATCATCCTTGGCCTCGTAGTCGCATTGGCCCTGTTCGCATCCGGGCTGCTCGCCGCCACGATCTATGCTTTGCGTTTGCCTGAACACCTCAGCGAGCAGGACACCTTTATCCTCGGCTCAAGCCGGCTCATCCCCGGCGCACCGGGCGTGCTCCACGTCCAGGTGCAGCGCCACGACGACGCCCTGCCCGTAGCCGGCGCCAATGTCCAGGTGGCGCTGCAGACCTCAGCAGGGCGGGCCCAGCCAGGTGCTGTATGAGGGAACTACCAACGGCGCAGGACGAGTGGACGCCACCTTCACCGTTCCCGACGTGGCCGACCCGGCGCAGCAGATCGTGGTCACCACCCGGTCCGAACTGGGCCGCGACACGCTGGAGCAGCCAGTCACGGTCGAGCGCAGCTTCAAGGTGCTGCTGACCACCGACAAGCCGATCTACCAGCCCGGCCAGCAGATCCTGATCCGCGCCCTGGCCCTGGGCGCCTTCGACCGCACACCCGGCTGCCGGCAGCCCGATCGAGGTCACCGTGGCCGACGCCAAGGGCAACAAGGTCTACCGCCAGACGGCGACGACCTCCGACTATGGCGTCGCTTCGTGGAGCTTCCAACTGGCCGACGAGGTCAACCACGGCGCCTACAAGATCACTGCGACGCTGGGCGACACGACCTCGGAAAAGACGGTCACCGTCAAGCCCTACGTCCTGCCCAAGTTCAAGGTGACCGCGACGACCGACGAGGATTTCTACCGGCCCGGCCAGCGGGTCACCGGCCAGGTAGAGGCCGCCTACTTTTTCGGCAAGCCGGTCGACGGCGGCCAGGTGCAGGCTCAGCGGCTGGGTGTACGACGTCGAGCGGCAGCAGGTGCTCGACCTCAGCGGGCCAGACCGACGCCGATGGCAACTTTTCCTTCGAGTTTGACCTGCCCGGCTACTTGGTGGGCGGCCTGGAGAGCGGCGTGGCCGACTATGTCCTGGAGGTGGCCGTCACCGACGGCGCGGCCCACACCGAGCAGGTGAGCATCCGCATCCCGGTGGCCCAGCAGGGCATCCTGATCGAGGCCGTGCCCGAGAGCGGCACCTTCAAGCCCGGCCTGGAGAACATCCTCTACCTGATGACCGCCTACCCGGACGGCAGCCCGGCCGAGTGCGACGTGACGGGTCACGGTCAACGGCAGGGAGTACCAGGCCGATACCGGCCCCTATGGCCTGGGCGAGCTGCGCCTGACGCCCGATTCACCCTACGCCGACCTCCAGCTCTACGCCGAGGATGCACTGGGCCACAGCGGCCAGGTCCAGAAGTATGTCGAAGGGCAGGAATGGGGCACGCTGGTGCTGCTGCGCCCGGAACGGGCCGCCTACCGCGTCGGCGAGACGATGAACCTGGAGGTCCTGACCACCGAGAGCGGCGGGTCGATCTACCTGGACATCACCCGCGAAGGCCAGACCCTGTCCACCCGCGCCCTGGACATTGCCAGACGGCAAGGCCACAGCCGCCGTCGACCTGACGCCCTGACCTGTACGGCACGCTGACCCTGCACGCCTACAAGCCGCTGTCTTCGGGCGCAGATCGTGCGCGACACGCGGCTGGTGGTGGTCGACGCACCCACTGACCTGGCATTGCAGGTACAACTGGACAAGGAGACGTATCTGCCTGGCGAACAGGCGTCGCTGCAGATCGACGTAGCCGGGCAGGATGGCCAGGGCCTCCAGTCGGCGCTGGGTCTGGCCATCGTCGACGAGTCGGTCTTTGCCCTGCAGGAGCAGGACCCCGGCTTTGCCAAGCTCTACTTCCTGCTGGAGCAGGAGCTGCTGGAGCCCAAGTTCGACCTGCACGGCATGACCTTCACCGAGCTGATGGCCGGCGCGGAGGATCCGGCCTGAAGGCAGGCGCAGAACACCGCCGCCCAGGCCTCGCTGGCCAGCATCGGCGAGGCGGCCCTTGGCCTGAGCGCCAACTCGCACGACCTCAAGTACCAGATGGCCCAGGCGCGCCAGAGCCGCACTTCTGGGCACAGTCGGCAAGGCGCTCTACCCGACCTTGATCGCTGATCCCGATCATCGCCGTGCTTGCCCTGGGCTATAGCCTGTGGCGCGAGCGGGTGCTGGGTCGGTCTCTGCTGGTGGGCGTTGGCCTGCCGCTGCTGCTTGTCGGCTGGGCGATCGCCTCTCCTGGCGCTGATCCCCTTGCCGAACGCGCCGTGGGCCGATACGCCGCTGGACAAGCTGTCCTATCTCATCGACGAGCTTGGCCCGGCGCTGCTCTGCCTGGTCGGGCCGGTGTTGCTGGGCGGGCTGATCGGCGCGATCGGCCTGGCGGTGCGGGCCGTCCGCCGGCACGACCTGCCCTTGGGTCTGGCGCTGCTGATGTTGGGCTCCTACCTGGTCGCTGCTGCCGCTGTTTGCTCTGGTCCTGGCCGCCATCAACCCGGCCGAGCCCCGCCCGCTGACCATCATCGCCTTTGCCGTCGCCTACCTGGCCATCCCCCTGGCCTTTGGCGCACGGGCGGCCGGTTTTGGCTTCAAGCGGCAGGGCTGGGCGTTGGTGGCCGCGGGGTTTGTCGCCGTGCTGGCCCTGTTCGCCTTGGCCGCCCCGATCGCGGTCGTCTCTGCCTCCGGGCGGATGCTGGCCAACGCCGGCGTCGGCGGGGCGCAGTGGGGTGGCCCAGGAATGGTCGGAGAGGTCATGCTCGATGCGGGGATGCCGGTGCCGGTCGAAGCGATCAAAGAGATGGCGCCGATGCCGACCGCCGCGCCGGCTGCCGCCGACAGGCCGGCGCAGCCGGAACTGGCGGTGCAGCGCAGTCGCAGGCAGCGCCTCTGCTGCGCCAGTTCTTCCCCGAGACGATGTACTGGAATCCCGACGCCGTCACCGACGCCAGCGGCCACTGGCAGGCCGACCTGGACCTGGCCCACACCATCACCACCTGGCGGCTGACCGCCCTGGCCAGCGCCCAGGACGGGCGGCTGGGCTCGACCACGGCGCCGCTCCGCGTCTTTCAGGACTTTTTCGTGGACATCGACCTGCCGGTGGCCCTCACCCAGGGCGACGAGGTGTCCATGCCGGTGGCGGTCTATAACTACCTGCAGACCGGCCAGCGGGTCGAGCTGACGCTGGAGCAGCAGGACTGGTTCGAGAGCCTGGGCGAGCCGAGCCAGGCCGTGGACGTGGCCCCCGGCGACGTCAGCGTCGTCTATTTCCCGATCAAGGTCACGGCGACCGAAGGGCGCTTCCGCCCGGTGGTCACGGCCATCGGCGAAAAGATGTCGCGACGCGACGACGCTGCGCCACGACGTGCAGGTGATCGCCCAACGGCAAGCGCTTCGACCAGGCGATCTCGGACCGGCTGACCGGCGAATGCGGAACAGACGGTCACCATTCCCCAAGAGGCGATCCCCGGCACGGCCAAGATCCTGGTCAAGGTCTACCCCGGCATCCTGAGCCAGGTGGTCGAGGGGCTGGATGCGCTGCTGCGCATGCCCTTCGGCTGCTTTGAGCAGACCAGCAGCACTACCTACCCCAACGTCCTGGTGCTGGACTATCTGAAGAGCACCGGCCAGGCCGCTCCCGAGGCGCAGATGAAGGCCGAGCAGTACATCAACCTCGGCTACCAGCGGCTGACCACCTTTGAGGTGGCGGGCGGCGGCTTTTCCCTCTTTGGCGAGAACCCGCCCGACCGGATGCTGACCGCCTACGGCCTGATGGAGTTCAGCGACATGGCCCGCGTCCACCCGGTCGACCAGGCGATGATCGACCGCGCGGCGCAGTGGCTCCTGTCCCAGCAACAGGGCGACGGCAGTTGGGAGAACGACCAGGGGCTGGTCCACGAGTCGTCGTGGCAGTCCCTGGGCAACGAGCGCCTGCCGGTGACCGCCTACATCGTCTGGGCCCTGACCGAGGCCGGCTACGGCGACGAATCCGGCACGCAGAAGGGGCTGGATTACGTCCGCGAGTTCCAGGCGGAGGCCACGGACGCCTACGCCCTGGCCCTGGTGGCCAACGCCCTGGCCGCCGCCGATCCGGAGGGCAGCGCCACCCAGGCGGCCCTCGACCGCCTGGCCGGCATGGCCGTCGTCGAAGGCAACAGCGCCTACTGGAAGAGCAACATCGCCACCTTCATGGGCGCCACCGGCCAGACCGGCTCGATCGAGACCACGGCCCTGGCCGCCTATGCCTTCCTCCGCGCCGAGCAGCACACCGACCTGGCCAACCAGGCCCTGACCTACCTGATCCAGCAAAAGGACGGCTATGGCACCTGGAGCACGACCCAGGCCACCGTTCTGACCCTGAAGGCGCTGCTCCTGTCGGTGCGCAAGGGGGGCGAGGGCGCCGATGCCACGGTGATGGTCAGCCTGAACGGCGAAGAGACCGAACCGATCCGCATCACCGAGGACAACTTTGACGTGGTGCAGATGGTGAGCTTTACCGACAAGCCGGTGCCCGGCGACAACAAGGTGCGGATCGAGGTCAAGGGCAAGGGCAATCTGATGTACCAGATCAGCGCCAGCTACTACCTGCCCTGGGACAAGGTGCCGATGGTGGAAACGGGCCAGCCGCTGATGGACATCGCCGTCAGCTACGACCGCACCGAGCTGGCCGTCAACGACACGATCGAGGTCTCGGTCCACGTCGAGCTGAAGGAGGGCGCGGCCCGCCAGGCGATCGTCGACCTGGGCGTCCCGCCCGGTTTCGAGGTGCAGAGCGAAGACCTGGCCGATCTGGTGGCCCGCGACTCGGACCGGCCGGCCGACTATCCGGGATGCAAGTTCTCCCGCTTTGACCTGACCGGGCGGCAGATCATCGTCTACCTGGAGGGGTTGAAGGCCGGCCAGCCGCTGGATTTCAGCTACCGCATCCGCGCCCGCTACCCGATCAAGGCCCAGACGCCGCCCAGCAGCGCCTATGACTATTACAACCCCGGCGTGAGCGCCGTGTCGGCGCCGGCCGCGATCCAGGTGACGCCGTAAAGCCCTTCATCCCCTGTCCTTCCCCCCGCAGCAAGCGGGGGGAAGGACAGATTCACAGGGGATTTGCCGCGTTTTGACATCCCTCCTCTGCTGTGCTATAGTCCGAGTAGGGTCCAGGAGGACTCTATCGGCAACGGAGGATGGCATGGCTGGACTGTCTTTTCCTTCTCGTCGCTCGGCGGTGATGGCCCGCCACGGCATGGTAGCCACCAGCCAGCCGCTGGCGGCCATGGCCGGCCTGCGGGCGCTGCATGGATGGCGGCAACGCCGCCGACGCTGCTGTGACGGTCGCGGCCATGCTCAACGTCGTCGAGCCCATGTCCACCGGCATCGGCGGCGACTGCTTTGCCCTCATCTTCGAGGCCAGGACCGGCCAGGTCACCGCTCTCAACGGCAGCGGCCGCGCGCCGGCCGCCTTTACCCTGGAGGAAGCGCATCGGCGCGGGCTGACCCCTGAAAGGGGCATTCCCCTCACCGGACCGCTGCCGGTGACGGTGCCCGGCACGATGAGCGGCTGGGCCGCCCTGCTTGACCGCTTTGGCACCATGACCCTGGCCGACTGCCTGGCGCCGGCCATCGCCACGGCAGAGGAGGGCTTTCCGGTCAGCGAGCCTGATCAGCGCCGGCTGGCAGCGATCGACCGAAAAGCTCTCCCATGACCCGGAAGCGGCCCGCGTCTACCTGCCTGCGCCCGAAGCCGGGCCGATATCCACCGCCAGCCCGACCTGGCCCGCACCCTGCGCACTATCGCCGCGGGTGGGCCCGAGGCGTTCTATCGCGGACCTCTGGCCGAGCGGATCGCCGCCTGCGTCCAGTCGTGGGGCGGCTATCTGACCACCGCCGACCTGGCGGCCCACACCGCGACCTGGGAGACGCCGATCCGCACCATCTATCGCGACGTCGAGATGCTGGAGCACCCGCCCAACGGCCAGGGTTTGGCTGCGCTGGTGGCGCTCAACATGGTCGAGGGCTACGACCTGGCCGGCATGGGCTATTTCGATCCGGCCCGCTGGCACCTGATGATCGAGGCCATGCGCCTGGGCATGGCCGACGCCGGCCGCTACGTGGCCGACCCGGCGGCGGCGCATGTGCCGGTGGCGGGCCTGCTGTCGAAGGAGTATGCCGCCCAGCGCCGCGCCCTCATCCGTCCCGATCGGGCACTGGAGCTGGCCGTGCCCGGCCAGCCGGAGCACCGCGACACCGTCTACCTGACGGCGGTAGACGGCCAGGGCAACGCCGTGTCGTTCATCAACAGCCTGTACTACGGCTTTGGCTCGGGGCTGGTCGTGCCGGGGACGGGCATCTGCCTGCAGGATCGGGGAGCCTGCTTCAGCCTGGAGCCGGGCCATCCCAACGTCCTGGCCGGTGGCAAGCGGCCCTACCACACCATCATCCCGGCCATGGCGCTGAAGGACGGACGGCTGTGGCTCAGCTTTGGCGTCATGGGCGGCTTCATGCAGCCCCAGGGACACCTGCAGATGCTGGTCAACCTGGTGGACTATTCAACTGGACCCGCAGGCGGCGCTCGACGCCCCACGGTTCCGCGTGGACGAGCTGGGCAGCGCTCGGGTGGCAGTCGAGACCGGGGTGCCGCTCAAGACCCGGCGGGCACTGGCGACCCTCGGTCACGACGTGCGGCCCGAGCCGACCTTCTCGCCCGGCTTTGGCGGCGGGCAGATCATCGCCGTGGATCCGGAAACCGGCGTGCTGTCGGGCGGCTCCGATCCCCGCAGGGACGGCTGCGCCGTTGGCTTCTGATGTGGCCCGCTTGGGCGGTGCAGAGGTATGTAGTATGATACTGGCCGATATCACTTTCAAGAAGGAGCTGATACGATGAAACTACTCGATTTGACCATTCCTCTGGGCATCGGCACCCCACCGTGGCCCACCTACGAGCCGCTGCAGGTCAAGTATTTCAAGCGGCTCGCGCCCAACGGGGCAAACGGCCAGCTCTTGACGCATTCGCAACCACCTGGGCACGCACCTGGACGGCGAGATCCACTTTTTCACCGCCGGGCAAGGACATCGCCTCGCTGGAGCTGAACGACTTTCTGGTCGGGCCGGGCGTGGTGGTGGACCTGTCGGACGCGACCGGCGACTATCAGATCTACACCCCGCAGATGATCGAGGAGCGGGTCGAGGTCCGCGAGGGCGACATCCTGATCATCCACACCGGCTACCACCACTTTGGCTGGGACCAGCCCTTCGCCGACGAGATCCGCTACATGGTCCAGCACCCCGGCCCCGACCGCGAGTTCGCCGTGTGGGCCAAGGAAAAGAAGATCAAGTGGATCGGGGTCGACTGTGGCAGCGCCGACCACCCGATGAACACCATCATCCGCACCTGGATGCCCCGCCAGGCGGCCGAGGCCGACAAGCTGTTCCGGGAGATGTATGGCACGAGCCTGGAAGAGCGGTTCACGCCCGACAAGTACCAGTTGATGCACATCGAGATGTTCCCCCACCACATCATCCACGCCGAGTGCATCGGCGGCGACGTCGACCTGCTGTGCAACCGGCGGGCGACGATCGGCTTTTTCCCGTGGCGTTTTGTGGACGGCGAGTCGTGCATCGGCCGCTGCGTGGCGATGGTGGACGACGCCGAGTACGAGGAGCTGATGGCGCGCAAGGCGGCGCTGCCCAAGACGCGGTTCGGGGATGGCTATGATCCGGGGCATGTGGAGAGGATCAACCGGCTGACCAGACGGTATTAGGCGCTGGTCTTCATGCCTCAAATTGAGGAGATGACGAGCTGGGGGGTGTAGCAGTGGGTGTAGGTGTCCATTGCGCGGTTGTGATCGGTATTCATCTGCTTGTTCAATGCCGGTCGTGGCTCACTCCGGACGAGGCTCCGGCAGATTCTCTGCCTCGTGTCGATCCTGTGCGGAGCCATTCGACGCCCTGGTTGGCTGGAGCCTGGCGGATGAGGATATTCGGCCAGTGACAGTATGATGTTGTTTCGGGGGGATCGGAATGAAGACCTATCGCAATGAGAGACTCGGCTTTCGGATTGATGTGCCGGTGGAGTGGGCGCTTCCTGTACGGGCCGGATCTGATGGGGTGATATTCAGGTGCGGCCCAGGCGAGGACCTGAACATCATCGTTGGGCCGCTGCCCTCGCGATCTTCGATGCAGGATACAGAACGCCAGTTCACACAGTACGCTCAAGAGCGTGGATATGACGATCTGGAACTCGGCAGGATCTTGGTCGGAGGCAAGAACCATATCTGGGCACGTTACCGCCTGGAACGAAAGCTATGGTACAAGAAGTACCTGATCGTCTTTGGCGGAATGGAGTATGCGATTACAGCAACCTGCCACGATCAATGGGTGTCTGCGCAAAAGGATGGGGTTTGGGATGCAATGATCACAACATTCCGCCTTCTCCAGACAGAAGCTGATGAGCTAGACAAGATCATGGCGATGGTATCTCAACCTACATACCCGAACGCTATGTCAAGGCGGGTCGATCTGTGTGAACGCGCATTGGGTATGACTGTCCGCGAGGCGGATCCGGAGCTCTGGGCAAGCTTGCAGGAGGAGCTGTCCAAGAGCTTGTTGGGGGATTCCCAGGGCGATCGATCCGAAAATCTTGAGCAGGCCATTCATCATAGCGAACAGGCGTTGGAGGTGTTTACCCGCCAGGCCTATCCAAGGGAAGGGCCGGTGTACACGGTAATCTGGCATCCATGTACCGGCATCGTACGCGTGGTCTTGAGGGACAAGAATATCGAACAAGCCATCTTCCACTGTCACCAGGCACTGGAAGTATATATACGGGAGGGATACCCTGAGCAATGGGCGACGGCCCACAACAACCTGGCGAACGTCTACCGGGATTGCGTTTACGGCGATCGGACTGAAAACCTCGAGCAGGCCATCGCGCCATTGCCAGCAAGCGCTGGAGGTGTTCACCCGACAGGCTTATCCCTGGCAGTGGGCTACCACTCAAAACAACCTGGCTAATGTCTATGGGGAAGGCATTCTCGGTGAGAAAGCCGAGAACTTGGAATTGGCAATTCATCACTACCAGCAAGCGCTGGAGGTGCTTAGCCCGCGACGCTTACCGAGAGGATTGGGCTTGGACCCACAGCAGCCTAGGCACGGTCCTACCTCAATCGCATCCGGGGTGAGAGGGCTGGAAACATTGAGGAGGCTATTCATCATTGCCAGCAGGCTCTGGAGGTATTCACCACGCGAAAATCAGCCAGAAAAGTGGGCGCTCACCCACTGTAACCTCGGGAGTGCTCTCCGCGACCATGTGCATGGCGAAGTCGGCCGAGAATGTTGAGCAGGCGATTTATCACTACCAGCAGGCGGGGGAGGTGTTCACTGCCGAGGCTTATCCAGCATACCGGGCGATGGTCGAACAGGGCCTGGCGATCGCCCGCTCCAAATGCGGGATCAGAGAACAGGCAGGAGACCCCGAGCAAGCCATTCATCTCTGCTTGCTATGCGCTGCAGAACGTGCAGCCGTCACGATTCCCCAGAAGACATGGGCAGGACTCCAGTCCAGTTTGGGTATGGGCTTACGCTGGCCGCACTCGCGGCGTGCGCGCCGAAAACGTCGAACAAGCCATTACCTGTTGCCAGCAGGCGTTGGAAGTGTATACCCGCGAAGCCTACCCGGAAGAATGGGCCAATGCTCCAAGTCATACTGGGGAATGCCTATGCTGATCGCCTGTGTGGCGCTCAGGCCGAGAACGTTGAGCAGGCTATCCGCTACTACCAACAGGCGCTGGAAATTCTGACCTGCCAGTCTGACCCTGGGGGATGGGCCGGTATCCAGAATGGATTGGGTGAGGCCTACCGGAAGCGCCTCTGCGGCGATAGGGCTGGGAATATCGAACAGGCCATTTTCTACTATCAGCAAGTCCTTCAAGTCAGTAGTCGGCAGGTCCATCCGGAAATGTGGGCAGCAGTCCACAACAACCTAGCGATCGTCTATACCTGGCGCAAGTGCGGCGACCAGGCTGGCAACCTCGAACAGGCCATCGAGCATGCCCGCCACGCGCTGGAGGTTTATACCCGCCAGGCCTATCCGGAGGATTGGGCCATGGCTCAGAACAACCTGGGTGTGGCCTACAAAGAACGCATTCGTGGCGCAAAAACCGAGAACGTCAAACAGGCCATTTTCCATCTTCAACAGGCGCTGGAGGTGTACACCCGCCAAGCTTATCCGGAAAAATGGGCGGGGACTCACAACAATCTGTCACTTGCCTATCAGGATCTGGCAGATGATGAGCCTGTTCGGAATCTTGAACAGGCTATCTATCACAGCAAGCAAGCGCTAATCGTGTATACCCGAGAAGCCTATCCCGAAGATTGGGCAATGCTTCACAGCCGGTTGGCGTATTGCTATGCCGACTTCAGACGCGACGACGATGCCGAGCGCTTTGAGCAGGCAATCTACCATGGCCAACAAGCATTGGAGGTATATACCTACCAGTCCCATTCGGAAAAGTGGGCGTCGGCCCATTACGCGCTGGCGCTTGCTTATTCTGGCAGCAAGCGGGTCGGACGAGTGGAGGCAGTAGATCTGGTCGTCGATCACGTCCAACAAGCCCTCAAGGTGTTTACGCAGGATACCTATCCAGAGATGTGCGCTGCCATTCAGGGTTTCTTGGCAGGCGTCCAGGAATACAGACGGAGTGAGTTGGAGGCTAGGGGCATCCCTCTCTTGAGCTATCCTCAGTTCTATCAGGAAGAGTCGCAGCGGCGGCCGGGCGAAAAGCGCAGGCTCAGCTTGATCCAATCGATCATCCTGGATTCTCCATTTGTCGCTCATCCGCTCTTGCTCTACCAATGGGAGGAGAACCTGCCTGATGAGGAGGCGAGAAACCTCGCGCTGCGCGCAATTGCCTACATCTGCTGCGCGATATACGATGCCGCCATCCATGCGGGACTGTCTTGCCAGCCTTCCCCAATACCAAATGGACTCAGACCGGCGTGGATCCTTGAGAGTGAAAGGTCGCCGGTATCTCTCACATTGTCGGATATTGACACATCAGACCGAACCTGCCAGATGACAGTTGGTGCAGTGGTGACGCGCATAGGCGAACCACCGGCTGATAGAGCTCACTGGGATAGGCTGCTTGCAGCGTTCCAGGCCAGGTTTAGCGATATCCAGGTCTGAGAGGACTCATGGGACAGGATTTGCACTTGGAAGGGCCGCAACAGGGAAACGATGGCCCTGATCTGTGCTGGCCGAATACGCATGGAGGTCACGCCCTTGTTTGTTTCGCCCTTCCAAAGTGCACTTGCCCAATGAGAACGACATCGAGTAGCACAATTTGGGTAAGTGGGTCCAATGGGCAGCTCTTACGCATTCCAATCACCTGGGCACCCACCTGGACGGCGAGATCCATTTCTTCACGCCGGGCAAGGACATCGCCTCCTTGCAGCTCAACGACTTTCTGGTCGGGCCGGGTGTGGTCGTGGACCTGTCGGACGCGACCGGCGACTATCAGATCTATACCCCGCAGATGATCGAGGAGCGGGTCGAGGTCCGCGAGGGCGACATCCTGATCATCCACACCGGCTACCACCACTTTGGCTGGGACCAGCCCTTCGCCGACGAGATCCGCTACATGGTCCAGCACCCCGGCCCCGACCGCGAGTTCGCCGTGTGGGCCAAGGAGAAAAAGATCAAGTGGATCGGCGTCGACTGCGGCAGCGCCGACCACCCGATGAACACGATCATCCGCAACTGGATGCCCAGGCAGGCGGCCGAGGCCGACAAGCTGTTCCGGGAGATGTATGGCACGACCTGGAAGAGCGGTTCACGCCCGACAAGTACCAGCTGATGCACATCGAGATGTTCCCGCACCACATCATCCACGCCGAGTGCATCGGCGGCGACGTCGACCTGCTGTGCAACCGGCGGGCGACGATCGGCTTCTTCCCGTGGCGGTTCGTCGACGGCGAGTCGTGCATCGGGCGGTGCGTGGCGATCGTGGACGACGACGAGTACGACGAGCTGATGGCCCGCAAGGCGGCGCTGCCCAAGACGCGGTTTGGCGACGGGTACGAGCCGGAGCACGTGGAGAGGATCGAGCGGCTGACGCGGCGATTCTAGGCCGCCTGGCCTGAGCTTGGGACCCCAAGAACGCTCACGAGCTTGTGGGGCGTGTCTCAGATTCCCGGATGGTGCTGCCTGGGCGATCCCGTCGGGTTGCCCAGGCAGCGGTTATCCGCAAGGTTGATGAGCGGGCAGGGACCAAGCGACCCTGGGAGGAGGTATCCATGAAAACGATCGGTTTGATAGGCGGCATGAGCTGGGAATCTTCACTGGAGTACTATCGCATTATCAACGAGGCGACCAAGGCAAGACTCGGTGGATTCCATTCCGCAAAGAGCCTCATGGTGTCCGTTGATTTTGCCGAGATCGAAGCGATGCAGGAGCAAGGGAGATGGCCGGAAATGGCCAAGGTATTGGCCGGGGCGGCCAAAAGCCTGGAGGACGGCGGCGCGGATTTCGTTATCCTGTGCACCAATACGATGCACAAGGTGGCCGGCGAGATAGAGGCGAGCATCCATATCCCATTCCTGCACATTGCCGATGCAACTGGTCAAAAGATCCGGGACTCGCGCATTGGTAAGGTGGGGTTATTGGGCACACGCTTTACGATGGAAGAGGATTTCTACAAAAGCAGGTTGGCCGGACGATATGGCCTGGAGGTGATTGTGCCCGATGCCCGGCAGCGAGAGATCGTGCACCGGGTGATTTTCGACGAGCTGGTCAAAGGAGAGATACGGCGCGAATCGAAGGAGCAGTACATCGGAATCATTGAAGGGTTGGCCAGAGATGGGGCAGAAGGGGTGGTCCTGGGCTGTACGGAAATAGGAATGCTGGTCCATGAGGGAGATTGCCGGGTGCCGGTGTTTGATACGACCCGGATTCACGCTGAAGCGGCGGTGGAATACGCGCTGGCCGAGGCGCCCAACAAGATATCGGGCCGGACGCCAGCCTCGTAGAGCACCACGAGGATGCCGGTCTCGAGCGCGGCCCGGCAGCCCCACCTTTCTCCGCTCGCGCCGCAGCCAGCAGTTGCACGAGTTCGATGGATGGGAGGTGAAAGAACTGTGACCACGTCAACCGTTTTCAGGAGGATGTTTCGGGACGCAACGCTGGAGATCGATGATCTTTTCCTGCTCGAGTCATTCCAGATCGCCCTCCTCCCTGGTTGGATTCCTGAGCGAGAGCTCGGCGTCGTTCTTACTGCCCGCCCCGAAATCGCGCGGTTTTTCGTCGCTCGCTGCCCAGAAGTCGCTGGTTTTGTCGACTCGGTGATCGAGAAACACTCCGGCGCCACTGATCCAGAGCACGTGGCCGCCTGTGGCGATGCAGTAGTCTGGACGATCGCCGACTTGCTCGTGTACAACAAGTGCCCAGAAGTCTATGACCGGCTGCCGTTCCACGGCTGGGATTTTGCCGAGATCACCTCCATCGCCGATCTGACAAACAAGAGCGTGATTGACAGCGGAGCAGGCACCGGCCGAGTCGCTTTGGAGGCAGCGGAGACTGCCGCTTCCGTCTTTGCTGTCGAACCCGTGTCTCGGTTGAGGCAATTCATTCGAGCGCAAGCTAGACAGAGGGGATTGCGGAATCTGTACGTTGTGGATGGATTTGCGGACAGCCTGCCATTCCCCGACTCGTTTGCCGACGTTGTCATCACCTCACATGCGCTCGGATGGAGGCTGTCGGAGGAACTTGGTGAGTTCGAGCGTGTTGTGCGACACCCCGGCGTCATCATTCACTGTCCGGGCACCGCCGTGGGTGTAGAGGAGGACCAGCACACCGCATTGATCGGTGCACCATGGGCTTACGAGTATTCTGAGTTCGACGAAGCAGACGGACGGAAGCGGAAGTACTGGAAGCGCATATGGTAAGAGATTGGTGACCTGGCGCGCTTGAGGTCGCAAGAGATGGACACAAGAGGCTGCACTCTGTTATACTTGCCCATATTGCTTCTCCGCGAGCTGCTGTCCAAGCAGAAATGAGAATGCATAGCACAATTTGGGTAAGTAGGTCCAATGGGCAGCTCTTACCCATTCGAACCACCTGGGCACGCACCTGGACGGCGAGATCCATTTCTTCACGCCGGGCAAGGACATCGCCTCTCTGCAGCTCAACGACTTTCTGGTCGGGCCGGGCGTGGTGGTGGACCTGTCGGACGCGACCGGCGACTATCAGATCTACACCCCGCAGATGATCGAGGACCGGGTCGAGGTCCGCGAGGGCGACATCCTGATCATCCACACCGGCTACCACCACTTTGGCTGGGACCAGCCCTTCGCCGACGAGATCCGCTACATGGTGCAGCACCCCGGCCCCGACCGCGAGTTTGCCGTGTGGGCCAAGGACAAGAAGATCAAGTGGATCGGGGTCGACTGTGGCAGCGCCGACCACCCGATGAACACCATCATCCGGACCTGGATGCCCAGGCAGGCGGCCGAGGCGGACAAGCTGTTCCGGGAGATGTATGGCGCGAGCCTGGAGGAGCGGTTCACGCCCGACAAGTACCAGTTGATGCACATCGAGATGTTCCCGCACCACATCATCCACGCCGAGTGCATCGGCGGGGATGTCGACCTGCTGTGCAACCGGCGGGCGACGATCGGCTTCTTCCCGTGGCGGTTCGTGGACGGCGAGTCGTGCATCGGCCGCTGCGTGGCGATGGTCGAGGACGCCGAGTACGAGGAGCTGATGGCCCGCAAGGCGGCGCTGCCCAAGACGCGGTTTGGGGATGGGTACGATCCGGAGCACGTGGAGAGGATCGAGCGGCTGACGCGGCGATTCTAGGCTGCTCCCTGAGCGGATGATATTCATCGGCCAGGACAGGTGACTGCCGCGAGGAATGAGAGGAGATCCTTCCAGGCAGCGTCGATGGAGGCTGTGAACTTGGCGAGCTCGGAATCGGACATACCTCAGAACTTCTGAGCTAATCTTGGCGCAGTTTCAAGACTTCTTCCACCACCTCTTGAAACGGCCTGGCTGCTGCGTGTGCCCAGGCTTCGGCGAAAGCGGTCTCGCCAAGCTGGGCGCGGCAGGCGGCGACGACAGAATCATGGGCGGCGCGATCCACCGGCGGGAGCGGTGCGCCCATCCCCTCGCGCAAGGCGTGCGCCGTGCTGAACAGCATCGCTGCTTGCACGCCGTCACCCTGGACCGCGCTCACGGCGCCCAGCTCCTCGAGCGCGTTGGCGATGCCCAGTTTGTGGCCAAGCGCTCGGAACAGCTCCAATCCTTCCATGAGCAGCTCGGACGCCGGCAAGACCTGGCCCAGCGTGCGCCTCACGCGACCCAGGGCTACGAGCGACCGCGCCAGATCGGGTTTGTATTGACCTTCCCGCGCCAGCGCCGTCGTCTCATCCAGCAACATCATAGCGGCCACGGCATCCCCTTCATAATGCGCCAGCAAACCCCGGAAGTAACACACCAGCGTCTGGAGCCATTTGTTCTCGGATGTCTCCAAGAGATTGGAGGCTGCCTGGAGGCGGAATCGCGCCGTGGCCAAGTCTCCTTGAGAGATAGCGTTTTCCGCCAGGGCGCACAGCACATCGGTCTCCCATATACTGCGCCCATGCTCTTGATACACCTGTAGAGCCTTTTCAAGGTGGGACTGAGCGGTCGAATATTCCCCCAGAATCCGGTAAACACAGCCAAGATTGGTGAGCGCGTCCGCCATTCCCCACGGGTGTTCGATCTCTCGGGCAATCGCCAGGCCATGCTCAAAACGTGCGCGAGCGGCCGCGTAATCCCCAAATCCCACGTCAACAATTCCCAACGAAATCAGTACACTGGTGAGGACGTACTTTTCCCCCAAGTCCTCCAGGATCGCGGCGCTTTCTTCGAGCATGGCCCGCCCTGTGGGATCGCCGGCGTAATCCGCCAGGAAACTTCCCAACCTGTACAATGCCCGAGCCTCCCCCCACCGGTCACCTGCTGTGCGGCAGATGGCCAGTGCCTCCTCCAGCCGAGCCTGGCCCAGGCTCGCTTCACCTTGCCAGACCAACGTGAGCCCTATTAACGTAAGCGCCTCCGCCAGGCCATGCTGATCGCCCAACTCCCGGTAGATCGCCGCGCTTTCCTCTGCCGGTAGGCGCGCCGCGCCGAGGTCTCCCAGCGCGTATAGTGAGCAGGCTTTTTCCCAACAGAGCAGCGGCCCTGGCCGCTGTGCGTCTTTCCGGGCATTGCTGGAGAGATTTTGTGAGCCAACTGCGCCCTTCATGAAAATGCCCGCGCATCCGCCAAAACCAACGCAATGCTCCCGACAGCCGCAGCGCCAATTCATCCCCACCCGGCGCCGCACGATCGCTCTCGAGAGCCCATTCCAGCGCGGCTCGCAGATTGTCATGTTCCTGCTCCAACCGCCCCAGCCATTCCAGTTGATTGCGTCCCTTCAATTCCTGCTCGGCAGCCTCGGCCAGGGCCAGGAAGTAGTCATAGTGACGCTTCTGCGCCGCCGCATGCGCCTGGGGGTCGGCCGCCAGGTGAGTGGCGCTGTACTGGCGGACCAGCTCGTGCAGCTCGTAGCGACCGGCTGCGGCTCGCCTCAGCAGCGTCCGGTTCACCAAAGTGGACAGGACGGGCAGCGAGGCACCTGCCACCTGCTCGGCCGCCTGGCGGCTGAACCCGCCCCGAAAGACCGAGAGCTGGGACAGCACCTGCTGCTCCTTGGCCGAAAGCCTCTGCCAGGAATGGTCGAAAACCACGCGCATGCTGCGATGCCGCTCCGGAAGGTCACGCACAGAAGCGCTCAGAAAATCCAGGCTGCCTTCGATCTCTTGGGCGATTTCCGCAGGCGATAGTACCCTCAACCACGTCGCCGCCAGCTCGATGGCCAGGGGCATCCCCTCCACCAGGCGGCAGATATGGGCTATCGCCTGCCAGGTCTGCCTCATTGAAGGCGAGCCCGGGTGAGGCGCGCCTGGCGCGCTGCATGAACAGCGCGACGGCAGCGTATTCATCCGATCTTTCCGTTTGCTCCGTCTCAGGAAAGGCCAATCCCCCGACTTCAAAGACCCATTCCCCCTGCAGGTTGAGCGCTTCTCGCGAGGTGACCAACAGCTTGACCCCTGGGGCGCGCTGCAGGATCTCGAGCATGAGCTCCACGATATTCGCTTGAAGGGGCCCTTCTGCTAGCAACTGCTCCACGTTATCCAGAATCAACAGCATCTGCTTTTCGCACAGGTAGTTGAGGAGCTGGTACCTTGGGATCGTTCGGGCCATAGAAGGAAAGATGGATGGCGCCGGCAATGGCCGGAATGGCTGCTTCGACAGAACCAACAGAAGCCAGGGGAACGAAGGCGACCCCATGGGCGAAGTCAGCCCGGTGCTGCTGGGCAGCCTGCAGCGCCAGGCGCGTCTTGCCGATGCCGCCCGGACCTACCAGGCTGATGCACCGGCACTCCGGGTCGGCGATGAGCCGGTCCAGGTCAATCAGCTCTTGCTCTCGTCCAAGAAAGGACGTCAACGATACGGGCAGGTTGTGGATGGGGGCAGTTGGACATGGAGGAGGGCGATTCATCCTTCGTCTTGAGCTTTCCCGCACGGATCTGCTCGACCAATTCGCGCGTCTTGGCGGATGGCTCAACGCCCAGCTCCTCGGCCAGGACGCGCCGGCAGGTCTCATATTGGGCCAGGGCCGCGCTGCGCTGCCCATCCAGCGCCAGGGCACGCATCATCTGGCAATGCGCTTCCTCTCGCCACGGGTCCAGCTCCAACTGCCGCAAGGCGTGGCGCCGCGCCGCCTGGAAATCTCCGTGCAGCTCGTAATAGTCCGCCAGGTCGCTGTGGGCATCCAGGACATGCTGGTGCAAGCTCTCGCGCTGCACCAGCGCCCACTGCTCAAACTCGGCGCTGTCTTCCAGAAAGAAGTCGCTGCAGGAACTCACCGCGATAGAGCTTGACCATCTCTTCCAGCCGTGCCGCACGGATCGAAGGCATCTTCGCTGCCTCGGCTCCGGTCTTCTTCGCACGCGTGAAGAATCGTGTTGAATTGGGCGAGGTCCAGCGAAAAGTCACTGGCGCGGTTGAACTGAATGGCATCTCGTGAGATGAGGAGATAGGGAGGCCTGGCGGTATGGTCGCCAATCGCCAGGCGCAGGTTGAAGAGGGCTTGCCGCAGGTTGTGGCGGGCGACTTGCTCGGGGCAATCTGGCCACAACAGACCGACCAGGGACTCTCTTCGATGCGGACGGTCCGCTTCTACCGCCAGGTAGACCAGGAGCGCACAAACCTTGTCCGATTCCAACGTCGTGACCGGCGTATCGTCTATCAAGACTTGCAGTGAGCCCAACACGCCCAGCGACAGGTGTGCCATCTGGCCTCTCTTGTGCACCTATGCAGAGAACCTCTGACGCCTGCGAGAAGATTATACAACAAAAATGGGCAACAGGCAACACTCCTGACGATGCTCCTGACGGTGCCCTGACGATGCAGTGATAAACTGGAGGCAAATGAAAAAACAACCGAGACGAACTCATGAAGACCAGCAACCGATACGCAGCCGCTCGTACATACTCCGCCTATGGTGCGCGGGTGAGCCGCAGGCAGCCGAGTGGCATGCTTCCCTGGAAGACCCATCCACCAAGGAGCGATTTGGGTTTTCCAGTTTGGAGCAGTTGTTTGCGTTCCTGATGGAGCTAAGTGAAAGGAGATGGTAGCGCCTGAGGTACGGAGACGCGGGGCGTGCTTCGGCCGGGAGGCTAGGCGGCGGCGCCCCTGGAAAAATCACAACAAGGAAGGAAAAGGAGGCAGAGTATCATGAAACAGCTTCTGTCGACGATGCTAGCACTGATTCTGGCCCTGGCGGTCCTGGGCCCCTCTTTCGCGCCGGTGCAGGGCAGCTCGCTGCCCGCCGGCCAGGAGTTCCCCCGGAAGTGCGCCATTTCACGGCCGGGGGCATCGAAGCGCCGGTCGTCCGCGGGCTGCCGGAGCGGCCCGAGCGGCAGTACCCCATCCCCTATCACCGGCCGGGCCAGCCGGCCAAGACGTCGGTGGCGAACGGCGCGCGGCTGGCGGAGGCGTACGGGCTGAGCCAGCCGCTGACCATGACGGCGGCGCTGGAGCTGGGCGTGCTGGACGATCCGTTCCAGGGGAATTACCGGCTGGTGAACTGGGACCAGATACTGCTGGTCGGCGGGCTGCCGGGTCGTAGGTCGAGGGCTTGCGCCTGCAGGCCGCGGAGCTGATCAGCCGAAACCCAGCAGCTTGCCCCTCCCAGCCAGCTGCCCCAATACTTGGCAGGAGCCGGCCTGGCCCGCTCGGGGGTAGGGGCCGTGGTGGCCGACCTCAACGGCGACGGCTGCGACGAATCGATCGCGATCTATAACGACATGGCGAATCACTACTGCCGCCTGGCCGCCGGCGAACATCGGCGACCAGGCCGGGCGGCTGACCTCCGCCCCGGCCGTGGCCCTCTTCTACGAGGGAGCGACCGCCCAAGCTGCTCGCGGCCGTGCGGGGCTATGACGGCGGGCTGTGGATGAACAGCTATACGGACGTGCCGTTGGCGGAGAACTGGGTCCCCCTGGGCGGCAATCTGGCCTCGGCGCCGGCGGTGGCGGGCGGCACGGATACGGCGGAGGTCTTTTACCTGGACGCCGGCGGGGATCTTGTACGGGGTCGACGTGCTGGCCGATCCACCGCCGCCGAATCTCTCGGCAGGCCGCCCGATGTGGGCCTGACCCTCGATCCGGCGGCGGCGCGCTGGGGCACGCGCACCGACGTCTTTGTCGCGTGGGACCGATAACGCAGTGTGGCATATCTCCCGCGAGGGAAGCACCTGGGGCGCCTGGGAGAGCCTGGGCGGCTTTACGACCTCTTCCCCGGCCGCGGTCTGGCAATCCGCCGACCGGCTGGACCTGGTGGCGCGGGGCCACGATGACGCCCTGTGGCACCGCACCTATAGCGGCCACGCCTGGCAGCCCTGGCAGCGCGTCGGCGGCGATCTGGCCTCGGCCCCGGCCGTCCTGTCCGAGGGCCCCGGCTCGCTCGACGTCTTTGCACTCGACGAGGCCGGCGAGGTGCTGCACCTGCCTTATGCCGGCGCCTGGGGGAGCTGGGAAAGCCTGGGCGGCGCGCTGACCTCGGCCCCGGCCGCGGCTCTGTTCCCCGGCGGGATCGTCCATCTCCTGGGGCGCGGCCTCGACAATGCGGTGTGGCAGGCGGTTCGCGCCGGCGGGTCTGGGGAAGCTGGACCCTGCGCGGCCGGCTGCCGCGCTATGTCATCACCGAGCTGCCGTGGACGCTGCACCTGGACTATCGCGACCAGGCGGCCGGGCATTTCCTGGGCGACGGCCGCGAGCAGGTGCTGCTGCGGGATGGAGATGTCCTGCGCGTCTGTACCAGGCCGAGCTCGACGGGCGGCTTTTTCCTGGAGCCGGTCGACGATTACGGCCCGTTGACCCTCGACAGTCACTGGACGGACCAGGGCGAGACCGTGGCGGTGGGCGACTTGAACGGCGATGGGCCGAGGAATTCGCCGTCCTCCACACCAACGGCTATAGCTCGGGCGCCACCGACTCGGTGTGGATCTACCGCGTTGATCCCGGCACGCGCCAGATCAGCGCCATCGCCCACCACGACTGGTCGACGAACCTTTATGATCACCTGTACAGCATCGCCGCCGGCGACCTGAACGGGGACGGCATGGACGAGCTGGTCGGCGGCATCGATCTGGAACTATGCCTTTCCGATGCCGAGCGTCACGTGGTGGGCGGTCTACGCGGTAGACACGAATACCCAGGACCTGGTGACTTTGTACTACGACGACGACTCCCTGCGACAGCGAACGCGCGCTGCGCACAAGCCGTGAGCGCCGGGAATTTCGACGACTTGGCCCGGATGAGCTCGCCATCACCTGGCTGGAAAACAACCAGATCGACGTGCGGATACTGGCCAAAAACGCTGATGATTGGCAGTTCACGCAATGGGATGCGGAGTATATCGACTACCCGGCCTGCTACCTCGGCCATACGCCACTATCTGCACACGGCCGATCTCGATCGCAATCTACGGGACGAGCTGGTGCTGGAGGCCGACGACATGGACGGTGGCGTCGTGCAGCCGTCGCTGCACGTGCTCTATATCGACGACGCGCACCAGGTGCAGAAGGTGCAGGGCGCCTGGGCCACCTATAGCCAGTACACGGTCTGGGCCAGCATCGATATCGGCGACCTGACCGGACAGGGGCTGCGGGTGAGCCCGCCCACCTACCGGCGGCAGAGCAGCGTGAACAATATCCTGGCGATCATCAGCGATGTGCCCCGGCACAAGGACGTCATCGGCGGCGTGGAGTATAACATCAACGCCGACGATCTGGACACGCTACGCCCGCTACAGCAAAGAGCTCGGCAACCAAAACGAGGTGGCGGTGCAGGCCCAGCGCGACTGGACGTTCAACGCCGACGCTGCGCTCACCATCGGCGAAGAAGAGGCAACGCACGTGTCGGCCAGCCTGGGCTCCAGTTATGGCGAGCATTTCGAAGAAAGCGAGGGCAGCTTTGAGGAATCCCTCCTGTCGGAAACCATCACCACGCAGGGGGACGACGTGGTGGTGTATGCCGGGACGGACTATGACGTCTGGGAATACGCGCTCTACCAGAACGACCCGACGACGCCGGCCACCTACATCAGCGTCACGTTTCAGCGGGGCGGCGGCACGGGCATGCTCCAGCACTCGGCCGACGGCGGCGAATGCGGCTCCTGGTTCCGGCCCAATCACCAGAACAACAACGTGTGGTCGTATCCGACCAGCACCGACGCGTTCCTCAACATCGACCCGGACCCGGAGCACGGCATCATCATGTGCCAAACGGAATGGACGGTGGGCTCGAGCCAGCACAACATCAACGTGAACTGGGCCAACGCGACGGAGACGGAGCGCACCAGCCAATCGACGACCGAGCTCCGCTACGGGCTGGCGATGCAGTACGAGATGGAGTCGATCCTCTGGTTGACGATACCGTGGCAGATCAACTTTGACATGACGGGCTCGATGGGCTGGGCCGACGTCAAGACCCAGGCGACGAGCGTCATCTCCACGACGCTGGTGGAGGGCAACACCATGCCCATTGACGACACAGCCCGGTACAACGTCCAGCCGTGCCTGTACTGGGCGCAGGACGGCTTCCTGGTGCTGGATTGGGTGGCGAACCCGCAGGTCGCGGCCGGATTCTGGTCAGATCTGTACGGCGGCCGGCCGGATCCCACCTTCACTCCACCCCTACGACCCGAATGAGTGCGCGGGGATGGACGATTTCTCGACCGATATCTACGTGAATCCGCCGGCGGCGACGCCCGGCGAGGTGGTGACCGCGACGGCCATCGTCCGCAACTTTAGCTCAGTGGGCGCCTACGAGGTGGGTCTGCGCTTCTACATAGGCGATCCGGCTGAAGGCGGCGAGCGAATCTATGCCGATGAGTGCCTGGGCGGGACACACGTAGGCGGCGACTGCCGGATCAATAACCTGCTGGGGCGGGCGCGGCAGGCGGTGTCGATCGTGTTCACGGCCCGCGGCGACGGCGAGCAGCGCATCTATGCCGTGCTCGACCCCGAGGAAGAGCTCGACGAAGTGCACGAGGACAACAATCAAGCCTACGGGCGGCTGCAGATCGCGGCGGCCGGCTTTGGGGATCCGGGCGCCGGGACGGGCGGCTATCGCACCCGGAGCGCTGCGGCGACCCTGCCGCCCCTCACGAACACGGACGATAGCTGGAAAACCTTTGTGTATACCGATACACAGGGCAGCCCCACGGCCGCGCTCGTGCCGCTGGCAGCGCTGTCAGAGGTGACGCGTATCGAGCTGCGGCCGGTGCTGTCTCCGACGCCCCGCCCGGCATGATGAGCGCCCATCACGCCTTCGATCTGCTCGCCTTCCAGGGGCCGCATGGGAGCGGATGGACGACGCCCATCGACCTGACCTTCGGCGGGGCCCTGCCGCCGGCGCCTGGCCGTCGTGCAGTATACGGACGCGGACTGGCAGCCGAATGAGGAGACCGACCTGGTGCTGAAGTACTGGACCGGCGCGACAGTGGGAGGATGCCGTCTGCGCGGGGATGGAGGACCAGGTGCTGCAATCGCTGGATGAGAACTGGCTGCTGGTGCCGGTGTGCCAGACGGGATCGTATGCGCTGTTCACGCCGTATGCACCGAGAGCCACGGTGTATCTGCCGGTGGTGATGAAGATGAACGCGCCCTAGGCTGCCGGCAGGGCGGAAACTAGTCGCCGGTGCGTTGCACCTGTTGTTGGTGCAACGCACCGGCTCGCTTCCTGTGAGCTAACCCTGGCGCAGCTCCAGGACTTGATCCACCACCTCTTGCCACGGCCTGGCCGCTGCGCGTGCCCAGGCTTCGGCGAAGGCGGCCTCGCCAAGCTGGGCGCGGCAGGCGGCGAGGGCAGAATCATGGGCGGCGCGATCCACGGGTGGAGTGGTGCGCCGATCCCCTCGCGCAAGGCGTGCGCCGTGCCGAACAGCATCGCCGCCTGCACGCCGTCACCCTGGACCGCGCTCAGGGCGCCCAGCTCCTCGAGCGCCTCGGCGATGCCCAGTTGCTGGCCAAGCGCTCGGAACAGGTCCAGTCCTTCCATGAGCAGCTCGGACGCCGGCAAGACCTGGCCCAGCGTGCGCTTCACCCGACCCAGGGCGACGAGCGACCGCGCCAGATCGGGTTTGTATTGACCTTCCCGCGCCAGCGCCGTCGCCTCCTCCAGCAACGTCATGGCGGCCACGGCATCCCCTTCATAGTGCGCCAGCAAGACCCCGGAAGTAGCACACCAGCGTCTCGAGCCATCTGTTCTCGCCTGTCCCCACGAGATCGGAGGCTGCCTGGAGGTGGAATCGCGCCGTGGACAGGTCTCCTTGAGAGGATGGCGTTTTCCGCCAGGGCGCACAGCACATCGGTCTCCCATATGCTGCACCCATGCTCTTGATACACCTGTAGAGACCGCTCAAGGTGGGACTGAGCGGTCGAATATTCCCCTACAATCCGGTAGACACAGCCAAGATTGGTGAGCGCGTCCGCTATTCCCAACGGGTGTTCGATCTCTCGGGCAATCGCCAGGCGCATGCTCAAAACGTGCGCGGGCGGCCGCGTACTCCCCAAATCCCACGTCAACGATTCCCAACGAGATCAGTACGCTGGTGAGGACGGACTTTTCCCCCAGGCTCCTCCAGGATCGCGGCGCTTTCTTCGAGCATGGCCCGCCCTGTGGGATCGCCGGCGTAATCCGCCAGGGAACTTCCTAACCTGTACAATGCCTGAGCCTCCCCCCACCGGTCACCTGCTTTGCGGCAGATGGCCAGTGCCTCCTCCAGCCGAGCCCGGCCCAGGCTCGCTTCGCCTTGCCAGACCAACGTGACCCCGATCAACGTAAGCGCCTCCGCCAGGCCACGCTGATCGCCCAACTCCCGGCAGATCGCCGCGCTTTCCTCTGCCGATAGGCGCGCCGCGCCGAGGTCTCCCAGCGCGTATGTGAGCGCACTTTGTCCCAACAGAGCAGCGGCCCTGGCCGCTGTGTGCCTTTCCGGGCATTGCCGGAGAGATTTGGTGAGCCAACTGCGCCCTTCATGAAAATGCCCGCGCATCCGCCAAAACCAACGCAATGCTCCCGACAGCCGCAGCGCCAATTCATCCCCGCCCGCCGACGCACGATCGCTCTCGAGAGCCCATGCCAACGCGGCTCGCAGATTGTCGTGTTCCTGCTCCAGCCGCCCCAGCCATTCCAATTGGTTGCGTCCCTTCAATTCCTGCTCGGCGGCCTCGGCCAGGGCCAGGAAATAGTCATAATGACGCTTCTGCGCCGCCGCTTGCGCGCCGGGGACTGGCCGCCAGGCGAGCGGCGCTGTACTGGCGGACCAGCTCGTGCAGCTCGTAGCGACCGGCTGCGGCTCGCCTCAGCAGCGTCCGGTTGACCAGGGTGGACAGGACGGGCAGCGAGGCGCCTGCCACTTGCTCGGCCGCCTGGCGGCTAAACCCGCCCCGAAAGACCGAGAGCTGGGACAGCACCTGCTGCTCCTTGGCCGAAAGCCTCTGCCAGGAATGGTCGAAAACCGACCCGCATGCTGCGATGCCGCTCCGGAAGGTCACGCACAGAAGCGCTCAGAAAATCCAGGCTGCCTTCGATCTCCTGGGCGATTTCCGCAGGCGATAGTACCCTCAACCACGTCGCCGCCAGCTCGATGGCCAGGGGCATCCCCTCCACCAGGCGGCAGATATGGGCGATCGCTGCCAGGTCTGCCTGATTGAAGGCGAGCCCGGCGAGGCGCGCCTGGCGCGCTGCACGAACAGCGCGACGGCAGCGTATTCATCCGGTTTTTCCGTTTGCTCCGTCTCGGGAAAGGCCAATCCCCGGACTTCGAAGACCCATTCCCCCTGCAGGTTGAGCACTTCTCGCGAGGTGACCAACAGCTTGACCCCTGGGGCGCGCTGCAGGATGTCGAGCATGAGCTCCACGATATTCGCTTGAAGGGGCCCTTCTACCAGCAGCTGCTCCACGTTGTCCAGGATCAACAGCATCTGCTTTTCGGACAGGTAGTTGAGGAGCTGGACCTTGGGATTGCTCGGGCCATAGAAGGAAAGACGGAGGGCGCCGGCAATGGCTGCAATGGCTGCTTCGACAGAGCCAACAGAAGCCAGGGGAACGAAGGCGACCCCATGAGCCAAGTCAGCCCGGTGCCGCCGGGCAGCCTGCAGAGCCAGGCGCGTCTTGCCGATGCCGCCCGGACCTACCAGGCTGATGCAGCGGCACTCGGGGTTGGCGATGAGCCGGTCCAGGTCAATCAGCTCTTGCTCTCGTCCAAGAAAGGAGGTCAACGATACGGGCAGGTTGTGGATGGGGGCAGCTGGAATGGAGGAGGGCGATTCATCCGCCGTCTTGAGCTTTCCTGTACGGATCTGCTCAACCAGGTCGCGCGTCTCGGCGGATGGCTCAACGCCCAGCTCCTCGGCCAGAACGCGCCGGCAGGTCTCGTATTGGGCCAGGGCCGCAGTGCGCTGCCCATCCAGCGCCAGGGCACGCATCACCTGGCAATGCGCTTCCTCTCGCCACGGGTCCAGCTCCAACTGTCGCAGGGCGTGGCGCCGCGCCGCTTGAAAATCTCTGTGCTGCTCGTAATAGCCCGCCAGGTCGCTGTGGGCATCCAGGACATGCTGGTGCAAGCTCTCGCGCTGGACCAGCGCCCACTGCTCAAACTCGGCGCTGTCTTCCAGGAAAAAGTGCGTGCAGGAACTCGCCGCGATAGAGCTTGACCATCTCTTCCAGCCGGGCAGCACGGATCGAAGGATCTTCGCTGCCCCGGCTCGTGTTTTCTTCGCACGCATGAAAAATCGCGTTGAATTGGGCGAGGTCAAGCGAATAGTCACTGGCGCGGTTGAACTGAATGGCGTCTCGCGAGATGAGGAGATAGGGAGGCGTGGCGGTGTGGTCGCCAATCGCCCGGCGCAGGCTAAAGAGGGCCTGCCGCAGGTTGTGCCGGGCGACCTGCTCGGGGCACTCGGGCCACAACAGACCGACCAGGGACTCTCTTCGGTGCGGGCGGTCCGCTTCTACCGCCAGATAGACCAACAGCGCACAAACCTTGTCCGATTCCAACATCGTGACCGGCGTATCGTCTATCAAGACTTGCAGTGAACCCAACACGCCCAGCGACAGGTGTGCCATTTGGCCTTTCTTGTGCACCGATGTAAAGAACCCTGAACTCCTGTGGAAGATTATACAACAAAAATGGACAACAGGCAACACTCCTGACGATGCCTTGACGGTGCCCTGACGATGCAGTGCTAAACTGGATGCAAATGGGAAAACAACCGAGACGAACTCATGAAGAACCACCAACCTATACACAGCCGCTCGTACATCCTCCGCCTATGGTGCGCGGGTGAGCCGCGGGCAGTCGATTGGCATGCTTCGCTGGAAGACCCATTCACCAGGGAGCGATTTGGGTTTTCCAGTTTGGAGCAGTTGTTTGCGTTCCTGATGGAGCTAAGTGAAAGAGATAGCGGCATGTCTTCCCGGAGAGGGTCCATTCCATATGACTGACGTTTGATCGCGCGCAGGCCTGGTCAGGGGGTCCGGCCGCGCAATTAGGAAACCACAGGAGGAAGGAAGATGAACCACTGGCAGAAATGGGCGATGGCAGTTCTAGGCGGGGTCGCGCTGGCGGCAGCGCTGGCCCTGGCGGCCGTGGGACACTCGCCGGAGGGGGAGGCTCTGGCGCTGGCCCAAGGCACGATCTATGTGGATGTCGACGCGACGGGAGCGAACGACGGCAGCTCGTGGGAGGATGCCTACACGACGCTCCAGCCGGCCCTGGACGAGGCCGTGGCCGGCGACGAGATCTGGGTGGCGGCCGGAACGTACAAGCCGACCTACGAATGCGATCCGGGCAATCCGCGCTCGGCGACCTTCCAATTGAAGAACGGGGTGGCGCTGTACGGCGGATTCGACCCATCGGTGGGCGACACGGAGTTTGGGGATCGCGACTGGGCGGCCAACGCCACGATCCTGAGCGGCGACCTGGGGAACCCGGCGGAGCGCCGCCGACAACAGCTACCACGTCTTCTACCACCCGGCGGAGCTGGCCCTGGACGCCACCGCCGTGCTCGACGGCTTTGCGATCATCGCCGGCATACGCGAACGGCGGTGGCGTGCTCAGCCGGGGGGCGGGATGTACAACGACGGCTGCTCGCCGACGGTGGCCGCACTGCACCTTTGCGGGCAACTCGGCCAACATCGGCGGCGGGATGGCCAACTACAACTCTCCTCGCCCTCGGTGACCGACTGCACCTTCTCGGAGAACTCGGCCGCCTACGGCGGCGGGATGGCCAACTACAGCTCCTCCTCGCCCGCGGTGACCAACTGCACCTTCGCGGGCAACGATGGCCCAAAACGGCGCCGGGATGCTCAACGACCACTCCTCGCCGGAGCGTGACCAGCTGCACCTTCGCGGGCAACGAGGCCCAAACGGCTCCGGCGGCGGGATGTACAACTACACCGGCTCCTCGCCGACCCTGACCAACTGCACGTTCACGGGCAACTCGGCCTTTAGCATGGGCGGCGGGATGGTCAACTACAACGCCGGCACGCCGATCCTGACCAACTGCACCTTCTCGGGCAACTCGGCCAATACCGGCGGCGGGATCTACGACCGCTCCTCCTTGCTCACGGCGACGAACTGCATCCTGTGGGGGGACACCCCTGACGAGATATACGTTGCTCAGGCTGAGCCGGTGGTCACCTACAGCGACGTTCAGGGCGCGGACGTCTATCCCGGGGCCGGCAACATCAACGCGGATCCCGTGTTTGAGGACGCTGCGATGCGGGATCTGGATCTCCTGGAGGGCTCGCCGTGCATCGATGTCGGGACCAACGGCGCCCCGAACCTGCCCGCGACCGATTTCGAGGGCGATCCGCGCATCTGGGACGGGGATTTCGACGGGACGGCCACGGCCGACATGGGGGCGGACGAGTTCGCGTTCCACACGCTTGCCCTGTACCTGGCCGGCAACGGCTCCGGAACCGTGGAGCAGACTCCTGAGGGTGGCCGTCTGGAGCATGGCACCGTGGTGACCCTGACGGCCGTGGCCGATCCCAGCTCGTCCTTCACCGGCTGGAGCGGCGATGCCGGCGGCACGACCAATCCGATTACCCTGACCATGGACACGGACAAGGAAGTCACGGCTACGTTCATCGACCTACCGGGTCTACCTGCCCCTGGTGGTGCGGGGCGCACCCTAGAGGGCGACCGGAACGAGGGAGCGGCGGCCGGCCGCCGCTCCCTCCCAGCAGACAAGAAGACACACTAGAGGAGAATGGAGGACAAATGAACGCCAAGACGGTTTCGATTTCGCACCGATTGGCAATGACGATGGCGGTGGTGGCGATCATCCTCGTCGCCGCTGCGGGGGCGGGGGCCACGGAGCCCCCGCCCGAAGGCCTGGTGACGATGGCCTTTACCTACCAGGGCCGCCTGACGAGCGATGGCGGCGAGCCGGTCGACGACAGCTGCGATTTCCGGTTCACGCTGTGGGACGATCCCGACGCCGGGAGCCAGGTGGGCCTGCTGCTGAGCCTGCCCGGCGTGGCGGTGACGGACGGCCTGTTCACCGTCCAGCTCGACTTTGGGGAGGTGTTCGACGGCACGGCGCTGTGGCTGGAGGTGGCGGTGCAGTGCAGCGGCGACCCGGGTTACTCGATGCTCCTGCCCCGCCAGGCGCTGACCGCCGCGCCGTACGCCGTGTACGCGCACAACGCGGACCTGCTGGACGGCTCGGACGCCTCGGCGTTTGCCCCGGCCGTGCACGACCACTGGGGGCAGTCCTGGACGGGCACGGGGACCGGGCTGACCCTGTCCGGCGGAACGACCGGGCTGTCCGGCAGCGGCGCCACCTACGGCGTCTATGGCGAAAGCGACTCCATTGGCGGCTATGGCCTGTACGGCCTGGCAAGCGCCGCCACCGGCACCAATTACGGCGTCTATGGCTACGCGACGGCCGCTGACGGCTACGCCGTAGGCACCTACGGTCGAAGCGACTCCACCGAAGGCCGTGGCGTCATCGGCTATGTCCCCAGCTACACCGGCAGCACCATGGGCGTCCACGGCCGGAGCTCAAGTAATGGCGGCTTGGCGTCGACGGGTTAGCCGATTCCTGGTACGGCGACGCAGCGGCCGGGGTGTATGGACGCAGCGACTCTTATCAAGGGTTTGGCGTGGCCGGCCACAACGCCGAATACTGGTACGGCACCGGGGTCGGGGTCGGCGCATGGAGCTATCGGCGGCGACCTATTCCAGGGCTACTCCGGCGACTAGCCGGGCGGCACCCTGCGTTTCTATGTGGACAACGAAGGCGATGTGTATGCCGACGGAGACGTACAACAGCTTCAAGGATACGGGCGGCGACGGCAGCACCGAGTATCGGACGCTGTACGGCATGACCAGCGCCGAAGCCTGGACCGAGGATTTCGGCCGCGCAACGCTGAAGGACGGCACGGCGACGGTGACGATCGATCCGATCTTTGCCGAGACGGTCAACCTCGCGCTGGAGTACCATGTCTACCTGACCCCGATCTGCAGCGATCTGATCGTGATGGCCGTGACGGGCCAGCGGACCGGACAGCTTTGACCGTGCAAGGAGCGACCCTGGACGGCAAGCCCTCTGGCTGTGCTTTCGACTACCGGATCGTGGCCAAGCAGCGCGGCCACGAGGACGAGCGGCTGGAGAAGGTCGACATTCCTGAGCCGGTGGAGGTCGACAGGGAAGACAGCCACACACCGGGCGTGGTGGGGCCGGAACCGGAGGGTGCGCGATGAGACGGGAATGGCCATTGTGGTCCTTCGCCAGGCTCAGGATGCTCGGTCTGGCCTTGGACTTGGGGGTATGCCTGGTCATGCTGGTGGCCGGCGTCGCTACGGGCCCAACAGGGCGACGAGGCGCCCCACGACGGGTATGACCTGTCGTGGTGGACGGTGGACGGCGGCGGGGGTGCCTTCAGCAGCGGCGCCGGCTACTCACTGGCCGGGACGGTCGGCCAGCCGGATGCCGGGGTGCTGAGCGGGCCCGGCTATACGCTGTCCGGCGGGTTCTGGCAGAGCGCGGCGGGCATCTACCGCGTATACCTGCCGCTGGTTGTGCGCAACTATCCGTAATGGACGTTGCCCGCCGGTTTCCCTACCGGCGGGCAACTCTAGGTTCACTATTGATCCAGGCTCAGTCTGCCCAAGAGATTGCGACCTGGCAGCTGGTGCTGTGATTGACGATGTTGGTTTTCGCTCGGATAGCTACGTTGTAGGATCTGTCGTTGTCTCCGCTGGAGTGGCTTTGTCTGCGGCTGTGCTTTTGCTCGTCTCGCTCTACTGTGGTATACTTACCCAGTGAGAATGACATGGAGTAGCACAATTTGGGTAAGTAGGTCCGATGGGCAGCTCTTAACCCATTCCAACCACCTGGGCACCCATCTGGACGGCGAGATCCACTTTTTCACCCCAGGCAAGGACATCGGGGATCAAACGGGCGGACCATACCGAATTCAATATCCGGAAGGCACTGGCAACCAGCGGCTGATCAGAAAGCCGGTCGCTGTACGAAATCCCAAGGAGGAGATGAACCATGAGCAAACACTATTCTCTCACGTTGGCCCTGGCGTTCGTGCTGCTACTCATGTCGGTACTATTGGCGACGACGGTCGCAGTGGCGGATCCCCCTCCGTCCGATGGAAGTGAAGCTCCAGCAGGCCTCAACAGTCAACCGCCGCCACAAGCCCCGTTCCAGCTTGCACCGAAGATTGGCAATACACCAGCGGCTTTGGAGGGGTATATATGCTTCCAGTCGGATCGCGACAGCGGCGACGAGGATATCGAGGAGATCTACAGGATGAACGCTGACGGAAGCGGGCAGACTCGACTGACGAACAACGCCGCGGACGATTATACGTGCGCCTGGTCGCCTGACGGAAGCCAGATCGTCTTTGTGTCGGAGCGAGACGGCAACGCCGAAGTCTATGTGATGAATGCTTACGGTGACGGACAGAAGCGGCTGACGAACAACACCGTGGATGACGTGTACCCTGAGTGGTCGCCGGACGGATCCGAGATCGTCTTTGCCTCGCGGCGGGACGATGACGGGGATCTCGAGATCTATGTGATGAACATAGACGGCACCGGCGTCACGCAGCTGACCTTCAATACCTTCAACGATTCGCACCCCAGTTGGTCACCCAATGGGAGCTACATCGCCTTTGCTTCGGACCGGGACGGTGTCCTGACGGAGATTTACCGCATGAACGCCGACGGCAGCGCGCAAACCCGGTTGACGTATGACGACGTCGACGATTGGTATCCCCAGTGGTCGCCGGACAGCAGCAAGATCCTGTTCTACTATCGCCCTGCCGATGTGGGTGAGGACAGCGAGGTGTGGAGAATGAACGCCGACGGCAGTGGCCTGGTCCGACTGACCAACACCGCTGGCCCTAATTGGGCAGCGGTGTACTCGCCCGATGGCAGTTCCATCGCCTTTTCCTCGCTCCGGGACGGCGACAGGGAAATCTATGTCATGAACGCCGACGGCAGCGGGCAGACCGACATCACCAATCGTCACGCCAGCAGCGACCTGGCGCCGTGGTGGATCGGCAGCCTGGCGGCCATCGGCCCAAGCCGGACCATCACGTTGACAGAGACTGGGTTCACACCAGACGTGCTGACGGTGCCGGTCGGTACTCGGGTGATCTGGTACAACGCCACGAGCCAGACGCACATTTTGCAGAGCGACCCACCGCGTGCGATCTACCTGCCGCTGATCATGCGTAACGCGCAGAGCATGGCCGTCTCGGCAGTTACCCCCGGCGCCATCGATCCGGGCCGGACCAGCGGCGCATTGTGGGCAAAGGGCTTGAGCGGAGGTGAGTCTTTTAGCGCTACCCTGGAGCCGGGAGAGACCTTTGCCCACCTCTTTGCCACTGAGGGCAACTATCACTACCACCTGGAGACGTCGCCCTACTCTGCGGGCCTCGTCACAGTACTCTCCAAGGAAGACTACTGCAGCAGCCAGGACGCCATCACGGCCGACTCGCTGGAGGCTGCGCGCGCGGCGCTCGAAGCAGGCGCAACTGCCGTGTCGCTAAGCCCTGCTGGTTGCGTACTCTATAGCCGCACCATGTCGGGCACCATGGTCACACACGAGGAGCTAACGGTCAGCGACTGGACCATGGAAACCTGGGACCATACGATTACCCAGTCGCTTGGCCTGCGAGATGCAGATCTGGACGGCTTCTTCGAGTGGCGCTCGACCGTGGATCGTGGACCTCTGGTCACCGACGGGCGTGTACAAACTACCATGTACAGTACAGACACCCGTGGCTGATCCGCCGCGAGACCTATGACACGCCTGAGTGAGGAGACCATGCATGTAGTCTGGGAGGAAGACACTGAAGAAGGAGGATGGTTTACCACTGTGGCCGACTTTGATGCGAGCACCACTGACAGATACTCACGGACCCTGCCCATTCCATTCGACCTCTGCGCGAAGCGAGCCACTGGGCCAGGCCTCGCCCGCAGGCGCCTGTTCGAGCGATCAGCTGAATCTGATCAAGCAGAGACTGGCTGAAGGAGTACAACAGGGCATGAGCTGCATGTACCGGCATGGCAGACCTGATCTGGCAGCCAAGCTAGCTCACAACTATGCCACGCGAAAACTCCTGATCAGCTGCGAAAGCTGTACTGATCAGGCGCAGATTACCGTGTGGCCTGACCCTACGATGCCGGTGGTACTCACAGTATGTGACCCGTTCTTCAACGGGGATGCTAACTGGCAACGTTCAACACTGTTTCATGAACTGGAGCATCTGTCTGAGCCCCCTCATGACCCGACGATCGAGGATCAAGCTGGAGACAAGATCTGGGAAGTTGATCCAGTATATGCATGCGAGTCGATGTGTTTCAATCCCGGAGCAACCAAGTGTTCATGCGCAACCTGCCTGAAGACAAAGGTCTGTAGTTCTCGTTGCTCCGCTCTTGGAGAATGCAATCCGCAACTGGGAGCCAAGTGCCTTTGCCCCAGCCGGCAAAAGTGGTATAATACGTTCGCTCTATGTGCAGTCGACTGCCCTAGCGGTCTAGCTTGCTTTTCGTACACATGCAAGAACTACGACGTCTCGTGCCCGTAGGGCGCTGACCTTACGCCGAAGGAGTGAACGCACAGTGTTGGCGGGGCTGCGCGTTTCCAGTACACTTCGGGCCCGGCCAGTCTGGATAACCCCCGCTATTGGCAGTGCCAAACGAAGCGAAAGCTGGGCGAGGTCACAGACCTCGCCCACGCTGCCTGACGCGGCTGCTCCCATCGCAAGAGCGGACCCTGGGCTGGCTGGATGCGCAAAGGTTAAAAACCACCGAAAGGGTTCTTACATCACGCTACCAGGTGGCAGGCGACAAAGTGACCGCTTCCCATATCCTGGAACAACGGCCCTTCACTCCGACAGATGTCCGTCACCTTCGGACAGCGGGTGTGGAAGCGACAACCGGGCGGTGGGTTGAGCGGACTGGGTACGTCACCTTTGAGGACGGTCCGCTCGCGCTTGAAGGTGGGGTCAGGCACTGGGATGGCCGACATGAGTGCCTGGGTGTAGGGGTGAAGGGGGTTCCTGAATAGCTCTTCGCGGGTGGTCAGCTCGGCCATCATGCCCAGGTACATGACGGCGACGCGGTCGCTGATGTGTTCGACCACACTCAGGTTGTGGGCAATGAACAGGTAGGTCAGCCCGAATTCCTGCTGCAGATCGCGCAGCAGGTTCAGCACCTGCGACTGGATGGACACGTCCAGAGCGCTGATCGGCTCGTCGCAGACGATGAACTTGGGATTCAGCGCCAGGGCGCGGGCGATGCCGATGCGCTGGCGCTGCCCGCCGGAGAACTCGTGGGGATAACGCCGGGCATGATACTCTTCCAGACCGACCTTGCGCAGCATGTCGAGCACGATGGCATGTCGTTCCCGTCCGCTGCGCATGCCATGGATCTGCAGCCCCTCCCCGATGCTTTCGCCGATGGGGATGCGGGGGTCGAGGGAGGAGTAGGGGTCCTGGAAGATGATCTGCATGCCACGGCGCATAGCCTTCAGAGTTTTGGAGTCGACCGTCAGCAAATCCACGCCGTCAAAGAGAACCGAGCCGGCGGTGGGCTCGATCAGGCGCAGGATTGTGCGGCCGATGGTCGTCTTGCCGCAGCCGGATTCGCCTACCATGCCCAAGCATTCCCCCTTGCGGATCGTGAAGCTGACCCCATCGACGGCTTTGACCTGAGCCGTGACCCGCCGCAGCAATCCACTGCGCACCGGGAAATGCTTTTTCAGATCCTTTACCACCACCAGATCCTTGCCGTCTTGGTTTATCATGGCAGACTCCTACTGGTCTCGAGTGGGGCGGATAGTCGATCCACCCAGAAGAGGCTTCTAGTGATATAGCCAGCACCGTACCATGTGCCGTGGCCCGGCCGGCCGCAGTTCGGGCTCTTCCCGGGTGCAGATCTCCAGCCCATGCTCAACCCGGGCCTGGCAGCGAGGCGCAAACCTACAACCCGGCGGCAGGTTTATCAGATTGGGCACCGAACCGGGGATCACAGCCAGCCTGTCCTTGACCTGACCCAGGATCGGGACTGAAGCGATGAGGCCGATGGTGTACGGGTGCTTGGGTTCGCCAAAGAGGGTCATCACGTCGGTCTCCTCGACAATACGGCCGGCATACATCACGGCTACCCGTTCGCACATTTCGGCGACGATGCCCAGGTCGTGGGTGATGAGGATGATGGAGGTGCTCACCCGGGAGCGAAGGTTGCGCAGCAAGTCCAGGATCTGGGCCTGGATCGTGACGTCGAGCGCCGTCGTCGGCTCGTCGGCGATGAGCAGTTCCGGCACGCAGGCCAGGGCCATGGCGATCATGACCCGTTGGGCCATGCCGCCCGACAGCTCGTGGGGGTAGGCATCCAGGCGTGTTTCCGCGTCGGGGATGCCGACGGTCTGGAGCAGCTCGACGGCCCGTGACCGGCCTTTCTCTTTGCCCAGTTTCTGGTGGATATCCAGCACCTCCATGATCTGATCGCCCACCTTGAAAACCGGGTTGAGGCACGAGATTGGCTGCTGGAAGATCATCGAGATGCGGTTGCCACGGATGCGCATCATGTCCGATTCGGGCAACTGGAGCAGGTTCTGCCCTTCAAACAGGATCTCACCCTCGATGATTTTGCCGGGAATGCCCACCAGGCGCATGATCGAGAACGAAGTGACGCTTTTACCACAGCCCGATTCGCCCACCAGGCCCAACACTTCGCCGTGTTTGACGTGGAAATCCACGCCGTCTACGGCTTTGACTACGCCATCCTCGGTATAGAAATAGGTCTTGAGCCCGCGTACTTCCAAGATTCTATCGTTGTCAGTACCCAAGTTGTCGGCGACCATGTCCTTTTTCTCCTCGACGGGACGCGCGTAGCGTGCCAATCCGGGCCGTGGCACGGAGAAAGCCAGGATTCTCAGTCATCGTAATATCCCAGGGTTTTCAGAGCCTCCCGGATAGGCTCTATGGTTTTGAGTACCGGCGGACCGGACAGGTATTGTCCGTTCTGGCCCAGCAAGGCGATGGTCAGTTCGGAATGGCGACCGGTGATTGGGAATAGCATCTGCGTTGGCTTGCCCGTATTGAACCAGGCGTGCAGCTTGACCGGTTGGTCAAAAAACACTTCCATGGTCACGTAGCGGCTGTAGGCGTCAAGCAGCGAGGCGTCGGAGAAGCCGATGCTCGACGGCCGCTCAACGCCCTGGGCCAGGCAGGTCTGGACGGCGGTCGCCAACTCGGCAAAGCCGGGATCGCCGGGCCGCAGCTCGGTGCGCTTGCCTTCGTGATGGTAGACGACGATGCGCGCCGGCTGGTAGCGAAAGCCTTTCAGGAACCAGAAGGGGTCCTGGGCTGTGACACTGAGCGTCCCGTAGACTAGCAACAGCACAAAGCCAGCGACCAGGACTATCATCTTGACCGGCCGCGTCCGGATCTTGTCTGTCTTTTGCCTCATCTCGCACCTTCCACGCACTCCGCACCACGCCTCACGTCTTGAGCCTCGGGTCGAGGGCGTCCCGCAGCCCGTCGCCGATAAAGTTGATCGCCAGCACGGTGAAAAAGATGCACAGCCCCGGCGACAGCGCCTGGGTGAACAGGTACTCCAGCGGCGAGTTGCGCGCTTCGTTGAGCATGTTGCCCCAGGTGGGCACCGGCGGCATGACGCCAAAGCCCAGGAACGACAGCGCCGACTCGGCGATGATGACGCCGCCAAAGCCCAGCGTCGCGGCGACGATGATCGGCGCCAGCGAGTTGGGCACCAGGTGGCGGAGGATGATGCGGCTATTGGCTGGCGCCCAGCGCCCGGCTGGCGGCTACGAAATCCTGGCTCGCGCAGGCTCAGCACCGAGCCGCGCACCAGCCGTGCAGTCGCCCATCCAGCCAAAGAGCACGAGCACAAAAATGATGATGACTACGCTGAACGATAGATCCCAGGAACTCTCTGCAGGCCCGCATACTGGCGCAGGCTGCTCGACAGGACCAGCACCATGGGCAGGAAAGGGAGCGTCAGCATGACGTCGGTGAAGCGCATCAGGATCGTGTCGACGATGCCGCCCAGCGCGCCCGCGATGGCGCCGATCAAGGTGCCCACGACGGTCGTCAAGACCGTCACGACCAGTGCCACGCCCAGCGAGATGCGCCCGGCATAGAGCAGCCGGGAAAAGATGTCGCGGCCCAGCTCGTCGGTACCCAAGAAGTGCAGGGCGCGTCCCGGCTGCGCCGGCGGCCATCAGGGGGGCGTAGCCGTGCCTGAGATCGATCTCCTCGTACGAATACGGGGCAATCCATTGGGCCAGCAGGCTCAGGAGGACGACAGTCCCCAGCACGCCCAGGCCGATCATGGCCAGCTTGTGGCGGCGCAGGCGGCGCCAGACGAGGGTCCACTGGCCCACCGGGTTTTCGGTCGCTGTTGGTTCTCAGCCTGGCTACGTCGGCAATTGTGGCGGACATGGCTCCCTCCTAGTTGTACTGGATGCGTGGGTCTACGACGGCGTACATGATGTCGCCAAGCAGGTTGGAGAATACGACCAGGAAGGCCGTGATGACCAGCAGCCCCTGGACCACCGGCCAGTCCGAGCCGGCGATGGCGTTGATGGTCATCAGACCCATGCCCGGCCAGGAAAAGATCGTCTCGGTGATGATCGCCCCACCGATCAGGCCGGGGATGGTCAGGGCCAGGATGGTGATCAGCGGGATCAGGGCGTTGCGCAGGCCGTGCTTGAGGATCACCACCCGCTCGCTCAGGCCCTTGGCCCGGGCCGTGCGCATGTAATCCTGGCGCAGTACTTCGAGCATGGAGGCGCGGGTGTAGCGGCTCCAGCCGGCCAGGTTGAAAGAAGGCCAGGATAGTAACCGGCAGGGCCAGGTGGCGCAGGCCGTCCAGCGATCAGCTTGCCCTCGTGACCGGCCAGATCGGGGTAGAGCTTGCCGAAGGACAGGATGCGGCCCAGCGCTTCGACGATGTCCCCCTCGCGCCGATGGAGCGTACGCCGCCGGTGGGAAACCACTGCAGAGCCACGGCAAAGATGGCGACGGCCATCGAGCCCGGTCCAGAAGGTGGGCATCGATTGGCCGAAGAAGGCCAAGGTCGTCACAAAATAGTCGGTGACCGAGTACTGCTTGACCGCCGAGTAGATGCCGATAGGCACGGCAATCACCAGTGCCACGATGAGGGCCAGCCCGGTCATCAACAGGGTGTACCACAGCCGCTGGCCGATCATCTTTAGCACCGGAGTGCCCGTCTGGATGGTCCACGAATTGCCAAAATCGCCGTGAAGCACCTGGCCCAGCCAGCGGAAGTAGCGCCCCTGGTCGAGACGGCAGGGCTGCTGCTCGCCGGCGACGACCGGGCAGTACTCGCCCGGCAGCAGCGGCTTGTCCAGGTCCAGCAGGGCGTTCAGGCGGTCGATCATGGACTGGGTGATGCGTGGATTGTTGAGCCGCAGCAGGTCGAACGGCCCGCCGGGCACCAGGTTCAGCACCACATAGATCAGCATCGAGATGAAAAACAGCAGCACAAGGTTTGAGCCACCCGGCGCATGATGTAGTTGGTCATGGTCTTTCCCCCATTGGAGTCTCCATTCGGTCAAAGTCAGCCGCCAGGACTCACCCGGATGATGTGCCCCGGCGGCTGACGACAGGCTGTGGGGCAGATTGCCAATCTGCCCCGTGCCGGGCTACTTGTACAGCTCCCACTCCCAGAAGTTCCAGGTGTCGGGCGCGAACTGGGTCGGGCCGGGCTTGTAGTTGGCAAACCCGGCGCGATGCACCCACACGCGGGTGTTGGTGAACAGCGGGATGACCGGCACGTCGCCGGTCCACTCCTGGAAGAAGGTCTCGTAGTACGGGATAGCGCTTTTCGCGGGAGAGGCTGATCTCAAAGTCCTTCTCGGCCTTGGTGAGGGCCTCGTCGGCGGCCTCGTGTGCACCAGCCGACGTCAGTTCTGACCGGACCAGTTGTTCTCCTGCGGTGGGGATGGCGGCGCAGTTGTAGAGGCCCATGAAGCCCGGGTCGTCGCCGGTGGACGAGGGTGTAGATGGCGGCGTCGTAGGTGCGGCAGTAGAGCGGGCCGCCCGCCTCGCAGGCCTGGAACAGGCCACGGCCGTACAGGAACTGGATGTTGACGCCGACGTTGAGTCTCTTCCACATCTGCTGGATGACCTGGGCCAGGGTCTGGCGGTCGGCGCGGTCGGTGGTCATCAGGGTGAACTCCAGCTTCTGGCCAGTCGGCATTGGTGCAGGGCATGGTGGCAGCAATCCCAACCGGCTTCGGCCAGCAGCGCCTCGGCCTTCTCGGCGTCGTAGGGATACTTGATATAGTTGTCGGTGTAGGCCCACGACAGGCCCTTGGGGATGGGCAGGTCGGTCGGGCTTTGCTTGCCATAGTAGAGCGTATCGACCAACGCCTGCTTGTCGATGGCATAGTACAGCGCCTGGCGCACCCGCACGTCGTCCAGGGGGAACTTGGTCATGTTCAGGTCGATGTGCTCCCAGTTGTAGCCCGGCGCATAGTTCACCTTGTACACGCCCTCGGCTTCGATGGGGTCCAGGTCGGGAGCGTTGGCCACGGTCAGGCCGCCGATGGCGCTCGTCACCGCGTCCACCTCGCCGTTCTTCAGGGCGTTGAGGATGGCCGAGGTTTCGCCATAGAAGCGGAAGATGATGGTCTTGATCTTGGGCTCGGGCATGGGCCAGGGCAGGTCGGTCTTTTCCAGGACGATCTCCTGGCCAGCCCTCCACTCCTTGACGACGTAGGGGCTGTCTCCGGTCGGATTCCTGGCGAATTCGCTCGCGGCCTGGTCTGCGGCCGGGATGTCTTGCAGGATGTGGGCCGGCAGCCAGGTAGTACCGATGGTCCAGTAGAGCGGGTCGACGACCGGGCCGTTCCACTCTGCGTAGCCCAGTGCCACATAGTCGTCTTGGTACGCCTTAAAGTTGACGTTGCCCTCCAGGGTGCCGGCCGCCGCAGCGCGCACCTGGTTCTGGCTCATCAGTTTGACGACGTAGGTGCTATCGTCGACCATCTCGATGTCGTACACCTTTTCGTCTGCTCGCGGCTGGGATCTGCCATGTCCGGATCCATCGCCAACTTCCAGCCAGTAGATCACGTCCTTTGGGGTGACGGGTGTGCCGTCGGTCCAGCGCCAACCCTGTTTGATCTTGTGGGTGATCTCCATGTGCTGGTCTTCGCCTTCGCCCACGAACTGGGCACCGCCGTTTTCCAGGGTGGGGATGTCGCCGTCGCAGCCCAGGTTGATCCATTCGACCTTTTCGTTCTGGCCCATGCAGCCCAGGAGCACGGCCGCCATGACCTAGGCGGTGGCCGACATGCGAACTGATAGCAGGGTGCAGTGTGTCGGGCTCCTGCTGCATGGCAATGACGACGGTGTCAGACTCCTTGGCCTCGGGCGTGGCCGTGGCCGGGACTTCTGTCGGAGGCACTGGGGTGACCTCCTTCTCGACGATCACAGTTTCGACGACCGTCCTTTCCTCGCCTGCTTCCTTGACCACCCGGGTCTGTTCGACCACAACCGTCTGGACGGCGACCTGTGGCTCACCGCAGGCAGCCAGAACCAGGGGAACGATCAGGGTCACCAGCATCACAATCGCCGACTTTTTCTTCGAAACCATTTCTCTTCTCCTCTCGTCAGTTTTCAGGGAATCTTTTTGCCGATGTCTATTGTGCAATGCTGCCTGTTTTTCCTTCCCTCACCTCCCCTCTACCAAATCGTTCTGGCACGACCTAATCTGTCGGATCCTACTATAACAGACAGGCGTGGGGCTGTCATCAGCCAAAGAACGTATCTGCCCTACGGGAAAAAGATGACCGCAAAGACGACCCCTCTCCACTGTGCGCGTAAAGAGGCTACACAGAGAGCGCATGCCGTCTACGACAAATGCTGTACGTCATCTGTCAGGTTCTTTCGGCGCCATCCAACGACACCAGGCCCTCTCGCAGGGCATAGAGGGCGGCCTGGGTGCGGCTGCCCAGGTTCAGCTTTGCCAGGATGTTGCTGACGTGAGTGCGGACTGTTGCTTCGCTGATGCCCAGCCGATCGGCGATCTCACGATCGCACTGCCCGACCGCCACCAGTTGAAGCACCTCCAGCTCACGCTTGGTCAAGGGATCGGCTGCCGACGCCCGCTGCGAGGGCTGAGCCAGCTCTTGCACCAGCATGCGGGCGATTGCCGGATGAAGGGCCGACTCGCCGCGATCTACCTGGCGGATAGCCTGTACTAACTCGCTCGGCGTCGAGTCTTTCAGGATATAGCCCAGGGCCCCGGCCTTGATCGCCGGAAAGACCTGGTTCTCTCCGCCAAAGCTGGTCAGGACCAGAACCCGCACCTGGGGCTGGCAGGCCCGGATACGGCGGATCGCTTCCACCCCGTCCACAACCGGCATGACCAGGTCCATCAGCACGACGTCGGGCTGGAGGCGCTGCGCTTCGGCAATCGCCTGGCGCCCATCCTGGGCCTCGCCCACGACTTGGATGTCCGGTTCTGTCTCCAGCAGGGCATAGATCCCGTGGCGGACAATGGCGTGATCGTCGGCCACCAGAACGCGGATCTTGTCCCGTGAAGGGGAACTGTGTTGATCATCGGTCTGATTGGCCATTGGTTCAACTCCACAACAGCTTGGCAAAAGATGAGCGTTCGACAGGCTACGGGCCCTCGAACGCTCTCTTTCTGAGAAGGAGACGATATTTGCTGATAGTATAACAGGAAGAGGCCGTGTTGTCATCGGTCTGGCGTGGATTCCTAGTACGCAAAAAGGATCGCCCCAGGGCGATCCTTTTCCACACCATGCGTAGGGATTACCAACAAATCACGTACGCTATGCGGTGCTACCAGAGGGTTCGCGGATGAGTGAGAAGGTCGTGTCTCGCCCGTGCAGGGCGCTTTGTATTGCGACCGTTACCGGCAGTTGAATGAGAGACCATCATATCTCCGTGCAGCCTGACGGATGGGAGTTCCCGGCCAGGACACCTCAAACACGGTGAGGTTCGATGTGCTGCGTCGGATCGGCGCCGGCGTCGAGGCTTGCGTGCGCCTGCCGCCGGCGGCGCAGTGACCGTCGGCCCCGCAGCATCAGCCGCTCGATCCAGCCCGCCAACGGCTCCGATGGAGGTGGATCGAGCAGGGGCCAGGCCGACAGAGCGTGGGCGCGGAGCACGGTGTTAGCCGCCTCGATGCCGGTGACGCACGCCCGCTCCATAAAGAATGCGGGCGAGGGGTGGCGCACCCAGTCGCCGCAGCAGACCAGGCTTGGCCAGGGGGTCTCGACGCCCAGGTGGCGGCCGGCAGGCCCTACGCTGAGCAGGGTATGGGTGGGCTGGTTGCGCCGGAGCTCGTGATGGATCTGGTGCCCCCGCAGCTCGGGGAAGACGCTCTGTAGATCGGCGATGGTCTGCGCCAGCAGGAGGGCGTCGGGCTGGGCCAGGACCGCGGGCGGGCCGTAGACGTGGATCTCCACCGCACTGCCACCGGTGGCCCGGTGCCAACGCACAAACGGGTCCTGGATTCGGTGCAGCCAGAAAAAGTTGTCAGGCACCAGGTCGCCACTCAGGATGCCCGCCTCGGCGCCGCCTCGTAGCTCCCGGTCGAACCAAACGCGGATCACGGCCGTGGCCATACCTAGCGGCCAGTATAGGTCGTGGGCGGCAGGGGCCAGCTCAGAGCTGGCCTGCAGGATGGCTGCTGTATTGGGCGCATCGGTCGCCAACACAAGATGCCGGGCCTCGACCTGCCCGGCCTCCGCCTCTCCCCACTGCCAGTGGATGCGCCAGGCCTCCCCCTGCCGCTCCAGTCCCGTGACGCGCACACCCATCTCCAGCCTCCCGCCCAATGCCTGCACCTTGGCTGCCAGCGGCTCGGCCAGGCAGGTACCGCAGTCGGCCGGCAGGTAGGAAAATGCCCAGGCGTCGCGGCGCAGCAGGGTATAGAAACGCAGGAAGGCGACAAAGCCCGAGAGAGGGATCTCCTCGGGCCGGCCCGCCAGCCCGTTCCGGGTCAGGCCGATGAATAGGGCGCGCAGCGCCGGCGACCAGCCGGCCACCAGGTCGCTGAGCCACAGCCCTTCCAGGGGCTGCCCCTCACGCAGCGGATCGACACCCAGCCCCCACAACAGGCCACCCCACACGCGAAACAGTCCGAGGAATTCGTTGAAATCGAGCATGCCCAGGAAGCGAGGCCGCACAAAAAGGTTGAGATAGTGAAATGGCGCGGGAATCCAGCTATGGCGGATGGCATTACCCACTGGCGCCCGGCGTACCCAGGCAGCCCGCTTGTAGACCCAGTCCTCCTCCTGAGCTGGGACCAGGACGGGACGGATGGCGTGGCGGGCCAGCATGGCCTGCAGGTTGCGGTACGGCGACCAAATGGCGTGCACGCCGTGGTCGCCGCGAAAGCGCCAGCCGTCCAGCTCGACCACATCGCCGCCGGCCACGCGCCCGCCGACGTAGCGGGGCTCTGCCTCCAGGATCAGGGGGCGCAATCCTCGCTCGGCCAGGTGCAGCGCCGCCGACAGCCCGGCGATCCCGGCGCCCACGACGACGACGTCGGCGGGAACCTCAGAACGCGCGATCACAGCTTGCCGGGCCTATCCAGGGGCATAGGTCGCCACACCTCCCCGGCGGCTGGTCGGGTAACGCAGCCACTCGCCCAGGAGCGACAGGGGCCGGGCCTGCATCAGCGAGCACTCGGCGTAACACTGCTGGAAGCAACTGGTGCAGACCCGCGGCGGCCGGCCATAGACCTCGACGGCGCATTCGAGCGCCTCGTCCCACGACGCCACCTCCAGCAGGTTGCACGGCCGCCCGCCGTGGCTGCTTCCCGCTTTTTCGATGGGCCAGCAGGGATAGACGAGCTCTCCGGTTGGCATGACGCGCGGGATCAGCGCCGGATAGCAGGAGTAGGGCGGCAGGTGCAGCAGGGTGTGCAGGTATGCCATGCTGCCCAGGATCGGCGCGCCCCGTCGCTTATGAGCCATCAGCTCGTGCACCAGGGCCCTGTATTCGTCGCTCACCAGCAGCTCGTAGCGCGGCCAGTTGTTCACCGCCTGGGGCGAGAAGGAAACCAGCAGGCCGTGCTCTCGGCCAAAATCCAGCACACGCCGGGCACCGGTCAGCGTTTCGGGAGTGAGCACGCAGTTGGCGACCATTCGGAAGCCGAACTCGCGTTGGCGGCCGGCGTAGCTCTGCACGTTATTCAGGATGCTCTGCACAACGTCACGTGGCACGCCCAGCAGGCCGCTCCACTCGTCGGCGTCGGTCGAGTCGAGGCTGACGACCAATCGGTCCACAGCGCTCAACAAGGCCTCGTACTGAGGCAGCAGCAGGCCGTTCGTCAGCAGCGTGAGATGCCGGAAGCCCAGCTCGCGGCGGGCACGAGTCACCAGGGAGACGATGTCGGGATGGAGCAGCGGCTCGCCGCCGGTCAAGATCAGGTGATCCACGCCGCTGCGGACGATGCGCAGCGCGCGGAGGGCCTCTTCCAACGGCAGCGGCGCCCAAGCCTGGGTATTGCGCCGCTGTCCAAAATCCTCACAGTAGGCGCAATTCAAGTTGCACTGCGTCGTCACGTAATAGACGGCCACCAACGGGCGAAGCGCGCGATCCCCGTGCAGCAGGCGGGCCAGGTTGGTCACATAGTTGTGCAGCGAGCTACTCATCAGGGACAATTGTACACCCGGACGGGCGACAAGTCAACAAGGAGTGCGTGCCCCTGTACTGGCCGAACATTCCTATGGTGTCCGTTGACTTTGCCGAGATCGAAGTGATGCAGAATCAAGGAAGATGGCCGGAAATGGCCAAGGTATTGGCCGGGGCGGCCAAAAGCCTGGAGGACGGCGGCGCGGATTTCGTTATCCTGTGCACCAATACGATGCACAAGGTGGCCGGCGAGATAGAGGCGAGCATTCATATCCCATTCCTGCACATTGCCGATGCAACCGGCAAAAAGATTCAGGACTCACACATTGGTAGGGTGGGGTTATTGGGCACACGTTTTACGATGGAGGAAGATTTCTACAAAAGCAGGTTGGCTGGACGATATGGCTTGGAGGTGATTGTGCCCGATACCCGGCAGCGAGAGATAGTGCACCGGGTGATTTTCGATGAGCTGGTCAAGGGAGAAATACGACGAGAATCGAGAGAGCAGTACATCGAGATCATCGAAGGACTTGCCAGAGATGGGGCCGAAGGCGTGGTCCTGGGCTGTACGGAAATAGGAATGCTGGTTCGCGAGCAAGATTGCCGGGTGCCGGTGTATGATACGACCCGGATTCACGCTGAGGCGGCAGTGGAATACGCGCTGGCCGAGGTGCCCAGCAAGATATCAGGGGGGATGCCAGCCTCGTAGAGCGCCACGAGGATGCCGGCCTCGAGCGCGGCCCGGCCCCCCGGCCTTTCTCCGCTCGCTCTAGGGCAGCTTCAGAGGCGGACCAAACTTCATCTCGAGCGGACCGGTTCAACGCACTGGTTGGCCAGAGTCCCGGACGTCGGGGGAGGTCGGTTAGGGCAGCTGGTTGGCAGCCGCCTTCTCGCCTAGGGTGATAGGCGGTTCATGTCGCGCGGAAACAGGGTTGTCTCGCGCAGGTTCTGGGCCCGAATAAGCTGCATCACAAACCTCTCCAGGCCGATGGCAAAACCACCATGCGGCGGCATGCCGTACCGGAATGCTTCCAAGTAGCTCTGGAAAGGAGCCGGGTCCATGCCGCGTGCCTCCATTGCGGCCAGGTAATCCTCATAGCGATGCAACCTCTGCCCGCCGGTGACCAGCTCGGTGCCGCGAAATAGCAGGTCAAAGCTGTTCGAATAGCGCGAATCGGCCGGGTTGGGATAGGTGTAGAACGGTCGCTTGGCCATCGGATAGCCCGTGACAAAGAGAAAATCAGAGCTGTATTTCTCTTGCGCCCATTCCCCCAGCCAGCGCTCATGCTGAGGCGCCAGGTCCGGCTCGCCGCGGCAGTCCTCGCCATGGCGCTCGAAGATTAGCTGCTGCGCATCCGGGAAATGGATGTGCGGAAAGGTTTCAGGCGCCAACGGCATTTCCACCCCGAGTAGTGCCAGCGCAGATGCTTGGTGTTCATGAAGGTGCACGAGGATGGCCCGGATCACTCGAGTCAGCACCTGCATCACATCGGTATGATCGCCGATGAACCCAAGCTCGGCATCCAGGCTGACATATTCGTTCACGTGGCGGATCGTGGCATGTGGCTCCGCGCGGAAAACGGGCGCCACCTCATACACACGCTCAAAGACGCCGACCATGATCTGTTTGTAGAATTGCGGGCTCTGCGCCAGGAACGCCGGGCGGCCGAAATAGTCGATGGCGAACACGTTCGCACCACTTTCAGTGGCAGACTCGACGATCTTTGGTGACGTGATCTCGACAAAGCCGATCTGATCCAGCGCCTTGCGATAGCCGGCCATGATCCCGGCAGACAGCCGGAACGTGGCCTGCTTGAGGGGATGCCGCAGCCCGAGCGGGGCGTGGTTGAGAAATGTCTCGATCTGTGGTTCCAACTCGGGCTTGTTGATCGGGAACGGCAGGCCCTCTGTCACAGGCGATAGAACCACGATCTCGGGCTCATGAAGCTCCACACCGCCCCTCGCTTGCGGTTCAGCGACCACATTTCCCACCACCTCGACCACGCTTTCCGGCAGCAAGCCGGTCACCTGTTCGCGCTCAGACCCGAACAGAAACACCTGAGCCAGACCTGTGGCGTCACGCACGATCAGAAAGTTTGCCTTGCCCAGGAGACGCAGGTTGTGAACCCAACCTTGTATTTTGACCCGCTCACCGATGTGGAAGCTCAGCTCGGACGCCAGCACTCGTTGCATAGTTTTCTCCTACGATGATCGCCCATTCTGCCCTCTGCCGGGCAGCGCTGCCATTCTACCATGAACCGCATCGAATGCAAGTCCTCCGGCCTCCCACTGGGAATGTTAAAGTTTTGAAAACTGGCCAAATGCCCCTTGACTCTGACGTAACGTCATGGTGTATAATGAGCTTCAGGAGGTGGATGTGAAAGCCTATACCGTCAGCCGGTTGGCAAGAATGGCTGGGGTCAGTGTCCGGACACTGCACCACTATGACCAGATTGGGCTCCTGAGACCGTCGGCCCGAACCGAGGCAGGCTATCGGCTCTACGGTGAGCCGGAGCTGCTACGGTTGCAGCAGATCTTGCTCTTCAAGGAGCTCGACATGCCGCTGGACGAGGTGCGCCAGCTCCTGAGCGATCCCGGGTTCGACCAGGTGGCAGCCCTCGAACAACACCGGCAGTCGCTGAACCGGCGCATGGAACGGCTGGCGCGCCTCCTGAAAACGATCGACAGGACGATCGACAGACTAAGGGGGGATGACATGACATTGACGGACGAAGAGCTGTATGAGGGGTTTACCCCAGAACAGATCGAAGAGATGAAGCGCGAGACCCGCGAGACGTACGACCCGGTCCTGGTAGAGGAATCGGAACGGCGCGTGAAAAAGATGAGCCGCGCCGAGTGGAAAGCAGCCGGGGCCGAAGGCGAGGCGGTCACCACCGGCCTTGCAGCCCTGGCCGACCGGGATCCTGGCGACCCGGAGGTGCAGACGCTGATCGCCCGGCATCACGCCTGGATTGAGAACTTTTATCCCTGCTCGGCCGAGGTGTACCGCGGGCTGGGGCAGGGCTATGTCGAGCACCCCAAGTTCCGGGCGTTCTATGAAAAGTACCGCCCAGGCCTGGCCGATTTCATGTCGGCAGCGATGAGCCACTACGCCGACCATGTGCTGAGACAAGCAGGAGCGGTAGATCTGGTACCGGCCCAACATGGCCGAACCGGATCCGAAAACAAACGCCCGGCCGCAATTCTCTGCGACCGGGCGCTCCTTCTCTAGCGTAGGATTAGCGCCACCTGAGGTGGCCCCAGGAACTTGCCACCGCTGTTCGTGACCAACACGTCCTCTTCCAGCCCAACATAACCATAGCCTGGCACCGCCAGTCCTGGCTCCACTGTGTACACCTGTCCAACCTCCAGAGGCTGGTTGGGCGAATCACCATAGCGCTCCCAAGTCGGCCCCATGAATGCACCGCCGTCGTGCGCCAGCCGTCCTAGCTGGTGGCCTGTGCCGTACTTGTATTCGGGATAACCCGCATCGGTGACCACGGCACGGGCCACGGCATCGACCGCGCGACCCAACATGCCCGGCTTCATGGCTGCCACCGCAGCCTGGATGGCATGCACCACAGTATCAAACCCGCGCCGCACCGGTTCGGGAGCGTCCGTTTCACCAGGGGCCAGGTAATAAACCACTCGCTGCAGATCGGAACAGTAATCCTCCTGCTTGACGCCGAAATCGATGTGCAGCAGCTGTCCTCTCGCCAGTTTCTGCTCGGTTGGCCCGACATGACCGACGGCCGATTCGGGCCCCGCGTTGACCGTGGGGCAGTGGCCGATGTTCCAGGCTGGCTCTACACCCAGCTCATTGAGCTGGGCCTGCATGAACGTAGCCACCTCTCCCTCAGTCATTCCTGGCTGTACCCTATCGTACACACGGTCAAATATCGTGAGCGTCGTGTCGATGGCTGCCTCGATCCGCGCTACCTCACCGGGCGTTTTCCGCCCACGCAGCGCTCCGATCACCTCGCCGGCTGAGGTGACTCGCTCGGCAAAGGGAGTACCTTCCAGGTAGCTGAGCAGCACCTGGTACAATCCGTGGCTCAGCCCATCGGCCAGCACGTCGTCCGCCGAGTAGTTTAGGGCGATCCGCTTGGGTTTCAGCCGTTCCAGCGTCTGAAGCAGGTCAGGGCGCAGCGACTCGTGGTAGGGGATGACGGTCGAATAGGCGCCGCCACGGCGCACCGCCTCGGCCTCCAGATGGCCGATGATGGCGATCCGCTCATCGGCGCGGGTCAGGATCAGTGCACTCTGCCAGGTCAGGTCCTCGTCGCCGTAGATCAGGGGCAGGACCGGGTCGGCGTGGGCGCTGGTCTCGCGCACGAAGGTGAGCCACAGGTCGATCCCCTTTTCCTCCAGAATGCCGATCGCCTGGCCAACCTTTTCATGAACGAGAGATGGCATCTTGGCTTCCTCCCTTCAAGCTGTCACCACTGTGTGTGGTGACGCCGTAATAGTCCCAGCGTTTCAGTCGAAAGGCCTGCAACGGTCGAGCTAGCCGGTAAGTGCGGGCATTCTCCAGGTTGCAGTCGAGGAGCGGCTGCCTGGCCCAGCCGACCTGGACTAGGTTGCCGTCCTTGTCCAGCAGCGGCGACGTGGACGTCAGCTCACGTTGCATGGCTTACCCTCCTTCACTTGCCTCGGAAGCTGGCCAGCGTGTTCAAGTACCCCTCCGGCACGCCGATGTCGAAGCAGCGTCCGTCGATCAGCAGCCCAAGGAACCCGTCTTCCTGGCGCAGGCGCTCTAGCGCTGAGGTGAGCTGAAACTCACCGCGCTCGCGCACATTGCCGGCAATCTGCTCTCCCAGATAGTCGAACAGCCTGGGGTTGACAAGGTACTGGCCAAAGAGGGTCAGATACTCTCCCTCGGGCAGGCCGGCCACCTTGAGGTGAGCGCGGGCATAGTCGGGCGTGGGTTTCTCGGCGAGCTCGCTGACATTCAGCAGTCGGCCCTCTTCGATCCACTGTCCGGTTACCGTTCCGAACTTGCCGATCTCCGCCTCTGGAGTCCGGCGCAGGCCCACGACGCTGACCCCGGAGCGGTTGTAGGCTTCGACCATCTGCCGGGCGCACGGCTTGTTGTTGTCCGAGCAATACAAGTGATCACCCAGCATCAGCAGGAAAGGCTCGTCGCCCACGGCCTCGCGGGCCAAATAGACGGCATGGCCAAAACCCTCCTGCACCGGCTGGGTCACAAACGACAGATGGCGGCCAACCTCCAGGATCCGATCGGCGTAGGCCTGCAGGTAGCGGGGCAACTTGTCATAATTGTCGGGGGCGACCTGAATGCCAAAAAAGGAGCGGAAACTGTCCAGGTCTTCGGGCTGGACGATGACGATCACCTCTTCGATGCCGGCCTGCAGTGCCTCTTCGATGATCAACAGGAGAGCTGGCTTGGCTATTCCATCCCGGTCGACGATGGGAAAAAACTCTTTCTTGACTGCCTTGGTCGCGGGGAAGAGCCGAGTCCCAAAGCCGGCAGCCGGGATGACCGCCTTGCGCACGGCATGGCTGGCTCGCACGGTCAACTTGGCGCATGGCATTCCAAATTCGTGCTCTATGATCCCAACCAGGGCGTGCTGGTCGGCCTCGCTGCGGGCGACGAGCTGGGCGGAGCCGTCCCCCTGCGAGCCAATTCCCTTGCCGCCCCAGATGTGCGGCAGGAGCGGCTCATAGTGCAGGACTCGGTGCAGCACCGGGGCAGTGAGCTGCTCTGGACAGACGGGGATGGCGTAGCGATCGAAGGCAGCCTGCGCCCTGGTCATCAGCGTGCCGAGTTGTTCGGCGTCTCCAGCCTCTAGCGCTTCCACAGCCTCCTGCACGATCCGGTGGTTGGTCGGGCCTAACAGCTCATGGACGCCCTTCTGGATCTCGTTCGTGGCATAGGGATAACAGCGGTTGAGGCGCTCCAGGATGAGCTTTGTGTCTTTTTCTGCGTGCAAATCCACGATGACCATGTGGATATCCTGGCCAGCATGCAGCTCGGCCGTCTCGAGGCAATCGCCGTCGAATGTCATCAGCACCGGGCGGCCGCCAAAAGCACAGCCTTGATCCATACGGCCGCAACGCGAGGGGGTGGTGATCTCGCCCTGGTAGGCCAGCTCCATCTCATCGCGGATCGTCAGCTTGAGGTCATACAGTCGGTTAAATGCTCGCGCCACCAGGACGCAGATCGCCGCACTCGACGACAGTCCCTTCTTGATCGGTAGATCGGTCCGGTAGTTGTCGACCGCCAGGCCCTGTACCGGGAAATGGGCCACCATCTGGTAGGCGACCCCGGCAGCGTAACTCCAAAAGCCGCCCTGTTGGGCCTCGGCCAGCAGCACATCCGGCCTCATAGGCAGCTCATAAGGACCGAGCCGCCCGCCACTAGGGTCGATCGCGGTCAGCAGCAGCGAGGTAGGATGTGGCTCCACGTCGGCGTAGATGCCCTGATCGGTACCGCAAATGAGGGTGTACCCTTTCTCCACCTCTTGGCTGGTGCGGCGGTAGCCGCCGGCCCAGTCAGAGTGTTCGCCAAACAAGCAGATGCGGCCTGGAACGAAAAGCTTCACTTGTCTTGCCTCATATATGTCTTGGGATTATCCCTGCTATTCACCCGACTGCTCCTCCTCCGGCACCAAGGCTTCCGGATCGTACTCACCCCATTTCACGTCCACGGTGAGCGCCAAGCGCAACGCATCCTCCAGATCCGCCTTATCCAGCGCCTTCTGGATGACGGCCTGGCGTGAGGCGTCGGCGCCGGTTTTTGGAACCCGTGCTCCGGGGATCACACTCAGGATTCGTACCTCCCGGATGTCGCCTTGCCTGTAGGGCACCACACTGCCGAGACGTTGTCCTGCCAGGGCCTTGGCAAGGGGGGTGCCGGCGCCTAGGAATCCTCCGACAAAATCGGCGTGCTTGTCAGGCACGACGACGAACGCCAGTCGCTCGCTGGCACCCGACTCGTCGATCATCTCGACCTCAACGCTGGCGCCCAACGTAACCTTCGGCGACGTGTCGGTCTCTTCCTCCTCTTCATCGTCAAGCCAGGGTGGTAAGCTCATCCTCCGATCACCATTCTCAACTCGCTTGCTGTGCCTTGCGGAACTGGAAACACAACACCACCAGCATTTGCGCAGCAAGCAGGGCTGCGCACAGCCCATACACCCCTGTCAGCTTAAGCCAGGGCAGCAGCGCATAGGCCGCCGGCGGCCCGATGGCGCTGCCAAGGTCGCCGGCGGTGTACAGCAGACCAATAGCCCGCCCACGCTCTTCCTGGCTGACCAGGTCGCCGGTAAGCGCCGTAGCCAGGGTCTGTATCCCTCCGCTGGCTGCAGCAGCCAGCGCGATTCCAGCCAGGATCGCGGCTGATTCCGACCGGGTGGCGAGGGCCATCCCGGCGGCTCCAATGGCCAGCGCCCAGGCTGCCACCCGCCACCGGCTACCCAGCCGATCCGAAGCCGCTCCGGCAATAGGAGCGGCAAACATGCTGACCGACGTCCTACCGGCAGTGAGCAGCCCGGTAAGCGTTGCCACGCCAAGCAGCGCTCCGCCCGCCTCAAGCCGGTCCTGCACCAGCAGGCCCATGGTCGCCATCAGAACACCGGCAATGACAAAGCGGTTCACTGCCTGTAGAGAAGCAGCAAGCCACAGGCGGCGATTTGCGCCAAGCTTGGGGCCGTCCCGATCGGGCCGAGAGGCGGCGCCGTGTTGGCGCATTTCGCGCGTCTCAGGCAGCCAAAGCCAGGCTGCCAGGCCGCCCATCGCCGTGAGGCCTGCTGCGATCCACATCGTAGCGGCGTAGCCTACCTGATCGGTGAGCACCCCACCGGCCAGGGCTCCAAACCCTGCTCCCAAGAAGAACCAGACCTGGTACAGGCCGGTCAGACGACCCCGGTCCTGGCCGGTCGTGACGTCCAGGATGACGGTCGCCCCGCCGACCCAGATGCCCGACCAGGCCAACCCCCACAACATACGCCCGATCATGAGCGGCCAGAAGCCGCGCGTGGCGGCATACAGCGCCGTGGACAGTGCGCCGAGGAATAGTGACGGCACAAACAGCCGGCGCCGAGGCCAGCGGTCGTAGGCCAGACCTGCCGGGCCATTGGTCAGCAGCCGTACCGCCCGGTTCACGCCCAGGAGGATGCCAACACTCGCAAGTGAGATGCCCGCCTCGTCGCTATGGGTGGGCAGCACGACATATAGTGTGGCGTCCCCAATCAGCGACAGGGCAGTGCCGAGGCCCAAGGGGACTACTATTCTGGTGGTTAAGGATCTCCGGTCGACGTTGCCTCCTGCCAGCCTCCGAACCGGCCCGGGCAGGGCAGGGCAGGTCTAGGTCCCGCCAACGAGTCTACAGCGCCTGCAATGCGCCACCTTTGCCAGTTCATGAATGCCAATAGGACCGGTCATTTGCCTGGGCGATTATACCACCAGGCAGCGGGTTCGGCAAAGCTAAGCGATGATCATTACTCCCCCGGGAGAATGACCACCTGGCCGCCATACAGCTCTGTGAAGCGCTGGCCGTCGCCTTCAGTGCCGATGCCGGCCCCGTAGTGCATCGGCACTGCGACCTGCGGCTTGATCGTGCGCGCCGCCGCAGCCGCCTCCTCGGCGGTCATGACATAAATGCCACTGACCGGCAAGAGTGCCACGTCGCAGTCGATGTCGGCCATCTCCGGGATTTGATCGGTGTCGCCGGCAAAGTAGAGCCGCACCCCGCCAACTGTGACGACATACCCCACATGCCCGGCATCCTTGGGATGGAAAGGCACGCCTGGAGAGCGGAATTTAGTCAGGTTATAGGCCGGCACGGCCTCTATGTCGATCCCAGCAGCCGTGAGCCGGTCGCCCGGGTTGACCACCTGTGCCCCGGGCAGCTTGGCCGCGGCACCACTGCTGGCCACCACCACTGTCTTGGGTCCGCAGACCTTTTTCACGTCGTCAGGCGAGCAGTGATCGAAATGATCGTGGCTGACTAGCACCAAGTCGGCCGGAACCTGCCGGCCGCGCAGTTTCCATGGGTCAAAATAGATCACCGGTGGCCCATCCAGGCGAAAACTGTCGTGACCTAGCCAGTGTAGCTTGCTCACCAGCTGATCAGGTTTCATCGTCATATCCTCCCTTTGACAGACTCCTCTTCTTCATTGCTGCACCTGTTCACAAATCAACCGTGCAGCCCAGCCCCGGCACGTCCCGGGAGACGAGCCAGCCATCTTCCAGGAAAAAGCCAGGCCTGGTCGGGTCATTGACTAGGTCAAAGTGCCCGTCCAGGTCGGCGTAGCGGACATTGGGACTCGCCAATGCCAGGCCCAGCCCGGCAGCGATGAGCAGCGCTGGTTCGTTGAGACAGCCGACCATCGTTGCCATCTGTGCGGCGCGGGCAATGGCATCCACCTGCCGGGCGCAGTGCAGACCGCCGCACGTAGCCAGCTTGACACTCATGCCATGCGCGGCGCGGCGGCTGGCAATCACCAGCGCCGAAGGCGGTCCACTGACGCTCTCATCGGCCAGGATCGGCACCGGGCTGTGGCGTGTCACCTCGCGCAGGGCCTTCAGATCAGCAGCCGGCGTGGGCTGCTCCAACATCTCGATCTGCCCCTCCAGGGCACGGGTCACATCCAGCGCCTGTTGGACGGTGTAACCCTGATCGGCGTCGAGGCGGAGGGTGACGCCCGGCAGCGCGTCGTGAACTGCCTGCACGCGGCGGGTATCCTCCTCAGGGTCGAGGCCGCCTTTGAGCTTCAGGATACGAAACCCTTGGCGGCAGCGGCTGTTGGCCATCTCTACCGTCTCCTTGACGGGCGCCAGACTGAGCGTAATCGAAGTCTGGATCCGGTGGCGATAACCACCTAACAGGCGATGGAGCGGCAGGCCGGTGGCCAGGCCAAGCAGGTCGTAGAAGGCGATATCGAAGGCGCAGCGGGCCGACGGCGTGTCCTTGGTGAGCGGGGTCAGTTCGGCCAGGGCGAACTCGGTGTTGAGCGGGTTGATGTCGAGGGCGCGGTCGGCGCAGGCCCGGCACACCCGAGTGACCTGCTCCGTAGTCTCGCCGGTCAGAGCCGGGTCAAAGGCGGCGCAACCCCAGGCCACCAAGCCCTGGCGGGTTTCGACGCGGATGAACACAGCCGGCACCCGATCCACCGCCGTGCGGTAGCGGAGTGTCCGGAACGGCAGGCGCAATCCAAGCTCGACAGGCACAACCTCAACGTGCGTTATCTGCACTTGGCACCTCCCCTGCAGAAAGCGGCAAGCTCCAAACTTGGCACGCGACCTCCTGGCAATTATAGCCTGCTTTGGCCGAAAGAGCAAGAACAGACGCGGCGCCCTTGGTAGTAGGCTAACCCGGTCGAGCCCGCTGGTATTGCCTGGGCCAGGCCACATCATGACCGAGCGCACGGGCTGCGTGCAGCGGCCAGCACGGGTTGCGCAACAGCTCACGGCCCATGGCAACCAGATCGGCGCGCCCATTGCGCACGATCTCGTCGGCCAGTTCCGGCGTGCATATGAGTCCGACTGCCGCCGTGGCAATCCCTGCCTCACGGCGGATCTGCTCGGCAAACGGCACCTGGTAACCGGGTCCGATTGTCGGCGGGCTGGCCGGCACCATCCCGCCCGACGAGCAGTCGATCAAGTCCACACCGTGCCGACCCAATTCGCGCGAGACCACCACCACTTCATCGGGTGTCAGACCGCCGTCTGTCCAGTCGGTGGCCGACAGGCGCACAAAGAGGGGCTTTTCGGAAGGCCATACTTGGCGCACGGCCTTGGTCACCTCTAGCAAGAAGCGCATGCGATGGACAACAGAGCCGCCGTAGGCATCGGCCCGCCGGTTGGCAATAGGCGACAGGAACTGATGGCCCAGATAGCCATGAGCGCCGTGGATCTCGATCACATCCAGACCGGCGGCCAGCGCCCGCGCGGCGGCAGACCGCCAGGCGGCAATGACGAGGCTGATCTCGTCCTCATCTAGCTTGTGAGGATTTCGCCAGCCCGCGTCAAAGGGCAGCGCACTGGGCGCAACCGGCACCTGTGGCCCGTAGCCCTTCTCGGAGCTGAACGCCTTGCGCCCGGCGTGGCCAAGTTGTATTCCTACAGCCGCCCCTTCAGCCTGCGCCAGCCGCACAATGCGGGCCAGCGACTCGACCTGCGTATCATCCCACAGCCCCAGGTCATTCCGGCTTATCCGGCCCCGTGGTTCGACAGCGATGGCTTCCGTGACCACCAACCCGACGCCGCCGGCGGCGCGGGCCACATAGTGGGCCAGGTGCCAATCGGTGGCTCGACCGTCCTCAGCCGCCGAGTACATACACATAGATGACATCATGATCCGGTTGCGCAGAGTCAGGCCCCGAAGGGTCAAGGGCGAAAAAAGGTTTGGCATAGGGCATCTCCTGGATAGAATATCGCTAACAGGCATTGAATCTGGCTGCTCTCAGTTCCTCTCGGACCCACTCATCAGCTTCGCTCTCGAATGCCTGCTCCAGGCTTCGGCAGGCTTTGGCACCAGCGATGCGACCGAGCGCCCAAGCCGCATGGCCACGGATCAGTGGCTCGGGATCTCGCAGGGCGTTGGTCAGGGCAGGAACCGCAGCCGGGTCGCCCCAATTGCCTAGCGCCACCGCTACGTTCCTCAGAAGGCCGCGCCGCTTAGCCCGCTCCACAGGGCTGCGCGAAAACATTGTTCGGAACTCCGCGCCGTCCAGGGCCATCAGTTCCAGCAGCGACGGTGCCACGAGGCCGGGCCGCGGTTGAAAGACTGGCTGAGCGGTGGGCCGGGCAAACCTCTGGTTCCATGGGCATGCCTCCTGGCAGATGTCGCAGCCAAAGATCCTGTTGCCGATCAGGCGTCGAAGTTCACGCGGGATCGGCCCTTTCAGCTCAACAGTCAGGTAAGAGATGCAGCGCCGGGCATCGACAACGTACGGGGCAACCAGGGCGGCAGTTGGACAATTGTCGAGGCAGCGCGTGCATTTGCCGCAGGTCTCGTCGGACACCGCCCGTCCCAACCCATCACCCGGGGCCGAGATTGCCGCTGCCGGTGGCAAGTCCAGGGTAAGCAGCAGCTCGCCAAGAAGCAGCCAGGACCCCAGGCGCGGGTGGATCAGATTGCAGTTCTTGCCGATAAAGCCCAACCCGGCGGCAGAGGCAAGGTCCCGCTCCAGAATCGGTCCCGTGTCTGCGTAGGCGCGGTAGGCGATCGACTGGCCCGATTCGGCCTCGATAAAGATCCCCAACTGGCCAAGGCGGTGTGTCAACAGGTCGTGATAGTCGTCGCCCCAGGCGTAGCTGGCGATGACACCGCGTGATGGATCGGCGCGGAGGTCGAGGGCTGGGGCAGTAGAGTGATAGTTCATGGCCGCTACCACCACTGAGCGAATGCCGGGCAGGGTGAGCGACAGGTCCTGGCGTCTGGCCACAGCGTCCGGGCGAGCCAGGTAGGCCATCTCGCCATGGTAGCCATTCGCCAGCCAGTCCGAGTACTGGCTGGCGCCGATCAACCGGTGAGCGGGCCCGATGCCAACCAGGTCGAACCCCAGCTCGTGGGCGCGCAAGATGATCTGACCGGCCAGCCCCATTTCGGATCTAATTGAACGGTTACCCCTCGCCCAAGCGTGGAAGCTGTTCGAGGCTAACAAGACCAAAGTGTTGCAGGAACTCGAAGGTAGTCCTGTAGACAATGGGCCGGCCGGCCTTCTCCAGCCGGCCTTGTTCCTCGATCAGACCCCGGTTGATCAGGGTGCGCAGAACGCTGTCCGAGTTCACCCCGCGTACCGCCTCAATGTCCGTGCGGGTTGCCGGCTGCCGATAGGCGACGACCGCCAGGGTCTCTAGCGCCGCCGGCGACAGCTTGCCGGTAAGCTCCAGGCCGAGGAAACGCCGCACATAGTCGGCAGCTTCCGGTGCCGTCACCATCTGCACCTGCCGTCCATGGCGCTGCAGCCGCAGTCCCCGCCGGCTGTATTCCTGACTCAGTGCATTGAGAACGGTTTCCACTTCGTCGGGACTGATCTCAAGAACGACCGCCAACCGCTCCGCGCTGACCGGTTCCTGCGCAACAAAGAGGAGGTTCTCGACGAGGGCGTCAATTGGCAGTGCGGGTGTGTTGCCTTCCGGCGTCGTCAATTCATCTTCCATCGTTCGCAATTGCCCTTCATCTCATCTTATGCTATAATGCCGTCCGCGCCGTCAAGGCCCAGATACTCATGTCCAGGAGGACTGCTTACGATGCGAGAGCGCTCGACGCTGTATCGCTTCATCATACCTATGATTGTCTTGCTAGGCCTGGCCTGCAGTCCGTGTGGCTTGCTTTCGGGCAGCATCCCGACGCCGCCTCATGCGATCGCCGTGTCAACCGAGGCAGCCGGCCAGCTAGAATCACGCATAGAACAGAGCTTGCGCGGTCAGCCTGGTCAGCAGTTCATCCTGCGCATGGGCGACGATGAGGTCACTTCGTTGGTTGCCGCCAAGCTGGCCCAATACGAAGGGTATATAGTTACGAACCCCCAGATCTGGTTTACCAGAGGCAAGGTCTACGGCACGGGCAAGCTGGTAGGCTTTCTGCCCATCGACACCGAGTTCTTTATCATCGCTACTGCTCGCGTCCAGGATGGCAAGGTCGTTGTCGAGATGGAAAAAGCCTCCACAGGTTCCCTTCCATTGCCCACCGCTGCCCTCGACACCATCTCCCAGAGCATAAACCAGACGGTGGAGGAGTCTCAACTTGGCGTCGAGGTCACTGGCCTGGAGATCCTGGAAGGCGAGATCATTATCAGAGGCACGACGAAATAGACCTTTGACCCTCCCGCCTCTCGAGTCCGGCGGGAGGGTCCTCAGCTACTCGCTTGGATAGGGTGCGTGTTTGATGTTGATCGTCACTTTGCCCAGCTTCAGTCCCATCCGGGTCTCGACAACGTCCTTTGTGACTGCCAGCACCTCTTCGGTCTTCATCGGCACATCGATCTCGGGAGAGGTCTCCAGCTGAAGGTCGACATCCACTCCGCGCGACCGGCCGGAGACACGAGGTGTTACCTTTATGACCTCCGGTAGTTGGTCGATGTTGTAGGCAACTCGCTGGCTGATCGACTCGACGGCGATGTTGCTCTCCCCGCCCGCTATCTTTTGCACTCGGATAACCTTCTTGTGCGGCCGGCGCAGCTCCAGCCACAGCAGGAGCAGCCCGACCAGGACAATCGTCCCACCGATGATCACCCGCGCCGCCAGAAAGAGGTAATGATCTGGGCTGGCGATATAGCCCTTGGTGTCCTGCTGTGCCCATTCAAAGACAGCTCTCAGCAGGTTGAAGGATTGCTCGGGTATGATGACAATCACCACGGTCAGAATCAGCACAACCAGGATCAGTAGGACCACCACTATCCGATTAAAGACGTTCATGCCATAGCCTCCCAGTTTCCTTGCGATGAGCCCATTATACACCAACTCGACGTTTACGTCCAATGTGAGACGCCACCGCTGCTGCTGCCAAGACCCACCCCAGCCACGCAACGGCGCTGATGACAACACCCCAACGCGCCGTAGCAGGCTCATAGCGAAATGTCGCCCGATGATCTCCGGCGCCAAGAGCCACGGCGCGAAAGTAGACATCGGCGCGCAGCAGAGGGCTTGGCTGTCCGTCTACCTCGACCGTCCAGCCCGGATAGAAGGCATCGCTGAGAACCAGGTACCCGGGCGCGCTCAAGCTGGCCTCAACTTCGATCCTCTCCGGCTCATAGATCACAATCTCTGCCGCCGTCTGCCCCCCGTCAATGGCCATCTCCTTGCCGTCAGCTAGGATCACCTCAGCTGCCGGATCAAAGGCTGGACCGCGTAGCGCGGCCAGGGCCTGCTCGTCGTCGGCCATCACCCTGGCCCGATGCACCACAAAGGCGCGAGGCCAAGCAGCCAGGTTGTGGTAGATCTTGACATCACCGGAGTGTACCAGCTGGTAGGACGGATCGACTGGCACGTTGCGGGTGGCACCGGTTCGTTCGTCGATCAGCGTCAGCCCACGCAGCGTTGCCGATGCAACTCCGTCGGGCGGCAGCAGCGATTCCACCTTGATAGTCTTCGGCCGAAGCGCCCGGCCCAGATTGATCAAGGTGACATAGTCACAGCCTTTCTCGTTCCCTTTCCAGCGATGGGCTACCTGCGCCTGGTGGTGAGCAACCGCCCGACCTTCGTATAGCCCTTCAGCCGTGTCTGCCCCGGCCCGCAGCGTGGCGGTCACGACGGTCCCATCTGTGGCCGTGATAGTCACACGGCCTACCGCTGCCCCATCGATCAGCTCCTCTGTGCCGGTCAGGTACGAAACGATCCCTAGCTGGGTGGCCTGCAGGTCGGGCAGATCGGTCAGCGCGACCTTGCCCAGCGACACAGAGTGCTCCAGGTCATAGTACGTGCCGTCGATCCAGACATCCTGCGTCTTGTCAGTGATCACGTATTCTACATTGAGGAGTCCTAGCAGCCGGGCCGGCGGCACCTGGCGGAGCTGTTGGCGGAGGCGCCCGTCGGGCCAAATCTGGTCCTCGGCCAAAAACAGCCGTTCCAGGGAGACGTAGCGGGCGGTCGGTAGCAAACCTCCGTCGTAGCCATCCACGCTGAACAGCCGATAGCGCAGAGGCAGGTTGTAGGCCAGCACCTCCTTCATCTTGGTTGTCACGATTAGGTCATAAACCGCCTCTTCAGATAGCTGTGAGCCATACATGTCCTGCAGGTCGCCCATGTCGCCCGGATCGTAGCCGATATCGGACATGCTCAGAAAGCGGAACAGGTGCGACCCCTTCTCCTGCTGCGCCAGCAGGTGAGCCGGCGCGCTCCGCATCGAATCGTAGGCGGCCGGCGTGGTGGGGTTGTTATAGGCCAGGCGCCGGCCGGCGACGAACAGCTCGATGACCAGCAGCAGGACGGTGACCACCTTCCACCGTCTCGGCTTTAGCATGGCCTCCAGGCCGGCACCAGCGAGGATCGCCGCACCAAAGGTGTACAGAAACAGCCAGCGGGCCGGGGCGCGGAACAAACCGATGCCAGGAACGAGCTTGTATAGGAGGTAGTAGACGGGGTTGTACAGGCCAAAGGCCAGGAAAATGCCGAGCGTAGCCAGGATCAAGGCAGCCACCTTGTGGGACGAGATGCCACGCGCCGCTGATCCTGAGGCCTGGGACTTGCGCAGCGTAGTCCACGCTCCAGCAGCCGCCAATGCCAGGCCGACAATCCCGATGTAAGCCACGTACTCGCTGAAAGGCGGCTCCCAGACCAGTGGCGGCAGAAAGGCCTTGAAGACCAGCCCCGGCTCGAGCGAGAATGACACCGCGTCCCGGTACGTCAGGCCGCCGCCGCGCACCGAGAGCCGCGATAGCTCCAAGACCGGCAGCAGTTGCGCCGCAGCGAGCGCCACCCCTGCCAGGCCCATCAGAGCTAATGCCCCCAGCCGCTGTAGCCGACTCCAGCGAAAGGGCCTTCCCAGCCCTCGCAGCAGCGCGTACACGGCGGCTCCGACCAGGCCGATGTAAGCGGCCTGGGTGTGCCCGGCCAGCAGCATCAGCGCCACGACCAACCCGCCGCCGAGGATCGCCAACCACGCGCGCGGCCTCTGCTGACCGGCGTCGGCGACACCCTCCACGCACAGCAACAACCACGGAAGCCAGGCCGACGCACAGAGTTGGTTGACATGCTCGACCTGGGCGCCCAGGAAGCCGCTGAGAGCAAAGATCAGCGGCTGCCGCCAGCGAAGCCCACCGGCCGAGCCGCACCGCTTGGCGAGCGAACAGGTAGAGTCCGGCGCCCGCCAGCCACACGTGGATGACAATGCTCCAAGCGACCTGTTTGGATGGGGAGAGCCACAGCAGTGGCCAGTTGAGAGGATAGAGCACGGCCGCCTGCGAGTTGGCCAGCAGCGGCGCACCCATGAACAGGTAGGGGTTCCACAGCGGCAGCCTCCCGGCTCGCAGAGCCTCGCTGACATAGTCTCGGTACGGGTAAAAGTAGGAGAAGAGGTCCAGCCCGACTAGCACCCGGTTGGTAAGGGCGATCTTCCAGAAGAAGACAAGGGTCAGCGCCGCCAGGGCGGCCAAAGCCGCCCGGTCTGCCCACCGCCGCTTGGTTGTCTCGGTCATTGGTCCCACTCCAGTCGGTAGAGCCAGCCGGTCTCACGATCCTGGGTGTAGAACAGCGGCAGTTCCAGCGCCTCAATGGGCGTCAGGTGCCGGCGGCTTCCTTCCTTGACGACAAACTCGGCCATCAGCCCTCCGTCATCCAGCAGATAGACCGGCCGGCCATTGGCCTGCATGGCGCCGAGAAAGATATCCCATTCCTCTTCGGTCCAGCTGTCGTAGGGGCGGATGGCATCGCGGCCGGTGTACAGCATCACCGCTCCCGAGTTCAGGGAGGCGCCGATCACGGCATTGGTCGGGGTCAGGGCCTCGAGCCGCTCAAAGGCAGCGCGGTGCTCAACCCGCATGTAGCCGAACGACGCCCAGCCCGGCTTCCACAGGTTGTCGATCATCGCCCAGCGGGCCATCGCCAGGCTGAGGATGACCCCGGCAACGACTGCTGTCGCCAACAGCGCCGGACCGAGGCGGGTTAGCGGCTCACGCGCTACCACCCCGCCGGCCAGCGCCCTCGCCCGGCGGACCAGGCTCACTGCGCCGTAGGCCACGGCCAGGTCAAGTAGCGGGAAAAGCGACAGCAGGTCGCGCAGGCGCAGCGATTGGTAGGTCAGGTGGACCAGCAGCACAGCAGCAAACGCCAGTATGAGGACCAGCGCCTCCCGGCGCCTGTCGCGGGCCAACCGGTAGCCACCGTACAGCGCCAGGGGGAACAGATAGCCCCATTCGCCGCCCACCAGCGCGTCGCGCAGCATCTGCCAGGCCACAGTCCCGATATGTTGTAGCCCCATGAGTGGCAGCTCGGTGGTCTCGGTACGCAGCAACCCCCCAAACAGCCTCCACCGATAAGCAATATCCGGTACCGCCGCCACCAGCGCCGCAATCGCAAAGACGGTTAGGTATTTCCAAAATCCCGATCGAAGGAAGCCCACCTCCCCAGGTCGCCTCCTGCGGCCGGCTCCTAACGCCAGCGCCACAACCACCGGCAGCGCCAGCACCAACTGTGTGTGCCGAGTCCAGTAGGCCCAGGCAAAGCAGATCCCGGCAGCGATCACCGGTAGCTGACCGCTGACTGCGGTTCGCTGACCGCTTTCCTCCAGCTGGTGCATCGCCCTGAGGGCAAAGAACAGGGTCAGTGTGGTAAAGAGCTGCGCCGGGGCATCCGCCATCGGCACCAGCAGCCGGTCGACATGCTCCGGCGAAGTGGCCAGCAGGACCAACGTCACCGCGGCGGTCAGGTACCGCGTAGCCCGGGACTGGCCGCGCAGTGCTTCCTGCACCATCGCCCAGGTTGCCGCCAAGGAAAGTAGGGCGACGATCGGCGTCGTGACGTATAGGCCGACCTCGCCAAGCACCTTATACCCGGCGGCCAGCAGCACCGACGCGCCGGTGGCCCACACACTGGGGCAGTCACCCAGGTCGTTGCGCGGAATGTGGTAGCCAAGTGGCTGGAGTGGCGCCCAGGCGATCTTGAGTGGGATTACTTGCTCAAAGAGGGAGAAACGATGCACAAAGGTGCCTCGTTCGGCCAGATCGACGCCCATCTGGGCATAGGCATAAGGATCGGTGGCGGTCACGCCGTGGGTCCTTTTGCCGAAATACACCACGCCGGCCCACATCAGGGTCGCGGCGAGCAAGCCGGCGATGGCCCATCGCCACAGCTGTTCTTGCCGGCCAAGCTCGGCCAGTGCGACGCAGGCTTGACATAAGATGCTATAGGCCACAGCCGCCAAGACGATCCCATCCACGTAGAATAGCGACACCATCGGGTTAGGAAAAGCTAACCCCTGCCACCCGACGACGGTGATGCCCAGCCACTGGTACGCCAGCCACAGCAGTGTCACAGCATAGGCAGCAAGCAATGGGCTGAGCGCCGTCAGCCAGGGCAGCCGGCGGCTGGTCAGCAGCGGCCACTGCGGGGCCAGGAGAGCAAGCAGCACCAGCGGCGCCGTCCAAACCGGCCAGCCATACCGGGCCGATACCACAAGCCCCACCCCACACAGGTGCACGACCAGTCCCAAGAGAAAGAGCCCTTTGCCCTTCCCCAGAGGTAGACGTTCGGGGTGAGGTTTGAGTGCCAGGACACCAAGCTGCCATTCCGCCCACATCCGGAGTGGTAGCCGGCGAAGCCGATAGGCCACTACGCCGGCCACAGCCAGCAGCGCCAATGAGTAGGGCCAGATCCGTGCCGACCAGCCGGCCCAGTTCAGAAAGCGGCCTATCACCGTGCCCAGTCCGGCCAGGCAGACCCACAGCTCGAACCAGGCCCAGGCTCCCAGGGCGCTGGAGCCGGAAACCTGCCGCGCGAGTCCACCTTCCTTGTGAAGAAGCACCCACACTGCCGCGGCCAGTCCGCTGCCAAACAGCACTCCCAGTGCGACGTACAACACCCACAGCCCACCCATCGGCCCAGGGTCTGCGACGACCAGGTATTCAGGGCTGATCAGACGTTTGAGTGCTTCAAGCATGACGAGATCTCGGGTCGGCAAATGCGCGAATCATGGCCCTTCCAGGCGGTAGAGCTGAAAAGAGACGGTGCCGTCGCGTCGCGTTGTCTCATAGACCGGCACCAGGCGAATGTCTGCATCTTCGAGGGCGGCCCGTATCGGCGCGCCGTCACGAAAGCTGGGGAAGGCGATGTAGCGCGGCTCGCGGCGGTAATCGACCGCGTCCTGGATCAGGTCAGCCCGATCGGGATACCAGTGCAGCCGCAGCGGCGAGCCGTACAGGTAGAAACGGTAGTGGTAGCCCAGCCAGTGGTGGTACAGCACCGCACCGGGCGGCACGTTGGCCTGCACATAGTCTGCCAGCCGGTCAATGCCGTCGTAGGCCCCGTGGTCGCCGCCCAGGGGCAGCTCGCTGGCGGCGGCCCGGCTCACCGGCCCAACCAGCGAGGCAAGCAACAGCCATCCCCACACCGGCGGTGTACATCCACTGCCACGACCGGGATCGAATGGCCTGACCAACCCCGACCACAGCCCGTGCTCCCAGCAGAGCAACAATGGGCACCAGCCCGAGCAGGTAGCGGTCCCATACCTGGAAGGTGGCAAGCCAGTGCAATAGCAGAAAGCAGATCGCAAACGCCAACAGGACAAGGTCCAATGCCAATGATCTTGGTCTGAGACCCTTTCCCCTGCGCAGGCTGACAACAGCCCAGGCCGCCAACGCGGCCAGCAGCAGCCCATTGAACGAGGGCGAGACCCAGAAATCGCTGGCCAGCCGCAGCCAATCGCGGGCGCGTTCGCTCCACACCTCCGGCTTTGCCAGCGTCAAGCTGCCGTAGCTGACCAGCCCCTGCGTCCAAAACCCGGGTCGTTGCACCCGCGCTGCGTCCCACCAAAAGGCTGCCCCGGCCACGGCGGCCAAGGCTGCAATGAACCGCAGCCAGCTTGCCGCCGATTGGCGAACCTGGCCAGACCCCACCAGCCCAACCGCCACCACCAGCGGCAAGAACAAGAGCCCTTGCTGCTTGGTCGCCGCCGCCAGGCCGGTCACCAGCCCGGCGATCCCCAGCTGGCCCTTCGCCGCCGCCAGCAGTGCGCCGAGCGCCAGTGCGACCAGCAGCGGGTCGGTGAAGGCGGTCGACGCAAACAGGATATCAAAGGGCGACAGCGCCAGCAGCAGTGCCGCCAGCAGCCCGACCCTCCCATCGCCATACAACTGCCGGCCCACGGCATAGACCAGTGCAACCGATGCGATGCTGGCGAACAGGCTGGGCAGGCGAGCGGCTGATTCGTTCCGATCCAGTTCCGGGGTCATTGGGGAACCGAACAGCAGGAAGCTGAGGGCCAACGTGTAGGGATGGACAGGCGGCTTGTCCACCGGCTCATTGTCGAGCATCGGATCGGCCCCGCTGGCAATCTGCAGGCCCCAGGTGGCGTACAGCGCTTCATCTTCGAGAAAGCGGTTATCGCCCCAGGGCGCCAGACGCAGCGCCAGGGCAACGAGCAGGATCGCTATCAACGAGATCTGTGGGTACTTGCTGCCAGCCATTCGATCCGAATTGAGCTCTCCCGCACGCTCTGCGCATCGCCTTGCGGCGCAGCGGAGTGGACGGCTTGTGCGGGAGGATTCCGGCTCAATCCACAAACCGGTACTTGATCAGCGTCCAAAAGGCCAGCGGCGCGTCGCGCCAGCTGATCTTCTTTCCCTCGTGGTACTCGCGGCCATAGTACGAGATCGGCACCTCGAATATGCGGTGGCCACGCTTCAGCACCTTGGCCGTGATCTCGGGCTCGAACTCGAAGCGGCGGGAGCGCAGAGGGATGCCCTTGACCACGTCGGCGCGAAAGCACTTGTAGCAGGTCTCCATGTCACTAAGGATCGTGTTGTACAGCACATTGGTGGTCAACGTGAGCAGCTTGTTGCCAAGCATGTGCCAGAAGAGCATTGCCTTGCGTGGCCCCAGGAATCGGCTGCCATAGACAACGGTCACGCGCCTCTCGATGATCGGTCGGATCATCGCCGGATAGTCGCGCGGGTCATACTCTAGGTCGGCGTCCTGGATGAGGATGATGTCGCCGCTGGCATGCTCGATTCCGGTGCGTATTCCTGCACCCTTGCCTTGATTCACGTCGTGATAGAAGACCTGTAGATCGCCGACGGCCGCCTCTTCGGCCAGGATGTCGCGCGAGCCATCGGTCGAGCCGTCGTCCACGGCCACGATCTCCTTGTCTACTCCTGCCAGGTCCACGGCCCGCACCTGATTCAGGATCTCACGCAACGTCTCGCGCTCGTTATATACCGACATGATGATCGATAGTTTCACGGCGTGCCCTCCTTGGTGATCTTGGCTATTATAGCCTAATGAGCGAACAAAGGCAATTCTGGAATTTGGAGTTTGGACTCAAAGAGATCTCCTTTGGGGGACGGATTGGGGATTTGTTTGTCAATCCAAACCATGATAGAATAGGGGCCGTGAACGAGGACCAGAATCCGAAATCCGAAATCTACATAGATGTTTCGGCCGCCGTTCACGCCAAAGCTGGCATCGGGCGTTACGCAGCAAGTCTGGCCCGAGCGCTGGTCCAGCTCCAGCCTGATCGCTTTGCCCTGTTCTACAACCGAGCGCGGGACACACAGCCGCCGGCCGGACTGGAAGCGGTGCCGGCCCGCACTGTGCGGGCTGGATACAAGCCGTGGCGGATGGCTGTTTGGCTGGGACACCTGGCCCGCATCGGCTTTGATCCGCTGGTACCTGGCGCTGAGCTGTTCCATGCCACTGAACACCTCCTGCCGCCGCTGCGAGGCGCGGCCACGGTGCTGACCGTTCACGACATGATCTTCAAGCTCTTCCCTCAGACCCAGAAGCGGCTCAACTTCTGGTATCTGAACTCCACCATGCCGCTCTACTGCCGTCGGGCCGATGCCATCATCACCGTCTCTGAGTGCAGCAAGCGAGACATAGTCGCCCACTATGGGCTGGACCCGGCCAAAGTGACGGTGGTCTACGAAGCTGCCGGTCCCGAGTTCAGGCCGACCTCGCCCGCCGACCAAGAGCGGGTGCGGCAACACTACGGCCTGCCGGAGCAGTTCCTGATCCATGTCGGCGTCATCGAGCCGCGCAAGAACTTGACCAGGCTCGTTGAGGCACTGCAACGACTGCGCGATGAGGGTTTGTTCATTCCTCTGGTCATCGTTGGACCCAAGGGTTGGCTGTACGATGATTTCTTCCGACGTTTGGAGCAACTCCAGGTACGTGACGCCATCCACTTTCCCGGCTACGTGCCCTTGGCCGACCTGGCCGCCCTCTACGGCGCTGCCAGGCTGGCAGTCATGGCTTCGGTCTACGAAGGCTTTGGCCTGCCGGTGCTGGAGGCAATGGCCTGTGGCACGCCGGTCGTCTGCTCCGCCGCATCGAGCCTACCCGAGATCGGCGGCGACGCAGCTCGCTATTTCGATCCGCTCAGCGTTGAACAGATGGCTGCTGCAATCCGCACTGTCTGGACCGACCCAGACCTCCGACTCACCATGCGCCAGCAAGGCCTGTCCCGGGCTTTCCGCTTTTCCTGGCAACGCGCCGCCCAAGAAACCCTCGCCGTCTACGACCGGACTCTGGCGAGGCGAGCTGACTCATAGTCGCCGTCCTCAGGGGAGCGAAACAACTGAATCCCGAATCCAAAATCGAGAATCAACTTGACAGTTCGCCCGCTCTGTGCTAGACTCGCCCTGCCAGACGACTCCAAAAGGACACCTCATGAAGATTCTTGTTTTGAACTGCGGCAGCTCTTCGGTCAAGTACCAGCTTTTCGATCTGGACGGGCGTGGTGAAGCCTCGCTGGCCAGTGGAATCGTGGAGGAGGTTGGGTTAGGCAACCCTCGCCTGACCCATCGGCGGGCCGGCCAAAACAAGCTTACCTGGACAGACATTCCAGTCGGTGACCACAGGCAGGCAATCCAGGTGGTCCTGGATACGCTAATCCACCCGGAGCAGGGGGTAATCTGCTAGCGTGCAGGATCTGGAGGCCGTCGGCCACCGGGTCGTGCACGGCGGCGAGCAATTTGCCTCGTCGGTGCTCATTACGGCGGAGGTGGTGCAGGCGCTATACGACAACGTGAACCTGGCGCCACTGCACAACCCGCCCAACATTCAGGGCATCGAGGCCATGACCGCTCTCCTGCCCCAGGTGCCGCAGGTGGGCGTCTTTGACACGGCCTTCCACCAGACGATGGAGCCGCACGCCTATCTGTACGCCATCCCCTATCGCTTCTACCGCACCTACGGCATCCGCCGCTTTGGCTTCCACGGCACGTCCCACCGCTACGTGGCCCACTGCGCTGCCGGCTATCTGGGCCGGCCGATCGAGGAGCTCAAGATCGTGACTTGCCACCTGGGCAATGGAGCCAGCATCACTGCGGTGCGTCACGGCCGGTCGGTGGCGACCAGCATGGGCTTTACACCTCTGGAGGGCCTGCCGATGGGCACCCGCTGCGGCGACATCGACCCGGCCATCGTCACCTTCCTGGCTCAGCACGAGCGGCTTGGCCTGGCCGGCGTCGATCGTCTGTTGAACCGGGAGAGCGGCGTCCTTGGCCTGTCCGAGCTGTCGAGCGACATGCGGGTTTTCCAGGAGGCGATCCAGGCCGGACCAGACCACCCCAACTATGAGCGGTCGGTGTTGGTGATCAAGCTCTACACCCTGCGCGTCAAGCAGTACATCGGCGCCTATGCCGCGGCGATGGGCGGCCTGGATTGCGTGGTGTTCACCGGCGGCATCGGTGAGAACTTTGTCCAGGTGTGTGACTGGGCCTGCCAGGGGCTAGAGTTCCTGGGCATCGACGGCGTCCAGGCACGGCGTTCGGGCGGTCAGATCGTCGAAGCGTCGGCGTCGAGCTCACGGGTGAAGGTGCTGATCGTGCCCACCAACGAAGAGCTGGCCATTGCCCGCGACACCTACGACATCGTGAAAAAGAGCCTGAGCGCAGATCAGCACAGATAAGCGCAGACAAGATCATATCTGCGGAATCTGCGCTAATCTGCGTCCCAGTCAAGTCCCTACCGGGGTGTGACGCGGGCGTTGATCTGGATCCCCCGCTTGGCCAGCTCCTGCACGAACAGGTCAGGCGGCACCGCCAGCTCGACTGGCACAGCGCCCCGACGTCGTCTGGCCGCGGGCCATCATCCCGGCGACGATAGCCCCATCCCAACCGGTGGTCCGCTCCATCGCGGTGAAACCGGTCTCCTCGTCAAAGAAGTCCATGAGATCGAGGACCACCTCCGTTGGCCTGCCGCTCCTTGCGTCCCGTGGCCCGGATACGGATGACCACCACGTCCTTGTCGCCGGGAAAGGTGACCATTGGCTCAAACAGAGCGTGGAACAGGTCACGAGGCACTACCTCGCCCCCTGTCGACCGGCACCGGGTCGGTACGCCACAGCCCCAGGTCGTAAAAGGCCCGCAGCTGAGCAAACTGGCCGGGATAGCGGACTGTTTTGTTCTGGTAGGTCTTCAGCTTGCCCTCAAAGGTCCACGGCGCGGTCGACACGCCGCCCCCGGTGGTGAACGCCTCAAGCCGGCCCACCGGCGGCGGAAACTCGATCTCCTCCAGCTCATCCATCGTCGGCACCAGCGTTGGCTTGCCGTCGCGCAGAAAGATGGGTGATTCCTCGTATTCGTTGGTCAGCCCGGCGATGTTGAAGGTCAGCAGGTAGTTGAACGGCGGGCGCGGGTTCTGCGGCAGACCGCCGTCCCACATGAACACCTCTTCCGGCTCGTCCAGCAGGCTCATGGCATACACCATCAGCGTCGTGCCCATGCCCGGCACCTGGCCGCAGTCAGGGATTATGCTGATTCCGGCTGCCTGAGCCGCCGGGTCGAGCGCCAACTGCTCGCGGACGAGATCGGTGTTCCCGCCCAAGGTCGCACATGCTGGCTCGGGCCTGGACGGCCGCTCGGGCGATGCCCAGGTTATGGTAATAGGGCACGGCACTCAGAAAGGCGTCGATGCCGGTCAGGGCGGCGACCACGGCGTTGTGATCGGTCACGTCGAGCTCGGCCGGATGTGCCTTGTCGCTGTTCAGCAGGCGGTTGACCCGCTGTGCCGCCGCCTGGGCGGCTGCCAGCGACTGATCGGCCAGCAGGACGCTGTCCGCCTCGCCGAGCTTGATCATGTCGTAGGCACAGGCCGTGCCCTGGCGGCCCGCGCCGAGTACTGCGTATCGATATCCCATTTTGCCCCCCTGCCAAGAGCAGACTTCCGGGGCGGCCATTCGCCGCCCCGGAAGCCTGGGTTCTCATCTACATCCCCATCAGCCGTTTGGCCACGATCACCGCACCGGCTGCATCTTCGGCATAAGCCATCGGCGCCGATCTGGTCGGCCCACGCCTGGGTGACGGGCGACCCGCCGACCATCACCTTCACCCTGTCGCGCAGACCGGCCTCGACCAGGTGCTCGATCACGTCACGTTGGTGGAGCATCGTGGTCGTCAGTAGGGCAGACAGGGCGACAATGTCGGCGTTGTGCTCGCGCGCCTTTACCACAAACTCGTCAGCCTGGATGTCGATCCCCAGGTCATAGACCTGAAAGCCGTTGGCCGACAGCATCGAGCCGACCAGGGCTTTGCCGATTTCATGGATGTCGCCCGTGACAGTGCCCAGCACGATGGTGCCAAGCACCTTGCGCTGCCGGCCTCCGGCCTTGAGCGCCGGCTCCAGAACGGCCAGGGCAGCCTTCATCGACTCGCCGCCCAGGATCAGATCGGGCAAAAAGTACTCGCCGCTGGAATAGAGCTCACCCACCATATCCATCCCGGCAGTGTATCCCTTGTTGATCGCCTCCAGCGGGTCAATGCCCGCATCGAGCGCCTTCTGGGCCAGCATCTGGGCTTGGTCAGGGTCGCCGTCGATCACCGCCTGGGCCATTTGCTTGAACAGTTCTTCTGACATTTCGGGTCTCCTTTGAGTCTCTTCACTCAGTTGTGGGCTACACCGGTCGGACGGTGAGCTTGGGCAGTTCGTTCAGCCCGGCTGCCTTGGCATGCCTGACGGCAATGGCCTTCAGGGCGCGCACCACATCGTCGGGGATCTCTGGCAGCTCATAGGCCGCGATCAGCTCCTGAACCTTGCGGTGGGCACGGGCGTTGGTGTCCAGTGCGCCCTTGTCGAACCAGTTCTGGCGAAAGTCCCGGTCGATCACCTCCGTCGGGATATAGTCCTCCTGGCGGAAGTGGCGGCGGGTGTGCTTGTTCTTCAAAAAGTTGCCCTCGTGGCCCACCTGGCGCATCACCTCCAGCGCCAGCGGCGTCTTCCGAGTCGTCCACGCCGCGCACCAGGCGCTTGGCCATGCCGACGATCTCGGCGTCGATCGCCAGCTTTTCCAGGCTGAAGCAGCTCTCAAAGTCCATCATGCCGGGACCGGACATCATGTTGACCCCCGCCAGCGCACCGAGGATGGCGCCCGAAGCGGTCTCCAGTCCGGTCTGGGCATCGACGATCTTGGTGTCGCTCATGCCCAGGTAGGCGTGAGTCGGCAGTCCGCCTGGCTTGATCGCCTTGCCGATCTGGGTGTAGGTGCAGTCGAGCATCATCGTCGCCATGGCGCCCATGGGAGTTGTGCCGGTGCGCATGTCAAACGACGCCGGCGACCCGCCCCACACGATCGGGCTGCCTGCCTTGGCCAGTTGGTGGATGGTCAGGCCGCTCAGGCACTCGGCGGCGTGCTGCACCGCCGAGCCGATCACCGTGGCCGGCCCGGTAGCGCCCATGAGCGGCATCGACACCAGCTCGGCGGGCACGCCCGTCCGCGCCGCGTCGATCAGGTTGGCGCAGGTGATGTCGCTCCACAGCAGGGGCGGCGACGGGCAGACGTCAAAGACGGCCCGCGGCTTGGCTGCCAACGCCGCCGCGCTCCCGGCCGAGGCTACCAGCAGCTCGTGCATAATCGGGAAGCTCTCGATGGCAAAGGTCCCGGTGACGATCGGCTTACGGCCGTAGAGCAGAAGCAGGTACAGCCGGTACCAGTCGGCCATGCCTCTGTGGCACGTCGCCGCATACGATCGATGTGGCCAGGGCGTCGATCTGGGGCAGCATTTCAGCCAATCGGACGAAATTCTCGCAGTCGGCGGTCACCGGTGTTCGGGACTGGTTGGCGCCATAGTCGGCGATCTCGATGGCCGCCGATCCGGGGTCATAGTGGATGTCGTCGCCCCCATAGTGCACGGCCGGTTCACCCTCCAGGCTGTACAGGAAGAACGAGCCAGGTGCAGTGTCCACTGCCTTTTCGGCCAGGGAGCGCGGGATCTTGGCTACGCGTGTCGCCATGTCGACCGTGGCGCCCGCGTCGGCCAGCAGCTGCAGCGCCTCATCGTAATGGACGCGCACGCCGGGATCCCATAGTAGCTCATACGCTTCGTCGATGACGCGTTGTACCGTCTCGCGCGACAAAAATTCCAGCTTGGGTCGGATCATCTTTCCTCCTCAGTTGTTCAGCAGTCAGGTCGCTGCTGTGAGCTATTGAATTATAGGTTCGTAACAGACGAAAAAAGGCGTGGACAACGGACCGCTGTCAGCGGGTAGAGAGGCGTCAAAGTCCGGCTTCAAGAAGCGGGCTCAAGATCCACATCGGCTTGATCTCCCCTTACGCACGATACTATACCACCGAACTGGCAAACAGGCAAATGGACAAATAGGCAAATGAATGCTATAATGACCGCGCATCGCACTCGGAGAGATTGCCATGCTACAACAAGCTCAAACGCTGAGCAACATACTGATTGCCCTGCGCCGCGAGGTTCACCGCCATCCCGAGCTGGCTTTTCAGGAACACCGCACGGCTCAGCTGGTCGCCCGCCGGCTGGCCGAGCTGGGGATCGCCAGCCATACCGGTGTGGCCAAGACAGGAGTAGTGGCCGATCTGGTGCCGGCCGGAGTCTCTGGTCCTACCATCGCCCTGCGGGCCGATATGGATGCCTTGCCGATCCAGGAGGAGAACGAGGTCTCCTATGCCTCGCAGGTTCCTGGCGTGATGCACGCCTGCGGCCACGATGTCCACGTCGCGTGCCTGTTGGGTGCGGCCCAGCTCCTGGCCGAGCAAGCCGCTGCTGGGCGGCTGCCGGGGCGCGTCCGCTTCCTCTTCCAGCCGTCGGAGGAGGACTGGGACGACGAGGGGTTCAGCGGCGCAATGCGCATGGTGAACGAGGGCGCGATGGACGGCGTCGATGCCGTGGCCGGCCTCCATGTGTGGACCGACCTTCCGGTGGGCGTCCATTTCCACCCGCGTTGGCCCGATGAGCGCTCGTCCCGACAAGTTCAGTCTTGTGGTCAGGGGTCAGGAAGCCCACGGAGCCTTTCCCCATCGCGGCGTGGACGCCATTGTTCTGGCCGCACAGGTCATCAATGCCCTGCAGACGGTGGTGTCGCGCCGGCTCGATCCGACCCGCGGCAAGGTGCTGACCGTCGCAACCATCCAGGGTGGGACGAAGGAGAACATCCTGGCCGGTGAGGTGCGAATGACCGGGACGCTGCGCACCTTCGAGTCCGAGACCCGTGACCGTCTGATCGCCGAGATGGAGCGGGCCTGTGGGGTGGCACGGGCGTTGGGCGGTGACTTTGAGCTGACCGTCGTCCCGGGCTACGACCCGGTGATCAACGACCCGACCATGACCGAGCTTGTACGCCGGGTCGGAGCCGATCTGCTGGGCGAGCAGGGCGTGCGCGAGGGAGCCTTGGAGATGGGCGGCGAGGATTTCAGCTATTTCGCTCAAAAGGCGCCCGGCTGCTTCTTCTGGCTCGGCGGCGCCATCCCTGGCGAGCCGCAGCGGCTGCACCATCACCCCCGTTTCGACGTCGACGAGCGCTGCTTGCCGCTCGGGGCGGCGTTGCTGGCCGAGATCGCGATGCGCTATCTGGGGGAGCACAACCGATGACTGAGCCAGGTGAAACCGGTTCCATGCGGATCACTACCCTGGAGGAGATGGTGGCGGTCGCGCGACAGGTTGGCCCGGTGCGGATCGCCGTGGCGGCGGCCCACGACCCCGAAGTGCTCAAGGCGGTGGATCAGGCCCAGCACGAGGGCATCGTTGACGCCACCTTGATCGGCGATTGGGGAGCCATCGAAGCCTATGCTGCCCAGATCGAGGTCGATCTGGACGGGATTGCGGTCATCCACGAGCCGGATCCTCGCCTGGCGGCACGGCAGGCGGTGGCTCTGGCCCGCCAGGGTCAATCCGACGTCGTGGTCAAGGGCCAGATCAAGACCTCCGACCTGTTGGGCATTGCCTTGAACCGTGAGGTGGGCATCCGTGGACGGCGCCTGCTGTCCCATGTGGCTCTGTTTGACCTGCCGGGCGTTGACCGGCTCATCTACCTCAGTGATTCAGGGGTGGTCGTCTATCCCGACGTGTACCAGAAGCTGGAAATCATCAACAACATGGTCGAGGTGGCCCACCTGTTCGGTCTGGAAACGCCGCGCGTTGCCATTCTGGCTGCGAGCGACACGGTTCACCCCAAGATCCCGGCCAGTATCGACGCTCTGGCGTTGGCCAAGATGGCCGAGCAGGGCTGGGTCCAGGGTGCCATCGTCGATGGTCCACTTGGGCTTGAAGTCGCCATCTCCCCGCGTGCCGCCCACCTGGAAGAATCGCGCTCACCAATCGCTGGCCTGGCCGACATCCTCATCGTTTCCAACGTAGAGGCAGGCAACATCGTGGCCAAGGGCCTGCTCTACTTTGCCGGTGCCCGCATGGCCGGCCTTGTCGTCGGAGCAAAGGTGCCGATCGTCATCAGCTCGCGGGCCGACACGGCTGACACCCGTTACCTATCCCTGGCCATGGCCGCCCTGCTGATGGCCCTGACCCGCAAGTCACAGACGTCGAGTGAGACCTAACCTGGTCCAGGGAGGTTGCATATTCGCCGGACACCACGATAGAAAAGAACGCCCTCTAATCACCTTTGTATCCTTCGTGTCCCGTAGGTCCCCGACTCGAAGGCCGTCGTTCAGTACGGCGACAGGCGCCGTGGGAGCAGGGTTTGTGGTGAGTCTGTCCTCAGAGGAGAAAGGAGGAACCTTTGAACGTCATCGAATCCGGGATCGGCGAGCTGATCCAGCCGCCGGACATGAATGCCTTCCGTGAGTGGAACCGCACTCAGAAAACGCGCAAGCTGGTGGACAAGCTGATGACCGAACGCGAGGCGGTCAGCCGCTTTGTCTACGATGGCTGCTACATCGGCACCGAGCTGTACGGTACGGTCCGCTGTCCAATGACCCTGGTACGCGAGGTGCTGCGGCAGGGGATCAAGGATCTGCGCGTCGCCGGTCAGGGGGTCACCGAGCTGGATCTGTGGTTGGCGGCGGGTATCGTCAAGGCGCTGGACATCACCTACATCGGTCTGGAGGTATATGGCACCTCGAGCGCCCTGCGGCGCGCCGTGGAAAGCGGCCAGGTGGAAAAGGTGGTAGAGTGGAGTAACGCCGGCATCTCCTGGCGCTTCAAGGCGGCGGCCATGGGTGTGCCCTTTCTGCCTGTACGCTCCATGCTTGGGACCGACACGCTCAAGTACAGTGCGGCTAAGGTGGTCGAGTGCCCCTTCACCGGCGAAAAGCTGGCCCTGCTGCCGGCTCTCATCCTTGACGTGGGCCTCATGCATGTCCACCGAGCCGACCGCTGCGGCAACTGCCAGGTTGAGGGCATCACCGGCTTTGGCATCGAGTTTGCCCGCGCCTGCAAGCGGTTGATAATCAGCGCTGAAGAGATCGTGCCCACCGAGCGAGATTCGCCGCTATCCGGATCGAACCACTGTGCCCTACTACCTGGTCGACGCCGTCGTCCATGCCCCATTTGGCTCACATCCCGGCGAGATGGTCTACTCCTACTGCCGGGACGAGCCCGAGATCAAGGCCTGGGTTGAGGCGTCCAAGACCCACGACACGTCGATGGCCTACTTGGCAGAATGGATCTACGATCTGCCCGACCACCAGGCTTATCTGGACAAGGTCGGGCAGGAGCGGCTGGCCCGCCTGGTCGATGGGAGGGAGCGACGATAATGAGCGAGCTGAGTTACAATCCAGCAGAGCTATTGATCTGCACTGCCTCGCGGCTGATGGAGGACGGCACTACGGCCTTCATCGGCACCGGTATCCCCATGTTAGCTGCGGCGTTGGCCCAGCGGCGCCAGGCACCCAACCTGGTGCCGGTGTTTGAGTTCGGCGGCACGGGTGCCATCCTGGAGGACCTGCCGTTGGCCGTGGGTGAAGCCCGCACCTTTCATAAGGGCGTGTCCGCCTCGGGCATTACCGATGTCATGGAGACGGCACAGCGGGGCTTTATCGACTATGGCTTTCTTGGCGGCGCTCAGGTCGACCCCTACGGCAACCTGAACAGTACTATTATCGGTCCGCAGCATCACCCGCCCAAGGTGCGCCTGCCGGGCAGCGGCGGCGCCAACGACGTCGGCTCATTCTGTTGGCGGACGATCATCATCATCCGTCACAGCAAGCGCAGCTTTGTACCCAAGGTCGATTTCCTCACCACTCCAGGCTATCTGACCGGCCCGGGGGCGCGCGAGGCGGCGGGCCTGCCGCCCGGCACCGGCCCACTGTATGTGGTCAGCAACCTGGCGTTGCTAGGCTTTGACGACGGGACGAAGCGCATGAAGCTGCTGTCCACCCAGCCGGGTGTGACCGTCGACCAGGTGGCAGCCGAGACCAGTTTTGAGCTGGTCATCCCGGACGACGTGGGTACTAATGCTCCACCTTCGGACGAAGAGCTGCGCATCCTGCGGGACGAAGTGGACCGCAACCGCTTCTATATCTAGCCCCTGACCCAGCCGACTTGCGCGGCGGGAGACGACGGCGCCGACTTGACTACTGCCTGCCGTCGCCGGCAGAGGCGAGCTCGCCTGCCGTCCCTGTGGCACTGCCGGGGACTGCGTCCGGCAGCTCCACCTCAACGCGGCGGATAGGACGAATGAAGGCGGCGAGGAGGGGAGCGAGGGCCACGACGAGTCCGGTGAGAACCAGGATTAGGCCGATGCCCCGGCCAGAGCCGACCCCCAGGATGCATCCGACAGCTGCCGGCTAGCGCACCTCCCTCGGCCATGAGCGGCTCGGCGATGCGATCGGCGAGTGGTCCGGCCAGCAGATAGGCCAGAGGGGTGATGGCACTGCCGATCATCATTCGGGCGGCAAAGACACGGCCCTGCACGTCGGGAGCGACCTTGGCAAGCCAGATTGCCTGGCTGGCGGCGTTGGCAATGGGCACGAGGGCAAAGAAGAAGAGGTTGCCGGCGCCCATGAGCAGGACATCGGGCCGCAGGCCAACGGCGCCCATGCCCAAGCCCGAAAGGGAGATGGCACCGAGCACAGTGTAAATCTTGCGCGAAGTGCCACCCCACGCGCTCATGACCAAGCTGCCGGCGAGCATGGCTAGCCCACTGATCGACAGGAGGCTGCCGAGCGCCTCGGCACCAAAGCGCGACAGGACCAGGGGCGTGAAGAGGGCGCTGTAAAAGCCCAGCGCGAAATTGACGATGGCAAACAGGATGAGCATGCCCAACAGCCCTCGGCGGGCGCGCAGATAGCTCCAACCAAAGGCTGCCTGGTGCAGCACCGAGCCACGGCCGTCGGCGCCGCCGGACTTGGCCGGGCGGGGAATGCGCACGACCAGCAGCGCCGACACGGCAAAGAGAAAGGTGGCGAAATCGACCAGGAACACGCCCTGGATGTCGATCACGGCGATCAAAAAGCCGGCGGCCAGGGGCGCCACGATGATGGAGGCCGACTCGGCGAGCTGCATCAGCCCGCCTATACGACCGAACTGGTTCTTGGGCACGAGCAGCGAGGGGACGGCCATGTAGGCGGGCCGCTGAAAGGCGCCCAGCGCCGAGGCGAGGGCATTGCCGACGTACACGTGCCACACCTCCAGACGCCCGGCGGCCAGCAACGCCCACAAGGTCAGCGTGACCAAGGCCGCGCCGGTGTCGCTCAGGACCAGCACCCGCCGCCGGTCCCAGCGATCGACCAGGGCGCCGGCGAACGGCAGCAGCACCAGGTTGGGCAGGCTGGCGGCCACCAACGACAGCGCGAGCTGCGTGGCCGCTCCGGTGCGGTTATAGATATAGACGCCCAGGGCAAAGCTGGTAAGGCCGGAGCCGATCAGCGAGATGAGCTGGCCAAACCAGATGATCAGAAAAGTGTGGGTGCCGGAGCGCTCGCGCCGCTGCCCGTGCCTATCCGGCACCGATGGGTAAGCTGCCATATAACGGTCCTCCTGTCCGTCAGGGGGGTATTATACTCGAGAGAGTGGAGGATTGGCTAGCCGGGAACCGATTGTGGCTGAATTTCAGCAGCGGGTAGAGCAGTCGCACCGACCACGATGACCTCCGTCAAGAGCTCGACCACAGCTGGCGCATCACCACGGCCGGCCGACAAAAGGCGGCTCTCCCCTCCTTACCCGCGATCCAAGAAACTCAGCGTGACCGCCAGGCGTTCAGAACGGCGGACAAGACAGCAACGCCTGCATCGGCCACCCCAGGATTTGCAGCCCTTCCATTCTATGGTACAATGTGGGCCGCACTAGAACATAGTTTCTATTGCTGCATGGCGCTTGTTCTACGCACTCACAAGGAGAGGGTATGTACCAGGACAAGCTGGTCATTCGCGGCGCTCAACAGCATAACCTCAAGAACATCGACCTGACCCTGCCGCGCTACAAGCTGGTGGTCATCACCGGCGTCTCGGGCAGCGGCAAGAGCAGCCTGGCCTTTGACACGCTCTACGCCGAAGGCCAGCGCCGCTACGTCGAGTCGCTCTCCTCCTACGCCCGCCAGTTCCTCGGCCAGATGGAAAAGCCCAAGGTCGATTTCATCGGCGGCCTCAGCCCGGCCATCGCCATCGAGCAAAAGGCGGTCAGCAAGAACCCCCGCTCGACGGTGGGCACCGTCACCGAGATCTATGACTACCTGCGCGTGCTCTTTGCCCGCGTCGGCACGCCCCACTGCCCACACTGCGGCCGGGCGGTCCACGCCCAGTCGGCCCAGGAGATCGTCGACCAGATCGCCGCGCTGCCTGCCGGCACCCGCTTCCAGGTGCTGGCTCCGGTGGCCCGCGGCCGCAAGGGCACCCACGATGACCTGCTGCAGCAGGCCCGCACCGACGGCTACGCCCGCGCCCGCATCGACGGCGTGCCGGTCGAGCTGACCGACCGGATCAAGCTCGCCAAGACGAAAAAGCACGACATCGAGATCGTGGTGGATCGCCTGGTCGTCCCCGCTGCCGGCGACGGCTCCGGACGAGGAGGATGGCTTTGCCTCGCGCCTGACCGACTCGGTCGAGACGGCCCTGCGGCTGGCCAAGGGGCTGCTCTTCGTCGACGTGCAGGACGGCGAGATGCTGACCTTCTCCGAGCAGAACGCCTGTCCCGTGTGCGGCATCAGCTTTCCCGAGCTGACGCCCGCCATGTTCAGCTTCAACTCGCCCCTCGGCATGTGCCCCGACTGCAACGGCCTCGGCACGCAGATGACCGTCAACCCGGCTCTCATCGTCCACGATCCGGCCCTGTCGCTCATGGACGGCGCGCTGCGCTGGTACGGCGAGCTGCGGAAAAAGAAGGACAGCTATACGCTGCGCCAATTGCAGTCGATCGCCGACCACTATGGCGTGGACCTGGAGACGCCCTGGCAGGACCTGCCACAGCAGTTCCGCGACGCGCTCTTTTACGGATCAGGCGACGTCAAGATCCATTTTGCCTACCAGTATGAAGGACCGGACAGCACCTGGTCGGGCGAGTCGGTGCGCCCGATCAGAGGCATCGTCTACCACGTCAACCGTCTGTTCCACCAGACCCACTCCGACTATACCCGGCGCTGGTACGCCAGCTTCATGGGCGACCAGCCCTGCCCGGCCTGCCAGGGCCGGCGCCTGCGCCGTGAGGCCACGGCGGTGACCGTCGCCGGCAAGAACATCCACGACGTGACCCGCCTGTCGGTGTCCGAGGCCCTGGCCTGGGTCGAGAGCCTGTGGCCCAAGGCGGGCGAGCCCGATGCCGCCACTCTCCTCGCGACCAGTTCACCATCGCCGAGGAGGTGCTGAAAGAGATCCGCGACCGGCTGCAGTTCATGCTCAACGTCGGCCTCCACTACCTGACCCTCGACCGGCCGGCGCCGACCCTCTCCGGCGGCGAGGGACAGCGCATCCGCCTGGCCAGCCAGATCGGCTGCGGGCTGGTCGGCGTGCTCTACATCCTGGACGAGCCGAGCATCGGCCTGCACCAGCGCGACAACCGCCGCCTGCTGGACACCCTGGAGCAGTTGCGCGACATGGGCAACACCGTCCTGGTGGTCGAGCACGACGCCGAGACGATGCTCGACGCCGACTGGATCGTCGACCTGGGTCCCGGCGCCGGGGTCACTGGGCGGCTGGGTGGTCGCCGAGGGCACGCCGCAGCAGATCATGGCCAACCCCAGCTCGCTCACCGGCACTGTATCTGTCGGGCAAGCTGAAGGTCAAGTCGCCCAACGGCCGGCGGCGGGTGGGCGACCGCTGGCTGACCGTGGTCGGCGCCCGCCAGAACAACCTGAAGAACCTGACGGTCCGCTTTCCTCTCGGCGTCTTTACCTGCGTCACCGGGGTCAGCGGCAGCGGCAAGAGCTCGCTGGTCAGCCAGACCCTCTATCCGGCCCTGGCCCGGACGCTGCACCGCAGCCAGGAGCAGCCGGGCGATTACGACCGGCTGGAGGGGCTGGAGGCCTCGCGGGTCAACAAGGTCATCAACATCACCCAGGATCCCGATCGGCCGCACGCCCCGCTCCAACCCGGCCACCTACGTCGGCGTCATACAGCGACATCCGCGACCTGTTCGCCCAGGTGCCCGAGGCCAGGGCCCGGGGCTACGGGCCGGCCGCTTCAGCTTCAACGTCAAGGGCGGCCGCTGCGAGGCCTGCCAGGGCCACGGCCAGAAGCAGATCGAGATGCACTTCCTGCCCGACGTGTGGGTGACCTGCGACGTGTGCAACGGCACTCGCTTCAACCGCGAGACGCTGCAGATCCGCTACAAGGGCAAGAACATCGCCGAAGTGCTGGACATGGACGTGTACGAGGCGCTGGACTTCTTGGGCAACGTGCCCGGCATCCAGCGCAAGCTGCAGACCCTGGCCGACGTGGGCCTGGGCTACATCAAGCTCGGCCAGAGCGCCACCACCCTGTCCGGCGGCGAGGCGCAGCGGGTCAAGCTGGCCAAGGAGCTGTCCCGCGTCGCCACCGGCGACACGATCTACATCCTGGACGAGCCGACCACCGGCCTGCACTTTGCCGACATCCAGAAGCTGCTGGACGTGCTCCACCGCCTGACCGACGCCGGCAACACCGTCATCGTCATCGAGCACAACCTGGACGTGATCAAGACCGCCGACTGGATCATCGACCTGGGGCCGGAGGGCGGCGACGCCGGCGGCCTGGTCATCGCCGAGGGCACGCCCGAGGCGGTCACCCACGTCCCCGCAAGCTACACCGGCCAGTTCCTGAGAACCGTGCTCTAGTCCAAAATCAAGGATCCAGAACCCCACTATGGAACAGTCTGTTTTCAATAAAACCAAGAGTGAAAGGAGAAGTACGATGGACAAGATCATTGCCTACTGCGGCCTGACCTGCACCGAGTGCGAGGCCTACCTCGCCACGCAGGCCAATGACCACGCCGCATTGGAGCGGGTGGCCACCAAGTGGCGCGAGGAGTACAACGCGCCGAACGTCACCGTCGAGTCTGTCATCTGCGACGGTTGCCTGGCAAGCGATGGCCGGCTGTGCGGCCACTGCCTGGAGTGCGAGATCCGGGCCTGCGGCGTGGCGCGCGGGGTCGCCAACTGCGCCTACTGCGACGACTATGGCTGCGCCAAGCTGGAGGGCTTTTTCGGCTTTGTCCCCACAGCCCGCGCCACTTTGGATGCTATCCGCCAGGGCCTGGTGCGCTGACCGCAGGTCGCGCGCCAGGCCGGATTCCGTTCCCACCAGAAGGCCTGCCTGCTAGCCAGCAGGCAGGCCTTCTGGTCCATCAGCGCCAGCCAGGCATCAGCCCTTGAGCCCAACGCCGGCGCTCCTGCCAGCAGAGACAAACTGCGTCAAGGTGAATGTGCGGATCTCGGCCGGTACGCGCTTGCCTGCGTGCATTGGGGCAAGTTCTGGGCCCTGTAGGCCGCTGTGCTTTGCATTTCGCCTCGCATGGTGGTACAATCGATCCGCTGGTGACGAACCAGGATAACGCACATTTGCCTGTTTGCTCATTTGCGCGTTTGCACATTCGTCGATTCTCACGGGAGGGAGCAGGAATGAACACAGTCGAGTTGACTCAGTATGCGTTGGGCAATGCCTTCGGCATCCTGGCCCAGGTTGTCGCTGATCTGACCCAGGAACAGGCCGATTGGATCCCACCAGGCTGCGCCAACCCCATCGGCGCCTCGTACTGGCATGCCGTTTCCGGCGCAGACGAAGTCATGTGCCGCTGGGTGCTGGGGCAGGAGCCGCTCCATCAGCGGGAGAGCTGGCAGGCAAAGGCGCTGACCGTCTCAGCGCCCGAACCGGAGCACGGAGGTGACTATCTGGCCTGGATGCAGACCATCCGCGTCGACCTGCCCGCGCTGCACGACTATGCCAAGGCAACCGCAGCGGCGCTAAACGGATGGCTCGGTTCATTGACGCCCGAGGATCTGGAACGCACTATCAACACCCCCATCGGCGAGTACAACGTGGCGCAGGTGATGGAAACCTTTGTCATCTGGCACCTCAACGCCCACTGCGGCGAGATCTCGGCCCTGAAGGGCTGCCAGGGTGCTAAAGGGTATCCGTTCTAGAGATCTGATAGCAGCGAGTTGACCGGCATTCTCTTCCTGTGGTATACTATTGCCGGTCGTTCTGTGTAGGGAGTTCTCTAGAACTCCCTACGAGACCTGTGTGGCTAAAGCTCTAGCGCCTGTAGCTCAACGGACAGAGCATCGGTCTTCGGAACCGACGGTTACAGGTTCGAGTCCTGTCAGGCGCGCCTTTGTCTGTCTCACGAAGGGGTTGGCGTCGAGCCAACCCCTTTCTGTTTACCCATCCGCCGTCATCTCTATGATCCGGTCCAGGCGGAACGTGCGCTGCTCTCCCTTCAGATAACAGAAGGCGACCATGTACTGGTACCCCCGATCCTCCCGGACGCGCAGCGGCTGGATGGTGCGGCATGTCTCCTGGCCGGCGGCGTTCACGTACCGCATCCGCACCCGTCCGCCGCTGTCCAGCGCTTCAGCAATCGTCGGCGGCAGCGGCACGGCCTGTGCGTGGGGATATGCGATCGGTCCACCCTGGAAGGCAACCAGCTCACCCAGGGTCGCGGCGCCCCAGCGGTTCTCTATGTCGTGCAGGATCTGGTCCAGGACCTGGCGGGTCGTATCCACGTCGCCCATTGCCCGGTGGGCCGTGCCGGTATCTATCTCCATCGCTGCGGCAACCGCCGGCAGGCTGTTGCTGGCAAAATGGTACAACCGGCGAACCAGGGCCAGCGTGTCCACGATCACCCCTTCGGGCGGGGGCAGCCCGGCAATCTCCAGCTCTGCGGCCAGAAAGCCCAGGTCAAAGGGCGCATTGTGCGCAACGATCGCCGCGCCCGACATCAGGGCCAGCAAGGGAGCAGCGATCTCCTCGAAAGCCGGCGCGCCGGCCAGCATCTCCCGGCGTGATGTGGTTGACGTGAAAGGCGCCTGCCGAGACGTGCCGTCTGGGATCGACCAGCGATTCGAAGCGAGCGATCTCTTCGCCGTTCCGAACCCGCACGCAGGCCACCTCGCACACCCGATGGCCGTAAGCCGGGTTCAGGCCGGTCGTCTCCACGTCAAAGACGGCAAAGGCCGTCTCGCTCAGGGGCTGATCCAGTTCGTCCATCGCGGCCATTCTATCCCAGCTTGGAGTGGCTGTCAACCACGGTCAGTCAGGGGGCATGCTGAGCGCCTTGAATTCGCAACCGGCGTCCTGCCCGGCGGTCCGCCACAAACACTGCCATGTCTGAAACCTGGTACCCATTACACGAATATTCACCCTGCGTCGGTTTGTATCTATTCATTACATGTGCTATACTTTGAGACGAGGCGCTGCAGAGCATTCACAGTAACTTGTACACTGTGGTGTATGGGGGCAGTCCTGGGGCGGCAGGGGGGTGCCGAGCCTACAAGGCGACCGGTCTGCGTTTGACCGTACAGCCATTTGGCGGTAGAATACGGGCCGGGGAGGGAGCGATGACACTGCAGGCGACGACGCGATCTCTGGTCGAGATCAAGGCCTACCTGGACGATCTGCTGCAGGTAGCAGGTCTGGACGAAAGCGGCAACGGCCTGGTGATCGGCGGCCGGCCCACTGTGGCCAAGGTAGGCCTGGCCGTCAACTGCTCCTTCCAGGCCATCGACCGGGCGGCAGCCCGGGGCTGCGATCTGCTGATCACCCACCATGCCGCCTGGCCTGGCACCGATGCCCACCTGGCCCCGCAAAAGTACGATCGCCTGCGCCAGCAGGGCATCAACCTGTATGTAGCCCACGATTGCCTGGACCAGGCTCGCGACCTTGGGACGAGCGATGCGTTGGCCCGAGTGGTGCGCGTGGCGATCCAGGCGGCGTTCAAGCCCGACGACGAGTCCGAGTTCGGCGTGCACGGCATGACGGTCGGCAATCTGTCCGAGTTTGTGGTGCGGGTGGGCAACCAGCTGGGCGCCGAGCCGCGTGTCTGGAAGAACAGCGACAGCTTTGGCCACGTGGGCATCATCGCCGGCTGGGGTGGCCGGCCCGAGTGGATGGCCCGCGCCCAGTCGCTGGGCTGCGATACCTTCCTGACCGGCGAGGCTGACATGTTTGGCATCCTCTTCGCCCGCGAGGCAGGGCTCAACCTGGTGGTCGCCGGTCACTATGCCACCGAGACCCCCGGCGTCATGGCCCTCAGCGCCCGTCTCGCTCGCGATCTGCAGCTCGACGTGACCTTCATCCCTGAAGACATCGTCGAGGATCTCGGGAGATGAGCGAACCGTGATCTGGGACCTGTGATATGTCCTGCGACTCGAGCCTGAGCCATGACCAACCGTGACGTAGCAGACCTGCTAAACGGCATCGGCGACATCCTGGAGATCATGGGCGAGAACCGCTTCAAGGTGATCGCCTACCGGCGCGCTGCCGAAAACATCCTGAGCCTGGGTCGCGACATCCGGGGTTACTGGCAGGCCGGCAAACTGCAGGAGATCCCAGGGGTCGGCCAGGCCATCGCCGACAAGCTCGACGAGCTGTTCAGCACCGGCCATCTGGCCTATTATGAGCGTTTGCAGGAGCAGGTGCCGTCTGGCGTCGTCTCGCTGCTGGCCATCCCGGAGGTCGGTCCCAAGACGGCCAAGCTGCTGTGGGAGCAGTTGGGCCTGCAGGGCGTGACCGAGGTCGAAGCGGCCGCCCGTGCCGGCAAGCTGCGCGACCTGCCGGGCCTGGGGGCCAGGTCCGAGTCCAAGATCCTGGCCGGCATCGAGCTGCTACACCGCCGCAGCGACCGCATTCCTCTGGGCACGGCCTGGCCGGTGGCCAATGAGCTGGTGGATGGGCTCAGGGCCACCTGCCCTGAGGTCGTGCAGGCAATGGTTGCCGGCAGCCTGCGACGGATGAGATCAACCATCGGCGACATTGACCTGCTGGCCGCCTCGGATGCGCCGGCGGCGGTCATGCGCGCTTTTGCCGCGCTGCCGCAGGTGGCCGAGGTGATGCTCAGCGGCCCGACCAAGACGACCGTTCGCCTCCACAATGGCCTGCAGGCCGACCTGCGCGTGCTGGAGCCCCGGCGTTGGGGTGCGGCCCTTCAGTACTTCACCGGCAGCCAGGCCCACAACGTCCGGATCCGCGAGATCGCCCAGAAGCAGGGCCTCAGCTTGAGCGAGTATGGCTTCAAGCAGCAGGACGGCGGAGAGATCTTGACCCCGGAAGAGTCTGAGGTGTATGAGAACGCTGGGCCTGCCCTGGATCGCACCCGAGCTGCGCGAGGACCGGGGCGAGATCCAGGCCGCACAGACGGGACGCCTGCCCGATCTGGTGGACTGGGAGCAGATCCAGGGCGATCTGCACGCCCACACCAACTGGAGCGACGGCGTCGGCAGCCTGGCCGAGATGGCCGAGCGCGGCGCGGGCGCGGGGCTACCGCTACCTGGTCATCTCTGATCACACCCACAGCCTGGGAATCGCCAAAGGACTGACCGCCGAGCGGCTGCAGGCGCAGCGGGTGGAGATCGACGACCTGAATGCGACCTGGGACGACTTCAGGCTGCTCCAGGGCTGCGAGCTGGAGATCAAGGCCGACGGCTCGCTCGATTTTCCCGACGAGGTGCTGGCCGGCTCGATCTGGTTGTCGCGTCGGTGCATACCTCGCTGCGCCAGGATCCGGCAGCAGATGACGCAGCGGGTGCTGGGCGTCCTGCGCAACCCCTACATCGACGTCGATCGGCCACCCGTCTGGGCGCATCCTGGGCCAGCGTGACGAGAGCACCGTGGACCTGGATGCCGTGATCCGCACTGCTGCCGAGACCGGAACGGCCCTGGAGGTCAACAGCCACCCCTCCCGGCTCGACCTGGACGACGTGCACATCCGGCAGGCTGTCGAACAGGGTGTCCCGATCGCGATCAACAGCGATGCCCACCATCCCGACGGGCTCGACGTCCTGTTTTTCGGCCTGGCGACGGCCCGGCGCGGCTGGGCCAGGGCCACTGACGTGCTCAACTGCATGACACTGGATGAACTGCAAGCCTGGCGACAGGCTCGAATCAAGAGACGATCAAGAAACTAACTCGCAAAGGAGGAAAGTCATCATGACGCAATATGATGCCGGCCCAGGGGAGAGGAGCGATCGCGAGTGGGAATCGCCCGATCGGAAACCGGTGCGCCATGCCAGACGCCGGGGACCGATCCTGCCTGGATGGGCCCTGCTGGCTATCGTCGTCGGGGTCGTGATCCTGCTGTGCGTGGGATTGGTGCTGCTGGTCAAGGCCATCCAGGGTGGGGGAGCGGATGAGACCCCGACCCCGTGGCAACGGCCACCCGTCAGCTCGTGCCCACCGCCACCTTGACGCCGTCCGTGCTGCTGATCCAGACTGCCACGCCGACGGTGGTGCTGCCTATCAGCTCCACGGCCCAACCAACTCCATTCACCGAGATCGCGTCCGGTGCCACAGTGATCGTCGAGGGTACCGGGCGCAGGCCTGAACCTGCGCGCTCGAGCCCACCACCGGGGCAGCCATCGTGATCACCGTCAAAGAGGGCAACTCCCTGTCGTGGTGGAGGGTCCCCAGGAGGCCGACGGCCTTGTCTGGTGGAAATTGCGCACGCCGGAAGGCAAAGAAGGCTGGGGTGCGGCCAAGTACCTGGTGCTGAAAACGAATCCATGATCGTTAGCCGTAAGGAGACTGGCTATGGACATTTACGAGCAACTGAGGGCCAAGCTGGCCGTCCATCCGATGGGCGCGCCGCCTCGAGAGTCGTTCCTGGAGATCCTGCGCATCCTTTTTACGCCTGAGGAGGCCGCCGTAGCCCTGCACTTGCCGTTCAAGCCAGGCCGTGACACCGAGATAGCCCAGAAGGCGGGCTTGCCGCTGGAGGAGCTGATAGCCCATTGTGAAGCGATGGCCGACAAGGGGCTGGTCTATGCCTACGAGTCCAAGGGCCGTCACTTTTACATGCTCTTTCCCACGGCGCCGGGCCTGTTCGAGTTCCCGCTGATGAAGCATGGCCGCCTGGACCTGCCTTTCGAGCGGCTGAGCGAGCTGTGGCACGACTACTACCAGGACGGCTGGGGTGCAGAGATGACCGGCAGTGCGACCCACATGGCCCGGGTCATCCCTGTCCAGGAAACGGTCGACGCCCAGCAGACGGTGCTGGTCTACGAGCAGGTGGTCGGCTACATCGACAAGGCCAAGTACATCTCGGTCCAGGACTGCCCCTGCCGCGTGTCCAAGCACTCCTGCGACGCGCCGATCGACGTGTGCCTGGCCCTGGACTATGGCGCCAAGTTCCTGGCCGAGCGGGGGATGGGCCGGCTCATCGGCCGCGACGAGGCGCTGTCCGTGCTGGAGCGGGCGCGCCAGGCCGGCCTGGTGCACATGACCTCCAACACGCTGGACAAGGTCGAGTTCATCTGCAACTGCTGTCCGTGCTGCTGCGGGCTGCTGGGCACCGTCACCCGGCTGGGAGCGGCCTCGGCCAAGATCGCCTCGAACTTTTACGCCATGGTCAGCGCCGACGACTGCCTGGCCTGCGGCCTGTGCGAGGACGCCTGCCCGGTGGAGGCCATCGCCGTGGAGGACGTGGCGGTGGTCGACCGGGAGCGATGCATCGGCTGCGGCGTGTGCGTCACCCGCTGTGAGAGCGGAGCACTGGCCCTGGTTCGCCGGGAGACGACCCACGAGCCGCCGAAAGACTATGCGACCTGGCTCGTCCAGGTGGCGCTTGGAGAAGGACCGTCTGGAGGCGCTCGCGGCGCAGATGCAATAGTGCTGAACAAAACCCGCAACCTTCTAATCGGCCCTCCGCTCCCCACCCAGCAGCTCGCCGAGAAGCGGTTGAACAAGGTACGGGCTCTGGCGGCATTCTCGCCCGACGCCCTGTCGTCGATCGCCTACGCCAACCAGGAGATCTACCTGGGGCTTGGTGGTCGCCGGCGCCGCCGGCCTGTCCATGTCGCTTGCCGATTGGAGCTGGCGATCATCGGTGCTGCTGGTCGATCGTCGCTCTGTCCTACTTTCAGACGATCCACGGCTATCCTTCAGGCGGCGGCTCCTACGTCGTGGCCCGCGAGAACCTGGGCACGCTGCCGGGCTTGATCGCCGCCGCGGCGCTGTTGATCGACTATCTGCTGACGGCCGCCGTCAGCCTGACGGCGGGAGTGGCGGCGATTGCCTCGGCCTTTCCAGCGCTGTGGCCCCATCGCGTCGCCCTGGCGCTCGTCCTCCTGGCGATCATCACCATGGTCAATCTGCGGGGGCTGCGAGAGACAGGCACCCTGATGTCCATTCCGGTCTACCTGTTCCTGTTCACCTACCTGCCCATGCTGGTCTACGGCCTGGTGCGCGTTGTGATCGACGGCCCGGGATCCATGGCCGCTGCTGCACCGGCTGCCCGACACACCCTCTGACGGCGTTTCTGGTGCTGCAGGCTTTTTCCACTGGCTGTACGGCATTGACCGGGATCGAGGCGATCAGCAACGGCGTGCCGGCCTTTCAGCCGCCCGAGGCCAGGAATGCCGGGCGGACGCTGATGGTCATGGCCGTGCTGATGGGTGTGCTGTTCGTGGGCAGCATCGGCCTGACGCAGGTCCTGGCCGTGGTCGCCGGGCCGCAGGAGACGATCCTGTCGGCGCTGGCGCGGCGGCTGCTGGGCAGTGGGCCGGCCTACGTGCTGATCCAGGCCAGCACGATGCTGATCCTGGCCGTAGCGGCCAACACCAGCTTTGCCGGCTTTCCGCGCCTGGCAGCTCTCCTGGCCGCCGACGGCTTTTTGCCGCGCCAGTTGACCGGTCTGGGGGATCGGCTGGTGTTTACCAACGGCATCTTGCTCCTGTCGGTTGCTACTGGCGGACTGATCGTCGTCTTTGGCGGCGATACCCACTCGCTGATCCCCCTGTTCGCCGTCGGGGTATTCCTGGCTTTTACCCTGTCGCAGGCCGGCATGGTCATCCACTGGCGGCGTGACGGGGGAAAGGGATGGGAGCTGAAAGCATGCTATCAACGGCGTCGGAGCAGTGGCAACGGCGGCAACCTTGCTGGTCGTCGGCATCAGCAAGTTCGTCGAGGGAGCCTGGATCACCGTTTTGCTGATCCCGGCCTTGGTGCTTGGGTTCCTGCGGATCCGAGCCCATTACCGGACGGTGTCCGAGCAACTGTCGCTGCGCGGGCTGCCCCCATCGCTCAAGCCGTTCCCACCCATGCGGGTGGTCGTCCCCATCTCCGGGGTGCACCGGGGGATGATGGACGCCGTGGCCTACGCCTGTTCGATCTCCAAGGACGTGACGGCGGCGTACGTGGAGCTGGAGCCGGGCGCGGGGGAGCGCGTCCGCAAAGAGTGGGAATGCTGGTGGCCCGACGTGTCGCTGGTGGTCCTGCCCTCGCCTTACCGCTCCGTTGTCAGACCGTTGCTCGACTTTTTGGACCAGACTGACCGGGAGCACAACGACGGCCAGCTTGCGGCGGTGGTGCTGCCCGAGTTCGTGCCGGCCAGGTGGTGGCAGAACATCTTTCACAACCAGACCGCTCAGCTGCTCAAGAGCGCGCTGCTCTATCGCCGCCGGCAGTTTGGTTTTCAGCGCGTGATCATCGACGTTCCATATCATCTCAAGCAGTAGTGAGAAAAAAAGCCCTCTCGATGTGAGAGGGCTTTTTGTTTGTGCGAAGAAGCGCTAGGGCGCGTACCGGAACGGATGCCGGGCCGCTTCCTTCTCTGCTATCAGCTCCTGGAGCGTGGGCCGTCCCTCCAGCGCCTTGCGGATCGCAGCCCGCATCGCCTTGTAGTTGTTGATCTTGACCCGCTGGCGGATGCTGGCCGCCGGGTGGACAAAGACGTTGGCGATGAGGCAGACGTCGTCCAGGATCGCCTCCGGCAGGTTGTGGTGGGCGATGGCATGCTCCAGGGCCAGCTTGACACCGCTGGCCGCCTCCTCGTAGACCAACTGCCGGGCCTTGGCCCCGCGCACGGTCACGGTGGGAACCAGCAGGGTTAGCGGCCGGTCGCTGAGGATCGGCCAGCTCATGGCCGGGGCGCGGCTCGTTCCGGGCCCGCGCGATGGCCTTGCCGACCGGACCGTCCTTCTTGCCCAGCAGCAGGTCGATGTGGGCGATCTCGGAAAAGGGCGGGCCGGCAAACCCCTCGCCCACACACAGGGTCAGGTCCTCGAAATGGGGCGGCACGTCGGCCGGCAGGGCATACTCGACCTCTTTGCCACCCAGGACCACGGTCTGGGTGCCGATCTTGCCCAGGTTCTCCAGCTGGGTGCGCAGGTCCTCATAGTCCTCGCGCTCGAACTCGCCGCCCTGGATCATCGGCAGGCGGACGTTGCTCATCTGCGGCAGTCCGATCATCCGCAGCCCTTCCTTCACCGCCTGAGGACTGCCTTTGCGCGTCACGATCCGGGCCAGGATCTGGATCTCCTTGTGGCGCTGCCGGACAAACTCGACGTCGCCGCGCTGGGCGGCCTGGTAGATCTCCTGCCAGATGTCGGGGATCAGGTTGGCCGAGGCCAGGATCGCACCGTCGGCGCCGGCCAGCAGCGCCGGGCCGGCGATCTCGTCGTGCCCGACGAACAGGCCGATCGTGCCGCGCAGCTTTTCCAGCGCGGCCATGAAGAAGGGCATATCGCCCGACGAGTCCTTCATGCCGATCACATGGTCGAAGGCCAGTCCCATCCCCTCGGCCGTCCACCACTGAAAGTGGGTGCCGGCGCACTGGGGGATGTTGTACAGCACCATCGGCAGCTCGACCTTGTCCACCTCTTTGTAATGGTCGAACACCTCGTTGAAGGCAGGCTTTGAGATAGTAGGGCGCTACCACCAGGGCGCCGGTCACGCCGGCGTCCTTGGCCCAGCTGGTCAGCTCGACCGTCTCGCGCGTGCTCTGGCAGCCGGTGCCGGCCAGCACCGGTACCCGGCCGCCGACCTCGTCCAGGCAGACCTCGATGGTCCGCTTCTTTTCGTCGAGCGTCATGGAGCTGAACTCGCCGGTCGTGCCGCACGGCACAACGCCGTTCGACGTGGGGCAGCACAAAGCGGATCAGCGCCCGGTAGGCTGCCTCGTCCAGCCGGTCGTCGGGGGTAAACGGCGTGACCAACGCCGGGAAGATGCCTTTGAACCAGTCTAGTTTTCTTGCTCATGGGTTCTACGCTCCAAATGCGGCGTCGATCGCCGCGCAGGTCGCCGCGTAGGCGTTGTGGTGCAGCAGCCGGCGGTCGAGCGCCTGGGGATGGACCGCTGCCTGGACCAGGATCACGTCGGTGTGCATGGCTGTTTCAGGGATGACCTCGGCGGCCAGCTTGTCGACGATGGCCTTGGCGACAGCGTTCTGCACCGGGCCGTAGATCATGTTCGCCTGCCGCAGGTCCTTCAGCTCGTTCGTCGGCACGATCAGCGTGCTGGGCCGGACGGTCAGATTCGGCTCCAGGATCGCGCTCAGCGCCTCGTAGCCGTGACGGGGGTAGGTGAGCTGGTAGGCCCATGCCTCGCCCAGCGGCCCATCCTTGGCACCGCACAGCAGGTCGATCTGGATCGCCTCGACCGCTTCGCCGGCAGCGCCGGTGCCGATCCGCATGCCGTGGGACTGGATCGTGTTGGCGGTCACGCCCACCGCCTCAAATCGTCCGACCAGCGGTCCACCTGGCACATGGTGCTCGGCGCTTGGGGCTGGGATCTTGCCCAACCGCTCCAGCTCTAGCTGGATTTCGGCCCGGTCCTCGTGCATCAGTGCCCCGCCGACGCTCTTGAGCGGGCTGCGCGGCTGGCCGGCATCGACGCCCATCATCTTGAGCGCCTGCTTGACGGCCACCCCGCCGCCGTAGCGGCAAAAGATGCGCGACAGCTTTTGCACCTTGCGCTGCAGCGCGCGGGCCGTCTCCAGGTCGCCGCGCCGCACGGCTTGCAGGATCGCCTGCCACACCTCTGGGTAGACCTGGGCCGAGGCCAGGATCATGCCGCTGGCGCCGCCGGCCAGGGCGTTGAGCACCACCTCGTCGTGGCCGATCAGGACGTTGATCCGGTCGCCGGCATATTCCAGGATCTCCATGGTGTAGGTCAGGTTGCCGGACGAGTCCTTGAGGCCGACGATGTTGGGAATGTCGGCCAGGTCCTCGACGACGCGGCGGGGCAGGTAGGCATCGACCACCTGGGGGATGTTGTACAGGATGATCGGCAGGTCGGGCAGGGCTTTGGCGATCTCGTAGAAGTGCTGGTAGATCCCCTTGTCGGACGGATGAAGGAAGATAGGGAGTGACGACCAGGCAGGCGGTTGCACCGGCTTCCTGGGCGGCGCGGCTGAGGTCGATGGCCAGCTTGGTGCCGGCTGCGCCGGTGCCGGCGATGACCGGCTTGCCGTGGGCTTCTTCGACGGCGATCTGCACCAGCCGCTTGCTTTCCTCGGGGGTGAGATAGTTGAACTCGCCGGTGGTGCCGCACGGCACCAGGCCGTCGACATGGTCGATGACGTGCCGGATCAGGCGGCGGAAGGCCGCCTCGTCCACCGATTCGTCTTTGGCAAAGGGCGTGACCAGGGCGGGGTTGACCCCACCCGGTCGGAACGGTTTGTCAGTCATGGGTTTTCTCTCCGTCTATCTGTGCAGGTTCCACGCAGCGATGACCGACAGGCCGGCCTCGGTCAGCGCCCGGGCAGTGCGGTTCACGGCGTTGTGCTTGTCCAGGTAGTTCCGCTCCATGGCCGGCATCAGCCCCTTGGCCAGGATCTCCTGCTTTGGCACAAAATAGTCGAGGATGTCAGAGGGATGCTCCAGCCCCTCCTCCACGTCCGGGTTGCCGCCCTCATGCTTGGCCGAGATGTTGGGCACCGTGGCGGCCAGTTCCACCAGCTCCTGGGTGCGGTCATAGGGCTGGCGGACGATGCTCTTGTACGCCTCGGTGATGTGGTGCTCAAAGCGGACTACCTCCTCCAACCCTAGAGCGCGGCGCAGGTCGGAGGCGATCTGGATCGTCTCGTTGTTGACCGAGTTGCTCCAGTTGAAACCGATGAGCGACGTGGTGCCGTCGTCTCGGGCAAAGAGCCGGGCGCCGATCAGGGTCCACAGCGCGGCGTAGGGGTTGTCGTTCCCCACAAAGACCGAGATCTTGAACTCGACGTCCACCCCCAGCTTGTGCAGGAAATAGGCAAGCAGGATCGTGCCGTTGTTGATGTTGAGCACCTGCTTGATGCCGTAGGTGGTGTAGTAGCCCAGGAACTCATCGAGCCACTTCAGTGCGTAGTGGTTGGGCTGGCCGATGCCGCCAAAATAGCCGGTGATCGTCGCCGGTCCGCCCAGGTGGACGTTCGAGCCGTCGGTGCCCTTGGTGTCAAGCGTCTCGACATAACTTGCTCCGACGATCTGCATGGCCGCGGCAACGGCCAGGGTATCACCCTGATCGGCCACCTGCTCCTTCATGTTGCGGACGCGGATGTAGCGCCCGGGCATCAGCTCGCCGTTGGCGATCGCCTGTCTGGCTTCGGCAATCAGCCAGGGGAAGAACGACAGGGAGCTGATCTCCAGGGTGACTGCCCGGCTGTCGTCAAAGACAATTGTATCAGACCGGCTGCCCAGCTACCTTGCGCCGGTAATCCGCCATGGGGATAAAGGCGCCCCTGTCCCGCTGATCCTCCAGCCAGGCTAGATCGGCCAGATAGGGCGAGCTGATCGCTTGCAGGCGCTGTTTGAGGTTTGGGAGGGAACGCGCCTCAGCGGCTTTCCGGTTTATCTCCTCGATCGTGCCATACTTGTCGACTACCGCCAGAAAATCGTTGATGGCCCGGTTGTTCGGGTCGAGCAGGAAGGCATTGACCTCGTCGAGCCGGCTGCTGGCGATCCTCAATCTGTTCCGCAGATCGGTGTCCATCAGTTCATCCTCCTCGCTGAGCGTGGATTACGTTGGCTGCCTGATTATAGCACACAAATTGCAGCTTGTCACTTCGTAGACGAAAGGAGGGCAGGACGCAACACAAGACCCGACAGGTTCTCGCAAACCCGTCGGGTCTTATACCCTCAGGTACCCTCGGCGCGATTCGGACGCGCGGCCTTCTCCTCCGCAGGGAGACGCTCTAATCCACTGAGCTACGAGGGCTCAAAGGCGGGGAGGCAGGGATTTGAACCCTGGGAGGAGCTTTATGGCCCCTCAACCACTTAGCAGGCGGCCCCGATCGACCACTCCGGCACCTCCCCAAGATATTCTCTTAGTCTGGCGGAGGGAGAGGGATTCGAACCCCCGGTGAGGTTGCCCCCACAGCGGTTTTCAAGACCACCTCCATCAACCACTCGGACATCCCTCCGCGAGCGGTGCCCCGGACTCCCTCCCCGGCGCATGGACAGTATATCAGAGAGCCCAGTTTCTGTCAAAACGGGTCTCTGGGCAAACCGAGAGGGTCCCCGGGGCCGGAAGTTGGCCGCGACCGCGGTTAGCGGATGATCTCGATGCCACCCATGTAGGGCCGCAGCACTTCGGGCACGGCAATGCTGCCGTCGGCCTGCTGATAGTTCTCGATGACGGCGATCATCACCCGGGGCAGAGCCAGCCCTGAGCCGTTTAGCGTGTGGACGTAACGCGGTCTGGCACCCTTTTCCGCTCGATAGCGGACATTGGCCCGCCGTGCCTGGAAAGTCGGTGCAGTTGGAGATTGAGCTGACTTCCAGCCACTCGGCCACGCCGGGTGCCCACATCTCCAGGTCGTATTTCTTGGCTGCCTGAAAGCCCAGGTCGCCGGTGCACATCTGTATCAGGCGATAGGGGATGCGCAGGCCCTGGCATACCGCCTCGGCGTCGCGGACCATCTGCTCCAGTACGTCGTACGATACCTCGGGCTCGACCAGTTGGTACATCTCGACCTTGTCGAACTGGTGACCGCGCTTGATGCCCCGCACATCGCGCCCGGCCGACATCTTTTCGCGGCGGAAACAGGCGCTGTAGGCCACGTACCTGAGCGGCAGCGTGCCCGGCTCCAGGATCTCGTCACGGTGCAGGTTGGTCAGTGGGATCTCGGCAGTGCCGACAAACCAGAAGTCTTCCTCGGCATCGTGGTAGATGTTCTCCTCGAGCTTGGGCAACTGTGCCGCGCCGACCATCATCTCCCGGCGAACCATGTAGGGCGGGTAGATCTCGGTGTAGCCCTGGGCCAGGTGCACGTCTAGCATCCAGGCGATCAGCGCCCGCTGCAGGCGTGCCCCCAACCCCTTCAGCAGGTAGAAGCGGGTGCCCGACAGCTTGACGCCCCGCTCGAAATCGATGATGTCGAGCGCCGGCCCCAGGTCCCAGTGGGGCACCGGCTCGAAATCGAACGAACTGGGCTCGCCCTCCTGGCGAAGCACGATGTTCTGGCTGTCATCGGGGCCGACCGGCACGCCGGGACCGGGCAGATTGGGCACCTGGAGCATGGCGGTGTTCAAGTCGGCCTCGACCGTTTTGAGCTCGTCCTCCAGGGCCTGGATCTGGTCGCCAACAGCTCGCATCGCCTCGATCCGGGACTGCCGGCTGGCTGAATCGCTGCTGCGGCCGATCTCTTTCGAGGCGGTGTTCCGCTCAGCACGCAGAGTCTCGACCTGTTGCAGGATCTCGCGCCGTCTGGCGTCAAGAGCCAGGATAGCGTCGATCGGCGCCTCGGCGTTGAGGGCGACCAACGCCGTCTTGACCTCTTCAGGATGTTCGCGGATGAAATTGATGTCTAGCATAGTTGCGGGATTATAGCACGAGGATGTCGTGATGTCAATTGTGTGTCCTGACGCGTGTTTCGTATCTTGTGCTGCGCAACCGGAACACATGGCAGAGGTTGCCCGTAGGCCAAAAGTCTGGTATACTGGGCATAGACATCTACTGTCGTGTGATTTCGGCCTTACAGCTTCACATCAGGAGGTGAGCGATGGACCGGGTTGAGCAGATGTATCAGGCGGTTAAGCAAAAGATACTGAATCTGGAGTTGAATCCGATCCAGCCGATCGACGAGAAGGCGCTTGTGCGGGAGACGGGCGGTAGCCTGACGCTTGCCCAGCAGGCACTGGAACGACTGGCCAAGGACGGATTCGTCGTCAAGCAACGAGGGCGGTGGCTTGTGGCCCACTCGGCGACGACCTCCACCATGCGCGAGATCTTTGATGTGCGCACGACGTTGGAGGGGATGTGCGCCCGACTGGCAGCCGAGCGGATAACCCCTGAGCAGGTCCAGCGAATGGAGCAGCTGCTGAAGGACTTTGAGCGTGTCCTGAAGACAGAGGACAACAAGGCGCTGCTGATCGTAGATCACCAGTTCCACGGCCTGATGTACGAAGCATCGGGGAACCGCTTTCTGGCCCGCGCCCTGGAAGAGATGTACACCCTCGTCTACCGCCTGTCGTTCTTTGCCCTGGACAGGATGGGCAGCGTCCGTGGCAACGTCGAGGAACATCTCCGGATTCTGGAAGCGCTGAAAGAGGGTGACGCGCGCTCGGCAGAGCGGCTTGTCCAACAGCACATTGCCCATTTTCAGAGCATGGTTGAGGGGTTGCTATAGGGGTCAAACTTTCAGGGCATACAGCATCAGCATGGCGGCCAGGGGGACGGTCAGGTTGTCGATGCCCCACGGTGAAAGGGCCTCGACCAGAGTGCAAACGACCGACGTCGCACCACCATAGATCAGCGCCAGAAGCGGGCTGATGGATGGGGTCCCCAGGATGAGGGGGAGGACAAACAGGGCCAGTGATGTGGGGATCCAGCTCCACAGCAGCATCGCCACCGAGCCTTCCACCGAGCGGGTCTGGCCAAAGACGGTGTAGCGATGAAAACCGTACCGTCGGCCGACCAAAGCTGCCTGCGCATCGCCCCAGGTCATGGGCATCATGCTGGCGACCATCGGGACGGGCATCCCCCAGAGGCAGTAGATGATGACGGCGAAGGAGATTGGAAAGTAGATCGTCCCCAGGTTGCTCTTGTCGCCCGTCTCCATGGCCTTGATAGTACCCCGCAAGTAAGAGATGGCGTTGATGATCGTGAAAGCCAACGGCGGGACGAGGGCCAGGTAGCAGTTCTCAAAGAGGAACACCGTCCCCACGATCCACATGCCCACGCCGATGTGGATGAACTTCCGCGTGAAATCGAGCGACCGTCCGGCGACGCGGCGCAGCAGCTCCGCCACGGCGATGACGCCAAAGACGTAGGCAAAAGAGACGATCAGTGCAGTGTAGTTCTGATTCCAGGTCATCTATTCCTCTGCCAGCCCCTTCAACGCGACCGCGATCTGGGCTGCGACGGCAGCGTTGTTTTTTAGCAGCGCGACATTGGCTTTGAGGCTGTCTCCCCCTGTCTCCTGAGCGAGCCACTTGAGCAGAAACGGCGTTACGGCGTTGCCTTCGATGTGCTGCGCCCTGGCCTCAGCCAACGCGCTGATGATGTGGGGTTCGATGCTTTCCTTCGGCAGTTCGTCGGCCTCCGGCACAGGGACGACGATCAGAATGCCGCCGGGCAGGCCCAGTTGCCTCGTGGCATGAATGATAGCCGCCGCTTCCTGTGGCCTGTCGACGCGTATGTCGACCCGCAGTCCGCTATGTCGCGAATAGAAGGCGGGCAGCTCATCTGTGCCGTAGCCGACCACCGGCACGCCTGCCGTCTCCAGCCATTCCAAGGTCGCCGGCAGATCCAGGATCGCCTTGGCGCCGGAGCAGATGACAGCCACCGGCACCGACGCCAGCGTCGGCAGGTCGTTGGAGACGTCGAATGGGGCGTTCCGGTGTACCCCACCAATACCACCGGTTGCAAACGTTTCGATTCCGGCCCATGCAGCAATTGTGGCCGTCGCCGCCACGGTGGTGGCGCCGTCACACTGCTGGGCTACGACCACCGGCAGATCGCGGCGGCTGACCTTACGAATATTCTGCGCCGTGGCCAGGAATTCCAGTTCGGGCTCGGTCAGCCCGACGTGCAGTTGGCCGTGGAGGATGGCGATTGTGGCCGGTACGGCGCCGTGCTCCCAGACGGCTGCCTCCATCTGGCGGGCGACTTCCAGATTGTCAGGATAGGGCAGCCCATGGGCAATCACTGTGGATTCCAGAGCGACGACCGGCTGTCGGGCGCTGAGGGCGGAGCGGACTTGACTACTGACGTGCAAGAAGGGGGTTCTCTTCCTTTGAGCCATTGGTTACCTCAGATCTGCAATTGGTCGTACAAGTGTTCCAGGCTAAGATCAGGGTGGACGGTCTCGCGGCTCTGGATGGTGAGCGCCGCGGCCGAGAGACCCAGCCGCACCGCCTGGTCTACGGGTAGGTCGTTAAGCAGGCCAAAGATGGCGCCTGCAGTCAGCGCGTCGCCCGCGCCGGTCATATCGACAATGTCGCATTCGATGGCCGGCACATTGCCACTCTCCTGCGACGTGGCGTATGCCAGGCCGGTAGCGCCCTGGGTTATGACCGCAATGCGCACCCCCATGGTCACCAGCTTCTTGGCGGCTGTCAGGGCGCTCCTACGACCCTGGACGTGCACGCCACACAGGGCCTCAGCTTCGGTGCTGTTGGGGGTGATCAGAAACAGCTCGGGCAGGTAGGGGCACAGCCGCGGCGCCAAGGTGGTGGTGGTGGGATCGGCGCACACCGGTACCTGATACTTGCGGGCCAAGCTAAAGATGGTGCGCAACGCGGCTGGCGACAGGTTGGCGTCGAGCGCGATCATCCGCGCGCCGCGGAAAAGGTTCCGATGTTGGTAGATGAGCTGGGGAGTGAGCACCTCTTGGCTGATCGCCATGTCATCGATGGAGGTCACCATGTTGCCCGTCTCGTCCAGGACGGCCAGATAGGCTGCCGTACGGTGATCGGCGGCCACGACGATGTGACTGATGTCGATGCCGGCCTCAGCTGCCTGGCTCAGGATACGGCGGCCCGAGCTGTCATCGCCCACCGCCGAGAGCAGGACCACCGGCTCGCCGAGCCGCGCCAGGTTCTCGGCAATGTTGCGCGCCACACCACCGGCGCTGATGCGGATCGCCCCGGGGGTCGACGTGCCAGGCTGGATCGGCTGGCCGGCTCGGCCCTTCGTATCCAGGCTGGCTGCACCAATGATCAGCAGATGGTCTGAGCGCTCGAATCGGGTCGATACCACCAATAGATCATCCTCTTGTCGATATCATCCGGCCACTGTAGCGAAAAACGGTTGTTGACACCTCAACCCCTATCTGCTATAATCAACATCAACTTTGCCCAAGAGGATATTACTCATGGTTCAGGGAACGCAGCGAGGTCTCAAGATCTGGTTCAGGGATGAGATCCAGAACACACTGGTGGCCGTTGACATGGCGAATCTCGATCTCTTTTCCAGCATCGACTCCCCCGAAATGCAGATGTATCGCCGAGGCTACGTGGCAGCCATGCGCGCTGTCGCCGCGGCCTTTGGCCTCTCCTATTCGCCGCACATCGACCAGATGCAGCCTCAGGTTGTCGAGTCTCCTGCCTGGACCCGGGTCCTTTCCTAGCCGGCAGGGTCTCAAGCCGGACGGAAAACAGGACCCTGTCCTATCAGGAGTCGTCCTCCGCTGGGGATATGCTGTCCCCTGCGGCGCGGCCCCCTGACGCCAAGGTCAACTCCGCCGTCTTCTGGAGCATCTTGACAGACTCGGGTGCCAGGTAGGTCAGCGCTAGCGAATCGGTGCCAATGTTGCGTATCGCCAGAAAGAACTGCGTCAGGGCGCCGCTGACAAATGCCTGCCGTCCCTGAGCTGCTAGCTCGTGCAGTATTCTGGCGCTGTTTGTGATCTTTTCGGCGGTGAGTCTGGACCTGGCGCCGCCCACAGACTCCACGTAGGCAGCCTCCGCTGGGGCCAAGTAGCTGCTCTGCCATCGATCCCATTCGGCCCGCCAGCTCTCGATCCATTGCTGCGTAACCGCGTCCGCGACCTTGATCTGCCCGAGCTCCACTTTCAGGACTCTGGCCCCTACTCTGGCAGCGGCTGTGTGAAGCTCGGTCTCCAGCTCGTTGCGAATCACCTGCCTGGGGTGCTCGCTTCCTTCTCTTTCGGGTGCGACGAGCCGGTCGAGGGGGTAGCGAGCCAGGATGAATCGCAATTTACCCTCAGTTGCGGATACGATGATCAGCCCCTTCCAATCCAGCATCCGGTCGCCTTCTGGTCGAGTAAGCTCACGCATCCACTTGCTGGTCACGGCCGTAAAGACCGCCTGCCCGTCCATCGGAAATGGCAATTCGTCTGTTGCTTGCTGATCTCCATTCTGGATCTGAAAGGCAATATCTGCATCGCAAGTAACAGGGATTCCCTCTTTGCTCATGCCCACCACCGGGTACACCCATCGTGTGGGGCGGAGATCCACTGTGTCATGGATACGCTCGTACCGCTCGATGTGAGGGAAGCCAGGCCCTTCTACCCGTGTCAATTGCCCGCCTCGTTCAAGCATGACGGCAGAATCCTTGCGGATCACCAGATGGCCTGGTCCACCCACTCTCACGATCAAGCTGTCGAGTGGGTTACGTTGGAAGTTAACCTTGCCTTCCTCGACCAACAGCCATGGTTTGAAATTGCCTTGCCCGAACATGCAGTGGATCAGATACCAGAAGATCTCGCGCCTGCTTCCCAGATCATGCAACCGCTGTATGTAGCCAATGGACAGGGCAAAGGCAGCGGCGACCGCCACCGCTGCCGGAACAAGCGCTGCGCCTAACCTGATGCCCACGTGCCATGCAGTCGTGGCCATGCCGCCGACCAGCACGCCCACCACGGCCAACAGCACCAGGCAGATGAACAGCGGCATCACCCCGGAAAGAAACCGCTTCAGGAATCCGACGAACCGTTTGGGGCTGAACATCGCCTATACCCCAGATCCTTTCGCGGGCGAGTCGGAAACTAACACCGGCCTCCCCATCGATCGGAGATATGTGAGCCTCTGCCGGGTATCGTGTGTCAGCATTTCGCTGACGTTGGGGTTCTCGGCCATCCGCTCCAGTGAAGCGACGTAACTGGCGGCGATCAGCTCTTCTGAAAGGTCTTCCCCCTCGGCAATGCTTTGGCTGAGCAGCTGGGCAACCATGGCAAACAGAGCCTGTTCGACGCCCAGCCGCGCGGCGTCGATCTGTTCTACCCTGGTGGCATCACGGTCTGCCTCAATGGCCTTGAGGCGGCTTTGCCACTTGGTCCGCCAGTTCTCAATCCGTTGCTGGATCAACGTGTCGTCTATAGGCAAGAGATTACTGATGCCGCCCCCGATGACTTCGATGCCAAAAGCACTCATCTCCGTTCGCAGACGGCCGACCAGTTCATCGCGGACACGATACCGGGGATCATGCTGCGGATCGTGGGGGGAGGGTGTCCCATCCGACGAGTACCGCTGGACGATGTCCTCCGCCCCTTCGATGCATGGTCCCAGCGCTAGGCACAGATCGTCAAACTTGTAGCGGGAGATGATATCCCGAAGGATCTGGGTTGCATGTATCTCCGGAAGCTCGTCCCAGCTATGCCTGCGCGCGGGCCGCTGTTCGACCGGTTCGTTGGTGACAGCCTGGAAAACAGCCTGGGAGTCATAGGGGAATGAACGTCCTTCTTCTGGCTTCTGGCCACCCCAATTTACACGGAAAGGGATAAAGACCAGCACCCGGATGGCAATGCCGTCCAGAGTGCGGGCCTCGACGAAAAAGGCTCGCAGTTGCGGCCGAAGATCCACCACACGCTGGATGACATCATACCTGTGGGTAAACACCAGCCCGGGTTTCTTGTCCACTTGGATGTTGTTACCGTTGGTCAGGACCGCAAGGTGATCGGGGCCGGTCAAAACGACACCGGGTCCGGCGAATAACGATCGATAGGGGTTACCGGGAACTCGCTCCTTTAGCTCCCGATCCTGGACAACATAGTAGGGGTAGTTGGTGCCGAGAGAGAATGTCAACAGGCTGCGGAAGGCCCACTTGCGTTCCTGGTCATCTTGTGTGGGGAGCAGGTAGCCAGAAAGCAGGTAAAGCACGCCCCAGAAGAGCAGCGTTGCTGGCAAGGTGATCGTCGCCAAGCCCACACCGCCGCCTGCCCAGTATCCAATTAGGCACGCCAGGCTGAAAGCCAGCCAGAAGGCCACAGCAAGCGTTGCGCTACGAGATCCGGACAGTTTCCTGCCGAGGAACCAGCCGAGCACCGCAACTATCGCAACGGCGACGAGTAGCCCTATCCAGCCGGCCAGGGTCGCTCCGGCAATGCACACGCCGCACGCCGCTGCCGCAAGTGACACAAACAGGATGGCGCCACATCCCCCTTGCAAGTAATAGCCAAGGAATGCGGCAGCGAGCATGGTCGCCCCAGTAACAGCGGCTTCGATGAGCAGGAGATTGCCCATATCTTTTACGATTTCTCAAGTAATCTAGATCACACTATAGCACAAACCGGCCCAGGGTCAAGTTCCCTTCGCTGCCTCTGAACCACCCATAGGGCTCCTGCGAATGCATCAGCGGTCAGAGTGTCACACGAAAGTCCTGCAGGATCGACCCGCCGACGAACTCGCGCAGGATCGAGTTGTCAGGCACCAGATCGGGAACCAGCGGCTCAAACCAATCCAGAAGGGTGAGCAGTCGCTTGGCCTCAAGATGCGATTGGGTGCGTGCCTTCACCTGCAGTAGCAGTGGCTCGGCCAGCGGCTTGAGCACGGCCAACTCGTACACCAGCGCCGAATTGAACATTACGTCGGCGTGCTCCTGGAACGGAAATATCCAGCGCTTCTCACCGTTGCGCACAGCCTCCCAACGCTCAATCGTCTGGCGAGCCGAGTAACCCCGCTGTGCCGCGTCGCGCACGATGCGGCGGATGAGGCGCGAGTCGGTGGTCGGTATCCGATTGTGCTTGTCGACGTTCAGTTGGGTTAGCGCCGAGGCATAGATGCGGTATAGGAACTCGGACGGGACGTCGGGTACGAGGGCCGGATTCAGACCGTGGATCCCCTCGATCAGGATAATATGGTCGGGCCGCAGGCGGACGTCTGGCCCCACTTCGCGCAGGCCGGTCTTAAAGTTATAGTGAGGCAGGGTGACCACTTGCCCGTCGAGCAGTCGGAGTAGATGCTCGTTGAACAAGCCCACGTCCAAGGCCCCCAGGGACTCATAGTCATACTGCCCCTGCTCGTCGCGTGGCGTCTTGCTCCGATCCACGAAATAGTTGTCCATTTCGAGGGGAAAGGGGCGCAGCCCATTGGCCAGCAGTTGAATGCTCAACCTCTTGGAGAAAGTTGTCTTGCCTGATGACGATGGTCCGGCGATGAGCGCCAGGCGAACCCGCCCGTGGCGCTCAGTGATCTCGGCAGCAATTCGGGCGATGCGCTGCTCGTGCAGCGCTTCAGAGACCAGCACGACTTCACGGATCCGTTCGCCGGCTATGGCTTCATTCAGCATGCCTACGTCGGGAACACCTATCAGCTCCAACCACTCGCCATATTCACGAAAAACGTTGACAAGCTTGCGCGCGTCCGTGAATGGCTGGAGCTGCATGGGCGGGCCGCTGCGCGGGAAGTGGAGGATAAAGCCCGGCGGGTATCTGAGCAGGGAAAAGACGTCAAGATAGCCGGTCGAGGGAACCATGTAGCCGTGAAAGTAATCGCGAAAGCCGCGCAATTGGTACAACGTCAGATAGTCTTTGCGCCTGCGGCTCTGGAGCCGCACCTTGTCCTCGTCGCCCCTGGCCTGGAACAGGGCGATGGCGTCGTTCAGCGGCACCCGCTCCTTGAGGATCGGCTCATCGGCGTCCACGATTTCCTGCATCCGGGCTTTGATCTGAGCCAATTCCTCTTCGGTGAACGGCTCTCGGCCCTTGACTTCACAGAAGTAGCCGCCAAAGGTGAGTGAGTGATCGACGTAGACACTGGCCTGGGGGAACAGCTCATGAACGGCGGTGATGAGCAGAAACGACAGCGAGCGGCGATAGATGCGAAAGCCGTCGCTGTGGGCCATGGTGATCGGCACTACCTCGACGTCACCTTCGATCCGGTAGGTGAGCTCGCGCAGCTCGTTATCTACGATGGCCGCCACCGTGGGCGAGTCTGGATCAGAGCCGGCTACCTGGACGAACTTCTCCAGTGAGGTGCCGATAGGTCCCTCGAAGACACGCCCGTCGCTGAACCAGACCTGGGCGGTATCGCGGGGTTGGGCCGGATGGATCGATGACGTGTGATTCATTTTGGCTTTTCTTCCTGCCTCAGCCAGGCGGCTACGATTAGCAGGGTTAGAGCTATGAGCGTAGCTTCGATAACGTGCACCTGGCCGATAGTCCAGGGTATGGTATCGAGAATTTGGCCAGCGAGCTGTCCGGCGGCGAAACCTACAGTGGATGCCAGCCAAAAGAATAACAGGTCGCGCAGGCGTCGGCCCCGCCACAGGTAAAAAGCCGCGGCGTACGCCGATGCCAAGCCGACAGACAGAGCTATAGCCGGTGCCTCGAGCATCTAGTTCCCCCTTACACTGCACCCCATTATATCACAGATCTGCTCTGGCCAGGTAACGCAACCAGCATGCCAGCAGATGGGCAGCTGCCGGACTGCGGCTCAGGCCGGTCGGTTGATCGCCGAGCCCGCCTTGTAGGCGCAGGGTTGTGACGAGTAACGCGCCCTGGCCCCATTCCAGGACCGTGGCATACTCGCACAGCTCCAGGCTGCGGGTGTCCAGGCGGCGAAGGAGGGGAGAGATGCTTCCGAGATGACCACCTGAGCGTGGAAGGGCGGAAGCATCTAGGGCACAATCGGCCGCCAGTGCATAGAACTGCAGGCCGGGGTCACTGTGGGGGAAATCGCCCCACGCCAGATGCGGCTCGGCCAGTTTGAGCGACTCGCGCCAGTACGGACAGGCGACGACCGGCAGCGGTCCCGGCGGCCCATTCTTCTGTTGGAGCAGGAGCGCCCGGCCGCCGGCTGCAACGAGCGCGTCAACCTCTGCGTTCCAGGCAGTGCAGACCGTGACGGCATCTGCCGGCGGCATTCCTCGGTCAGGATTATAGAATCGACATAGCTCTGGCGTCAGGGATGGCAGATCGGCCAGTACCCCCGGTGGATCGATCAGCAGAAAGGGGGCCACGCCCACCCACGGGTTGGACGGATAGGTCCACAGCGTCCAGGCATTGGCCGAAGCTTCATCGCCCGCTTCGATCTTGGCCTGGAGTGTTAGCTGTTGTGGGCTAGTGGTCCTCGGGGCGTCGAAACTCGGCCACAGCCAGCTCCTGAGCACGTCCGGGTACCAGCTCGACCGCCAGCCTCACCCCCTGGCGAACGGCGCCTTTCCCGCAGCAGGCGGCCTTCCAGGACAACCTGGCCGGGCCACGAACAGGCGGCATAGTTCGAGGCGATCAGATGAGCCCGCACCGTCGCCCCTGCCTGGATAGTTGTAAGGGTCCCAAAAGGCCGGCCGGTCGCCGCCGGCATCCCACGATCTCTGCCGATCCCATCCGATCAACAGGACCAGGTCGTCGTTGAAAGCGCGGAACGCATCGGGCTCGAATTTGGATCGGCCTAGATCATCCCACATGCCAGGCGTGCTGATCGGTGTGTCAGCCTCGCCGGTCACCACGTAACCCGACAGGTCGCGCCGGGCGCGCACTGCCTCGAGAGTGACCTTCCGGTGTAACAGGCTCTGGTGAACGGAGGCCGCGACGATCTCGCCCGAGATCTCCCTCACGTAGGTGTTCCTCTACGGAGGATGGGGCAGGTGACTGGCTGGGCCTCCACAGGCCGTTTTCCCGTAGTCTGTCAACGTGGTGAATGGGCGGTACTCCCAGCGGGCGCCCTGCGGGTTGGCCTGTGGGTCAGAGTGCAGCCACCAGGGCAGGGCGCCGTCGTGACCCTCGAGGATGGCCGGCAGATCGCGCACAGTGTCATAGTCGCAGAACTCGCCCATCAGCCACGGCTTTTCTGCCCGCCAGGCGGGGGCAAAGGTGTCGAGCAGTGGGCGCAGGAACTGCAGGTCGCAATAGAAGTGGTTATCGTAAAAGTCAGCCGACTCGGTCAGCCAGCCGCCATACGCCTCGCCTGAGCCGCTGTTGTCACGCACCAGGGCGTCGCCGGCCAGCGACTTGACCTGGGCATACAGCCCGGCCAGAAAAGCCGCGTCTACGGCCTGACTGAGCTCGCAGCCCAGGGTGTAGAGCAGCACTGAAGGGTGCTTGCGCGCCAGGTGCACCAGTCGCTCATATTCGAGCGGGACCTGCCCCCGGAAAAAGGGGGTTGTCTCGGGCAGCCACATCGGCAGCTCGACCCACAGTAGCATGCCCAGCTCGTCGGCTAGGTCAAAGTAATAGGGCGGCGGGAACCACAGGCACAGCTTGACGCCGTTGTAGCCCATCTGTCGCAGGCGGAGGAGATCGGCGCGGACACGCTCCGCTCCGGGGTTGGGGCTGTGCCGATCCGGGTACCAGCCCCACGACAGAGCCAGGCGAGGATAGATTGGCTGGTCGTTCAGTAGGATGATCGCACCCTGTGCCTCCACGCTACGCAGGCCAAATCGCCTGGCGTAGGAGTGAGGCATGCCATGCTCGTCCTCTTGCGGGCTTAACAGGACGTCGTAGAGCACTGGGCTGGCTGGTGACCAGGGTTGTGGGTTAGGCAGGCGCCCTGACCACTCCAGGTGCGGCCCGGCCTCGACGGTCTCTTTGACGAGCGATTTCCCAGTTGGGTCAAAGATCTGTAATTGGAGTGGCCCGGGGGCCGAGCACTCGCCGCTGATGCATACCCTACCGTCGGCAGCGCCGTGTACGTGAAGGTCGGTCACGCGGCGCGGCCCGGTGACGAGTACCTGCGCCTCTTGCCACAGGCCGCCAAAGGCGTGGCCCCACACGTAGGGCAAAAAGCCGCTCAGCGTTTGCCGCAGCGGAAAGTGGCCCGGCACGGCCGGAGAGTCGGGGCCGGCAGTCAGGCTGGCCGGCTTTTCGACCTGCACCAGCAGATCGGCCCGTTGACCCGGTGCAAAGGCGCCGGGGATCTCGACCTCGAACGGGTCCCACATCCCGGTGTGAGAGCCTATCTCCTGTCCGTCAAGTGACACGGTGCAATGGTAGCTCACCGCTCCAAAGCGGAGCCAGAGGCGCTGCCCACCGGCTCTGTGGACCGGGATTGTGGTTCGATACCAGTATGGGCCGGGATCGGTCACGGGGAACCCGGCGTCCTCCCAGCAACCGGGCACGGAAACCGGCTGCCAGCTCCTTAGGCCGTCGCGGCGTATCTCCCAGCGCAGCATTCCCTATTTCACGAACCAGTAGTATGCCAGCGCAGCGTGGACAAGGGTGCCGAGGATCAGGCACAGCCAGATGCCGGGATGCTCTCGGTAGTTGCTCTTGTGATTGAATAGGAACATGCCAGCCCAGCCGCCGGGGAACCCGCCCAGCAGGGCCACGAGGTTCAGAAGGCCCTCGGGGCACCGTCCCCACTTGATCTTGGATAGCAGCTTGTCGAGCCCGTAGAAAACAAAGGCGGTGGCGCTCAGGGCAGTGAGCCAGTCGACGTACGGGTTCCATGAGGTGTTGCTATAGAGGTAGACGAAGAGGGCGCCGGCCAGAGCTATGCTGATGAGGCCAAAAGTCAGGTAGTAGCGCATTGTCGGTCTCTCACACGCGCAGTGTACAATTGTCATCTTGTGTCGAGCTTCAGATCGGCCAGGGTGCCTCTCCAAGGTCCCGGATGCTCCTGCTTCAACGTCGTGACGGCGGCGGCGACGCGCACGGCCTCTTCCGGGGGAGCTTTCAGTCGCCAGCCAAGGTAGCTGGCAAAGCAGGTATCTCCTCGGCCCGTTCGCCCTGCCAGGGAGCGGGGGGTGAACGGCGCCTGATAGATCTGCCCGTCGGCCCACACGGTCACCCCTGCCGACTGGGTCAGGACGATCTCCCGCGGGCCATAGTCGGCCAGCTGCCGGGCGGCAGCCAGGAGATCGGTCTGGCCGGTCAGCAGCTCGGCCTCCGCCCGGTCTACCTTCAGGTAGGTCACCAGCGACAGCCCTCGCTCCATCTCAGCCCAGTGGCGAAACACCAGGTCGTCCCCATCGCGGACGCGCACAAATCCCTGCACGTCGAGCGCCACGGGACCGCGTTTGGCCAGCAGCTCAAGCAGCGGTAGATCGACCTCACCGGCGATGATCGACGCAATGACATAGATGCGGGCCGGTAGGTCAGGGATCTCGCCCGCCGTGAACGGACCGGCAAAGCCCAGTGGCTGGCAGATGCGCCGTTCCATATCGGCAGACCTGTAGTAGTTGGCAATACCCGAAGTTTCGGGAGCCGGCGTGGCAAAAACCCGGACCCCTTCTTGTTTCAGTTCGTCCAATAGGGGAAAATCGTCAGGATGTAGGCGGGTGACAACTGCTACACTGACGCCCAGCCGGCGCAGGGCCACGCTGCCATAGTACACGCCCCCGCCCGGCACCGTTTGGCCCTGGCCGTCCACGATCACCTGATCCTTGGCAAAGTGGCCGATCATCACGACGTCGACAGACGTCGCGTCGACTGACGTCGCGTCAATAGGTGTCTTGGATCTCGTCATCACATCATCCTGGGTGTGTTTGAGCCGGTTCACGCCTCAGGCAGCACGTACAGGCAATCTTCCAGGAAGCGAAGCCTGACCACCTCTCCCTCGGGGTGGATGGTAATTCGGCGCGGATCGTGCTCCACCACGCCCAAGAGCTGCCCCCCGACCTCGACGTCATACTCGACCACGTTACCAAGGTAGGCCGCGCGGCGGACGATGCCGTCCACCTGACCTTGCGACGGGTCGATCTCGATCATCTCTGGCCGGGCAACCAGCGTTGCTCCGGTACCCAACGGCAGCTCCCGGGCCGGAGCTATGGCGGTCAGCGTAACCCCGAGCGCGTCCAGCACCAGCGTTCCATCTCGCCGGTCGCGCACCGTGCCCTGTACAAAGTTGGCCCGCCCGATGAAATCGGCCACAAAGCGGGTCTGGGGAAAGCGATAGACGTCAGTGGGCGTGCCGATCTGCTCCACCCGGCCTTCATTGATGATCACGACCTGGTCGGAGAGGGTCATGGCTTCTACCTGGTCGTGGGTGACGTACACGCTGGTAATGCCCAGCTTTTTCTGGATGCGCCGGATCTCCGTCCGCATCTGCTCGCGCAGCTTGGCGTCGAGGTTCGACAGCGGCTCGTCCATCAACAGCACTTTGGGCTCCATGACCAGCGCCCGGGCCAGGGCCACCCGCTGCTGTTGCCCGCCCGACAACTGGTTGGGCGCCCGGTTCTCCAGCCCGGTCAGCTCTACAAGATCCAGCACCCGCGCTACCCGCTCACGCACCTCGCTCTTGGGCCGCCGCTGCACGTTCAGGCCATAGGCTGTGTTCTCATACACGGACAGGTGGGGAAAGATGGCATAGCTCTGAAAGACCATGCTCATGCCACGTTTGTGGGGTGGCTCCTGGTTGATCACCTCGCCGTCTAGCCGGATGGTACCCTGTGTTGGAAACTCAAAACCGGCGATCAACCGCAGCGTCGTGGTCTTGCCGCAGCCGGAAGGCCCGAGCAGGGTTACCAGCTGGCCCTCTTCGATCTCTAGCGAGACGTGATCCACGGCCATCACTTCGCCGCTGCCGCCACGGGCTGGAAAGATCTTGACGACGTCTTCTAGAACCAGATACATGGCTACGCTCCCATTGAAAGATCTACCTGGCCGCGACCGCCCATGAGCTTGTTTACCACGAAATAGAGCACGCCGATCGCGATCAGCACCAGGACGATAATCGTCGTCGAGTAGGCGGCGGCGATGCTGATGCCGCCCTGCTCCCATTCGCTCAAGATGCTGGCCGTCACGATCCGCCACCGGGCGCTCACCAGGAAGATGATGGCTGACAGGCTGGTCATGTGCCGGGTAAAGCTAAAGATCAGGCCGGCCAGCAGCGCCGGCGTGATGAGGGGCAGTGTAACCCGGCGGAAGGTGTACTGGGCGTCGGCGCCCAGGATGTTGGACGCTTCTTCGATGCTCGGATCGATCTGCTGTAGAGATGCCACGCCGGCCCGTACCGAGGCGGGCAGGCTGCGCACGGCAAAGGCGGCGATGATGATGTATGGCGTGCCCACCAGAGCCAGGGGCTTGCCCATGAAGCACATGGCGCCCATCAACCCCAGGAGGACCACTGTCAAGCCCAATCGCAGCACACCTTTGAGCTGGCTGATCGCCAGTGTTGACAGAAAGGCATAGATGATGGCCGACAGGGGCGTCGGCGTCTGGAAAAAGACCAGGATGTAGTCAGAGAATTGGAAGATGGCATTGCTCCAGAAGCCGGGAGGGATTGACCGGCTCAGGTCGGCGATCGGCCGTGCGATATAATAGCCTAGATCTCCAGCGAACAGGTAGACTCCCATGCCGATCAGCAGCCAGCCCATCCCTTTTCGCCTCTGCCACAGCCAGAGCAACAATCCCAAGCCCACGTAGATACCGCCCATGAGGTACAGCATCCCACTTTGCGTCAGGACACTGTACAGTTGGGCCAGGCCGATGCCCACGCCGGTGCCGACAAGTAGTGCGAGCCACTGATCGCGGCGGTTGTGAAGCGCTGTCCGCGTCATGAACAGCGCCAACAGGGCATACAGGATGCCGACCACGAACATCGGCGGGGTGCTGAATGCCAGTACAAAGCCGATGCCCAAGATCGTGCCGGGCACGGCCCCACCCAGGTTCGAGATAAAGTCGACGCTTTCCTTGCCGGTAAACCGCTTGCGTACCACCAGAAAGGCGATGACCATCCCTGTCAGCCCGGCGATCGGCGTGGCAAACGCGCTCAGGAAGGTTGTGTCCAGGATCGATTCGATGCCGCGGGTGACTGTATGGGCCCACCACCTCAGCGTCGGGCTGTAATCTACCCCCCAGGCGGCGCTGAACGAGCCCCAGAAGATGGCCAGGTAGAGGATGATGATCAGCGCGCACACCAGGTAGGTTATGATGATGAACGGCCACCGGATCCACGCCTCCTTTTCCACGATCTGACCGCCGGTTGGCTTGCCGGTGACCGAGACGTAAGAGCGGCGAGTGACATAATAACGCTGCACCAGGAATACCACTAGGGTGGGGATGAGCAGCACGAGGGCGAGGGCTGAGGCCTTTTGGTAGTTGTACTCACCGGCCACAGCCAGAAAGATCTGTGATGACAGCACGTTCACGTTGCCGGCGATAAAGAGCGGGTTGCCCAGGTCGGCCAGCGACTCGACAAACAGCAGCAGGAACGAGCCGGCGATACCGGGAATCAGCAACGGCAGGGTGACGGTGCGAAAAATGTGAAACTTGCCGGCCCCCAGGCTATGCGCCGCTTCTTCCATGCTGGGGTCCAGGCGTTCCAGCATGGCGCGGACGATCAGGTAGGCCACAGAGAAAAAGGTGATGATCTGGACGAAGACCAGGCCATCCATGCCATAGATGTCGTTGGCCCCCAGCGGAAAGGTCATGCCCAGCAGCTTACGTGTCACCAGCCCGTTGCGGCCAAAGAGCAGGATGGTGCTCAGGGCCAGGGCAAAAGGAGGTGACACGGTAGGCACCAGGGCCAGCAGGTGGATCAGCCGCTTGAAGGGCATGTTGCAGCGGACCATGGTGTAGGCAAAGATAAAGCCCAGGATCGTTCCGCCTGTGGCGGTCAGTACCCCCATCACCAGCGTGTTCCAGAAGATCCCCCGGGAAACCGGACCGTAATAGGAATCGAAATAGCGGCCCAAATATTCCAGGCTGAGGCGAGTGTACCATGGGCCGCTCTGCTCAGCATCGACAAAGCCGTTGGCCGTGCCGCGAAATAGGGGATAGACCACAAAGATGAATAGAAAAAGGCCACAGAACAGCAGGCTGATCATCAGCACCGGGTCACGGGCGATCAGCGCGAACTCACGATAGCGGCGCAATAGCGAAGAGCGCCACCTGACCCCCGGTCCGGTCAGCAGATAGCGATGCAGAAGCGGCCATCGGGCCCCCTTTCAGACAAAGTGGGGCGAGGTAAGGGCATCTGGGGCGAGGTGGCCTCGCCCCTAAACCCTACTTCGCCCCACTCGGCACCGTCAAGCTATTGCTTCAGGTCGTCGGCGGCTGCGATTTCGTTGGTGAACTTGTCGACGAACGCCTTCTTGTTGTCGCCCGCACCACTGGAAGTCGTAGTCGATCAGGTTGACTTCCATCAGCTCGGGGTGCGACAGCTCCACGCCGCTGACGGTGGGTGCCTGGTAGGCTTTGTACTTGGGGCCGAGCGCCTGCGTCTCTGCCGTCAGCGCCCAGTCGAACCACTTCTTGGCGGCGTCCAGGTGCTTGGCGCCCTTGAGGATGCCCATGCCGCCGATCTCAAAGCCGGTGCCTTCCTCGGGGAAGGTCAGGACCAGCGGCAGCTTGTTGTTTTCGATCTCGTTCACGATGTCGTGGGAGAAGACGATGCCGACTGCCGCCTCACCCTGGCCGACGAACTTGGCCGGGGCCGCGCCGCTCTTGGTGAACTGCAGCATCTGGCCGGCATACTGCTTGTCATGTATTCCCAACCCGGCTGCTTCGCCCCTGATCTGCAGGACGGTAGCACAGGGCGGTGTAGGATGTGCCGGAGGTGGAGGGGTGGGCGACCATGATCTGGCCCTTGAACTCGGGCTTGAGCAGGTCATCCCACGACGTGGGTGCCTCGACGCCGGGGTTGTTTGCCAGCCAGTCGGTGTTGGTGGCAAAGCCCAGCGTGCCAACATAGATGCCGGCCCAGTAGTTGTCGGCGTCCTTGAACTTGGCCTGGTCTCTCAGGTTCTTGTAGTTGGGCGAATCGTAGGCTTCCAGCAGGCCATCCTTCTTGGCGCTGATAAAGCTGTCGATGGGGCCACCCCACCAGATGTCGAAGGTGGGGTTGTCCTTCTCCGCCTGGATGCGGGCCAGCGCCTCGCCGCTGGACATGCGGACATAGTTGACGGTGATGCCATACTTGGCCTCGAACTCCTGCTTCATGCCCTGGCACCATTCTTCCTGGGGGGTGCAGAGCACGTTGATCTCCTTGCTCTCCGGCTGGCCGCCGCACCCGGCCAGGCCTACTACCAGCCCCAGCAGGACAGCAAGCGTGGCGAACAACATCGATCTGCTTTTCATCTTCTTTCCTCCTCGAATTTTGGACTGCGCATCGCTGCACATGTCTGCAATCAGTGTACCATTGTCGGCAGGGTTTGTCAAGCACACCACTGCTCAGCAAGTCATTGCCGCACGAACGCGCGGATTGCCTCAAAGTAGGCTGCCACCCCGACTAGCATCAGGTCGTTATGGCCGGCGCCTGGGATCAACACCAGCTTCTTGTCGGTTGCCGCACAGCAGCGGTGCAGTTCCTGCCCATCGCCGACCGGGATCAGCACATCGCGTTGGCCGTGGATGACCAATGTCGGCGTGCGGATGTGACCCATCTTGATGGCGTTGCCAAAGCCGTCGCGCTCTTCATCGGCACCCACTACCCGCACGCCAAGCCGGGCCAGGAGCCCGAACGTATCGGCAAAGCCGCTCTCGACGATCAGCCCGGCCAACCGCTCCCCGGCGCGCAAGGCCACCTCGATGGCAGCAGCGCTGCCCAGTGACCGGCCCATCACGTACAGCCGAGGCGGGACCAGGCCACGGCCCTCCAAGACGCGGCCCACCTGACTAAAGATGGTCACCGCGTCAGTCAGGAGATGGCTGGCTGTGGGTGTGCCACCGCTGGTGCCATAGCCGCGATAGTCGGCCACCAGCAACGTGATGCCCAGCCGGGTGTACAGAGGCGCCAGGTCGTCATAATCGGCGGCGATCTCGCCGTTGCCGTGGAAAAACAGGATCACTGGCGCCCGGACGCCAGCCGGATACAGTCGACCGCCGATGATGACGCCTGGCTCGACCTCAAAGGCCACAGACCGTGCGCTCGGCGGGATAAAGGCTGGCTCCTCCTCCCGCCGGGGATAGAACAGCACCCGTAGCACTTCGGGCCGGTCAAGAACGGAACCAGTCATCGTCCACTCAACCCTTGCTCTAGATCCAGTTCAGAATGCCCATGAATACCACCAGGGCAACGATGTCGACCCCAAGGATCGTGCCGACCGTGATCGCCTTGTCTCTTGATCTTCTCCATGTCGTACACCCAGAAGGAAACCAGGAAGAAGGTCAGGTAGCCGATCAGGAAGATCAGCCACGGTGAGTTGGCGTCCCACCACGAGTACTCCCAGGTGAGTGCGCCGACTGCGTTCAGCAGCACCTCGACAAACACGCAAAAGATCGAGCCGGCAACGGCAAACACCAGCCGGTTGGGGATGCCCGCGATCTTGAGATGCTTGTCTCGGGGCAGCATCTTGGAAAAGGCGATGCCGGCGATAAAGAACATGAAGCAGATCTCGATGTTCAGTCCGATCAGGATAAGGTAGGCGGTCTTGCCCGGAGCGCCCCACACCGGCGCATAGTTGTTGAAGTGAAAGACCAGCCCATTCCAGATCTCGTTGAACCAGTCCATGCCCCAGAAGGCCAGGCCGGCAAAGATCAGATTCCAGTTCTGTCGCTCTATCTCGACGGCATAGACGTACACTACCAGGGCAAACAGGGGGATGACGTACCACTGGAACTGACTGCCATCCCGCAGGATGCTCAAGGCTTGGGAAGCGGATTCGGTTGGCATCGTTCTCCTCCTTGATTGTGAATCTGAATCAGAAACAGGCAGCGGGGATCGCCTTTGCCCTGGCGCAGGGAGTATTGGACATCCACTCCGGCATCGGGTAGCAGTGTCTCCAGCCAGGCGTTCCACACCGTCTCGCACGCCACGCACGCCTGGTCGGCGCGGGGCAGGTTGGCGCGTTTGGCGCCTTCGTAGGCGGCGCAGTGCCAGATGGTGATTTCGGCGCGGTCGGCCCCAGTCAGGGCGACTGTGGCCGACAGACCATCGCCCATGAACGCCTGGGTGTAAGTCATCAGCAGTCGCAGTGCATCGGCCAGGTCGTCGGCCTGGCGTTTGTCGCAGCACCTTGAGCAGAGTACGCATCTCGATCCGTCCGAAGGAGGCCCTCACCCGTGCGTTGAGGTCGATGGCCGGCTCGAGGCCAAAGGCCTCGACGGTTTTCAGAAACCACTGCCCATCCCAGAAGAGCATCAGCTTGCGCAGCATCTGCGCCTGCTGAGCGTCGGACAGCACATAACTTGTGTCGGTCATGGCCGCAGTATACTACCGATCTGGGCAGAAGACAAGGCCATCTGATTTGAAGATCCGACGCCAAGTCGGGTACAATGTAAGTGCGAGACGAAAAGGAGTGAAGCGATGCCGACCCGAGAAGAAGCCTGGCAGTTGGTGAACGAGTATACCAGCAATCCCGGCCTGGTACGTCACATGCTGGCCGTGGAGGCAGCGATGCGGGCCTATGCCCTCAAGTACGGACAGGATGAGGAGCCTGTGGGGCATTGTGGGCCTGGTCCACGATTTCGATTACGAGCGCAACCCCGACCTGTCGGTGGAGGGCCACCCGGTCATCGGTGCGCGTCTGCTTCGGGAGTGGGGTTGGCCGGAGGAGATCGTCCGGGCGATACTGGCCCATGCCGGCGAGTATACCGGTGTCCAGCCCGAGTCACTGATGGAGAAAGCGCTGGTGGCCGTGGATGAGCTGACCGGTTTCCTCGTAGCGGTTGCCTTGGTGCGCCCGACCAAGGACATTCGAGATATCACCAAGATCAAGTCGGTCAAGGACAAGTGGAAGGACCGTGCCTTTGCTGCAGCGGTCAACCGGGCCGAGATCGAGCATACCTGCCAGGCGTTGGGCGTGGACCTGTGGACGGAGCACGTGCCGCTGGTGCTGGAGGCGATGCAGGCGATTGCGTCACAGCTCGGGCTGGACGGGCAGGCAACCTAGAAGGCGGTCACCGCTCTGTCTTGACCCACCACTGCTGGCCGTCCGTAATCAGCTCGATAGTACCTACCTGGTCGGTGCGAAGGACGGTGGCTCCCAGTTGGGTCAGACGATCCAGGACGGCCGTCGCCGGATGGCCAAACCGGTTGCCGGCACCGGCTGAGACAACAGCATAGGTGGGGTGCACGGCTGCCACAAAGCCGGCGCTCGACGAGCTGTTGCTGCCGTGGTGGGCCAGCTTGAGCACGTCGGCCGACAAGCGGCTGTTCGGACCAGATCAACGAGCTCTCTGCCTCGGCCGCAATGTCCCCTGTGAGCAGGACGCTGGCTTGCTCCCAGGTCAGCCGCAGCACAACCGATTGATCGTTGGCATCGGCTCGTGTGTCAGCCGCTGGGTCAGGCGTTGTGGCCGGATTGAGCACCGTCAGGACGGCTCCGTCACCCAGGTCGATCTTGACCCCAGCCTGGACGATGCTGCGAGTCACCTTTCCCCTGTCCAGTTCCTTGCTGGCATTCTTCATAGATCGCCTGGCCCTCGGCACGGCCGTTGTCGAGCCACCCGCCCACCCGGTAGCGTCTCAGCACTTCCACCAGGCCGGTGATATGATCGGCGTCGGCATGAGTCATCACCACCAGGTCGATCGACCGATCCCAGAACGGCATCTCGCTGACCCAACCCTGACGTCAGGGCCGTGGGGCTGGGGCCGCCGTCGACCAGGATCTGCTGGCCGCGCGGGGTGGTGATGAGGGTGGCATCACCCTCGCCGACGTCCAGAAAGGCGATGTGCAGCCGGCCATCGGGCAGTTGCAGGACGGCCAGCCAGATGAGCGACCACTGTCACCGGAAGCAGCCCCAGCATGACCGCTGCCGAGCCGGCGGGGCAGGCGGGCCGCCAGCCAGTTCCAGAGACGGCGGTCGTACCCCTGGCTGTAGGCCCAAACTGCGGCCAGCAGCAGGCAGTAATACAGGGCCAGCCGGCTGGCCCTGTCCGGACTGATCTGAACGGAGGCCATCGGCCAGGTGGCCAGCCAACGCACAACGGCCGTGGTATAGGCCAGGCCAAGCCATGGGATCCAGAAGATGAGCTGGGCAATCGGTTGAAGGAAAGGGAGGAGCCCGACGAGTGTTGCCACCCCGCCGGCGATGATGATGGCCGGCTGGGCCGGCAGGATCAGCAGGTTGGCCAGAGGCGCCACCAGCGACAACTGTCCAAAGTGATAGACGATCAGCGGGCAGGGTCAGGATCTGTGCGGCCAGCGTGACGATCAGTAGGTCGTCCAGGTAGCGAACTGCCTTCTTGGCCCTTTCCTGAGGCAGGACGCGCGCCAATCCGCGCTCAAAAAGCCGGTCCAGCGCTGGGGAGAACAGGATCAGGCCCAGGGTGGCGGCAAAGCTGAGCTGAAAGCCGACGTCCCACAGTGAGAAGGGATTGATCGCAGTCAACAGCAGGCCCGAGGCGCACAACGACACATAGGCCGTGGCGTGGCGGCCCAGGTACAGGGCCGTCAGGTATAGGCCGGCCATCAGTGCGGCGCGAGCCACGGCCGGCTCAGCGCCGACCAGCAGCACGTACAACCCGACGCCGCCCAGGGTGAACCAATAGGCCCGGCGCTTGCCCAACAGCCGTCCACAAGTCCGGGAAAGCAGCGCGGCGATGATGGTCAGGTTGGCGCCGCTGATGACCAGGATATGGCTGGTGCCGGTTGCGTTGAACAGGTCGTAAAGGTCGCGGGGGATGCTGGCCCGGATGCCCAGGATGATGCCCTGCAGCAGCGACGCCTCGGGCTCGGGCACCAGGCGGGCGATGGCGGCTCGAGCCCGGTCCTTGACGGCACAGAAGGCTGCCTTGATCGGGCTGCCCTGGTCCTCTGCCAGGAGCTCGATGCGTGGCCGGCCGATGTAGGAGTAGATCCCCTGACGGGCCAAGTACGCCTCGTAGGAAAAGCCCTCCATCTCGGGCGGGGTCTCCAGCAGGCCAGACACTCGCAGCCGGTCGCCATAGGCATACTCTGGCAGACGAGGGGCGCGCACCAGTACAGTCCCATGGACCGGGTAGACCTGGCCGCCGACCTCGACCGATTCGGCGCTCGAGCCGCAGGTTGGTCCAGGTGTCGCGCACGTCGGGATAGCCAGACACGACGCCCTCGACGGTCAGCCATCCGCTGTCGTTATAGTGCGCCGACAAAGGTCTGGTCGGCCCAGTTGGGCAGGGCCGCTTGATAGCGCAGGGCGCCGGCGAGCAGGGCCAGGGCGCAGACGCCGCTCAACCGCATGGAGCGATCTCGCCGCCACAGGACCGCGGCGGCCAATGGTATGATGGACAGGATCAGCAGTGCGGCGGGTTCGACGCCGCTGGGCGCCAGCACATAGTGGGCCAAGGACAGGCCAGCCGCCCATGCAGCTGCAACCAAGACCAGGGGAGGCATGAGTGGTACTCTTTGATAGGTGAGACCTGACGGGCTGTCGGAAGAACCCCGCCCAAGTGGGAGAGGTGGCCCGTGTGGACCTGTCAAGGCTCTACAGCCTGGGCATATAGTAGCCTACGCCCCGCTCAGAGCAGATGTAGCGCGGCTTCTGGGGGTCGGGTTCGATCTTGCGGCGCAGGTAGGTGGCGTATACCTTGACATTCTTGTCACCCCCTCTGATAGGCCACGTCCCAGACGTTGGCCAGGATGCTTTCGTAGGTGAGCACCCGCCCGGCATTCTGTGCCAGGTAGAGCAGGAAACGGTACTCGGTGGGCGTGAGCCGGACCTCTTCGCCGTCGGCTACCACCCGACGGCAGACTGGGTCGATGATCAGCTGGCCGTGGTCGAAGCTGAGCACTTGATCTGCCTGTTCGACCGGCTGAGCACACCTGCGCAGCAGGGCCTCGATGCGGGCTACCAGTTCCTCCCGGTCAAACGGTTTGGGTACATAGTCGTCAGCTCCGCCGTGCAAACCTTGCACGATCGTGCGCCACCTCTCCAAGTGCAGTCAGCATGATGACCGGCACGGTGGACATCTCGCGGATCCGTTTTAGCGTTTCCCAGCCATCCATGCCGGGCATCATGACATCGAGCAGTATCAGGTCCGGCCGTTCGTGGTACAGCAGTCGTATCGCCTGTAACCCCCCACTGGCGCTCAGGACCTCGTAGCCCCGCCGCTCTAGCATGGCTCGCAGGAGTTGCTGTAGGTCCTCTTCGTCGTCCACCACCAATAGCTTTGGTGCCATCATGCCTCAGGTCCGAGAGGGTCAGGACGTCGGACCAACAGATTATACCGACACCGGTGGGGAATGTCAAATCCAATAGCAGAAGGGTCTCTAGTCTTTAGGTTGGCTAACTGGAGAGAAAACAGCCGGCGCGAGGTCCCTGTCTGGCCCCCTACTCGATCATGAACGGAGCTGCTCGTCAGCGGCATTCCACTCGGCGCGGCGCAGTCGGGCCAGGATCCGTGCGCATAGCTCGTTCAGAGAGGATGGCCACCGGATATAGTCGTCGGCCCCCTGCCGCAGCCCTCGCACAGCGTCAGCCCGGTTGCGACTGGAGGAACACAGGATCAGAGGAACGCCCGATCTGGCCCGAATGTCGCGCAACAAGCTCCAATCCATCGGGTCTTCGACCTGGAGCAATATCAGGTCTGGTTGGAACGTGCCTAGAAGGGCCAGGCTGGACCTGGTTGCCGGAGCAACGTGCACGCCATAGTCCTGACCCGGAAGAAACGCTGCTACCTTGCGCGCCAGGTTGCCACGTCTTTCCAAGACCAGGATCCGGGTCGGCACGATCGCAGTCCCTTTCTCACATGACTTCTGGTTCGGGTGTCACATGGTTGCCCATGCCCACATCGCTTTCTGCGCCCTCAAGAAGCGGTTGGGCTCAACTGCACACTCTCTTGTATACCACGCAACGATTATAGTCCGGCTTGAATTCGATTAGAATTCGGTTAGAGTTCGACTGGCCAGCGGCGGCCGGGCTGTGCCAGACTGTAACCGTTCTGTTACGCATCTCTAACCGGCCTGTAACGTGCGGGTGGTACAATCGCCTTGGTTGTGTGTGGGTACGGCAGCAGGCAGAGCGCGGGTTTTGACAGAATCCTGTATCTGTGCTATTATCGGTTAAATACAAGGCGTAGAGAGTATCCCAAATGGAAGTCCTTTCCCGGCGCTACCGCAAGAGCCCCGATCTGGTCTTTCGACAGATAGCTGGTGAGTTTGTGCTGGTGCCGATCCGGCACGACGTGGCCGACCTGGAGGCGGTATACACCCTGGCGGGGTAGGCGCGCGCATCTGGGAGCTGCTGGATGGCGAGCGGGATGGCCATGCCGTCCTGGACCAGATCGTGCAAGAGTACGACGTCACCCCTGACGAGGCCCGGACCGATCTGGTCGAGTTTCTCGGCGAGCTGGAAGCGGTGCAGGGGATAGTGCCGGTAGAGGCCTGACATGGGTGACGGGCAGAGTACAAGAAGCAGGTCGGTGCGAGATTGGATCGACCGTATCGATCAGCGCACGGGAGATCATCGCGTGCCCTGGCTCATCTCCCTGGAGCTGACCGAGCGCTGCAACCTGCGCTGTGTGCACTGCTACGTCAACCGGCCGGCCGGCGACGACGAGGTCCGCCGGAAAGAGATGACCCTGGCCGAGTGGCAGGGGATCCTGGATCAGGTAGCCGATGCCGGCACGCTGTGGCTGCTGGTGACCGGCGGCGAGCCGCTCCTCCGGCCCGATTTTCCCGACTTCTACCGGTATGCCAAGGGCAAGGGGCTGCACGTTATCCTGTTTACCAACGGTACCCTGCTGACGCCGGAGCTGGCCGACCTGCTGGCCGAGTACCCACCGTGGGAGATCGAGATCACCCTGTACGGGGCCACCGCCGAGATCTACGAGCGGGTCACCGGCGTGCCCGGTTCCTATGACCGGTGCCGGCGGGGGATTGACCTGCTGCTGGAGCGCGGCCTGGCCCTGAACCTGAAGACGATGGCCCTGACGCTGAACGTGCACGAGCTGCCGGCCATGCAGCGCATGGCCGACGACCTGGGGGTGCGCTTTCGCTGGGATCCGGCAGTCCACTCGCGGCTGGACGGCGACCACCGGCCGCTGGCCTGCCGCCTGTCGCCGGAGGAGATCGTCGCCCTGGAGCGGCAGGACCCCAAGCGGATGCAGCAGTGGCAGGAGTACTGCGGGCGGCCTGGCTGTCGCCGATGAGGACCGGCTCTTTATGTGTGGGGCAGGGTTGGGCACTTTTCACCTGGATCCGTATGGCGGCCTCTATCCTTGCCTTACGGCCCGCTGGCTGCGTTATGACCTCCTGCGGGGTTCGGTTAGGAAGGCGCTGGGGGAGTTTCTTCCGGCCGTGCGTGCCCTGCCGGTTGCGCCCGACAGCACGTGCCGGAAGTGCGACCTGCGGATCATCTGCCAGAACTGCCCGGCCTGGGCATATCGCGAGATAGGCGACCCTGAGGCTCCTGAACCGTTCCGTTGCGAGTTGGGCCGTCTGCGACAGACTAATCTGGGCCTGACCGTGACGTCTGCCACGGGAAAGGCACAAGCGCAGTCATGCTAATATCAGATCGATTAAGGAGGGATTCACGTGATGACAGAAAGCAAGAAAGCGTACCAGAAACCGACCTTGGAGCGGGTGGTGCTGATCCCGCAGGAGAATGTGCTGGGAGACTGCTACCACCTCCGGCCGCAGGCGACATGAAGCCAGTGCGGGCCACCCATCCCGTGTCCGACAGAGCATATCGAGCTGGCCGACGGCCCACGGCTGGCCGAAGCCGTAATCGGGTAGACCTTGTGTCGTTTTCTCTGGCTCGCATCGCCGGGCTGGACCTGTGCCTTCGGTGGGAGGCGGGATGTCCCTGGAAGGGATTTCCTCCTCAGTATGATCCCTTTCGCGTTTCGGATGGCGAAGGCGCCAATGTCGAGCTCACCATTCGCGTCCTGCCGGCGCCCTCCGGCGGGAATGAGGGGCCCGGGGGGGCGGGGACCGTGCCTTCAGGCCGGCCGACTTCTGGGCCGTGTTTCCTCGCAACGGAGGCTGGCGCTTTGTCAACGGGCCCATGGCAGCTGGCAAGTGGCAGCGGGCGTTGGCCTGGTCCCCGGGATCGGGGCAGGCGCATCTGTGGCTGGAGTCCAGCGTTCCCTCTCCTGATCCGCTGGGAGACTTGACCTTGCCGTTCTTCACGGCCCTGTTCGCCCATCACCACGGCCTCCTGCTCCACGCTGCGGCTGTGGAGGTAGACGGGCGGGCGTGGGTCTTTGCCGGGCCGTCGGGCACGGGCAAGAGCCATTGGTCCCGGCAGTGGCAGGACCGTGGCATGACCGTGCTCGACGAGGACCGTGATCGTGCTGCGTCAGTTGGATGGGCAAGTGTGGGCCTTTGGCACGCCGTGGCACGCCGAGCCCCGCCTCTGCTCGCCGCGCGGAGCGCCGGTGGAGCGGATCTTTTTCCTGCGGCAGGCCGAGACGGACACGGTGCAGGAGGTCCGGCAGGCGGCGGGGACCGCGCTGCTCATCCGCTCCTCGCAGTTGCCTCTCTGGGATCCAGAAGGGATGCAGACGGTCCTCGACGTCGCCGGGCAGGCGGCGACCCAGGCGCGGCTCTTTGGCCTTGGCCGCATGACTGACGATGGTCTGCTCGATCGCGTGATGGCGCTGTAGCTCGAGGGCTATTCAGCCCAACAACGAAGAGGCGGCCACGCGGCCGCCTCTTCGTTGTTGGTCATTCTGACCAAGTGTTGGTCTCTGCTATGCCGATCCTCTCTGGTGGCCCCGTATTGACTCGGGCGCCGACTTGCGTTATACTGCGTCTGCCTCAGAACAAGCTGGCTCCGGCGCGCGGTCGCGGCCGAGTTTGCCTACATAGGAGATACGGAACTTGGACGATTTCGAGGGAGACTTGCTGACCTTCCCGGCAGGGTTCGCCTGGGGTGTTGCTACTGCTGCCTACCAGATCGAGGGGGCGTGGAACGAAGGCGGCCGCGGCCTGTCGATTTGGGACACCTTCTGCCGCCGGCCGGGCAAGGTGCACAACGGCGACACCGGCGATGTGGCCGATGATCACTATCACCGCTGGGCTGAGGACGTGGCCATCATGGCCGAGCTGGGCGTGAACGCCTATCGCTTTTCGATCTCCTGGCCGCGCGTCCTGCCCGATGGCAAGAGTGTCATCAACCTGGCGGGCCTCGATTTCTACGACCGGTTGGTGGAGGCGCTGCTGGCCAGAGGCATTACCCCCTTTGTCACGCTCTACCACTGGGACCTGCCCCAGGCGCTTCAGGATCAGGTGGGGGCTGGGCCAGCCGCGACACGGCCCGCTATTTTGCCGACTATGCCCACCTTGTCGGCAGGCGCCTCGGTGACCGGGTGAAGCACTGGATCACCCACAACGAGCCGTTCGTCGTCGTGTTCCTTGGGCATCAGACGGGACGCACGCACCGGGCGTGCAGGACCAGGCCGTCGCCTCCGCCGTTCGCCATCACCTGCTGCTGTCGCACGGCTACGCTGTGGGCGCGCTGCGCGACGCAGTCCAGGATGCACAGGTCGGCATCACGCTGGACCTCTACCCTGTCCATCCTGCCTCGGATTCCGAGGCAGGATCAGGAAGCCGCCAGGCGATTTGACGGCATGCACAACCGCATCTATCTCGACCCGGTCCTGCGCGGCAGCTATCCTGACGACATGGTCGCTCTCTTGGGCCCGCACTTTCCCCAGATTCAGCCGGGGGACATGGAGGTGATCTCGACCCCGATCGATTTCCTGGGAGTGAACTACTACAGCCGCTCGGTCGTCAAGCACGATCCCGATTCGTCCTTTATCCAGATGGCGTGGGTGCGCCCGCAAGGCAGCGACTATTCGGAGATGTGGGAGATCTACCCGCCCGGGATCTATGAGATGCTGACCCGCCTCCAGGCAGACTACCAGCTCAAGAAGATCTATATCACAGAGAACGGCATTCCTGTGCCTGACGTGCTGACCGCAGACGGGCAGGTGCACGACCAACAGCGGATCAGGTACATCCGCGATCACCTGGCCCAGCTCCATCGGGCCATCGCCGATGGCGTTCCGCTGCGCGGCTACTTTGCCTGGTCCATGCTGGACAATTTCGAGTGGGCGCACGGCTACAAGATGCGTTTTGGATTGGTGTACGTGGATTATGCCACGCAAGTGCGGACGATCAAGGACAGCGGCCGGTGGTATGCGCGCGTCGCTCGGGAGAATGCCATACGGGCCCGGCGGTAGAAGGCGGCTGAAACCCATGCGGCGAAGGCATGTTGCACAACTGTCCGTCTCGTGGTAAGCTACAGGCGTCAATGTCTACCCGCTCTCGCCGGACCGTGCTGAGCGAGCGCATGAACATGTCCTTGACACAGCAGCGTTGCAGTTGGCAGCCTGGATGGAGGTGAAAGGTATGCTGGCAAGATCCGGTCTATTCCCATTTGATTACATTCGCCCGACTACACCCGACGAGGTGGTGCGCCTGTTGCAGAATGATGGGGACGGCGCACGGCTGTTGATGGGCGGCACCGACCTGTTGGTGCGCATGCGCGATGGGGTCATCGCCCCCCGGGTCGTGGTGGACGTCAAGCATCTGCCCGGCATGGGTGAGGTAACCTACGACGACGGGACCGGCCTGACGGTGGGTGCGGCGGTGACGATGAACCGGCTCGCCGGCCATCCGGCGGTCCAGGCCCACTATCCGCTGCTGGCCGAGTCGGCGAATTCGGTCGCGTCCTACCAGGTGCGCAACCGGGCGACGCTGGGCGGCAACCTGTGCAACGCTTCTCCGGCGGCCGACACCGCGCCGGCTGTGCTGCTGTTTGAGGCGTTCATCGTCCTGTATGGCCCGCATGGCGAGCGCCAGGTGCCGGCAGCGGCCTTTTTCCTGGGCCCCGGCCGGACGGCGATGCAGGCCGGCGAGTTCATGACCGCCATCCGCTTTCCCCCACCGCCGAGCGGCGCGGCTGGCCGCTATCTGAAACTGGGACGGAACCGGGCCGGCGACCTGGCGATTGTCGGCGTCGCTGTACTGGGCTTTCCCGACCATGCCGTCCCGTCAGGCTATCGCTTTCGCATTGGATTGGCGTCGGTAGCGCCGGTGCCGCTGCGGGTCGAGGAGGCTGAGGCGCTGCTGGCGACAGCCCACCGGGCGAGGAAACCTTTGCTGCCGCTGCCGCCACGGCTGCCGCTGCGGCCAGCCCTATCGACGACGTTCGGGCCAGCGCTGCCTACCGCCGGGCGATGGTCCGCAACCTTACCCTGCGCGCCCTGCGCGATGTGTGGGCCCGCCTGGCTGAGCAGCTGACCGCTTTAAGCGAACAAAGGAGAAGCAATGTCTGAGCACTCGATCACAATTAGTTGTGAATGGCGAACAGGAGCGCCTGACCGTGCCGGCGAACATGACGCTGCTGGAGCTGCTGCGCGAGAGGCTGGCGCTGACCGGCACCAAGAACGGCTGCTCGGCCGGGGAGTGCGGGGCCTGCACGGTGCTTGATGAACGGCGAGCCGGTCAACGCCTGCATGGTGCTGGCCGTGGAGGCCGATGGGGCCGAGGTCGTCACCGTCGAAGGGCTGGTCGCACGATGGGCAACTGGATGCCGTCCAGCAGGCGTTCATGGACGAGGGGGCCGTCCAGTGCGGGTTCTGCACGCCGGGCATGTTGATCTCGGCGCGGGCGCTGCTGACCGCGTACCCCGCACCCGACCGAGGAGCAGATCCGCGAGGCGCTGGTGGGCAACCTGTGTCGCTGCACCGGCTATACCCGCATCGTGCAGGCGATTCAGAAGGCGTCGCGCAGCAGCGGACGTGACCGGTGAGAGGCAGGAGTGGAAGATGAGCGACGAGAAGCAGACCTTCAATCCTGTCGGCCAGAGTGTCCCGCGCGTGGATGCGCTGGACAAGGTGACCGGCGCGGCGCAGTTCACCGACGACCTGCAGTTCGGACCGGGGCTGCTGTACGGCCGGGTCGTGCGCAGCCCTCATCCCCACGCGCTGATCAAGCGGGTGGATGCCAGCCAGGCGCTGGCCGTGCCCGGCGTCAAGGCGGTCGTCACCGGGGCCGACACGCCCGGCTTCATCGGCCTGTACCTGAAGGACCGGCACATCTTTTGCACCGACCGGGTGCGCTACGTGGGCGATCCGGTGGCCGGGGTGGTCGCGACCAGCGAGGAGATCGCCGAGGAGGCGGCCCGGCTGGTCGAGGTCGAGTACGAGGAGCTGCCGGCCGTGTTCGACCCGCTGGAGGCGATCAAGCCCGAGGCGCCCCTCCTGCATCCTGACCTGGGGTCCTACGAAGTCGTGCCCTTTATCTTTCCCAAGGCGGGCACCAACGTCTCCAACATCTTCCGGGTGCGCAAGGGCGACGTGGACGCGGCCTGGGCGCAGTGCGACGCCATCGTCGAAGGAACCTACCGCGTGCCGCACATCCAGCACGTGCCGATCGAGCCGCACGTGGCCGTCGCCCGCTGGGAACGCTCTGGCGAGGTGACGCTGTGGAGCAGCACCCAGTCGCCCTTTGCCCAGCGCGACCTGATCGCCCAGACGCTGGGCATCTCCCAGGGCGACATGCGCGTCATCGGCTCCTACATCGGCGGCGGCTTTGGCTCCAAGGCGGGCGTGTCGATGGAGGCGCTGGCCGTGGCCATGGCGCAGAAGGTGCCGGGCCGGCCGGTCAAGCTGCGCATGACGCGCGAGGAAGAGTTCTTCTGCACCTTTGTCCGGCAGGGACTGGTCGCCAAGGTCAAGATCGGCGGCACGCAGCGAGGGCAAGATCCTGGCCCTCCAGGTCGAATACTATTGGGACGCCGGGGCCTATACCGAGTATGGCGTGAACATCACCCGCGCGGCGGGCTATTCTTCCACCGGCCCGTACAACGTGCCCAACGTCAAGACCGACTCCTACTGCCTCTACACCAACCATCCGGTCGGCGGGCCGATGCGCGGCTTTGGCATGCCCGAGATCCACTGGAGCATCGAGCAGTCGGTGGACCGCCTGGCCGAAAAGCTGGGCCTGGATCCGGTGCGAGTTCCGCCTCAAGAACTGCGTCAAGGGCGGCGACACGATCGTCACCGGCATGATCATGCACCCGATCGGCCTGTCAGAGTGCATCGAGCAAGGTGGCGCAAGGCGATCGAGTGGGGCAGCAGGAGAACGCCCGTCGGCCCCGCACAAACGGCGGGGCAAGGGCATCGCCATCTGCTGGAAGGCGCCGGCCATGCCGCCCAACGCCGGCTCCGAGGCCTGGGTGCGCTTCAACGAGGACGCGACGGTCAGCGTGGCCGTCAGCGGCCAGGAGCTGGGCCAGGGCACCTTTACCGTGGCGGCGCAGATGGCGGCCGAGACGCTGGGTGTGCCGTACGAGTGGGTGCGCATCTCCCGTCCGGTGGACACCCGCTACAGCCCCTACGAGTGGCAGACGGTCGCCAGCCGCCTCACCTGGTCGATGGGCAACGCCGTGCGAGGCCGCCGCCGGCGACGCCCGGCAGCAGATCGTGGAGATGGTGGCGCGCTACTGGGACGAGGACGCCGGCCGACCTCGACATCCGCAACGGCGAGGTCTTTTCCTATCGCAGCGAGCGGTCCTTCTCCCTGAAAAAGCATGGTGATCTACGGCCTGCCGCTGCCCGACGACAAGGGTTGGACCGGCGGCCCGATCATCGGCCGCGGCAAGTTCATGCCGACCTACGTCACCGGCCTGGATCCAGAGACCGGCCAGGGCGAGCGGGCGGTGGTCCACTATACCACCGGGGCGCAGGCGGTCGAGCTGGAGGTGGACACCGAGACGGGGCAGATCGAGATCGTGCGCCTGGCGGCGGCTTACGACGTGGGCAAGGCGATCAACCCCGACCAGGTGCGCGCCCAGATGGAGGGCGGCGTGGTGCAGGGCGCCAGCTCGGCCCTGTTCGAGGAGCTGAAGCTGCGCAACGGCAAGCCGGCTGAACCCCTCATTCGTGGACTATCGCATCGCGACGGCCGTGGACGCGCCGCGCAAGATCATCGCCGAGTATGTCGAGGTGCCGCAGGATGATGGCCCGTGGGGGGCGCGTGGGATCGGCGAGCACCCGATGATCGCCACCGCGCCGGCCATCGCCAACGCGCTCTACGACGCGCTGGGCATCCGCTTCAATGACCTGCCGCTGACGGCCGAGAGGGTGTTCCTCGCCTGGCAGGAGCAACAACCACAGTAGAGTCACAGGGCGGGATGTGCAATTCATCCCGCCCTTTTTTGTTGCGCCGGGATACCCGGCTCCAACTCGGAGGACAATTCTATGCCCGAGTTCATCCCCGCTCGCGAGCTGGCTCGCTTGTACTACGTCGAAGCGGTCAGGCCCATCCTTGAGGCCGACTATCCCGATTTGGCGCACTCGGCCGGGCTGATCGGTCCTGGCTCGGAGGTGCTTGGCTTTGACACCGAGATGTCCACCGATCACGGTTGGGGGCCGGGGGTTGGGATCTATCTGACCGAGGCCGATCACGCCCGGCTGGCCGGCGAGCTGCGCACAACGCTGGGCTACAAGCTGCCTCTGCTCTTTCGCGGCTGGCCGACGCACTTTGAGGAGGTGCCGGATGATCCCGGGACGGAGGTGCCCACGTTAACCGAGACCCGCCCCCTCAACCACCATGTGCGGGTCACCACGCTGCACCGATTCGTCCGAGAATACGCCGGCGTCGATCTGGATCGGGAGCTGACGGTGCTGGACTGGCTGGCCATTCCCGAGCAGAACCTGAGGACGCTGGCCGGCGGGGCCGTGTATCACGACGGGCTGAACGTCCTTGAGCCGATGCGCCGCAGTCTGGCCTACTATCCGCACGACGTGTGGCTATACCTGTTGTCGGCGCAGTGGCAGCGGATTGGGCAGGAGGAGCCGTTTGTCGGCCGGGCCGGCACAGTCGGCGACGACCTCGGCTCAGCGAGTCATTGCCGCGCGGCTGGTGCGCGACCTGATGCGCCTGTGCCTGTTGATGGAAAGGCAGTACGCGCCCTATCCCAAGTGGTTTGGCTCGGCATTTGCCCGGCTCGAATGCGCCGCTACCCTGATCCCCATTCTCCAGAACGTGCTGCGGGCGACCGATTGGCACGAGCGAGAGAAGCATCTGTCTGTTGCCTACGAGACCGTCGCCATCATCCACAACGATCTGGGCATCACCGCGCCGGTGCTCGCCCAAGTCTCGCGCTTCTGGAGCCGGCCGTTCTGGGTGATCCAGGGGGAGAGGATCGCCCGCGTGATCTGGGAGGCGATCCAGGACCCGGAGGTCAAGCGGCTGCCCTTTGGGGTCGGCAAGGTCGACCAGTATGTCGATAGCACCGACATCCTGTCTTACGCCGGGCGGTGCCGGCGACTGGGTGGGCTCTATACGAAGAGGATGCTGAGATGGGCAGGCTGCAGCTCCGCGGGCGACTGTGGAAGAGGCATATCGATTGTTCGCGCATGGGTCCCGGGCGCAGGAGATCACCCGGCGGCCAGCCACAGGAATCCGGCCAGCACGTCTGCGCCGGACGTGGCGCCGTGGGCCACGACCTGCTGGACGGCCGGCGCAAGCTGAGCGCACGCCACCGGCGCTGAGGGCAGCCAGCAGTCGGTGCCAGTTTGCATCACACTGTCCACGGGCGGCAGCGCGCAGAAAGGCGGCTGACAGCGTCGTCGTGCGGGGGCCGGCCACCTCGGCCAAGGTGCGGCAGAACGGCCCAGGGGCAGGGTGGGCAAGCCAGGCCCACAACATCAGCCCGCCCAAAAAGTCGTCGCCGGATGGGGTGAGGCCGATCCCACGGCCGGCCAGCTGAGCGGCTGCCTCCCGGAGGCAGGCAAGGTCTCCCTCCCATCCTAGCCTCAGATTCTTCGCTTCGCTACCTGGCCTGACAGCCAGGGCCGGCTGGACAACATGCGCATCGGCCGTGTCCAGGGCAGTAAGTAGGCTGCCGGCGGGGGCATGGCCCTGGGCGATGGCCCTCAGCTCTGGCAGACCTGTCATGATGATCGGCAGCCGTGCCCGGTGTGCGCTCCAGTTGGGGCAGGGCTCCCACACGGGCGCTTCTCCCAGGGCAACCTCTAGACTGCCGACGTGCAGCGTGTCTCCATCCAACCGGGCCGGCGTGCCGGGCAACGCCCCGTGAGCTGCCGCCAGCTCACCCGGCTCAGCCTGGACCACAACGCTGAGTGGGCCATCGCCGACGCTGGGGGACACCAGGGCCACCACATCGCCCTCTGGCGTCGCCAGGTCGCACGCCTGGTCAAAGACTGCCAGGACGTGGGCAGAAAACCACTGGCGTTGTAGGGTTGTCCTTGCCGTCCGGCTGATTGAGCGGGCAATCAGGCGCATGGTCATCTCTCCACGGCCTATTGTACTCTGGGCGTGCCCGGTGTCAAGCTGCGCGCCGGCGTTAAGGGATCAGACCAGGGCAGGGCGAACTCACTTCTCCACTCGGAGAGGACAGGAGATCGCAGCGGCCGGTTGCCGGAGGGCCTGAGACCTCAATACACTATGATTTGCAGGGTGTTTGAGGGTTATGTGAGGGTTGCTGTGCACTGCAGGGCGCCATGTTGACATAATGCACGGGGATCGAATGGGGATTGGCATCACTGCCATCGTGGATCCAGGGGCACTTGCCTGCCCAGGGGGTTTTGACGGGCTTGGCCGGCTGGTGTATAATCGAGAGTGGGCATGGCCAAGACTACAAGGGAGTAGATACGGAATGACCTACGATTTCGACGAGATTGTGGACCGGCGCCAATCGGGGAGCATCAAGTGGCGGCTCTATGGTGACGGGGTGCTGCCCCTGTGGGTGGCCGACATGGATTTCAGGTCGCCCGAGCCGGTGATCCGCGCGCTGCGCGAGCGGGTGGATCACGGGGTGTTCGGCTATGGCAGCGAGCCGCCCGAGCTGCGCCAAGTTGTCCTGGACTGGCTGGCCCGCTCCTTTGGCTGGCAGGTCTCGCCCGAAGCGCTGGTGTTCTTGCCCGACGTGGCAACCGGCTTTAACCTGGCCTGTCATGCTGTGGCCGCGCCTGGAGACGGCGCATTGGCTCAGACCCCCGTCTACTTTCCGATCCTGCATGCCCCGGCCAATGCCGGCCTGCTGCTGGACCAGATGGAGCTGTCCAGGCAGGCGGATGGCTATTACGTGATCGACTATGACGCCTTTGAGGCAGCGATTACCCCCCGCACGCGGCTCTTTATCTTGTGCAATCCCCACAACCCGGTGGGAAGGGTTTTTCGGCGCGAGGAGCTGGAGCGGATGGCCGAGATTTGCCTTCGTCACGGGGTCGTCATCTGTTCCGACGAGATCCACTGCGACCTCATCTTCCAGGGCAGCCGGCACGTGCCGATCGCATCGCTGGCTCCGGAAGTGGCGGCGCAGACGATCACCCTGATCGCTCCAAGCAAGACGTTCAACGTCGCCGGACTGAAATGCGCGGTGGCCATTGTGGAGGACGCGGCGCTGCGGGACAGGTATTGCGCGGCGCGGGCCGGGCTGGTCGGCAGCGTGAGTGTCATGGGCTACGTTGCCGCCATGGCTGCCTATCGCGACGGCCGGCCATGGCTGGACGAGGCGCTGCGCTACCTGGAGGGCAACCGCGACCTGTTACTGCAATACGTGCCCGAGCATATGCCAGGCATTGAGGTGGGCAGGCCGGAGGGAACCTACCTGGCCTGGCTCGACTGCCGTCAGGCCGGCCTGCCCGGCAATCCGCACGAGTTCTTTCTGAAACAAGCCAGGGTGGCCTTGAACGACGGGGAACCGTTTGGCCGAGGGGGAGAGGGGTTTGTGCGGCTGAACTTTGGCTGCCCGCGGGCCACGCTGACGGAGGCGCTCGACCGGATGCGGCAGGCGATGCAGACCCTACGCGAAGGGACTGTGGGGCAGGGAGGAGGGTAGGTGGAGCAACCACTGCGCGTGATCAACAGCGCCGCGCCCATCCGCATCTGCGACAACGGCGGCTGGACTGACACCTGGTTTGCCGAGCACGGCCAGGTCTTTAACATCGCGGTCCTCCCGCCGGCCGAGGTGCAGATCCAGGTCGTGCCCCGTGCCTGGCATCAGAACGCTGAGCGCATCATGATCCTCGCCGAGAACTTTGGCGACCGGTATGCACCGGCGCTCGACGGGGCGGGATGGGACCGGCACCCGCTGTTGGAGGCGACGATCCAGCGCATGGGCATACCAGATGATGTAGCGTTGGAGGTCAGCATCTTCTCAGACGCGCCAAGCGGAGCCTCGACCGGGACGTCGGCGGCGGTCACTGTGGCTCTCATCGGCGCCCTGGACCGCCTGACGCCAGGGCGGCTGACTCCTCACGAAGCGGCCCAACTGGCCCACTCGGTGGAAGTGGACACGCTGGGGCAGCAGTGCGGCATCCAGGATCAGTTCTGCGCAGCTTATGGCGGCATCAACTTTATCAAGATCTTGCACTATCCCCAGGCGGTTGTGTCTCAACTCCAGGTGTCCGACGCTGTCTGGTGGGAGCTGGAGCGACGGCTGGTCCTGATCTACTTGGGCCGGTCGCACAGCTCGTCGCAGGTGCACGAGAAGGTCATCCAAGGGCTGAAGAATACGGGACCGGCCAGCAGGCAGCTTCAGGATCTGCGCCGGGCCGCAGAGCGATCGCGCGATGCAGTGTGCGCCGGTGACTTTCAGGGGCTGGGGCAGGCCATGGTGGCCAACACGGAAGCGCAGGGCCGGTTGCATCCTGACCTGATCAGCGCCGGCGCCCGGCGCGTGATCGAGATCGCCCGGGAGCACGGGGCGTTGGGCTGGAAGGTGAATGGCGCCGGCGGGGAGGGCGGCTCACTGACTTTGCTGTGTGGCCCCCTGTCGGCAGCAAAGCGGGCCATGATCCGCGAGATCGAACAGGAAAGCGAGCTGTTACAGGAACATACCCATCTGTCTCAGCCGCCATGGGCTGCACACCTGGGAATGAGAAACCCGGTGTCTGGGAAGGTGGAAGGAGGTCTATCACCGTGGCACAGGTAGCCCAAAAGGTAATGCACTGGTACGACTATGTCACCGTCAACCTGTTCTGGCTCGGCCTGAACATCCGCAACACGGCGGTGGGCAGTGTGTTTATGCCCTACCTGGTCGCTGCGTTTGTGGCACCAGACGTCAAGAACACGGCGCTGAGCACCATGCGCACGGTCGGGCTGATCGTGGCCATGCTCGTCCAGCCGGCAGTCGGCCTGCTCAGCGACCGCAGCACCTCGCGATTCGGCCGCCGCCGGCCCTTTATCTTTGTGGGCGTCCTGTTCGACCTGGTCTTCCTGGCAGCCATCGCCCTGTCCTGGAACTACCTGTCGCTGTTCATCGCCATGACACTGATCCAGTTTTCGGCCAACGTGTCGCACGGGCCGCTGCAGGGCCTGATCCCGGATCTGGTGCCGGAGGAAAAGCGGGGCCGGGCGTCGGCGGTCAAGGCGATCTCGGAGCTGCTGGGCGTCTTTCTGGTGACCCTCACCGTGGGCCAACTGGTGGCAGCCGGTCAATTCGGCCTGGCGGTCGTCGTCACCGGGGTGGCGCTGCTGGCGTTGATGATCCTGACGATGGTCTACGTGCGGGAGAAGCCGCTGCGCGCCAAGCCCGACACCCCATTGGGGCCGCCGATGCTGCGGGTGCTGGGCATGCTGGCCGGCATCGTAGCCGGTGCGCTGGCCGGCCTGGCCGTCGGCGGGCTGATCGGCGGACTGGCCGGCCTGATTGCCTGGCCGCTCGCCGGTGGTCCCCTGGCCCAGGTGATCGGTGTGGCGGTGGGCGGCCTGGTGGCCATGATCGTTGCCATCCTGGTCGGCGTGTGGGGCGGGGCGTGGGCGACGTTGGGCCAGGATGCGCAGCGGAACACCCCCTTCACCTGGTGGGTGGTCAACCGGCTGCTGTTCCTGGCAGCAGTGACTTCGATCCAGACCTTTGCCATGTACTTCCTGATGCACGCTTTTGCCCTGACCCGTGAGGGCGCGGTCAAGATGAACACCCAGGTGATGATGGTTGTCGGGATCTTTACCATGATTGCTGCGTTGCCGGCCGGTTGGCTTGCCGATCGATTCGGCCACAAGAACCTGGTCGGCGTCTCCGGGCTGGTTGCAGCGTTGGGCACCTGCGTCGCTGTTGTTCGCGATGGCCATCGCCAACGAGCCGCTGCGTCTATGTCGCCGGCTGCATCGTCGGGCTGGGCGCCGGGCTGTTCACGACCAGCAACTGGGCTTTGGGCACTGAGCTGGTGCCGGGCGAAGAGGCGGGCCGGTACCTGGGCGTTTCGAACCTGGCCGGGGCGGGGGCAGGGATGATCGGCAGTGGCATCGCCGGACCGATGGCCGACTGGATCAACAAATACCAGCCGGGCCTGGGCTACTTTGTTATCTTTGGCTGCTACTTCTGTCCTGTTTGTGCTGAGCACCTTCAGCTTGCGGATGCTGTCGAGGCGAGGTCCTTGGGATCGACTGGTCGTTGATCTGGTCAGTCTGCGGGTGTTCCGGCGTAAGCAGCGAGGATAGGAGGGGGCGGAGGTGAGAAAGGAAAGCCGGTTGTGGGGTTGTGCAGTAGGGGCGGCGATCGGCGACGCGTTGGGCATGCCGCTGGAGTTCGGCCCGCCGCAGCCGGTCGAGCGGCTGGTGCGGGAGATGCAGCCGGGCGTGCTGCCGGCCGGAACCTTTACCGACGACACAGAGATGGCTGTGGCGCTGGCCGAGAGCCTGCTGGCCCGTTGGCCGCTGGATCCGGCGGATCTGGCCGAGCGGTTTGTCGCCTGGTACAAGGCCGGCCCGCCCGATGTGGGCATCCAGACTGGCCAGGTGCTGGGACGCGTTGCCCGTGGCGAGGTATGGAGTGCGGCGGTTGGGGCTGTTCAGGCGGGCAGGCCCGACGCGGCCGGCAACGGATCGGTCATGCGCTGCTGGCCGGTTGCGCTGGCACATTGGGACGACCTGCCGGCCCTGTTGGCTGATAGCCGCCTGCAGAGCAGCGTAACCCATCCTCATCCCGACTGTGTGGCGGGCAGCGCCCTTGTCAATGCCACCATCTACTTTCTGTTTCACGATGCTACTCCGTGGGAGGCTGTGACCCAGGCGTTGGACGCGGTTTGCGACCTGTCGCCCGGCCTGAAACAGGTCGTCGAAGCAGCCCCGGGTCTGTCGCGCCCCGAGCTGAAGAACAGCGGTTGGGTACGGCACACAGTGGAAAGCGCTATCTGGGGTCTGTTGACGACCCATTCGTTTGAGGAGGCAGTGGTCCGGGTGGTGAACCTGGGCAACGACGCCGACACTGCAGGGGCGGTTGTGGGAGCGCTGGCCGGGGCGGCCTATGGCCTGGAGGCGATTCCCCGGCGCTGGCGAGAAGCACTGCGGGGGGAGCTTCCCTGGCGGCGAGGGCGGATGTGGCGAGCTGAAGACCTGGTGGAATTGGCAAGCCAACTGGCCGGACGCGCCAAAGCCGATGGTCAGGCTGACGGCGAGGCGAATGGCTGACCTGCCGCGGGCGATCATCCATCTGGACCTGGATGCCTTCTTTGCCTCGGTGGAGGTGCTGGAGAACCCTGGCCTGGCCGGCAAGCCGGTGGTGGTGGGCGGCCGGCCGGAGGGGCGGGGTGTCGTCGCGGCGGCCTCATACCCAGCGCGGGCGTTCGGCATCCATTCGGCCATGCCCATGGCCCGCGCCCTGGCGCTGTGCTCGCAACTGGTGGTTGTGCCGCCCCGCCATCGGCTGTACTGGCAGTATTCCAAGCGGGTGATGGCTATCCTGCACGAGACGTCGCCGCTAGTCGAGCAGATGAGCATCGACGAAGCATACCTGGACCTGACCGACCAGGTGACGGCCTGGGACGACGCCATTGACCTAGCCCGGCGACTGCAGAGCAGGGTCCTTGAGGAGGTCGGCCTGTCGGCGTCGGTCGGGCTGGCGGCCAACAAGCTGGTAGCCAAGGTGGCTGCGGGGCAGCACAAACCGGGCGGGCTGACGGTGGTACGGCCCGGGGAAGAGGCTGCCTTCCTGGCGCCGCTGCATGTGCGGGAGCTGCCGGGCGTCGGGCCGGTGACAGAGCAAAGGCTGGCGGAGCTGCAGGTGAAGACGATCGGGGATCTGGCTCAAGTAGCGCCGGCAGAGCTGCGTTCCCGCTTTGGAAGGCCCGGAGGCTGGCTGGCCCGAGGAGCGCTCGGCATCGACAACAGCCCGGTGGTTACCGAGCATGGTGTGGGCTCGATCGGCCACGAGACGACATTCAGTCGGGACCTGGTCGACCTGGAAGCGCTGCATGAGCAGTTGTGGCGCTTGTGCCAGGGAGTGGGCCGGCGGCTGAAGAAGAATGAGCTGGCGGCAGGTACCGTGGCGATCAAGCTGCGCTACAGCGATTTTACGACGCTGACCCGGCAGATGAGCCTGGCGGTGGCGACCGACGACGAGCAGGAGGTCTACCGGGCAGCGCAGGTTCTGCTGGACCGGACCTGGAAACGGGGCAGGCCGGTGCGCCTGCTGGGCGTCTCGGCGCATAATCTGTCCGCCCCAGTAGGGCAGTTGCCGCTGCTGTGACATAGCAGGGCTGGGTGTGGGTCAGCACCCGGCAGGTATGGCGCCGGGGTGCCCGTTCTGCTGAGGTGCAGCAAAGAGCCGCGGGCTAAACCTCTGTACTGTGACTTGAGGCTCGCTGGGCCAGGAGCCCGGCGGCCTGAGGGAGGAAGAATGCCGGCAGGGGTGAGATGATGAAACTGACGGGAGGCCAGATCGTCGTGGAAACGCTGGTCCGTGAGGGCGTGCCCTACATCGTGGGCATCCCCGGACACGGGACGCTGGGGCTGTCTGATGCGCTGGTCGGGGAGGCGCGGATCCAGGTCATCCAGGTACGACACGAGCAGGCGGCCGTCCACCTGGCGGACGGCTACTACCGGGTGACAGGCGTGCCGCTGGCGGTCTTTACCTCGATCGGGCCGGGGGCAATGAACACGGTCATCGGCGTGGCCACCTGCTACGTCGACTCGATCCCGGTGCTGGTGCTGACCGGCAACAGCCACACCCACATGGCAGGTCGGGGGGTTCTGCAGGAGATCGAGCGGACGGCCGATGCCAACAGCCTGGCCGTCTTTGCGCCGATCACCAAGCGCACCTGGCGAGCCGACCGGGTCGAGCGGCTGCCCCGCATCCTGCGCCGAGCTTTCGCCGAGATGCTAACCGGCCGGCGCGGACCGGTCGCAGTGGATCTGCCGATGGACGTGCAGTGCGATGCGGCCGATGTGACGCTACTCGACCCAGCGGAATACCGGATCGCCGGCTTTGCCCTGCCAGACCCGGACCTGGTGGCTCGTGCGGCCGGGTTGTTGTACGCCGCGGAGCGGCCCGTGATCGTGGCAGGCGGGGGAGTTGTCAGCGGCAAGGCCTGGCCCGAGCTGCGCGCCCTGGCCGAGTTCACCGGTGCGGCGGTCGTCACGACGATGATGGGCAAGGGCGTTTTCCCCGAGGATCACCGGCTGTCGGCCTTTCACGGAGGCTCAAAGGGCACTACCTGCGGCAATCGGCTGACGTCGACCGCCGACGTGCTGCTGGCTGTGGGCATGCGCTTTGCGGACGAGACGACGTCGTCGTATCGCGCCGGGGCCACGCTATGCCATCCCGCCGACGCGGCTGATCCACCTCGACCTCGATCCGGCAGAGATCGGCAAGAACTACCCCGCAACGGTAGGCATCGTCGCCGATGCCAGGGCCACCCTGGACGCGATGATGACCTGGCTGCGCGCGCATCATCCTCCCAAGGACTATGACTCTTCGGCCTATTTTCTGGAGGTGCAGCAGGAACGAGAAGCATGGCTGGCTCAGGTCAGGACGCGAGCCAGCCTGGACCACGTGCCGGTGACTATCTCGCGGCTGATCGCGGAGGTGCGAGCCTTCCTCGACCGCGACGCCATCGTCCTGACCTCGTCGGGCAATCGTGCAGGCGCAGTGGTTCCAGGAGGCAATGGTCTACGAGCCGAGGACGAACCTGACCACGGGCGGGTTTAGGACGATGGGCTGGACGGTGCCGGCAGCGCTCGGGGCCAAGCTGGCCGCCCCTGGACGCCAGGTGCTGGGCCTGGTGGGCGACGGCGACTTTATCATGACGTGCCAGGAACTGGCGACTGCGGTGCAGTACGACATACCGGTAGTCTATGTTGTGGCCAACAACGCCGGCTGGATCGCCATCCGCGACCTGCAGGCGGCGGTCTACGGCGAGGAGCGGGCGCTGGGCGCCGAATTCCTCAGAAACCAAGAGCCGTTCTCGCCCGACCTGGCGGCGCTGGCACGAGGCTTTGGCTGCTACGCCGAGCGGATCGCCGCCCCGACGAGGTGCGCCCGGCACTGGAACGAGCCTTTGCCAGTGGGCGTCCGGCCGTCGTCGAGGTGATGGTCGAGCGGAGCTATCCGCTGTCCGGCAGCCCGGCCACCGGCTGGTGGGACGTGCCGGTGCCGACTTACCTGGTCGAGGCAAGGGACCGGTACGAGCGGGAAAGGGCGGAGGAGCAGTAGGTGTGCGGCGACCTTGAGCCGGGATTGCTGCGGTGAGGGGAGGGCTGATGGAAGCTGTTCGAGTTGGCATCGTCGGGTGTGGCCGGATTTCCGACTTGCATGCACTGGGGTATCGGGAGCGAGAAGACGCCCGCATCAGTGCTGTGTGTGACGCCAAGAAGGGTCGCGCCCAAGACAAGGCAAGGGCCTGGGGCGTTGCGCCGGCCAAGATCTACACCGACTATCAGAAACTGCTGGAGGATCCGGGAATCGACCTGGTGGAGCTGCTGGTCCCCCATCACCTGCACGCGGAGATGACGATGGCCGCCTGCCAGCATGGCAAGCACGTGTCGGTGCAGAAACCGATGGCGCTCAACGCGGCTGAGGCGGAGAGCATGATCATGGCGGCCGAGCGGGCGGGCGTGACGCTGCGCGTCTTTGAGAATTTCGTCTTCTATGAGCCTCACGTCCGGGCGAAGAAGATGATCGAGGCCGGCGAGATCGGGGAGCCGCAGATGCTCCGGCTGCATGTCAACACCGGCACCGGCGGCAGCGGCTGGAAGGTGCCGCTCAGCGCCTGGCTGTGGCGGTTTGACGAGAGCAAGTGCGGCGGCGGTCCACTGGTTTTCGACCACGGCTACCATCTGTTCTCGCTGGCCCACTACCTTCTGGGGCCGGTTGCGCGGGTGTATGCCTGGATCGACCGCAGCCGGGTAGTGCCAACCAAGTCCCTGGATGCGCCGGCGACGATCATGTTCCAGTTCAAGGCGCCGAGACGGTACGGCGTGCTGGATTTCGCGCACACGCCGAATATGAAGATCGAGTCGCTGTACTACACCGACGACGATCGGGTGGAGGTGATCGGCGACAGGGGCATCCTGTTTGTGAACCGGTGCACGGCGCGGACCGTGGACCTGCCGGAGCTGATGATCTTTCGCGACGGCAAGACGACAGCCATCCCGGTGACGGGAGTGGAATGGCACGACAGCTTTGTGGCCTGCAGCCACCACCTGATCGATGTGCTGACCCAGGGTGGGCAGCCGGTTCTCGACGGCCGCACCGGCAAGGCGGTGCTTCAGTTCGCCCTGGCGGCGCAGATCTCTGCGCGAGAAGGGCGCGAAGTGAGGCCGGACGAAGTAGCGTAGTGGGATTTGAACGTCGGCGGTCTGGACAGCATTCTACAAGTAAGCATAAAACGAGGATGACAGAGCATGAAGCCAAGGATCACCTGACCTCCTGACCGCGATGGCGCTGCTGGCCCTGGCCGGTTGTGTCAGCGGGCGACAGGCCACCCGTACCGACAGAGCCATCGCTGCCCACGACCGTTTCAGGGGCAGGCGGATGCCACGGCGCCGGTCGCGTCCGCCACCCAGCCACCTGCGGTTGAGGCCACCTCGGTCGTGAGTGACTCGGGCCCGGCAGCGCCGACTGCCGACCTTTTCCAACTGATCTCCCGGGACAGCCTGTTCGGTTACCTGGAAGACGCTGACGGCGATCCAGGCCTACTCGGGCTGGCGCAACTCGGGCAGCCTGGGGGAGCAGGAGGCGCTGGACTATGTCGAAGAGCAGGTCTGGCCGAGTTCAGCTACCTGGATGGACCTAGGTCTGGAGGTGGAGCGCCAGGAGTTTCGGGTTTTTCTCGGCACGGAGCTGTGGGACAGCCGGCTGAGCCTGACGGTCGGCGGCCGAGAGGTCGAGGTGCCGGCCTCTGGCCTGCGCGGCGACCGCGACAGCGTGGCGCAGGCGCTCTACTTTGACTCGGACGGCGAGCTCAACGACGCCGAGCGCAACCCGGTGGTCGTGGCCGGGCCGGCGGTGGTGATCCGCTCGGCGGAGGAGATCGACTCGTTGAGCTCGGCCGACCTGCGCGGCAAGGTGGTGTTCGTCGATTATGCCGTGGTCGACCGGTCGGTTATGGATCCGCAGCGGGCGACGGCGATAGCATCGGACCTGTTGGCCCGCGAGCCGGCCGGGGTGGTGCTGGTCACGCACAATTCGAACAAGATAGGGGAAAGCCACGGGGCTTTTGTCGGCGACCTGGCTGCCTTTAACTGGGCGCAGCGGCCGAGCGACAAGCCGATCCCGATTCTGTATGCCCGCCTGGAGGACCTGGCCCCGGCCGGCATCGACAGCCTGGACGATCTGTCGCAGATCGAGGCGGCCCACCTGACCTGGGATGCAGATGTGTCGTCGCCGGCGAGGTCGGGCAACCTGGTAGTGCGCATCCCCGGCGCCGACTCGTCTCAGGCGCTGATCCTGGGCGCCCACATCGACAGCCCCAACGCCCCCGGCGCGATGGACAACGGCAGCGGTGTCGGCGATCCTGCTGGAGGTGGCCCGCGTCCTGGATGCGGCCCGCTTCCAGCCGGCGATGGATCTCTACCTGGCCTGGTTTGGCAGTGAAGAGCTGGGCCTGAACGGCTCCTCCTACTTTGTGTCGACCCACCAGGAGCTGCTGGACCGGACGGCGGCCATGCTCCAGCTCGACTGCCTGTCGCATCCGCTGGACGGCATCGACGCCAGCCTCGACCTGGTCGGCTGGTCGTACGGACGGCTGGGCGATGACAGCCTGGCCTGGCCCGATTACCTGGCCCAGGCCGCGGCCCAGCACGGCGTTGCGGTCGGAGGCCACGAACTCTTATACGCCATGGTCCGACAACAGCCCGTTTGCCGGCTATGATGTGCCGAACGCCGACCTGATCTATATGAATGAGGCAGAGATGGAGGCGACCGGCAGCCTGCACTATGCAGCGCACATCCACGATCCGTACGACACGATCGAGTCTGGTGCCGGGAGAGGTGTTCGAGCAGATGGCGCGCGTGGCGGTGGCTGCCGTGGTGGAGATCGACGGCGCTGCCGCTGCTGCGCCTCACGCCCACGGCCGACCGCCGCGCCGTCCTGGTCGGAAGCCACACCGAGCCGGTGCACATGACACCGGCGGCCCTGACCGATTTTGGGATGGCGATGGCTATGGAGGGTTTCGACGTGGATCTGGTTCCCTATGGCCAGGCGGTGACGGCCGCCGATCTGAAGGGGGCCGACCTGGTGATCGTGCTCCCGGTGGTCGACTATCCCGGCCCAGGGGGAGGTCCCGAAGAGTACGACGAGGCGTGGAGTGCGGAGGAGATCGCGGCCATGGAGGCAGTATGTGGCCGAGGGTGGGCTGCTGGTGCTGACCAACAGCGCCAACCGCCTGAAATACTACAACCGGGTGCTCGATCCCAACGAAGATACGGCCGATGCCAACGACCTGGCCGGACGTTTTGGGATTGCTTTTGAGGGTGGAACGCTGGCGAGCAGCGATCTCCAAGTCGTCGGAGCAAGCCCGCTGGTCCGGGGTGTCTCGCGGCTGGCTACAGCCAAGGCCAACGGTGTGCGCTTTAGCCTGACCGCGGCGGAAAGCGAGGTTCTGGCCGAGGCAGAAGGAAGCCCGGCGGCGGCTCTGGTACGATATGGCGACGCCGGGGGAGAGGTGCTTGTGCTGGCTGATGTGGGTATCCTTGGCTCGACCGGGGAGCCAACCCTGACCAATCTACCGTTCTGGCGGAACCTGGCAGAGTACGCCCGGACGCGGTAGGACGGAAGCCGGTTCCACCCCGTCCGCCCGCTGTCGAGCGGGCTGGGATGCGGCCGGTCCCGGATTCTCCGATCGGTGCAGCAGCATCGCGCCCACAGCGACCGGATGGCGCCCGCCTTCGCATGTAACCACACACAACTTGACATTCTGCATCTTGAGATGCAGAATGTGACCTGGCAGTCGTTCGACTGCCAGGTCACTGTTGTGGGTTCTCGTCATGGCGCAGGGCACGTTTCCGGATTTGTCAGAGAGGAGTACTCTTCGAAAGGAGTGTCACTATGAGTGTCATCGAAGTCAACCATCTGACCAAGTACTATGGCAAAGCCCGGGGCATCGTCGATGTCTCATTTCAGGTGGAGGAGGGGGAGATTTTCGGCTTCATCGGGCCGAACGGGGCGGGCAAATCGACCACGATCCGCTTGCTCTTGTCCCTGATCCATCCCACCAGCGGCAGCGCCACCATCTTTGGCAAGGACTGCATCAAGTACGGGCCTGAGCTCAGGCAGGACATCGGATATTTGCCCTCCGAGGTCTTCTACTATGAGCGCATGAAGGTCATCGACCTGCTCAAGTACTCGGCCAGTTTCTACCCCAAGGACTGCACCCAGCGCATGCACGAATTGGCCGAGCTGATGGAGCTGGAGCTGAATCGCCGCATCGAAGACCTCTCCTACGGCAACAGGAAGAAGGTGGGCATTGTGCAGGGGCTCCTGCACCAGCCCAAGCTGCTTTTCCTCGACGAGCCCACCGCCGGCCTCGACCCGCTCATGCAGCGCAAGTTCTTCCAGCTCATCCGAGAGGAGAACCAGCGCGGGGTGACGGTCTTTTTCTCATCGCACATCCTGGGCGAAGTGCAGCGCATGTGCAACCGCGTCGGCCATCATCAAAGAGGGCCGGATCATCGAGATCGCCGATATCCGCACCCTGCAACAGAACAACTACAAGAAGGTCCGGGTGGCGGCCGACGATCTCGATGCCGCCTATTTCGACATCCCCGGCGTGACCAATCTGGAGCAGCACAACGGCACAGTTCGCTTCTTCTACAAGGGCGACATCAATGCGGTCATGCACAAGATCGGCGAGATAACGGTCTCCGATGTGACGATTGAGGAGCCGACTCTGGAAGAGATCTTTATGCACTACTACGAGTAGGTGATGACCATGACGTATGAACATCTTCCGGCAAGAGTTCAAGATGCACCTGAGATCCGTGATCACCTGGTCGGTGGCGATCGCGGCGCTGATATTGGTCTATGTCTCGCTGTTCTCCTCTTTCGCCGAGGATGCAGAGCTTCTGAATGAGATGATGGCCAATTTCCCGCCAGCAGCTGCTCACCGCCTTTGGCATGAACGGCGTGGACCTCTCGACGGTTCTGGGCTATTTCGGCTTTGTCTTCCTCTTTGTCCAGATATGTCTGGCGATCCAGGCTGCGAACTACGGATTTTCGCTGGTCTCTATCGAAGAGAGGGAATGGACGGCCGATTTTCTGCTGGCCAAGCCGGTGGGGCGCACCCAGATCCTGACCAGCAAGCTGCTCGCCGCGCTGAGCGGCTTGACCATCACCAACGTCGTCGTCTGGATCAGCAGTTTCGTCTTTATCAACCTGTTCAAAGGGGACAGGACCTATGAAGCCAAGCCCCTGCTGCTGTTGCTGCTGAGCATCGTGGTGTTCCAGCTGTTCTTCCTGAGCCGTGGGCCTGGTGATTTCGCTGTTGGTGAAAAGGATCAGGAGCGTGACGCCCTACGCGATGGCGCTTGGATTTGGGATGTACGTGCTGAGCGTCTTTGGCGACATGCTCGGCGAGAGCGTGCTGGAAAAGATCACACCCTTCAAGCACTTTGAGCCGAACTACATCCTCCAGAACGGGGCCTATGACCTGCCCCTGGTGCTGATCAGTGTCGCGGTGATTGTGATTTCTCTGGTGGGCAGTTATCTGCTCTATACCAGGCGGGATATCCCCGCTGTGGTGTGAGGAGGCCAAGAGATGAATATCTTTGTGAGAGAACTGAAGGCAAACCTGAAATCGCTGCTCATCTGGGGCGTCATCGTGATCCTGTTCGTCATGGTGGGGGTATCCAAGTTCTCCGCGTACTACAACAACCCGGAGATGCTGGCGATATTGGACGCCATGCCCCCGGCCATGCTGGCGGCGTTCAATCTGCGAGGCCTTCAACCTGACCACGGTCAGCGGCTTTTTCGGGCTGATGTTCACCTACTTCGCGCTTCTCGCTGTCCATTGCGGCGGCCATGTGGGGCAGCGACATCATCTCCAAAGAAGAGCGCGACAAAACCGTCGAGTTCTCTCTGACCCTGCCGGTGACCCGCAGCCGCGTGGTGACCGCCAAGACCCTGGCGGCGCTCGTCAACTGCGTCGGCTTGCTGCTCATCACCTGGGGCGTCTTCTCTCGTCAGCGCGCAGCGCTATCAGCCCGACAGCGAGTTCTACAGCTTTCTGGCCTTGTGCATGCTGGCGCTTTTCATCATGCAGTTGATCTTCCTGGCCATCGGCATCTTCCTGGGCTGCGCCATGAAACGGTACAAACGGGCCAGCTCTGTGGCGGTGTCGCTGCTGCTGGGAACCTATTTCCTGTCGATCATTTCCGCCTTGAACAAGGACCTGGACTTCCTCAAGTACTTCTCTCCCTTCAAGTATTTCGATGCGGGCATGCTGCTGCACGAATCGAGGTTCGATCTGACCTTCGTGGGGCTGTCGCTGGCGATCATTGTGGTGAGCATGGTGGGCGCGTATCTGACGTATGCCAGGAGGGACCTGTACATCTAGCTGGCTGACAGAGAGGTTGGACAACTGGGGGAGAGTTGCAGGTGCGACACCGGAGGGGGACTTGATATGCCGTGAAGTGGAAAGTGGGAAGCCGAGCTGGGCCTCGGCTTCCTAGTCTCCCAGCGCCGCGTACCGCCGCCACACTCCGGCCGACAGCTCCCGAGCACGGGCGGCGATTTCCGCCTCGTCCAGGGTGAGCAGCCGGCGATCGCGCATCAGCCAGCGGCCGGCGCACATGGTGGCAGTGATGGCGCTGGCCTCAAAGCCAAAGAGGATGTGCCACGGCAGGTTGCCGGCCGTTAGTGCGGTGAAGGGGTGATAGTCGACCAGGATCAGGTCGGCATAGGCCCCGGGAGCAATCTCGCCGACGGGCGCCGCCGGCCAGAAAACGCGGGCCAGGGCGGCGTTGTTCGTGACGGCCATCTTGACGACGTCGTAGCCGTTCATGCGGCGGGGATCGCCGTGCCACAGCTTGTGCACCAGGTAGGCTGCCTTCCACTCGGCCCACATGTTGTTGGAGAAGCCATCGTTGCCCAGGCCGACCCTGACGCCGCCGCGGAGCATCGTCTCCACGGGAGCCACGCCCACGGCGTTGTTCATGTTGGAGCGCGGCTGGTGGGTCACCCAGGTGCCCGTATCGCGCAGCAGCTCCATCTCCCAGGCGTCGACGTGGACGCAGTGCACCAGGATGCTCTTGGGGCCAAGGATTCCCGCGTCGCCGAGCCGTTCCACGACGCGCTTTCCGCTGCGCCGCAGGCTGTCCTCCTCGTCGCTTGTGCCTTCGGCAGCGTGGACGTGAAAGCCGGTATCGAGCCCGGCGGCGGCGGCGACGCAGTTGGCCAGCGTTTCATCGGACAGGGTCAGCGAGGCGTGCAGGCCGAAGGAAGCGGCCAGCAAGGGGTTGCCGGCTTTCCTGGCGGCGCGTAGAAAGCGCACGTTCTCGTCGATCCCGGCTCGGGCTTCCTCTGGCCCGTTGCGGTCGGTGACTTCGTAGCACAGGCTGGCCCGCACTCCGGCCTGGGTTACCGCGGCAGCGATCTCATCCAGGCTGCCGGGAACGGCCGCCGGGCTGGCGTGGTGGTCGACCAGGGTCGTCGTGCCGTGCTTGATGGCGTCCACCAGGCAGACCAGCGCACTGTAGCGGACGTCTTCGGCCAGCAGGGCGCGGTCCAGGCGCCACCACAGCTTGCCCAGGATCTCTGGGAAATCCCGCGCAGGATCGCCGGGGATGGCCATGCCCCGGGCAAAGGCTCCGTAGAAGTGGGTGTGGGCGCAGATGTTTCCGGGCATGATTAGCTGCCCGCCGGCGTCCACCACCTCGTCATCCGGGTAGGCGGCTTGCAGCCTGGCCGCATCCCCCACGTCCGTAATCCGGTCGCCCTCCACGCGGACGGCGCCGTCCTCAATGATCGTGTTTGCCGCGCCAAAGGTGACGACACGGCCTTTTGTGATTAGCACGGTTCCCCCTTTCCTGATTTCCATGTTCTGGCCGGTGGATCGGCGGTCGGAAGGCGCAGGGCAGCGTTCCAGCTCGCCAATCTACGAACGACCAATGGACCGATTACGGCTTGACTAGCTCCTCCGGCCTGACCGGCAACCGGTACACCCGCACCCCGGTGGCGTTGTAGATCGCATTGCAGATGGCCGGGGCCGCGGGAATGGACGGCAGCTCGCCGACGCCCTTGGCGCCGTACGGACCGTCCGAGGTCGGGTGCTCCACGAGATGCACCTCCATCTCGGGCATGTCGTCGATGAGCGGCGTCCGGTAGTCGTCCCAGCGTCGCGTCTGGGGGATGCCCCCTTCCAGCGACGTACTCCTCGGTCAGCGCCGTGCCGATGCCCATGACGATGCCACCCTCCACCTGGCCGCGAAACGCAAGCGGATTGATCGCACGGCCGCCGTCGGCAGCGGCGACGATGCGCAGCACCTTCACCTGGCCGGTCTGCCCGTTCACGGCCACCTGCTGCTGCCTGGGCGGCAAAGCCGAAGGCAAAATGCATATCACCGCCGGTGCCCAGCGGCTCGGTCTGCGGCGCGTGGTAACGATAGGTCAGGCGCGGCGCATGACCTTCGTCGATGAGCCATTGCGACCGCTTCGGCGAGCGGGCGCTGCTGCGTCACGCGGCCCGCAGCTCGCCGTCCGAAAGTGATCGTCTCGGGGGAGACGTCCAGGTGCTCGGCAGCCACGCGGACAACCGGTCGCGCATTCCCTGGGCGGCCAGCCGAGCCGCGTTGCCGGTGATGTAGGTCTGGCGGCTGGCCGTGGTCGGTCCGCCGTCCGGGGTCAGGTCGGTGTCGGAAAGCAGGACGCGCACTCGCTCGAAGGGCAGGCCCAGTTCCTCGGCGGTGCACTGAGCCACGATGGTCGCCAAGCCCTGGCCCAGGTCGGCACGAGCTGGCGCGGACCTCGGCACTTCCGTCGGGGTAGACCTCGACCTCGACCGCGGCCGCGTCGTCGGCGCCTCCTCCCAGCCCGGTGTTCTTGTAAGCCGCGGCGAGGCCCCAGGCGATACTGCGAGTTTGGGGTGTCGCAGCCGGCAGTGGCGCGTCGCTGCTTTCTGACACGCGCCTCAACCCAGTCCAGGCACTCCAGCAGGCCGACGCTTTCGCGCAGGACCTGGCCGGTGGCCGTGGTGGAGCCGACGCGCAGGGCGTTCTTGCGCCGCAGCTCGAAGGGGTCGATGCCCAGCTCCTGGGCCAGGATGTCCATGTTCGACTCGACGGCAAACGCCGACTGGGTTACGCCAAAACCGCGGAAGGCGCCCGCCGGTGGGTTGTTGGTGTACATGGCATAGCAGTCGATCTTGGCGTGAGGCACCTGGTAGGGGCCGGTGGCGTGGGTGGTGGCGCGGGTGAGCACCTTGGTCGACAGGCTGGCGTAGGCCCCGGCGTCGCCGGTCAGCTCGGCCTCGACCGCGGTCAGTGTGCCGTCACGCCTGGCGCCGGTCTTGATGCGGATGACGGTGGCGTGCCGCTTGGGATGCGCCAGCATCGACTCGGCCCGGTCGTAGAGGATCTTGACCGGGCGGCCGGTGGCCCGCGCCAGCAGGGCGGCGTGGATCTGGCCCATGATGTCCTCCTTGCCGCCAAAGCCGCCACCGATCAGGGTGCCCCTGACCCGCACCTGCTCCTGCTGGCAGGCCGAGGGCTGCGGCGATCTGAGCCCGGTCAGCGTAAGGGATCTGTGAACCGACGTAGACGGTCAGCTTGGGGTGGTCATCGTCGTAGCCGGCCGGCACGCCGATGCTGCACTCTGGCTCCATGAACATGTGGTCATAGAGCGGCGTGCGGTATTCGCGTTCGACAATGACGTCCGCCTGGGCAAAGCCCTGCTCCACGGTCACCGTGGCGCACCTTGATGTGCTCCAGCAGGTTGCCGGTCGGCCAGTCCTCGTGCACCAGAGGGGCGCCGGGCTCCCGGGCCTGTTCGGCGCTGGCCACCACCGGCAGCGGCTCGTACTCGACCTCGATGAGCTGCAGCGCCGCGCCGCGCGATCTCGGGGTGTCTCGGCGGCAACGAGCGCCACGGCATCGCCCAGGTAGCGTACCTTGTCGTCGCACAGCACCGGCCAGTCCTTGAAAACCAGTCCGTGGCGGTTGCGGCCGGGGACGTCGCGGTGGGTCAGGACGGCGTGCACCCCCGGCAGCGCTGTCGCCCGCCCCGTGTCGATCGACAGAATGCGGGCGTGAGGGTAGGCCGCACGCAGCGTTGCCCCATGCAGCATGTCCGGGAAGGAATAGTCGTCGGCGAACCGGGCCGCGCCGGTCACCTTGGCCACCGCGTCGGGCTGCGCGTAGGAATGGCCGACGACGCGCAGTGGATCGATCGTCTCGATGTCGACCGGCGGCAAGGGCTCGCCGGTCTCGACCTCGTGGAAGGCCGAGCGCACGGCGCGCAGGATGCTGGCATAGCCGGTGCAGCGGCAGGCGTTGCGCCCCAGGGCTTTCTTGATCTCCTCGTCGTCTGGAACGGCGCCGGCACCGACTCGCGTACGCGTGTTCCACAGGCCGGCGGCGGCCATCAGCAGGCCCGGTGTGCAGAAGCCACACTGGATCGCGCCATGGTCGATAAACGCCCGTTGCAGGGGGTGCAGTTGGCCTGGTTGCCCCCAGGTGGCGGCCAGACCTTCGATGGTCAGGACCTGCTTGCCGTCTACCCGGCGAGCCGGATATATGCAGGAGCGTACCGGCTTGTCGTCCACCAGCACCGTACACGAACCGCACTGCCCATCGCCGCAGCCGATCTTGGTGCCGGTCAGCCCCAGGTCGCGACGCAGGATGTCGGCTAGTTTCGTGTCGGCGCCGACCAGGAGGTCACGCTCAACGCCGTTTACGGCGAACTTGACCCTTGTGTTTTCTTCTCCCACGGACCTTCTCCATGATGCAACTCTGGAACCGGCGGCCGGGATCAGCCGACGTCCGTCCTAGCGACCGGATAGCAGAAAAGGCAGCGAAGCGCTGACCCCCTTCAGAATCAGGGCCATCTCGGCTGCTTCCTTGAGCGAGAGGATCCCCTCGAATGGTTCCTTCACCACAGCTTGGCCGATTTCCCAATTGGGTGAGAGGCGGAGGCGGATGTGTTCGTTCTCGAAGGTGAAGCCTCCATCCTGGACCGTGAGGCTTGATTCCCGTCCACCGTGCCTTCGCCAGATGGTGCCTGCGTCGATGTAGAAGGCGTTACCGTCTTGCAGGCGGAAGCCGGCCTTCTCAAGGAAGAGCCGGGGCTTGTCGGCATAGGGCCTGCCCTGATGGACGCAGAAAGTGGCGCAGTTTCCACATTCGTTGCAGAAATCGTCTACGTGGAGGATCTGCCGGGTCTGCTCGATCTGGAAGCTTTCCTCGCCGGCAACAGCCACTTTTCCGCCTTGGCTGGCAAGCAACGGCAGCGTCCAGCTCACCGGTTCCACCAGGTAGGTGTAGTTGGCCCGGTTGGGACACACGTCGACGCACTTGTCGCAGAGTGTTGAGCATTGCAGGCAGCGTTGTGCCTCGCTGCGAGCGGCCGTCTCGCTCAGCGTCTGTTCGACGCAGGCAAAACCGGCTCGCTGGGCCACGGGCAGCATCTCGGCTTCGTGCTGGGCTACCCTGCGCGCCCGCTCGTGTTTGACCCTCAGGATGTCGTCGTGGCTCAGCTCGGGCATGGGAGCCGCCGGCAGCGCAAAGTGGATGCCGAGCTGCTCGCATATGGCCTTGGCTGCGCGGCGGCCGTCCTCGCAGGCCTGGATGATGATTGCGGGCCCACGGGTCACGTCTCCGCCGGCGTATACCTGCTCCACTCCCGCATTTCGGGACTGGGGGTCGGTGACGATGGAGCCGTCCGCGTGGAAGGTCAGCCCTGCGCCATCGAGGAACGCGAGGTCGGGTTTCTGCCCGATGGCCAGGATGATCGAGTCGGCCTCGAGCCGGAACTCGCTGCCCGGAATGGCCACCGGTCTACGCCGGCCGTCGGGGCCGGGCTCAGCCAGCCGGTTGCGCACGCACTCGAGGGCGATCACGCGGCCGTTCTCCACGATGACGCGCCGGGGCGAGGCCAGCTCGATCAGCTGATTGCCTTCCTCGAATAGCCAGGCCAGCTCCTCTTCCTCAGCGGGCATCTCGGCCAGGGTGCGGCGGTAGACAATGGTCGACGGCCGGCCGGCGAGCCGTTGGGCAGTGCGGGCCGAGTCCATGGCCGTGTTCCCACCGCCGATGATCAGCACTCTGGCGCCCAACTCGGGCTTGAGCCCGCGGGCTACCATTTCCAGCAGGCGGAGTGAGGTGAGCACCCCCTCAGCATCGATGCCTTCGATCTCCAGCCCGGCATCCTGCTGGAAGCCGGTGGCGAGGTAGACCGCATCAAAGCCCTGCTGCAGCAGCTCCCCAGGCGGCACCGCGATAGGGTCGTTTAGTTTTAGCTCCGACGCCGAGGCCGGTGATCCGCTCCACGTCTGCCGCCACTACCTCCGGCGGGATTCGGAAGTGCGGGGCGATGGCCGGCATTCCGCCCGACATCTCCCGCGCCTCAAAGATGGTGGCTTGCACGCCGTTGAGCGCCAGGAAATAGGCCGCAGACAGCCCTGACGGCCCACTGCCGATGATGGCGACCCTTGGCTTGGGAACAGGTGCCATGGCGCCTGACATGTCGCCGGTTTGTGCCCTGCCAACAGCCAGGCCCAAGTCTGCCGATCTGCCGTGCTCGAAGGCAAAGCGCTTTAGTGCACGGATGGCGACGGGCTGGTCGTAGTTGTTGCGCGTGCAGCGCGTCTGGCAGAGGTGGGTGCAGAGGTAGCCGGTTATGCCCGGCAGCGGGTTACGGTGCAGGATGACCTGCAACGCCTGGTCGTCCTGGCCCTGGGCGATGAGCCAGGCGTAGTCGGGCACGTCCTGGCACACGGCGCACTGCGCCACGCAGGGAGCAGCGATGCAGTCGAAGCGATCCAGCGCCGTGTCGACCTTGGGCAAGCCGTGGGGGGAGTAGTCCTTCTTGTAGCGCGGATCCGCCACTGCCTGGGCTGCCGCGGCCTCCAGGTTGGCCAGCCGGTCCCGAGCCAGCTCGGCGAGGCTGGAAGCGCCCCTTGCCCGCATCCCGCGGTCCAGCTCGTCCAGCCAGTGTCCAAGACGAGCATAGCCTCCCGGCTTGAGGAGATCCGAGGCGGCGGTGATGGGCAGAGCCCCGGCGGCCAGTAAGGTCGTCAGGTTGAGGGCGTCGGCCCCGCCGGAATAGGAGACGTTCAGATCACCGTCGAATTCCCGCACCAGCTTGTGGAACAGGCTGACCGTAATCGGGTAGAGGGCCTGTCCAGACATGTACATCTCGGCGCCGGGGAGCACCTGCCTGTGATTGGCCATGGCCAAGGTATTGCTGAGCTTGACGCCGAAGAAGAGGCCGCGCTCGGACGCGACGTGCTTGAGCCGCTTGATCAGGCTCACCGCGCGGTCGTAGTGGAGATCGTGCTCAAAAACGGCATCTGGGATATGGATGTCGCGGTAACCGAGGTTGTCGTGGAGGATACGCATGACAGCGTCCTGGCCCAGGAGCGTGGGATTCAGCTTGACGATCGTATGCAGCCCGCGTTCTTCCAGCATGTAGCGAGCGATCTGTTCGATCTCGTCCGGCGGGCAGCCGTGCATGGTGGACAGGGTGACGCTGTTGGTGAGCCGGCCCGGGATTTGGAGATCTGCCAAGCTGGGGAAATGGGCCAAGATCGATTGCAGCTCGGCGATCTCCTCGGAGGCGTCCTGTAGCCGGTCCATGAAGCGCTGCATGGGGGAGCTTGTGATTCCCTCCAGATTATAGCCCACGCTCATATTGAAGATGGTGCCAAGCGGCGCCTTTTCGAAGCCCAGCAGCCGGCGAAGGACGTGGATCAGGACCCAGGCCTTGACGTACTCTTGCGCCGACTGGGTCGAGCTTGAGCTCCTGCGACCACTCGACGTTGTAACCCTCACCGGAAGGCGCCACGTCGATGCAGGGCCGGGGGATGTCGAGCTCGTCCATGATCTGGACTGTCTTGAGCTCGATGAAACGACCGCCACACAGCCAGGCGCACAGGATGTTCTGGGTCAACTGGGTGTGGGGTCCGGCGGCCGGGCCGATGGGAGTGGCTAGATAGTCGCCAAAGATCTCCTCGACGGCGAAGGGAGCATCCGGCATGGGGGTGTAGAACAGGGACCGGTGGATGCCAAAGATCGTCCCGTTTTCCGCGTATTCCTGCAGGATCCAGGCAAGGAGTCGGTCAAACGGTTGAACCTTCATGATCCCGGACATGGTTCCTTCCTTAGAAGGCATCGGAAGTCCGAAGGACTTCCGATGCCTAGATACTTACGCCTCGATCCAGGTTCCTGTCTGCCGGTCCAGCGCGCGAGCGATGTTGGGCGGATCGGTGATCAGCGCCTTGCCGACCGGGTGTGCATCCAGATAGGCGATCACCGCTTCGATCTTGGGGCCCATGCTGCCTGCCGCGAACTGCTTCTGCGCCTGGTAGGTGCGCGCCTCGGCGACCGTCATGTGATCCAGCCACTTCTGGTCGGGCTTGTTGAAGTTGATGGCCACCTGGGGCACAGCGGTCGAGATGAGGAACAGGTCGACCTTGAGCTCCTGAGCCAGCAAGCTGGTGGCCCGATCCTTGTCGATCACGGCCCGGGTGCCGGCCAACATGCCATCCTCGTCTTCTATCACGGGGATGCCGCCACCCCCGGTGGCGATGACGATGAATCCCTGATCCACCAGTGCCCGGATGGCATCGATCTCGACGATGCGCAGGGGGATGGGAGAGGCGATGACCCGCCGCCAGCCCCGTCCGGCGTCCTCAATGACGCGCCAGCCATCTTTTTCGAACTCGCGGGCCTTCTCCTCGCTGGTAAAGCCGCCGATCCCCTTGGTGGGGTTCTGGAACCCGGGATCATTCCGGCTCTACCACGACCTGGGTTACGACGGCGGCGATCGGCCGCTGGATGCCGCGCCGCTTGAACTCGTTCGCCAGGCGCCTGGGCGATCATGTAGCCAATCGAGCCCTGCGTGTCGGCGCCGATGACATCCAGCGGGGTGGGGTGCACCTGGGGCTCGGCCAACTCGTTGCGGCGCAGGATGAAGCCGACCTGGGGCCCATTTCCATGGGTGATGACCAGGTTCCAGCCGCGCTCGATCATGTCGGCGATGTGCTTGCAGGTCTCGTGGACTGCATTCCACTGCGAGGCTACATCCTCGTGTTTCGGATCCAGAATCAGTGAATTGCCTCCGACGGCGATCACGGCCGTCTTTTGCGTTCTTTTTCATAGTCTCCTCCCGATCTAGATGTTGCCCATTGTCAAGGCCATCACGGCCTTTTGCACGTGCAGGCGGTTCTCGGCGATGTCGTAGATGGCACTGCGCGGACCACTGGCCACCTCGTCCGCCACTTCCATGCCGCGGTCGACGGGCATTGGATGGGTAAAGATCGCATTGTCGGTGCGAGCCATGCGCTCGACACTGGTGATCCAGCCCGGGATGGCCTTGGCCTTGTCCTGTTCGACCTTTTTCTGGAACACGCCGTCCTGGTAGGCGGCGGGCGTCACCCAGTTGCGACTGTAAACGACGTGCACCCCATCGTAGGCGGCATCGGCATCATTCGTGACCTGGAAGCGGGTTCCGTTGGCCACGCAGTTGGCCTGGGTCCAGGCATATACCTGAGGATCCAGGTCGTAGCCATCCGGGCGTGCAACGGTGACGTTCATCCCAAAGCGCGAGGCCACGAGCAGCGCTTCCTGCACGCTGCACCAGGAGCGGGCCAGCGCGCCCGAAGCCCAGGTGAGCAGGAAGTTCTTGCCCTTCAGGGCTTCATAGTTGGGCCGGCCGGGTCCCTCGCCATACCACTCGGCCCAGCCCATGATGTCGGCCATGCCCTGGCAGGGATGGAACTTGTCGTCGGCCATGTTGAGGATCGGAACGTTGGCATAATGCGCATACTCGCGCAGGAGCTCGTTGCCGGCGCCGTAGTGGGGCACCTTGTCTTCGAGGATGCGCAGCCCGATGCCGCATGCATAGCGGGCCATCACCCTGGCCGCATCTTCGATGGTCTCTCCGGCGGTGGTCGCGGTTTTCAGGCGCATGGCGCCCGGCTCCAGGAACTGGGCGTGCCCACCCAGCTCGGTGGCGGCACACTCGAAGCTCTGGCGGGTGCGCACCGACGGGTTGTAGAAGAACATGAAGAAGGTCTTGTGCGCCAGAATGCTGGTCCAGCGCGGCGAAAAGCGGTCGCGTTTCATCTTGGCGGCCAAGTCCAGCAGCTCATCGAGCTGAGGCTTGGTCCAGTCCTGCGAAACGATGAAATCCTTGCCGTAGAGATCCATCTATTCCTCCTCTTGGATGTGGGAATTCAGACAGGACACGAACTGGTCCAGTCCGTGTCCTGTGCGAATACGGACTATTTCCCACCCATGATTAGCGACATGACCGCCTTTTGGGCGTGCAGGCGGTTCTCGGCCTCGTCAAAGGCGGCGCTCAGCCAGCCCTCGCCCGTTTCCTTGTCGATGACATCGTCGGTGACCTCATAGCCACGGTCACACGGCAGGCAGTGCATGTAGATGGCATGCTTGTCGGCAAGCTCCATGTGCTGGCGGTCGCAGATCCAGGACTTGTGGGCATCGAAGATCTTTTGCGTCTTCTTGGGGTCAGCCTCGCCCACAGGCGGCTGGAAGAGAGGCGTGGCCGCCCAGGCCTTGGGATAGACCACGTGCGCACCGGTCAGTGCATCTTCAAAGTCGTTGGTCACGCGGAAGGATCCGCCTGTCTCCTGGGCGTCCTTCTCACATGCAGCCAGCACCTCGGGATCCAGCTCCATGCCCTTGGGATGGGCCAGCGTCACTTCCATGCCCACCCTGGCGGCTGCGACGATGGCACTCTGCGGCACCGCCCGCGGCTTGTGGATGCTGGGGGAGTACGCCCAGCTCATGGTGAACTTGACGCCTTTGAAGGTGCCGAACTTTTCCTTGACTGTCATGATGTCGGCCAGGCCCTGGCAGGGGTGGTACTTGTCGCATTCCATGTTGATGACCGGAATGTCGGCCCAGTAGGCAAAGTTCTGCATCATCTCGTGAGCTCCACCGTAGGTCCAGTCGACCGGGTCGCCGTAGCAGCGGATGGCGATGGCATGCCCCATCCGCGACAGGGTGCGAGCCACGTCGGACACGCGCTCGGTGCTGTAGGCCACTTCCCTGCCGGGCAGCGCAGGCGTGTAGATCTTGCTTGGATCCAGATAGTGGGCGTGTCCGCCAAGCTGGGTCATGCCGGCCTCAAAGCTATTGCGGGTGCGCAGGCTCTGATTGTAGAAGATCATGAACAGTGTCTTGGCCCGCAGGAGGTGGTCGTGCGGCTCACCCATCGCAAAGCGGCGCTTCAGGTCGAACGCCACGTCCAGAATGGTCTCGATTTCCTCGCGGGAGTAGTCGAGCAGCCTCAGCCAGTCTCGTCCTCGAAAGTTTCGGGTAATCATTGTCTTTTGCTCCTTTTGGTTTCAGTTCTTGTCCGTATGCCTTATATCAAGCCCGTCATCTCGTTGAACTGCACGATGAGGGCGTCGATCTCGTCCACCTGATGATGGACGCTACTCCAGTAGGTGGGATCATACCACTGCGCCTGGATCTCCTGGTAGGTCTTGCCCTGCTGCTCCACCCAGGTATAGTATTTCAAGTTGTGGACCCGCTTGCGATCCCAATAGCCCAGCTCCTCGACATAATCCAGCGTGCCACCGAGCAGGTAGCGATGGTAGTCGGCGGCAGCGTCTATGTCGGTGTACTCGCCACGCTCTTGCCGCAGCTCTCGCACGCGACTGCCGTACAGCTCCATCGAATCGGTCAAGACTGTCAGGACGAGGTCGTGCTCGCCCAGCTCGTACCACCTGGCGAACTTGCAGCAGGAGAGCATGTTGGCTATGCCAGAAATGCCCATCAGATCCAACTGGCTCACCAGGCTCTCGGGCACGCCCTGCCTGACCAGGTAAGCGCGGCCCACCGGCTCGTTGAACAGCCGCACCAGGCTGAGGCATGCCTCGTCGTCGATGGCCATCACCAGATCGGTGTTCTTGACGTTGTGGATCCAGGGAATGTGCTTGTCACCGATGCCTTCGATGCGGTGGCCGCCAAAGCCGTTGATGAGCAGCGTGGGGCACTGGAGCGCCTCGCTGGCTGCCACCTTGCTGGTGGGGAAGACCTCTTTCAGGTAGTCGCCACAGCCGATGGTCCCTGCCGAGCCGGTGGTCAGCACCACACCCCGGTAGTCATCACCCGGTCCCATTTCCCGCTCAAGCACTTCCTGCATGGCGTGGCCGGTAACACTGTAGTGCCAGAGGTGGTTGCCGAACTCCTCGAACTGGTTAAAGATGACGATGTCGTCGCCCCGCGTTCGGCGTAACTCCCAACACTTGTCAAAGATCTCCTTGACGTTGCTCTCGCAGCCAGGGGTGGCAATCACCTCGCCAGAGACTGTGGACAGCCACTCGAATCGCTCGCGGCTCATCTCCTCAGGCAGAATGGCGATCGAGTCACAGGCCAGCAGGGCCGAGTCGTAGGCCCCACCGCGGCAGTAGTTGCCGGTGGAGGGCCACACGGCCTTTTGGCCGGTGGGGTCGAATTGCCCGGTGACCAGGCGCGGCACCAGGCAACCAAAACTGGCACCTACCTTGTGAGCGCCGGTGGGAAACCACTTGCCCACCAGGGCGATGATCCGCGCCGGTACTCCGGTAAGCGCCGGCGGCAACTCCACATAATTTACGCCGCCAAAGCCACCGCCAAAGGGAGCGGGCTCGTTCTTCCAGGTGATGCGGAACAGGTTCCGCGAGTCCACATCCCACAGGCCAACGCCCTTGAGCTGGTGCTTGATCCCCGCGGGGATCAAGGCAGGATTTCGCATCTGGGCAAAGGTCGGGATCACGATATTCCGCTCTCGTGCCCGCTGAACGGCCCGTTTGCGCCGTTCTTCATCGATTGTCAGATCGATCATAGTGTGTGTTTCTCCTTTCTGGTTAGGCGGTCAGAGACCCGCCCCTAGCGGCGCACCACGCGAAATTGGAAAAAGTCGGGAACAAAGTAGTTGCGCGAGAACTCGACCGGCACACCGTCGCCATTGTAGAGCGTCTCTTCGAGCAGCTGGAGCACCTGCCTGGGCTTGACCTTGAGCCGGGCGCCTAGCTCGTCGCCAGCGCTGATCGCCTGGATCTCAGCCACGGCGTGGCTGAGGTAGAGATCGTTTCTCCGCTTCAGAAGATTGAGAATAGACCCATCGAATGCGCCATCGATCTCTTCTGGGGCCAGGAGAGAAGCGGGCGCCATATCAAGCAAGTAGGCCACCGGCCGGCTGCCCACCCGGAAAGTCCGACCCACGTGGGTCAGCAGCGTGCCAGGGGGCACCTGAAGCACGAGGGCTAGGTCCTTGTCGGCCGGCTCCTGAGTGACGTGCAGATCGTCGAAAACGACCTGAGAGCCTTGGCGGGCCGCCAGCTCCAGGATGCTTTCCAGACGCTCCAATCCACTTTCGAGGCGGTGCCCGTAGGAAGGGGAGACAAAGGTGCCAATGCCATGCTTCACCTGGAGCACGCCCTCCTGCTCCAGGCTGCGCAGTGCATCTCGGAGGGTAAGGCGGGAGATGCTCAACTGGGCTGCGAGCTCGTCCTGGGAGGGAAGCCGTTCGCCAGGCTGATAGCGCCCGGCCTCGATCTGGTCGCGCAGATAGAGGTGTGCCTGCTGTGATAGCGACATACGCTGCGGCTTGGGCGAGCTAGATGGAACGCTAGTCATCTGATGTCTAGACCTCTAGTTACTCAGTATAGCGCGAACTCGGCATCTTGTCAAGAATGAGAGCGGGAATAAGTCCTGTTTCCAAAACTTCCGATGTGTGCTATAATCTGATGCTGACGCCTGCGGGTGGAGCAGGCCAATTGTCATAAGGAGATGCGGCACTTATGAAGCAGCCTCGTGCTGTATCATGGCTCGTGGCCGTTGCGACAATCGCCGTAATGGTCACCCTAACTGCGCCGGCCGGCACGGCCGGTGCGGCTCCAGCCGGGGTCGAGCGCGTGCCCTCAGACTCTGAAAGAAGATCCCTGGTACAGGTTTCGATCGGCACCCCTGACGACCTGGACACTTTCGAGCAGACCGGCCTGCCGGCCTATGCCCGCCTGGGGGACCGGGAAGGAAGCTACCTGCTGGCCGGAGCGACTGGCACCGGCCTGGAGGCGCTGGCTGCCGTGGGGTTGACGGTCCGTGTCTTGGATCCCGACACGGCCGGAGCAACCTACTACCTGGTCTATCCTGCGCCCAACATGCCCCGGCCCCAGTGGGATGCCTATGGCCGGCTGCTACTCGACGACGGGGAGCTAGCGCTGCTGCGCACCACGCCTGAGGATGCCGAACGACTATCGCTGGCGGGCGCCGAGCTGCGCCTGCTGACTCTGACCCCAAAACCACTGCGGCCTGCCGTGGCGTCCAAAGCTATTCCGGCCGTCGTCCAGATTGATCCGCTCGTCCAGTCGATCATCGACCAGGTAGACGGCGACGCCGTCTACTACTACGACCGGCAGCTTGCAGGCGAGGTGCCGGTGTGGGTTGACGGCGCGTGGTACACCATCACCAGCCGTTACACCTACGGCGGCACTCCTATTCAGAAGACCACCCACTGGGTTGGGCAGCACATGGCCGACCTGGGCCTCGACGTGGAGTACCACCAGTGGGGCGGGGCGACCTATCCGAACGTCATCGGTGAGCTGCCGGGTCTGACCAATCCCGACGACATCTTTATCATCGGCGGGCACGTCGATGACGTGCAGGGCACGAAGGGCGCCGACGATAACGCCAGCGGCTCGGTGGCCACCCTGATCGCCGCGGACATCCTGACCCAATACCGGTGGGGTTGTACTCTGCGCTTTGCGCTGTGGACCGGCGAGGAGCAGGGGCTGCTGGGCAGCGCCGCCTATGCCCACCGCTCTTATCAGCTTGGAGAGCATATCGTCGGCTACGTGGACCCGGACATGATCGCCTGGAATACGATCGGCAGCAGCCCAGGCATAGATCTACGATACAAGTCGAGCATGCCAGCGACCCTGCAGTTGGCTCAGCTCTTCGCCGATGTGGTGAGTGCCTATGGCCTGAACTTGGTCCCGCAGCTGGTTGCCTCGTCGGGTGGCTTTAGCGATCACAGCTCTTTCTGGGATCACGGGTATACCGCGATCATGGCCTTCGAAGATGGCAGCGACTTTAACCCCTACTACCACGGCGCGGGCGATACTCCGGCTCATCTCGACCGGACATATTTCACGAATTATGTGAAAGCGTCGATAGGCACCTTTGCCCACATGAGCGGTTGCTTGATCCCCGACGCTCTCGACGGGCACGTCACCGCCGCCGGAGGCGGTGTACCGATCGAGGGCGCGACGGTCAGGGCTCAACTTGCCACGGGAAATGCCTTCTCAGACACCACCGACGCTACCGGGCAGTACACTCTGACCCTGCTGACGGGGACGTACACGGTCACTGCCGAGGCGTACGGCTACCTGCCGGACACGGCAACGGGCGTCGAGGTCGTGGCTGGGGTGGTCACCACGCAGGATTTCGCGCTGGAAACGGCGCCCACCTATACGGTCTCGGGCCATATCACGGAGCTGGGCAACGGGCTGCCGCTATTGGCCGAGCTGCGGTTTGAGGGCTCGCCGGTGACGGTGTGGACCGATCCGGCCGACGGCTACTATGAAGCGTCGCTGCCGCCGGGAAGCTATACCGTGCATGTCCAGGCCGACCGGCACCGGCACCAGGACCGGCCGATCGCCGTGGTTGACAGCGCTCAGGTCCAGGACTTTGACCTTGAACCGTTGGCCTGCACTTTGCTCGTGGATGACGACACGGGCGATGGTTATGAGACCTACTATGCAAGTGCGCTGACTGCGGCCGGTAAGGACTATGATCTGTGGACAGTGGCGGCGGAAGGCAGCCCCACAGCCGCCGACCTGTCCGACTATAGCCGGGTCGTGTGGCTGACCGGCGATGATTATGAAACGACGTTGACCACCGCCAACCAGGCCGCGCTGACGAGCTATCTGAACGGCGGCGGCAAGCTGTTCATCTCCGGGCAGGATATCGGCTACGACATCGGCACCGCGGCCTTCTATGCCAACTACCTGCATGCCGTCTATGACTCGGACGATACGAACAACTATAGCCTGACAGGGCTGGACTATCTCTCCGGCGCGGGTGTGACCATCACCGGGGGCGATGGGGCCGGCAATCAAGCCTGGCCCAGCGACATTTCGCCGACCGGCGGGGCGGTTGCCGTGCTGGACTATCCCGCTCCCCACCTCTACGGCGGCGTGGCGTACCAGAACGGCACGTATCGCGTGGTCTATTTCTCGTTTGGCTTTGAGGCCATCGACAACCAGGCAGACCGCACTGAGGTGATGTCGCGGACGCTGGCCTGGCTTGGCAGTTGTGAGTGTGAGGCAGTGACCGATGCCGGATTCACCTGGACGCCGGACCAGCCACTGGTCGGCGAGGAGGTGGTCCTGACCGGGGTCGCCAGCAGCACACTGCCGATCGAGTTTGACTGGACATTCGGCGACGGGACTACGGGGCACGGTGGGGTGGTGACCCACACCTACGCCATGAGCGATACCTATACAGTTGTACTGGCAGCGACGAACGGCTGTAGCACGGCAGTCGTGACGCACGACGTCGCCGTGCTCCGGCCGGTTGTGAAGCGTTATCTCTACGTGCCGATCGCGTCCAGAACATGCGGCTATGTGCGGATTAAGGACGTGACCGCCCGCAACGACGATCTGACCGTGACCTTTGCCCCGACCGTCAGCGGCCAGGAGCCGGTTGACTACCTGTGGTCCTTTGGCGATGGAATGACCAGCACCTTGGCCAACCCGGTCCACATCTATCCCGCCCATGGCACCTACACCGCCACCCTGGAAGTGAGCAACTGCGACGGCGACGGCTCCGACGCTTGGACGGGCATCCTGGCGTTGGTGCCAGAGATCGGCGTCGATCCGCTGGGCCTGGAAGCCAAACTCTATCCTGACGAGGTCACCACAATCACCCTGTGGCTGAGCAACGAGGGGATGGTGGACCTCAGCTTTGCCCTGCACGAGACCAGCACCTTGGAACTTGCCGTAGCCGCCCCGATGAGGAAGTCCGGCATGTGGGATGGACCGATCGTCGATCCCCAACTGGCAGCCCAGGTTCAGGCAAGTGGGCGGGCCCAGGCGATCATCCATCTACGCGAAGTGCCCGACCTGTCGCCTGCCTATGGCATCCGGGATCGGGAGGCGCGGGGGCGCTTTGTCTACGAGCGGCTGAAAGAGACGGTGGAGCGCAGTGGAGGCCGGCTGGCGGCCTGGCTGGCGGCAGCCGGGGCACGGCCACGCCTGCTGCCGACGGCCAATGCCATTGCTGCCACGTTGGATGCGAGCCTGCTGGAGGAGGTGGCGGTTCGGGATGAGGTGGCCCACGTCAGCGCTAATGCGATTCAACCTGTGCCGCCTGTCAGCCCGGGGACCGGAGCTGAGGGGGGCAAGGCAGTGGAGTGGAACATCGGCAAGATCGGCGCCGATCGGGTGTGGGAATCCTTCAACATCACCGGCCAGGGGATCACTGTGGCCGACTTGAGCACGGGGGTGATGTACGACCATGCTGCGCTGGTGGAGCAGTACCGGGGCAGCCTGGGGGGCGGCTTGTTCAACCATAACTACAACTGGTTCGACTTTTGCTCCGGCTTGCCTGTCCCGGTCGATGACACGGGGCTGGGCACCCTTGTGACGGGGATCATGGTCGGCGATGACGGCGCAGGCAACCAGATCGGCGTGGCGCCCGGGGCAAGGTGGATTGCCGTCCGAGCCTGCTGTGGCGGGTCGTGCTCCGATGCGGACCTCCACGCCGCTTTCCAGTGGCTGCTGGCCCCCAGCGATCTGTCTGGGTCCAATGCAGACCCCGCTGAGGCCCCGGACGTTGTCTTGGGCTCGTGGGGTGGCTTGGGCTGCGACCAGGAGTTCGAGTTTGACCTGATGATGCTGAGGGCTGCCAACATCTTGCCGGTATTTGACCCTGGTTCATCCGGGTCAGGCTGCAGTTCCGTCTCTTCGCCAGCCGCTCTATCCGGCGTAGCCAGCGCCGGGGCGACAGATGCCGACGATGTGGTCGCGCCTTTCAGCGCCCGGGGCCCATCCCCGTGTACCGGGCAAGTCAAGCCAGAGGTGGCGGCTCCCGGTGTGGAGATCCGCTCCAGCCAGAACGACGGCGGCTATGGAGCATGGAGCGGGACATCGATGGCGACGGCTCACCTGGCCGGGACGGCGGCACTGGTTCTGTCTGCCGAGCCTTCGCTGGGCATCGACCAGGTCATCGGGAACATCGAACAGACGGCCCTGTGCGTCAACGACCTGACCTGCGGCGGCGGTTCCTGCCCAGAGCCGAACAACACGTACGGTTATGGCCGGATCGACGCCCTGGAGGCGGTGTCGCTTACGGTAGGGGGGGTGCCATTTGACCTGCCCTGGCTGGCAGAGACGCCCACGACAGGCGTGATATCACCCGGCCTGTCGATCTCGGTAGCCGTGACCCTGGACGCCAGCGGGTCGGACCCTGGAATCTACGCCGGGCTGCTGGATGTAGCGAGCGACGATCCCAGAACGCCGCACGTAGGAGTTCCCGTGACGCTGACCGTCCTGTCGCCGCCCGTGTGCCATGCGGCCGAGATCCTGAGTGTGACCGATGAAGGGGTGGGCTGCCAGGTCACCTTCAGCGCGCAGGTCACCGGCACTGAGCCGATGTCAGTGACGTGGGATTTTGGCGCGTTTGGAACGAGCGCCAACCCGACCCCGACAATCGATTTCGGCATCGACGGGACCTATGGTTACACCCTGACGGTCACCAACTGCGGGGGACTGGCCGCCGACGTGGTGACTGGGACGGTCTCTGTTCAGTGCTGTGAGGGGGTGCACGATGCCGGCTTTACCTGGATGCCGCTCGAGCCGACGATTGGCCAGGTGTTGACCCTCACTGCGACCGCCAGCGGCACTGCCCCGATCGACTTTGACTGGGCGCTGGGTGACGGGGCGACAGATTACGGGGCAGTGGTGACTCACACCTACGCAAGCAGCGGCACCTATACCGTTGTCCTGACGGCGACGAATGACTGTAGTGCGGAGGTCGTGGTACATGACATTGTCGTATCTCAGCCCAAGCACCAGTTCCTGTCCAAGGACTATATCTATGTGCCGATCGTGCTCAAGGAACTGTAGTTGGGCGCCACTTCGACGTCCATCGAGTCTTTCCCAAAACCGCCAATGTGTGCTACAATCTGACCTTGACGCCTGCAAGCGGAGCAGGCTAATCGACATAAGGAGATGCGATACCTATGAAGCAGCATCGCGCCCTATCGTGGCTCACTGTGATTGCGACAATCGCTGTAATGGTCGGCCTGATCGCTCCGATCGGCATGGCCGGCGCGGCTCCGGCCGAAGCCTTGGCTGGGCCCTCATCCCCTGAGAGAACGGCTCTAGTACAGGTGTTTGTCGACACCGCCGAAGACCTGGCCCTGTTCGAGCAGACCGGCCTGCCGGCCTACACCCGCCTGGAGGGCGGGGAGGGCAGCTATCTGCTGGCCGGGGCGACTCCCGCCGGCCTGCAAGCGCTGGCGGCCGCGGGGTTGCCGGTCCGCGTCCTGGATCCTGACATGGCCGGGGCAACCTATTACCTGGCCTATCCGGCACCCAACCGACCGCGGCCGGAGTGGGGCGCCTATGGCCGGCTGCTGCTTGACGACAAGGAGCAGGCGCTGCTGCGCACCACAGCCCAGGCTGCGGAGCGGCTGTCGCTGGCCGGCGCCGAGCTGCGCCTGTTGACCCTCTACGCCAAGCCGCTGCGTCCAACTGTGGGCGAGGGGGCGATTCCGGCTGTCGTCCAGCCCGATCCGTTGATCCAGTTGATGATCGACCAGGTCACCACCGAGGATATCTATGCATACCTGCGTGGGTTCTCAGGCGTGGAGGCGGTGTGGGTGGACGGCGCGTGGTACACCATCACCACACGCCAAACGAATAGCGGAACTCCAATCTACAAGGCCACCCATTACCTGGGCGAGCGGTACGCGGCGCAGGGCCTCGACGTGGAGTACCACGTTTGGAACAATGCCAACAACCCGAACGTCATTGGCCAGTACACCGGCCTGGTCAACCCCGACGACATCTATATCATCGGCGGCCATCTTGACGACGTGAGTGGCACCCCCGGGGCCGACGACAACGCCAGCGGCCCAATCGCCGGCCTGATCGCGGCCGAGATCATGACCCAGTATCAGTGGGGCTGCACCCTGCGCTTTGTGGGCTGGACCGGCGAAGAGCAGGGGCTGGAGGGAAGCGACGCCTACGCGCATCGCTCCTGGCAGCTGGGGGAAAACATTCTCGGCTATCTCAACCTGGACATGATCGCGTGGAACACCAGCGGCAGTTCGCCGGAGATCTACCTAGCCTATAATGCCAGCATGCCAGCGACGCTGGCCCTGGCGCAGCTCTTTGATGACGTGGTCGATGCCTACAACATCGACCTTGTTCCTGAGCTGGGCACGTCGCTCAGTGGTGGCAGCGATCACAGCTCATTCTGGGACCATGGCTACACCTCTATCCTGGGCATCGAGGGCTATGACGACTTTAACCCCTACTATCATGGGCCGGGGGATACGGTGGCTCACACCGACCCGACCTACTTGACCAACTATGTGAAGGCGTCGCTGGCGACCTTTGCCCACATGAGCGGTTGCCTGATCCCTAGCGGGCTCGGCGCCCTGGACGGGCATGTCACCGCCGCCAGCGGCGGCGCGGCAATCGAGGGGGCAACGGTGACGGCCCAGGCCGCGACGGGGAATGCCTATTCGGACGTTACCGACGCGACCGGCTACTACACCCGGACCCTGCTGTCGGGGACCTATACCGTCACGGCGGAGGCGTACGGTTATCTGCCGGCCACGGTGACCGGGGTCGAGGTGGTGACCGACGCGGTCACGACCCAGGATTTCGCGCTGGAATCCGCATCTAGCTACACGGTCTCCGGCCACGTGACCGAGCTGGGCACCGGGCTGCCGCTGCTGGCCGAGGTCGAGTTCGAAGGCTCGCCGGTGACGGTGTCGACCAACCCGGCCACCGGCTACTATGAAGCGTCGCTGCCATCGGGAAACTATACCATGCATGTTCGGGCCGACCGGCACCGGCCCCAGGACCGGCCGATCGTCGTGGTGGACGGCGCTCAGGTGCAGGATTTTGAGCTTGAGCCGTTGGCCTGCACTTTGCTCGTGGATGACGATACGGGCGATACCTATGAGACCTATTATCAGAGTGCGCTGACCGCGGCCGGTGTGGATTATGAGCTGTGGACTGTGGACACGGCAGGCAGCCCGACGGCCGCCGACCTGTCTGACTATGACCGGGTGGTGTGGCTGACCGGCGATGACTCGAGCGCGACGCTGACCGCCGACGAGCAGGCGGCACTGACAACCTATCTGAACGGCGGCGGCCGCCTCTTTGTGTCGGGGCAGGATATCGGCTACGACATCGGCACCACGCCGTTCTATACGAACTACCTGCATGCTATCTATGATTCGGACGACACGAACAACTATAGCCTGACAGGGCTGGATTATCTGTCCGGCTTGAGTCTGACTATCACCGGGGGCGATGGGGCCAACAATCAGTCGTGGCCAAGCGACATCTCGCCAACCGGAGGCGCGTCTGCCGTGTTGGACTATCCTTCGCCACACCTGTACGGCGGCGTGGCCTACCAGAATGAGACGTATGGCGTGGTCTATTTCTCCTTTGGCTTTGAGGCGATCAACAACCAGGCGCACCGCACCGAGGTGATGTCGCGGACGCTGGACTGGCTTGGCGGCTGCGAGTGTGAGCCGGTGCACAACTCTAGCTTCACGTGGGCGCCCGCTGAGCCGCTTGCCGGAGAAGCTGTGCCCTTCACCGCCACGGCTGATGGCAGTGCGCCGATCGGATTCTTGTGGGATTTTGGCGATGGCAACACCGGCGTTGGCTCGATGATCACCCATGCCTTTGAGCAGCCTGGCACCTACACCGTGACCCTCACGGCTGCCAATGGCTGCGGTCAGGAAGTCGTGACCCATACCATCAGCGTCCTGTGTGATCCGGTGGTCATTACCGGCACTTCGTACGAGGCTTCTGGCTGCACAGCGACCTTTGGCGCCGACCTAACCGGCAGCCCGCCCCTCACCTACGCCTGGGACTTGGGCGCCTTTGGCACCAGCGCCGACCCGGCGCCAACGGTCGATTTCGGCATCGACGGGACCTATGCCTATACCCTGACGGTCTCGAACTGCGGCGGGGCATCGTCCGACACCGTCACCGGGACGGTCACCGTGGCCTGCTGCGACGCAGTGCACAACGCCGGCTTAAGCTGGGCGCCAAGCTGGCCGCTGACCGGCCAGGAGATCGTCTTTAGTGGGGTTGCCAGCGGCACGGCGCCGATCGAGTTTGAATGGGCCTTCGGCGACGGGGCGACGGGCCACGGCGCAGTGGTGACCCACACCTACGCGATTAGCGACACTTATACAGTTGTACTGACGGCGACGAACGGCTGTGGCACCGGAGGTGGTCGAGCACGATGTGGTCGTGCTGCAGCCGATGGTGAAGTACTATATCTACCTGCCGATTGTGCTCAGGGAACCCTGAGGTGCGGGAAGCTGCGGGCCAGGTCACAGACCTGGCCCGCAGCCTTGATGGAGGGCCGGACCTGCGTCTGGGGATGAGGAGGTAAGGAGGGCAGAATGGTCAAGCGATTGCTTGCACTGTGCAGCCTGGTCCTGGTTGTGTCCTGGATCGTATCACTGCCGGTTGAGGGAAGCGCTGCCTACTGAGCAAGCCGGTTGGGCCTTGGGCTGGAAGAGCAGCGAGGCATTGGCGCCCGAGATCGGCATTGATCCGCTTGCGCTGGAGGCTACGCTCTATCCTGACGAGGTCATCACGGCCACTCTGTGGCTGACCAACGACGGGGCGGTGGACCTGAGCTTCTTCGTATATGAGACCGGCACCTTGCGGCTTGTGCAGGCTGCCCCTGTGGGGGGAGAAAGCAGGGTGTGGGACGGGCCGATCGTCGATCCCCAACTGGCGGCCCAGATGCAGGCTGAAGGCCAGGCCTCCGCGATCATCTATCTGCGCGAGCTGCCCGACCTGTCGCCGGCATATGCAATTGCCGACAAGGCAGAGCGCCGCCAGTGGGTCTATGACCAGCTCAAAGAGACGGCCATGCGCAGCGGCGGCAGGCTGCTACAGCTGGCTGGAGGCGGCCGGCGCCGAGCCGAGGCAACTCCTGGCGGTGAATGCCATTGCCGCTACCCTCGATGCCCGGCTGGCGGCGGAGGTTGCTGCCCGGCCCGAGGTGGCTCATATCGCGCTCGACCGCGACAATGTCGTGCTGCCGGCCGTGGCCGGACGGGCCGGTGTTACGCCCGACACGGTCGAGTGGAACATTGCGAAGATAAGGGCCGACCAGGCGTGGAGCGAGTTTGGCATCACCGGCCAGGGGGTCGTGATCGGGGAGATCGATACCGGCGCCATGTATAATCATCTGGCCATCGTAAGCCAATACCGGGGCAACCTGAGCGGCGGCACGTTTAACCACAACTACAACTGGTTTGACTTTGTGAACGGCCAGCCGGTGCCGTACGACGACAACGGCCACGGCACGATGGGCCTGGGTGTGGCGGCAGGCGACGACGGCGCAGGCAACCAGATCGGAGTGGCGCCGGGAGCCAGATGGATCGCGGCCAAGGCCTGCACTGGAGGGGGCTCGTGCAGCGATTCGGACCTGCTTGAATGCCGCAGGCTGGATGCTAGCGCCGACCCAACTGGACGGGTCAGGCGCGGATCCCTCCAAGGCACCCGACATGGTTCTCAACATGTGGGGCTACGCTGGACTGTGTAACAACTGGTACGATGGGGTCATGCAGGCGTGGCGAGCAGCAGACATCTTGCCCATCTTTACCCCAGGCGTCGGCGGACCATCGTGCGGCAGCGTTGCCTCGCCGGGCAACTCCAGCCTGGCAGTCAGTGCGGGAGCGACGAACGCAAGCGATCTGATTGCCTACTTTAGCGGGCGTGGCCCCTCGCCGTGCACCGGCGAGATCAAGCCCGAGGTGACGGCGCCTGGCGTGAACATCCGGTCCAGCATGAATAATGGCGGCTACTATGTGTGGGATAGCGCCGCCCTGGCAACGGCACACCTGGCCGGCACGGCAGCCTTGGTCCTGTCGGCCGATCCACTGCTGGATATCAACACGGTCGAATCGATCATCGAAGAGTCGGCGCTGTGCATCGAGGATCTGAGCTGCGGCGGGACGGCCTGCCCCGACGGCGCCAACAATGTCTATGGCTGGGGTCGCATCGACGCCTACGAGGCGGTGGCCCTTGCCCTGGGCGTGGTAGATGCGCTGCCCTGGCTGGACGAGAGTCCAAAGGGCGGCAGTCTGGCGCCAGGCGAAGGCGTGGCAGTGGACGTGACGTTCGACTCGGCCGGGCTGGCCGAGGGGGTGTATGCCGGCTGGCTGGATGTGGCCAGCGACGACCTGCAGACGCCGCACGTGATGGTACCGGTGACGCTGACGGTCGAGCTGCCGCCAGTGTGCCACGAGGTTGATATCCTGGCGGTGATCTATGACAATGTGGGCTGCCAGGTCACCTTCAGCGCGCAAGTCACCGGCACCGAGCCGATGTCGCTGACGTGGGATTTCGGCGACGGGATCACCAGCACCCTGACCAACCCAATCCATACCTATCCAGGCTATGGCACCTACACGGCGACCCTCGATGTGAGCAACTGCGACGGCAATGGCTCCGACGGCTGGACGGGGATCGTAGCGTTGGTGCCAGAGATCGGTGTCGCGCCGCCGGCTCTGGAGGCTACGCTATATCCTGACGGGGTCACCACGGCTACCCTGTGGCTGACCAATGATGGGACTGTGGACCTGAGTTTTAGCCTGCACGAGGCCGGCACTTTCGGGCTTGCGCAGGCCGCCCCTGCAGGGGGAGAGACCAGGGTGTGGGACGGGCCGATCGTCGATCCCCAACTGGCGGCCCAGGTCCAGGCCGAGGGTCAGGCCCGTGCGCTCATCTATCTGCGCGAGCTGCCCGACCTGTCGCCGGCCTATGCAATCGCCGACAAGGAAGAGCGCCGCCAGTGGGTCTATGACCAGCTCAAAAGGACGGCCATGCGCAGCGGGGGCGAGCTGTACACCTGGCTGGAGGCGGCGGGCGCCGAGCCACGACGACTCCTGGCGGCGAACGCGGTGGCAGCAACCCTGGACGGCCGGCTGCTGGCTGCCGTGGCGGCACGGTCTGAGGTGGCCCATGTCAGTGCCAGCCGCACATACCGGCTAGTAGCCGACCTGCCAGGATCGCCAAGAACCGCAGCCGAGGCGGTGGAATGGAACATTGCAAGAATACGTGCCGACCAGGCCTGGAGTGTGTTTGGCATCACCGGGCAGGGGACCGTGGTGGGCGAGATCGACACCGGCGTCCAGTACGACCACGAGGCGCTGGTGAGCCAGTACCGTGGCAACCTTGGCGGCGGAGCCTTTGACCACAACTACAACTGGTTCGATTTCGTGGCCGGCCAGCCTGTCCCCTATGATGCGCATGGGCACGGCACGTTTGGCATGGGGATCGCCGTGGGCGACGACGGCGGCAGCAATCAGATCGGCGTGGCGCCCGGCGCCGAGTGGATCGCCGTCAACGCGTGTGGCACCGGGGCGTGCTCGGATGTGGATCTGCTGGCGGCGGCGGAGTGGATGCTGGCTCCTACCCGACTGGACGGCACCGGTGCGGACCCCAGCAAGGCCCCCGATCTCGTCCTGAACATGTGGGGGGGCGGGGGCGGGATGAGCTGCGATTCCTGGTTCGACGCGATGCTCTGGGCCTGGCGGGCGGCGAACATCCTGCCGATCTTTGCGCCGGGTGCAGGTGGTCCGGGGTGTATGACGATCGGCAATCCGGCTGCATCGGGGGACGCGATTTCAGCCGGCGCGACCGATGCTGCCGATATCATTGCGCCGTTCAGCGCGCGCGGCCCCTCGCAGTGCACGGGCGGGATCAAGCCGGAAGTGGCCGCGCCGGGCGTCAATGTCCGCTCCAGCAGTAACGACGGTGGCTATGTGACCTCGAGCGGCACGTCGTGGTCGGCAGCACACCTGGCCGGCATCTCGGCCCTGGTTATCTCGGCCGATCCGTCGCTCGGCGTCGGCGATGTCCAGACGATCGTCCAGGACTCGGCGCTGTGTATCGAAGATCTGTCGTGCGGCGGCACGCCCTGCCCCGATGGCGCCAATAACGTCTATGGCTGGGGCCGGATCGACGCGTACGAGGCGGTGTCGCTCACGGTGGGTGGGGAGCCGTTTGACTTGCCCTGGCTGTCCGCGACGCCTGCGGCGGGCGTTGTATCGCCCGGCCTGACAATCTCTGTGGCCGTCACGTTTGACGCCGGCGGGCTGGAGCCCGGGGTGTACACCGGGTTGCTGGAGGTGGAAAGCGACGATCCGGAGACGCCCTATGTCGGGGTTCCGGTGACGCTGACCGTCGAGCCGCCGGTGGTGTGCTATGAGGCCGACATCCTGGCTGTGATCTATGAAAAGGCAGGCTGCCAGGTTACCTTTGGCGCGCAGATCACCGGCACCGAGCCGATGTCGCTGACCTGGGAGTTTGGATCCTACGGCAGGTATACTGAGCCAAGCCCGACGGTCGATTTTGGGGTGACCGGCTCGTACACCGGCACGCTGATGGTGGAGAACTGTGGTGGGGCCGGTTACGACGTGCAGTCCCTCACCGTAGATGTCGAGTGCGTGATGATGCGGATGATCTACATACCGCTGGTGGTCAAAGACTCCTAGTCACGGCCGGCTTTGAGCTGGATCCTGGGGGTTGTGCAGGCGCGACGCGCCTGCACAGCCCCCTCATGTTCCGTTGTCGTCGGCAATGCGCCTACTCGGGCTCAACCATCCCCCACTGCATGAGGATAGCAGCAAGCAGGGCACAGACTGCGCCGGCTATGGCGTTGAGGGCAATTGCGCCGGCGTGCCCCTGCCACAGCCAGCTACCCATGACGGCCCCCAGGATGCGACCCAGGCTGAAGGCGGTCATGTTGAGGGACAGGAGCGAGGCGCGCGCTTCGGGCACCAGCTCGGTGGCGAGAGGCAAGAGGGAGACGACGGCAAACTCGAAGGAGAGCACGACCAGCACTATGCCGCCCAGAGCTGCGGCCAGCCCCTGGCGGGCCAGAACCGGCAGCAAGAGCAAGCCGGCAGCCAGACCCAGCAGACCCAAGAGCACGCTCCGCCGCTTGCCGAACCGATCGGTCAGGAGCGCGGTGCCAAACTCACCCCCTAGCTCGGCCAGGCCGACGACGATCGAGGCCAACCCGAGTGTGCTGAGACTGAGGCCGAAGGCTGCTTCCAGCCAGGCGCCATAGACGATGAAGGGCGCTTCCATGGCGACCGTCATCAGCAGGCTGGTCAAGAGCAGGACCAGGACGCGGCGACGGCGCAGCAGGTCGCGCCAGGTGGCCAGAAGGATGGCGACCGGCTGCCCTTTCTTGGCGCTGCCCGGCGGCCTGCGGCCGGGCGGCAGCGCCAAGCGGGTGAGCGCCAGACTCAACAGACCCATTCCGAGCAGCACACCCCATGGCGCCCGCCAGCCAAAGCGCTCGATCAGGAACCCGGCGGCCGGAACGCCGATCAGCCAGGCGCCGGACCAGGCCAGCTCGAGGATGCCGATGGCCCGAGCCCGCCCGGCGTAGGGCACTGTGTCGCCGACATAGGCGTGCATGGTCGGATCGTACAGGATCTTGGCTAGGCCGTAGAGGGTGAAGGCCACGGCGGCCGCCGGCAGCGTGCCGATGCCGGCCAGCAGCAGGCCGGCCATGGAAAAGACTAGCAGGGCCAATTCCATGATTCCACGGCGGCTGCGGAGATCGGCCAGCGGGCCGAGGAATGGGGCGGCCAAGCCGGCGACCATGCGCAGGGTGACAAGCCCACCGGCCGAGGCCAGTGAGATGTCGAGGCCGCGGGCGATGCTCGGCAGGAAAGGGTAGACGATGCGGGATGCGGCGTTTAGCGTGGTGCGGGCGACGAGGATGACTGGCAGCCAGCTCTTGCCGGGTCCCGGCTCGGCTCTCTCAGCAGTCATAGTGCGAGATCACTGCGCTTTCTCTTTCCACTCGTAGCGCTCGTAGTAGCCCAGCAGCTGGCCGTCGGGGGCGCGCACGGCGCGCATGTAGATGCGTTGCTCGGCGTCGTCGGTGATCAGCCGCTCATCCTCGCCGGCGTGCATGGCAGCCAAGATGTCTGTCATCATCTGCTGGGACCGCTGGTTGTGGCAGTCGAGAAGGGAGCGGCCAAGCAGGCCGGTTCCTTGGTCATAGAAGGTGGTCGCACGCCTGTTCATATAGAGGACGGTGTGGTTGGCGTCGGCGAGCAGCAGGGGATCTTTCAGACTGTCCAGGATGGCGGCCAAGAGGCTTGCGTCGATCATTGAGTTCCTCCTTTGCGAACCGGCAAGTGGGCAAGTGTGCAAATGCGCAAATCCCCACGCGTGGGGAGATTATACCAAGGACGCACACTAGGGGCAAGTTGTGCCCGTTGCGGGGCACGATGCTGCAACTTGCGGCAGCTTGCAGCGTAGATAGATTGCAGGAGGTAACGATATCATGAGTGGCAACAGGCTGCGACGTTCACGGACCGATCGTTGGATCGGTGGCGTGTGTGGTGGGTTGGGTCAGTTCTTTGGCATGAACCCTTTTTGGTTCCGACTGCTGTTCTTTATCTTGGGGCTGCCGGGCGGGGTGCCAGGTGTGCTGCCATACCTGATCTTGTGGGCGATCGTTCCCCTGGAGGAACGCCAGTAGCTAGCCTGCAAGCGCTATGACCGATCAGAGACCCGGTCTCTCCGCAAGGACGAGGCCGGGTCTGCCTTTGTGAGGGGGTTGCCGAGACTGACCCCATATGATATAATCATCTGCGGAATGGGATACCATGAAATTGCCGACCCTCAGTCTCCCGACTAGCCTGAAGTCCAGGCTAAGCCAGGGCCATCCGTGGGTGTACCGGACCCAGGTCACCCCCGAGCCGGACCTGGCGTCTGGCACGTGGGTGCAGGTCCGCTGCGGCGGTTTTTCGGCTTTCGGGCTGTGGGATGCGCGCAGCTCTATCGCCGTGCGCCTCTACTCGCGGCACGGCGTGCCCGACGCGGACTGGGTTGCCGACCGGGTGGCGGAGGCGTGGGAGGTGCGCGCGCCGGTGCGCGCCGGTGCGACGACCGGCTACCGGTGGGTGTATGGCGAGAGCGATGGGCTGCCGGGCATTGTCGTTGACCTGTATGGCAGCTTTGCGGTGATTCAGACCTATGCGGAGAGTGTGGAGCTGCTGGTTCCCTGGGTGGCCGACGCGCTGCACGCTCACACGGCGCTGGAGGGCATTGTGTGCCGACCTGCCGGCGGAGAGCTGATGCCACTGTGGGGCCGGCTGCCGCCCTCGGATCTCACCATCGAGGAACACGGCTTGCTGTTCAATGCCAACCTGTTCGCCGGGCAAAAGACCGGCCTGTACTTTGATCAGCGCGAGAACCGCCGCAGCCTGGCCGGCTGGTGCCAGGGTCAGAGGGTGCTCGACTGCTTCTGCTACACCGGCGGCTTTACGGTGTACGCCTGCCGAGGGGGAGCGGAGGCGATCACGGCCTGTGACGCCAGCGCCGGGGCGGTCGAAGCGGCACAAGGCAACCTGAGGCTGAACGGCTTTGATCCGAGCCAACACACGTTCTTGACGGAGGATTGCTTCCGGCTCCTGGACAGGCTCGGTGCAGAAGGGCGCCGGTTCGGCGTGGTGATCCTCGATCCGCCCAGTTTTGCCCGCGACCGGCAGAGCCGCCACGCAGCGGTGCGGGCCTATGTCCGGCTGAACCGGCTGGCCCTGGGCTGCGTGGAGCCGGGCGGGCTGCTGGTGTCGGCCAGTTGTACCAGCCAGGTGTCTCCGGCGGAATTCCACCTGGCGCTGGCGGAAGCGGCACGGCAGGCCGGCCGGCGACTGCTAATGGTGCATGATGCCGGCCAGGCGGTGGACCACCCCGTGCCGGCGCATTTTCCCGAGGCCCGGTACCTAAAGTTCGTAGTGAGCCGGGTCTTGCCCCTGGCATAGCCGGGGTGCGCCGGCGGCCGTCAGCCGTCAGTGCGCGGCTTGAGCCAAAGTGTTGCGCCTTCAGCCGTTCAGTGCTATAATCCTCACATGCCCAAGAAAGCACGCACACCTATTGTCGAATACGAGGATCATTTTGCTATTGAGCTGCCCGGCGGCGACCGGCCACCGAGAGAAAGTGACCGGCTGACCGACCAGGCGCTGGTGGTGGCCTACGACCGGCTGCCGGGGCGGCGCAGGTGGCTACTCCGTGCCCTGCGCTTCGACCGGGAGGAGTGGACCCGCTCAGGCATCCGCCGCTGGTGGGCCATGCATGAGATCCGTTTCCTGGCCTCTGACGAGCTTGACCAGGAGATCCCGGAGGTCTGCCGCGCCTACGATGCGCCGCGGCCGGACCTGCCGACCATCGTCCTGTGCCACCGTAACACTCCCCTGGTGTCGGCGCGAGGGCAAATGGAGGCGCTCAAGGGAGCCAAGAAGAGCGTGGAGCCGCACCGGTGAGCCGGGCGAAAACCGCCAAGAAGATTCGGTCCCCTGCCGGGGACTCGAAACGCAGCCAGTCGGAGGTCGTGTCGGGGCCATATACCGGTAACCGGACCGTGTTCCTGTCGGGGCCGGCCGGTTCCGGTAAGACAAGCCTGGCCGTGGAGCGCCTACTGTATCTGTTGGAACAGGGCGTCCCAGCGGAGCAGATCCTGGTGCTGGTGCCGCAACGCACACTGGCCGGACCGTACTATCAGGCAATCCAAGGCGTTGCAGCGCCGGCCGGTGGGGTGGTGGATGTGGCCACAATCGGCGGTCTGGCGCGCCGGACCATTGGGCTGTTTTGGCCACTGGTATCTGAAGCGGCCGGCTTTGCCCGGCCCAACGACCGCTGCCGCTTTCTGACGCTGGAAACGGCCCAATACTACATGGACCGCGTTGTCGAGCCGTTCATCACCGCCGGCGCCTTTGACGGGGTTACGATTCCCCGCGCCCGCCTGGTGAGCCAGATCATCGACGACCTCAACAAGGCCGCTGCGGTCGGCTTTTCGCCGGACGAGATCTCGGCGCGGCTCAAGAGCGCCTGGGGTGGCGATTCGGCCCGGCTGCGGATCTACGACCAGGTCCAGACGGTGGCCCTTGCCTTCCGCCGCGCCTGCCTGGAGCAGAATGTGCTCGACTGGTCGCTTCAGATTGAGGTTTTGTGGCATCATCTGCTGCCTCTGCCCCAGATGCGGCGTTACCTGCTGAGCGGGTACCGGCACCTGATCGTCGACAATGTCGAAGAGGACATCCCCGCCAGCCATGACCTGCTGCGGCTGTGGCTGCCGCTGTGCGAATCGGCGCTGGTGATCCACGATATCGGTGGCGGCTATCGCGTTTTCCTGGGGGCCGACCCACAGGGCGCGCTCGACCTAGCCGCTGCCTGCCGCGATCGCAGGCTGACCAGCCAGTCACATGTCAGCACGCCGGAGATTGCTGCCCTGGGGATCGAGCTGGCCAGTCCATTCCTGCCGAAGGATGACCAGACCTCCGGGGGGATCTCTACCAGGCAACCGATAGCCGGGCCGTCGCGAGCCAGGCACTGGTTCTGCCCCCTGCGTCGATCCGTTTCCATCCGCAGATGCTGGAGTGGGTGGCCGGCGAGATCTCGCGCCTGACTATGGAGGAGGGGGTGCCTCCCGGCGAGATTGCCATCCTGGCGCCCTTTGTCAGCGACGCGCTCCGCTTCTCGCTGACTGAGGCGCTGGCTGCACTATCATATCCCGGTACGCACCCACCGGCCGTCGCGCGAGCTGCGCGAGGAACCGGCGGCCCGCTGCCTGCTGACGCTGGCCAAGCTGGCCCATCCCGGTTGGCGCAGGCCACCGCCTTCCGCCGACGTGGCCCAGTGCCTGGCGATGGCGATCGCCGACCTGGACCCGGTGCGGGCCCACCTACTGGCCGACATTGTCTACCGCATCAAGGACGGGCAGCCGGTCCTGACGCCGTTTCACCAGATCGTCCCCGAAACCCAGGAGCGGATCAGCTACCTGCTGGGCGGGCGATACGACGAGCTGTGGCAGTGGCTGGCGGGGTATCAGGACAGGGTGGAAGGTCCGGATGGCCTCGATCACTTCTTGAGCCGCGCTGTTCGGCGAGGTACTGTCGCAACCCGGCTTTGGCTTTCACCGCGATTTTGACGCCGGCGCGGTGGCTGCCAGCCTGATCGAGTCGGTTCAGAAGTTCCGCCAGACCTTTTCCCCCTCTGCCGTCGGATCAGAGTGAGGCGGCGGTGGTGGATGCCAGCATCGAATATGTGGACATGGTCGAGCGCGGCGTCGTCGCGGCTCAGTATGTGTCAAGCTGGCAGATCCGCCCCGAAGATGCGGTGCTCCTGGTGCCGGCCTATACCTTCTTGATGATGAATCAGCCGGTGACGATCCAGTTCTGGCTCGATGCCGGCAGCCCGGCCTGGTTCGAGCGGATCTACCAGCCGCTGACCCATCCGTACGTCCTGCGCCGTGACTGGCCCGAGGCTCAGGTGTGGACCGACGACGACGAGGTGCGGGTGCGCGAGGAGGCGCTGGTGCGCCTGATCCTGGGGCTGACCCGCCGCTGCCGGCAGCGGATCTACCTGGCCTACAGTGAGCTGAACGAGCAGGGCTACGAGCAGCAGGGGCCGCTGCTCCAGGCCGTCCAGCGCCTGCTGCGCCGCCACGGAGAGCCCGCGAGGGAGATGCGCGGCGCGAGGGAGCCAGCCATGACCGAGTTTCGACCCCGCGCCGGCCAGAAGAGGGCGCTGGACTACCGCGGCGGCAAGATGGGCATCTCGGCCGTGCCGGGCAGCGGCAAGACCCACACCCTGGCGGCGCTGGCGGCTCAGCTCGTGGCCGAGGCTGTCGGCGATGGCCAGGAGGTGTTGATCGTCACCCTGGTCAACTCGGCGGTGGACAATTTCAAGCTCCGCATCAACCAGATGATCAGCCAGCGCCGGCTGCTGCCCAACTATGGCTACCGGGTGCGGACCCTGCACGGCCTGGCCCACGACATTGTCCGTGAGCGGCCCGGCCTGGTGGGCTGTCGGAGGATTTTGGCATCATCGACGAGCGGGAGGCCGACGCCGTGCGCGAGGAAGCGGTCGAGGCCTGGCTGCGTGCCCACCCCGATGCCGCCGATCCCTTCCTGTCAGCCGACGTGGAGGGCAACCGTGCCGAATGGGTCAAGCGCGGTCCGTGGCGGGAGCTTGTTCACGAGATTGTGGCGGCCTTTATCAAGCAGGCCAAGGATCTCCAGGTTGTCCCTGAGGTTCTGACGGCGCGCCTGGCACAACTGTCCGATCGGACCTGAGGAGTTGTCCGCCGACGAAGGCCGATCGGGATGGGCCGGACCGCTGCTGCGCATGGGGGCTGAGATCTATGCCGATTACCAGCGCAGCCTGGCCTACCGGGGTGCTGTGGATTTCGACGACCTGATCCGGCTGGCGTTGGAGGCCCTGCGCCGCGATCGCTGACTATCTGGCTCGCCTCCGCCGGCGATGGCCGTATATCCTCGAGGATGAAGCCCAGGACTCGAGCAGGCTCCAGGAAAAGATCCTGCGTCTACTGACCGGCGAGCAGGGCAATTGGGTCCGCGTCGGCGACCCCAATCAGGCCATCTATGAGACCTTCACCAACGCCGATCCCAGATTCCTGCGCGACTTTCTGGACGAGCCAGGCGTGACCAAGGTCAGCCTGGCCGAGTCAGGGCGCTCGCAGCCGGCGATTATCCAGTTGGCGAATCACCTGGTGGATTGGGCGACTGACAAGCATCCCACGCCGTTCGCACGCGGGGCCCTTGCGCGCCAGTAGATCGTTCCGACCGGTCCTGGCGACTCTCAGCCCAACCCACCGGCCAATCCGGCGGCCGTGCACCTGGTAGACCGCGGCCTCACGCCGGAGCAGGAGCTCCAGACTGTGGCCGATTCGCTGCAGCGGTGGTCGGAGGACCAGGCCGCCAGACCGGACCGAGGAGCGGGACACCTGTGCAGCGCTGGTGCCCCGCAATCAGCGCGGCTTTGAGCTGGCTGCATTGCTCAAACAGCGGGACATCCCGTACATCGAGCTGCTGCGCTCGACCAGCGTCACCCGGCAGACCGCCGGCGCGCTTGGCAACCTGCTCCGCTGCCTGGCCGATCCGACCTCGGCGCGCAAACTGGCCATGGCCTTCAAGGTGTGGCGGCGGGAGGATCGCGACAGAGCCGGAAGCGGAGGAGATCCTGGCCGGGGTCGTCAAGCGGATCGCCGGCTGCCCGGCGGTGGAAGCCTATCTCTGGCCGCGTGGCGGCCACGACTGGCTGGCGGCGCTGGCGCCCGAACTGGCGGGATCGAGGAGCTGGAGCTTTTGACCGCCTTTCGCGAGCTGGCCTGCCGCTGGCACCGGGCAGCCACGCTGGGTGTGCCGATCGACCAATTGATCCTCACCCTGGCCGGCGACCTGTTCCGCGAGCCAAAGGAGCTGGCCCTGGCCCACAAGCTGGCCGTGTTGCTGCGCGGCGTGGCCGAGTCGCACCCCACCTATCGCCTGACCGAGCTGGTGGAGGAGCTGGCCGTCATCGCCCGCAACGAGCGCCGCTTCCTCGGCTTTGCCGACGAGGACACCGGCTTCGAGCCGCCCAAGGGAGAGGTCACCGTGGCCACGATGCACAAGGCCAAGGGGCTGGAATGGGATCGCGTCTACCTGATGTCGGTCAACAACTATGACTTTCCCTCCGGTTTGGCCCACGATACCTACATCGACGAGAAGTGGTTCGTGCGCGGCGGCGTGAACCTGAAGGCTGAGGTTCTGGCTCAGCTTGAGGCTCTGGCCGCCGAACCGGGAGAGGGCGGGCTCGGGCGTGTCTCCGTCGGCGGCGGACCCGACGCAGGAGGCGCGGCAACGACTACGTGGCCGAGCGGCTGCGCCTGCTGTACGTGGGCATCACCCGCGCCAAGCGCGAGCTGATCGTCACCTGGAATACGGGCCGGCGGGTGTCGGAAAGACTTCAGCCGGCCGCACCCCTGATCGCGCTGTTGGACTACTGGCAGCAGGCAGGCCGGTGAGGGGCCGGGAGGGTAGGCGGGAATGGCGTTACCTGAGACGTTTCAGTTCAGCCAGGGCAATCTTCAGGATTACGTGGATTGCCAACGCCGCTTCCAGCTGCGCCATGTGCTGACGCAGCCCTGGCCGGCGCTCATCACCGAGCCGGCGCTGGAGGCGGAGCGGCATGTGCAGCGCGGCGCTGACCTGCACCACCTGGCTCATCAGCACAGCCTGGAGATCGACGCCGAGCGGATGGAGGCGACGATCCACGACGAGGTCCTGGCCCGTTGGTGGCACACCTACCTGACCTACCCACCGCCCGGACTGCCGGAGACGGTCCGCCGTGCCGAGGTGGTGGTCGAGCGCGCCGCTGGCCGGCCATCGCCTGGTGGCCACAGTACGATCTGCTGGCCGTCGAGCCAGGCGAGCGGCTGGTGGTGGTGGACTGGAAGGCGGTGCTCAAGCGCCCATCCCGTGCCAACCTGGCCCGCCGGCTGCAGACCCGGGTCTATCGCTACCTGGCCGTCGAGGGCGGGGCTGCGTTCAACGGCGGCCAGCCTCCCGAGCCGGAGCAGGTGGAGATGATCTACTGGTTCGCCGAGTTTGGCGGAGCCGTCGAACGTTTTCCCTACGATGCCGATCAGCACGCCGGCCGACGGCGACTATCTTGCCGACCTCATCGCCGAGATCGCAGCGCCACTCGGAATCGATCTGGCCGCTGACTCCTGACGAGCGCCAATGCCGCTTCTGCAACTATCGCTCCCTGTGCGAGCGGGGCGCCACCGCTGCTTTCCTGGCTGATGCTCGAAGACGACCTGGAGCCGACGGAAGTGACGATCGACCTGGAGCAGATTGCCGAAGTGGCTTTCTGAGCAGCATGACTGTCTGGCTTGAGCCCCAACCGGTCGATGTGCCTCCCGCCCTGCAAGAGGCGGTGGGCGGCCACCCGCTCGTCGCTCAGACACTGGCCCGGCGGGGGGTGCTCACCCCTGATGCAGCCCGCGCCTTTCTCGACCCGGCCGCCTACACGCCCGCCTTGCCCACTGACCTGCCTGACCTGGAAGTGGCCGTCGAGCGCCTGCGCCGGGCGATTCGGGGCGGCGAGCGGATCGCCGTATGGGGCGACCTGGATGCCGACGGCCAGACGGCCACGGCTCTGCTGGTGGAGGTCCTGCGCGCACTGGGCGCGGAGGTCATCTTTCACGTCCCGAGCCGGCAGGACGGCCACGGGGTCCACAAGCCCGGCATCGACCGCCTGATCGCGGCCGGGGCGCGGCTGATCCTGACCTGTGATACCGGAGTCACCGCCCACGCTGCCGTGGCTCACGCCAACGCCCGCGGCGCCGAGGTGATCGTCACCGACCATCACGTGCCCGGCGAAGGACTGCCGCCTGCCCTGGCGGTGATCAACCCGCACCGGCTGCCGCCCGGCCATCCGCTGGGCACCCTGCCGGGCGTGGGTGTGGCCTATGAGCTGGCCAGGGCGTTGAATCCGGGTCGAGGCCGACCGCGCCCTCGACCTGGTCGCACTGGGCACGGTGGCCGACGTGGCGACCCTCAGCGGCGATGCCCGTTACCTGGTGCAGCGCGGGCTGGAGGCGCTGCGCCACACCGACTCGGCCCGGCCTGCGGGCGGTGTATGAGGCAGCCGAGCTTGATCCTGAAGGGCTGAGCGAGGAGCACATCGGTTTCGTGCTGGCGCCACGGCTCAACGCCCTGGGCCGGCTGGCCGACGCCGCCGACGGCGTGGAGCTGCTGCTCACGGGCGACCCGGTCCGCGCCCGGACGCTGGCGACGGAAATGGAGGGCCTCAACGCCCGGCGGCAGTGGCTCACCAAGCAGGTCACCGACGCCGCGCTGGCCCAGATCGAGCGTGAGCCGTCGCTGCTGTCAGATTATCATGCCCTGGTCCTGAGCCATCCCACCTGGCCGGCTGGCATCGTCGGCATCGTCGCCGGCCGCCTGGCCGAGCGGCTGGGCAAGCCGGCGGTGCTGATCGCCGCGCCGGACGGCGAGCTGGGCCGGGGATCGGGGCGGTCGGTGCCGGGGGTAGATCTGATCGCCGCTCTGACCGATTGCGCCCATCTGCTGCGGAACTATGGCGGCCACGCCGGGGCAGCCGGGTTCAGCATCGAGCCGGAACGGATTCCGGAGCTGCGCGCCGCTCTGTCGCGGGCCGTGGCAGCCCGGGCCACGATCTGTCGAGCCCACCCTGGCCATCGACGCCTACGTCGAACTGACGGATCTGACCCTGGACCTGGTGGCCCAGATCAGCCGCCTGGCCCCCTTTGGCCCGGGCAATCCGCCGCTGGTCCTGGCCGTGCGCGATCTGCGGGTCCTCAGCGATGCGACCATCGGCCGCACCGGAGAGCACCGCCGCATCACCGTAGAGGATGCGCGACGACCGAACGCAGACGGTATTCTGGTGGCAGAGCGCCGACTGGCCGTTGCCCCAGGGCCGTTTTGACCTGGCTCTGACCCTCCGCGCCAGCGACTATCGCGGAGCACCCGAGGTTCAGGTGGAGTGGCTGGATGCCCGCGAACAGGAACCGGCGGCCGTTGAGGTCGTGGCGGCGCCGGCCGTCCAGATCCGCGATTTTCGAGCTATCGACAACCCAGAGGCGATGCTGCAGAAGCCTGGTTGCCGATGGGGATGTCCAGGTGTGGGCCGAGGCCGACATCCCTGCCGGCGTGGAGACCCAGCAACCGGCGCCAGCTGATCCCCTGGCCGCCGGTCTGGCGATCTGGACCCTGCCGCCCGGCCCGCGAGAGATCCGGGCTGCCGCTGGATAAGGTCGGGGCGGAGGAGCTGATCCTGTTTGGTCACGATCCGGGCATGGACGAGGCCGGCGCCTTCCTCCGGCGGCTGGCAGGGTTGGTCAAGTTCGTACTCCAGGCAAGGGAGGGCGAGCTGGATCTGGAGGCGGCTGCGGCGGCAACGGCCCAGCGGGTCGGCACCGTGCAGGCCGGGCTGGATTGCTGGTGGCGCAGGGACAGGCAAGTCGGATATGTCGGGGCAAGCGAGGAGCCGGATGAGCGGGATGAAGGCCGCCGGACCTGACGCGGGGGACAGGCCAGGGGGACCGGCAGGGGCGACCAAAGTGCGGAGGTCGCCCGCGCCCGCCTCGACGCATTGTTGGCCGAGACAGGCGCCTATCGCAGCTACTTCTTGCGGGCGCCGGTCGAAGCCGTGGTGCGTTGACTGCCGGCAGGAGTAGCTGCAAGAGGGCAGAAGGAAAGATGGATGTCCTGAATCAGGTGCGGCAGACGACTGAACGGACTGCTGATCGCCCGGCGAGACGGTTGTGGTCGGCGTATCGGGCGGGCCTGATTCGCTTTGCCTGTTGCACGTGTTGCGCCAACTGTGCGGCGAGCACGACCTGAAGCTGCACGTGGCTCACCTGCATCATGGCCTGCGCGGCGACGACGCCGACGCCGACGCCGAGTTTGTCCGCAGCCTGGCAGCAGACTGGCAATTGCCCTGCACGATGGAGTATGCCGACGTTCCGGCCCTGGCCCGGGAGCAACGGCTGGCCGTGGAGGAGGCAGCTCGCCGCGCCCGGTACACATTCCTGGCGCGCGTCGCCGAGCGAGGTGGGCGCGCAGACGATCGCCGTGGGCCACAATGCCGACGACCAGGCTGAGACGGTGTTGATGCACTGGCTGCGTGGCTCGGGCCTGGCCGGGCTGCGCGGCATGTTGCCCGTCACGTCGCTGGAGGAGTATCGCCTCATCGAGACTCCAGGCGAGGGCTCAGGCGAATCGATCGGAAACCTGAAGCTGATCCGCCCACTGCTCGACGTGACCCGAGTCGAGATCGAGGTCTATTGCCGCTTTCACGGGCTGCAGCCGCGCTTTGATCGCTCGAACCTGGACACGACCTATTTCCGCAACTGGCTGCGGCACGAGGTTCTGCCACTTCTTGCTCGACATAATCCGAATGTACGAGAGGTACTGCGCCGGTCGGCGCAGGTGATCGCCGACGATTATGCCCTACTGCGCGCGCTGCTTGAGGAGACCTGGCCGCGGGTCGTGATCGAAGAGACAGATGGGATCCTTGCCTTTGACCTGGCAGCCTGGCGGGGATTGGCCATCAGCCTACAGCGCTCGGTTCTGCGCGAGGCGATCCACCGCCTGCGCCGGTCGCTGCGCAATATCGACTTTGTCCACGTGGAGAACGCCCTGGAAGTGGCCCGCGATGGCACGACAGGCGACCAGGCCACCCTGCCCAAAGGACTGATGCTGACACTGAGCTACGATCGGTTCACGGTTGCCGCGGGCGAGAGGATGCCAGGCTGGCTGCCCGATTGGCCGCTGCTTCCTCCGTGGCGACCGAAGGATTGCTGCTGGCCGTCCCTGGCGTTACCTTGCTGCCCGGCTCTGAGTGGGCCGTCGAAGCCGTGATCATGGACATTGCACGAGCTTGCACCTGATTGGGAGGCCAACGCCGATCCGTGGCGAGCTTTTCTGGACGCGCAGGCCGCCGGCGCCCGGCTCGCGCTGCGAACCCGCCAGGCCGGCGACCGGTTTCAGCCGCTTGGCCTGGGCGGGCACGAGGTCAAGCTGGCCGATTTCTTGACAAACCGGAAGGTGCCGCGCGCCGTCCGGGACCGGCTGCCGCTGCTGACTTGTGAGTGGGGTATTGCCTGGGTGTGCGGCCAGCGGGTGGACGAGCGCGCCTCGGTGCGGGAAGCGACCAAGCAGGTGCTGGTATTGCGCTTTGTGCCGTTGTGAGCTCTGGCCTGCTACCGGGTCTCTCCCGGTTCCACTCGCCGCTCTTGCCGCCGCTCTTGTGCATCAGTCGCACTTCCGAGATGCACATGCCGCGGTCGACCGCCTTGCACATGTCATAGACCGTCAGCGCGGCTACGGCTACGGCGGTCAGCGCTTCCATCTCGACGCCGGTCTTGCCCGTGGTCCGCACGGTAGCCTGGATGTCGATCCACGCCTGCCCTTCGTGCCGAGGCAGGGGTCAGCTCGACGGCGATGTGGGTCAGCAGCAGGGGGTGGCACATCGGGATCAGCTCGTGGGTCCGCTTGGCCGCCTGGATGCCGGCGATCTGGGCCACGGTCAGCACGTCACCCTTTTTCACGCCGCCGGCCTGGATGAGCGCCAGCGTCTCCGGCTGCATCGTGATCTGCCCGCAGGCGACGGCCACCCGTTCTGTGTCTGGCTTGTCGCCGACGTCGACCATGCGGGCCTGGCCCTTTCGTCCAGATGGGAGAGCTTGCGGAGGTCCTGTCTTGGGGGCATGTCTAGCCACCGATCTCGGACATTGTCCGGCCCTGCAGGGGCTGAGCCTCGTCCAGGTGATGCCGTTCCGGCTTGCGCCGGATGGCCTGGATCAGCAGCTCTTTCACCGCCTCCAGATCGGCGCCTGCCCGCAACGCTGGGCGCAGATCCAGTTCCTCATCGCTCATCAGGCATGGCCGCAACCGGCCGTCTGCCGTCAGCCGCAAGCCGGTTGCAGGCGCGACAAAAGTGCTCGCTCATGGCGGCGATGAATCCAACCGTCCCGGCTGGCGCCGGGCAGATGGTAGTAGCGCGCCGGGCCGTTGCCGGCCGGCCGGCCTGACCCCACCGCCTCCAGTGGTCCCAGCGCTGCCTCGATCCGGCCCCGCACCTCTTGATCGGCACTGTGCCGTCGCCGGCCCACTCCACGTTGGCGCCGATCGGCATCAGCTCGATGAAACGCACGTGCCACCCGTCGGACATGGTCCGCCGGGCAAAGTCGACTACCTCGTCGTCGTTGAGGCCGCGCACGACGACCATGTTGAGCTTGATGGGAGCCAGGCCGGCGGCTTGCGCCGCGGCGATGCCGGCCCACACATCGTCCAGCCGCCCATGGCGGGTGATCTGCCGCGAACCGCTCGGGACGGAGCGTGTCCAGGCTGATGTTGACCCGCCGCAGCCCGGCTGCGGCCAGCGCCTGCGCATGGCGGGCCAGCAGGGTTCCGTTCGTCGTCATCGCCAGGTCGTCGATGCCGGGGATGGCGGCCAGCATCCGCACCAGGTCGGGCAGGCCCAGCCGCGCCAGTGGCTCCCCGCCGGTCAGGCGCACCTTGCGCACGCCCAGCTCGGCCGCGGCGCGCACGACGAGGGCTATTTCTTCGTAGCGCAATATCTCGCCGTGGGCCTGTTTGTCGATCCCTCCGGCCGGCATGCAGTACACGCAGCGCAGGTTACAGCGGTCGGTCACCGACACGCGCAGGTAGTTGATCGCCCGGCCGAAATCATCTTGATGAGGGCACGGCTTATGATCCCTCTGGCGGGGTGGGGAAAGCAGCCCAGTTGGCAGATGTGACACGCGCAGCCCCAGACCTTCGACGGCGTTGCTGACTTCCAGGCGACTGTAGGCCCAGCCCGTCGGCAATGCGCCAGACGGCGAGGCAGGGGAGGCCCTCCTCGCCGGCTTCTGCCCGCAGCGCAGCCTCGAGGTGATGGCGGCACCTGGGCCATTGGGCGCACTATCTTGTGCGTGCCGGCGGCCTTGGAGCCGTAGCCGAACAGGCCGAGCAGGCAGCGGGAGACGCGGACTCCAACCTCATCCGCCGCCCGTCCTACGTCGAGAGGATCCACACCCAGCTCCTTGGCAATCGCGTGGGCCTGATGGCAGGTCAAGTGACCCTCCTCCAGGCGGTCCAGCACGGCTTGACGTAATTGTTCGTCTCATGTCGTCCTTTCTGCAAGAGATGGCCGGATTTTATCCCATTTGGGTCCAAAAAGCAAACGGTCGTGTTTGTGGCGCTGCGCTATTTGCCAAATCGGCTCGATGTGGGGTATACTGGCGGTGTTGTAGCGGGGCGTAGCGCAGACCGGTCAGCGCGCACGGTTCGGGACCGTGAGGTCGGTGGTTCAAATCCACTCGCCCCGACTGAAAACCACACGGATGCCAAAAACAGGCATCCGTGTGGTCTAAGGTGACCAAAACAGCGGATCCCCCTCCAACCAAAGGTCACACGGATAAATCGTCCTCCGGGACAAAAAAAGCGCTCCCACCATTATCAGTACTCGCAGCGCATTATCGGTACTAAACCGAAACAACCGGAGGTCACATGGAGAAAAACCGAATCAGCCTGTCCCAAGCCATCGAAGGCTACTTCATCGCTGCCCATGCTCGCCGGCTCTCCGCCCACACCCTGCGGGACTATGACATCACCTTCCACAAGTTCCAGCAATTCCTTGGCCAGGATCCGCCCCTCGACACCATCACCGCCGCCCAGGTCCGCGCCTTCATCAACAGCTTCGACCACCTGTCCGCCAAGACCCTCCTCAACTACCACACCGGCCTGTCCGCCCTGTGGACCTGGGCTGTCAAGGAAGGGATCGTCGCCCATCACATCGTCCGCGACGTCGACCCACCCAGGCCCGACAAGCGCGAGATCGTCCCCTTCACCGAGCAGGAAGTTGACGCAAGCGAAACTCCTCGTGCAAAATGGATGACGATCGGCATCGCTCAGGACGAATTGGACAGTGACGATAGGCGCCTCCTGTCTCGACGCGATCGGGCCGCTGTGCCCGGTAGCTGGCGCCGGTGATGAGGACCACGTCGGCCCGATGGGCCAGGCGGTCGAGCCCGGCCGAGGCCAGCAGCGGGTCGCCGAACAGGTCGGGCCACTCGTCCGGGGCACGGTTGCTGGTCAGCAGGATGCTGCCCTGCTCGTAGCGGCCGTTGATGACGTCGTACAGGTCTTCGGGCGCTGGCGGTCGCAGCGGCTTGAGCCCGAAGTCATCCAGCACCAGCAGGTCCGGGCGGAGGTAGGTTTGCAGGCGCCGGTCGAGGTGTCGTCGGCCCGGCCGCCGTTGAGGTGCTGGAGCATCCGGTGGGTGTTGGCGAACAGGACGTCGTAGCCGCGGCGACAGGCCTCGTGGGCCAAGGCCTGGGCCAGATGGGTTTTTCCCACGCCGGTCGGCCCGCAGATCAGGACATTGCGCTTCTGGCGGATGTAGTTGCAGGTGGCCAGGTCGAGGACCTGCTGGCGGTTGATGGTGGGATTGAAGTCGAAGTTGAAGGTTTCCAGCGTCTTGGCGCTGTTGATCGCCGCCCGGCGGATGCGCAGGCCCAGCTGCTTCTGGGCCCGCCGTTCCACCTCGTCTTCGACCAGGCGGGCCAGGAACTCGACGTAGGTCCACTGGCCGTCAATGGCCTGCTGGTTGCGGGCTTCCAGGGTGTCCAGGATGCCAGACAGCCGCAGCCGTTTCAGGTGGGGGGTCAGCTGGTGCATCAGTTCCATGAGACCCCTCCTTCCAGGTGGCCGACCAGTTCCGCGGCGGTGCGGACGAAGACCTGAGCCGGGGGAGCCGGGTGCGACCGAGGGCAGGGCTGCGATGTCCAGTCCCTCCTCCAGGATCCGTTTGACGGTCAGGTAGGCCGGATCGTCGAAGCGCAGGGCCGGGCACAGGCCGCTTCCAGCCGCTCGGGCCGAACCGCTCGGCCAGCCGCAGCAGCCGTCCGGCGATGCGCAGCCGGTCTTCGGGCCGGTGATCCAGGAAGCGGTCGACCACCTGGCGGGTGGCCGGCCCGATCTCGGCAGCGCGTTGCCGGCAGCCGTCGCGGCTGAGGATCAGGCCCGGCAGCTTGTGAGGCGGCAGGTGATCGAGGTTGGTCAGCCGCTGACCGGGCCGCTGGGCGCGGTATGGGTGGCCACCAGTTGGTAGTCCGAGGTGTAGATCTGGACCTCCCGCGCTGCCGCCGCGCACCCACAGCTGCTGCCCGACCAGGCGGAAGGGCGCGGAGTAGTAGGCTTGCTCAAAGGTGACATAGCAGTCGCGGTGCAGCTTCACCTGCTTCCAGACGGCCAGGTCGTAGGGCGTGGCCGGCAACGGCCGCAGCGCCTGGCGCTCGGTCTCGAAGCGGCGCCAGCGGCCGCTCCTTGGTCGTGCCGTGGATGCGCTGCCCGGCCGTGGTCTCCACCCAGCGCAGCACGTCGCGGTTGGCCTGCGTCAGGGTCATCGGCTCGCGGCCGCCAGGAAGTTGCGCTTGACGTAGTGCACGCCGCCCTGCTCGACCTTGCCCTTGTGCTGCGGCGTCGCGGACGGCAGGGACCGATCAGAAAGCCGTAGTGCTCCGCACACTCCCGGTAGGCGTGCTGCACCTCCGGCTCCTCGAAGCAGACCTGGGCGATCCCGGCCTTCAGGTTGTCGATGACGACCCGCTCCGGCACACCACCAAGGAACTCGAACGCATTGCGGTGCAGGCGCAGCCAGGTCGCCACCGTCTGGTCGAAGACGAACTCGACGTACTGATGGCGGCTCCAGGACAGCACCATCACGAACGCCCACGCCCGGCGCAGCTCGCCCGTCTCGGGGTCGATCATCCGCCCGGCATAGCCAAAGTCGACCTGGGCTTCCTCGCCGGGCTGGGTCTCGACCCGCACCGTCACCTCCGGCGCAGGCGGCTCCAGCCGTTGCACAAAGCGGCGCACCGACGAGTAGCTGCCGGTGTAGCCCCGCTCTTGCAGCCGCTGATGGATGGCCGTCATTTCCACCTTGGCCTGGCGCAGCTTCTCGACCACTTCCCGGTACGGCTCCACCGACGAGACGTTCTGGGGCGGCGGCGAGCCTTCATCGTCTCTTCCAGCAAGCGGCTGCAGCTCGCCCAGGGGCGGCAACGCCCCACTGAGCAGTCCTTGCTCGATGGCCCACACGCGGTACCGCCCCACCGTCTTGCGGTTCACGCCGGTGGCCGCTGCTATGGCGCGGTCGCTCCGGCCTTGCCGCAGATGTCTCACGATCTCTCGAATGTCCATGGTCTTCTTCCTCTTTCCGGGCATCTTCCCTCCCCCTCTCGTTCGTTACGGAGAGGGAAGTATGCCCCAGGTCGAGGAGTTTCACCACTGCCATCATGGACCAGTTTGGGTGAACATGGCTGGACCACCTTGGGTGAACATCCGTGGACCAGTTTGGGTGAACATGACTGGCCCACTTTGGGTGAACATGACTGGCCCACCTTGGGTCAAAGCCATGCTGGCCGCCTGCGACCGGTCCCGCGCCTACACCCGCCCCGGCAAGCGCAAGTGCGACAACGAGCGGCCCACCGCCCTCCGCGACCGGGCCATCATCTACCTCCTCGTCGACACCGGCCTCCGCGCCTCCGAGCTGTGCGAGCTCCGCCTGCGCCACGTTGACCTCAAGAACCACCGCGTCATCGTCATGGGCAAGGGCCGCAAAGAGCGCACCCTGCCCATCGCCCCGCGCACCGCCCAGGCCCTGTGGCGCTACCTGTCCACCCGCGACGACACCGGCCGTGACACCGCCTACCTGTTCACCACCCACCTCGGATCGCCCGTCTCGCGCTACAGCCTGCGCCGCATGCTGAGCCTCATAGGCCAGCGGGCCGGCGTCAGCGGCGCCCATCCCCACCGCTACCGCCACACCTTCGCCATCAACTTCCTCAGGAACCGCGGCAACATCTTTGCCCTGCAGCGCATCCTCGGCCACGAGTCCCTGACCATGGTCAACAACTACCTGGCCATCGCCCAGACCGACATCCAGGCCGCCCACAACGACGCCTCGCCCGTCACCAACTGGCTCCTGTAGGCCCACCAAACACAGAGGGCGCTGGCCCGCCGCCAGCGCCCTCCAGAACTGCAGATCAACCCGATTGCCCGAGCAATCGTGCCGATCTCGCCTGCATCCTAGCACACACGTTCTGCCCTGTCAACTCCCTGACGCTGGCGAACCCCTCACTGGTTCCGCACCACCACCGGCAGGTACGTCCGGTAGAGGGGGTAAAGAATCCGGTCGCGAGCCAGGTCTCGCCGTGATAGCCGGAGCCATCCTACCCGCCAAACAGGAGCACCTGGTCCCCGCCGAGGGAGGCCATGGCATGGCCGCATCGTGCGGACGGGCCGGCGGCGGGGGTCTGGTTCGTCCAGGTGTTGGCGCTGAGGTCATAGACCCAGGTCTCGCCGTCATAGGCCGGCCATCGTCCCCGCCAAACAGGAGCACCTGGTCCCCGCCGAGGGAGGCCATGGCATGGCCGTATCGTGCGGACGGGCGCGGCGGCGGGGGCCTGGTTCGTCCAGGTGTTGGCGCTGAGGTCATAGACCCAGGTCTCACCGTCATAGCCGCCGGCATCGCACCCGCCAAACAGGAGCACCTGGTCCCCGCCGAGGGAGGCCATGGCATGGTCGTCTCGTGCGGACGGGGCGGCGGCGGGGGCCTGGTTCGTCCAGGTGTTGGCGCTGAGGTCATAGACCCAGGTCTCGCCGTCATAGCTGGCGCCATCGTACCCGCCAAACAGGAGCACCTGGTCCCCGCCGAGGGAGGCCATGGCATGGTCGTATCGTGCGGACGGGGCGGCGGCGGGGGCTTGGTTCGTCCAGGTGTTGGCGCTGAGGTCATAGACCCAGGTCTCGCCGTCATAGCCGGCGCCATCGCACCCGCCAAACAGGAGCACCTGGTCCCCGCCGAGGGAGGCCATGGCATGGCCGTATCGTGCGGACGGGCCGGCGGCGGGGGCCTGGTTCGTCCAGGTGTTGGCGCTGAGGTCATAGACCCAGGTCTCGCCGTCATAGCCGCAGCCATCGTACCCGCCAAACAGGAGCACCTGGTCCCCGCCGAGGGAGGCCATGGCATGGCCGGATCGTGCGGACGGGCCGGCGGCGGGCTGGTTCGTCCAGGTCCGTCGCGTGACTAGAGGCGCGCTCGACGGCAGCAGGTGCGAGCGCCACCATGGCGCACAGCCGTGTCGCCGGTCGCAGTCGTCTGGGAGCATCTCGTACCTCCTATGGTCGGTCATGTCTCGGACGATCCGGTAGCGGACGGGCGTGCTACGTGGGGGCCAGTTGCGTCCAGGTGTCTGTACCGCTGAGAGTCATAAGACCCAGGGGATCTCGCGAGCGCTGGTCCGCCGCCGATCGTCCCCGCCAAACAGGAGCACCTGGATCCCCGCCGAGGGAGGCCATGGCATGGCAGTTCGCGGGGACGGGCCGGCGGCGGGGGCCTGGTTCGTCCAGGTGTTGGTCGCTGAGGTCATAGACCCAGGTCTCGCCACGTCCGCCAGCATCGTACCCGCCAAACAGGAGCACCTGGTCCCCGCCGAGGGAGGCCATGGCATGGCCCGTCTCGTGCGGACGGGCCGGCGGCGGGGGCCTGGTTCGTCCAGGTGTTGGCGCTGAGGTCATAGACCCAGGTCTCGCCGTCATAGGCAGCCATCGCACCCGCCAAACAGGAGCACCTGGTCCCCGCCGAGGTAGGCCATGGCATGCCGAGTCTCGTGCGGACGGGGCGGCGGCGGGGGCTTGGTTCGTCCAGGTGTTGGCGCTGAGGTCATAGACCCAGGTCTCGCCGTTCAGGCCGCCGGCATCGAACCCGCCAAACAGGAGCACCTGGTCCCCGCCGAGGTAGGCCATGGCATGGCCGTATCGTGCGGACGGGGCGGCGGCGGGGGCTTTGTTCGTCCAGGTGTTGGCGCTGAGGTCATAGACCCAGGTCTCGCCGTAGTAGCGGTGTCGTCGACCCGCCAAACAGGAGCACCTGGTCCCCGCCGAGGGAGGCCATGGCATGGCCGTCGTGCGGACGGGGCGGCGGCGGGGGCTTGGTTCGTCCAGGTGTTGGCGCTGAGGTCATAGACCCAGGTCTCACCGTAGACAGCCGCCGTCGTCACCCGCCAAACAGGAGCACCTGGTCCCCGCCGAGGGAGGCCATGGCATGGCCGTCTCGTGCGGACGGGGGGGCGGGGAGTTTGGTCCGTCCAGGTGCCGTCGGCGTAGCACCAGGGGCGCGGCTGCCGACAGCAGCAGGTGACGAGCGTCACAATGGTGAACAGCTCGTGTCGCTCGGTTTGTCATTCGCATCCTGTTGGCTCAGCTCCAGGACATTGGGGACGTCGTCGATACCTTGGTCCTGAGGTTGTGGCATCATGTCGCTCCTCAGGCGCACCTATCGATCGCTGTGGACCTGCACTGGGAAGTACAGTATTGACCTGCGGACGCAGTCAGAATGCCACGAGGCTCAACCGTCATGCCTGCCTGAGCGTTGTCAACTACCACACTGGGTCCGAACCGGCTCACCATCCACACCGCTGGCCATGGCCCTTCACCACACCCCCCTCCCAATTTGACACCCCCGAACTTCCGTTCTATAATACCCCCACAGATACCCCCTAGGGGTATCAGTCCCCCTCCCGCCGGGGGTAGCGGCCCTTCCCGCCAGGGCCATCCGAGCCTGGACGACATGGACAACCTGCTCGCCCTCCTCACCGCCCTGGGCGGACTGGCCGGCCTCGCCGGCCTCGTCACCGCCCTCGCTTCCGCGCGCAACGCCGTCAAACAGTCCGACCTCCAGGCCCTCCGCGACACCATCGCCGCCCTCGAAGCCGAGAACACCCGCCTCCGCGCCTGCATCACCGCCCTTGAGGCCGACCGCGACGCCGACCGCCGCGAGATGTCCGCCCTCGTCCGGCCAGATCGAGAGCCTCAAGCGCGAGAACGGCCGGCTGCGGCGCCGCATCGAAGAGCTGGAGGCCGAGAACGCCCGCCTCCGAGGCACCGCTGATGTGCAGTGAACAAAGACCGCTACACCCAGGCCGCAGTCATCGACGCTATCAAGGCTGCCCAGGGCATCAAGGCCACCGCCGCGGCCAGCCTTGACTGCTCCCGCCAGACCATCACCAACTACATCGACCGCTACCCGGCCGTCAAAGCCGCCTACGACGAAGCCGTCCAGTCCACCATCGACCTGGCCCAATCCAAGCTGATCGTCCTGGTCGAGCGGGAGGAGTGGCCGGCCATCCGCTTCCTGCTCGTCACCCTGGGCAAGGACCGCGGCTTCACCGAGCGGACAGAAATCGCGACCCTCGGCGGCGATCCGTGAGGTCGGTGGTTCAAATCCACTCGCCCCGACTGGAGACAGAAAAATGGGCGAATCTGCATGCTTGCAGATTCGCCCATTTGCGTATTTTACCGGTTCTATTCTTCGCCCAGGTAGGCCTTGCGCACCATCTCGTTTTGTTGCAGTGCGGATGCCGTATCGTGCAGGACGATCGTTCCGGTCTCCAGGACATAGCCCCGGTTGGCGACCGACAGCGCCATCAGGGCGTTCTGCTCCACCAGCAGGATCGGTCGTGCCCTCGCTGTTGATCTGCCGGATGGTGTCAAAGATGGCTTCCACCAGGATCGGCGCCAGGCCCATCGAAGGCTCGTCCAGCAGCAGCAGGCGCGGGCGGGCCATCAGCGCCCGGCCGATGGCCAGCATCTGCTGCTCGCCGCCGGAGAGCGTGCCGGCCACCTGCCTGGCGCCGCTCCTTGAGGCGGGGAAAGAGGGCAAAGACGCGCTCCATGTCCTGCGCGATGCCCTCCTTGTCCTTGCGGGCGAAGGCGCCCATCTCCAGGTTCTCGGTCACGGTCAGCCGGCCGAAGATCCGCCGGCCTTCCGGCACCTGGGCCACGCCCGCGCGACGATCTCGTGCGGCTGGCAGCTCGTGGATCAGGTCTCGCCGTCCAGGCGGACGGTGCCCTGCGCGCGGGTGCAGCAGGCCGCAGATGGTGTTCAGGGTGGTGCTCTTGCCGGCGCCGTTGGCGCCGATCAGGGTGACGATCTCGCCCTCTTCGACCGTGAGGGAGATGCCCTTGAGGGCGTGGATGTTGCCGTAGTAGGTGTGGATGTCGTCGACTTCCAAGCAGTGCCATCTTAGCGCCGACCGCCCTCCTTCCCAGGTAGGCTTCGATGACCTTGGGGTTGCGCTGGATCTCGGCCGGCGTGCCTTCGGCGATCTTCTCGCCATAGTCCAGCACCGTGACCGTCTCGGAGATGCCCATCACCACGCGCATCTGGTGCTCGATGAGCAGGATGGTGATGCCCAGCTCGTCGCGCAGGCGGCGGATGAAGGCCATCATCTCCCGCGTCTCGGCCGGGTTCATGCCGGCCGTCGGCTCGTCCAGCAGCAGCAGCTTGGGCTTGCTGGCCAGGGCGCGGGCGATCTCCAGCCGGCGCTGGTCGCCGTAGGGCAGGTTCTTGGCCAGCAAGTCGCCCCTGCCGGCCAGGCCGACAAAGTCGAGCAGCCGGCGGGCTTCTTCCAGCGCGCTTGGCTTCTTCCGCTCGGATGCCGGCGGGTGCGGAAAATCGCGCCGAACAGCCCGGCGTGCAGATGGGGGTGCTCGCCCGACCAGGACGTTCTCGATGGCGGTCATGTTGGCGAACAGGCGGATGTTCTGGTAGGTGCGGGCGATGCCCATGCGCGTGATCTGGTCGGGCGACAGGCCGTCCAGCGGCTGGCCCTCGAACAGGATCGCGCCTTCTTCGGGCCTGTAGAAGCCGGTGACGCAGTTGAAGAAGGTGGTCTTGCCGGCGCCGTTCGGCCCGATGATGCTGTGGATGGAGCGCTCCTTGATCTCGACGTCGAACTGGCTGACGGCGGTCAGCCCGCCGAAGCGCTTGGTGACTCTTGTTGCAGCGAGAATTGCCATAGTTCTCCTTACTTGCCGCAGTCGTCAGCTAGCCGGGACGGTGACGTGCTCTCGCGCCTCGTCAGTCTCAGCTTCGGCTTCGTGCAGCTCGCAGCTTGCGCCGCGCCTCGGGCACAGGCCCTCGGGCCGGGCCAGCATCATGACCACCAGCACCGCGCCGTAGCACCAGCAGGCGGTACTCGGCGAACTCGCGCAGCAGCTCGGGCAGGCCCACCAGGACCAGCGCGCCGACGATCACGCCCGGGATGCTGCCCATGCCGCCGACGATGATCACGCACAGCACGTTGATCGAGACCAGCAAGTTGAAGCTGTGGGGATAGATCGAGCCGAGCTTGCTGGCAAAGATCGCGCCGCCCAGCCCGGCGAAGGCCGCGCCGATGGCAAAGGCCAGCAGCTTGGTCGTCACCAGGTTGATGCCCATCGCCTGGGCCACGTCCTCGTCCTCGCGCATGGCCATCCAGGCGCGGCCCAGCCGCGAGTCCTTGAGCCGCGTGGCGACGAAGGCCGACGAGCAGGCAGCCCGACCAGGATGAGGTAGTACAAGGTCTGCGGGCTGGCCAGAGCTCGATCGGGCCGATGATCGGCTTGGCGATGCGGGTGATGCCCTGCGCGCCGCCGATGTAGGGCTTGAGCCAGTCCGACAGCGCCAGGATGCGGATGATCTCGCCAAAGCCCAGGGTGACGATGGCCAGGTAGTCGCCGCGCATCCGCAGCACCGGGATGCCCAGGATGACGCCGGCCAGCGTGCGCCACCAGCACGGCAAACGGCAGCGCCTGCCCAGAACGTCAGGTGGAAGCCGAGCCAGCCGGATCTCGGGCGAGGTCAGCACGCCCATGGTGTAGGCGCCGATGGCAAAGAAGGCCACGTAGCCCAGGTCGAGCAGGCCGGCAAAGCCGACCACGATGTTCAGGCCCAGGCCCATCAGGACGTAGATGCCGACCAGGTCCAGGACCTCGCTGGGATAGGGCCCGAGCAGAGGCAGCAGCAGCACGATCAGCACGCGCCAGCGCCCACTGTGCCCGACGCGAAGGCGCGCTGCTGCCGGCCGGCGGCAGAGCGGCGATGCGCTCGCTGGACCGTGCTCTGACTGCCGCTCCACAGGTAGCTGCCGCCCGCGCAACGACGACGAACACCAGCGACGGCACTGAGGACCGAAAGCCCGCTGCCGGCGAAACAAGGCGCTGTGCAGGATGGCCAGACCACCGGGATCAGGCCAGACCCAGTGACCACGGCCTGTGCGCGATCCGGTCCAGGCAGCAGTGAAGAGCCGCGCCGCCAGAGCCGCCCAGGCAGCAGCGCCGACGAGCAAGCAGGACGATCATCCCCGAGCGGAGTGCCCAGGCCGAAGGTCAGCAATGTCGATACAGCGCCGGGCGAGGCGTTGACAAACACGGCGCGCAGGTTGACAGCGCTGCCGACGAGCACCAGCGCAGCCAGCAGCAGCGCTGACCAGCAGCCCGGCCAGAGCGCCGCGCCGATCAGCAACTGCAGGCGGGACGGCTCTGCTCCTGTCAGCTGGCCTGCCCGCTGCACCGCCATGATAGCCAAACAGCACATAGGCGATGCAGCAGCAGGGTCTGTCCCAGCGACAGACACGCCACGATGATCACGGCCGGCTGTTGGAGGCCTCGACCATGCCCACCAGCGCACAGGAACAGGGCGACCACGCCGCCCAGCAGCCCGATCTGCAGACCGGGACGACCAGTCGAAGCCGATGTCGCTTTGCGATCTGCATCGTCATCGCTCCTTCCCGCAGCCGCTCAGGCTTTCTTGGCCGCCAGGCGCTCGCCCAGGATGCCGGTCGGCCGGAAGATCAGGACCAGCACCAGCATGATAAAGGCCATCGCGTCCTTGAGCTGATACGGCGCCGGGATGCCCAGGCCGTCCAGGACCAGGTTGGGGAAGAGCGATTCGGCAATGCCCAGGAACATCCCGCCCACCATGGCGCCGGCGACGTTGCCGATGCCGCCCAGCACGGCCGCCGTGAAGGCCTTGATGCCCGGGATAAAGCCCATGAAGAAGTTGACCTGGCGGAACATCAGGGCATAGAGCACGCCGGCCGCGCCGGCCAGCGCGCCGCCGACGACGAAGGTGATCACGATGATCCGGTCCACGTCGATGCCCATCAGGGCCGGCGGCATCCTTGTCCTCGGAGACGGCCTGCATGGCCTTGCCGGTCTTGGTGCGCTGCACGAAGAGGTACAAGCACGGCCATCATGACAATCGCCGCGCACGATCACCACGACCTGCGTCTTCAGGATCTCGATCACGCCGAACAATGACCACGTGCCCTTCAAGGCCTGGATGTCGGGATAGCCCTTGACGCCGGACCCGAACAGGCCGCGGAAGGTGTATTGCAGGAAGAACGAGGCGCCGATGGCCGTGATCAGCGGCACCAGGCGGGGCGCGCGGCGCAGCGGCCGGTAGGCGATGCGCTCCAGCAGCACGGCGATCAGTCGGAGACGTGACCATGGCCACCAAGCATGATCGATGGCACAGGCCAATCACCGGGTTGCTGTCGAAGAAAGCCTGCCTCGTCGAGAGCGATCGGCGACAAAGTAGCCGATGAAGGGGCCGCTCATGAAGACCTCGCTGTGGGCGAAGTTGATCATGCGCAGGATGCCGTACACCAGGGTGTACCCCAGGGCGATCAGGGCGTAGATGCTGCCCTGTGCAATGCCATAGATAATCAGGTCCACCCAGTCTTTGAGGGTGTATTTACCGGACGTGAGCGTGTTTATACGTGCCGTAGATGACAACAGCCAGAATCACCACCCCGATCAGCCACATGACGATCTGGTCCCGGTACCCGTCTGGTCAGACGTTTCAGCATGGAGAACGCCTGCTGTGTTACAGAGAGGGGCGAGCATGACTGCCCGCCCCTGCTCTGTTGAGTTGACTCAGATGTGCATCTGGCCGCAGAACTTCCTCCGCGGCCCTACTGCGGCCAGCTTGGTCGAGCGAGGGCCTCC